>NZ_JACSGR010000009.1 GCF_016025525.2 Eikenella glucosivorans | reverse complement strand
ATTCAGCGCCCGGAAGCAGCGAAGACGCGAACTATACGCTACCCAAACTACAACTGTCAAATACTAAAAAATAAAAAATCACCCAACCCCACCTAAATATCAAAATTATCAGGAAATTTAATTTCAACCCCTGCCTTCTCCTAGCTTGCATACTGCCGGCTGCCCTTTCCCGCGCAAGCGGCGTAAAATACGCCTTACTCTATTTTTAAGGTTGCAAACCATGAATTTCCCACACCGCCAAGTACCCTTTTCCCGCCCGCGCCGCATGCGTAGAGACGATTTTTCCCGCCGCCTGATGCGCGAGCACGCCCTCAGCACCGACGATTTGATCTACCCCGTATTCGTGCTGGAGCAAGGTTCTGTCAACGAGCCCATCCCCTCCATGCCCGGCATTGAGCGCCAAACTTTAGATAACTTATTGCACCAGGCCGAGCAGGCCTGCGAATTGGGCATTCCCATGCTGGCCCTGTTTCCCGCCGCCGTGCCGCACAAAGATTTGACTGCCAGCGAAGCCTATAACCCCGAAGGCATCGTGCCGCGCACCGTGCGCGCCCTGCGCGGGCGTTTCCCCGAATTGGGCGTGATGACCGACGTGGCACTCGATCCCTATACCAGCCACGGCCAAGACGGCCTGATTGACGAACACGGCTATGTGCTGAACGACGAAACCGTGGAAGTGCTGATCAAACAAGCCCTGTGCCACGCCGAAGCCGGCGCACAGGTCATCGCCCCCTCCGACATGATGGACGGCCGCATCGGCGCCATCCGCGAAGCCCTGGAAGACGCCGGCCACATCCACACCCGCCTGATGGCCTACTCCGCCAAATACGCCTCCGCCTTCTACGGCCCGTTCCGCGATGCCGTGGGCAGTTCCGCCAACCTGGGCAAAGCCGACAAACGCACCTACCAGATGGATCCTGCCAACAGCAACGAAGCCCTGCAAGAAATCGCGCTCGACCTGCAAGAAGGCGCCGACATGGTGATGGTGAAACCCGGCCTGCCCTATCTCGACATCGTGCGCCGCGTGAAAGAGCAATTCGGCGTGCCCACCTATGCCTACCAAGTGTCCGGCGAATACGCCATGCTTCAGGCCGCCATCCAAAACGGCTGGCTCGACGGCAGCAAGGTTATCCTCGAAAGCCTGCTCGCCTTCAAACGCGCCGGCGCCGACGGCATCCTCACCTACTACGCCATCGAAGCCGCCAAACAACTGAAGCAGCAGCGCTAAGCAGCGGCACAACAAAAGGCTACCTGAAAATCGGAAACGGATTTTCAGGTAGCCTTTTCTATGCTTGGTCTACACACGCCCCATCAAGCGATTGATCCCCGGTAAACCGTTTTCAGGTAGCCTCAACCTCCCCGCAGGCTACCTGAAAACCTCGGATCCTCCCTAAGCAAACCGAAGCAAACATTGCCAACCGTGCCGCGGCAGCCCAATTATGCTCAAAGGCTACCTGAAAACGCAGCGCAGCGGAGTTTCTGCGAAGCTAAAAATTTCAGGTAGCCTTTTGTATGCCCGCACCGCCAAACGCGGCGGCCATCACACGCCCTGCTTCAGGCTCGCTTCGATGAAGTCGTCCAAATCGCCGTCGAGCACGGCTTTGGTGTTGCCGGTTTCGTGGCCGGTGCGCAGGTCTTTGATGCGCGAGGAATCGAGCACGTAGGAGCGGATTTGGCTGCCCCAGCCCACGTCGGCCTTGCCTTCTTCCAGCGCCTGTTTTTCTTCGTTGCGCTTGCGCATTTCCAGCTCAAACAGTTTGGCGCGCAGCATTTCTTCGCACACGCGGCGGTTGTCGTGCTGCGAGCGGCTGTTTTGCGATTGCACGACGATGCCGGTGGGGATGTGCGTCATGCGTACGGCGGAGTCGGTTTTGTTGATGTGCTGGCCGCCGGCGCCGGAGGCGCGGTAGGTGTCGGTGCGCACGTCGGCGGGGTTGATTTCGATTTCGAAGCTGTCGTCCACTTCGGGGTAAACAAACACGGAGGCGAAGGAGGTGTGGCGTTTGTTGTTGGAGTCGAAGGGGGAGTGGCGCACGAGGCGGTGCACGCCAGTTTCGGTGCGCAGGAGGCCGTAGGCGTATTCGCCTTCAAGGCGGATGGTGGCGCGGTTGATGCCGGCGATTTCGCCGTCGTCCTGCTCCATGATTTCCACTTTGAAGCCTTTGCGCTCGCCGTAGCGCACATACATGCGTAAAAGCATGCCGGCCCAGTCTTCGGCTTCGGTGCCGCCGGCGCCGGCGGTGATGTCGATGAAACAGTTGTTTACGTCGGCGGGCTGGTTGAACATGCGCTTGAATTCGAGCTCGGCCATTTGCGTTTCCAGCGCGGCCACGTCGGCTTCGATGGCGGCAAAACCGCCTTCGTCGTTTTCTTCGAGCGCCATCTCAATGAGCAGGCGGTTGTCTTCGATGCCGCCGGCAATGTTGTCGAGCGTGAGCACGATGCCTTCGAGCACTTTGCGCTCTTTGCCGATTTCTTGGGCGCGTTTGGGGTCGTTCCAAAGCTCAGGATCTTCGGAGAGGCCGACCACTTCTTCGAGGCGGTCTTTTTTGCCGTCGTAGTCGAGATAAACGCGGATTTCGCCGCTGCGTTTTTCCAAGTCGGCTAGGGTGTGGTTGAGCAGGTTGATGCGTTCGGCTTCCATGATTTTTGTCTTTTGCTTAATCGAATGCGCGGATTGCAGGGCGCGTATTGTAACAGATTAGGCTACCTGAAAAATGGGGTCTTCGCGCAGGAAGGTGCGGTTTCTGCAAAGCTAAAGGCGCAAAGGCAGTTTCATATGGGCCGTTTCCGTTTCAGGTAGCCACTGCCTTTTCCGTGCAGCAAACGGCGGGTACGCAAAAAGGCTACCTGAAACGGTTGAACCATTTTTCAGGTAGCCTTTGCTTTACTCTGCCAAGCCTACCGTGCACGCTATTTCAGGCAAAGCAGGCCGGACGGATTTAGCCGTGCAGGGCACGTTTGTCCACGGCCAGTGCGGCTTCGTGCACCACTTCCGACAGGGTCGGGTGCGCGTGCACGATGCGGGCGATGTCTTCGCTGCTGGCGGAAAATTCCATGCCCACCACGCCTTCGGTGATCAGTTCGCTCACCATCGGGCCGATCATGTGCACACCCAAGATGCGGTCGGTTTTGGCGTCGGCCAGGATTTTCACCGTGCCTTTGGCCTTGCCCAAGCCCATGGCACGGCCGTTGGCGGCAAAGCCGGAGGTGCCTTTTTTGTATTCCACGCCCTCGGCTTTGAGCTGCTCTTCGGTTTTGCCCACCCAGGCGATTTCCGGATCGGTGTAGATCACCCACGGGATGGTGTTGAAATCCAAATGCGGTTTCTGGCCGGCAATGCGTTCGGCCACGGCCACGCCTTCGTCGCTGGCTTTGTGCGCCAGCATCGGGCCGCGCACCACATCGCCGATGGCCCACACATTGGGCAGGTTGGTGCGGCATTCGCCGTCCACCACGATGAAGCCGCGGTCGTCTTTTTGTAGGCCCACGGCTTCGGCGTTCAGGCCGTGCGTGTTCGGCACGCGGCCGATGGCTACGATGAGCTTGTCGAACTCGGCGGTTTGCGCCTCGCCCTTGGCGGTGGTGAATTCAACGGTCACTTTTTCACCGCTGGTAATCTTATTCAGCTTCACACCCAGCTCGATCTTCAAGCCCTGTTCGCGGGTGAAGTATTTAAACGCTTCTTTGGCAATCTGCTGGTCGGCAGCAGCCAGGAACACCGGCGAAGCTTCCAGGATGGTTACTTCCGAGCCCACGCGGTTCCACACGGAGCCCATTTCTAGGCCGATCACGCCGGCGCCGATCACGCCCAGCTTGGCCGGCACTTCGGTCAGGTTCAGCGCGCCTTCGTTGTCCAACACGTTTACATTGTCGATGTCCACCAACGGCAGCGGGCGCGGGGTGGAGCCAGTGGCCACAATGATGTGCTTGCCTTCCACGGTGGTTTTTTCGCCGCGGTCGTCCACTTCCAGCTGCCAGAAATCGCCGTTTTTGCCCACGAAGGAGGCAGTGCCGAACAGGCTGGTTACCTTATTCTTTTGAAACAGGAATTTGATACCACCGGTGAGCTTGGTGACGATGCCGTCTTTGCGCTCGATCATCTTGGCGGCGTCGAACTTCACCTCGCCCACGGTGATGCCGTGCGCGGCAAAATCGTGCTGCGCGGCGTGGAAATGTTCGGAAGACTGCAACAGCGCCTTAGAAGGAATGCAGCCCACGTTCAGGCAGGTGCCGCCCAAAGCGGGGGCGTCGCCGGCCTTGTTCACGCCCGCGTCGATACAGGCGGTTTTGAAACCCAGTTGGGCGGCGCGGATGGCGGCAATGTATCCGCCGGGGCCTGCACCGATTACCACTACGTCAAACTGAGACATTTGCTTACTCCTTATTTAGGGTGAAAACGAAAATACGTGTTGAAGGGAAACAGCCGGATCAATCACTGCGCCTGCCGGGCGGCGGAGGCATCGGCATTCGCCTGGCTGGGGCTGAACACCGACTCGCTCTGCTGAACATATGATTGGATGCGGGTAACGGCTTGCTGCATCGTTTCCCAATCCTCTTTGATTTCCGACAGCGGCACAGGTTTGCCTTCGCGGTTCCAAGCCGAAATGATGGGCTCGCCACCGCCGCTGCTCGGCATAATCGTGCTGCTCATCCGAACGCCGTTGGGATAGTAGGTATCGAGCAGCAGGCTCTTGCCGTCGGCTGCCGCCCGTCCCCACATCATCGGTTTGCCGTCGTCATACAGGAAAACGGCGTCGCCGCCCTGCTCATCTTGCTCGGCACCGCGCGCTTGGGCGACAGCCTTGCCGTCGCGGTAAATCACCGTCCACGAGCGGGTTTGCCCGCCCGACATATCGCTGGCGGAAACAACCGAACCGTCTTCCGCCACCCACACCACCAGGCCGTCGTTCACCTCGGCGGAGAAATTCCTCACATCGGCGCCCTGCTTCAAAATAGCCGGCAGAATCTGCGGTTTGCCGTTATCTTGATAGAAATCCTGCACCACCAGGCGGCCATCTGGCATTTTGCCCAACACTTCGCGGTAGAAGCCGCCGGCCACGGGTTTGTCGGCGGGTTGGGAATCGGTGCCGAAATACACTATCTGTTTTTCGGCGGCAGGCTCGTAGCCGGCCACGGCTTTCTGCGCCAGCGCTTCCAGCTCTTTAACATCGGCGGGCAGAGCCAGCGCCGGCACTTGTGCCGACGCCTCGGCGGCATGGTTGGCCGCCGCGGAAGCCGCCGCGGCCGCGGCGGCCGGCTGCTTGGTTTCTGAAGGGGTGCACGCCGCCAGCAACACGGCTGCGGCTGCAATGGAAAACAGTTTATTCATAGGTGTTCCGCCTATCTGGTTGGAAATATTTGCGGCTGCCTGCTCGGCCGCCATTAGTGGTTGCATTCTAAAGCCTTGCCCTTCAAAAATCCATAGTGGGCACTTGGCCGATTTGTCTAACTGTCCCGTTCTGGCAAGCGGTTGCAAAAGAGGCTACCTGAAAATGTTCCCGCCTGGGGCAGGATATTTTTCAGGTAGCCTCTATGCCGTACCGGCGGCTTTAGCGCAGGTGTTTGTTCATCAAATAGTTCACGCGCTGGAGGTTGTCGCGAATCGGGGTTTGCACGTCGGCGGCGGTGGCGCTGCTGCCGTCTTCTTTCCAGAATTCGGTTTTGGCGTTGCTGTCTTTGCCGGTGGTTTGCATCAGCTTGTTGCCGTTGGGGTAATAATAAGTGCGGACGAGGCCGTTTTCGGTTTTGTCGTCGCGCATGGCAAACAGGGGCTTGCCGTCGTCGTAGAAGCCGTTCAGCTCGAAAACGCCTTCTTTTTCGTCGGGCTCGCCCACGATGCTGAGGGCGAGGCGGCCGTTTTCGTTATACATGCCGGCGCGCAGCTGTTTGCCATCGCGGATTTCGGAGAAGTTGGTGAGCCGCCCTTCGGGGGTGTACCACACCACCAGGCCTTCGATCACTTCGGAGCTGAAGTTTTTCAGCTCGCTGTCTTTGCCGATGATCACGGGGCTGATTTGCTTGGTGCGGCTGTCTTGATAGAAATCCTGCACCACGGCGCGGCCTTCGGCAGTGCGGCCGAGCAGGATGCGGTAGTAGCCGCCGGGCATGGCGCGCTCGGCGGGGTCGCCGTCGGCGTCGTAGTAGGCGATGATGTTTTCTTGGGCTTCGCGCTGGCGCACGGCTGCGGCAGCCTGGTTGGTGCGCGCGGCGAGCTGGTCGGCCTGGGCGGGGATGGCGTCGCCGCTGCCGGTGGCGGCGCAGGCGCCGAGCAGGGCGGACAATACGGCGGCGGTGAGGATGTTTTTCAACATGGTGCAATGTTCTCCTAGGGGAAAATAGCTGAGTGGCGCGCAGTCTACACCAAAAGGCGGGCGCTGTGTTTAATGCGGATGCAGCAGGCTATTTTTATTGAATATTTTGGCGGGATGGTTTTAACTTCGTTGAAGCTCACGTTTTCAGGTAGCCTTCCTCCGGCATAAAAGGCTACCTGAAGAATGATTGGCCATGAGATAACTGTTTTTCAGGTAGCCTCTTTGCTGATGAGGCTACCTGAAAACGTGAGCTTCAACGAAGTTAAAACCAACGCAGCGAGTTTCTGCGAAGCTAAAACAAGCAAAGCGGGTTGCCGGGCAACTCAAACTCATCCCCCGCCCTGCACAGGCAGCTTGCGCCGCACCAGCCACACCAGCCCGAGCACCGGCACGCCCAGCAGCGCGGTGAACAAGAAAAAGCCGTCATAACCGATTTGGTTCACGATGCTGCCCGAATAGCCGCCCAGCGTTTTGGGCAGCAGCGTCATCAGCGAGCTGAACAGCGCGTATTGCACCGCGGTAAACCGGATGCTGGTGAGCGAAGAGAGGAAGGCCACAAACACCGCGCTGGCCAGCCCGCCCGCCAAATTGTCGAAGGCCACCGCCAGATAGAGGAAGGGCAGATTGTGCCCCTGCCAAAACAGCAGGATAAACAGCAGATTGGTGGCCGAAGCCAACACCGCGCCCAGCATCATCATGCGCATCACAGCAAAACGCTGCGCCAACACCCCGCCGAAAAAGCCGCCCGCAATCGACATCAGCACGCCAAACGTTTTCACCGCGCCCGCAATCTCATCCTTGCTAAAGCCCATATCGGCATAAAACACATTGGCAATCACCCCGGCCACGATATCCGAAATCCGATACAGCCCGATCAAAGCCAACAGCAAGGCCGCATGCCGCCCGTAGCGCCGGAAAAAATCCGCCAGCGGCGACACCCAAGTTTGGCGCACCGCCTCGCCGCGCACCAGCCGCAACGCCACCAGCAGCCGCGCCGCCAAAGCCGCCGCCGCCAGCGCCGCAGAAAGCCGCAAGCCCTCCAGCAGCAGCGAGGCCAGCGGCCCCGAATTTTCAGGTAGCCACCCGCCCGCCAGGCGGAACACCAGCACAAAAGCCAGCACCGCGCAGGCAAACAAGCCCACCAGCCGCGCATTGTCGCCCAACGCCGCGCCCGCCGGCCGCTCGCGCCGCACCGCCGGCTCGCGCACCCACAGCGTGGTGAGCACACCCGCACCCATGGTGGCCGCCATCAGCCAATAAGTGTTGCGCCAGGCCGCATACAGATAATGCCCCTTCTCCGAGCCGAAACCGCTGGCCAGCCACAGCGCGCCTGCACCCGCCACAATCATGCCCACACGGTAGCCCGCCGTGTAAGTGGCCGACATCACCGACTGCATGCCCGCATCGCCCGGCGCGATTTCGATGCGGTAGGCATCGATCACCACGTCCTGTGTGGCCGAAGAAAAGCCGAGCAGCACCGCCGCAGCCGCCATCCAAGGCAGGGCCGCCGCCTGTGCCGGATCGAGCGCAGCCATCGCCAAAATCGCCGCAACAATCAGCCCCTGTGAGAGTAGCAGCCAGCCGCGGCGCTGCCCCAAACGGCGCGTGAGCCACGGCAGCGGCAGCGCGTCCACCAACGGCGCCCAGATGAATTTGAAGGAATAGCCCAGCGCCGCCCAGCTGAACATGGTAACCGTGGCACGGTCCACCCCCGCTTCGGTGAGCCACAGGGAAAGGCTGGAAAAAATCAGCAAAATCGGAATCCCCGCCGCAAAGCCCAGCAGCAGCATGGCCGCTGCACGGCGGTCGGCATAGCCCGCCCAGGCGCGCCGTTTGGGCGTTTGGCTGTCGGCTGTGGCTGGGGAATCGGCTGGGTGTTGGCTGGATGACGTCATGGCAATATTCCGCACGCGGGCAAAACGGGAAAACGCGGCATTATAGCGCGTTTGCTTCGGTGGCAAGATTGGGCAAAGGCTACCTGAAAACGCCGGTTTCAACCAAGTTAAAACCGGAAAACCGTTTTTCAGGTAGCCTTTATCAATCATCTGCAAGCAGGGGCACGAACCGCTTCGGCAGCTCCTACTTATTCCCCGCCCTGCTCTTCTTCCCCTTCTGCGGCAGGCAGTTCTGCGGCGGGATGATCCGCCTCCATTATTTCTTTCAGGTAGCGGTAGAGAGCGCGGAAGTGTTTGGGCGGTTTGGCCTGCTCGCGCTCTTTGCGCGTGTTGCGGATGAGGGTGCGCAGCTGGCCGGCTTCGGCGGCGGGGTAGTCGCGCAGGAAACCGGTGAGCGCGTCGTCGTGTTCCAGCAGGGTTTCGCGCATCTGCTCCACGCGCTGCAAGAAGGCGTTGTAGGCGGCGTGGCTGCCTTGCAGCTTGTCGAGGAATTCGCGGATGGGGGCGGGATCGAGGTCGCGCATGAGGCGGCCGATGTATTGGGTTTGCCGCTTGAGCGCGCCGTTGCTGTGGATTTTCCTATACATGGCAATGGCTTCGCGCAATTCTTCGGGCAGTTCGATTTTCTTCAGCGTGTCGGCGGAGAGGCGGGCGAGCTGCATGCCCAAGTCCTGCAAATCGTGCATTTCCTGCTTGCGGCGGGTTTTGCTCACCCATTCTTGTTCTTGTTCCTGCTGGCTGCTTGGCTGCTTGTGCATGGCGGTTTCCGTAAAAAAGATGGCGGCATTTTAGCAAAGTTTGCGTGCGGCGGCTTTCGGGCTACCTGAAAACCGATATGTGGCATAATCCGCGTTTTGCTTCCGAACGGATTTTTCAGGTAGCCTCACACCTAAATTTATGGATTATCTCAAACACATCGCCACCCTCTATCAGTTCAAGCCCCCCTGCGGCCTGCCCGAAACCGAAGTCTACGCCGCCGAGCAACGCCTGGGCATCCGCTTTCCCGCCGTGCTGCGCGAATATCTGCTCGCCTTGGGCGGCAGCAACGCGGTCAATCAGTCGTTCAACCGACTGCTGCCTTTGGCGGAAATGGATTTTGGCCAGGATTATCTGGTGCTGGCAGAAGAAAACCAAGGCGTGTTCCTGTGCGGCATCGCTAAAGCCGACTTGCCGCAGGACAACCCGCCCGTCCACATCGGCTTTTACGTGGGCGAAACAGGCGGCTACGAATGGCAGCCGCACCTGCCCGATACCCGCGCCCTGCTGCTGGAACTGGCCTGCACCAACGCCGCTATGGGCGGTCTGCCCTACTGCGCCAATATCATGGACGAAGAATCGGTAAGCACCCAAGCCATGCAGTTTATCCAACAAAACCGCGCCGAAATCGTCGAACTGCGCCAAGAAAACCAACGCTTCTACACCGACGGCTTCCACGAAATCATCCTGCTCTGCTTCGCCAAAAACGGAAACGCCGGCGGCGTGTTTATCGGCACCGCCGAGCAAGAACGCTTCGATGCTCTACTCGAACTGTTCGGCTGGGATAACTGGCTCTACACTTCCTATGACGATGAAGAGTAAACCGCCAATATTTTCAACTTCGCAGAAACTGCGCTTTAGCTAACACAAAAACCCAGCCTTGGCTTCGCCAAGACAGCGTTTTTTCAGGTAGCCTTTTACCGAAACAGCCTGATATTTTTAGAAAGCACACCCATGAACATCACCCAAATCCTCTCTCAAGAACTCTCCGCTACCGCCGTACAAATCACCGCCGCCATCGAGCTTTTGGACGACGGCGCGACCGTGCCGTTTATCGCCCGCTACCGCAAGGAAGCCACGGGCGGGCTGGATGACACGCAGTTGCGACAGCTTGCCGAGCGGCTGCAATACCTGCGCGAATTGGAAGAGCGCAAAGCCGTTGTTTTAAAAAGCATTGAAGAACAAGGCAAACTTTCAGACGACCTTAAGGCACAAATCGAAGCCGCCGACAACAAAACCGCGCTGGAAGACCTGTATCTGCCCTACAAACCCAAACGCCGCACCAAAGCGCAAATCGCGCGTGAACACGGTTTGCAGCCGCTGGCGGATTTGTTGTTGGAAACGCAGCCGCAGGACGTGGAAGCCGCCGCGCAGGATTATCTCAACGAAAACATCCCCGATGCCAAAGCCGCATTGGACGGCGCACGCGCGATTCTGATGGAGCAGTTTGCCGAAGACGCGGAACTCATCGGCACGCTGCGCGAAAAATTGTGGAACGAAGCCGAAATCCACGCGCAAGTCGTTGAAGGCAAAGAAAACGAAGGCGAAAAATTCAGCGATTATTTCGACCACCGCGAACCCGTGCGCACCATGCCCAGCCACCGCGCGCTGGCGGTTTTGCGCGGCCGCAACGAAGGCGTGTTGAACATCGCACTCAAATATCAGCCGGACGACACACCGATTACGCAGCAAAGCGAATACGAGCAAATCATTGCCCGCCGCTTCAAAGTTTCAGACGACCACAAATGGCTGCGCGACACCGTGCGCCTGACTTGGCGCGCGAAAATCTTTTTGTCGCTGGAACTCGAAGCCCTAGGTCGTCTGAAAGAAGCCGCCGATACCGACGCGATTACCGTGTTCGCCCGCAATCTCAAAGACCTGCTGCTCGCCGCGCCCGCCGGACGGCTGACCACACTGGGCCTCGACCCCGGCTACCGCAACGGCGTGAAATGCGCTGTGGTCGATGATACGGGCAAGCTCTTGGATACCGTCATCGTCTATTTGCACCAAGAAAACAATATGTTGGCAACGCTGTCGCGCCTGATTAAACAGCACGGCGTGAAGCTCATCGCCATCGGCAACGGCACCGCCAGCCGCGAAACCGACAAAATCGCGGGCGAACTGGTGAAAGGGCTACCTGAAATGGGGCTGCACAAAATCGTCGTGTCCGAAGCGGGCGCGTCCATCTATTCCGCGTCCGAACTGGCGGCGCGCGAGTTCCCCGATTTGGACGTTTCCCTGCGCGGCGCAGTGTCCATCGCCCGCCGATTGCAAGACCCGCTGGCGGAACTGGTCAAAATCGACCCCAAATCCATCGGCGTGGGGCAGTATCAGCACGACGTGAACCAATCGCAGCTTGCCAAATCGCTGGACGCAGTGGTCGAAGACTGCGTGAACGCCGTCGGCGTCGATGTAAACACCGCCTCCGCCCCGCTCTTGGCGCGAATTTCCGGTTTGAATCAAACCCTTGCCCAAAACATCGTTGCCTACCGCGACGAAAACGGCGCGTTCGACAGCCGCAAAAAATTGCTGAAAGTGCCGCGTTTGGGCGAAAAAACCTTCGAGCAGGCGGCAGGATTCTTGCGGATTAACGGCGGCAAAGAGCCGCTGGACGCGAGTGCCGTTCACCCCGAAGCCTATCCCGTCGTCGCCAAAATGCTGGTGCAACAAGGCATTACCGCCGCCGAACTCATCGGCAACCGCGAGCGCGTCAAGCAAATCAAAGCGTCCGACTTTACCGACGAACGCTTCGGTCTGCCCACCATTTTGGACATCCTGTCCGAGCTGGAAAAACCCGGCCGCGACCCGCGCGGCGAGTTTCAGACGGCCTCCTTCGCCGAAGGCATCCACGAAATCAGCGACTTGCAGGTCGGCATGATTTTGGAAGGCGTCGTTTCCAACGTCGCCAACTTCGGCGCCTTCGTGGACATCGGCGTCCATCAGGACGGCTTGGTGCACATTTCCGCACTGGCGAACAAGTTCGTCCAAGACCCGCGCGAAGTGGTCAAAGCGGGCGACGTGGTAAAAGTGAAAGTATTGGAAGTCGATGCCGCGAGAAAACGGATTGCGCTGACCATGCGGCTGGATGATGAAGCGGGCGCGGAAAAACGTAGCAGAAGGCTACCTGAAAACGAGCGGAGCGAGTTTCCGCGCGGCAAAAACGAACGCGGCGCAAACCGTTCAGGCAGCCTGAAAAACGGCAAACCGCCGCGCGAAAAGCAGCCTGCCAATTCGGCGATGGCGGATGCGCTGGCGAAATTGAAGCGTTAAAACCACCGCTTCACCTCAACAAAGGGCTACCTGAAAACCGAAGCATGGTTTTCAGGTAGCCTTTCTTTGCCCCATCCATCATTCAGGCAAGCTCACCCCTTCAGGCGCTGCCCGATCCTGTTCCACAGCCCGCGCAGCAAATCGATGTCTTCGCGGCTGGGTGAAGCGCGGTCGAACAGGCTGTGCAGGCGGCGCATCATGCGCTCTTGGTTGCGGCGGTGGGCAAAGCCGGTTTGCTCGATGATTTGCTCCAGGTGGTCCACCATGCCGTGGATCTGCTCGTGGGTGGCGGGGGTGTGCTCGTGTGCCAGCCGGTTCACGCCCACGCCGGTTTGGCTGAAAATCTCGTAGCACACCACCTGCACGGCCTGCGCCAGGTTGAGCGAGAAATAGGCGGGATTGCCGCTGATGGTGAGCAGGCGGTTGCAGCGCTGCACTTCGTCGATATTCAGGCCGAAGGTTTCGTTGCCGAACACGAGGGCTACCTGAAAACCCTGCCGCGCGGCCTGCAGCAAATCGGGCACCAGCTCGCGCGGCGTGAAGAGCGGGGCGGAGAGCTCGCGGCGGCGGCTGGTGAGCGCGCAGCTGAGCACGGTGCCGGCCAGCGCCTCATCCAGCGTGGCCACGGTTTCCGCCTGCTCCAGCACGTCGCGCGCGCCGGAAGCGAGGATGAAGCTTTCTTCCGGCAGCCGGAATTCGGCGGCGCGCCCGGCATCGAAGGCGGGCGGCTCGGGCGTCATCGGCGTGGCCATCAGATTGGGCGCCACCAGGGTGAGGCGGCTCAAGCCCATGGTTTTCATGGCGCGGGCGGCGGCGCCGATGTTGCCGGGGTGGCTGGTGCGCGCGAGCACCACGCGGATGTGGCGCAGGTAGTCGGGAGGGGCAGGAATGTTTGTTGTATCCATCAGCTTTTATTTGCTTTTTTGTAAAACTGGGCACGCATGACGCGCTGGTTTATGCAGGGCAGTTTGGCGGCTTGCCAATTTTCGCTGCGCTGCGTTTAACTGCACATTTAACTGCGTTGGAGCAGACGTTTTCAGGTAGCCTTCCCTGCCCGCACCCAATGTCCTGTGCTTGGTTTCGCGCGGGGTTTGCTATCCGTTTTCGCGCAGCGGCAAGGATAGGCGCTGCGGATGGCGCGGCCGGATGCCGCGGAACAGCGCGGCCAAGGCGGCGTGGTCGGCGGCCATATCGGCAGTGGGGGCAAACAGCGGCAGGAAGCGCACTTCGCGCCGCGCATAATCAATCGCCACCGGCAATACGGGCACGCCCGCGCCGCGCGCAATCCGCCAATAGCCGCTTTTCCATTTCAGCGCGGCGTGGCGCGTGCCTTCCGGCGAAATGCCGAGAAACAGGCGATTGCTGTGGCGGAAGCTGGCCACGGCTTCGTCCACCACGCCGCCGGCGTGCGCCCTATCCAGCGGCATCACGCCCGCCCAGCGCAAAAACGCCGCCAGGCCGGGTACGGCAAACAGGCTTTGCTTGCCGAAGATGCTGATTTTCAAATCCACAGCCAGCATGGCGGGCAACACATACAGCCCGTCGAAATTAGACGTGTGCGGCGCGGCAACGACCACGCATTTGGCCACATCCGGCACGCTGCCGGCCACGCGCCAGCCCAAGAACCGCAGCAAAACAGCCGCCACGCGGCGGCTCAGCCTGCCGCCCCGGCGCGGCACTTGCGTCGGCAGCTCCATCATTCCCCTTGCCGCTGGGCCAGAATCCGCGCCACGGTATCCACGATTACCTGTGTTTGCGGGTCGATTTCCACGTTCACGCGCTCGCCGGCCTGGCGGCGGCCAAACAGCGTGCGGTTCAGGGTTTCGGGAATCAGGTGCACGTTAAATTCATCTTCCGTTACCGTGCCGACGGTGAGGCTGCAACCATCCAAGCCGATGAATCCTTTTGGGAACACATAGCCTTTCAGGTTTTCAGGTAGCCGGAACCACACGGTGCGGTTCAGCCCGTTTGCTTCAATGCGGCTGATTTCGGCGGTGCTGCTGATGTGGCCGCTCATGCTGTGGCCGCCGATTTCGTCGCCGAAGCGGGCGGCGCGCTCGATGTTTACCCGGTCTCCCGGCCGCAGCGCGCCGAGGTTGGTTTTGGCCAAGGTTTCGCCCATCAGGTCGAAATCGGCCGCACCGTTTTCGCGCACGCGGGTGATGGTGAGGCAGCAGCCGTTGTGCGCCACCGATGCACCCACCTGCAAGTCGGCTGCCGCACCTTCGGGCAGGCGCACGGTGTGACTGCGGAAATCGGGCGCGCGCTGCTCCACCGCCAGCACTTCGCCCAGGCCTTGCACGATTCCTGTAAACATGGTTTCTCCTTGATTATACTGTGATGACTGCTATATACAGGCTACCTGAAAATTGCCAAGCCTATTTTTCAGGTAGCCTTGACGAATATGGGCAAAGACTGCCTGCACATATCCTATTCAAATACGAAATGCTCGAAATCGGGATACATATACACGGCAATCCGCTCACGTCCGTGCTGCTGCGCCAGCGCCCGCATTTCGTTTTGCGTGGCTACCTTTTCGTGACCGATGCCGAGTTGTTCAATGTGCCGGTTTTCAATAATCGGAATATAGATAGCCAAATCCGGCTGCGTGGCGTTTTGGATGGCAAACTCGCGTATGGAACGGCTGTGCGCCACTTCGCTGAAATCGGCCAGGTTTTTGCAGGAAATAATCTTCACCCGGCGCAGCTTCTGCAAATCAGCTACCTTGGGAAAGCGCGTGATGCCGCTCAAGGTTTCCACAAACAAAAACTGCAAGCTGTGCATTTGCGACACGAAATCCAGATTTTCCAACTTGGGCAGCCGCCACAGCTGCAAATATTTCAGCTCAGGCAGCCGCGCGGCGGCATCCACGTTTTCAAAGCCGCACAGTTGCAACGTGAGGTATTGCAAACCCTTCAGGCCGGATACGAAATCGAGGTTTTTGGGCTTGGAAATACTGCGCAATACCAGCCTTTCCAGCTCGGGGAGCCCGGCCACGGTGGTGTCTAGATTTTTCTCTAGTTTTTTCACATACAGCGTTTTCAGCTGCCGGAAGCGGGCGAGCACACTCAAATCGGATTTGGCGGATTTGGTTTCGGAATTCAAATATAGCTTTTGCAGGTTCGGATTCACGCCGCTGAGGAAATCCAAGCTGCCGAAGCCCTGGTTCGCCTCCAAAGCCAAAGTTTGCAGGCGTTCAAACTTGGCCAGTTTTTCCAGATTACGGATGCTGCCCACGCTGATTTCAATCGCCAGGCTTTGCAGCCCGGGGAAATCGGCAATCCAATCCACATCGAAATCGCGATACCCGAAAAAGCGAAGGTGGGTGGCAGGATAATGTTGCAACACCTCCTCCCACAACACGGGCAGGATGGCCTTAATCACGGCTTCCGCATCGTCATCCCGCCAACCGCTAATCTGAATGCGGTCTAGCTCGTGGATTTTGTCTTTGTATTGGGGCAATTCCCGATAGAACTTGTCCAAATCATGGGTAATATCCCAAAAATTCAGCCAGCAGCTGAAAGCACCTGCCATTTCTCTTCCCTTCATTGGATAAGCCATCTTTTGCGGCTACCTGAAACCTGAAAAATGCCGCCATCTTATTTTCAGGTAGCCTGAGGAAGATTCAAACAGGCTACCTGAAAATTCAGCCAGCCCCTTCTCAGCGCACTTCCTGCCGCCGGATCAACCAAGCGGCGGCAAGGGCAAACACCGCGCCGGGCAGCGTGGCGGCGCCCAAGGGCGGCAAGCCGGAGAGTTGTGCCACATAGCCGGAGAGCAGGCCGGCGAAATGGAAGGCCAGCCCGAGGCACACGCCGAGAAACAGGCGCACGCCGATGTTGCCGTGGCGCGCGCTCTGCGGCGTAAAGGCCAGCGCCACCAGCGCCATAATCGTGCACACCAGCGGGTAGAGCAGCTTGCGCCACCAGGCGGTGGCATAGGCGGCGGTTTGCTGGCCGTTGCTTTGCAGGTGGTCGATGTACACCTTCAGGCTGCGCGCCGACATTTGGTCGGTGTCCACCAGCAGCACGCCGAGCAAATCCAGGCCCACTTCGCTCTTCCACTGCGTTTCGGGCAGACGCTCGGTGTGTGTGCGCTCGGCCAGCAGGTCGGTGCGCGCCACCTGCTTGAGCGTCCAGGTGCCGTTGCCGTTTACACGGCCTTCTTCGGCCTGCCAGGCGGCGGCGAGGGCGGCGTGTTCGTTGTAGCGGTAGATGCGGATGCCGCGCAGGCGGCCGTCGGGCAGCATTTCGTGCACATTGATGTTGTCGCGCCCCTGCCTAAACCACAGGCCGCTGCCGCCGAGGCTCACGGTTCTTTGCAACGAATGCAGCCACAAACGTTCGGCTCGTTGCATCATCTGTGGCGCCACCCACTCACCCAAGGCTCCTCCAAGTAGCCCGGAAATCAAGCCCACTGTCGCTATGCTGGCAATGATGCCCATAAGCGAAGCCCCACTGGTGCGGATAACAGCCATTTCACTGGATGCCACCAGCTGACTCAGTGCCACCAAGCATCCAACCAGAACTGCCAGAGGCAGCAAAGTGTAGGCATGCCCGAACAAGCGCATCCCCACATACAACAACATAATGCCAACCGTATAATCGCCCGTACCCACTTTATCGACGGCATTGGCTATTTCAAAAAAAGAAAATACTGCCACCATCGCCAATAAAGCATAAAAGGTGGCTGCACTTAATCGGAAAATCAGGTAGCGGGTAAGCAGTTTCATGCCGGTTTGCCTCCCAAAGCCAAACGTAATGCTTGCCAAAACGGCCGCGCCGGACGGCTTCGTATGCGCAACAACAACAATGCAAACAACAACATCAACACATGCAGCAACATTAATCCCAGCCAAAATGGAATCTTACCGCTGATAATACTATTGCGCATAAATGTTAATCCGTTCTGATAAAACAGAAACGCCACGATGGCTGCCAATAAGCCGTAGCTTCGGCCACCCCGGTTGTTTGTGTAAGACAAAGGTAGTGTCAATAATGCCAAAATCACGACACTTACCGGCATACTAATACGCCACATCAGCTCTCCTTGTAAATCCAACCTCGAAGCCCCCCATAATTCGGCGGTGGGTACTGTGCGGCGGTGGATGTCGCGTTGCACCAGCTTGGGCGCAGTGCCCACAATCAGGTGCAGCCGCTCGAAGGAAACTTCATCGTAATCCGCCATGCCGGGTGTACCGCTGTAGCGCCGGCCGTTGAAGAGCTCCAGCGTGCGCTGGTTATCGGCCTCGGCGAAACGGCCGCGCTCGGCGGTAATCAGCGTGTCGCGCCCCTGCGCGTTTTGCTCACGGATAAACAGATTGGCCGCCTCGCCGCTGCCCGCGTCAAATTTCTCCACAAAATACACGCGCGGCGTGCTGCCGCCGAATTCCTGAAACACGCCCGGCCGCACCATGGATGTATCTTGCCGGCGCTTGAGCACTTCGGCAAACTCGCGGCTGCGCGCATCTGCCCACGGCATCACCAGCATCGACACCAGCGCCGTGAGCAGAGCGAAGGGCACGGCAAAGGCCATCAGCGGCTTAATCCAGCCATAAAGCGACAGGCCGGAAGAGAGCCACACCGCCATTTCGCTGTCGCGCCAATAGCGGGACAGCACCGTGAGTGCGCTGATGTAGGCGGTGAGGATGAGCACCACGGGCATCAGCGCCACCGTCCAAAATGCCACCAGCGTGGCCACCGCATCGGCCGCCACCTTGCCGCCGGCCGCGCCGCCCAAGAGCTTCACCGCCTGCACCGCCACCAGCGTGGCCAGGAGCAGCACGAATACGCCCATGGCGGTTTGCGACACTTCTTTAATGAATTTTCTCTGATAAACCATATCGTTCCATAGCAAGGCCGGTTTGCAGCCGGCCGGTGTGGCGGTGGGGAGGCAATTTTGCGGCTTACCTCCCTCTATTGCAGGAGGGTTTGGGGATCAGGTTTCAGGCAGCCTCCGAATTTTCAGGTAGCCTGCCCGTATAACGCAGCCAAGCCTTTGCCCCGTTAAACAAATCGCGCGGATTGTACGGCAGAACGCCCTTTTTTGCCACGCTGCCTATTTTTGCTTTAATTGTTTTATTGCCTCTTCTATTGAAGCTGTCTTAACGCCTCTTGCGCATCTTGATCGCCCTGCGCCGCCGCCCGTTCAAACCATAATCTGGCCTGGGCAACGTTCACGGACACTCCCACACCTTTCGCATACATCATGCCAAGATTGAATTGCGCTTCCTAACTCCCCTGAGCTGCCGCCTTTTCATACCATTCCCTTGCCTTGGCAAAATCCTGCGGTGCGCCTCTTCCGTAAAAATACAATCCACCGAGATTAAGCTGTGCCGTAGGATGCCCTTGTGCTGCTGCCTGTTCATACCAGTTTCTAGCTTGGGCATAATCCTGCTTTACTCCAGTTCCTTGCTCGTATAGCCGGCCAAGGTTAAATTGTGCACCGGCATACTGCTGTGCTGCCGCCTTTTCATACCATGCCTTGGCGGTTGCATAGTTTTGCTCCACTCCGCGGCCTTCCGCATAAAGTAAGCCGAGATTGGCCTGTGCCACAGGATCACCCTGCCCGGCCGCCTTTTCGAGCCAAAACCGCGCCTGTTGATCGTTTTGCGGCACACCCAACCCTTGAGCATACAGCAAGGCCAAATTGACTTGTGCACCAACTTCTCCCTGTTCGGCAGCTTTCTCATACCAATTACGGGCTTGCACATAATCCTGCTTTACCCCTTGGCCGAGTTCGTATAAATCGCCCAAAGCATATTGGGCAGTAGCATTTTGTTGAGCAGCAGCCTTTTCCAACCAATCTCTAGCCCGTGCATAATCCCGAACCACCCCATCGCCGGTTTTATACATAATACCTAAGTTACCCTGTGCCGCCGCATTGCCCTGTACCGCTGCCCTTTCCCACCATTCCCGAGCCAAAGCCTTATCCTGTATCCCGCCTGCACCGGAGGAATACATCAGGGCAAGCTGGCTTTGCGCCACGGCATTCCCTTGTTTGGCCAGAAATTGGAATAATTCAAAGGCTCGGGCATAGTCTTGCCGATCATATGCAGCAACCGCCTGATCCATCAAAACATCTGGTGTCAATGCCGATGTATTTTGCGATATTTCGGTTTCCCTATTGCCTGCTGATGCACAGTTCGGCTTCAGTACTACCCCCGTTACCGCAACCAACCCAGAAATCAACAATATTTTCATCAATAAAGGCTTATTCACCATCCCGTTCTCCATTTAGCAAAGTTAAAACGCAAAGCATCCCGTTTTCAGGTAGCCGCCCACGCCAGCAAACCGTGCTGCACCCGCATAAATTCATCCAACACCGCCTGCTGGATTTCCAGCCGCCGCGGCAGGGGCGCGGCAAAGCGGATCACCAGCTTATACAGCTTGTCGTCGAAGGGCACGCAGGCGATGTGCGGTTCGGCCGGCGGCGTGATAAACAAGCGCTGCGCCTGCACCTGTTCCAGATAGGCCGCGATGGCCGCCATATCCGGCGCACACCGCTGCTCCAGCACCATGCGCAGCGGCGGCAGCACCGCGGCCGGATTCAGCGCAATCGGCACGGGAAGCTCGAAAGTGTGCACCACATAACTGCCGAACACATTGTCCCGCCACAAGGGCTGCGCCAGCACCAGGCTGTTGGGAAACGACACCGTCTGCCCCGACATATGCTCCACCAGCGCGTTGGGCCCGACTTCCATCACCAGCGTGTTGAACATATTGATGTCCACCACCCGCCCACGGATGTGTCCGATTTCGATGAAATCGCCCACCGAATACTGTTTGGTAACCATGCGCATCAGGCTGCCGGAAAGGCACATGATGAGCTCCTTGGTGGCCAGCACCGTGGCCGCCGCCAGCGCCACCATGGAAAGCGCGAAAGTCTGAATCTGCGCAAACCACACGCCAAACAGCCCCAGCCCGCACACAATCAGCGCCATATTGCGGCTCATTACCAGCGCGCGGCGCATTTCATCGATTTCCAAACGCGGATGGCGGCGGAAATACAGGCGCAGCAGCACCAGCCGCGCCGCCAACACCCCGGGCACCAGCAACAGCGTGCCCAGCCACTGATAGGCCGTCGGGCTGCCGTGCAGCCAGGTTTGCAATGTGTTCCACATGATTGTTTTCCCTTGAGTGAGGCTACCTGAAAACGATGTCTTGGCGCAGCCAAGGCTGAGTTTCTGCGAAGCTAAAGCGCAAGCTTCAACGAAGTTAAAACGAGCGGGGCAAATTCCCGCGCGATGAAACCGTGGCCGCTTCAGATTTTTGAGAATGAGGCAAGGCCGCATCACCCGCCATTTGGGGCGGCTGTGTTTTTCAGGTAGCCTGAAGCCTTCCTGTTGCGGGCAGCGATTCGCCCCGATGCCGCGCATTATATAGCCAATCGGTGCCCCGCAGCCCGCCGGCCGGTTTTCCCCGCCCGGCAGCCGCTCTGTGCCCAGCCCCCTGTTTCTGTTATGATAGCGGCCTTTTCAGCCACGCTTTTACGCCAATCCGGCCACGGTTTTGCACATCAGCCCGTGCCTTAGCTCCGCCAAACATCGGCCCGCTTCGTTGAAGCCGCGCTTTTCAGGTAGCCTGAGCAAACAGGCTGCCCGAAACCCTTAAATTCCTATTTGAACGACACACTGCCACACCATGCTCAACCGTTTCTTTTCCTGGTTCGAAAACCGCATCAACCCCTACCCCGACGGCGCGCCGCAAACCCCGCGCAACGGCCTTTCCGGCTTTATCTGGAGCAACCTCGACGGCGTGCGCGGCTGGCTGGCGCTCTTGGCGCTGCTCACCGCCGGCATCGGCATCGCCGAAGCGCTGCTGTTCCAGTTTATGGGCAAAATCGTCGATTGGCTCGGCCGCTACACGCCCGCCACCCTGTTTGCCGAAAAAGGCTGGGCGCTCATCGGCATGGGTGTGCTGATGGTGGTGTTTGTGGTGTGGACCTTCTTCACTTCCTCCATCCGCCTGCAGGTGTTGCAGGGCGTGTTCCCCATGCGCCTGCGCTGGAACTTCCACCGCCTGATGCTCGGCCAATCACTCAGCTTTTACCAAGACGAATTTGCCGGCCGCGTGTCGGCCAAGGTGATGCAGACCGCGCTGGCCGTACGCGACACGGTGATGACCATCGCCGATATGGTGGTGTATGTGCTGGTGTATTTCATCACCTCCGGCGTGATTTTGGTGGCGCTCGACAGCTGGCTGCTGCTGCCCTTCATCGGCTGGCTGGTGGCCTTCAGCCTGGTGATGCGCTTGTTGATCCCCAAGCTCGGCCAAACCGCCGCCCGCCAAGCCGACGCCCGCTCGCTGATGACCGGCCGCGTAACCGACGCCTACGCCAACATCGCCACCGTGAAGCTCTTTTCCCACGGTGCGCGCGAAGCCGATTACGCCCGCCGCTCGATGGAAGAATTCATGGTAACCGTGCACGCGCAAATGCGGCTGGCCACCCTGCTCTACAGCGCCAGCGCCGCCGTGAACACTGCGCTCACCCTCTCCACCGCCGTGCTCGGCATCTGGCTGTGGCACCAGGGGCAAGTGGGCGTGGGCGCCGTGGCCACCGCCACCGCCATGGCCCTGCGCGTGAACGGCCTCTCGCAATACATCATGTGGGAATCCGCCCGCCTGTTTGAAAACATCGGCGTTGTAACCGACGGCATGGGCACCCTCTCCAAACCGCAAACCATCCTCGACAAGCCCGAAGCCAAGCCGCTTCTGGTGAGCAAAGGCGAAATCTGCTTCGACCACATCGATTTTTCCTACGAGCCGGGCAAACCCCTCTTAAACGGCTTCAGCCTGCGCATCCGGCCCGGCGAAAAGGTCGGCCTCATCGGCCGCAGCGGCGCCGGCAAATCCACCATCGTCAACCTGCTGTTGCGTTTCTACGAGCCGCAAAGCGGCAAAATCTGCATCGACGGCCAAAACATCGAAGACGTTACCCAAGAGAGCCTGCGCGCCCAAATCGGCCTGGTTACGCAAGACACCAGCCTGCTGCACCGCTCCGTGCGCGACAACATCATCTACGGCCGCCCCGACGCCACCGAAGCCGACATGCTGCAGGCCGCCGAGCGCGCCGAAGCCGCCGGCTTTATCCCCAACCTTTCCGACGCCAAAGGCCGCCGCGGCTACGATGCCCACGTGGGCGAACGCGGCGTGAAACTTTCCGGCGGCCAGCGCCAGCGCATCGCCATCGCCCGCGTGATGCTGAAAGACGCGCCGATTCTGCTTTTGGACGAGGCCACCAGCGCGCTCGATTCCGAAGTGGAAGCCGCCATTCAGGAAAGCCTGGATAAAATGATGGACGGCAAAACCGTGATCGCCATCGCCCACCGCCTCTCCACCATCGCCGCCATGGACCGCCTCATCGTGCTCGACCAAGGCCGCATCGTGGAAGAAGGCAGCCACGCCGAGCTGCTGGCCAAAGGCGGCCTCTACGCCAGCCTGTGGGCGCACCAGAGCGGCGGCTTCCTCAGCGTGAAGGCGCATCCGCAGGGCGAAAAGTGAGCATGAGCGCGTTTTAGCCAACTAAACTAAAAAGGCTACCTGAAAATTTTCAGGTAGCCTTTATCTTGCCCGGCCGGCGCTACACGGCCACGGGGGCTTTGATGTGCGGGTGCGGGTCGTAGTTTTGCAGCTCGAAGTCTTCGAAGCGGAAGTCGAAGAGGTTTCGCACTTCGGGGTTGAGCTGCATTTGCGGCAGGGCTCGCGGCTCGCGGGTGAGCTGGAGGCGCGCCTGCTCGAAGTGGTTGCTGTAGAGGTGGGCGTCGCCGAAGGTGTGGATGAATTCGCCAGGCTTCAAGCCGCACACTTGCGCCATCATCATGGTTAAGAGGGCGTAGCTGGCGATGTTGAAGGGCACGCCGAGGAAGACGTCGGCGCTGCGCTGGTAGAGCTGGCAAGAGAGGCGGCCTTCGGCCACGTAAAACTGAAACAGGGCGTGGCAGGGGGGCAGCGCCATTTCGTCCACCAGGGCTGGGTTCCAGGCGGATACGATGAGGCGGCGGCTGTCGGGGTTGCACTGGATTTGTTCGACGACATTGGCGATTTGGTCGATGTGGCGGCCGTCAGGGGCGGGCCAGGAGCGCCATTGGTAGCCGTACACGGGGCCGAGGTCGCCGTTTTCGTCGGCCCATTCGTCCCAGATGGATACCTTGTTTTCTTTGAGGTAGCGGATGTTGGTGTCGCCTTTGAGAAACCAGAGGAGCTCGTGGATGATGGAGCGCAGGTGGAGCTTTTTGGTGGTGAGCAGGGGGAAGCCTTGGGCGAGGTCGAAGCGCATTTGATGGCCGAACACGGAGCGGGTGCCGGTGCCGGTGCGGTCGGATTTGTCGGTGCCGTGGTCGAGGATGTGTTGGAGGAGGCTGAGGTATGGGCGCATGGGTACTGGGCGTGCTTGGAATGAAAACGGCGTATTGTACACGTTTGGGCGGGGGGCTACCTGAAAGCGTGAGCTTCAACGAAGTTAAAACGATGTCTTGCAGAGCAAGGCTGAGTTTCTGCGAAGCTAAAACCGATGGGCAGAAATGAACTGTGCGGATAGAAAAGGCTACCTGAAAAACGATTGGCAATATTTTCAGGTAGCCTTTCTCACGCCTGCGTTTGCCGCCTACCACTCAAACGGCAGCCCCAGCTCTTCGGCCAGGCGGCGCATTTCGTCGAGCGTTTTGGGCAGGATGGGGATACCGCCGGTTTTGCGTTCGCGGCTGCATTCGGCTTCTTTTTCGCCGTGGATGTAAATCCGCTCCTGGCCGGCGGCTTTTTCCGATTCGCGCAGCTCTTGCAGATAGGCGCTGAAATGGCGGCGGATGGCTTGGGCGTCGCCGAAGATTTCGGGGTTGAAGGCGGAGAAATAATGGCAGATGCCGGCGCTGCCGTTTTTCATGGTGTGGTTAGACGTAACGCCCTGCGAGAGGCTGGCGGCAAAGAATTCCACCAGTACGGCATAGCCGTAGCCCTTGTGGCTGCCGAACAGCTCGCTGCTGCCGCCCAGGGGATACATGCCGCCGCCCAGCCCTTGGCGCACGCATTCCACGATAATCTGCGGGTCGGTTTCGTCTACGCCCTGGCTGTTAATCGCCCAGCCCAGCGGCACGGGGATGCCTTTTTTGTTGTATACCTCGGGCTTGCCGAAGGCCACCACGGAGGTGGCGGCATCCAGGCTGAAATCGAGCGGATCGGCGGGGATGGCCACGGCGATGGGGTTGGTGCCCATCATCGGGCTGCGGCCGTAGGTGGGCACCACGATGGGGAAGGAGTTGGTCATGGAAATGCCCACCAGGCCTTGGCTGGCGGCCATGCTGCTGTAGTAGGCGGCGATGCCGTAGTGGTTGGAATTGCGCACCGACACCATGCCGATACCGCTTTGCTTGGCCTTGTCGATGGCCAGCTGCATGGCGTAGCGCGACACCAGCTGCCCCATCGCGGCATGGCCGTCTACCACCGCCGACACGGGCGTTTCAAACACGGTTTCCGGCTTGGCGCCGATGCGCACGAAGCCGCCGGCGATGTTTTTGCGGTACATATCCAGCCGCTGCGAGCCGTGCGTGTCCACACCGCACAAATCGGCGGCCATCAGCACGTCGGTAATCTGCTCTGCCTCCTCCGGCGCGAAACCGTATGCCTTAAACGCGGCCTCGGTAAAGCCGCGCAGGGCGGCGGCATCAATTTTCTTTATCGTTTGCATTGCTTTTCCTCCACGCTTCTGCGTTCACAAAAAACGGTTGGCCTCCGATGCGTGCCGCCTGCCCGCCATCGCTTTTCCAAGCGGGAAACGGCTGCCGGCGGCGGGCTGCTTATGCTTGTTATATGGCGATTTTCGTCTCAATCCGCTGCCGATGCAAGCGCAAAATCCGTGCCGCCCCAACGCGCCTTGTTCACAAGTTGCCCGCCGCGCCCTTCCTTTTTTCAGGTAGCCTCAATGGGACAGCAAAAAGCCGTTTGATAATCTGCATTCTTGAACGGAAAGATAAAAAAGACTATGCTCAAGCCGCAGCATCAAAGAGGTGCTGTTTTATTTTACGGCTTCATAACACCGATATGACCATCCCTAGGAGAACCAAAGAAATGGCTAAAAACTTAGATGTCTTCGACCGTGAATACGGCCTCTTGATCAACGGCGAATGGACCCGCCCCGGCACCCTGCTCGAATCGCACAACCCCTCCAACGGCGAGCTCCTGGCCAAATTCACCGATGCCACCGATGCCGACGTGGACGCCGCCGTGGCCGCCGCGCAGGCAGCCTTCCAAACCTGGCGCCACACCACCGCCGCCGAACGCGCCGCCATCCTGAACCGGATTGCCGACGTGATCGACGAAAATACCGAATTGTTTGCCTTGCAGGAAACCCTGGACAACGGCAAACCCATCCGCGAAACCCGCGCCGCCGACATCCCGCTGGCCGCCGACCATTTCCGCTATTTCGCCAGCGTGATCCGCGGCGAAGAAGGCAGCGCCAACCAGCTGGACGCCGAAGACCTGTCGCTCGTGTTGCGCGAGCCCATCGGCGTGGTCGGCCAGATCATCCCGTGGAACTTCCCCTTCCTGATGGCCGCCTGGAAAATCGCCCCCGCGCTGGCCGCCGGCTGCACCATCGTGATCCACCCCTCTTCCAGCACCTCCCTGAGCCTGCTTTCCTTCGCCCAGAAAGTGAACCACCTGCTGCCCAAAGGCGTGCTCAACGTAATCACCGGCAAAGGCAGCAAATCCGGCGAATACATGCTGCACCACAAAGGCTTCAACAAGCTCGCCTTCACCGGCTCCACCGAAGTGGGTCGCCGCGTGGGCATTGCCGCCGCCGAGCTGCTGATTCCCGCCACCCTGGAGCTGGGCGGCAAATCCGCCAATATCTTCTTCGACGACATGCCGTTCGACAAAGCCCTCGAAGGCGCCCAGAAAGGCATTTTGTTCAACCAAGGCCAGGTGTGCTGCGCCGGCTCGCGCATTTTCGTGCAGGAAGGCATTTACGATAAATTCGTGGCCGCGCTGGCCGAAGAATTTAAGAAAGTGAAAGTGGGCCTGCCCTGGGAAGACGACACCCAGATGGGCGCGCAGGTGAACGCCGGCCAGCTCAACACAATTTTGAAATACGTGAAAATCGGCGAGCAAGAAGGCGCGCGCATCATCACCGGCGGTAAGAAAATCGAAGGCGATTTGGGCAAAGGCGAATTCGTGGAGCCCACTCTGATTGCCGCCGATAACAGCAGCCGCATCGCCCAAGAAGAAATCTTCGGCCCGGTGGCCACCGTGATCAAATTCAAAACCGAAGAGGAAGTGATCAAGCTGGCCAACGACAGCGAATACGGCCTCGGCGGCGGCGTGTGGACGCGCGACATCAACCGCGCCCTGCGCGTATCCCGCGCCCTGGAAACCGGCCGCGTGTGGGTGAACTGCTACAACCGCCTGCCCGCCGGCGCCCCCTTCGGCGGCTACAAAACCTCCGGTATCGGCCGCGAAACGCACAAAATGATGCTCGCCGCCTACACCCAGGTGAAAAACATCTACATCAGCACCCGCGAAGAGCGCGAAGGGATGTATTGATTTTGCCCGTGTGCCGAAACGCGAAGCTGCCGGAAATTCCGGCAGCTTTTTTACGCCCGCTGATGCCCGATTCATCCAACAGGCACGATTGCCGTTATTTTTCAGGTAGCCTACAGCCGGCACAGGCTACCTGAAAATGGTTTGCGGCTTTTGCTTCAATGTATGGCAAGGCAGCGCGTGCGCAGCCGCGCACGCGGTAGGCAAGTTTCCCAAACCGAGTGCGTATCGCACGCACCCTGCGCTTGCTACACTTGAAGAAAAATATGATTAAAAATATAATACTTAACAAAATCAAACAAACATTAAGGAGAAGTTATGCATCACAAAGTCAAGGCTGTAACAATAATTTTGGGATTAGCTATTGCCTTACAATCTAATGCCAATCCAAAAGCACAAGATGTCATTACTGATATCTATGCCAACATGCAATGGAGCTGCATGCAAAAAAGGATGTATGCAATGGAGTATCTGGGCAATTTAACAGACGAGGAATCAGCACAAAACTTGTTGGATTATATTGATGAGAAAAATGAAGCCTGCACCCATCCCGTACCCAATCATGCTGCAACCATAACAAACAACCCCTCCCCCACTTCATATAATGCCCCTTCTCACCAAACAACTTCACATCCATCAAGAATGCTACCGAGCCAGCATAACTCCATAGCTAGAAATTCTTCGTCCCGCTCTCAAGCATCTTCTGCGCCTTACGCCACCAATTCCACACGATATCGCTCCCATAGTTCTGAACCCAAATACTATGGAAGTTCCTGCGACTGCCGAGACCACCGAATTTGTATCGGGCCGCGTGGAGGACGCTATTGCATTACATCAGGCGGCCATAAGCGCTACAACCCATTTTAATTAAACCTATTACAAGGAATTTTTATGAGACAATTTCTTCTTACTATTCTGTTTGCCTTATCTAGCATAGCAGCAGCGCAAAGCACTACCGACCCTTTGGCAGGACAAAACGGTACGAAGTACATCGGTACAGATACCTTCGGAAACCAAGTTTACTCAAACTTAGCTTGGTATCCATTCAATGAGGACAGTGCTATCTATACCACTAATTTTATCTTCGTTCATGCTGGCAACTCTGATGGAAAGATTGCTTCAATTTCCATCCCGACAATTCTAGATACTGAAGAAGCAGGATTTAATATAGTTGAAGCTACAACATTGATGGAAATGAGTGAAAATAACAAAAACGGATTAAATCAGATATATATTGTAAATTGCCATACTCAACAAATTACTGACGAGAGTGGCCGCTCATTCCAATTAAATAATATGCAAGGAGTGCATCGCACAGCTGCAAACATAGCCTGCGCCATACGCCGACAAGGAGTTACGGCCAAACACCAGGGCTTGTTGTCATTAATCAGACAACTGACTAACGGTTGGAATTTCCAACAAATTTTACATTAACTAATTAATGCAAACCACAATAAAAGGCTACCTGAAAAATCCACTGCTTTTTTCAGGTAGCCTTTTTGACTTCCACCCCCTGCCCCGCTATCCTCTGCCTTTTCCTACCGCCCCATTCAGGAGCCCGCCATGCCCGATATCAAGAAAACCGTCCTCGAAGCCTTCCACCGCCGCTACGCCTGCAAGAAATACGATCCCGCGCGCAAAATCAGCCGCGAAGATTTTGCCTTTATCCTCGAAACCGGCCGCCTCTCGCCCAGCTCCTTCGGGCTGGAGCCGTGGCGTTTCCTCATCATCCAAAATCCGCAATTGCGCACCGAAATCAAACAGGTGGCCTGGGGCGCGGCCGACAAAATCATGGATTGCAGCCACTTCGTCGTCATCCTCGCCCGCACGCAGGCCGCGATGCAGCCGGATTACCAGCGCAAAATGTGGGGCGAGGTGCACCACATCCCGCCGCAGGCCGTGGCCGTCCGCGAGGGCTTCTTCAAGCAGTTTGCCGAAAGCGATTTTGCCCTCACCGAAAGTCCGCGCGCTTTCTACGATTGGTCGTGCAAACAAAGCTATATCGCCCTGGCCAATATGATGAGCGCCGCCGCCTTCATCGGCATCGATTCCACGCCGATTGAGGGCTTCCGCCTGGAAGAAGCCAACGCGCTGCTCGCCGGCAAAGGCTTGTTCGACCCCGCTGCCTACCGTGTCAGCATCATGGCGGCCTTCGGCTACCGCGGCGAAGACCTCCGCGCCAAAACCCGCCTGCCGATGGAAGAGATTGTGCAGTGGGTGGAATAGCTTTCCGCCGATGCCCCACATAGCAAAAGGCTACCTGAAAAATGCCGCGGCATATTTTCAGGTAGCCTTTTCTTTTGCTCAACGCGTTTCAATCATTACAGCACATAGCGCGCCAAATCTTCCTGTTCGGCCACTTCGGCCAACCGTTCGTCCACATAGGCGGCGGTGATCTGCGTGCTGCCCTGCGGGGCGTGGAAGGAGACGTCTTCCAGCAGCTTTTCCAGCACGGTGTGCAGGCGGCGCGCGCCGATGTTTTCGGTTTTCTCGTTCACCTGGAAGGCGATTTCGGCCAGGCGGGTGATGCCTTCGGGGGTGAATTCGAGCGCCACGCCGTCGGTGGCCAGCAGGGCTTGGTATTGCTTGGTGAGGCTGGCGTCGGTGCTGGTGAGGATGGCTTGGAAGTCTTCTACGGTGAGGCTGCTCAATTCCACGCGGATGGGGAAGCGGCCTTGCAGCTCGGGAATCAGGTCGCTGGGCTTGCTCAGGTGGAAGGCGCCGGAGGCGATGAAGAGGATGTGGTCGGTTTTGATCATGCCATATTTGGTTTGCACGGTGGTGCCTTCCACCAGCGGCAAGAGGTCGCGCTGCACGCCTTGGCGCGATACGTCGCCGCCGTGCCTGTTGCTGTCGGCGGCAATTTTGTCGATTTCGTCGAGAAACACGATACCGTGCTGCTCCACGGCGTGCACGGCCTGCTCGCGCAGCTCTTCTTCGTTGATCAGCTTGGCGGCTTCTTCGTCGAGCAGGAGCTTCATGGCGGCGGACACTTTAATCTTGTGCGGTTTGGTGCGGCCTTTGCTCAGGTTGGCAAACATATCCTGCAACTGGCTGCTGAATTCTTCCATGCCGGGCGGGCCCATCACCTGCATGGCGGCGGGCGAGGCCTGGCTCAGCTCGATATTGATTTCTTTGTCGTCCAGCTCGCCGCGGCGCAGCATGTCGCGGAATTTTTTGCGCGTATGGCTTTCGGGCTGCGGCTCGGCAGGTTCGCCTTCAAAACCGGTGCGCGGCGGGGGCGGCAGGAGCGCGTCGAGGATGCGGTTTTCGGCGGCGTCCTGCGCGCGGTCGCGGTTTTTGCGCACGGCCTGTTCGCGCAGGTTTTTCAGGGCGATTTCCATCAGGTCGCGCACGATGCTGTCCACGTCGCGCCCCACGTAGCCCACTTCGGTAAACTTGGTGGCTTCGATTTTGATAAAGGGCGCGTTGGCCAGCCGCGCCAACCGGCGGGCGATTTCGGTTTTGCCCACGCCGGTGGGGCCGATCATCAGGATGTTTTTTGGCACGATTTCGCTTTGCAGCGGCTCGGCCACCTGGCTGCGGCGGTAGCGGTTGCGCAGCGCCACGGCCACGGCGCGCTTGGCCTGCTGCTGGCCGATGATGTGTTTGTCGAGCTCGTGCACAATCTCTTGCGGGGTCATCACGGAAGTAGTCATCAAATCGGTTCCTTGGTATGAAGTTGCGGAATATCGAATGGCTGGGAAATGGCGCCGTGGCAGGGAAAATCAAGGGGTGGCGCGCGGTGGGTGGAGATGACTACAGCCGGAGAAAGGGCTACCTGAAAACGCAAACCGCCATTAAAGTTACGCCGGCGGCCTAACTGTAACTATGAAAACAGGCTATGGCATTTCTGCCATAGCCTGTTTGCCTGCGGGCGTGCCGGATTAGGCGTTGCCGGCTGCCGGAGCATTGGCGGCGGCCTGTTGCTGTTCGTACATGGCTTCGAAGTTGATCGGCGCCAGCACCACGGGCGGGAAACCGGCGCGGGTGATGGTGGAAGACACGGCTTCGCGGGCATAGGGGTAAAGGATGTTCGGGCAGGCAATGCCGAGCAATACCTTCACGTCCTGCTCGGGAATGTTGGCCAAGCGGAAGATGCCGCTCTGCGCCACTTCGTTCAGGAACAATACTTTGCCGTCGGCCAGTTTGGCAGTAACGGTAACGGTTACGGTAACGTTGTAGAAATCGTCTTCCAGTTTTTTGTTGTCGGTGTGCACCTGCATTTCCACTTCGGGGGTTTCCTGGTTCAGGAAAATTTCGGGGGCGTGCGGCACTTCCAAAGACAAATCGTTTACATACAGTTTTTCCACGCTGAATACGGGTTGCTGCTGTTGTTCGCTCATACGGTTTCCTTTAAAAAAGGGTGAAAAAATCAAAACAGCGCTAGGCTACCTGAAAACGCTTGGCTTTGCCAGCTTTTCCTTGCCGGATAAGGCATCTGGTGGCTGTTTGGCGAATGGGCCGGCCTTATTGGGCGGGCGCGGGCTGGACGGTATTCAGCTCGGCGGCATCGTGCACAATCCGGCGCACGAGGCTGTCCATATCGGGCAGGTAGCCGCCAGAGCGGTGGCTGTTGATGATGACGACCACGGCCAGTTTGCGCCCGCTAGGCGGCAGCCAGTAGCCGGCCAGGGCGCGCACGTCGCGCAAGGTGCCGGTTTTCATGCGCAGCGAGCGGCCGAGTTGGCGGAAACGGCCGCGCAAGGTGCCGTCGGTGCCGGCAATCGGCAGGGTGTGGATGAAGCTGTCTCTGAAGGGGGAACGGTAGGCTTGGAGCAGCATGTTGCCGAGGAAGCGGGCAGTGAGCCGTTCTCGGCGCGACAGGCCGGAGCCGTTTTCCAGCACCAGGGCTTCGTCGTCCAAACCGGCGGCCACCAATTGCCGACGCACGGCCGCTTCGGCGTTGTGCACGCTGTGCGGGCCGCGTTCCTGATGGCCGAGGGTGAGGAACACACTGCGGGCAATCAGGTTGTTGGAATGTTTGTTCATGTCGGTGAGGATTTCTCCGAGCGGCTTGGAATAGTGCACGGCCAGAATGCGGCTGTTGGGCGGGGTTTTGCCGCGGCCAAAGCCGTATAGCCCGCCCAAGCCTTGAGCCAGCCATTGTCCGCGGAAGCTTTCTTCGGCGAAGCGTTGGGCGTCGAAAACGTTGAGAAACATTTTCTCGCCGATACAGGACGTGGGCAGGCGGCCACTGAAAACAAGGGTGTTGTTTTCAAGCTTGGCAGAAACGTGATTAGATAATTTACCGCAGCGACCTGAAGTTTCCAGCACTTGGCTGGTATCGGCAGGAATGCCGTAGAGCGGTGGATTGAGCAGGAAAACGGGTTGTCCGGCTTCATTGCGGGAGGCGGTGGCCCACAGCACTTTGTAGGCAATCATGTGCGGGTCGGGCGGGACGACAAAGCTTTCTTCGGCATCGTTTTCAAAGCCGTCTGCACTGCCGGCGCTGCCCCACACTTGGCGGTCGAGCAGCACTTTGCCATTGAGCGAGAGGATGCCTTGGCCGGTGAGCTGCTGCTGCATGGCCAGTAAATCAGGTTGGTCGAAACCAGGGTCGCCGCTGCCCACCCAGTATAAATCGCCCTGCAAAGCGCCGTTGGCAATAGGGGCATTGCTGCGCCATTCGGTTTGCCAGCGGAAATTAGCGCCCAGCGCACGCAACGCGGCAAATGTGGTAACCAGTTTCATGGTGGAAGCCGGGTTCATGGCTACGTCGGCACGGTGGGCAAGCAAGATTTCACCGCTGTCGAGGTCTTGCACGTAGACAGCCGCTTCATCTGGTTGGATACGGCCGAAATCTAGGGCAAAGGCTACCTGAAAATGGCAATAGAAGAGAATAATGGCTAGCACACGGCCAATGAATGGCTTGAGGTGATGGTTTAATTTTGCCGGCATCGGTTTGTTTTGAGGGCTTGGGCAAGCGGAACGTTTTGCCTGTTTTGATTTGTGGTATAGAACCGTGAATCGGGCTGATTACATAACTATTTGTCTGCAAGCAAAAAATAAGGAACTGAACTTTTATCCAAAGCTCAGTTCCTTCATGCTTAATCAGCTAGTTAGCTAAATTAGCGAGCAGGCTGTTCCACCAGGGTGCGGATACGAACGTCTACGCGACGATCCGGCTCGATACATGCAATCAGAGCGCTGCGTTTGCGAGCAGCAGAAGCACGACGACCCAAGTTACGAACTTCTTGCTGACACTGCTCGGTCATCTTAGCCTGAGATTCACCCAAGCCAACGGCAGAGATTTTCTCGGCAGGAACACCGCGGCCCACCAAGTATTCACTAACAGTATTCGCACGGCGCTCAGACAGGCGCTGGTTGTAGGCATCGCTACCCATAAAGTCGGTGTTGCCTTCAACGCGTACAGACTGTACATTGCTGTTAGACAGGCGCTGAGCCAACTCGTCCAGAGTGGTGCGGGCTTCAGGACGCAGGTTGAATTTGTCAAAGCCAAACAGGAAGTTAGAAGACAGAGATACCAACTCTTCGTTTACTTGCGGCTGGGCAGGAGCATCAGGCTGACGGTCGCCGCACTCTACCAAACCCAAGCGATCAACTTCGCTGTTCAAGAAGTTATTTTCCCAGCACTCATGAGCGCCCTTGGGTTCATAGTTGGAACGAACTACTTCGCGAGACTGCTGGCTGATGGTGTAGCCATATTTTTCGTTACTGAAGCTGCTGTCTGCCATGGCGGCGCCGGAAGCAACCAAGGCCAAGAACAAAGCGCCAAATTTAAGCTGTTTGGTCATGTTATTCCCTCATCAAAAAGTTTGTTATGCGCAGACTTGCAAGCTTTACAGCATGCCGGCCTTCACAAAAATCACCATATACGGACCGCTTAAAAACCGCGGTTATCCAAATATATTCGGGGTACCACTATAAAAAACCAAGCCCGAACTGTCAATAAGGAATTGGCTGACCGCATAACGGACGCCTCCGTTTCCTACGGGGCAATCATGCCCAAAATCGCTCTTGCTGTCAGCATGATATTGGGAAAAGCGGGGGATATTTCTTATCAAGTTGCTAAAAAGCAACAAATTCTGCCGCGTTCGGGCAACCGAGGCCAAAATGGCGGGGGCGGGCTGTGATACCATGCCAGGCCGGTTTGGTTGGCGATCGGTTGGTAAAGGAGCCGCTTCGGTGGTGCCCGGCGGGATTGCCGAGTTGTGATCAATCTGACAGAACAAACTTTGGAGCCTTATGAAGCTGCAACAGCTGCGTTATTTCCTGGAGGTGTACCGTTGCAATCTGAATATTTCGGAGGCAGCGGAGATCCTGTTTACTTCCCAGCCAGGTATTTCCAAGCAAATCAAACTACTGGAAGACGAACTGGGCGTGCAGCTGTTTGTGCGGCACGGCAAACGCATTGCGGCGGTTACGCCGCCGGGGCAGGCGGTGCTGGAGATTGCCGAGCGCATTTTCCGCGACGTGCAGAGCATCCGCAATATCGGCACGGAGTTTGCCGAGCAGGACAGCGGGCGGCTGACGATCGCCACCACGCACACCCAGGCGCAGCATGTATTACCGCCGGTGGTGGCCGAGTTTTTCCGGCAGTATCCGAAGGTGGAGCTTTCGCTGGTGCCGGCGGAACCTTCGGCGGTGGATCGCATGGTGGCCGACGGCTTGGCGGACTTCGCCATCAATTCGGAGGCAGACGAGCGCCATTCCGAGCTGCGCTATATCAGCGCGCGCGCTTGGAACCGCTGCGTGCTGGTGCCGAAGGGGCACGGGCTGGCGGGCAGGGAGCGCATCGGGCTGGCGGATTTGTCGGCCGTGCCGCTGATTGCCTATACCGATGCGGCGCAGGATGCGGCTTTGCAGGCGGCGTTTGCCGGCAGCGGGCTTCCTTTGCCGCGGGTGGTGCTCGCCAGCGTGGACGCGGGTGTGATTAAAACTTATGTGCGCGCCGGGCTGGGTGCGGGTTTGCTGGCCGACACGGCCTACGACCCGGAGCGCGACGACGATTTGGCCTGCCTGCGGGCGGATCATCTGTTTCAGCCGTCGTTTACCTATATCGTGGTGCGGCAGGATGCCTATCTGCGCAACTATGCTTATGATTTTATACAGCTCTATCTGCCCGGCCTCAGCCGCGAGCGCATCGAGCAGGCGCTGTACGAGCCGATTCGCGAGGATTTCTCGATTTGATGTGCGGCGGTTTGCGTTTGGCTTGGCAAGGCGTCTTTATTTTTCAGGTAGCCTGCGCGGCGTGGCAGAAGGCTACCTGAAAATATTAGTGCCTGATTTGAAGAGAGGATGAAATGACCGAAGCCGAAGCCCGCACCATCATCTGCCGGGAAAACTTGGCCGTGAGCTGGTTTGGCAGCCCTCGGCCGGGAGAAATGGCGATTCGGCGCTCGGCCTTGGGGAAATATCAGGTGTATGCCGCCGATGAACGCGCGGCGCCGTGGGGCGTGGTGCACGAGTTTGACGCGCTGGAAGCGGCGTTGGACAAGCTGATTGAGAAAGCCCGCCTGTGAACCGCCCTGTCGCGCCAGGCTGAGGCTACCTGAAAAACCGGCTTCGCTCCCGTTCAAACCAGATTCCTTTATAATCGCCCCGCTTCCCTTCGATTGATATTGCCGATGGATACCCATACTCCCGCGCCTGTTGCCGCCCCCGTTCCGCCCCGCCCCCAGCCCGCCAAAAAACGCCCCGGCCTGCTGCGCCGCTGGTTTAAGCGACTCGTGTGGGGCGTGTTTCTGTTGCTGCTCGGCTTCCACCTGCTCGTGTTCCTGCTGCTCGCCTACTGGAAAAGCCAGCCCGTGCACACCAGCGCCTTCATGCTGCGGCACAGCATCAGCACCTTCTCCCGCGTACAGCAAACCTGGGTAGACGACGACCAAATCGCCCGCGTGGTGAAACAAGCCGCCATCGCCAGCGAAGACGCCCAATTCAGCAACCACGACGGCTTCGACTGGAGCGGCATCGAGCACGCCATGCGCCGCAACCAGCGCAGCGGCACCATCCGCGCCGGCGGCTCCACCATCAGCCAGCAGCTCGCCAAAAACCTGTTTTTATTTGCCGAACGCTCCTACGTGCGCAAAGCCGAAGAAGCCGTGATTACCGTGATGCTGGAAAACATGTGGAGCAAAGAGCGCATCCTCACCGTGTATCTCAACGTGGCCGAATTCGGCAACGGCATCTACGGCATCGAAGCCGCCGCCCAGCATTATTACCGCAAGCCCGCCTCCCGCCTGCGCGCCGGCGAAGCCGCCTCCCTCATCGCCATGCTGCCCAACCCAAAATATTTTCAAGAACACCGCCACGACCGCCGCCTGCGCAACAAAACCCGCATCATCCTGCGCCGCATGGGCAGCGCCGACTTACCGCCCGACGAATAGCCGCTGGCAAAGCAAAGAGGCTGCCTGAAAAACCATTTTCAGGTAGCCTCATTCACGAACACAGCCGATACAGCCCTAACCATTGCACATCTATAAAAAGGCTACCTGAAAAATATCCCCCTTTTTCAGGTAGCCCTCCCGCTTGGCGAAACAAACACTTCGTGCCACAATCCCCGCCGTTTTCCATCCCGCCGCGCCAGCGCCAGCCATCATGACCCCCATCCTCGCCTTCGACATCGAAACCATCCCCGACGTAAACGGCATCCGCCTGCTCCACCAGCTCCCCGCCGACACCCCCGACGCCGACATCGTCGCCTGGGCCCAGCAGCAGCGCCGCGCCGCCCACAACGGCAGCGACTTCATGCCCTACCACCTCCAGCAAGTCGTGGCCATCTCCTGCTGCATGCGCTGGGGCAGCGACAAAATCCACGTCGGCACCATCGGCGAAACCAGCGACAGCGAAGAAACCATCATCGCCAAATTTTTCGAACTCATCGAAAACCACACTCCTCAGCTCGTGAGCTGGAACGGCGGCGGCTTCGACCTGCCCGTGCTGCACTACCGCGCCCTGATCCACGGCCTCGCCGCCGCCCGCTACTGGGACACCGGCGAAGGCGACTTCGGCGACAGCCGCGACTTCAAATGGAACAACTACATCAACCGCTACCACAGCCGCCACTGCGACCTCATGGACCTGCTCGCCCTCTACCAGCCCCGCGCCTACGTCCCCCTCGACGACATGGCCAAACTCTGCGGCTTCCCCGGCAAGCTCGGCATGGACGGCAGCCAGGTATGGCAGGCCTACCACGAAGGCCGCCTGCGTGAAATCCGCAACTACTGCGAAACCGACGCCGCCAACACCTACCTCATGTACCAACGCTTCCGCCTGATGAACGGCGCCGCCGACGCCGACGAATACGAAATGGAAATCAAGCGGCTCAAAGGCTACCTGAAAAACCAAGAAGGCAAAACGCATTGGCAGGAGTTTCTGGAAGCGTGGCATTAACGGCGATGCCGTTCGATAACATAGGGCTACCTGAAAACACAGCGGCCGCCGATCAAGCCACGGTTGACTGCCTCATCTGCCTGGACAAGGCTTGTTAAAACCGCCATCCGGCTTGTCAACGCGGCCATGCCGGCCTGCGGATTGGCTGCAATGACAAAGGCTACCTGAAAATCCGTTCCGTAGGATTTTCAGGTAGCCTCTTTATATCCAACCCCGCTTAGGGCAACACTTCTTCCAGCACGGTTTCCCCGCCGTTTTCATGCAGGTGCAAACGCAGGCCGCCGGCGGTGCGCTCGAGGCGCAGGTGGCCGCTGGCGCTGTGCGCTTCGGCTGTGCTGCCGAGGTGCTGGCGGGTATGGGCGATGCGGTTGGAGGCGGTGTAGCGGCCGAGCAGGAAGCCTTTGCAAACGGGGCCGCCGCTGTATTCCGCCCATACGGTGCTGCCGTCTTGGCTGAAGTGGTAGGCGGGTGCGCCGCTGCCTTGGGGGCGGAAGGTTTTGCCGTGCAGGTTGAAGGCTTCTTCGGCGGTGTCGGCGGGGGCAGGCGGGCACTGGCGGAAATAGAGCAGCAGGTCGCGGAAGACGTCGGGGTCTTTCACAAAGGTCATCTCACCGCCCTGCGGGAAGTGGTAGTCGAGCAGGCGGGACACCCAGAAGCGGATGCAGCCGGCGCGGTGGGCAATGGGAAGGTAGGCCTGTTCGGCAGGAGTGAGCGGGCGCACGCTTTGGTAGCCGCGCATGAAGGCCTGCTGCAATGCGGGGTCGATGCGGTTGTCGGCGAGGCGCGCCCAGTCGTTTACGGCAATGGCGAGGTCGTACATGAAGCTGCCGTTGCAGGCGTAGTAGAAATCGATGAAGCCGGCCACCTGAATGCCGTCGAGCAAGACGTTGTCTTTGAAAAGGTCGGCGTGGATGATGCCGCCGGGCAGGTGCTGGTCGGGGTTTTGAGCGAGAAAGGCGATTTCGTTTTGCAGCAGCTCGGCGTCTTCGCGGCTCAGGCAGGGCAGCAGGCGGCGGCTTTCGGCTTCCCACCAGGCGGCGTGGCGCGGGTTGGGCATGCTCTGGCCGAAGCTTTGGCCGGCCAGGTGCATTTTGGCAAGCATGGCGCCGGTGTGGAAACATTGGGCGGCTTCGGGCACGGCAGTGTCGCGGCCGTTGAGGAAGCTCACCACGCAGGCGGGCTTGCCGGCGAGCAGGCTGTCGAAACGGCCGTCGCGGCGCGGGATGGGGGCGGGGCAGGCCACGCCGTTGCGGCTGAGGTGCTGGCTGAGCTCCATGAAAAACGGCAGCTCTTCGCGGGTGAGCACTTCAAAGATGGTAAGCACGAAGCGGCCGCGGTCGGTGTCGAGGAAATAGTTGCTGTTGGTCACGCCTTGCGCAATGCCTTGCAGCGACACGAAGCCGCCCAAATCGTAATCTTCTAAAAACTGGCGGATTTCTTGGTCAGAGACGCTGGTGTAAACAGACATGGCGGGTAATCGCGGCGGGTGGATAGGAAAGCGGATTCTAGCAAATGCGGCAGCGGGCAGGCTACCTGAAAAACGGAGCTTGAGCGAAGATAAAGCAGCTTTTCTGCGCAGCCGAAATACCGCGGCCGCGATTTCGGATAGCATGGAAACGGCTGTTTGTTTTTGCAAAAACCGCATGTTGGCAGCAGGCTTCGCCGGCGGCGTTTCCGGCATTCCCCGGCAGCAGCAAGAGTTATACCATAACACTATAAAATCAACGGTTTATTTGATACAAATCCTTGACGTCGGCCCGCCGGGAAAGGCATACTGCGCCCGAGCAGTTCCCCTATTTTTCCAACCGATATGAGGATCACGATCATGAAGATGAAAGCAGCAGTGGTTGCCCCCCAATGCGACGGCAACGTGGAAATTGTTGAGCGCGAAATCCCCGCCGTGGGCGCAGGCGAAGCGCTGGTGGAAGTGGAATATTGCGGCGTGTGCCACACCGACTTGCACGTGGCCGCTGGCGACTACGGCAAGAAACCCGGCCGCGTGCTCGGCCACGAAGGCATCGGCATCGTGAAACAGGTTGCCCCAGATGTTACCACCCTGAAAGTGGGCGACCGCGTGAGCATCGCCTGGCTGTTTGCCAGCTGCGGCCACTGCGAATACTGCATCACCGGCCGCGAAACCTTCTGCCGCAGCGTGTTGAACGCCGGCTACACCGCCGACGGCGGCATGGCCACCCACTGCGTGGTAAAAGCCGATTATGCAGTGAAAGTGCCCGAAGGCCTCGATCCCGCCCAGGCTTCCAGCATCACCTGCGCCGGTGTAACCACCTATAAGGCCATCAAAGTGGCCGGCGCCCAGCCCGGCCAGTGGATCGCCATCTACGGCGCCGGCGGCTTGGGCAACCTGGCCGTGCAATACGCCAAGAAGGTGTTCGGCGCCCATGTGATTGCCGTGGACATCAACGACGACAAATTGGCGCTGGCCAAAGAATCCGGCGCGGATCTGATTGTGAACCCGGCCAAGGAAGATGCCGCCAAGTTCATCCAAGAGAAAACCGGCGGCGCACACTCCGCCGTGGTCACCGCCGTGTCCCGCGCGGCCTTCAATTCGGCTGTGGATTGCGTACGCGCCTGCGGCCGCGTAGTAGCCGTTGGCCTGCCGCCCGAAACCATGGATTTGTCGATTCCGCGCCTGGTGCTGGACGGCATCGAAGTGGTGGGCTCGCTGGTGGGCACGCGCAAAGACTTGGAAGAAGCCTTCCAATTCGGCGCCGAAGGTATCGTGGTGCCCGTGGTGCAGCTGCGCCAGCTCGACGAAGCCAATGCCATTTTCCAAGAAATGCGCGACGGCAAAATCCAAGGCCGCATGGTGATCGACATGAAGGCTTGCGGCTGCCATCACCACTAAGTCTCGGCTAGCAAGCAAATAGCAAGGCCGCCTCGGGAATCGGGGCGGCTTTTTTGTGCGGCAGATTTGCGCCGGATAGAACGGTTTACTATTTTTCAGGTAGCCTATTGCCTGCGCGGGAGGCTACCTGAAAAATGTGCGCCCTCAATTGAGGGCAAACCCTATTCCGCCACCATCGCCTGCGCCGGCACCCTATCCAGCCGCCAATGTTGTACCGCCCAATCCAGCAGCGCTTGCGGTTTATCCACTTCCGGTGCGGGCGGCAGTTTCAGGTAGCCCATCACTTGGCGCAGCAGGGCTTCTTTGCGCTGCAAATCCAGCGCGGGGGCGAGGGTTTGCTTCGACCATTTCTGCCCGGCGGCGTTGGTGAGCAGGGGCAGGTGGGCGTAGTGCGGGGTGGGGTGGCCGAGGCAGCGTTGCAGCCAGATTTGGCGCGGGGTGGACACGAGCAGGTCTTGCCCGCGCACAATGTGGGTGACGCTCTGCGCGGCGTCGTCGGCCACCACGGCGAGCTGGTAGGCCCAGAGGCCGTCGGCGCGCAGCAAGACGAAGTCGCCGATGTCGCGGGCGAGGTTTTGCGCATAACGGCCGACGATGCCGTCGGTGAAGGCGATGGTTTCGTCGGGCACGCGCAGGCGCCAGGCGGGGATGCGGCCGGCAGCTTGTGGCGGCGGGGCGGTAAGGCGGGAGCAGGCGCCGTTGTACACGAAGCCGTCGGCACCTTGGCGGGCGTGGGCGTGCCATTGTTTGCGGCTGCAATAGCAGGGGTAGGCGAGGCGGCGCTGTTGCAGGCTTTCGAGGGCGGCGCGGTAGAGGGCGTGGCGGCGGCTTTGGTAGGCCACTTTGCCGTCCCATTCGAAGCCGAATGCTTCGAGGGTGTGCAGGATGTGGGCGGCGGCGCCGGGCATTTCGCGCGGGGGGTCGAGGTCTTCCATGCGCACCAGCCAGCGGCCGCCGCTGGCGCGTGCGTCGGCGTAGGAGGCCAAGGCGGTGAGCAACGAGCCGATGTGCAAGAGGCCGGTGGGGCTGGGGGCGAAACGTCCGATATACATGGCTACCTGAAATATTGGAGGAAGATGGGAAAATGATACGGAGGGGCGTGCGGTAAAACAAGTGTGCCTGGCACAAAGGCTACCTGAAAATTTTCAGGTAGCCTTCCGTGCTTGTTGAGGCCGCGTTGTCATCGAAATAAAAACCAAGGTGCTGAACAGCCGTTTTCGCGCCCCGCCACCACAGCCAGCCGCGAAGCCCGTTGTGTGATAAAATAACGCGTTTTTAAACGATTGGGCTTAAATCTCCATGAGCAGCACCCACGACCACCAGTTTGCCAAAGAAACCATCCCCGTCAGCCTCGAAGAGGAAATGCGCAAAAGCTATCTCGACTACGCCATGAGCGTGATCGTCGGGCGCGCGCTGCCCGACGTGCGCGACGGCCTGAAGCCTGTGCACCGCCGCGTGCTGTATGCCATGCACGAGCTGAAAAACAACTGGAACTCGTCTTATAAGAAATCCGCTCGTATCGTGGGCGATGTGATCGGTAAATACCACCCGCACGGCGATTCCGCCGTATACGACACCATCGTGCGCATGGCGCAGCCCTTCTCCATGCGCTATATGCTGGTGGACGGCCAGGGCAACTTCGGCTCGGTAGACGGCGACGGTGCCGCCGCCATGCGTTATACCGAAATCCGCATGGCGCGCATCGCCCACGAAATGCTGGCCGACATCGAAGAAGACACCGTGGATTTCGGCCCCAACTACGACGGCAGCGAGCAAGAGCCGCTGGTGATGCCCACCCGCTTCCCCGCTTTGCTGGCCAACGGTTCCGCCGGTATCGCCGTGGGCATGGCCACCAACATCCCGCCGCACAATTTGGGCGATACCGTAGACGCCTGCCTGCAATTGCTGGCCGACCCCGACACCGGTATCGACGCGCTCATCCAAACCATCCAGGCCCCCGACTTCCCCACCGGCGCCACCATCTACGGCCTCTCCGGCGTGCGCGAAGGCTACAAAACCGGCCGGGGACGCGTGGTGATGCGCGGCAAAACCCACATCGAAACCATCGGCAAACACGGCGAGCGCGAAGCCATCGTCATCGACGAAATCCCCTATCAGGTAAACAAAGCCAAGCTGGTGGAAAAAATTGGCGAGCTGGTGCGCGAAAAAGTGCTGGAAGGCATTTCCGACCTGCGCGACGAATCCGACAAATCCGGTATGCGCGTAGTGATCGAGCTCAAGCGCAACGAAAACGCCGAAGTGGTGCTCAACCAGCTCTACAAGCTCACCCAGCTGCAAGACAGCTTCGGCATCAACATGGTGGCACTGGTAGACGGCCAGCCGCGCCTGCTCAACCTCAAGCAGATTCTGGCCGAATTCCTGCGCCACCGCCGCGAAGTGGTTACCCGCCGCACCCTGTTCCGCCTGAAAAAAGCGCGGCACGAAGGGCACATCGCCGAAGGCAAGGCCGTGGCGCTGTCGAACATCGACGAGATGATCCGCCTCATCAAAGAATCCGCCGACGCTGCCGAAGCCAAAGCCAAACTGCTGGCGCAGCCCTGGCAGTCTGGCCTGGTGGGCGACATGCTCAGCCGCACCGATTTGGATTTGCGCATGGCGCGCCCCGAAGGGCTACCTGAAAATCTCGGCTTGCGCGCCGAAGGCTACTACCTGAGCGATTTGCAGGCCGATGCCATCCTGCGCATGAGCCTGCGCAACCTCACCGGCCTCGACCAAGACAGCATCGTCAACGACTACAAAACCATCATGGCGCAGATTATCGATTTCCTGGATATTTTGGCCAAACCCGAACGCATTACCCAAATCATCCGCGACGAGCTCATCGAAATCAAAACCAATTTCGGCGACCCCCGCCGCAGCGAAATCAACCCCTTCGGCGGCGACATTGCCGACGAAGACCTCATCCCCCCGCGCGAAATGGTGGTCACCCTCACCCACGGCGGCTACATCAAAACCCAGCCCACCACCGACTACCAAGCCCAGCGGCGCGGTGGTCGTGGCAAACAGGCTGCCGCCACCAAAGACGAAGACTTTATCGAAACCCTGTTTGTGGCCAACACCCACGACTATCTGATGTGCTTCACCAACCACGGCCGCTGCCACTGGATTAAGGTCTACAAACTGCCCGAAGGCGGGCGCAACTCGCGCGGCCGCCCGATTAACAACGTCATCCAGCTCGACGAAGGCGAAAAAGTCTCCGCCATCCTGCCCGTGCGCGACTTCCCCGAAGACGAATACGTCTTCTTCGCCACCGCCCAAGGCGTGGTGAAAAAAGTGCAGCTTTCCGCCTTCAAAAACGTGCGCAGCCAAGGCATCAAAGCCATCGCCCTCAAAGAAGGCGACAGCCTGGTGGGCGTGGCGCGCACCTCCGGCTGCAGCGACATCATGCTCTTCTCCAACCTGGGCAAAGCCATCCGCTTCAACGAATACTGGGAGCGCAGCGGCGACGAAGAAGAGCTTGGTGACGATGCCGAAACCGAAATTTCAGGTAGCCAGGAAGACGACGAGGGCAGCGAGCACGCCCCCGTGAGCGGCAAACACGGCGTGCGCCCCAGCGGGCGCGGCAGCGGCGGCCTGCGCGGCATGAGGCTGCCGGAAAACGGCCGTATCGTCAGCCTCATCACCTTCGCCCCCGAATGCGAGCAGCAAAGCGCGCTGCAAGTACTCACCGCCACCGCCAACGGCTACGGCAAACGCACCCCGATCGCCGACTACAGCCGTAAAAACAAAGGCGGCCAAGGCAATATCGCCATCAACACCGGCGAGCGCAACGGCGAGCTGGTGGCCGCCACCCTGGTGAGCGAAAGCGACGACTTGATGCTCATCACCAGCGGCGGCGTACTCATCCGCACCAAAGTCGAACAAATCCGCGAAACCGGCCGCGCCGCCGCCGGCGTGAAACTGATTAACTTAGACGAAGGCGAGACCTTGGTCAGCCTTGAGCGCGTGGCCGAAGAAGAAGCCGACGAGGCCGAAGGAGAAACCATGGCAACCGCAGTTTCCCCTGAAGCCGCCGGCTCGGGCGAAGAAGCAGGCCAAGCTTAACCCCGCCCGCAAACTCAAGAAAGGCTACCTGAAAATAGTGCGGCATCCGTTTTCAGGTAGCCTTTTGTTCAACTTGTTATCCCCAACCGTATTCCCGCACCCCCAAGGAGGCTACCTGAAATCATGCGTGCCGTTATCCAAAAAGTCAGCCATGCCCACATCGCCCCCGCCGAATCGCCCGAGGCCCCGTTCAGCCAAATCGCCCACGGCCTGTGCGTGCTGCTCGGCGTGGGCGGCGAAGACAGCGCAACCGATGCTCGCTACATCGCCGACAAAATCGCCCACCTGCGCATTTTCGAAGACGAAGCCGGCAAGCTCAACCTGTCGGTGAAAGACACCGGCGGCGAAGTGCTGCTGGTGTCGCAGTTCACCCTCTACGGCGACGCCCGCAATGGCCGCCGCCCCTCCTTCACCCAAGCCGCCCGCCCCGAGCAGGCCGAAGCGCTGTATCGGCAAGTGGCCGAACTTCTGCGCGGCCACGGCGTGAACGTGGCCGAAGGGCGCTTCCGCACTCATATGCTGGTGAGCCTGTGCAACGACGGCCCGGTAACCATTCTGCTGGATTCGCAGAAAAGCTTTTAACTTCGGCCGGCACGGCCATACCTCTGCGGGTTGGGCCGAATGTTTTCAGGTAGCCTCATGGTCAGTAGTGAGGCTACCTGAAAATATCTGCGGCAGGGCGAAGAGCGACAAATAAAAATAAAACGGTGCACTTGCCCATCAAACAAAAAACCTGCCGCAATGGGCAGGTTTTCGTATGGCAAGTTGATTAATCTTCCTGTTTGCGGGAAGACAGCTTTTCTTTGATGCGGGCAGCTTTGCCGGTGAGGCCGCGCAGATAGTACAGCTTGGCGCGGCGAACGTGGCCGCGGCGTTTCACTTCGATTTTCTCAACGTTGGGGGAATAGAGCTGGAAAGTACGCTCCACGCCTTCACCGCTGGAGATTTTGCGCACGATGAAGTTGCTGTTCAAGCCACGGTTGCGGCGGGAAATCACCACGCCTTCATAGGCCTGCAAACGGGTGCGGTTGCCCTCGGTTACGCGCACGGAAACAGACACGGTGTCGCCGGGAGCGAATTCGGGGATGGATTTGTTCAAACGGGCGATTTCTTCCTGTTCGAGCTGTTGAATCAAGTTCATTGCAAAGTCCTTGTTATGATGGGATATCTCGTTCCTCCTGCCGGATTTTCCGCAGGAGCCTAGATTCCTCTGGGGTTAATTCGCGCTCGGCCAAAAGGTCGGGCCGGCGCAAGAGGGTGCGGCGCAACGCCTGTTCGAGGCGCCATTCCGCAATCAGCGCATGGTTGCCGCTGCGCAACACAGCGGGCACGGTCATGCCCTGAAATTCTATCGGGCGGGTGTAGTGCGGGCAGTCGAGCAGGCCGTTGGCAAAGGAATCCTGCCCGGCCGAATCGGCATCACCCAGCACGCCGGGTATCAGCCGCAACACCGCGTCCATCAGCATCATGGCCGGCAGTTCCCCGCCGGACACGACAAAATCGCCGATACTGATTTCTTCGTCGATACTGCTGCTTAGCAGCCGTTCGTCTATGCCTTCATAGCGGCCGCACACCAAGATCAGGCCGTCCAGCTTGGCCAGCTCGGCTGCTTTGCCATGTGTGAGCGGCGTGCCTTGCGGACTCAAATAGATGACCCTGCCGTTTTGCCGTGCTTTGGCGGTGTTGATGGCTGCCTGCAAAGGTTCAGCCATCATAATCATACCGGGGCCGCCGCCGAAAGGCCTGTCGTCGATATAGCCCAGTTTGTTGTCGGCAAACTGGCGCGGGTTCACCGCATCAAACTGCCACAAACCACGCTGCAGCGCCCGGCCGGTTACACCATGCTCGGTAATGCTGCGAAACATCTCGCCAAACAGGGTAACGGCTTGGATGTACATCAGTAATCCAAGCCCCAGTCGGCCACGATGCCGCCTTGTTCTAAATCCACGTTGTCGATGTAATGATCAACAAAGGGAATCAGCTTGCGGCCATATTCGCCATCCACCACCAAGATATCGTGCGCACCGGTTTCCATCAGGTTGCTCACGATACCGATGAATTCGTTTTGCCGGTTGTGCACAGCCAAGCCGACCAAGTCGGCCCAGTAATATTCGCCTTCTTCGGCAGGCTCGAAATCGCTACGCTTGATTTCGATGGTGTATCCGCGCAACAACTGTGCGGCATCACGGTTGCCGATTTCGGCAAACTTTACCTGTAATTCATCGCCGGCCACTTGGCCGTTTTCCAACGTGTAGCTGCGGGAAACGCCGTCTTTACTCAAACGCCACACCGGATAATCCAGCAGGCTGTCGGCGTATTCGGTGCCAGCGGCCACTTTCACCCAGCCTTTCACGCCAAACGCGCCTTTCACATAGCCCATGGCTATCCACTTTTCTTGGCTGCGGCTCATGGCTGGTATTCCGCGATTAGGCGGCTTTCTGCTGTTCTTTCACCAGGCGGGCAACGGCATCGCTCACTTGGGCGCCTTGGCTTACCCAGTAGTTCAAACGCTCGGTGTTCAGGCGAACGCGTTCCTGTTTTTTATTGGCAACAGGGTTGTAGAAGCCCACGCGCTCAATGAAACGGCCGTCGCGGCGGTTGCGCGAATCGGCTACCACGATGTTGAAAAACGGGGAATGCTTGGAGCCGCCGCGCGAAAAACGGATCACTACCATATGATTATTCCTTCTTCCTTCGGGAAATTTGGTCAATAAGAAAACAGCGGATTTTAGGATAGTTTGCGAGACGAACGCAAGCCCTTATTGCAAAAATACTCTTTTTGCGGCAACGGCGCGGGCAAAACGGCTACTGGGTGCAATCAAACAAGGCTCCTGCAGATGAGTTCTGCAGCACCAAGACTCAACCAAATTTAGCGAGATGGGAATCCTATTTTCCTTACGCCAAAATTTGGTGTTACCCGCGTTTGCTCGACCGTATTTTTCAGGTAGCCCAATCAAAACACCGCATTCAGCACCGTAAAGCAAACCGCCGCCAGCAGCCCGGCCGCGGGCACGGTAATCACCCAGGCCAGTGCAATGGGCTTCATCAGGCGCCAGTTGGCATTGCGGTTTACCAGCCCGATGCCCAACACCGCACCCACCAGGATGTGCGTGCTCGATACGGGCAGGCCCAGCGCCGAAGCCAACATCACCACGGTGGCCGCGGAGAGCTCGGCCACAAAGCCGGAGGAGGGATGCATCTTGGCCAGGTTTTCGCCCACCGTGGCAATCACCTCCCGCCCGATAAACCACAGCCCCACCACCAGCGCCACGCCGAAGGTGAGCATGGTAATCGGCGGAATTTCTCCCTCGTTGCCGATGCCGCCGCTGCGCAGCACGTCCATGATGGCGGCGAAGGGGCCGATGGCGTTGGCGATATCGTTGGAGCCGTGGCTGAAGGCGAAGCAGCAGGCGGTGAACACTTGCAGCCAGCTGAACATGATGAAGGTGGCACGGTCGAGGTTGTTGCCGGTTTTCAGGGTGCGGGCGTAGGCAAACGTGCCCATCCACAACACCGCGCCCACCATGCCGACGATCAGCAGGTTATCCAGCGTGCTCAAGCCCAAGTTCAGATGTTTCAGGCCTTTAAACAACAGCATGGCCGCCATCACCATGCCGCCCACCGCACCCACCAGCGGCACCCACAGGCGCAAGGCGCGGAAGGCGTTGATTTCGTCTTTGCGGCGGTCGATTTCATGCAGGCCGCGGTAATAGTCGGATGCCAGCTCTTCGGGCTGGTAATGGCCTTCGTTGTAAAGCTGGGCATCGCGCACGATGGTGGCGGTGTAGGCCATCTGTTGCAGCTCGCTCATCTGCTCGAAGCGTGTTTTGTGTTCTTTCTTATATTCCAGCTTCTCTTTGCGCAGGCGCTGCACATGGCGGCTGGAGGCCACGTTGTAGCCCAGGATATAGGTCTTGATGTTTTTGAAAATCAGATAGGAAGTGACCCCGCCCAGCAACGGTGAAAGCACCCAGGAAATGGCGATTTCGCCGATTTTGTCCCAGCGCACCAGATTCAAGCCGCCCAAACCGCTGTTGTAGAAACCCAAAACCAATGCCGAGCCCACGATACCGCCGATGATGGAATGCGTGGTGGATACCGGCAGGCCTTTCTGCGAAGCAAACAGCAGCCACAGCGAAGCCGCCGCCAGCGCCGCCATCATGATGTAGACAAACTGCAAGGGTTCCAGCGACATGCCGCCCAAATCCACGATGCCGTTGCGGATAGTGGCGGTCACACCGCCGCCGGCCAGCATCGCCCCGCTCACTTCAAACACCGCCGCCACCGCCAGCGCCTGCGGGATGCTCAGCGTGCCCGCGCCCACCGAGGTGCCGAAGGAATTGGCCACATCGTTGCCGCCGATATTGAAGGCCATGAAGATGCCGAACAGCGCCGCCAACACAAACAACACGGTATGGTGATGCTGGATGTAGCCCAGCCCCCAATAGATGAAATAGCCGGACATGCCGAGCAACACGGCTATGCCGAGGAAATTGACAGTCTTCAAACGCAGCGAAGCAGGGGAAGCGGCCATTATGGTGTTCTTTGCAAACAGAAATTCAAACAAGGCAGCCGCACAAGGGGGCGGTGCGCCAAACAAACGGGGCGATTATACCAAAATCCGTTGAAGCCACACGCAAAATCAGGCTACCTGAAAAACCCGCAAAGGTTTTCAGGTAGCCTGATTTTCAGGTAGCCTTTAACGGCCGCGCGGCCTCTCCACGTTATTCCGGCCGGCCGTACTGTTGCAGCAGCGCACGGAAGGCTTCGGCCGTTTCCGGGTGTTTCAGGCCGTAAGCCACGGTGGCTTCCAGATAACCCAGCTTGCTGCCGCAGTCGTAGCGCTTGCCGGCAAAGGCGTGCGCCAACACCGGCTCGTGCTCCAGCAGCTTGGCGATGCCGTCGGTGAGCTGGATTTCGCCGCCCGCGCCGCGGCCGATGGTTTGCAGCAGCTGGAAAATGCGCGGCGTGAGGATGTAGCGCCCCACCACGGCCAGGTTCGACGGCGCTTCTTCCGGCTTCGGCTTCTCCACAATGCTGCGGATGCGCTGATACTGCTGCCACGGCGACACTTCCACAATGCCGTAGGAGCCGGTTTGCGCAGGCGCCACCGTTTCCACGCCCAGCACGCTGTTGCCGGTGTGGGCATACACGTCCACCATCTGCGCGATGGCGCCCTGCGGCGCGTCGATTAAATCATCGGCCAGGATCACGGCGAAAGGCTCGTTGCCCACCGCCGCGCGGGCGCACAGCACGGCGTGCCCCAGGCCCAGCGCCTCGGCTTGGCGGATATACAGGCAGGTGACTTCGGGCGGCAGGATGTCGCGCACATGGGCAAGCAGCGCGTTTTTGTGGCGGTGCTCCAGCTCGGTTTCCAGCTCGTAGGCCTTGTCGAAATGGTCTTCGATGCTGCGCTTGTTGCGGCCGGTGATAAACACCAGCTCGGTGCAGCCGGCGGCCACGGCTTCTTCCACCGCATATTGAATCAGCGGCTTATCCACAATCGGCAGCATTTCTTTGGGGCTGGCCTTGGTGGCGGGCAAGAAGCGCGTGCCCATCCCGGCCACGGGGAAGACGGCTTTTTTGATTGGAACGGGGTGTTGCATGATTTGGCTCGTATGGGATTGGATCGGTAGAAAAAGATGCCGCATTATAACGGCTTCGCTGCGGATGTTCTGAAGGCTACCTGAAAATGTGTTTCGCGCGTTTCTACGAAGCCGAAATACGTGCCAAACATTTTTCAGGTAGCCTCTGGCCTAGCCCGCCATCTGCCGGAACACTTCCCCGGCTATCCGCACGGTCTCGCCCACCAGCTCTTCGCCGTGCGCCGCCGACACAAAGGCCGCCTCATAGGCCGAAGGTCCGAAGGCCACGCCTTTATCCAGCATGCCGTGGAAGAAAGTTTTAAACGCACCGATATCGGAAGCCGCCATATCCGCATAGTTCTGCGGCAGGCTACCTGAAAAATACAGGCCGAACATGCCGCCCACGCTGTCGGCGTTAAACGCAACGCCCGCCTTCGCCGCCGCCTGTTTCAGCCCGCGCACCAATTGTTCGGTGCGCGCGGTGAGGTTTTCGTAGAAGCCCGGGCGCTGGATGATTTCCAAGGTTTTTAAGCCCGCCGCCACCGCCACCGGGTTGCCCGAAAGCGTGCCGGCCTGATACACCGCGCCCAAAGGGGAAATGCAGTCCATGATGTCGCGCCGTCCGCCGAAGGCCGCCAGCGGCATGCCGCCGCCGATCACCTTGCCCATGGTGGTCAAATCCGGCGTGATGCCGTGCAGCGACTGCGCGCCGCCCAGCGCCACTCGGAAGCCGGTCATCACTTCGTCGTAAATCAGCACCGCGCCGTGTTGGGCGGTGAGCTCGCGCAGGGCGCGCAGGAATTCGGGCGTGGGGCGCACCAGGTTCATATTACCGGCAAAGGGCTCCACAATCACGCAGGCAATCTGGCCGCCTGCTTGGGCGAAGGCTTCTTCCAGCTGCGCCACGTTGTTGTATTCCAATACCAGCGTGTGCTTGGTGAAATCGGCGGGTACGCCGGCGGAGGAGGGGTGGCCGAAGGTGAGCAGGCCGCTGCCGGCTTTCACCAAAAGGCTGTCGGAATGGCCGTGGTAGCAGCCTTCAAACTTGATGATTTGGTCGCGCCCGGTGTAGCCGCGCGCCAGGCGGATGGCCGACATGGTGGCTTCCGTGCCGGAACTCACCAGCCGCAACCGCCCCACGCTGGGCACCAGCCGGCAGATCTCTTCGGCGATCACGATTTCCGCCTCGGTGGGCGCGCCAAACGAGAGCCCGCCCAGCGCCGCCTCGCGCACCGCTTCCAGCACTTCCGGGTGCGCATGCCCCACGATGGCCGGGCCCCACGAGCCGACGTAGTCGATATAGCGCGTGCCGTTTTCGTCCCACACAAACGCGCCCTCGGCCTTTTTGATGAAGCGCGGCACACCGCCGACGCTGCCGAAGGCGCGCACGGGCGAATTCACGCCGCCGGGAATCACGGCTTTGGCGCGGGTGAAGAGCTGTTGGTTGCGGTCGGTCATGGGGAAGTCCTGAACGGGGAAATGGGAACGGGCGGATTTTAGCAGACTTTGCCGATGGGTTTTCACCTCGTTGAAGCTGCGCTTTGGCTTTGCAGCAACCCGGTATCGGCAGCGCCAAGACCTCGTTTTCAGGTAGCCTCAAACCGGGCTGCCGCATCGGAAGGCTACCTGAAAACGGCATTTCCATACCCAAAACAGGTTATTGCAAAGCAAACCGAAGCCTCTATAGCGGATTTTGTGCCTTCCGATACCAAGCGGCGAGCCGCAGGCAGTATAACCAGTACGGCAAGGCGAGCCGACACCGTAGCGAAAGTTACAAAATCCGCTATATAAGGGAGCCGGCTTTCCGCGCCGCCCAAACCCCCGCCCGCTTGCCCTATCCGCCGCCGCCCCATATACTGGCGCAGACGGCTCACCCCGACGCCGTCCCCATTCCCGACTAGGAGACCGACATGAGAAAAGATTTCGAGCAGCAGAAAGAAGAACTGATGAAGGAAGTGCGCGACGTACTGGACAATGTGGAAGAGCTGTACAACACCGGCGTCGAATACGGCAGCGAAGAAGCCCAAGAGCTGCGCGGCAAGCTGCAACGCAAGCTGCAGGCCGCCCAACGCAAGCTGGGCGAATTTGAAGAAGTGGCCGTGGACAAAGTGAAACAAACCGCCCGCCAGGCCGACGAGCTGGTGCAGGAAAAACCGTATTACGCCATGGGCTTCGCCGCGCTGGCCGGCTTGGTGGTGGGCGTGCTGCTCAACCGCCGCTAAACAGCCGAATTGATACACGCCGCCCGCCCTGCCCACCCGAACGCAGGCGGGCGTTTTGCCCGCCAACGAGCCGAGGAGCCCGCCATGAGCCTGAAACAGAATATCGACCACTTCCGCTTCCTGATGAACCAGGGCGTGGATTTGCTGCTGCTGCGCCTGCAAATCCTCGGCATCGACCTTTCCGACCAAGCTGCAGGCTTGGTGCGTATGTTTGCGGCGGTGGCTGTGGGCGGCGTGATGCTGCTCTCCGCGCTGATCAGCCTGCTGTTCGGGCTGGACGCTGTGCTGCCGGCGCAGGCCAAGGCTTGGGTGTTTTTCGGCCTGCCCGTGCTGCTGCTGCTGATTGCCTGGGTTGCCTTGGCACGCGCCGCATCCGGCTGGCGGCAGGCCGGTTTTCAGGTAGCCTCCACCCTGGCCGATATGCGCCGCGACATCGACACCCTGCGCGGCCGTTCCCCCAATCATCCCAACGCCGCGCCGCAAACCGATAACACGGAGCAAGCCGAATGAGCAGCCCGATAAGCAAACGGCAGCAGCGCGAACTGCTCGCCCTACAAGCCGAGCTCGCCCGCCTGAAAATCCGCGCCGAGCAGCTGAAACAGCGCAAGCGGCAGCAGCAAGGCCGCGGCACCGACTGGCAACGCTGGCTCAAGCTGGCCGACCGCCTGCCGCTGGCCATGCTGCTGTGGCAGGCCGCCGTGCTGCCTCCGGCCAAACAGCGCGCCCTGCTGCCCAAAGCCGGGCGGATGCTGTGGCGCTGGTGGCGCAGTTTGCCGCCTGAGCCGGGCAAGTAATGCCGTTTCCGCAAACCAACACCAAGGCTACCTGAAAAATAATTTTCAGGTAGCCTTCCCTGTAGAAAATAACCGCGTTGTTTACACCACAGGTTGAGAAAAATAAGCCTGCAACACCTCAAACGGCGTATCGCCG
>NZ_JACSGR010000008.1 GCF_016025525.2 Eikenella glucosivorans | reverse complement strand
CGGCGATACGCCGTTTGAGGTGTTGCAGGCTTATTTTTCTCAACCTGTGGTGTAAACAACGCGGTTATTTTCTACACCGAAGCCATCAGCCTGCTGCGCCGCGAACTGCCCGCCCTCTCCACCACCGTAAAAGACGGCCTGCTCGAACTCAACGACAAAATCAACGGCCAATAAGCCGCCCAATTCAAACCAAGCAAAAGGCTACCTGAAATTTTCAGGTAGCCTTTCCTTTATCCCCGCCCGCCAACTCCGGCATCCATCCGTTCGCCGCAAACGACACCGCCCGGTTGCCCGCCACGATAAAATGGTCCAGCAGCCGCACATCCAACAGCGCCAGCGCCTGCTGCAAACGCCGCGTAAACGCCAAATCCGCCGCCGAAGGCTCGGCCGAGCCGCCCGGGTGATTGTGCGCGATAATCAGTGCCGCCGCGTGGTGCTGCAAAGCCAGCTGCGCCACCTCGCGGACATACACCGTATTCTCCGCCACCGTGCCGCGCGACAGCTCCTGCAAAGCAATCAGCCTATTGCTGCTGTTGAGCAAGAGCGCCACACTCACCTCCACCGGCTCGTGCGCCAGCTGCAACACCAAATAATCCGCCACCGCTTCGGGCGAAGTAAACGCCGGCGTTTCGCGCATTTCCTCCGCCAACAGCCGTCGCCCGATTTCGCGCACCACGGCAAACTGGCAAAACGCCGCCTCGCCCATGCCCTTGTGCCGCGTGAGCTCCACAGCGGGCGCGGAAAACAGCCGGTTGAGTGAGCCGAATTCCTGCAACAGATAGCGCGCCAAATCCACCGCGCTCATGCCCTGCGTGCCCACCCGCAGCAAAATCGCCAGCAGCTCCGCATCGCTCAGCGCGCCCGCGCCGCGTTGCAGCAGTTTCTCGCGCGGCCGCTCGTTTTCCGGCCAATGTTTGATGCCCATCTTTGCCCCTCCCGCATAAAAATCAATTTGTTGCCTAATCATTCAAAAGCGAATTATACAAGCCCCGGCGCCCCGGGCGGCAAGCCCTGCATCGGGAAGCTGCTTCGTAAGGCAAGTTTAATATTTGCCGCAACCGCTTCACAATTTGACCTGAATCATAAAAAAATTTTTTCCTATCCATAGCTTACGTAAAAAGATTGGAAAAAGGCAACGCAAAGGGCTACAATCTGCCACCTTTTTTATTTTCATAAAAAAGCCCGAAACAGAAAAATAAATTGGAGTTTGAAAACTATGGCAACCAAAGGACAAATGCTACAGGATCCTTTTTTGAACGCGCTGCGCAAAGAACACGTGCCGGTATCCATCTATCTGGTGAACGGCATCAAACTGCAGGGGCAGGTGGAATCGTTTGACCAATACGTGGTGCTGCTGCGCAACACCTCCGTTACCCAAATGGTATACAAACACGCGATTTCCACCATCGTTCCCGCCCGCGCCGTGAGCCTGCAGCCGCCGGCCGAGCAGAAACCCGCTGCCGAAGCCGAACAATAAACAGGCCCACCCCTGCGCACTGTCTGAACCCAGCCAGTGCGTTTTTTCGTAGCGGCGGCGCAAAGCGGTGTGCCGTTTCCCGCCGCCCTGTTGCAGAGGAGAAAACACAAAATGCCCCAAACCGTCGCCCTGATCGGCGCCATGCCGCCCGAAATTGCCCTGCTCAAAGACAGCCTGTCCAACCTGCGCAGCGAGCAGGTGGCCGACTTTGAAATCCATTGCGGTGAATACGCCGGTAAAAATGTTGTTTTGGCTTTGAGCGGCATCGGCAAAGTAAACGCCGCGCTCACCACCGCGCTGGTACTCCGGCAGTACCGGCCGGATTGCGTCATCAACACCGGCAGCGCCGGTGGCCTAGGCGGCGGGCTGAAAGTAGGCGACGTGGTGATCGGCACGCAAACCGCGCACCATGATGTGGACGTGACTGCCTTCGGCTATGCCGTCGGCCACGTACCGCGCATGCCCGCACGCTTCGAATCCGACCCCGCCCTGTGCGCCGCCGCTGAGCAGGCTGCCTCCGCGTTTGAGCACGCCGCCGTGCACCGCGGCTTGATCGTGAGCGGCGACCAATTCGTGCACAGCAGCGAATCCGTGGCCGAAGTGCGCCGCCATTTCTCCGATGTGCAGGCGGTGGAAATGGAAGCCGCTGCCATCGCGCAAAGCTGCCACCGCTTCGGCGTGCCCTTTGTGGTGATCCGCGCCATCTCCGATTTGGCCGACGAAAAAGCCGACAGCAGCTTCGAAACCTTTTTGAAAACCGCTTCCGTGCATTCTGCCAAAATGGTGCTGCGGCTGATTGAGGCGCTCTGAGGCTACCTGAAAGCCGTAGTTCAAACGAAGCTTCAATGCAGTGAAAACCTGGCCGCATACGCAAGCCGCCCCATTTCAGCATGGCGGCAATCTGGCAGCTTCGCCGTGAAAGCATTAAAATCCAACTGTCGCACGGCGGGCTTCGGCCTACTAATAAAGGCTACCTGAAAACGCGGGCTTCGCCAAAGCTAAAACGGGCAAAGCGTGGTTCGCTCAAACAAGCTTCCTGCAAGAAGACGGATTCCTGCAAAGCCGAAACATCATTCTGATTTTCAGGTAGCCTTTTACCGACATCAGGCTACCTGAAAATTTTCCACGCCCCGAACACAACATGAGCGCTCCATTCTACAGCCAAGCCGCCCTCGTTGCCGCCGGTGCCGCACTCGGCGCCCTGCTGCGCTGGCAGCTTGGGCTGCGGCTAAACCCGCTGTTTGCCCAGTTTGCCTTCGGCACCTGGCTGGCCAATATGGCAGGCTGCCTGCTCGCCGGCGCCGTGTTGGGTTTGCTGCTGGCCGGCAAGCCGCTGGCCGCGCCGCTGCAAAACATGTTGTCGGTCGGCTTCCTCGGCAGCCTCACTACCTTTTCCGCATTTTCTGCCGAAGTATCCGAACGGCTGTTGCACAAAAACTGGCTGCCCGCCGGCCTGATTCTGGTACTGCACACCGTTTGCGGCATCGCCGCCACCTTGCTTGCCGCCGCAGCCGTACGCTGGCTGATTCGGCACTAACCAGCAGATTTTATCGTTTATCCAACAAAGTTGAAATCATCATGAACCTCTCCCACATCCTCAACCGCGAAGCCGAGCAAGCCTTTGCCGCCGCCGGCATCGAAGGCGCGCCGGTGGTGTTGCAGCCGGCCAAAAACCCCGAATTCGGCGATTTCCAAATCAACGGCGTGATGGGCGCCGCCAAACAGCGCAAGCAAAATCCGCGCGAGCTGGCGCAAAAAGTAGCCGATGCGCTCGCCGGCAGCAGCGTGCTCGCCTCCGCCGAAGTGGCCGGCCCCGGCTTCATCAACCTGCGCCTGAGCCCGCAGTTTCTGGCCGATCAGGTGCACGATGCCCTGCAAAGCAGCCGCCTGAACGTGGCGCAGGCCGCCGCGCCGCAAACTGTGGTCATCGACTATTCCTCGCCCAACCTGGCCAAAGAAATGCACGTCGGCCACCTGCGCTCCAGCATCATCGGCGACAGCATCGCCCGCGTGCTGCGCCATTTGGGCCACCGCGTGATCGCGCAAAATCATGTGGGCGACTGGGGCACACAGTTCGGCATGCTGGTGGCCTACCTAGTGGAGCAGCAAGCGCAAAACGAGCATTTCGAGCTGGCCGATTTGGAGCAGTTCTACCGCAACGCCAAAGTGCGTTTCGACGAAGACCCAGCCTTTGCCGACACCGCGCGCGAATACGTGGTGAAACTGCAAGGCGGCGACGCAACCGTGCTCGCCCTGTGGCGGCAGTTTGTGGCTATGTCGCTCAAACACGCGCAAAACGTATACGACCGACTGGGCGTGCTGCTCAAGCCCGAAGATGTGGCCGGTGAGTCAAAATACAACAACGACTTACAGCCCGTTGTGGACGAACTTCTCGCCTCCGGCCTGGCCGTGGACGACGGCGGCACCAAAGTGGTGTTCCTCAGCGAATTCCAAAACAAAGACGGCGACCCCGCCGCCTTCATCATCCAAAAACAAGGCGGCGGCTTCCTCTATGCCACCACCGACCTCGCCTGCGTCCGCTACCGCGTGCGAGTGCTCAAAGCCGACCGCATCATCTATGTGGTTGATACCCGACAGAGCCTGCATTTTGCCCAACTCTTCGTGGCTTCGCGCAAAGCCGGCTGGCTACCTGAAAACGTGCAGGCTGAATTTATCGGCTTCGGCACCATGATGGGCAAAGACGGCCGCCCCTTCAAAACCCGCAGTGGCGACACTGTGAAGCTGGTGGATTTGCTTGACGAAGCTGTGGAGCGAGCTACCGCCCTGGTGCAAGAGAAAAATCCGGAATTGGGCGATGCGGCCGCTGCTCAAATTGCCCGCGCCGTGGGCATCGGTGCCGTGAAATATGCCGACCTGAGCAAAAACCGCACCAGCGACTACATCTTCGACTGGGACAACATGCTCTCCTTTGAAGGCAACACCGCCCCCTACCTGCAATACGCCTACACCCGCGTGCAGAGCGTGCTGAAAAAAGCCGGCCAGTGGGATGCCGCCGCCCACCCTGTGCTCACCGAGCCCCTGGAGCGCCAGCTCGCCGCCGAGCTTTTGAAGTTTGAAGACGTGCTGCAAACCGTGGCCGACAGCGCCTACCCACACTACCTCGCCGCCTACCTCTACCAAGTGGCCAGCCTCTTCTCCCGCTTCTACGAAGCCTGCCCCATCCTCAAAGCCGAAGGCAGCGCCCGCAACACCCGCCTGCAGCTCGCCGCCCTCACCGGCCAAACCCTGCAAACCGGCCTCGGCCTCTTGGGCATCGACACGCTGGAAGTGATGTAAACCATTCCTCCGGCAAGGTAAAAAGGCTACCTGAAAACCGATTTCCCGTTTTCAGGTAGCCTTTTCTAAAGCCCACCCTATAGCACAGCCTAGCATGCACAGCACCAGCAAAACATAGTTTCCGCCCCGCTAAAATGCTAAAATCGCCCCGTTATTTTCACCTATCCCACAAAGGAAACCACATGGCCGGCCACAGCAAATGGGCAAACATCCAACACAAAAAAGCCCGCGTCGATGCCCAACGCGGCAAAATTTTCACCAAACTCATCAAAGAAATCACCGTAGCCGCCCGTCTCGGCGGCGGTGACCCCGCCTCCAACCCCCGCCTGCGCCTGGCTATGGACAAAGCCTGGGACGCCAATATGCCCAAAGACAACGTCCAGCGCGCCATCGACAAAGGCACCGGCAACCTCGAAGGCGTCGAATACATCGAACTGCGCTACGAAGGCTACGGCATCGGCGGCGCCGCCCTGATGGTAGACTGCCTCACCGACAACAAAACCCGCACCGTAGCCGACGTGCGCCACGCCTTCACCAAACACGGCGGCAACCTCGGTACCGACGGCTGCGTGGCCTTCAACTTCAAACACCAAGGCTACCTCCTCTTCGGCCCCGATACCGAAGAAGACACCCTGATGGAAGCCGCCCTCGAAGCCGGCGCCGAAGACATCGTTTCCCACGACGACGGCTCTTTCGAAGTCCTCACCGCCCCCGCCGACTGGGCCGGCATCAAAGCCGCGCTCGAAGAGGCCGGCTTCAAAGCCGAAGACGGCGACGTCACCATGCGCGCCCAAAACGAAACCGTGCTCACCGGAGAAGACGCCGCCAAAATGCAGCGCCTCATCGACGCCCTCGAAGCCCTCGACGACGTGCAGGATGTATACACCTCCGCCGTGCTCGAGCTGGAATAGGCAAACAAAGGCTACCTGAAAATTCAGCTTGGCAGCACTCCGCCTTGCCACGTTTTAGCTGCGTTGCAGTCAATGTTTTCAGGTAGCCTTTGTCAGATTAGCCGCAGCCCGGGCACGGACGCTTATCCCCGCTTACCCACATTTTTCAGGTAGCCTTCCAAGCATGGGTAGGATGTGCGGAACGCACGCCTTGTTTGAAATTCCGTATTCGCGTGCGTAGCTGCGCCATGCATACCAGAATTTTTCAGGTAGCCCGCGTGGCCCGTAGTTTGGGCATCCGTGCCTGCCCCGCCAAACCATTTTCACTTCAAGGGGAGTTTGACTCATGAAAAAAATCATTTTGCCCGCGCTGCTGGCCTTCGGCTGCTTGACCGCCAGCCAATTTGCAGCGGCGGACAACGCTGCGAACCTCCGAGAACACCAGCGGCAAATGCAGCATGCAGGATATTGCACGCAAATGTATGGCAACCCATCGTGCATTGATAATTCCCGTGGCGGCGGCAGCTACGACAGCGACAGCGGCGAAATACCGGGCTTGTCAAACCTCCCGCCGCCCAAATATTTCGGCGCGATAGCGGCAGATAAAAACAATGCCATAAGCGCTGGATTGGGATACTCCAAGCGCGAGGCCATGCAGGCCGCCTTACAGCGTTGCGGCGAATACGGCTCCGAGTGCCGGGTGCTCATCGCCGGTAAAAAAAACCAATGCGTATCCATAGCCACCGGCAGAAACGCGAGCGGTGCCGGCTTCTTCTTCCACGAAACAGCCAGAACCGCCGACGAGGCGAAACGTCTGGCCCTGAGCCATTGCCAGGAAAAAGGGTTCACCGGCTGCAAAGAAAGATACACCATTGGTTCCTCCTGCATGGGAAACTCATAGCCCGCAGCCCGGGCATGGATGCCCATCCCGCTTGCCCACATTTTTCAGGTAGCCTTTGTCGCAGTGCAACCAATGTAGCCCACATGAGTAGGCTGTGTGCGGAACGCACGCACGCATTGTTTGCAATTCCTATCCGCGTGCGTGGCTACGCCATACATCCTACCGCTCCGCCAAAATTTTTCAGGTAGCCTTCCGAGAGCCCTCCCCATGACCCAGCTAAAAGACCCCGCCCTCTTGCGCACCCAATGCTACATCAACGGCCGATGGCTCGATGCCGACAGCGGCCGCACCCTCGCCGTAGCCAACCCCGCCACCGGCCAAACCATCGGCAGCGTGCCCGATATGGGCGCGGTGGAAGCCGAACGCGCCATTGCCGCCGCCCAAGCCGCCCTGCCTGCCTGGCGCGCCCTCAGCGCCAAGCAGCGCAGCCAAATCCTGCGCCGCTGGTTTGATTTGATGATGCAGGAGCAGGAAAACCTCGCCACCCTGCTCACCCTCGAGCAGGGCAAGCCGCTGGCCGAAGCACGAGGCGAAATCGCCTACGGCGCGTCCTATGTCGAATGGTATGCCGAAGAGGCCAAACGCGTGTATGGCGACACCATCCCCAGCCCCGCGCCCGACAAGCGCATCCTGGTGCTCAAGCAGCCCGTGGGCGTGTGCGCCGCCATCACGCCATGGAACTTCCCCAACGCCATGATCACGCGCAAAGCCGCGCCCGCGCTGGCCGCCGGCTGCACCTTCATCGTGCGCCCCGCCTCGCAAACGCCGTTTTCCGCGCTGGCCATCGCCGAGCTGGCCGAGCGCGCCGGCATTCCGGCAGGCGTGTTCAACGTGCTCACCGGCTCCTCGCGCGAAATCGGCCGCGTGCTCACCGGCAGCGACACGGTGAAAAAATTCAGCTTCACCGGCTCCACCGCCGTGGGCCGCACCCTGCAAGCCCAATGCGCCGCCACCATCAAAAAAACCTCGATGGAGCTGGGCGGCAACGCGCCCTTCATCGTGTTTGACGACGCCGATATCGACGCCGCCGTGGCCGGCGCCATCGCCTGCAAATTCCGCAACGCCGGGCAAACCTGCGTGTGTGCCAACCGCTTCTACGTACAAAGCGGCGTGTACGATGAATTTGTGCGCAAATTCGCCCAAGCCGCCGGCTACCTGAAAACCGGCAACGGCCTGGAAGCCGGCACCGATTGCGGCCCGCTCATCGACGAAGCCGCGCTGGCCAAAGTGGAAGAACACTTGGCCGACGCCCTCGCCCACGGCGGCAAAGTGGCCGCAGGCGGTACGCGCCACCCCGCTGGCGAGCTCTTTTTCCAGCCCACCGTGATCCGCCATGCCAAGGCCGCAATGAAAGTGGCGCGTGAAGAAACCTTCGGCCCGCTCGCCCCCGTGTTCCGCTTCGAGAGCGAAGAGGAAGTGTTGCAACAGGCCAACGCCACCGAATACGGCCTCGCCGCCTACTGCTACACCCGCAACATCGGCACCGCCACCCGCATGATGGAAGGCCTGGAATACGGCATGGTCGGCCTCAACACCGGCGTGATTTCCAACGAAGCCGCCCCCTTCGGCGGCATCAAACAATCCGGCATCGGCCGCGAAGGCGGCAAATACGGTCTAGAAGAATACCTGGAAACCAAATACGTGCTGCTGGCCGTGTGAGCGGCAGGCTACCTGAAAACTGGCGAAACGCCGCTTCCAACGAAACCTGAGCCATCCCGTAAATTTTCAGGTAGCCTCTCCGGCAGTCATTTATAATGCACGCATCCGCCGCAAACGCCACAACACCCCACCGGAATCCGGCACACGGCACCCAACACTACACCAAAAAACTATTAAATTAAATAAAGAGTTATATTTTCAGGTAGCCTCCGATCAGCCTTAAAGGCTACCTGAAAGCCTTCGCTTCAGCGGAGCTAAAAACAGAAAGCACACCCATGAAATTCATCGACGAAGCCAAAATCGAAGTGGCCGCCGGGCGCGGCGGCAACGGCGCGGTCAGCTTCCGCCGCGAAAAATACGTACCGCGCGGCGGCCCCGACGGCGGCGACGGCGGGCGCGGCGGCAGCGTGTTCGCCGTCGCCAGCGAAAACGTGAACACCCTGGTGGAATACCGTTTCGTGAAACGCTATCAGGCCAGAAACGGCGAAAAAGGCCACGGCTCCGACCGCTACGGCGCCGGCGCCGACGACATCGAGCTGCAAATGCCCGTGGGCACGCTCATCCGCGACGCCGACACCGGCGAAACCGTGGCCGACCTTACCCGGCACGGCCAGCGCGTGTGCCTCGCCCGCGGCGGTAAAGGCGGCCTAGGCAACATCCATTTCAAGTCCTCGGTAAACCGCGCCCCCAAGCAGGCCACGCCCGGCGAGCCCGGCGAAGCGCGCCGCCTCAACCTGGAGCTGAAAGTGCTGGCCGACGTGGGCCTGCTCGGCATGCCTAATGCCGGCAAGTCCACCCTCATCCGCGCCGTATCCGCCGCCCGCCCCAAAGTGGCCGACTACCCCTTCACCACGCTGCACCCCAATCTGGGCGTGGTGCGCGTGAGCGAAAGCCAAAGCTTCGTGATGGCCGACATCCCCGGCCTGATTGAAGGCGCGGCCGAAGGCGCCGGGCTGGGACACCGCTTTTTGAAACACCTCTCGCGCACCGGCCTCTTACTGCACGTAGTCGATCTGGCTCCCTTCGACGAAGCCGTCAACCCCGCCGCCGAAGCGCTGGCCATCATCAACGAACTGCGCAAATACGACGACGAACTGTTCGATAAACCGCGCTGGCTGGTGCTGAACAAACTGGATCTGCTCAGCCCCGAAGAAGCCGCCGAGCGCAAAGCCGCTTTCCTCGCTGCCATCGGCTGGGCGCACCCCGCGCCCGGCGAACCCGACTTTGATTGGCAAACCCCGCGCCTGTTCGAAATCAGCGCGCTCGCCCATCAGGGCACGCAAGAGCTGGTACAGCAGATCGGGCAATATCTGGCCGAGAAAAAACGGCTAGCAGCAGCGGAAGCCGCCGAACAGGCCGAAACCCTGCCGGAAACACCCGCTGGCATGAGTACCGACACCTCGGTTTTCAAAGCAGAATAAAGCAAAAAACATTAATAATTATGCAATAACCGATGGCGAATCACCTGCTAATCTGCCATTAACCAAACCATCGAGACGATAAAAGGTTCAAAATGAAAGCCACAGCCACCTTGCCACTCATCCTCCTGTTGGCCGCCTGCGCACCGCAGGAAAACACCGTGCCCGCCCCGGCCGTATCAGCCGCCTCCGCGCCTGCCGCAGCCGTTTCCCAACCCGAAGCCGCCCCTGCTTCCGGCGCTTCCGCAGCCGCAACCGAGCCCGGCCACACCTGGGCCGGCCGCTACCACGGCGTGCTGCCCTGTGCCTCCTGCGAAGGCATCGAAACCACCTTGGTGCTGAACGCCGACGGCAGCTACCGTCTCACCGAAACCTACCAGCAGCGCCACCCGCTCACCGAAGAAGCCTCCGGCCGCTTCACCTGGCGCAGCGAAGGCCAAGTCCTCCGGCTCGACCAAGCCGGCAGCGAGCGCCTCTACCAAATCGGCAACGGCCAAATCTGGGCGCTGGATATGGACGGCAAACAAATCGAAGGCGAGCTGGCACCCAACTACATCCTGAAGCAAACCCAGTAACCCCGCCCGCCTGCCGGTTTATTTTTCAGGTAGCCTCATCAGCACGAAAGGCTACCTGAAAGCGCAAGCTTCAACGTAGTTAAAACGATGTCTTGCGAAGCAAGGCGGAGTTTCAGCGAAGCTATAGTGGATTAAATTTAAATCAGGACAAGGCGACGAAGCCGTAGACAGTACAGATAGTACGGCAAGGCAAGGCAACGCTGTACTGGTTTAAATTTAATTCACTATAAAAACTTGGCCGCACACCAAGCCGCCACACACGCCATCATTACGCCGCACACCATGCCCCAAATCACCACCAGCAGCACCCAATTCACCCTGCAAGCAGGCGAAACCCTGCTCGAAGCCCTGGAGCGTACCGGCCACGAAGTCGAATACCAATGCCGCAGCGGCTACTGCGGCTCCTGCCGCGTGAAACTGCTCGCCGGCAGCGTGGCCTACCGCGAATGCCCGCTGGCCTTCCTACTGCCCGGCGAAATCCTGCCCTGCTGCTGCAGCGTAACCGAAGACATCCATATCGACTGCCAGCAACGCCAAAGCGAGCCCGACCTGTTCGACCGCGACCTGTTCGACCGCGACCTGTTCGAAGACAACAGCGGCCAATAAACTACCTTACTGCAATACAAAAGGCTACCTGAAAACCGCCAACGGCAATTTTCAGGTAGCCCTGTCTTACTGCTAAGTCCGTGTTTATCCGATCATCCGCATTCAATGTTTCGCCTGCGCCGCCAAACATTGCGCCTGCCGCTGCTCGAAGGCCGCGCTGCCGCCAAGTTTATCCAGCTGCTCTTGCGGCGAGAGGCGCGGCAGGCTGCGCAGGTCGTCCTCACTCAACCGCCCAATCGGCTCTTCCCACAGGCAGCGGCAATACGGCTCCAACACCCGTTCGCCCTGCCCGGCCAAGCCGTATTTGGCCAAATCGGCCTGCCACTGCGGCACGGCGGGCATGTTCTTCACACAGGCTTCCACCACGCGGCGGCTGATATCGGCCGGATCGGGCGAATACAGGCGCGGCAGCAGGGCGAAGCCGAGCACCAACGCCGCGGTTACCGCCAGCCAGCCGATTAAGGTGCGGCGGCGTTTGCGGCGGGTGGCTTCATCGGTGCGCGCCTCAGCCATGCAGGCTTTCCATACGCAACACGATCACCGGCTCAAACACGTTCTCCAGCGCCTCGATTTGCGTGATGGCGGTGCGGATGTGTTTCTCTTTGGCCTGGTGGGTGAGGATGACGATTTCGGCGGCTTCATGGTTGACAACGCCTTTTTGCAGCAGCGCTTCAATCGACACGCCCTGCGCGGCCAAGCTGCGGCAGATGTCGGCCATCACGCCGGGTTTGTCCTGTGCGCAAACGCGCAGGTAGTAGCTGCTGGTGATTTCGTCGATGGGCAGGATCGGTAGCGCTTCGTTATTGTGGAAGGCCAGGGGCGGCACGCGCTGCTCGGGGGCGGCATCAATCAGGCGGGCGATGTCGATGATGTCGGCCACCACGGCGCTGGCGGTGGGCGAGGCACCGGCACCGGCGCCGTAATACAGGGTTTCGCCCACCATGTTCGACTGTACCAACACGGCGTTCATCACGCCTTCCACCTGCGCCAGCAGGCGGCATTCGGGCACCAGCGTGGGATGCACGCGCAATTCGATGCCCTGCTCGGTACGGCGGGTGATGCCGAGGAGTTTGATGCGGTAGCCCAATTCTTCGGCATAGCGGATGTCTTGGCTTTCTAGTTTGCTGATGCCTTCCAGATAGCAGTGTTCGAAATTGATGGGTGTGCCGAAGGCGAGGGCGGACATGATGCTCAGCTTGTGCGCCGCGTCGTGTCCTTCAATATCGAAAGTCGGGTCGGCTTCGGCGTAGCCCAGCTCCTGCGCCTGCTTGAGCACTTCGGCGAAGCTGCTGCCGTGGGCGCGCATATTGCTGAGGATGAAGTTGCTGGTGCCGTTGATGATGCCGGCCACGGATTTGATGCGGTTGGCGGCCAGGCCTTCGCGCAGGGCTTTGATGATCGGGATGCCACCGGCCACCGCCGCTTCAAACATCACCATCACATTATGCTTGGCCGCCAGCGCGAAGATTTCGTTGCCATGTTCGGCCAGCAGCTTTTTGTTGGCGGTCACCACGTGTTTACCGTTTTCAATCGCGCACAGCACCACCTCGCGTGCGGTATCCGTGCCGCCAATCAATTCCACCACAATATCCACATCGGCACTGCGGGCTACCTGAAAAACATCATCGGCCACCACCGTATCGCTCGGGCACAGTTTGCGGATGCGTTCGCTGTTGCGGCTGGCCGCCATGACAATGCGCACTTCCCTGCCCAAGCGGCGCGTGATTTCCGCCGCGTTTTCAGACAACAGTTTAACGGTACCGCCGCCGACGGTGCCCATCCCCAAGATGCCGATTCTGATTGGTTGCATGCTGATTCCTTGTTTATAATGACTTGCCAGGCTGAAATAAGAAAACAAACGAAAGGCCGCTATATTAGCCGAAAACCCCGCCCTTTACACCTTTTAAAGCAAAACCTCCAGTTTTGCGGGCGGATTTCAGACAAATTGTCTTGGCGGAAAACTTTTTCAGGTAGCCTCCCCCAGCCACCCCAACCCGTTCAACCTAAAACAAAACATGCTCATCCAAGAACACCATCCCACCCATTCCTGCCGCATCGAGCACTACCAGCCCGGCGAACTGCACATCAACGGCCAAGTCTATCATCAAGCCGTGCTGCTCGACGGCAGCGGCAGCGTACAGCCCGTATCCCTCGCCTCATCCGCCCAGCTGCAAACTGCCGACCTCGCCCGCGCCGCCCAATCCCAACCCGAAGTCATCCTCATCGGTACCGGCGAGCGCCAGCAATTCATCCACCCGCGCATTGCCGCTGCTGCAACCGGCATCGGCGTGGAATGCATGCACACCGCCGCCGCCGTACGCACCTACCTGCTGCTGCAAAGCGAAGGCCGCCGCGTATGGGCATGGCTGTGGGTATAGCTATCGATTGGGCATGCAAATTATATTTTCAGGTAGCCTGCCGCACCGATTGCCCCGTCAGCAAAGGCTACCTGAAAATATCCACACCGGCGAAACCGAGCCATCTCACGCGTAAAAAGCAGTAAAACCCACCGTCTGCTGCCGCCTGCCGCTTCATTGCCCCGCCACTTTCAGGTAGCCTTAAGCCGTTCTCAATTATCCCGTCCGACACCCAGCATGAAAAAAACCGCATCCCGGCACACCCTCACCCTCCTCGCCGCCGCCCTGCTCGCCGCCTGCACCAGCCAAACCGAAACCCCCGTCGAGCCCATCAACGCCGACAGCAGCGGCGCCGTACAGCTGCCCGGCAGCCGCCGCAGCGACTCCGAAGACAAAGTACTGGCCGACTACCAGCTCTTCCAATCCGCCCAAACCGCGCTCAAACAAAACGACGGCAGCCAGGCCGCCCAATTCCTTGCCCAAGCCCAGCCCAGCGCCATGGCCGACAGCCTGCGCAACCAATGGCTCAAACAGCTCGGCCGCAACGGCCAGTGGCAACAGTTTGCCCAACAATACAGCCTCCTCAAACCCACCGCCCGCGATAAAGAAACCCGCTGCTACGCCGCGCTGGCCGGCCTGGAAAACCAAAACGCCGCCGAAGAAGCCCTAGCCGAGCTCGGCCGCCAGCCCGAAGGCTGCAACCGCCTGCTCGAACAGCTCGCCGCCCAAGGCAGGCTGCCCGCCGATGCCGCCTGGCGGCGCGTGCGCGGCCTGTTGTCCAACAACCAAATCACCGATGCCCGACGCCTCGCCGCCGCCCTCGGCTCACCCCTGCCTGATCCCTTAAACAGCGCCATGCCCGACAGCCAGGGCGGCCGCGAAGCCTTGCTGCACAGCGTGACCGGCCAAAACGCCCGCAAGCAGGCCGATGCAGCCGAGCGCCTGCGCAGCCTCGCTCCCAGCCTCAGCCCCGCCCAAACCGGCTTCGGCTGGGCCGTTCTCGGCCACCACCACGCGCTGAACCAGCGATTCCCCGCCGCGCTCGATGCCTTCAAGCAGGCCGACCGCAGCCAGCTCAGCCACAGCCAATGGGAATGGTACGCCCGCAGCGCCCTGCGCCTCGGCCGTTGGCAAGACTTGCAAAACATCATCGCCGCCATGCCGGAAAAACTGCGCGCCGACCCCGCCTGGCAATACTGGCTCGCCCGCAGCCTGGCCGCCAGCGGCGACAATACCCAAGCCCAGCAGCACTACCGCCAGGCCGCCGCCTCCGGCCGCAACTTCTACGCCCTGCTCGCCACCGAAGCTCTCGGCGGCAAAGTGGACACCCGCAACAACGCTGCCACCCCCGGCAGCAGCCAAACCGCCCAAGTGGCCGCCGACGGCGCCGTTGCCCGCGCGCTCACCCTGTTCCGCGCTTCCCAGCGCAGCGGCGATTGGGACATGCGCAAACAAGCCCAAGCTGAGTGGCGCTACGCCGTAGACGGCTACAACGAGCCCGCCCTGCTCGCCGCCTCCAAGCTCGCCCACGATGCCGGCTTCTACGAAATGGGCATCTACGCCGCCGATAAAACCCACAGCCAAATCAACTACAACCTGCGCTACATCTCCCCCTTCCGCGACAGCGTAACCCGCTATGCCGCCCAAGCCAACGTTGATCCCGCCTGGGCCTACGGCATCATCCGCCAGGAGAGCCGCTTCATGATCGGCGTGCGCTCCCGCGTGGGCGCCACCGGACTGATGCAGGTGATGCCCGCCACCGCCCGCGAAATCGCCGGCAAAATCGGCATGGACCCCGCCGAGCTGCACAGCATCGAAGGCAACATCCGCATGGGCACCTGGTATCTGGGCGACGCCCGCAACCGCCTCGGCAACGAAGTGCTCGCCACCGCCGGCTACAACGCCGGCCCCGGCCGCGCCCGCAACTGGCAGGCCGCCACCCCGCTGGAAGGCGCCGTATACGCCGAAACCATCCCCTTCGACGAAACCCGCGACTACGTCAAACGCGTGATGGCCAACGCCACCTACTACGCCAGCCTCTTCAACGAGCCGCACACCTCGCTCACCCGCCGCATGGGCACCATCCCCGCACGCTAGCAGCGCAAATCAAACCGGTTTCAGGCAGCCCCATCACGAAGAGGCTACCTGAAACCGTTTTCCCATGCCCATGCCGACACCCCCGAATATCCGGCAGATAAAATTTCAGGTAGCCTCAAGCAAACAACAGGCTACCTGAAAAACATCAGCTTCTGCAAAGCCAGACTTCGGCCTCAGCCCGCCCTGCGCTTCAACGAACCCAAATAAATCGCCACCAGAGTCAGCCCCGCGCCCGCCCACTGCCAGCCGTTAATCGGCTTGCCCAGCAAGAAATAATCAATCAGCAGCGCCGCCACCGGCTCCGACAGCAGCAGCAGCCCTGTAACCGACAGCGACAGCAGCGGAATCGCATAAGCAATCAAACCCCAAGCAAAACACTGCATCACCACCCCATACACCAACACCAGCCCCACATCGCGCCAGCCCGCCGGATACAGCGCCCCGCCGTCAAACCACAAAGCCGGCAACACCAGCGCCGCCGCCCCGCCTGCACTCAGCACCATCATCATCGGAAACAGCGCCACCCGTTCCACCTCATGCGTTTTACGCACAAACACCATCGACAGCGCCAACATCGCCCCCGACACCGTCCCGCTCACAAAACCCCACACCGCCCGGCCATTATGGCCAAACTCCGGGCTGCCGATCAGCGCCACCCCCGCCACCGCCAGCAGCAGGCTCGCCACCTGCAGCCTATTCAGCCGCTCGCCGTAAAACGCTACCCCGATCGCCGACAAAAAGAAAATCTGCAAACTATTGAGCAACGTGGAAATCCCAGGGCCCACCGCATGGATACTCTCATGCCACAGCGCCAAATCAAACGCCAGGAACACCCCCGCCAGCAAAGCAAAACACACCGCACGCCGGCTCTGAGGCAGTTTCTGCCCAAAACGCCGCATCAGCAGCCAAAACACCGGCGCCGCCACCAGCAGCCGCCAAAACGCCACCGCATACGGCCCCACCTGCACAAACTTCACAATCAGGCTGCCCAGCCCGAACACCACGCAGCCCACCAGCAACAGCGGCACTGCATAATTCTGCTTTCCCATTCATCGCCTCACACATCAAAAACAACACAGGCCACCTGAAATTTTTTCAGGTAGCCTGAAACAGCGCCGCATTATAGCCAAATCCGCACCCGAAAGAAGCCTTGGCAAAAAACTTTAAACCCATACTCTGTCGCCCAACCATGCCAGCTGCCGCCTCATTCCGCTTTGGATTTACCCGCCGCGCTTCTGGCACCAATTTGGTCTTTCAGCCCCCCTTTTTTTCAGGTAGCCTGCCTGCCCGCCGCACCCTGCCCCATCATCTCCTCATACAGCGCCAGCTTGCTTTCCAAAAATGCCTGATGCGCCGCCAGCTCCCGCTGCCGCGCCAACAAAACATCGCGGTGCGCCCGCAGCAGCGCGTGGCGCGCAGGAACAGTGGCCTCGCCCTGATGGCGCAGCCGTGCATATTCCTTGATTTGCGCCAGCGGCACGCCCATCTCCTTCAGGCGCAAGATGAAGCCCACCCACTCCGCATCTCGGCTGCCATACGCTCGGCGGCCCAACGCATCGCGCTCCGGCCGCAGCAAGCCTTCTTTTTCGTAATAACGCAGCGTGTGGATGGAAAGCCCGGTTTGTTCGGAAAACTGTTTAATCTGCATTGAAAACCTTTGCCCTAGAGTGCACTCCATGGTCTAAGCTGCCCGTGCAATTTTGCAAAATCATTGTTAGATAGGAGCAATCATGTTAAAAAACAGCGAATTGATCAAATGCGGCCTGAACACCCTAAATGCCATCGACGGCGCACAGGGTGAAGCCGTGATGAACGCATTATCCGGCATCGCCCCCGATTTGGGGCAATACATCATCGGCTTCGCCTTCGGCGAAATCTACAACCGCCCGCATTTAAACGTGCAGCAGCGCGAATTGCTTACCTTGGCCGCGCTGGCCGCACAAGGCGGCTGCGAAAACCAGCTGCGCGTGCACATCCACGCTGCCTTAAACGTCGGCCTCAACCGCGAGGAAATCGTAGAAGCCTTCATCCATTGCGTGCCGTATTTGGGCTTCCCGAAAGTGTTAAACGCGGTATTTATTGCCAAAGAAGTTCTTTCCGAACAAGATGATAGTTGAACCTTCCTGTTGTCAGGCTACCTGAAAACACGGCACGGCCCAAAGCTTGGCTCACCCAAGCCAAACCGGCAGCAAAATCCTCCTTCCCCCTTTTCAGGTAGCCTTCCCGATTGGCCAAAGGCTACCTGAAAAACAGTCAGCACATCGCCGCATGGCTGTTTAATCCCCGGTTCGGCAGAAATAATGCTCCTGCTTCACAGCGCATCGGCCAGCCAATCGTAGCACTGCTCCCACAGCAGGGTTTCCTCCGGCTTTTCCCTACCCGAGAGCAAGGCCTGCTCAAAAGATTGGCGGAACACGGCACGGGTGTGCGGGCTGGCAAACCAGGCCGAAAGCTTGCCGACAAACTGTTCGCGCTGGGGCAAATGCTCGGGCAGATAGCAAACCTTCCCCCAATCGGCATCATTACTGCCATACGGCACTTTCAGATACAACAGGACAAACTCGCGCAATGCGCCGATTTTGGATGCAGATTGCGTCCACAAGGTAAGCAGCTCATCAGTTACATCCAAACTGGCAAATTGAAACATGGTAAGCCATACGGGGAGGCAGCCCTCATAGCGCGGGGCTGCGATTTGTTCGGCAAACCAAGCGGCGGCAAAGCAGTGCAGCCAGCGGATTTCGGCTTCTGGCCAACATTCGGGTAGGTTGCAGCACAGCTTGTCCAGCAGTCCTTCATCGGTGGGGCGCACACCTTCATCATTTACCAGCGCCTGCAAAATGCGCGGCAGAAAGTGCTTCATATCGCGCGCGGTGGCGGCTTTGTTGGCCAACGGCACGCTGCTCAGATAGCAGAAAAGGTTATCGGCAGGAATCTCGCGCAGCGGGTAGCTCAGCAATTCGCGCTGGCCATCTTCCGGTGAGCAGCTTTCACAGGTGCAGATGTTGAGCGGGAAATGCGCTTGGTAGGGTGCGAACAGTTGGTAGGCTTCTTCGATGAATTTTTGCATCAGGCTTGGCTTTCGGCGTGATTGGATTTTTCAGGTAGCCTAAGCGGTTTGGTATCCGATATGCGGCTACCTGAAAATTATTATAGCTGGATGCCATCCGGATTTTTCAGGTAGCCTTTTTGCCGCGCAAACAAAACGCAGGCTGTTGCCAGCCTGCGCTCGTTCTGCAGTTGCGGTACGGCTTAGTGCACGTCTTTCCAATATTCCTTTTTCAGGAAATAGGCCAAGGGCAGCAAAACGGCAAACAGGAACAGCAGCACGCCGTAGCCGATTTGCTTGCGTTGCAACTGCGCGGGCTCGCCCATGTACACCAGATAGGCCACCAAGTCTTTGCTGTATTGGTCGAATTCTTTCTGGCTCACTGTGCCGTTGGGCAGACGGCGGCTGTGCAGGCCGGTAGACTCCCAATACAGTTTGGGCACCAGGTTGCCGTGTTCGTCTTTCTCCATCACGGGCTGGCCTTTATCGTCCAGCTCCACGGCGCGCACGCCCTGCTGCTCCCACAAGGGGTGCGGCATGCCGACTTTGTCGAACACGAGGTTGTTCCAGCCGGTGGGGCGGGTCGGATCTTTGTAGAAGCCGCGCAGATAGGCATACAGATAATCGGCACCGCGCGAACGGGCAATCAGCGTGAGATCCGGCGGCTCGGCGCCAAACCAGCGCTTGGCGTCTTCCGGGTTCATCGAAGAATGCATCACATCGCCGATTTTATCGGTGGTGAACATCAGGTTTTTGCGAATTTCGTCTTCGCTCAAGCCCAAATCCTGTAGGCGGTTGTAGCGCATGCCGCTGGCCGAATGGCAGGAAAGGCAGTAGTTGGCGAAAATCTGCGCGCCGTGCTGCAAGCTCACTTGATCGCCCAAATCGATGTCCACATGCTCATAATTGCCGCCGCCGGCAGCATAGCTGCTCAAAGGCATAGCCAAAATCAGCGCGGCAAACCAGTTTTTCCATAATTTTTTCATTTTGCCGCTCCCGTTAAATACTGCCAGCAAACAGATAAGCACCCACCAATGCAATTGCAGCATACACGAAGAACATAATCTTCTGGCGCGTGGTGCTCATGGTAACGCGTTCCGGAACTGCCTTGTCCGCATTCAGCTTGGTATTCAGCAGCGTGCTCACGAAGAAGAACGCCATATACAGCACGGAGAACACGCGGATAATCAGCGTTTGAATCTGGAACGGATCGGCAAAGAACAGGCGGGCAAGCAGATACAGGTCATAAATGCTCACCAAGAGGGCAATCAGATACACCCCGCCCACCCAGCCGGCGGCAAACAAGGCAGCCAAGGGCTGAGCGCTCATCTTCTGCTTAAACGCGGCCAAGCTCGGACGCTCCGGGCTGGTGTAAATCGGCATGCCGAGGAAAAACAGGAAATAGAAAATCGTAAATGATTGGGCAATTTCCGTTCTCAAATCCGTGGCCACCTGCGCACCCAAAATGCCCAAACCGATAAAGGCAATCAGGAACAGTACCAGCATGGTTTTGAAGGTGGTGTTACGGTAACGCACGGATTTTACCGGCGAGCGGTCAAGCCAGGGCAGCAAGGCAATCAAAACCACCGCCGCACCCATGCCGATCACACCCCACACCTGTGTGCCGGCGAAAGAAGGAATGGCACGCAGAATGGCGTAGAACGGGGTGAAATACCACACCGGTGCGATGTGCGCCGGGGTTTTCAGCGAGTTGGCCGGATCAAAGTTCGGCGCTTCCAGGAAGTAGCCGCCGCCTTCAGGCGCGAAGAACATGATGGAGCAGAATACAATCAGGAACACCACCACGCCCAAAATATCTTTCACGGTGTAATACGGATGGAAAGGGATGCCATCGAGCGGGATGCCGTTTTCATCTTTCAGCTTTTTGATTTCCACGCCATCGGGGTTGTTGGAACCGACCTCGTGCAGCGCAATCAAGTGCGCCACCACCAAGCCCACCAGCACCAGCGGCACGGCAATCACATGCAGGGCGAAAAAGCGGTTCAACGTCACATCGGACACATTGAAGTCGCCACGGATCCAAGTGGACAAATCCGGGCCGATCACCGGAATCGCACCAAACAGGTTGATGATCACCTGCGCGCCCCAGAACGACATCTGCCCCCAAGGCAGCAGGTAGCCCATAAAGGCTTCCGCCATCAATGCCAGGAAAATCAGGGCACCGCACACCCACACCAGTTCGCGCGGTTTTTTAAACGAGCCATAAATCAGGCCGCGGAACATATGCAGATACACCACGATGAAGAACATTGAAGCGCCGGTGGAGTGCATATAGCGGATAATCCAGCCGCCCGATACGTCGCGCATGATGTATTCCACAGCAGTGAATGCGGCCGGCAGATGGTATTGGTTCAGATTGCCGTCGGGCTTGTAATTCATGGTCAGGAAAATGCCGCTGACGATCTGAATCACCAGCACCAGCAAGGCCAGCGAACCGAAGAAATACCAGAAATTGAAATTTTTCGGGGCGTAATACTCGGTTACGTGTTCCTTCATCATTTTAGACAGGGGGAAGCGCGCGTCCACCCAGTCTAGCAATGCTTTGGCTTTATTATTGGTTTGGTTTGTCATTGTATTTTCCCCGGTATCAGCTGTCTTCGCCCACGCGGATGGTGGTTTCAGACAGATATTTATAAGGAGGAATCACCAGATTGGTGGGCGCCGGCACCCCTTTATACACACGGCCGGCCAAGTCGAACTTGGAGCCGTGGCACGGGCAGAAGAAGCCGCCTTTCCAGTTTGCGCCCAAATCGGCCGGAGCCAAATCAGGGCGGAAGGTGGGCGAACAGCCCAAGTGGGTGCAAATGCCGATGGCCACCCAAATATTGTCTTTGCCTTTGATGGAGCGTAGAGGATTTTGGCAGTATTCCGGCTGCTGGTCTGCCGCTGTGGAATTGGGGTCGACCAGCTGGCTGTCCAGCGAGGCCAAATCCTTGATCTGCTCAGGCGTGCGGTTGAGTACCCAAATCGGTTTACCGCGCCATTCTGCCGTAATCAGCTGGCCTGCCTCGATTTTGCTCACGTCGATGTCAATCGGCGCACCGGCCGCCTTGGCCTTTTCCGAAGGGAAAAAGCTGGCGACAAAAGGCGTGGCCGCGCCTACTGCGGCCACACCAGCCGCTCCGGCAGTGGCCAACACCAAAAAGCGCCGCCTCTCCTGATTGATTTCTTGATTATTCATTACTCAATCATCCTAATACTGTAAAAATACCGAAATACTGCAAATTCCGCAGCAGCGCGATTTTACCTTAATCTAAATCAACACTTAAAGCAATTTTTGAAATAACGTAAAGTTCTGTCTGATAGAGGCTGTTGCAATAATGGCAAATAAGGCATGAACGCCAACTATTTATCATGAATAAAGCCTGGCTTTCAGGCTACCTGAAAATTATTGCCGCCCAATCTTGCCCGTTCACTTGCCTGGCAACTGCGCGTGTTTTCCCGCCACTTGCACATAATGCGCCGCCGAATACGGCAGGAAAGCCAGCTCCTCCGCCGTGAGCCGCCGCACCTGTTTCACCGGCGAGCCCACATATAAATAGCCGCTCTCCAGCCGTTTGCGCGGCGGCACCAAGCTGCCCGCCCCAATCATCACATTGTCTTCAATCACCGCATCATCCAACACAATGCTGCCCATGCCCACCAGCACGCGGTTGCCTATGGTGCAGCCGTGCAACGTAACATGGTGGCCAATGGTACAATCCTCGCCGATGGTCAGCGGCGAACCCTCCGGCTTGTCAGCCGTTTTGTGGCTCACGTGCAGCATCACATGATCCTGGATATTGCTGCCCCGCCCCACGCGGATACGGTTCACATCCCCGCGCAACACGGCAAACGGCCACACCGACACCTGCCCCGCCAGCTCCACATCGCCAATCACCACACACATCGGGTCGATATAACACCCCGCCCCAATCTGAGGCACGAAATCCAAATAAGGTCGGATATTGCTCATGAGACACTCCTTTCCCTCATCAATTTATCAAAGCCCCGAAGGCTACCTGAAAACTGGGTAGCGGCATAGCCGGCACACTCACAATATTTTTCAGGTAGCCTCACTCCCGCAGAAACAGACCAATCAAACTGCCAACCTCTGCCTTCCATCAAGGCTACCTGAAAACGAAGTTCAAACCCCGCCGCACTTTTCAGGTAGCCTGCCCTTGTGAAAAACCGCCCCGCCCCTATCTGCCCCCATCATCCATCCAACCGCACAGAGGAAACCCCGTGAACACCCTGCTCCACCTCGGCGACCAGCCGCAATTCGACCAAATCCGCACCGAACACATCAAACCCGCCCTGCAAAGCGCCATCGCCGAAGCCCGCCAAGCCATTGCCGCCGTCAAAGCCCAAGCCAGCGCCAGCTGGGGCAACACCGTCGAACCGCTCACCAGCATCACCGAGCGCGTCGGCCGCATTTGGGGTGTCGTCTCCCACCTCAACTCCGTGGCCGACACCCCCGAACTGCGCGCCGTGTATAACGACCTCATGCCCGAAATCACCGTATTCTTCACCGAAATCGGCCAAGACATCGAGCTCTACGAGCGATTCAAAACCATCAAAAATTCCCCCGAATTCGCCCGCCTCAGCCCCGCCCAGCAAACCAAGCTCAATCACGACCTGCGCGACTTCGTCCTCAGCGGCGCTGAGCTGCCCCCCGAACAACAGGCCCAATTCGCCGCCCTGCAAACCGAAGGCGCCCAACTCGCCGCCAAATTCTCGCAAAACGTGCTCGACGCCACCGACGCCTTCGCCCTCTATTTTGACAGCGCCGAGCCCCTCGCCGGCCTGCCTGAAGACGCACTGGCCATGTTTGCCGCCGCCGCACAGGCCGAAGGCAAAAGCGGCTATAAAATCGGCCTGCAAATGCCGCACTACCTCGCCGTAATGCAATACGCCGACAACCGCGAACTGCGCGAACAGGTGTACCGCGCCTACGTCACCCGCGCCAGCGAACTTTCCGATGAAGGCAAATTCGACAACAGCGCCAACATTACCCGCCGCCTTGAAATCACCCTGCAAGAAGCCAAACTGCTGGGCTACGCCAACTACGCCGAGCTTTCCTTAGTGGCCAAAATGGCCGATTCACCCGCACAGGTGCTCGATTTCCTGCACGACCTGGCCCGCCGTGCCAAACCCTTCGCCGAAAAAGACCTGGCCACCGTGCAGGCCTTCGCCCGCGACAAACTGTCCATCCCCGAACCCCAACCCTGGGATTTGGCCTACGCCTCCGAAAAACTGCGCCAGGCCGAATACGCCTTCTCCGAAACCGAAGTAAAAAAATACTTCCCCGTAGGTAAAGTGCTGGCCGGCCTGTTTGCCCAAATCAAACGGCTCTACGGCATCGACTTCGCCGAGCAAACCGTGCCCGTGTGGCACCCCGACGTGCGCTATTTCGAGCTCTCGCAAAGCGGCGCGCCCATCGGCGGCGTGTACATGGATTTGTATGCCCGCGAAGGCAAACGCGGCGGCGCCTGGATGAACGACTACAAAGGCCGCCGCCGCCTGCCCGGCGGCCAAATCCAGCTGCCCACCGCCTACCTCGTATGCAACTTCACCCCGCCCTCAGGCGGCAAAGAAGCCCGCTTGAGCCACGACGAAATCCTCACCCTCTTCCACGAAACCGGCCACGGCCTGCACCACCTGCTCACCCAAGTGGACGAGCTCGGCGTATCCGGCATCAACGGCGTGGAATGGGATGCCGTGGAGCTGCCCAGCCAGTTTATGGAAAACTTCGTGTGGGAATACGATGTGCTGCGCGACATGTCTGCCCATGAAGACGACGGCGCGCCGCTGCCGCAGGAATTGTTCCGCAAAATGCTGGCCGCCAAAAACTTCCAGCGCGGCATGTTCCTCGTGCGCCAAATGGAATTCGCCCTCTTCGACATGCTGATTTACAGCGAAACCGATCCCGCACGCCTGGCCGGCTGGGCGCAGGTGCTCGACGATGTGCGCCGCGAAGTGGCCGTGGTGCAGCCGCCCGAATACAACCGCTTTGCCAACAGCTTCGGCCACATCTTCGCCGGCGGCTATTCGGCCGGCTACTACAGCTACGCCTGGGCCGAAGTGCTCAGCGCGGATGCCTACGCCGCGTTTGAAGAAAGCGGCGACGTGGGCGAATGCGGCCGCCGCTTCTGGCAAGAAATCCTCGCCGTGGGCGGCTCGCGCAGCGCAGCCGAATCCTTCCGCGCCTTCCGCGGCCGTGCGCCCAGCATCGATGCCCTGCTGCGGCACAGCGGGTTTGATACAGAAGCGGCTTAGACTTTGATTTGAATAGTATTCAAACAAAGAAAAGGCTACCTGAAAACGAGCTTCGCGAATTTCTGCGCAGCTAAATTTTCAGGTAGCCTTTTTTCAGGCAGCCTCAATGCCCGTGATGGCAACCGCCGCTGTGATGAGACTGCATGGCTTCGGCGGCTTGGGCGTCGGCGTGGTAGCTGGAGCGGACCATGGCACCGATGGCGGCGTTGGTAAAGCCCATGGCGTAGGCTTCGCGCTCGAACTGTTTGAACATGTCGGGGGTAACGTAGCGCAACACGGGCAGGTGGCTGTTGCTGGGCTGGAGGTATTGGCCGACAGTGATCATTTCGATGTTGTTGGCGCGCATGTCGCGCATGATTTCGCGCACTTCGTCGTCGGTTTCGCCGAGGCCGACCATGATGCCGGATTTGGTGGGGATGTGGGGCATCATTTCTTTGTAGCGGCGCAGAAGCTCGAGCGAATGCTGGTAGTTGGCGCCGGGGCGGGCTTGTTTATACAGGCGTGGATGGGTTTCGAGGTTGTGGTTCATCACGTCGGGCGGGGTTTGGGCGAGGATGTCGAGCGCGATGTCGAGGCGGCCGCGGAAGTCGGGCACGAGGATTTCGATTTTGGTGTGTGGGCTGCGTTCGCGGATGGCGGTGATGCAGTCGGCAAAGTGCTGGGCGCCGCCGTCGCGCAGGTCGTCGCGGTCTACCGAGGTGATGACGACGTAGCGCAGGTTCATAGCGGCGACGCTGGAGGCGAGGTGTTGCGGCTCTTCGGCATCGAGCGCGTTGGGGCGGCCGTGGCCGACGTCGCAGAAGGGGCAGCGGCGGGTGCAGATGTCGCCCATGATCATGAAGGTGGCGGTGCCGCGGCTGAAGCATTCGCCGATATTGGGGCAGGAAGCTTCTTCGCACACGGTGTGCATTTTTTGGTCGCGCAGGATGTTTTTGATTTCGAAAAATTTCTTGCCGGTTGGCAGCGGGGCGCGGATCCAGTCGGGCTTTTTCAGCTTCTGTTCGAGCGGCACGACTTTAATCGGGATGCGGGCGACTTTGGCGGCGCCTTTGTGTTTCACGCCGCGGGCGTTGTCTTGCTTGGTGATGTTTTCGGTGGTCATGTGGGTACCTTTGCTGTGTTTTGGTGTGATGTGCGGGTTTCAGGTAGCCTAGCTGGCTGTGATGAGGCTACCTGAAATTGTATTTTCCTTGCTTGAGTTTCGCAGAAACCCGTTTTCCGTTTCCCCTGCCTTGAAGCCGCAGCCCTGTTTCAGCTTTGTTGAAACTCAGCCTTGCTTTACAAGGCATTGTTTTAGCTTCGCAGAAACTCAGCTTCCTGCGGAAACATCGTTTTCAGGTAGCCTCAGCTGCTGCTGCAAATGAGCGGTCAGCTTGGCGGCCACGTCGTCCACGCTCGGGGCGGGCTGCACGAAGTCGGCGATTTGGGTCATTTCCAGCCCGGCATAGCCGCAGGGGTTGATTTGGTGGAAGGGGCTCAAATCCATGTTCACATTGAGCGCCAGGCCGTGATACACGGCGCCGCGTTTGATGCGCAGGCCGAGCGAGGCGATTTTTTTGCCGCCCACATACACGCCGGGGCGTTTCGGGTCGGCGGCGGCGGCGATGCCGTATTCGGCCAGGGTGGCGATGATGCTGTTTTCCAGGCGGCTCACCAAATCGCGCACGCTGATTTTGCGGCGCTTGAAGTCGATGAGGGTGTACACCACCAGCTGGCCGGGGCCGTGGTAGGTGATTTGGCCGCCGCGGTCGATCTGCACCACGGGGATGCTGCTGTGCACCAAGAGGTGCTCGGCCTTCCCGGCCATGCCCTGCGTGAACACGGGCGGATGCTGCACCACCCAGAGCTCGTCTTCGGTGCGCTCACTGCGGGCGTCGGTGAAGGCTTCCATGGCGTGGAAAATCGGGCTGTATTCCGCCAAGCCGAGCTGAACGACTTTCATCACAGCACCACTTTCACCATCGGGTGGGAGGTGAGTGCGCGATAGATATTATCAAGCTGCTCTTTGTTTTCGGCATTCAGGGTAACGGTAACGCCCTGATAGTTGCCCTTGCTGCTTTCGCGGTGCTGCAAATCGTGTTCGGCAGTGTCCGGCGCGTGCTGCTGCACGGTTTCAAGCACTTTGGCGGCGAATTCAGGATGTTTTTCGCCCATCACTTTCACGGAAAAACGGCAGGGGAATGCCAACAGGGTTTCGGGTTTGCTATCGCTCATTTATCTTCTCCAAACGGCTGCCGGCGTGCGGCGGCAGTCCGATACAGTCAGGCTGGCATTTTACTGGAAAACACCCGGCTTGAACACACGCGGCACGGCCGGCGGCTGGCGCGGATACCCGTATTTTTAGGCGGGTTATCGCGCTGTTTGGCACAGGGTGAAAACCATTTTTCAGGTAGCCTCAAGCCGCATCCCCTACGCACCAGAGGCTACCTGAAAACAAAAGCGGGGAAATACCGGGCCGCGCTGCCGCCGATCTGTTCATTTCGCTGCCGTTCACATTTTCAGGTAGCCTGCCTGCCCCGCCGCGTGCAGAATAATCCCCTTATTCACAATCGCTTGAATGCTTTCCTGCCCGCGCCTGCCAGAAAAACGCCGCCTGCACCGTCTAAGGGTTATCGCTGCATCAGCCAACTCCTAGAAACACGCCATGTTGAAAAAAATGCTACTCTTCCTTTCCGCCGCCATTCCCGCCGCCCTCATCATCGGCCTAATGGCGCCCAAGATCATCGCCCAACCCAAACACGGAGCCCAAACCATGCCCGACACCACCTTCGCCGCCCGCCTCTCCACCCTGCACACCCCGAGCGGCACGCCCGTGCGCACCCTGCTCCGGCCCGGCCGCCCCACCCTGGTGAAATTCTGGGCCAGCTGGTGTCCGCTGTGCCTGAGCGAGCTGCAAAGCACCGCCGAATGGCAGCAATCTGCCGAATTTTCCGGCGAGCACGCCCGCGCCAACCTGATCACCGTCGCCTCGCCCGGCTTCCTCGGCGAAAAGCCGGAAGCCGAATTCAAAGAATGGCTTGCCAAGCTCGACTACCCCGGTTTTCAGGTAGCCATCGACGACGGCACACTGGCCAAGACCGCCGGCGTGGGCGTGTATCCCAGCTGGGTGCTGCTCTCCGCCAACGGGCAAATCCTGCGAGTGCACAAAGGCAGCCTGCCGCGCGAGCAAGCCCTCGCCCTGCTTGACAACCCCGATGCCGACCTCGCCGCCGCGACCGTGCAGCCGCACTACACCGATGCCCAAGGCAGCCCCCGCGCCGCACACACCCAAACCATCTATCTGGCCGGCGGCTGTTTCTGGGGCGTGGAAGCCTATATGCAGCGCCTGCCCGGCGTGGTGGACGCCGTATCCGGCTACGCCAACGGCCGCACCGCCCATCCCAGCTACGAAGACGTGATCCACGGCAGCGGCCACGCCGAAACCGTGAAAGTGGACTATGACCCCGCGCGCATCAGCCTGCCCGACCTGCTGCGCTACTACTTCCGCGTAATCGACCCCACCTCACTCAACAAACAGGGCAACGACCGCGGCCGCCAATACCGCACCGGCATCTACTACACCAACCCCGCCGACGCCACCGTCGTCCGTGCCGCCCTCCAAGCCGAACAGCGCAAACACAACCGCCCCGTCGTGGTGGAAGCCCAGCCCCTGCAACACTTCTACCCCGCCGAAGCCTACCACCAAGACTACCTCGCCAAAAACCCGCACGGCTACTGCCACATCGACATCCGCCTCGCCGACCAGCCCCTCGAGCCCGCCGACAGCAGCAGCCCCGCCCCCGCCAAAGGCTTCGATCCCGCCGCCTACCGCAAGCCCGACGACGCCACCCTGCGCCGCACCCTCACCGACGAGCAATACCGCGTCACCCAGCAAGGCGACACCGAACGCGCCTTCAGCCACCAGTATGACCACCTCTTCGAGCCCGGCCTGTATGTCGACATCGTGAGCGGCCAGCCACTGTTCAGCAGCCGCGACAAATACCAATCCCACTGCGGCTGGCCCAGCTTCACCCGCCCCATCGCCCCCGCCGCCGTTACCGAGCACGACGACTACAGCTATCACATGCACCGCACCGAAGTGCGCAGCAGCGCCGCCGGCTCCCATCTCGGCCACGTCTTTCCCGACGGCCCCAAAGACCGCGGCGGCCTGCGCTACTGCATCAACGGCGCCAGCCTGCGTTTTATCCCCGAAGCCCAAATGCAGCAGCAAGGCTACGGCAGCTATTTGAAAGATTTGCACTAAACACCATACAGCATGGAAAAGGCTACCTGAAAAATTCAGGCAGCCTTCCGCCAACAGGCCGCTTAGGCCGGCCACAAACACCATCACAAAGCAGAAATAGAGAGAAACCCAACTTGCGCAGACCTCTGCAAAGGCAGGCACCCCGCCTGCCTCTTTTTTTGCCTACCCAAGCTTATCTGCCAAGCCATCCCGCAGTCTCCCGGCAGCAGCGCATGGCCACCCGCCCCAATCGGCACTTGCTCCTGCCTGCCAACCTTTCAGGCAGCTTCTTTCAGACATAGGGCTACCTGAAAACCGTAAACGCCAAAAAAGCCCAAATAACCGCAGCAACATTTCAGCAGGAAATTCCCGGCACAGCCAAGCCGCAAAATTTTCAGGTAGCCGCCAAGAAACAGCAGGCTACCTGAAAACATCACGGAAACCAGCCGGTTGCAGCGGCCGGCCAAGCAGCGTGAAGCACAGCGGGGCTAGCCCGCCAAATCGTTTTCAATCTCCTTCAACACCCGGGCGGGAATCCCGCCCACCACGCAGTTGTCGGGCACATCTCTGTTCACCACCGCGCCGGCGGCGATCACCACATTGCTGCCTATGGTGATGCCCGGCAGGATGGTCACGTTGCCGCCAATCCACACATCGCTGCCAATCACCACCGGCTGCGCGATGCCGAGCTTGGCGCGCCGGCCTTTGGGCGACAGCGGATGCCCCACCGTGGTGATCAGCGTGTTCGGCCCGATCATCACATAATCGCCGATGGTAACGCGTTCGATATCGAGGATGGTGCCGTTGTAATTCATCAGGAAGTGGTCGCCAACATGGATATTCTTGCCGTTGTCGCAGTTGAACACGGGCAGGATGTTCGGCGACACGCCCGCCGAGCCGAGCAGTCCGCGGATTGCCTCCTCGCGTTTTTCCTGATCCAATACGCTGATTCCGTTCAGCTTCTGGCAGGCCAGCACCGCATCCAGTTTTAATGCGTTCACTTCCACATCGGTAAAATCATACGGCAGCCCCGCCCTCAGCTTTTCCAGTTCGCTCATCGCCATTGCCGGCTCCTTCCGTTATATCCGTTGATAAGGCTTCCTGATTATACCCTCGCCGCATGAATGGGAAAGCAGTTAAAGGCTACCTGAAAATCCCATAAAGTATAGTGAATTAAATTTAAACCAGTACAGCGTTGCCTCGCCTTGCCGTACTATCTGTACTGTCTACGGCTTCGTCGCCTTGTCCTGATTTTTGTTAATCCACTATATTTTGATCCTGCGGCAAACATGCTTTTCATCCGCTTTGGCCGTGGGGAAGCTTAGCTTTTCAGGTAGCCCCTGTATGCATTGTCCCGCCCGGGCAAACAAAAAAGCAGCACGGAGCGCCCATGCTGCTTTTGTTCCGGTTGTGCCGGCTAAACCTGGCCGGCCATTTCTTCCGCCAACTGTGCCTGTTCCTGCTGTTCGTGGAACTGCATGCGATATAGGTCAGCATAACGCCCGCCGCGCGCCAGCAATTCGGCGTGTTTGCCCTGCTCCATGATGCGGCCTTCGTGCATCACCACGATGTTGTCGGCCTGCTCGATGGTGGAGAGGCGGTGCGCCACCACCAAGGTGGTGCGCTGCTGCATGAGTTTGTCGAGCGCGGATTGCACCAGGCGTTCGGATTTGGTGTCGAGCGCGCTGGTGGCTTCATCCAAAATCAGGATGGGCACGTTTTTCAGCAGGGCGCGGGCAATGGCGATGCGCTGGCGCTGGCCGCCGGAAAGTTTGAGGCCGTTTTGGCCGATTTCGGTTTGTAGGCCTTGCGGCATGGCGGAAATGAATTCCCAGGCATTGGCTGCTTTGGCGGCGGCTTCGATGGCGGCGGGATCGGCATCGAAACGGCCGTAGGCGATATTATCGGCCACGGTGCCGTTGAACAGCACCACGTCTTGGCTCACCAGTGCCATCTGTTCGCGCAGGGAGGCCATGCTGTATTCGCGGATGTCGCGCCCGCCGATGCGCACTTCGCCGGCGATGGGGTCGTAGAAGCGCGGCAGCAGGTTGGCCAGTGTGGTTTTGCCGCAGCCGGAGGCGCCCACCAGCGCCACCACGCTGCCGTTGGGAATGCGCAGGCTGATGTTGTCCAAGCTGTTGCGGGCGGCGTCTTCGTAGCAGTGGGTGACGTTCAGCAGCTCGATGTCGCCGGTGTTGGCGCTGAGGGTTTCTTTGCCGTTGTCCGGCTCGGTGGGCTCGTCTAAAAAGCCGAACACGCTCTCGGCGGCGGCCAGGCCGCGTTGCAGCGATGAGGAAATGCCGGTCATGCGCTTGATGGGGTCGAACATCATCAGCATGGCGGAAAGGAAAGACATAAAATCGCCGGCACTGAAGGAATCGGAAGCGGCGCGGGCGGCGGCCAAATAGAGGATGGCGGCCAGGGCGGTGGCGATCATCAGCTGGGTGATTGCCGTGCTGAAGGAGTTGGCGGCGGTTTGCTTCACGCCGTTGCGGCGCACGTTGATGGCGGTTTCGTCGAAACGGTTTTTCTCGTGTTCCTGCCCGCCGTACACTTTAATCACGCGCTCGCCGGTGATGCTTTCGCCCAGCACCTGCGTCATCTGCCCGGCATACTGCTGGCTTTCGCGCGAGAGCTGGCGCAGGCGCTTGCTCACCTGCCGCACGCACCAGGCCAGCACGGGAATCATCACAAGTGTGATGATGGTGAGCTGCCAATCCAGATACAGCAGGAAAAACAGCAAGCCCACCACGGTGATGCCGTCTTTCGCGGTAACCGTTACCACATTAAAGCCGGCTTCGGTAATCTGGCTGGCATCGTTCATGATGCGCGACATAATCCGCCCGCTGCCGTGTTTGCTGTAATAGCCGGCGGGCAGGCTGAGCATTTTGGCAAACATTTCGCGGCGGATTTGCTGCACCAGGTGGCCGGAAAGATAGCTGGTGCTGTATTCGTTGATGAAGTTGAAAATGCCGCGGATGATGAACAGCCCGATGATTGCCAGCGGCACCCAGCGCATAGCGGCCAGGTTTTTCTCCACAAAGCCTTCGTTAATCAGCGGTTTGAGCAGCCAGGCGAAAATCGGCCCCGTGGCCGCCACCACAATCATGCCGAGCACGGCCAAAGAAAAAATCCGCAGATAGTTTTTCAGGTAGCCGAACAGGCGGCGGTAGAGCACCCAACTGCTTTGCGTAGAAGGAGAGGACATGCTTATCCCTGCTGGTGAAAGTGCCGAATTGTAAAACAAAATCCGGTGCCCAACAATGCGGCCGCTGGCAGCTTTACCCGATTTGCCCTTCCCCGCAAAAGGCTACCTGAAAAATCCCGGCGGCCCGCCAACGATTAACTTTTGATTTACCGCAATACTCCGCTTTTCAGGTAGCCTCATTCCCCGCCGATCGGGGCTTTAAGCCAGCAAAAAACAGTAATTTGAGCTACAATACCGGCCAGTTTGTTTCAGCCGCGCCGCATGCCGGCAGGCGATTTCCGTTTCAATCTTTGTTCAATCGTTTTCAAGTTAAGGAGCCCAGCATGTTTTCCAAGAGCGTAACCATCAAACAATACGATCCCGAACTGGCCGCCGCCATCGCCGCCGAAGAAGCGCGCCAGCAAGACCATGTGGAGCTGATTGCTTCCGAAAACTACGTCAGCTGCGCCGTGATGGAGGCGCAAGGCAGCCAGCTCACCAACAAATACGCCGAAGGCTACCCCGGCAAGCGCTACTACGGCGGCTGCGAACACGTCGACGTGGCCGAACAGCTCGCCCTCGACCGTGTGAAAAAACTCTTCGGCGCTGCCTATGCCAACGTGCAGCCACACTCCGGCTCCCAGGCCAACCAAGCCGTGTACACCTCCGTGCTCAAACCCGGCGACACCATCCTCGGCATGAGCCTTGCCCACGGCGGCCACCTCACCCACGGCGCCTCCGTAAACATTTCCGGCAAGCTCTATAACGCCGTCACCTACGGCCTCGACGAAAACGAAGTGCTCGACTACGCCGAAGTGGAACGCCTCGCCCTCGAACACAAGCCCAAAATGATTGTGGCCGGTGCCTCCGCCTACGCCTTGGAAATCGACTGGGCGCGCTTCCGCGAAATCGCCGACAAAGTGGGCGCCTACCTCTTTGTGGATATGGCACACTACGCCGGCCTGATTGCCGCCGGCGAATACCCCAGCCCCGTGCCCTATGCCGACTTCGTGACCACCACCACCCACAAAACCCTGCGCGGCCCGCGCGGCGGCGTGATCCTGTGCCGCGACACCACCCACGAAAAAGCGCTCAACTCCGCTATTTTCCCCAGCCTGCAAGGCGGCCCACTGATGCACGTGATTGCCGCCAAAGCCGTGGCCTTCAAAGAAGCCCTCGCGCCCGAGTTTAAAGAATACGCCAAACAGGTGAAAATCAACGCCAAAGCCATGGCGGAAGAATTGGTAAAACGCGGCCTGCGCATCGTGTCCGGCCGCACCGAAAGCCATGTATTCCTGGTAGACCTGCGCCCGAAACACATCACCGGCAAAGCCGCCGAAGCCGCGCTGGGCAAAGCCATGATCACCATCAACAAAAACGCCATCCCCAACGACCCGGAAAAACCCTTCGTCACCTCCGGCATCCGCGTGGGCAGTGCCGCCATCACCACGCGCGGCTTCAAAGAAGCCGACGCCCGCAAGCTCGCCAACCTGGTGGCAGACGTACTGGAAAAACCGGAAGACGAAGCCAATTTGGCGCGCGTGGCCAAAGAAGTGAAAGTCCTGTGCGACAAATATCCGGTGTATGGCGCATAAGGATGAGTTAGGCAACACCAAGCCGGCTGGAAACAGCCGGCTTTTTTCTCGCCACCTTTACGCCCGCACAATTGAGGCTACCTGAAAATCCAGCCTCGGCACAGCAAAACATCTTCCCCACCAAGCCAAATAATTTTCAGGTAGCCACATCAGGCTACCTGAAAATACAAAATCCAATTTTTTTCAATCTATTAAATCAGCAAACATCCCTTCCCCATTTTCAGGCAGCCTCAAGCAGGCTACCTGAAAATGGATTGGCGCCGCCCGAAAACAGACACAACGCCTTCCTGCCGGCCAAACTATTATTCATGCGCTGCAAACTCCTCCGCCGCCAGCGGCTGCCGCCCGAGCAGCTCGGCGAAGGGTTGGCTACTGGCACAAGCGCCTTGTTGCAGCAGGGCCAAACTGCCCGCGCTAATCATGCCGTTGCTGAACAGATTGGCCAGCGGCAGCACGGGGCGGATCAGCGGCAGCGGGATTGGCAGGATGCGCGGCGGCGGCCGGCGAAACAGGGTTTGGCGCAGGATGGCGAGGTAGGTAGCCAGGGTAAACGCTCGGCTGCCCGCCATGTTCACCACCGCACCGTGCGGCAGGCTGCTGCCGGGCAATTCCGCCAGCCCATGCGCCACATCGGCCGCATGCACGGGTTGTATCTCAAAACGGCCTCCGCCGGGCAGGGGGAGCACGGGCAGGAGGGCGAGGCAGATAAACAGTTCGCAGCTCGCGCCGCCGCGCCCATACACCAGCGAGGGGCAGGCAACCAGCACGCGCATCCCGCCCGCGCCGCCGATGCGGCACACGGCTTCGTCGCCGCGCCCTTTGCTGCCCACGAAAGCCACGGCGTGCGCCGGATGGGCGCCGAGCGCGGAAAGCTGCACCCAATGCCGCACGCCTGCCTGCGCCGCCAGCCGTGCCAACAACGCGGGTGTGCGGCAATGGATGGTTTCCAACACCTCGGCGCGGCGGCTCATCACGCCGGTGCAGTTGAACACGGCATCGCAGCCGCGCATCAGGCGGCGGGCGGCGGCCTCGCTTGGGTGCAGATAGTTGAAATCGTGGCGGGGCGGGGTGTGCACAGTATGGCCGCGCTGGCGTAGGAAATATGCAGCACGCCGGCCGATAAAGCCACTGCCGCCGAAGAGGAGGATGTTCATAATAGATTGATGAACCTTGATTTTATTTTTAGCTTCGCAAGACATTGGCACACTGCGTTGAAGCTGGCGCTTTAGCTTCGCAGAAACTCAGCCTTACTTCGCAAGACATCGTTTTCAGGTAGCCTTTAGCGGGCTGGAGGCTACCTGAAAATTATCGCAGTACCCATTCGCCGTTGCCGCCCTCTATCACCAGCTCGCTCTCTTGCAGGGTGTAACCATCTGCGCGGCGGCGGGTTTCCATGCGGCGGATGCCGGCAAGCCAGGCTTGCGGTTGGGCGGCGGCCTGTTTGAGCGCGGCGTGGTTTATCCCCTCCGGGTATCGAGTGGTGCGGTATTTCTCCACCGGCAGCATATCGCGGCGGCGGATGAGCACGGCGCTCAATTCAACGCTGTCGTCGTAATCGCGGTATGCGGGGGCGTTGAGCCAGAGGATGTACGTGTCGTTGCACAGGATGCGGCTTTGGGCAAGCGGACTGCGGTATTTGTCGGAATAGATTTTGCCGTCGATTTGCAGCGGTTCGTGCAGTTTGAACGGGGCGCTGTATGGCTCGATGGGGCAGGCTTCGGCAAAGGTTTGCGCGGGGTTCGCGTCAAATGCGGCGGAGATATCGTTGTGTTTGGGTGTCTGCCACAGGCGCTGGATGGTTTTGCCATAATCGGGGTATTGCCCGAATTCCATGCGTTTCACCGGCGCCTGCCACAGGGTTTGGCCGCTTGCTTTTTGGATAAATTGGATTTGTTCGCCCTGCTCGCCTGCTTTGGCGGGGCGGTAACCGTAGCGGTAATCGGCGGGCTTTTCGGCGGGGGTGATGGAGAGGATGCCGTCTTCGTGGAAGTATTCCTGTATCAGGTAGCCCTGGTAGATGAAGCGTTTGGGCGGGTGATATTCTTTGAGGCTACCTGAAACGAAAGTCAGGCGGTTGTCATCAGAAATCTCCAGCCCGCCCAACCATTCTGCGGTGCCGTTATCGGGCGCGGGCAGGGATTGCGGCGGCTCGATATAAGGCAGCGACGAGGGCAGCATAAAGGCGAACACGGTGCCGACGGGGAAATATTGTCCTTGCTGCTGGGTATTGGCGGCATAGTATTGCCAGCGGCCGAAGGCGAACAGGGAAAAGATAATCACGGCGGATACTTTCGCCCATTTTTTGCAGGCGCGGCGCAGGGCTTCGGGGGAGTTTTCCGTGATGGCCGCCAAGCGCATCAGCCACAACGCGGCAAACCACAACAGCGCGCCCCAGCCGACTGAGGCAAACTCGTGCCCCATCATCAACACAGGCATCAACGGTATCAGCAGGGAGAAGCAGGCAAACACCATGCAAAACCACGAGACAACCATCGGCTCTTTGCCCCGCAGCAGTTGCACAGCCGCCCACCAATAAAACAAATTGGCATAACCCGCCAGCGCAGGCAACATGCCCACCGACATCCCCAGCCAGCCGAAAGCAATGCTGGCATACATGATGGCCAAGCCGATCTGCCCGCCCACCGCAGGCAGGGACAGGGAAAGGATATACAAGGCAAGGGAGAGGGCAATCAGCCGTTTTTTGGTATTCATCGTTTCCTCCGATCGGTTTCCATATTTTTCAGGTAGCCCCTACATCGGCTTCAGCACCATCAGAAAATACATCACCACCGTCGCACAGAAGGCCGGATAGCCCAGCAGCTCCCACCAAAACTGATAGCGCTTGTAGCTTTCCGGCAGCGTGTCCGAGCCCGCCGCCCAAGCCGCTGCCGCCTGCCGCGCCATCTTGATTTGCAGCCACACCACCGGCAACCAGCAAGCCCCCGCCAGCGCATACAGCGCCAGCGTCCACTTTACCCACAGCCAAGCCCCGCCCCAAGTGAGCGGCATGCCCAAATGATGCAGCATCCACAATCCCGAAAGCGGCTGGAAAACCACCGCCGGCGTGGTGAACCACCAATCCGCCTTCATCACCCACTTCGACACCACCGCCTGCGCCGCCACCGAGCCTGAGCGGTTCGCCCAAAACAGGTAAAACGCCGTGCCGAAGCCCGTGCCCACCATCAGCGTGGCTGAAATAATATGCAAGGTTTTCACGATTAAATAAGTGTTCATTTTTATTACTTCCGTTTGAATATGTCTTTTCAGGCAGCCTGCAAAAATTCAATTTGCCTTTGGTTTCAGCGTATCGCGCGTCTTGCCGCGTACCACGCTTTCAAGTTATTCTTGCCGCGATATTTTCAGATTACATACCAACCCCATGCCCGCCGCCTATCTTGTCTATTTCGCCTGGATTGCCGCTTATGCCGCCTTTGCCTATGCCGCCATCCGGCATCCTGCAGCGTCTGATGCCCGATATTTGGACTATTTCGCCCTCGTCTTTTTCGGCATAACCCTGCTGCTGTTCAGCTGGCTGTTTGTCGCACAAGGCGCCACTCCCTTCGTGCAGGGCAATGTAGGCAGCGAACACGGCTACCGCAATTGGCATTTATGGTTTTCCGCCTTTCCCTACTTATATATCGGACACATATTGCTGCTCGCGTTCAGCACCGTCCGTCTGCTACTTCCGCCCTATCCGCCGCGTTCCATCCATTATTGCGCCCTGTTGCTGGCCTTGTTGGGCGGATGGCATGTCGGCGAATTCATGCCGACTGCTTAACCAGCTGCCCCATTTCAGGCTACCTGAAACACTATCGCCAAAGCACGTAATTTAACCGTTCGGTGCTCAGTCATTCGGCCGCAGCCTGACCCTTTTCCTCTTTGATCAACATCCACAATACTGCCAACACCGGCACATTCTTCACCAGCGGCGCAAACGGATGCGCCCACATTTCCGGCAGCCGTAGCGCCACAATCAGCGAATAACCCGCCACCGCCGCCAGCTGCGCCAACCACAGCCGAGCGCGCCAAGCCCGCCCCAACCCACCATAGCCGAAACACAGCAACCCGAAGCACACATCCAGCAGCGCCGCCCCCGCAAACACCGGCCACAGCCAGCCCTCCGGCAGCCCCACCCTGCGCAACAGCGCCAACGATTCCCCCGCCGCACAACACAGCGGCTGAATCCCGCTCCACAGCCACAACACCCCCAGCGAATACGGCAGATAGGCCGGCACAGACGGCTTTTGCGGCACGTTTTTCATTTTCAGGTAGCCTTTCAAAAGTTATTTATATTTCCTAAATTTCTGTCTAAACAGAAATATAAATTTAAAAATTTTGCGGGCTATTCCGCATGATGGTTCCCACAAACATTCAACCCCGCGCAGGCCGCCTGAAAACCAACCCACATTCTCAGGCGGCCGCCACCCCGCCCGCATTCGGCGGTGCCTCAACGGAAAAACTTCTGTATTCCCGCGCCCAGCTTCAGGATTTTCACCATCGTGCCGGCAGAAAGCTTCAGCATCTCGTTGGCCCACACCGTGAGTGTGTCGATAAAGTCGTGGGTTTGGCGGATTTTCTGCTGTGCGCCTTCGTTTTCCTGAGCGAATTCCGGGCTGTCGATGAGCGCCTGCAGAAACTGCCGCGTGGGCTCGATTTCGCGCTGTATGCGCACTTCGGCGATGGTGCGAAACAGCGTCCACACATCGTCGGAAGTGGCGAAATGGTCGCGCCTGTCGCCCATGATGTGCACGGTGTGCACCAGGAGCATGCCTTGCAATTCTTTGATGCTGTTGGAAACATTGGAGCGCGCCATATTGAGCGTTTCGCAGATTTCCTCGGCGTTCATCGGCCGCCCGATGATGTAGAGAAGCGCGTGGATTTGCGCCACGCTGCGGTTCACGCCCCATTTGGAGCCCATTTCGCCCCAATGCAGGATGAATTTTTCGGTGGTGGGATTCAGTTTCATGATGGTGCAGAGTTTAGGCGTATCTTTTATTTCTGTCAATACAGAAATTATGAAATAATTTTTCAGGTAGCCTGTTTGCCGTATGCAGGCTACCTGAAAATCTTTCCAAGCTTAGGCTTCGTCTTCGGCGGCCCATTCAATCTGTGTGGCGCCCTGCTCTTTCAGTTGGGCTTCAGCTTCGCGCCAGGCTTGGTCGAGCTGTGCGCAGGCTTTGCCTTCGGCTTTGAGGCCGAACAGCAGGCGGTAGCGGCGTTCGGTGCCGGGGGTGGCGGGCAGGCTGAAGCTTCGGATGCCGGGATAACGTTGCTCGATGTCGGCCATCAGGGCGCTGACGCGGGATTCGGGTAAATCGACCCAGGCGCTGATGCTGCGGCGTTCGGTTTGGTGCTGGAGGTGGGCGTAGTAGTGGTCGAGCACCCAGGCGGCCATGGGCTGCGCCATCACGGGGAAGCCGGGCAGGAAGTAGTGCTCGCGGATGGAGAAGCCGGCGATGTTGTTGTAGGGGTTGGGGATGAGGCTGCTGCCTTGGGGGAATTCGGCCATGCGCAGGCGGATGTGGTGGCCGGGGCTGTCGGGGCTGTCGCCGTGTTTGCGGGAGACGGCTTCGATATTGGCGGCGGCCTGAGGGTGCAGCTCGAGCGACAGGCCGAGGGCTTCGGCGGCGGCTTGGCGGGTGTGGTCGTCGGGGGTGCTGCCGATGCCGCCGGTGATGAAGGTGGGCCGGCCTTCGGCGAAGCTTTGGCGCAGGCGGCTGGCGAGGATGGGGCGGCTGTCGGGCAGGTATTGCACGGAATCGAGCAGCAGGCCGCGTTCTTTGAGCAGCTGTTTGAAAAAGGCGAAGTGTTTGTCTTGCCGGCTGCCGTGCAGGATTTCGTCGCCGACGACGATAAGGGAGAAGGTCATGTGATTCCTTTGGTGTGCAGGCTACCTGAAATTTGGTGTTCCCTTTTTCAGGTAGCCTCTAGGGATAACAGGCTACCTGAAAACCAATCCGCTATTTTTCAGGTAGCCTTTTCCTTTAATAGCTGGTGCCCGGCATGGGGCAGTATTGGATGGGCGCGGGGCGGGTGGGGTGCACTGCGCCGTTGGACTGCGGCAGGATTTCTACCACGGCCACATCGCAGCTGTTGCCGCCGCGCGAATATTGCACTTCGTAGTCCTTGCCGGGCTGCGGGGTGAGGCTGGCGGCCAGTCGGCAGCGATCCACGCGGCCGAGCGTTTCAGTGGAAAACGCGCCGTCGAGCACCAGCGCTTTGCCGGCGGGCACCACGAATTCTTTATACGATTCGCGGAACACCACGCCGGTGTCTTCGTTTACCGTGTTGCTGCGCTGGGTGGCAGGGATACCCACGGAAAGGTTGCGGATGCGGCGCGGCAGCCCGCCGGTAAAGCGGGTGTGGCGGCGCCGGCCTTGTTTTTCCGCCCATTGCTCGCAGGTGCTGTTCGGAATCATGCGCACCACGTCGCGGCCGTATTGGCCGTAGATGCGCAGGCGCGCCTGGTTTTGCGCGTTATACGGCACATCGCGGCGCACGATTTGCGATTTCTGCGACATAAAGCAGCCGCTCAAAGCCAAGGCGGCGCAAATGGGCAGCAATAATTTGATTTTCTTCATCAGACGTTCTCTATTATCAAGGGAAGGGTGAAACCGCTTAAATATAGCGAACCAACTTAACTTTCGCTACGGCGTTAGCTCGCCTTGCCGTACTCCTCTGTACTGTCGGCGGCTCGCTGCCTGGTATCGAAAGCCAATTTGATTCGCTATAAATGCTTACAGCAAATCTAAAATCTGCCCGGGCGCATCCAGCCGCGCATCGACCGGCCATTTGTGCACCGGGTCGCTTTCGGCGATGTAGCCCCAGTTGGCCAGCGCCGTGCGCATACCCGCGTTTTTGCCGGCCACCATATCGCGCTCGGCATCGCCCACATACAGGCAGCGCTCGGGCGCAATGCCGATTTGGCGGCAGGCATAGTGCATCGGCAGCGTGCTGGGCTTGGATTCGGCGCAGGTGTCGCCGCTCACCACCACGGCAGGCGGAACGGCAAAGCCCAGCTCGGGCACCAGGCGGCTGGTGAACACATGCGGCTTGTTGGTGATGATGCCCCAAGCAATACGGCGGCCGGCAAGCTGCTCGATCATGGGGTTGATACCTTCAAACAACACGGTTTCTTCATGAAAGCAGCGGCCGTATTCGGCCAGGTATTCCTGCCGCCAGCGCGGGTGGTCGGGGTGGCCCTTTTCGATACCGGTGCCCAGCTTAATCAAATAGTTCGCGCCGTGGCTGGCCACCGGCCGGATCTGCGCCATCGGCACGGCGGGCAGGCCGTTTTTGGCCAGCAGGCGGTTGAGCGCGCCGCCCAAATCCAGCGCCGTATCGGCCAGCGTGCCGTCTAAATCAAACAATACCGCTTGAATCATAAAGCCTCCAAAATGAGCAAACCAGTTTTCAGGTAGCCTCACCACGCACGCAGGCTACCTGAAAATATCTTTACCGCAGCTCCGAATTATAACGCAGGAATAAAATCCGGTTAAAAAACCGCTGCCGGAAGCCGCCTAATTCCTTGCCTTTTCGGCAAAACCCCGCCGTTGTGCCGTCTTTACACTTCTCCCCGCCCTACCCCGCCGCGCCCAAGCTGGTACAATGCGCCGCATCCCCTTTCACACCAGCAAAGGAAACCCCATGCCCCGCAAACCCTTCCGCCTCGCCGCCGCAGCCCTCTTCGCCCTCATCATCGGCACCGCCCAAGCCGGCGGCATCGAAGCCCTGCAAAAATTCAACGCCGACACCGACGGCATCAGCGGCAGCTTCAGCCAAAGCGTGCAAAGCCGCAACCGCACCCGCAGCGCCCAAGGCCGCTTCAGCATTTTGCGCCCCGGCCTCTTCAAATGGGAATACACCAGCCCCTACAAGCAAACCATCGTAGGCGACGGCAGCCACATCTGGCTCTACGACATCGACCTCGCCCAAATCACCAAAACCGCGCAAAACCAAGCCATCGGCGACAGCCCCGCCGCCATCCTCTCCAACAAAGACGCCCTCACCGCCAGCTACACCCTCAAAGAAGACGGCTCGGCAAACGGCATCGACTACGTATTGGCCACCCCCAAGCGCTCTAACGCCGGCTACCAATACATCCGCCTCGGCTTCAAAGGCGACAACCTCGCCGAAATGCGCCTGAAAGACAGCTTCGGCAACCAAACAACCATCAAATTCAACGGCCTGGACACCAAGCCCAACCTCTCCCGCAGCCAATTCCGCTTCACCCCCCCGCAAGGTGTGGACGTGCTCACCCAATAAGCCCCGTTCAGCATCGGCATAGCAAAGGCTACCTGAAAACCCGCCAACGGTTTTCAGGTAGCCTTATTGCACCGCCAAACGGCATAGCTTAACATCCGCCCATCTGCCACCTTCCGGAAGCCCCTCCATGCGCGACCCTGAATTCTTTCTCCACCGCTATGCACCGACTACAACTACCTTAGCTTTTCTCGAGGTTCCCTATGCCGAGCTGGTTGATTTTATCGTGCAGTGGGAACGTAAGCGGGATATAGTTAATGAATATCCTACCCCCACTAGAAAAATTGATATCGGGGGCACATGGGAGGAGCGATTGAATAGCCTGCTGCCACTCAACCGATCCAAAGTGATGGTTTCCGAAACCCAGTCTAATTGGTGCGTTTATGTTAATAATAGTCCCAATGGTACAGACCTTAATGCGGATCCTCCTTATTTATGTGAGAAATTAGGAGTGCGCGAGATAGCCGTAACCTTGGTACGGGATATTCCTCAAATTAAACCGGGTTCGACACAGTTTCTTTATGAAGATGGTACACGGCCAGAAAAAGTGCTTTCTGCAACAGGGACAGGCTGGCGCAATCAATTTCCCTACCGTTATATTGCGGCACATCATGAAAGCCGCTGGGAGTTTGAAGAAAGGGGTGATCCCCTCCCATTTGAGGAATTTGAACAATACCAAGCCCGGCGCATCAAAGACCGGCTGACTCCGGAAATGGTGGAGCGCTATTGCAGCCATTTCGGTATCGACTTATTCAATCCCGATTTTTACAGAGGGAGGGCCTGTGTGTTTGAAAGCTGGGTACATCCGGAGCGTCGGAAATTATTGCACTTTCCTAATCAGCAGGGCTAGCCCATCTCATTTCCACCAAATTCGCCCCACTTTTTTTCAGGTAGCCCATCTATCCGGCAAAAGGCTACCTGAAAAATTTCTCTTGCCTCGTTTCCTCTGCCGCCAACCAAGCATCAATGCCCAATCTGCCTAACTTTTTCAGGTAGCCTCTTCACTTTCATCATCAACCCAGCCCTACTCCCCCGCCACATCAATCACCACCACCTCCGATTGCGAGCCCAGCCGCAGCGGCACGCCCCAGAAGCCGTAGCCGGAGGTAACGAAATAATGCCCCTGCCCGCGCGCCTCGTAGCCGTAGGCCAAATCGTTGAGCAGCTTCACCAAGAGGTTGGCAGGGAAAATCTGCCCATTGTGCACATGGCCGGACATTTGGATATCAATCGGCAATTTTTCGTGCTGCGCGATGGAAGTGGGGCGGTGGTCGAGCAGGAACACGGGCTGGGCAGTGTCGGTTTGGGCCAGCAAATCGGCGGTATCCGCGCGCTGCGTGTCCATCTCGTCCGGCCGGCCGACCACCCAAAAGCGCTGATCCACCAGCACCGCGCTGTCGTGCAGCACGGTAATCCCCGCCTCTTGCAGCGCGGCGGCAATCTCCGCCTGATGGCCGAACAAATCATGGTTGCCCAGCGTGGCATACACGCCCAAGGGCGCGCGCAGGCGCTGCAAATGCGGCTGCATATTTTCCAGGCGGTAGGCCTCGGTGTCGTCGTCCATCAGGTCGCCGGGCAACAGGATGATGTCCACCCGCTCGCGCTGCATGATGCGCACCAGCTCGTCGATCTGCCGGCTGCCGAACAGCACGCCCAAATGCAGGTCGCTGGCCATGCCGATACGCACCGGCCTGCCCAAAGGCTTGTTAATCCGCACAGAATAATGCCGCACCACCGGCGTGTAGGCGTTATACAACGAGAGGGCAAACAGCCCGCCAAACAACAGCACGGCCGCCACCCGCCGCAGCCGCGCCGTGCGCTCCGGCGGCCACTTCAGCCGCAGCAGCCGCCCCAGAAGCCACACCGCCAGCATGGTGAGCACGCCGTACAGCAACACCACCATCCACAGCGAAATGAGCCGGAACAGCAGCGGCCACACGCGCAGGAAAGACAGCGCAAACAACCCGTTGCCCACGCCAAACACCAGCAGCCACACCACGCGCCGCCCGCCCTTTTTCAGGTAGCCATCCAGCAGCCAAATCAGCCCGCGCCCAAACAGCCAGCCAAACAGCTGCATCACCAACACCACCAGCGCCAACACCCACCACATAAAATTCCGTCCGTTTGCATTAACTGAAAAGGGCGCGGATTGTAGCGCAGGCAAATGTAAACCGCCGTTTAGCACGGGCGGCGGTATGCCGCGCCTCAGCTGCAAAAAATCCGGCTCACCTGGTTGGTGCCTATATTTTCAGGTAGCCTCCCTGCCTGCCATAGGCCACCTGAAAACCCAATCCTTTTTGCGCTATACTCCCTCCATGCTCACCGACAGCCATTGCCACCTCGCCGACCCCGCCCTCGCCGGCAGGCTACCTGAAATCCTCAGCAACGCCCGCGCCGAGGGGGTGAAGCGTTTTATCGTCCCCGCCGCGCACGCAGGCGATTTCGACAGCGTCTGCCGCCTGCACCGCCCGCCCGAATGCTACGGCGCCATCGGCCTGCACCCCTGGTTTGCCGAACAATTTTCATCCCAACTGCTCGACCAAAGCGCCGCCCTGCTGCAAACCCATCCCAAACTGCTGGCAGGCGAAATCGGGCTGGACTACTACGGCGAACGCAAACAAACCCGCGCCGCGCAGCAAACTGCCCTGCTCGCCCAGCTTGAGCTCGCCAAGCAATACCGCCGCCCCGTCATCTTGCACCACGTGCGCGCCGCCGCCGACACCGTGGCCGCGCTCAAGCAAACCAGCTTTCACTGCGGCGGCATCGCCCACGGTTTTTCAGGTAGCCTCGAAGAAGCACACGCCTTAATCGGCTGCGGCCTGTTCATCGGCATCGGCACGCTGGCGCTCAATCCCAACGCCCGCAAAGTGCGCACCGCCGCCGCACAGCTTCCCTTAGAACACCTCGTGCTGGAAACCGACAGCCCCTTTATGGTTCCCGCCGGCGAAACGGAAAACACCCCCGCCAACGTGCGGCGCGTGGCCGAAACCGTGGCCGCGCTGCGCGGCATAAGCTGGCAGGAAGTGGCCGCCGCCACCGAGCGCAATATCGGCCGTTTGCTGGCATTCTGATCGCTTGTGCCATGCCCTACCAATCCGTTTTTCCCCAATTATTTCATTATTATCCTAAGCCCGACACCCGCCGCTATCTCTTTGCCGCTCCATTTTCCCGCAACCGCAAGCCAAGCCGGTTCATTCACTTGCACCGTCCTACCGAAAACAGGGCAAATGGGGTAGAATGCCGCGCACGCAGGCGGCTTTTCAGCATGATTATCCGTTTTCTGCGCGGGCTCAATAATCTGCCCGAAAGTGATCCAGCCTTCCCCTGTCTGCTTAACCCAACATCAAGGAGTGCCCCATGAGCGACCTGAATACCCTGTTCCAACAAATCAAACAGCGCGATCCCGAACAAGCCACCTTCCATCAAGCCGTAGAAGAAGTTTTCGGCAGCCTTGCCCCGTTCCTCTCCAAAAATCCCCAATACACCAAACACAACCTGCTCGGCCGCCTGGTTGAGCCCGAGCGCGTGATCCTGTTCCGCATCTCCTGGGTAGACGACCAAGGCCAGGTGCAGGTAAACCGCGGCTACCGCGTGCAGATGAACTCCGCCATCGGCCCCTACAAAGGCGGCCTGCGCTTCCACCCCACCGTAAACCTGGGCGTGCTCAAATTCCTGGCCTTTGAGCAGGTATTTAAAAACGGCCTCACCACCCTGCCCATGGGCGGCGGCAAAGGCGGCTCCGACTTCGATCCCAAAGGCAAGAGCGACGGCGAAGTGATGCGTTTCTGCCAAGCCTTCATGACCGAGCTCGCCCGCCACATCGGCGCCGACTTGGACGTGCCCGCCGGCGATATCGGCGTGGGCGCGCGCGAAATCGGCTACCTCTACGGCCAATACAAACGCGTACGCAACGAATTCGCCTCCGTGCTCACCGGCAAAGGCCTCAGCTACGGCGGCAGCCTGATCCGCCCCGAAGCCACCGGCTACGGCACCGTGTATTTCACCGAAAACATGCTGAAAACCCGCAACGACAGCATCCAAGGCAAACGCGTGGTCATCTCCGGCTCCGGCAACGTGGCCCAATACGCTGCCCAAAAAGCCCTGCAACTGGGCGCCAAAGTGCAAACCGTGTCTGATTCCGGCGGCTTCGTGAAATTTGCCGACAGCGGCATGACCGAAGCCCAATGGCAGGCCTTGAGCGAGCTGAAAAACGTGCGCCGCGAACGCCTCTCCGTGTATGCCAAAGAGCAAGGCCTGGAATACCACGAAGGCAAACGCCCGTGGCACGTGCCCTGCGATGTGGCCCTGCCCTGCGCCACCCAAAACGAGCTCAACGGCGAAGAAGCCCAAGCCCTGCTGAAAAACGGCTGCATCTGCGTGGCCGAAGGCGCCAACATGCCCTCTACCCTGGATGCGGTTAAAGCCTTCACCGACGCGAAAATCCTCTACGCCCCGGGCAAAGCCAGCAACGCCGGCGGCGTGGCCACTTCCGGCCTCGAAATGAGCCAGAACGCCATCCGCCTCTCTTGGAGCAGCGAAGAAGTGGACAGCCGCCTGTTTGACATCATGGGCAACATCCACGAAAACTGCGTGGCCAACGGCACGGAAAACGGCTACACCAACTACGTGAACGGCGCCAACATCGCCGGCTTCAAGAAAGTGGCCGACGCCATGCTGGCCCAAGGCGTGGTGTAAACCCAAGCTGCGGCCGGCGCTTACCGCTGCCGCAAACCGCAACGCTGCTTCCCCCTCGGAAGCAGCGTTGTTTTATCGCCGGCCAAAGGAGGCTACCTGAAAAATGGTAGCGCAGTTTTCAGGTAGCCTTTTTCAGGTAGCCTCCCTGCACCGTTGCATTCCCCACTCAAGCAATCACTCCAGCAGTTTCAATAGAAATTATTTTTATTTGGCATAAGTGATTGGTTTAGAAATCCATACGCCCACCCATACACCGCCCTGCCACAAAGCCTTACATTCCGCAATCTTTTTTTTGCCGCCAAAATACATTATATTGTGCGAGTTTCACTCACCGAACACATTATCTTGTGTTGTCACTCGAAATCAGGATGGGAAAATGAACGATACCGTTAATCTCAAAGTCACCAAGCGCGACGGCCGCTTGGAACCGATCAACCTGGATAAAATCCACCGCGTGGTTACCTGGGCCGCCCAAGGTTTGAGCAATGTTTCCGTATCGCAGGTCGAACTCAAATCGCACATCCAGTTTTACAACGGCATCCGTACCGACGACATCCACGAAACCATCATCAAAGCCGCCGCCGACCTGATTTCCCAAGATACGCCCGACTATCAGTATCTCGCCGCGCGTCTGGCGATTTTCCACCTGCGCAAAATCGCCTATGGCGAGTTCGAGCCGCCGCACCTGTACGACCATGTTAAAAAACTGACCGACGCGGGCAAATACGACCGCCACATCATCGAGGATTACAGCCGCGAAGAATTCGACGAGCTGGATGCCTATATCGACCACAGCCGCGACATGACTTTTTCCTATGCGGCCGTGAAGCAGCTTGAGGGCAAATATCTGGTGCAGAACCGCGTTACCCGCCAGATTTATGAAACGCCGCAGTTTTTATACGTTTTGGTGGCGATGTGCCTCTTCAGCAAATATCCGAAAGAAACGCGTCTGGACTACGTCAAACGCTTTTACGATGCCGTTTCTACGTTCAAAGTATCGCTGCCGACCCCGATTATGAGCGGTGTACGTACGCCGACGCGTCAGTTCTCAAGCTGCGTATTGATCGAATGCGACGACAGTCTGGATTCCATCAATGCGACGACCAGCGCGATTGTGAAATACGTTTCCCAACGCGCGGGCATCGGTATCAACGCCGGACGCATCCGCGGCTTGGGCAGTGAAATACGCGGCGGCGAAGCGCAACACACCGGCTGCATCCCGTTCTTCAAAATGTTCCAAGCGGCGGTCAAATCCTGCTCGCAAGGCGGTGTGCGCGGCGGCGCGGCGACTTTGTTCTATCCCTTGTGGCACATCGAAGCCGAAAGCCTGCTGGTGCTGAAAAACAACCGGGGCGTCGAAGACAACCGTATCCGTCAGTTGGATTACGGCGTGCAAATCAACCGCCTGCTCTATACCCGTCTGATTAAAGGCGGCAACATCACCTTGTTCTCGCCCAATGAAGTCCCCGGCTTGTACGACGCATTCTTTGCCGATCAAGACGAGTTCGAGCGTCTTTACACGAAATACGAGCAAGATCCGAACATCCGCAAACGCACTTTGTCGGCCACCGATTTGTTCTCCACGCTCATGCAGGAGCGCGCCGGAACAGGGCGTATCTATATCCAAAACGTCGATCACTGCAATACCCACAGCCCGTTTGACCCGCGCGTCGCGCCCGTACATCAGTCCAATCTGTGTATGGAAATCGCCCTGCCGACCAAACCGCTGGACAACATCAACGATCCGAACGGCGAAATCGCCTTGTGTACATTGTCCGCTTTCAACTTGGGCGCATTAAACAATTTGGACGAATTGGAAGAACTCGCCGATTTGACCGTGCGCGCACTCGATGCCCTGCTGGATTATCAAGACTATCCGGTCGAAGCCGCCCGCACCGCCACCATGAACCGACGCACCCTCGGCATCGGCGTCATCAACTACGCCTACTATTTGGCGAAAAACGGCGTGCGTTACAGCGACGGTTCCGCATTGGGTTTAACCCACCGCACCTTTGAAGCCATGCAGTATTATCTGCTCAAAGCGTCCGTGAACCTCGCCAAAGAATACGGCGCGTGTCCGCTTTTCAAGGAAACTGTGTATTCGCAAGGCAAACTGCCCATCGATACCTACAAAAAAGACTTGGACGCCGTGTGCAGCGAACCGCTGTTGTGCGACTGGGAGAGCCTGCGCACCGACATCGTCAAATACGGCCTGCGCAATTCTACGCTGACCGCACTCATGCCGTCTGAAACCAGCTCGCAAATCGCCAATGCCACCAACGGCATCGAGCCTCCACGCGGTCTGGTGACGGTCAAAGCATCGAAAGATGGCATCCTGAAACAGGTCGTCCCCGAATTTGAAAGACTGAAAGACGCCTACGAAACCCTGTGGCAGCTTCCGGGCAACGACGGCTACCTGAAACTGGTCGGCGTCATGCAGAAATTTGTCGACCAATCCATTTCCGCCAACACTGCCTACGACCCGGGCAAGTTCGAAGGCAATAAAGTTTCCATGAAACAAATGCTCAAAGACCTGCTGACCGCCTACAAATACGGCGTCAAAACCCTGTATTACCACAACACTCGTGACGGTGCGGACGATACCCAGACGGATATTCAGGATGATGGATGTGCAGGCGGGGCTTGTAAGATTTAAACATATTGACGACTATTTTGAAAATATTTAAACCTTTATAAAAAAATTGGATATAGATATTATGGATGCCACAATTATTACTTCTGTGATAACGGCAGGTGCCACTACCTTGATAACAAAAGGGGCTGAAGCCCCTGCACACACATTTAATTTAATCTGGAAGCAGGTTTTTGGAACTATTGATAATTGGCTTGAAAAACAAGAAATTAAAAGAAGAACTGAAATAGAAGATTTTTCGAGAAAAATTAATAGAGAATTAGAAGATATCCCTGCTGAAAATATTCAAGAACCCAAGATGAGTATCTTAGGTCCAGCAATGGAGGCTGCTCAGTATTATTTAGAAGAAAATGAACTAAGAAAAATGTTTGCAAAATTAGTAGCTTCTTCATTTGATAATAGAAATAATGAAATTATCCATAATGGGTTTGTTGAAAAACTGAAATCACTTTCTTCACATGATGCTAGATTACTTAAATTTATCAAAGAAAATTTGAACGAAATAGCCGTTGGCGAATATTATATGACGTATCTTGATGGAGATTTAACTCTTAGTGATGTAATATGTTTAGCATTTGGAGAAGAGAATATTAAGAAAAACTCTATATCTTTGGACAATTTAGCACATCTTGGTTTGATTCAAGTGGATTTAACACGAAAATATACAATGGATGAAAAATATGGAGAATTTTATACTACAAATCTATATTTTTATTTAAGTAAATATAATCAAATCAATGAATTAAAAAATTCTATACAGAAACAATTACAGATTATGTCAAAAGAAGAATTAGCATTATCTATTGGATATTCTTCTGACTTTATTGAGGATTGTTTAAAAGAAAGAAGCGTAATATTAAGAAAAGGAACATGTAAATTGACATCTCTTGGTAAAACATTTGTTAATATTTGTTGTGAATAAATTTACGCAATAGATTCTAAATTTTAAATTTATTAAGTAATAATTTAATAGATTCTAACTTAAAGAGACCCGCCATGTCCTGCGAACACCTAGTCATGTCCTACAGCACCTTTTCCAAAACCCAAAACGACGCGCTCAAAGAGCCGATGTTTTTCGGTCAGCCGGTAAACGTTGCCCGCTACGACCAGCAGAAATACGAAGTATTTGAAAAACTGATTGAAAAACAACTGTCGTTTTTCTGGCGGCCGGAAGAAATCGACGTGTCGCGCGACCGTATCGACTATGCGAATCTGCCCGAACACGAAAAGCATATTTTCATCAGCAACTTAAAATATCAGACCCTGCTCGACTCCATCCAAGGCCGCAGTCCAAACGTGGCTTTGCTGCCCTTGGTGTCCATTCCCGAGCTGGAAACTTGGATTGAAACGTGGAGCTTCAGCGAAACCATCCATTCGCGCAGCTATACCCACATCATCCGCAATATCGTCAACGACCCCTCCATCGTGTTCGACGACATCGTACAGAACGAATACATCATCGCCCGCGCGGAAGACATCGCCTGCTATTACGATGATTTGATCGAATATACCCAATATTACAATCTCTTGGGCGAAGGCGAACACCGCGTAAACGGCAAAACCATCGTGGTCAACCTGCGCGAGCTTAAGAAAAAGCTCTACCTCTGCCTGATGTGCGTCAATGTACTCGAAGCCATCCGTTTTTATGTTTCCTTCGCCTGTTCGTTTGCCTTTGCCGAGCGCGAGCTGATGGAAGGCAACGCCAAAATCATCAAGCTAATTGCCCGCGATGAAGCCCTGCACCTCACCAGCACCCAGCATATGCTCAACCTGATGCGTGCCGGCGCCGACGACCCCGAAATGGCCGAAATCGCCGCCGAACTAGAGCAAGACTGCTTCGAGCTGTTTAAAAAAGCCGCCCTGCAGGAAAAAGAATGGGCCGAATACCTGTTTAAAGACGGCTCCATGATCGGCCTAAACAAAGACATCCTCTGCCAATACGTTGAATATATTACCAACCTGCGCATGCAGGCCGTCGGCCTCCAGCCCGCCTTCCCCGCCTCCGCGCAAAACCCGATCCCTTGGATCAACGCCTGGCTCTCCTCCGACAACGTACAGGTTGCCCCGCAGGAAGTGGAAATCTCCTCCTACCTCATCGGCCAGATCGACGCCGAAGTCAATGCCGAAGATTTGGGCGATTTCGAGCTGTAGCCCGCCGGGCATCCGAGGCTACCTGAAAAATCCTGCCGAACTTTTCAGGTAGCCTCAAATTCCGGCTGCAAACCATCCCTTTCCCGCTGGATAAGGCGGTACGCCACAGGCCGGCTTCAGTTTCAAAGTCACCCATTTTTCAGGTAGCCTTCAAAGGCTACCTGAAACCTATTCCCAAAGAAAATCAATCAACAATCAACCTTTATTACTTCCCACCACCCGCCCCAGAACTTTTCAGGTAGCCCGAACAAAATTAAAGCAAACAAGGCACGCGGCGGCCAAGCAAAACCCAAACAGCATCCCGCCACGTCCGCATGCTAAAATCCCGCCCTTCCGCCCTTCCCTTCCTCCCCGCCCGCCATGCCCACCGCCAGCCAAATCGAAGCCCTGCTGCCGCAAACCCAATGCCGCCAATGCGGCTACGACGGCTGCGCCCCCTACGCCCAAGCCATGGCGCGCCGAGAAGCCCCCATCAACCTCTGCCCGCCCGGCGGCGAAATCGTGATGCACGAGCTCGCCGCCCTGCTGCACACCCCGCCCCTACCCCTCGCCCAGCCCGAAAAAGCCGACGCAAAAGCCCTCGCCCATATCGACGAAGCCGCCTGCATCGGCTGCACCGCCTGCATCAAAGCCTGCCCCGTCGACGCCATTCTCGGCGCCTCCAAACTCATGCACACCGTGCTGGCAGACGAATGCACCGGCTGCGGGCTCTGCCTGCCGCCCTGCCCCGTGGACTGCATCGACATGCGCCCCGTGGCCGACCCCTTCCTGCCCCGTGCCGGTGCCGCCGCCCAAAGCGCCGACCCCCGCCGTGCCGCCGCCGACCACGCCAAACAGCGCCACCAACAGCGCATCCACCGCCAGCAGCGCCTCGCCGCCGAACGCCAAGCACACCTCGCCGAACGCGCCGCAGCCGCCCAAGCCGCCGCACCAAGCCCCTCCCCAACCGCCGGCCCGGCCAAACCCGCCTTCAACCCCGCCGACCTCATCGCCCGCGCCATGGCCAGCGCCCAAGCCCAACAAAGCCAACGCGCCGTGCCTGCCAACCGCGAAAACTTCCGCCGCCAAGAAATCGCCGCCGCCCAACAGCAAGCCGCCTACCGCCGCGCCCTCAAAAACCTCCGCTACGGCAACGAAGCCGAAAAAGCCGCCGCCCGCGACTATCTGCGCCAGCGCAAAGCCGAAGAAGAAGCCCAATCCCCAAGCTAAACCCGCCGCAGGCTACCTGAAAACGCCAGCCTCTGCGAAGCCGAAACACAGGCTTCCATATAGTCAAAACATCCTGCCCAAACATAAAGCCCCAGCCTTCCCGGCCGGGGCTTTTTTCTTGCCGCAAACCCTTTCTGCAACCTGCTGCCGTTTTTGCTCTGCAAAAGCCGGAGTTTTCAGGTAGCCGCCATTCCGTGCGGCAAACCCGTACTCCCGCCCATCAGCCCAATGCCGCCTCCACCGCCGCCAGCGCATGAATCGCCGTGCTGTCGAACACCGGCAGCAGCGTGTCGGCCTCGTGCACAATCAGGCAGATTTCGGTGCAGCCGAGGATGATGCCTTGCGCGCCCTGCCCCTGCAGGCCTCGGATAACGCTTTGGAAACAGCGTGCCGATTCGGGGCGGATTTGGTTGCGGCATAATTCCTCAAAAATAATGCGGTGGATTTCATCCTGCTCGGCGGCGCCCGGCACGACGCAGCGCACGCCCTGCGCCGCCATACGCTCGGTGTAGAAGCCGTCGCTCATGGTGAAGCGGGTGCCGAGCAGGCCGACAGTGTGCAGGCCTTGCCGTTTGATAACGGCGGCGGTGGCATCCACAATATGCAGCAGCGGGATGCGCACCGCCTGTTTGATGGCCGGGGTGACTTTGTGCATGGTGTTGGTGGTCAGCAGCAGGAAGTCCGCACCGGCGGCTTGCAGTTTGCGCGCACTGGCGGCCAGATATTGCCCGGCGGCCGCCCAATCGCCGGCGGCCTGCAGGCGCACAATGTCTTCGAAATCCACGCTGTCGAGGATGATTTTGGCGCTGCGGTTGCCGCCCAGGCGGCGGTTGGTTTCGCGGTTGATGGCTTGGTAGTAGAGCACGGTGCTTTCGGGGCTCATGCCGCCGATGATGCCGATGGTTTGCATACTGGATTCCTTGCTTGGTGTAAAACGGCGGTAGGTTTGCCTGACTTTTCAGGTAGCCTCACGGCATTATATCAACCACCCAAACGCGCGGCGCAGCTCTGCCGTGCCGTTTGCTTCGCAGCAGCGGCCGTGGGCGAGGATGATTTTTTTCGGCTGCCAGGCCAGCATTTGCGCGAGGCTTTGGCGGGCGGCGGCGCGGTCGGTGAAGGTGGCGCGCCAGTCGGGCGGGGTTGTGCCATTGGGCGCGGCAAGGCCGGCGAGTTTCATCACGCCCGCCCAAAATCGGCTGGGGAATCGGTCTGCTTCGAAGTTTTCGATGAGGTCGGCCAGGATGAGCGTGCGGCTGGCGCGGTGGAAGAAAACGGTTTCGGTCATGGCGCGGCTGCCGAGGAAGGGCAATTGCGCAATGTCGGCCGCCCATTGCGGCGGGGCGGCGCTGCCTAGGTCGGCATCGAAGGAGACGGGGATGTGCTGGGATTTTGCCCGTTCGCGCACGCCGAGGCTGGCCCAGGCTACGGCTTGCGGGTAGTGCGTTTTCCAGGCGGCGATGTGGGCATAGTGGATGCGGTTGGGCGACACGAGGTGGCGCACTTCGCCCAGCGCGTTGATTTGCGCCAAAAGTTCGGGCGCAGGCTCGATGGGCGAGTGGCACCACAGGCCGCCGTCGGAGAGGCGCACCACGGTCATGCGGGTGCTGAAGGGGATGCGCACGCCGAGCGGGAAGGCCATGCGGACGATGCCGCCGTCGGCAATCCAGATGTTTTCGCCGAAGGGCTTGAGGGTGTGCAGCGGGTGGTAGAGGCAGATGGGGGCGCTCATGCGGTTTCCTTATGGGATGGGCGGCGTTTTGCCTGCGCTTGGAGGCTACCTGAAAACCAAAATGTGGCTTCAGCGCAGTTAAACTTTCTGCTGAAGGCAATCCGAAGTTTCCTTAGTCGGCCTGGCGTTTGCGGCAACGCTATGCCGGATTTTCAAGTAGCCTGCATGGCAAACAGGCTATCTGAAAACAAACGGTACGGGCTTCTGCGAAACTGAAACCTTCCGCGCAATCGGGCGCCCTATTCCGCCCACACCACGGTTTCGGCAGCGTCGCGGCGCGGTTTCGGCGAAATGTCGCGGGCGCGGTAGCCGAATGTGGCGGCCACAGATACGCCGTATTCGGCGGGATCGAGCAGCCCGGCTTCGGCCAGGATGTTTTCCACGGCGGCGTAGTCCATGCCTTCGATCGGGCAGGAATCGATGCCGAGCATGGCGGCACCGGTGAGCATATTGGCCAGCGCAATGTAAGTTTGCTTGCTGGCCCAGTCGAATAGGGCGCGTTCGTTATCGGCGATGGGCATGTCGTGGGTTTGAAAGCTGCGGTAGCGTTCGAGGGCGGCGGCGCGCTGCTCGGGCGTGAAGCCGCGCCGGCTCATCAGTTCGCTGAAAAAGGGGCTATCGTAGCGGGCGTGTTTTTTCGCCAGCAGGATCACGAGGTGGCTGGCTTCGGCAATGGCGGTCTGCATGCCCCAGGCCACGGGTTTGATCTGCTCGCGCAGCCCGGCATTCTGCACCACCAGGAAGCGCCACGGCTCGCTGCCGACGGAGCTGGGCGAGAGGCGGCCGAAATCGAGGATGGCGGCAAAGTCTTCGGCACTGATTTTGCGCGCGGGGTCGTAATAGCGGGTGGACACGCGGCGGCGGAAAATGGCGAGGGCTTGCTGGCGGGTGAGAAGCATGGGGAATCCTTTCAGAAAATAGCTGGTTTGAGCTGGGTTGCGGTTTTCAGGTAGCCTTCCGGCGGCCGGCTGGAGGCTACCTGAAAATATGGATAAGGTGTTTACAAACGGTAAAACGCTTTGGCTGCCGCCCACAGGATGGCGGGCTGTTCTTTGATGGCTTCGTGCTGCGCGAATGGCACATTCATCAGGTGCGCTTCGGGCAGCACGGTGCGCAGCGCAAGTCGGCCAAATCGTTGAGCGACAGCAGGAAGTCGCCCTCGCCGCGCGCGGCCAGCACGGGGGCTTGGATTCGGGCAACGGCTTCGTTTGGATAGCCGGTGGCCGAAGTGTCCAGCCACAGCTGTTTCAAGGCGGCGGCGAGCGCGGGCAGGTCGGGCTGCGGGTTCAGTTTTTCGTAGGCAGCCACTTGCGCGGCCATATTTTCGCGGAAAAATTCGGGCGTGAGGCTTTCGAACATCTCGCGCACGGCGGCAAGCTGGCGGCTGTGCCACGACGCGCCCACAGTGAGCACGGACTGCACCCGCGCATCGGCGGCGGCCAAGCGGTAGGCCGCCGTGCCTCCGTCGGAAAAGCCGAACAGGTGGTAGGCGCGCAAACCGAGCGCGTCGGCCAGATGGCGGGCGTCGTCGGCAATCTGGGCGTAGGTGAGCGGGACACTGCCGCGGGTGGAACGGCCGTGGCCGCGCGTGTCGGTTTCGATGGTAAAAAAGTGCCGTTGCAGCTCGGGCATGAGGGCGGCGAAGTCTTCCGCCGAGCCCAAGCCGCCGTGCAGCAGCAGGAGGGCGGGCGCGCCGGCTGGGCCGCCGGTGCGGTAGAACAGGTCGGCGCCGAGATGGGAGATGGTGTTCATGGCGGGTTTCCTTTCGTGGGCGAGATATTGTGGGCTGTCCGCCCTGCCCGCTCGGGGCGAGCGTGCGGATACGGCGGTGGAGCAGGCGGACAGTATGGCGGCTGCGGCGGTTTGGAGGAAGGTGCGGCGGGAATGCATGATAGTTGGCTCGGGTTGAGGTTGGCAGAAGCTCGTTCCTTTTTTCAGGTAGCCTCCGGCGGCCGGCTGAGGCTACCTGAAAAATATTTGGCTTACCCGGGCAGATTGCAGGTTACGGGATTTCGGGATAGGCAAGCAGGGGGCTGAAGTCTGCCTTCCAGATGTCTAGGCTGTGCAGCCGGCCGTCGCCATAGGCATACAGGGTGGCCAATACGGGGACGCCGTCTTGGTCTGGAAACTGGTATTCGGCGATGGCGAGGGTGGGCAAATTATCTTTTCTTTCTTCTTCGTAGGCGAAGGAGAAACTGCCCATGCCGCCGTCTTCGAGGGAGGCGACACGCTCGGGGAAGCTGATGGGGAGCGCGGCATATTGGGGGCGGATGCGCCGGAGCAGGATGTGCAGCAGGCGGGTTTCTCCGGGGCTGGGCGGGCGTGGCTGGGGTGTCATGTTTTGCCGTTTGCGTGGTTTGGGTTTTAGCTTCGCAGAAACTCTGCTTCCTTCGGAAACATCGTTTTCAGGTAGCCTGATTTTCCTGATAGCGGTGTTCGGGCATGCCGATTTGGCGGTGTACGGGGTTGTGCGCCAGCGGGAAAAAACCTTCTTCGATTTCATAAAACGGGGTGGGCCAGAAGGCGTCGCCGGCTGCGGCGGCGGGGTCGGCTTGGGCGAGCCAGCTTTGCAGTTGGGCGGCAAAGGTTTCACCCTTTTCCCCGCCGCCGGCAAAATCGGCTTTCAGCCGGAACACGGCGGCCATCAGCCGGCAATAGCTTTGCACAAACAAGGCCAGGCTGCTGTTGGCCAACACCCATTCCTGTTCCCACCCGTTTTCGGCCTGCGGCGAATACAGCCACACGGCGCCATCGGCAAGCTGCACGAAATAGCTGCCTCCGTAGCCGTATTTGCCGAAGCAGCGGGCTTCGCCGCGCGGGGTTTGGATGGCGATGGTTTCGTCGGGGAAGCGGACGAAGTAAAAACGGGCGGGCGGGTAGTCGGCAAGGTAGGCGATGCCGTCTTTAAAAATGGTGTCGAGGCTTTGCGGCGCTCCGGCTGAATAGGCGGCGGGATGGAGGACGGAGATGCGGTCGGCGGCAAGGGCGCGGGCGAGGTTCATGGTGATATGTTGATGTGGTTAGTATTAACACAGGATGTGCGGATTACCTGAAAATTTTTGTTTCATAGAAATTCACGTTGCTTGTTTCCATTTCGTCGAAGCTGGCGCTTTCAGGTAATCTACCTTTGAGTTAATGTATATTAGTTACTACGCCGAGAGAGGCCAATTTTCCATTTACTTGCAAAAACATGCGCTCTCCTTCAATCGTACGAACTGGATGATCTAACACTAATATTAAGTCCACGAGTTCTCCTGGCAATACATCTTTTTCATTCAAGATTTTGGCTTGCACGGTCTGCCCACTCACCCATAAGGTTACCTTGCTACTACTCGCAAGCATTACTCCGCCCTCGGGTGTGCTTAAATTGTAAATATAGGCATCAATACCATTAGTAGCTGCCATCGGCGGAGTTTTCGGCCGAATTAAGGTGGCTGTGGGCTCTGTAATTAAATCTTTCAAACCCTGTTCTCCGAAATAGAATTCTTTTGTTGGTATTTTCATTTCATAACTTGCAAGCAACTCATCCAATTCCTGAACATTTTTTTTCAATACCTCTGCCCCTTCTTTTTCTCCTAACAAATTGAAAAGCCTATCGGTATTCACGAACAGTACAGACAATTTCGGTAAGTATGTTTGGCGGGCAATCAAAAAGGTCTCAGCCCAGGTGCTGCCTGAGAGCAGACCGACAACAAATACAGTATAAATATATAGATATATTTCATAATATTACCTTGTAAATATTTATCATAGGCTACCTGAAATCTTTAGCTTCGCAGAAATCTGCGTTGATTGTTTTCAGGTAGCCTCTTGCCTTGGAAAATGAACTGCAACAAGGAACTATAATGCAGGCAGCCAGCGGCTGATGGTGTAAATCAGCAGGCCGACTAAGCCGCCAACCAAGGTGCCGTTGATGCGGATAAACTGCAAATCGCGGCCGATGGAGAGCTCGAGTTTGTCGCTCATCTGGCGGCTGTCCCAGCTTTTCACTTTGTCGGCCACGAATTCGGCGGCACGGCGGCGGTAACGGCGCACGAGGCTGCGGGCGAGCAGCGCGAGGCGGGCGTTGAGGTGGCGCTGTTGGCGCGGTGTGGCGGCATAGCGTTGCAGCAGGCCGGTGAGCAGGCTGTCGAGGCGGCGGAGGGTGGCTGAATCGGGGCTGTGCACGTCGGCGGCGAGGCGCTGGACAAGACTTTGCCACAATCCGGCGAGGCTGCGTTGCAGCTCGGGGGAATCGGCAAGCTGGCGTTTGGCGAGGGCGAGTTTGCGGTGCCAGGCTTCGGATTGGGCGAGCTCGAGTGCGAAGCGGCGGTATTGGCGGCGGAAGGCGGCGCGCATTTCGTGCTGCGGGTCGGCCAGGGCGGCGGCGGTGTAGTTGTCGGCCCAATCGAGGGCTTTTTGCGCCACCCAGCCGTCGATCTGGCCCACCAGCCGGCCGCGCAGCTGGGCTTTGATTTTATCCCAGGTATCAGGCCGGGCGCTTTCGATTTGCTCTGCCCAGGCGCGCAGGTTTTCTTCGAGCAAGACGCGGGTGTGCGGCTGATGCAGCCAGCGGCGGATTTGGCCGAGCAGTGCGGTGTGCAGGTTTTCAGGTAGCCCTTGGCTTTCCAGCAGCAGGAGGCTTTGCGAGAGGATGGCTCCGATTTGTTTGCCGCTGCCATGCGTGGCTAAAAAGGCGGCGCCGAGGCGGGCGGCTTCTTCGGGCGGGATGCTTTGCAGGGCGGCCGGGAGTTTTTGCGCGAGGGGGAGCAGCCATTCGCGGCGGTTTTCGGCGCGTGCGAGCCAGCGCAGGAGTTTGTCGGCGGGGCGCAGGCGGTAGATGCGGATGGCGATGGGGCGCTCGGGCAGGAAGTTGGTTTCGATGAAGCGGCCGAGCTCGTCAGCAATGCGGCTTTGGTTGCGCGGGAGGATGGCGGTGTGGGGGATTTTAAGGCCGAGCGGGTGGCGGAATAAGGCGGTAACGGCAAACCAGTCGGCCAGCGCGCCCACCATAGCGGCTTCGGCGAAGGCTTTCAGGTAGCCTATGCCGGGGTGGCGATGGAGAAACAGGGATGAGGCGACAAACAGCAATACAGCAGCCAACAGCAGGCCGCCGGCCCAACGCCGGCTGTGCTGCAGACGGGCGCGGGCGGCGGCTTCGCGGGCTTGGTCGGCCAAAATGTTCATGGCTTAGATGGCACGCTCGGCATAGGTGGGCACTTTGCTGGCGGCGGCCATGCGCCCGAGGTAGCTTTGCAGTTTGGCGGGAAAGGCGATGCCTTTCACCAGCGTGAGGTTGCGCAGCACGGGGAAGAGGATGATGTCCTCCATGCCGGGCTCGGTGCCGTTGAAATAGGGCTCGGGCAGCAGGGCGGCAAGCTCGGCCAGGTCGGCATGGATGCGTTCGAGGTAGCTTGGTGTGTCGGCCAGATTTTGCTCGAAGTTGCCGATGTTTTGCTCTTTTTTGTGCACGAAGTAGTCGATGGCGGCTTGGGTGGCAAATTCGGGCAGCGGCGGCTCAAGGCGCACTTCGCGCGGCATCACCAGGCGGTTGTAGTATTTGCCCACCTTATCAAACCAGGCCTGCGCTTCGGGGCGGACGGTTTCGTTCAGGCGCGCTTGGCCGGCGTATTCGTCGATAAATCGCACGATGTCGAGGCTCTCGCCCATGTGGCTGCCGTCGGGCTTTTGCAGGATGGGCACCTGTTTGGCGCCGATAAGGCCGATGGGCGTGGCTTCGTCGTCGTTGAGCAATACGATTTCTTCCACCGGCACGCCGCGCAGGCCGAAAATCATGCGGGCGCGTACACAAAAGGGGCAATGGTCGTAAACATAGAGTTTCATGGCGTTTTCCTTAGCGGGAGTGGATACGTGAGGATTGTAGCATAGCGCGGGAGGCTACCTGAAAATGCAAAACGGCTTTCAGCCTATCTTCTCCGCATACCTCTGTGAATGTTCAGCGGCACGGTTTGCTGTTAAAATCCGCTTTCTGAACCGAAGCAGCAAACATCATGAGTATCGCCAACAACAAAAAAGCCTTCCACGACTATTTCATCGAAGACCAGCTCGAAGCCGGATTGGTGCTCGATGGCTGGGAAGTGAAAGCCATCCGCGCCGGCCGCGTGCAGCTCAAAGAGAGCTATATTCACTGGAAAAAAGACGCATTTTACCTGGTGGGCTGCCACATCACCGCCCTGCCCACCGCCTCCACCCACGTGAAGCCCGATCCCGTGCGGCAGCGCAAACTCCTGCTCAAACAGGCCGAAATCAACAAGCTCATCGGCAAAGTGGAGCGCAGCGGCTACACCCTCGTGCCGCTCAACCTGCACTACCGGCGCGGCTACATCAAAATGGACATCGGCCTGGCCAAAGGCAAAAAGCAGCACGACAAACGCCAAAGCATGAAAGAAGCCGACTGGAAACGCGAAAAACAGCGCCTGATGAAACAGGCCCGCTAACCCCCACGCCATCGTTGAGGCTACCTGAAAGCGCCGGCTTCTTCGAAGCTGAACATATTTCTCCGCACCCGCTTCATTCCAGCCGAAATTTTCAGGTAGCCTTCCACAGGAAAACACCATGCAACGCAGCTCCCTCTTCCTCCCCGTCCTGCTGATTATTTTCGGCGCCATCTGGTTTCTCAGCAGCACCGACATCCTGCCCACCACCGCCACCCTGGTCGCCCTCGCCCTGGCCGCAGGCGGCATCGCCCTGCTCCTGCTCGACGGCATTAACACCCAAAGCATCGTACACGGCCCCATGCTCATGTATCTCGGTGCCGCCATCTACCTGCGCAACCAAATGTATATCGGTTTCGCCCCGCTGGCCGCACTCGGCATGATGCTGCTCGGCGGCCTCATGCTGCTCGCCCGCAGCGGCATCGTTCCACGCAAATACGGCGCCCACGGCCTGCCCCGCCGAGCGCGCCGCAACAGCGAGCAAGAATAAGCAAAGGCTACCTAAAACCATTTCAACTTCCTTGAAGCCAGCATTTTCAGGTAGCCTCCCCGATTATTAGGAAAACAACATGGCCATCATCATCAAAACCCCCGAAGAAATCGCCAAAATGCGCGAACTCGGCCGCCTTGCCGCCGAAGCGCTCGACTACATCGGCGACTTCGTCAAACCCGGCGTCACCACCAACGAGCTCAACCAGCTGGTGCACGACTACCAAGTGAACGTGCAAGGCGGCTACCCCGCCCCCCTGCACTACGGCAACCCGCCCTACCCCAAATCCTGCTGCACCTCGGTAAACCACGTGATCTGTCACGGCATACCTAACGACAAGCCCCTGAAAAACGGCGATATCCTCAACATCGACATCACCCTGAAAAAAGATGGCTTCCACGGTGATTCCAGCCGCATGTATGCCGTGGGCAACATCAGCCCTCAGGCGCAGCGCCTGATCGACGTCACCCACCAGAGCATGATGGCCGGCATCGCCGCCGTGAAGCCCGGCGCCACCCTCGGCGACATCGGCCACGCCTGCCAGCAAGTGGCCGAAAACGCCGGCTACTCCGTGGTACAGGAATTCTGCGGCCACGGCATCGGCCGAGGCTTCCACGAAGACCCGCAAGTCGTCCACTACGGCAAAAAAGGCACCGGCCCCGTGTTGCAGCCCGGCATGATCTTCACCATCGAACCCATGATCAACCAAGGCAAACGCCACCTGCGCATCCTCGACGACGGTTGGACCGTGGTCACCAAAGACCGCAAACTCTCCGCCCAATGGGAGCACGAAGTCCTCGTTACCGACACCGGTTACGAAATCCTCACCATCAGCCCGCGCACCGGCAAGCCCTAAGCAGCTGCCCCGCCCGCCGCATCAGGCTACCTGAAAACGATGTTTCCGCAGGAAGCAGAGTTTCTGCGAAGCTAAAACGATGTTTCCGCAGGAAGCTGAATTTCTGCGAAGCTAAAACCCGGGCGGCCACGCTTCCAACCTTCCCCACCCGAAACCCGGTTCCCGCAAACCCCGTTTCAGGCAGCCCCTTTCCATTGCCGCACCAAACGGCACAACCGGCCCGCATCATGAACCGCCACTATCAGATCTTCTACTCCTTCTACACCGACGACAGCCACATCGACGGCAACAACCCCGTCACCGTTCCCGCCGCTGAACTGCCATCCTACTTCCACCGGCTCCAGCTGCACCCCGACTTCCTCGGCATCATCGACCGGCAAGACAACACCTTCCAAATCGTCCTCGAAGAATTCAGCGGCTACTACTGGGGCGAAATCCCCGACCCCGTGAAAAGCGGCTACCACGGCCGTTTCTACACCGCCGACGAGCTGCTCGCCCTGCTCTCCCGCCTGCCCGAGCAATTCGTGCCGCAAAACTTCCCCGGCATGGCCTTCCAGCCTTGGCAGGAATACTTTGAAGACACCGCCTACGGCAAAGAAGCCCAACGCCTGTTTGAAAGCAGCGGAAGCACCGGAGAAATGGCGCGCGTGGCCGAAGACATCTGCGAATCCTGCCGCCTCGGCGCCTGGGACGCACTGTGCGACGACGGCCTCGCCCTGCTCCAGCGCGAACTCACCGCCAGCCCCGCCGCCTTCACCGACATCAACTACCAGCGCCTGTGCCGCAGCCTCGACTGGCTCGAAGACCTCGTGGCCGAAAACGCCTCCTTCGACGAAGACAGCATGGACGACCTGTGCGACATGCTGCTCGAGCGCATCGTCGATCTCGACAACTACCGCCAGCCGAGGCATTAAACCAACTTGCCTGCCAAACGGCTTTTTCAAATCAAACAAAGGCTACCTGAAATATTTCAGCTCCACAGAAACTCGTCTTCCTGTGGAACCTCATTTTCAGGTAGCCTGAAACCTTTGCAAAATCATCATTCAATCAGCCATAGGGGTGAATTTTATATCCACCCTTAACCCCTATTCGTTTGAGTGCTTGAGCTTAGCAAGATTCAACGCAGATAAAAATCCGCCTTTAAATTAAGAATTCTGCAAAAGGTTTAATCTGTTTTCCGTTTTATCCGTAGCAAACACCTTCTTTCATATGTAGCAAAAGGCTACCTGAAAAATGAGCAACGCAAGTTTCTGCGGAGCTGAAATATTTCAGGTAGCCTCATCAAGCTAGCAAATAATCGGGCTTACACCTCGATAATCACTTTCATCGCTTTGGTGTCAGCCGCGTGTTTGAACACGTCGTAGGCCTTTTCCATTTCGCTGAATTTGAAGCGGTGGGTGGCCAATTTGTCCATCGGCAGTTTGCTGGATTCGCAGGCTTTCAGCAGCATGCCGGTGGTGTTGGCGTTCACCAGGCCGGTGGTAACGGTGATGTTCTTGATCCACAGTTTGGCCAGATCGAACTCAACCGGTTTGCCATGCACGCCCACGTTGGCCACGTGGCCGCCTTCTTTCACCACCTGCTGGCAAATGTCCCAAGTGGCGGGGTAGCCCACGGCTTCCATGGCGCAGTCCACGCCACGGCCGCCGGTGATTTCCAAAATCTTGGCTACGGCGTCTTCCTTGTTCGGATTGACGGTGTGGGTGGCGCCCATTTCCTTGGCCATGGCCAGGCGGTTTTCGTCCATATCAACCACGATGATGGTGGCGGGGGAGTAGAACTGGGAAGTCAGGAGGCAGCCCATGCCCACGGGGCCGGCGCCCACGATGGCAATGGCGTCACCGGGTTTTACCTGGCCATACTGCACGCCGATTTCGTGGCCGGTGGGCAGCGCGTCGGACAGGAACACGGCCACATCGGTGTTCAGGGTTTCGGGCAGGTGATAGAGCGAGTTGTCGGCAAACGGGGTACGCACGTATTCGGCCTGAGTGCCGTCGATCATATAGCCCATGATCCAGCCGCCGTCTTTGCGGCAGTGGGCGTAGAGTTGTTTCTGGCAGTTGTCGCAAGTGCCGCAGCGGCTCACGCAGGATACGATTACTTTATCGCCTTTTTTGAAGTCTTTCACGGCGGAGCCGACTTCTTCTACCACGCCGATTGCTTCATGCCCAAGGATGCGTCCTTCCCATTTACCGGTTTTTTCGCGGGCAACGGCTTCGATTTCCGGGTTTTTGCCTTTCATGATGCCCAAGTCGGTACCGCAGATAGTGGTTTTGGTAACACGAATGATAGCATCGGTGGGATCAATGATGGTCGGCACCGGACGGTCTTCGAAACGGACATCGTTTTCACCGTAATAAGTCATGGCTTTCATGGTCTTACTCATAATGTTCTCCTGATGGGACTGCCGCTCGGCAATCAGTTATGGGGAAAAGTCCGGCAATGCGCCGAACTGTGGTCATTATAATCCGCTTTATCGGAAATTAGCAAAATAAACGGTTAAATTTTCCAGTTAAAATATGATGTTATGCTATAACAAGATTAAATTACATACTGCCCGCTATCATTTTTGTGAAAGCAAGCTCGGCTACCTGAAAATATGGCTTCCATCAAATTCAAACAATCATGCACAAAAAACCAGCCCCGTTCCATTCGGAAAGAGGCTGGTTTTAAGCAGTTTAACGATTAAACTTTGGCAGCGGCAGCCACTTCGGCGGCATAATCCACTTCTTTTTTCTCGATACCGTCACCCACTTTGTAGCGGACGAAGTTGACGATTTCGGTTTTCTGCTGTTTCAGGAACTGCTCTACGGTTTGATCGGGATTCATCACGAAGGGCTGGCCCAACAAGGTCACTTCAGCCAAGAACTTCTTCACGCGGCCTTCCACCATTTTGGCAGCGATTTCGGCCGGTTTGCCGGAAGCGATGGCCTGCTCGGTGTAGATGTGGCGCTCTTTGGCCACCACTTCGGGATCCACCTGCTCGGCAGAAATGCACTGCGGTTTGGAAGCCACAATGTGCATGCCAACATGACGGGCGGTAGTTTCATCACCTTTGTACTCCACCAGCACGCCTTCGGTAGCGGCAGCACCGTGGATATAGGTGGTCAGGCTGTTGGCTGCTTCGATGATTTCGAAACGGCGCACGGAGATGTTCTCGCCCAGCTTGGCAATGACGGCTTTACGCTCGTCTTCCACCAATGCAGCCAACTCTTCAACCGTGGCCGGTTTTTTCAGCGCGGCGGTTTTGGCGACAGACTGGGCGAAAGCGATGAAACCGGTGTCTTTGGCCACGAAGTCGGTTTCGCAGTTCACTTCCACCAAGGCACCTACATTGCCTTCAATAGCATAGGCCAACACGCCTTCGGCAGCGGTGCGGCCAGCCAATTTGCTGGCCTTGGCGCCGGATTTGATGCGCAGGATTTCTTCGGCTTTTTCCATGTCGCCATTGGCTTCAACCAAGGCTTTTTTGCATTCCATCATGCCCAAACCGGTGGCAGCACGCAGGTCAGCGACCATTTTTGCAGTAATTGCAGACATTATTTTCTCCTAATTTTCAGGGATGAACGCGGCGAATGCCGCACTCTGGACAGATTGAAGGCTACCTGAAGGCTTGGTTTGTTTTTCAGGTAGCCTCATGTAATGCCAAACTTAGGCGGATTCGGCTTCGTCGGCAGCGGCCTGCTGTGCAGCGGCCACGGTTTCGGCCAGCGCCTGGTTTTTGCCTTCCAGTACGGCATCGGCGATGCCGCGGCAGTACAGGCGGATGGCTTTGGCGGAGTCGTCGTTGCCGGGGATCACGTATTTCACGCCTTCCGGATCGTTGTTGCTATCCACCACGCCGATCACCGGAATACCCAGCTTGCCGGCCTCGGTGAGCGTGCCTTTCTGGTAGCCGGTATCGATCACGAAAATCGCGTCGGGCAGGCCTTTCATATCTTTAATACCGCCCAAGGAGCGTTCCAGTTTTTCCACTTCGCGCTGAATGGTGAGCAGCTCTTTCTTGTTGTAACCGCTGGCTTCGGCATTTTCCAAAATGGCGGTTTTCTCTTCCAGGCGTTTGATAGACTGTTTAACGGTTTTGTAGTTGGTCAGCATGCCGCCCAGCCAACGGTGGTCCACATAAGGCATACCGGCGCGGGTGGCCTCTTCGCGCACGATGTCGCGAGCCTGGCGCTTGGTGCCGACAAATAGGATGGTGCCTTTGTTGGCTGCCAAACGGCGTACGGCGTCTTGCGCTTCCTGGAACAGGGGCAGGGTTTTTTCCAAGTTGATGATGTGGATTTTGTTGCGGGCGCCGAAAATGTATTGTTCCATTTTCGGGTTCCAGTAACGGGTTTGGTGGCCGAAGTGAACGCCGGCTTCCAGCATCTGGCGCATAGTAACTTGAGACATTTATTTTCCTTACAAAGGGTTATAGCAAACATCCGTGCACACAGAATCTCTGAAAACAGAGACACCCTTTGGTGCCGGATGCGAGCGTTGAGGTTAAAAAGAAACAGCTTTCAAAACGAAAGCTGCGGGATTATAGGGGGAATTTATTGTTTTGGCAAGATTTGGCCGGCCTGCCGCTCGGCTTGTTTGAGGCGCTTGTTGCGCAAACGGATGTAGGCCACCCAAAACGCAAACAATGTGGGCAGGATCGTCCACACCACCAGGTAAATCAGCATCCGCGCCAGTGAAGGCTGCGCCAGCGAAAACATCAGCGTAACAAAGATATAGCCAATTAGCACAATATGCCACATCACATCATTCCCAATATTGGCTACCTGAAAACGAGCAAAGCGAGTTTCTGCGAAGCTAAAGCGCCAACTTCAACGAAGTTGAAATGGGACAAGCGGGTTTAGGCGAAGCCAAACAAAAAAGCCAAATACAGCCCGCTTGATTTTTCAGGTAGCCTTTTACTTATTCTATTGAGACAATCGATATTCCTGCCCGTCTGCCGTGAGCAGCTTAGGCGGGCGGTTTTCATCGATCACCGCTTCGTCCACCACCACGGTTTTCACCTGCTCTTTGATGTCCGGCAGGCGGAACATGGTATCGAGCAGCGCGCGTTCCACAATCGAGCGCAGCCCGCGCGCGCCGGTTTTGCGCTGCATGGCAAGTTTGGCAATGCTGCGCAGGGCGGACGGCTGCACCTTCAGCTCCACGCCTTCCATATCAAACAGCGTTTGATACTGTTTCACCAGCGCATTTTTCGGTTCGGTGAGGATGTTGATCAGCGCCTCTTCGTCCAGCTCGGCCAACGTGGCAATCACCGGCAAGCGGCCGATCAGCTCGGGAATCAGGCCGAATTTAATCAAGTCTTCCGGCTCTACAATTTCAAACAATTCAGTTACATCGGCATCTTCGTCTTTGCTGTGCACCGTGGCGCCGAAGCCGATGCCACCCTTTTCCGTGCGCTGGCGGATTACCTTCTCCAAGCCAGCAAATGCGCCGCCGCAGATAAACAGGATATTGGTGGTATCTACTTGAATAAAATCCTGATTCGGGTGTTTTCTCCCGCCCTGCGGGGGCACGGAAGCCACCGTGCCTTCAATCAGCTTCAATAGCGCCTGCTGCACGCCCTCGCCGGACACATCGCGGGTAATCGACGGGTTGTCGCTCTTGCGCGAAATTTTATCGATTTCATCAATATAGACAATGCCTTTTTGCGCTTTTTCTACATTGAAGTCGCAGTTGCCCAACAGCTTGGTAATGATCTGTTCCACGTCTTCGCCCACGTAGCCGGCTTCAGTGAGCGTGGTGGCGTCGGCCATCACGAACGGCACGTCCAAACGCCGCGCCAGGCTTTGTGCGAGCAAGGTTTTGCCCGAACCGGTGGGGCCGATGAGCAGGATGTTGGATTTGGCCAGCTCCACGTTGTCGCCCTCTTTCGGGTGGCGCAGACGCTTGTAGTGGTTGTACACGGCCACGGCCAGGGTTTTCTTAGCCTGCTCTTGGCCGATCACGTGCTGGTTAAGGTTGCTGACGATTTCGGCCGGGGTGGGCAGGCGCTCGCTGCCGCCTTCCGGTGTGTCCGATTCATCATCCCCGTTGTGGATCATGTGACTGCAGGTATCAACACATTCATTGCAAATCAATGCATTATCACCTTCAATCAGGTTTTTGACTTCGTCTTCCGATTTGCCGCAAAAAGAACAGTAGCGGGTTTCTTTGCTCATTGGAGTGTTTCCGAAATGTATTGGCGCCGAACGGTTCGGCAAAACTGTGAAGTATATAGAGAAACTGTCGGCATATCAACGCGGGAAGCGGTTTGCCCGCACAGGCAAAGGCACACCGCCAAACGTAAAAGACTCAAGCTGGTGAAATAACACCCTTGCGCAACACAAAGGCTACCTGAAAACCATCAAACCGTTTTCAGGTAGCCTTTTCCCATCCGGCAAACTACTTATTCATCCGCGCTTCCCGCTTGCACTGCGGATTCTGCTGCGGCAGTCGATGCAGCCGGGTTCAGCCCCTGTGTGAGGCCGTTGATGTCGCCGCCGCTCAAGCCCAGCTCTTTGAGCAGGCTGTCCACCAGCGGGGCTTGGGCGCGGTAGCGCAGGGCGCTGTTCACCACTTGGTCGGAGAGGGCGGCATTGCCCGGCGCGGCATGGGCGCCGGCTGACACGCCTTCCGCGCTGCCTGCGCCGTTGCCGAAACCACCCAAGCCGTTCACCTGCAAAATCTTGATGCCGTCGATGTTTTCCATCGGGCGCACGGATTCGCGGATGATGTCGGGCAGGTGTTTCAACAGGGCGAGGCGCACCTGCATTTCAACTTGCTCAACGCTCAACACGTTGGCGGCTTCGTTGACGGCGCGCGTGCCTTCGGCATCGACTTTGTATTGCTGCTCTTGCGCCTGCGCCAGCAGGACTTTGGCGTCGGCTTCACCTTTGGCCTGCAAACGCTGTTTCTCGGCTTCGGCTTCGGCGGCGATGCGCACGGCTTCGGCACGGTCTTGCGCGGCCTGTTTCTCGGCTTCGGCTGCCACGGTGAGCGAAATCGCGTCTTTTTGCGCGGCTTCTTCGGCGGCAATCAGCTCCACGGCTTTGGCACGCTCGGCGCGTTCGGTTTCGCGCACGGTAATCACGCTCTCTTCTTCACGCACGGCGGCGGCGCGGGCTTTGTCGGCCTCGGCTTTGGCTTCGGATTCGGCACGCGATTTCTCGGCCACGGCGATGGCGCGGTCCTGTTCGGCCAGCTCGATGGCTTTGCGGCGTTCAACCTCCGCCTGCTCGACGGCTTGGGCTTTGCGGATGTCTTCGTTTTTGATGTCGCGTTCGGCGGCGATGCGCTTCAAATCCACTTCGCGCTCGGCGGCGATTTTGGCTTCTTCCGCTTCGCGTTTTTTCTGCGCTTCCTGCTCGGCGATGCTGGCTTCCTGTTCGGCGCGGCGCACGGCGATTTCGCGTTCTTGTTCGAGTTTGGCGTATTCTTCTTCGCGCGAGATTTTCAGGCGTTGCTGCTCGGCTTCGAGGTTTTTGGTTTTAATCGCCAAATCGGTGTCTTGTTCGATTTCGTTGCGTTTTTTGCGGCGGCCTTCGATGGTTTCGGTGAGTTTGGTTAAACCTTCCGCGTCAAAGGCGTTTTGCGGGTTGAAAAATTCGAAGCTGGTTTGGTCGAGGCCGGTGAGGGAGACGGTTTCGAGTTCCAGACCGTTTTTGAACAGGTCTTCGCTGACGACCTGCTGCACTTTCTGCACGAAATCCACGCGTTTTTCGTGCAGCTCTTCCATCGCCATTTCGGCGGCCACGGCGCGCAGTGCATCCACAAACTTGCCTTCCACCAGCTCTTTCAGCTCGTCCGGCGACATGGTTTTCATGCCCAGCGTTTGCGCGGCGGTGGCAATGCTCTCGGCGCTGGGTTTGACGCGCACGTAAAACTCCGCCATCACGTCCACGCGCATCCGATCGCGGGTAATCAGAGCCTGCTGCGCTGCGCGGCGCACTTCGAGGCGCAGCGTGTTCATGTTTACCGGGATGATCTCGTGCAGCACAGGCAATACCATCGCGCCGCCGTTCATGATGACTTTTTCGCCGCCGAAGCCGGTGCGCACAAACGACACTTCTTTGCTGGCGCGGCGGTACAGGCGGGTGAGGATGAGACCGAGCACAAACAGCGCGGCCAGAATCACGCCGGCAATGGTGGCAATGGAGATAAGGTTCATGGTTTTCCTTTCTGATACTTGGGTTTATAAAATGCCTGTACAGGCCTCGTGGATTTATTAGCTTCGCTGCAGCAGACGCTTTCAGGTAGCCTCAAACAGCCAAAAGGCTACCTGAAATATCAGTTAAAACGAGTGAAGCAGAATTTCTGCCAAACGCAACACGTCTTGCCGCATACAATTTGCCCTAAAGCAAACACTTTTCCTTAAAAATAAAACCATTATGGCGGTTTAAAAACAGATGCGCTATGATGGAGATACAGCATTCCTTTTCACAACTTTACCTTAAAAGGAGCTCGCCATGCGCCCCGTCAAACGCCTGCTTTCCGCCCTGCTCTTAGCCGGATTATCCTGCCTCCAGCCCGCCACCGCGCAAAACTTGCCCTCTATCGTGGATATGCGCGATGCCTCCCTGCAAACCGGCAGCCCGGAAGAAGTGGCCGCCGCAGAAAGCAGCCTGCTTGGTCGGCATATGTTTTCCCTGCAATGGGTGAGCTGGGAACGCTTCGGCACCGCCACCATCCGTCGTGGCAGCAACGGCTTGGAAATCAATGCCTACCAAGCCCTAGATGGCAATTACGTGAAGCTCGACGGCCTGATTGAAATTATCGACCGGCGCCATTTCTACTTCACCGGCAACGTCGTCACCCGCGTTTCCTACCTCAACAACGGACAAGCCTGCGAACGCAGCGGCACCTTCCTCTTCCAAGCCAAAGACGCCCGCCGCTACTGGCGCATGCAGCCGATAGGCAACCCCTGCGACAACGCCGCCGACTACATCGACATCTACTTCAAACGCTGATTTGGTTTTTCAGGTAGCCTCAAGCGGCCAAGAGGCTACCTGAAAAATAAAAAACCAGGCTAATCCTCTTCCCCCACTGCCCAATAAGCCAACCCGCCCAATATCGAAAACGGCAAAGTCATCAGCAGCAGGCCGTTGCCAAACCTCTGCCACATTGCCGCCTCATCGGCCGCGTATTCCCGATGCGCCGTGGCATAATCCAGCAGCACGCCATCGGGCGCCACGATTTCAAACACACGGTAACGCCCGCCTGGCATACTTGGGTAATACGCCACATCCAACGCCTGCCCCGCATAGCGCAGCGCTTCGCTGCACACCGCCCGATTAACCGGGGAAGTGTCTTGTTCATTTGGGTAGCACGCCAACTCTATCCCATCTAGTTCCAACCAATGACGTCGGCCATTCCTACCGAATCTGATCTCTTCCAACTCCGCCGGCGCAATCCCGCTCGCCCGATACAGCGCAGAATACGGCACGGTATGCAGCTGATGCGTGTGCCACACCATCAGCGGCAGCCCCAATATCACCATTGCCGGCAGCATCACCTGCACCCACCTCCGCATCCACATCCCCATCACCGCCCAAAGCAGCAACCACAACGGCGACACACAAGCCCACAGCCACCACCGCCATCCGCTCACTTCATGCAAAGGATGGAGCAAGCCCCACCACGGCGCCGTTGCCGCCAATAAAAACAGGTTGGGATCCCCACGCCATTTACGTTCGAGAGTAAGTGAGTAAGCATCCTGCCAATTCAGCATCACCACAAAACCCGTCATGATGGCTGCAAACCAAAACAAGTCTTCGCCAACACGGTCGCGATTCCACCACGCCACCGCCCAGCACACAAAAAACAGCACCTTAATCCATTTTCTCAACAGCAACATACGGCTACCTGAAAATCCTTTACCAGCAAATCCCAACCATCTATCCCCTTTTTCAGGTAGCCCAATCCCTGCCCCACAGGCTACCTGAAAACATAAGCCTCAACACAGCCCAAACCCCGCCATTTTCCCCCAAAACCCTTTTCAGGCAGCCCTTTCCCCCACCGAGCCCCGCCCTTTTCATTCAACTCCGCCCCAATCTGTAACCCTTTTGCAACAACACCCCGCTTTTACAAACAATTTTTTATCAACAAAACATCACGTTAATTAAAACTAGCCCGCCCGCGGCTTGCCAAACAGCCAGCGCCCATTAGAATGCCAACCGTTCTCAATACAGCATTTTTTAACCGATACGGCAGTAGCTTAGCTCTCACTGCCTTTCTTTATGGGAAACCCTTCATGAAAAAACCGCAGCACGCACACCTCAAAACCCTCATCCTCGCCCTTGCCGCCATCGGCAGCCCCGGCCTGCTCCACGCCGAAGGCACCCGGGCCGCGCAAGCCCAGCAAAGCGCCGAAACCGCCACCGACAGCGCCGAGCTCGAAACCATCGAAATCACCGCCCGCCGCCGTTATGCCAGCGGCTACCAGCCCATTTCCGCCGACGTGATCGGCGGCGGCAACACCCCGCTCCTGGAAGTGCCCCGCAGCGTAAACATCGTTACCCCCGCCGTGCTCGAAGACCGCCGCCCCGGCTCACTGGATGAAGCCCTGCTCACCGTGAGCGGCATCCGCCAGGCCAACACCCTGGCCGGCACGCTCGAAGCCGTGGTGAAACGCGGCTTCGGCGACAACCGCGACAACTCCGTGCTGCGCAACGGCATGCAGATGACGCAAACCCACGTGTTCAGCCCCACCGCCGAGCGCGTGGAAGTGCTCAAAGGCCCCGCCTCCACCCTCTACGGCGTGCAAGACCCAGGCGGCGTGGTAAACGTGGTCACCAAACAGCCGCAGCTCAAACCTTCCCGCTCTGTGAACGCCAGCCTCGGCAGCCACAGCGCCCGCCAAATCGGCGTGGATTTCACCGGCCCCCTCAATGAAAGCCAGAGCCTGGCCTACCGCTTCATCGCCGACTACCGCCAAAGCGACTACTGGCGCAACTTCGGCGAAATCAAGCAAACCACCATCGCCCCCTCCATCAAATGGATCGGCGAAGACACCACCATCACCGCCGCCTACGAATACCTCGACTACACCATCCCCTTCGACCGCGGCACCTTCATCGACTCCACCCAAGGCGCAAACTACGGCAAACCTCTGGCCATCCCCGCCGAACGCCGCCTGGATGAACCCTTCAGCGAGCAGAGCGGCAAAAACCACCTATTCCAGTTCACCCTCGACCACCGCCTGAACGACAACTGGAAAGCCCGCTTCAACTACGGCTTCACTTACCACACCTACGACGACTGGAAAGCCCGCATCGCCAACACCGCCGCCGGCATCAACACCAGCACTGGCATCGTGCGCCGCCGCATCGACGGCACACAGGACGCCCGTTTGCGCGTACACAACCTCGCCTTCAACCTGAACGGCGACGTGCGCTGGGGCAGCGTGCGCCACAAGCTCGGCTTCGGCCTTGAAGCCATGCACAACGACCGCCTGCTGGGCAAAATCTACCAAAGCCCCGGCAACAACTACACCATCAATATGTACAATCCGGTGTACGGCCAGATTTCCCCGCAGCCCGGCGTGAACACCTTCGACGGCCAAGGCAACAACACGCAGCAAACCGAAATCCTGAAAACCGTGTCGCTGTATGCCAACGACGACATGCACTTTGGCGAAAAATGGATTGTGTCCGCCGGATTGCGCGCCGACTACTACAACCAATACGCCGGCCGCGCCGACCGCAACTTCGTGTTTAAGGCCAACACCGACAACCACGGCTGGAACCTTTCACCCTCGCTCGGCGTTACCTACCGCCTCACCCCGCAATGGTCGCTCTACGGCAGCTACGCCACCTCCTTCCGCCCGCAGGTAGCCATCGCCAATGAAGTTCCGGGTAGTGTCAATCCTGAAAAAGGCCGCTCCTTTGAAATCGGCGCCAAATTTGCCGGCGAGCGCCTTTCCGCCGCTATGGCAGCCTTCCATATTATTCGTGAGAATGTCAGCTATTCCGTTGGTCCTGCCAGCAATAGGCAGTATTTCTACGATGCCCGCGCCCGCTCTATAGGCTTTGAGGCCGAAATGGGCGGCCAGATCACTGAGCGACTGGGCGTGAACGCCAACTATGCCTACACCGAAACCAAGATGCTGGATGGTAGACCCACATTGGTCGGCCTGCCGCTGAACAACACCCCACGCAACCAGTTCGGCCTCTACCTCACCTACGATTTCGGCAACGCCCTGGGCGGCAACTGGCGCGGCGGCATCGGCGCCAAATACAACGGCGCTTGGTATATTGCCAAAGATGCCGACAGCAACGGCCGCCTGTGGAAAGTGCCTTCCGCCACCGTGGCCGACGCCTTCGTGTCTTACGACACCAAAATCGGCGATAACAAACTCAACATCCGCCTCAACGGTAAAAACCTGACCAACCGCCTGTATTACACCTCCACCACAGGTTCTTCGGAAACTTATCCGATGATCGCCATCGGCAACCCGCGCGAAATCAGCGTTTCCGCCAAGTTTGAGTTTTAAGCGCTTGGGCACAGCGTAAGGCCCCGCAGAGGCTACCTGAAAAATGCCGCACTGTTTTCAGGTAGCCTTCCGCGCTGTTTGGCGGATGCGCTTCCTGCCTTGCCGTTTTGATTTTTCAGGTAGCCTTTCGGGCAGGCAAACCGGAAGGCTACCTGAAAAATAAAGTTACCCTCCCACACACCCGCACACCATGAAACAAGAACAATGGAAAACCGAGCTCCTGGGCAGCCCACTGTGGCTGCTGCAGAGCTTTCTCGGCGTATTGCTGTTTTGCGCGCTGGCCGCCCTATTGTTGCGGCGCACCACCTTCGGCCGGCGCTTCGGCCGCATCGTACGCCCCTGCCTCTCGCGCAGCAGCACCGTGCAAACCGCCCTGCTCCTGGGCACGCTGCTCCTGATGGTGCTGCTCGAAGTGCGTATCAGCGTGCTTAATACCTTCTTCTACAACGGCCTCTACAGCTCGCTGCAAGACAAAGCCGCCGCCGCCTTCTGGTTTTTCGCCAGCATCAACATCATGCTGGTGCTGTGCAAAATCATCCACATCATCAGCAACGACTTCCTGGAGCAGGTTTTCCTCATCCGCTGGCTGGAAAAGCTCAACGCCGCGCTCACCGAAAGCTGGCTCGCGCATAAAAACTACTACCGCCTGCACATGCGCCGCCACGCCCCCGACAACATCGACCAACGCATCCAGCAAGACGCGCAAGACTTCATCGCCTCCACCATGAGCATGGTGCGCGGACTGATCAACGCCATCGTCTCCACCGTGGAATTCACCGCCATCCTCTGGGGGCTATCCGGCGTGCTGGCCGTGTTCGGGCTGCAAATTCCGCGCGGCATGGTGATGTTTATCTACCTCTTCATCCTCTTCGCCACCGCCACCTCCGTGTGGATCGGCCGCCCCCTGGTGAAGCTCAACTTCCAAAACGAACGCTACAACGGCGACTACCGCTACGCCCTCGTGCGCATCCGCGACCACGCCGAAAGCATCGCCTTCTACAACGGCGAAGCCGCCGAACAGCGCAACCTGCGCCGCCACTTCAACCACATCATCCGCAACCGCTGGCAGATCGTGTACCGCAGCCTCGGGCTGAACGGCTTCAACACCGGCATCACCCAAATCTCCAACCTCCTGCCCCTCATGCTGCAAGCCCCCCGCTTCTTCGCCGGCCAAGTGAAAATCGGCGACATGCACCAAACCGTGCAGGCCTTCAACCGCCTGCAACGCGCCCTCTCCTTCTTCCGCAACACCTACAAAGACTTCACCGCCTACCAAGCCCGGCTCGAGCGCCTTGACGGCTTCTTCCAAAGCATGCAAAGCCACCTGCCCTACCGCCAGCCCGAACACCACCCCGACCAACACATCCTGCACACCGAAAACCTCACCCTCTACCGCAGCAACGGCGACCCCCTCATCAGCAACATCAGCCTGCACGCCCGAAGCGGCGACGCCATCCTCATCCGCGGCCCCTCCGGCTGCGGCAAAACCTCCCTCTTGCGCGCTCTAGCCGGCCTCTGGCCCTTCGGCAGCAGCGGCCATATGGTCAGCCCCCCGCGCTCCGCGCTCCTGTTCGTCCCCCAGCGCCCCTACACCCCCCAAGGCAGCCTGCGCCGCGCCATCTGCTACCCCAACATCGCTCCCACCGAAGCGCAACTTGCCAACGCACTCGATGCCTGCCGCCTCAGCTACCTGAAACCCCTGCTCGACACCGAAGACGACTGGCAGCACAAACTCTCCCCCGGCGAGCTGCAGCGTATCGCCTTCGTGCGCACCCTCGTGGCCCGCCCCCGCCTCGTGCTGCTCGACGAAGCCACCTCCGCGCTGGACGAAGACACCGAAGCCGCCCTCTATGCCCTGCTGCGGCGCGAACTGCCAGAGAGCATCATCGTGAGCATCGGCCACCGCAGCAGCCTCAACGCCTTCCACAACCAAATCATCTGCGTGGGCGACACCCTGGTCGATTGCGGTTCCGGCAGGATTTGAAATACCGGATTGTTAAAGAACATAAGGCTTGAATACGCCGCCACCAAAGGCTACCTGAAAACCAAAAACCGATGCACACAACCGCACAAGGCAGACAACTTACCGCACATGCAGAGATTTCCTGTTTAACTGCATTCTAGCTCCGCAGCAACTCCGCCTTGGCTGCGGTTTTCAGGTAGCCTCTTCCCCTTGCACATATTCCAGCAGCGGCAGCCCGGTAACGCGGCTGATTTCCCGCGCCGTTTTCGCCGCCGTTTGCCGGTTGTCGCGCATCATCGAATCTGCCTCCAGCAGCCGCACGTTTTTGCCGCCCGCCTTGCCCGCCAGCCAGATTTCGCTCAAGCCCACGCTTATGCCGTTGCACCGCACGCGGCTGTAAATACCGCAAAAATCGGAAAGCGCATAGCGTTTTTCAGGTAGCCATTTGAAACTGTGCAGGCGGTACACAATCAGCTCGTCTTCCCGCGCCGCATAACGCAGCTTGCGCAAATGGTGCCAACGGTTCGCCAGCCGCCCAGCGATAGACAGCAGGGCCATCAGCCAAAACAACCGCTGCCAGCCAAACCCGCTCCCGCCACACGCCATCAGCAGCGCAAACAGCAGAAACGGCAGGCGCGAGAGCAAGGTGCCGAGAGAATACACGGCAAATTCCGCCCCATCCGCTTGCTGCGGCGCTGCCCGCCCGGGCAGCTTCGGCTGCGGTTCGCTTGCCGACTGCCGTGCCGCCGCCAGCGCAGCTTTCGCCTCCGAAGGCTGCCGCCACGCCGTTTTCAGTTTCTCAACCTTGCGCCGCGAACGGATTACCGCCGCCACATCCGACACCGCCACCGCCAGCAGCCCGAGCGCCAGCAGCACCATAAAGCCCTGTAACAGCCCCGGTATTTCCCCTTCCTGCGCGCCCACCGCCTTGCGCACCAGCCACAACGCCAGCCAAGCCCATAGCCCCGCCGCTGCCAGATTCACCGCCTGCCGCCACAGCGGTAACACCTTCGGCCGCAGCGCCTGCAAGCGGGCAGGATCGGCCGCCGTTTCCTCCGCCGCGCGGATTTCCGTGTTGATAATCGGCCTTTTGGCCAAACCCGTGGCGCGGGCAATATGGGCCTGCACTTTGTCCAGATCATTCAATGAGTTTCTAATCGGCAGCAGGTTTTCCTCCAGCACCAAATCGTTTTGTCCATCCGCCGATTCCAGCCACAAACGCCCGTAGTAGCCGCGGTAATCATCATTCACCTTCTCCGCCGCCACCGCTGCAAACATCGAGAGCGGATATTCCCGTTGCGCCTGTCCATCGCGCCAACGTCCGTGCAACAGTACCCCGCGCTCAGTGTCCAGCCGCAGGATGTCGTTCACCATATATTTCCGCCACCACGGCACGGCAATCACGCCCGCTATCACGGCCAATATTAAAACTGCCAGCAAGCCAAGCTGCATCAGCCACCCATCCTTGCCCACAATGCCGAACAAAACAGCCGCCGCAATAAACGCAAACACTGCCAGCGCCACGCCCACCAGCACGCCTTCCAACACCATATCGCCAAACGAGGCCGGATACAGCAGCACAGTTTTGTTTTTATTTTTATCCATCATCCCATCTTTTTTTCAGGTAGCCTCAAAACTGCCCGGCAAACTTATACCACCAAGGCCAGCAGGCAAAACACCGTCCAGGCCGCCCACGCCAGTAGCGCCCACATGCGGATTTGCTCCGTATCCCAATCCCCCGCCTGCCAGCCGATGAGCCAGCCTGCCTTCCAGCCTTCGATTTTTTCCGCTCCGCCCCACGAGATAATCCACTTAAAAAACAGGCTGAGCACAATATAAAGCGGCAAAACCAGTAAGCTCCCCATCCAATTCATCCCGATTACCTCCATTAAACCTTCTTGCCGGATGTCCGTACCCAGCCGTTTTCAGGTAGCCACTAACGCTCCCGCACCGGCAAACCCGTGGCGCGGCTCAATTCCGCCAAACACGCCGCAAAGCGTTTCCGCAATGCGCCCGTGCCCAGGAATATCCTGTCCAGCAGCACATCCTGCCCGCCGTTTTTGCCCGCCAGCCACACCTCGGCGATTGTGCCCTCGCCGCCGCGGTACAGCCCGGCAAAATCAGCCAAGGGATAGTGCCCGGCCAGCCGCCAGCCGCGCAGTGACACGGCATATACCGACAGACAATCTTCTTCCGCGCGATAACGGATTTTGCGCAGCCCCCGCCAGCACCGCCCCAAGAAAAAGCCGGTCAGCAGCAAGCCGCTGATTTGTTGCAGCCGCAGCGCGGTATCCGCCTCGCCCGTCAGCCAAGAGCAGGCAAACAGCAGCCACCCCAGTGTGAGCGCCGACAGCAGCCCCATCTGCCTCAACACCAGTTCCGTATCGTGACGCCCCGCAGGCTCGTCTCTCAGCGGTAATTTTTTGATTTCGTTTGACATGGTTTTCGCTCCATCCGGCCGTAGCCCAACTTCTCACATCCGATATGGCCGACTGCTTTGCCTTATCCAAAATATTTTCAGGTAGCCTCAATCCCCACCCCAACGCCAGGCCGAATAAACCGGCCAGCCTGCCGCATCCGCCAGCTTCTGCCTCGCCGCCGTGGCGCCGATATTGTGCCGATCCCGCCCCAGCACCAAGCCCTGCCAAAAGCTTCTGCCCCTGCGGCCGGTGAGCAGCGAGAGGCCGCCCGTGAGCATTTCATACTGCGTGGGGAGGCCGGCAAAAAAACCTCGATACGCCCCATCGTGCCTGCCTTGATAGCGGATGCGCCCGAATACGCCGTACACCACCAGCCGCCCGTTATCGAGATACAGCGATTTGCGCGTGGTCAGCGGGCACCACCAACGCTCCGTGCGCCACAGCCAAAACAGGGCAAACAGCGCCGTGAGCGGCCAATATGCCGCTTCCGGCAGCGGCGGCACGCCCCATTTCCGCAGTTGCAGCCCGCCTCCCACCCAAAAGAACACGCCGAGCCACCAGGCCATCAACGGTTGCAGCAGCCAGCCGCGCAGCAGCGAATGGCGAAACAGCAGCCCCTCGCCCGCCACACCCACACCACGCGGCGGCTTATGGCACACCGCCGCCAAACGGGCAGCCATATCCTGCTTAACAGATTGATGCTCCATGATTTCCTCTTGATTCTTATTTTTCAGGTAGCCTAATCCACCAAGCTCACGCTCGGGTTGGCAATCGCCTTAAACGTATTGCCCGCCAGCGACACCAGCAGCACCGCCTCGCCCTGTTTGAGCACGCCTTCGCCGTCGGGCTCGGCCATCACATAGTGCTGCTGGCCGTAGCTGTCTTTCACGCGCACCTGCGCCGGGCTGCCCGGCCGCGCCTCGCCCAGCACCACGGTACCCACGCGCCCCACCAGGCTGGCCTGCGGCACGGCGGTGGTTTCGTCTTTCGGCATGATTTTGTATAAGCCGCCCGCCGTGAGCCGCACCAGGGGCAGCGAGAGGAACCAGGCCGCAAGCGCCGCCAGCCATCCGTTCAGGTAGCCGCCAAACAGGCTGGCACACAAAGATTGCAGCACATAGCCCGCCAGCCCGAACACGGCGAGAAACACCACCAGCAGCATCATCAGCGGCACGCGCCCCACATACAGCCAATCCAGAAAGCGCACGAAAGCGCCCGCACCTTCAATGCCGCCGTGCAGATCGGTATCCAAATCGGCTTCGGTGAGGCTGTCGGGCAGCAGGTTGTCGAGCCAGTCGGTGAAGCCGCCGGCCAGGAGCGAGAGCAGCTCCAAGAGGCCGAGCATCAGCATCAGGGCGATGGCGATGCCGAAGATTTCGGTTTCAGGGGCGTTGATTAAATTCCACATGGCGTGCCTTTCGCAGGTGAGGGTTGGTTGGGTTTGAGCTGGCAGAAACTCGCTTCATCTGTTTTTCAGGTAGCCTCAAAGCGGGGGAAGGCTACCTGAAAGCGCAAGCTTCAACGAAGTTAAAAATAATTTCCTGCTTATTCAATCTCTTGCAGGGAAACGCGCTGCCGCCCCTGCGCATCGAAATTTTCCTCGGCCAGCCAGCGCTGCATCCGCCGCTTCACCTGCGGCCATTCCGAATCGAGCATGGCAAACCAGGCGGTATCGCGGTTGCGGCCTTTGTACACCACCGCCTGCCGAAACACGCCCTCGAAGCGGAAGCCCAAACGCTCGGCGGCACGGCACGAGGCTTGGTTCAGCGCGTCGCACTTCCATTCGTAGCGGCGGTAGCGCAGGGTTTCAAACACATATTGCGCCAACAAAAATTGCGCTTCGGTGGCAATGCGGCTGCGCTTGAGCCGCTCGGAGTAAATCACCCAGCCCACCTCAATCACGCGGTTGGCGGTATCCACGCGCATCAGCGACATGGTGCCGACTGCTTGGCCGTTTGCCTGGTCGATGATGGCGAAATAATACGGGTCGGCGGATTGCTCCAGTTTGTGCAGCAGCGCGTCCAGTTCGGCAGTGTCCGCCACGGGATTGAGCGGCAGATAAGTCCAGTTCGGCAACGGCGAATCGGGGCCGTACACGGCATACAGATCCGCGCCGTGCCGTGCGGCGGAAAGCTTTTCCAAACGGCAGTAGCGGCCAGCAAGCACTTTGGCGGAAGGGCGTTCGCCCGGAGTGTGGCCGGGCAGGCTTTCGCCAACGGGTTGTTTGAATTCGTTGATGGGCATGGTTTTTTCCTTTAGTTTGAATATGCTTGATAGGCTACCTGAAAACGAACGAAGTGAGTTTCTGCAAAGCTAAAGCGTAAGTTTCAACGAAGTTAAAACGGCTGCAAAACTTTTTAGGTAGCCTTTTCCCCCGGCTCGGGCTACCTTAAAACTACTGCTTACTCTTTGCTGTTGGCTTTCAGTGCGGCCAGGCGTTCGGCGATGCGGTTGCTACGGCTGAGGTCTTCCAGCTCTTTTAATTTGGCCAGCTGGGCGGCGTCGGTGCTGCTGTGGATGGCGTTTTGCCGGCCCATGATGCGGTCGAAGGCATTACCGCTTTTTTCGGCGCTGCGGGCGATGCGGTTTAGGTCGCTGCCGGCCGTGTTGCCTGCACCCTCGTTTTGCTGGGCAGCGCGCCAGTCTTGGAGCTGCTGCTGCATTTCGCGTTTTTTCGCCTGCAAGGCGGCAATGAAGCCTTCAAGCTCTGTTTCCTGCGCGGCACAGTCGGCGATGGTGTTTTCCAACACGGGCAGGCGGGCTTCGATGTCCATCTGCTCGGCAATGCCGGCCTCGGCCAGGTCGTCTCGCCCGGCGGCCACGGCGGCTTGCAGATTAGCGTCGATGGCTTCGTGGCGGTTGCTCTCGTCGGCCATTTTCTTGGAAGCGAGGTGTTTCTGCGCCAGCACTTTGCCCAGCTCGGCGCGTACTTCGTCCACAGCGCGCTCGATTTCGCGGATGCTTTCGTTCATCACAGCTTCGGGCGCGAGGTTTTCGGCCGCGTCAATCAGGGCGTGGAAGCCGCCGCTCACCAAACGGCCCACTCTGCGGGATAGGGTTTCGCTCATTTTAATTTTCCTTTCTGTTTTTCTTTCCAATAAAACGCATACAAACTGCCGCAAGCGGCCAGATACATACCGTAGCCAAACAAGCGCTCCAGCCACGGCTCCAGCCGCCAATATCTCAACGCCACGGCCAGCTGCTCAGGCGGCACCACCGCCAAAACCAAATCGGGCTTGCTGATTCTGGGTTGATGCACTCGTCTTCCCCCATACCACATTATTTTTAACTACGTTGAAGCTCACGCTTTAGCTTCGCAGAAACTCAGCCTTGGCTGCGCCAAGACATCGTTTTAACTACGTTGAAGCTCACGCTTTCAGGTAGCCTTTTATCATTCCGCCCCGCCAGCCTGCTGCACAATTTTTGCCAGCTTCAACGTATTTTCAAGCTGTTGCAGCACGGTATCGTCGTAGGCCGCGCCTTTGCCGGTCACGGCGAGCTGCAAAATGCTGTCGCTGAGGCGGACGATGCGCCACATCAGCTCGCGCTCGTATTGCTTCAAATCAGCTTCCTGCGCATTGGCGGGCAGGTCGGCGGCGAGGGTGGCGCCGAGGTCGGGCAACTGCTCGAACAGCCGCGCCACAATGTGCGAATGGATGCCGAATTCTTTCTCGGCGTGCAGCACGTCGCGCTTGGCCACCTGAAAAAACTGCTCCTGCGCAGCCAGGGCGGCGCCGTAATCGTGGGTTTGACTGTGTGCCAGCCGCGCCTGTTTGAGCAGCTCGCGGATTTTCTCGGAGGGCGTATTCGCGCCTTCTATTTTAAGTTCAGCAATAAAATCAGCGTCTTCCTGCGATATCCGCACGCTGATGGGGATTCGGTTTACCGTAGCCATATACAAACACCTCTCTTTGTATTCATTTGAATGCAAATATAGCTAAAATGGTTTTATGACGCAATATACAATTCCACCCCACAACATGAAATAAACATATTTCAATGATTTAAAACATAAAAATAATTTGAATATATTTGCATACATACCACACGCAACCATCACCGCCCGCCGTTGGCCGCCAACCCGGCCTTTGGTATAAAATAGCTGCACCAATACGGAGGAAAACACAAGATGGCAGGCAAACACACCTTTGAAGAAAACCACATGCGGCTCGACAAATGGCTGTGGGCGGCCCGTTTCTTCAAAACGCGCGGTCTGGCGCAGAAGCATATCGAGCTCGGGCGCGTGCAGGTGAACGGCGCCAAAGTGAAAAACAGCAAAAACATCGAGCCGGGCGACACCATCGACCTCACGCTCAACTCCCTGCCCTACAAAATCACCGTGCTCGCGCTCAACCACCAGCGCCGACCCGCCCCCGAAGCCCGCGCCCTTTATGCCGAAGACAGTGCCACCGCCGCCAAACGCGAAGCGCAGAAAGCCCTTGACCAAGCCAGCCGCATCAGCGCAGCCTACCCCGACGGCCGCCCCACCAAACGCGATCGCCGCGCGCTCGACAAAATCAAACGCGGCTGGCAGGAGTAACACAAAAGGCTACCTGAAAACGCAGCGCAGCGAAGTTTCTGCGAAGCTAAAATGAGCGAAGCGAATTTCTGCTAAGCTAAAATCCAACTAAAACCGTGCTGCCGATTTTTCAGGTAGCCTCCCCCTTTCTCTCCCAACAAGGAAACCATCATGCCCCAAGAAAAAAGCCTCTCCGGCAGCGTGAAAGCCCTTGGTGCCCTGCTCGCCGTCGGCCTCGTGGCCGCCGCCTTCGTGCTCGGCACCCAGTTTAAAAACTTCCGCCAGCCCGGCACCATTACCGTAAAAGGACTGGCCGAACAAAACTTCCAATCCGACCGCGCCCGCTGGAACACCGCCGTGAGCGTGCACGGCAGCAGCTACCAGGAAGTGCTCGACCGCCTGAAACAGCAGCGCCCCAAACTCGAACAATTCCTGCGCAGCCAAGGCTTCGACCCCACAGAAATCCAAACCGCCGCGCCCGAAATCAACCCCGCCTTCCTGGTAGAGCACGACGCCCACGGCAACGAAATCCGCACCCCCAACGGCTACGACGGCAAACAGCAGCTCACCGTGGCCAGCGGCAAGCTCGACCGCATCCAAAGCGCCCACCAAAATATCCTCGCCCTGCGCGCCGGCAACGACGCCATCGACTTCGAAGCCCCGCAATACCTGCTCGGCGACCTCGAAACCATCAAACACAGCCTCATCAAACAAGCCACCGAAGACGCCCGCCGCCGCGCCGACGAATTCGCCTCCACCGGCGGCGGCAAAGTCGGCGCCATGCGTTCCGCCTCGCAAGGCTCGTTCAACATCTACGCCGACAGCGGCAGCAGCGGCGACGACGAATACGGCGGCAGCTACGACAAAACCACCGTCGGCAAACAAGTGCGCCTGGTCGTGACCATCGAATACGCCATCGAATAAGCACCGCCGCGCAAAAGGCTACCTGAAAAATTTCAGGTAGCCTGTTATATAATCCGCCCTCACCACACCAATCCAAGGAAATCACACATGAAACTCGGCAACCAGCGCAGCAGCAGCAACATCGAAGACCGCCGCGGTTCAAGCGGCGGAGGCGGCTACGGCGGAGGCGGCGGCAAAATGGGCATCGCCGGCCTGATTGTCGTGCTCATCGGCGCCTATTACGGCGTCGATTTGAGCGGCCTCGTGGGCGGCGGTGTGCAGATGCCGCAAGTGCAACAGCAGCAAAGCCAGCCCGCCGCCAGCGCCGAAGAAGAAGCGCTCGCCCGCTTCTCCGCCCAAATCCTCGCCACCACCGAAGACGCCTGGGGCAGCTACTTCCGCAGCCGCGGCCGCGAATACGTGCAGCCCAAAATGGTGCTCTACCGCGGCAGCACTCCCACCGCCTGCGGCACCGGCCAGGCCGCCATGGGCCCCTTCTACTGCCCCGCCGACCAAAAAGTCTATCTCGACCTTTCCTTCTATGACGACATGAAAAACCAGCTTGGCGCAGCGGGCGACGCCGCCTTCGCCTACGTGATTGCCCACGAAGTCGGCCACCATGTGCAAAACCTCAACGGCACCATGACGCAGGTAAACCGCGCCAGATCCCGCGTGGGCGAGCGCGAAGCCAACCGCCTCTCCGTAAAGCTCGAACTGCAGGCCGACTGCCTGGCCGGCGTGTGGGCCAACCGTGCGCAGGAGCGGCAATTATTTGAATCAGGCGATCTGGAAGAAGCCTTCAACGCCGCCGAAGCCGTGGGCGATGACCGCCTGCAGCAGCGCAGCCGCGGCTACGCCGTACCCGACAGCTTCACCCACGGCACCTCCGCCCAGCGCCTGCAATGGTTCCGCCGCGGCCTCAATAGCGGCGACCCCGAACAGTGCGACACCTTCGCCGCCAATTCCTAGCGTATCCCGGCACCCGGCAACATTTAATTCCAAACGCAAGCCGTATTCCAGCAAACAGGCTACCTGAAAACCTTCCGGCAAAGCACAAGCACCCTGCCGGGCCGTTTTCAGGTAGCCTTTTTTTGTTTTCTTGGGCAGAGGGCTTGTCAAATGCTTTACTACAAGAGTATCTTTCGAGCTTTAGCACAAATCCTAAGGAAATATCATGGCAAAAGCAGTTCCTGCCGTTTTCGGCAGCGTTTTCCACCGCGAGATGCCGGTGATGGTTTACACAGACGGCGCATGGCAGCCGGTGCGCTGGCAGCCTGCCAACCAATTGGTGCTGCCGCCGGGTGCGCACAGCCTGCACTACGGCAGCGAATGTTTCGAAGGCCTCAAAGCCTTCCGCCAACAAAACGGCCGCATCGTGCTCTTCCGCCCGGAAGCCAACATTGCCCGGATGCAGCAAAGCGCCAAGCTGCTGGGGCTGCCCGTGCCCGACGCGCAGGCGTTTTTGTCTGCCATGCTCGAGCTGGTGGCACGTGCCGCCGACGAAGTGCCCGACGCCCCCGCCGCGCTCTATCTGCGCCCCACTCTGATCGGCACCGACCCGGTAATCGGCAAGGCTGGATCGGGCTCATCTTCGGCCATGCTGTATATTTTGGCCTCGCCGGTGGGCGACTATTTCAAAGTGGGCTCTCCAATGAAGCTTTTGGTGGAAACCGAGCGTATCCGCTGCGCACCGCACATGGGCCGCGTGAAATGCGGCGGCAATTACGCCTCTGCCCTGCAAACCGTGGTACGCGCCAAAGAGCAGTACGGCGCCAACCAAGTGCTGTTTTGCCCCGGCGGCGACGTGCAGGAAACCGGTGCTTCCAACTTCGCGCTGATTAAGGGCAACGAAGTCATCACCAAGCCGCTCACCGAAGAGTTCCTGCACGGCGTAACCCGTGATTCCGTGCTGCACGTGGCCAAAGATTTGGGCTACCAAGTAAGCGAGCGCAACTTCACTGTGGCCGAGCTGCAGGAAGCGGTGGAAAACGGCGCCGAAGCCATCCTCACCGGCACCGCCGCTGTGGTGTCGCCCGTTACCTCATTGGTTATTGGCGGCAAGGAAATCGCCGTGCGGAACCAAGAACGTGGCATGGCCATCCGCAAAGCCATCACCGACATCCAATATGGCCTGGCCGAAGACCGCCACGGCTGGCTGATTCCAGTGCCTGCCGCCGGGGAGGCAAAATAAAATCCCACCTTCGCATTTTTTGTGTTAAATTAACCCAAACTTACAGCAAACTTTTTCAGGTAGCCCCAACGCAATACAGGCTACCTGAAAAACACAGCGGGGCAATATAAACATACCCACGGCCGAAAGCCGCGCATATTTATCTTGCCCCGCCTTCATTTTCGGCAAAGCAGTTACTTTAAGCAGCACGGGTAACTGCTTTCGCTATCGGGGGCAGGATTTTTTAGCTACGCAAAACTTACGCTTTCAGGTAGCCCGCTCCCTTTCCGCCGCAGCCGGAACACCTCTTTCTCCGGCTGTTTCCCTCCCAACCCCCCTTCTTTTCACCCACGGCCAAGCGGCACACATCGAGAAAAACGCTTCGGCCGTTAGTTTCCAACCCCCTGTTTTGCGAGGTGCTAACTATGGAAAAAATACTCTCTAATCTGGTGGATAAGGTCAATTTCGTTTTATGGGACTACCTGCTGATCTACGCCTTGATCGGCATCGGCCTATTCTTCACCGTTTACTTGGGTGCGCCGCAGCTCACCAAGCTCGGCGTCGCATTCAAATCGGTGTTCGGCGGGCTGTTTGCCAAAAAAGACCCGGCCGACAAAGACCACAAATCCCTATCGCAGTTTCAGGCGCTGGCGGTGGCCGTGTCCGCCCAAATCGGCACAGGCAACGTGGCCGGCGTGGCCACGGCGATTGCCTCCGGCGGGCCGGGTGCGGTGTTTTGGATGTGGCTTTCCGCCATTTTGGGCATGTCCACCATCTTTGCCGAAGCGGTGTTGGCGCAGAAATACCGCGTGGTCAGCCACGGCAAATACATCGGCGGCCCGGCGTTCTACATCACGCACGGCCTCACGCCGAAAATCGGCCGCAGCGCGGCACGCTTCCTCTCCGGCGGTTTCTCCATCGCGCTGATCATCGCGCTGGGCTTCATCGGCAACGCCACCCAATCCAACTCCATCGCTTCGGCGGTAACCGTGGCCTTCAACGTGCCCTCGCTGGCGGTGGGCATCGGTTTGGCGGTGCTGGCCGGGCTGATCATCGTGGGCGGGGTGAACCGCATCGCCAATGTGGCACAGTTTGTGGTGCCGTTTATGGCGGTGATTTACATTATTTGCGCGATTGTGATCCTGTTTCAGTTCTCCAGCCACATCGTGCCGATGTTCAACCATATTTTTGTGGCGGCCTTCAATCCGGAAGCGGTGTTGGGCGGCGCGGCCGGCATCGGCATGCGCGAGGCGGTGCGCTTCGGCGTGGCGCGCGGCCTGTTTTCCAACGAGGCGGGCATGGGCTCCACCCCGCACGCACACGCCACGGCGGATGTGCGGCACCCCGTGCAACAAGGCATGGCGGCATTCGTGGGCGTGTTTATCGATACCATCCTGGTGTGCACCGCCACCGCGCTGATCATCCTGCTCACCGATGCCGACAAGCTCGGCTTGCAGGGCGCGGCGGTAACGCAGCAGGCCTTCGTGATTGCCTTCGGCGGCTTCGGCGCGCAGCTGTTGGCGGTGTGCCTCACTTTCTTCGCCTTCACCACCATCATCGGCTGGTATTACTTCGGCGAATCGAATATCCGCTTCCTGTTCCGCGGCCGCCATCTGGGCATCTACCGCGCACTGGTGCTGCTGGCGATCGTGTTGGGCACGCTGGGCAAGGTGGACTTGGTATGGAGCCTGTCGGACATGTTCAACGGCTTCATGGTGATTCCAAACTTGATCGCCCTCTTCCTCTTGCGTAAGGAAATCCGCGCGGTGTACAGCGACTATCTGGCGCAGAAGAAGGCCGGCGGTGAATTGTCGTACCGCTATGAATTCCACGAGTTTCACGATAAATAAGCAGGCGGCGGAGGCTACCTGAAAAATGTAGCCGGCTTCATCAAGCAATCCTTCTTTGCCAAACCGAAAAGGCTACCTGAAAATTTCAGCAATGCACCTTTCTGCAAAGCCGAGATTTTCAGGTAGCCTCTAATTGAGCCGTAAACGTTAGGAAGGTAACGTTTCCATTGGTACAAGCTCATCTCGATTTTTATACGCCGGATCGGCCGCAGCAGTGAACACCACATCGGTGGAAGAATTGAGCAGCGTCCCGCACGGGTCTTGCACCACGCTGATAATCAGCCCGATGGTAACCATCTGCATCGCCACATCGTTGTCAATATTGAACAGGCTGCAGGCCATCGGCACCAGCGGCAGCGCCCCGCCCGGAATACCGGAGGCCCCGCATGCGCCGATTACAGCAATAATCACCAGCAGAAAAGCCGTAATGAAATCAACATGGATACCCAGCGTATGTACCGCTGCCAGTGTAAGGATGGTGATGGTGATCGACGCTCCCTCCATATTCATGGTTGCGCCTAAAGGAATGGTTATGGCATAGGTTTCCTCGTTCAAACCCAATTTTTTGCACAAATTCAGGTTTACCGGAATATTGGCTACCGAGCTGCGAATGACAAATGCAACCAGCCCGCTCTCTTTCAGGCAAATCCATATCAGCGGATAAGGATTCTTGCGGGTGGCGGCAAACACAATCAGCGGGTTCAGCACCAGCGCCATAAACGCCATTGCGCCCACAATCGCCAGCAACACATGCAGATAAGCCGACAGATTATCCAGCCCTGTGCTGATAAAAGTGTGCAGCGTTAAGCCAAAAATACCGATGGGTGCCAATCGGATAATCCAATACATCACCTTGTTTACTGCATCCGAAATATTTTTCAGGAAATTGCGTGTCGGCTCATCGGATGCACGTAATGCCAAACCCAACACTACCGCCCAAGCCAGGATACCGATGTAGTTCGCTTCTGCCAGCGCCTGCGCCGGATTGGTTACCACCTTGAGCAACAGGTTTTGCAGCACCTCACCGAAGCCGTTGGGAATCGGCTTATCCGCCGCATCCACCCCGCTCAGCGGCACATAAGACGGAAACATAAAGCTCACCGCCACCGCCAGCAGCGCCGCCGCGGCCATCCCCACCACATACAGCACAATCACCGGCCGGATATTGGAATTCATGCCCTTGCGGTGCTGAGCAATTGCCGACACCACCAATGTAAACACCAGCAAAGGCGCAATCGCCTTAAGCGCACCCACAAACAGCGAACCCAAAAAATTGCCTGCCGCCGCCACCAGGCTGCCGCCGCCGGTAAAGCGCACCAATAAACCCAGCACAATCGCACCGACAAAGGCAAAAGTAATCTGCGAAGCCAAGCCCCATTTAGGCAATAGGCGGTTTAATCCGATCGGCATCTTTCTCTCCTTTCATAAATCATTGCCTTGCATGATAAAAGAAGAGAAAAACCGCCAGAAATACTTTTTATTAATGTCGATATAATTAAAAATTCTATTCCGTGCCCAGCCTACCTACAATATTGTGCTCAAACGCCTTCAGCCGCTTATAAATCGACATCAGCTCCACAATCGTCGGCCACGAGCGCACCAAAAACTGAAACGCCTCCAGCACCTGCCCGAAAGCCCGCACAATCTGCTGCATCACCCCCAGCGCCACCGTGCCCGCCACCAGCGCCGGCCCCATTGCCAGATAAGGCAGCACCACCGAAAATTGCAAGTAAGAATAGCGCGCCACGTCAAAATAAAGGTAATGCCAATACAGCCGGAAATAATTACGCCGCACGTTTTGGAACAGCGCCGTGAGTGTAAACGCATCCGCCCGCGCCGCATCGTCTTCGCCCAACACCAGCTCCTTACGGTAGGCTGCCTCCACCTTCTGATTGTCAAACTCCAGCCCCGGCAGCTTGCAGCCCACCGCCACCAGCGCCACCGTGCCCAGCAGCGAAGCCAGAATCGCCACATACACCAGCGAATGATCCACATGTCCCACCAACGGCAATTCCGTAATCGGCTCGCTCAGCTTCCACAAAATCGGCAAAAAAGCCACCAGCGTGAGGATGGCCCGCAGCCCGCTCTCGCCCAGCGACTCCATAATCGTGGCAAAGCGCATCGTATCCTCCTGAATACGCTGCGACGCCCCCTCAATATCGCGCAACAGCGGCCAATGGCGCATATAATATTCCGTCATCGCCGTGCGCCAGCGGAACACATAATGCTTGTTGATGAAGCTGCCCACCACCACCACCAAGATATAAATCCCCGCTATGCGCGCAAAGGTAAACACCTGCCGGTTAAACTCCTCCAGGCTCACCGAACCTGGCTTTTCCAACATTTTCTGCACCGAATCATAAAACGTGCCAAACCAATCGTTGATCTGCACATTCAGCTGCACGCGATACCAAGTAGCCGCCAGAATCAGCAGCGTGCCCGCCGCCGACCAGCGCAGCCAGCGCCGGCTGAGAAAGAAACTGCGGAACATCGCCGCCTCCCCGTAAACAAAACAAGAAAAGCCGCAATTATATCGCCGTTCGGATGATCACAACGCAGTTTCAGCCCCGCAGAAATCCGGCTGCCTGCAAAGCTTGTTTTAGCGTACGTTGAGGCCAGGTTTTCAGGTAGCCTGCGCCCTCCCGTAAGGGCTACCTGAAAAATCAGGCAAACACGTTTCATTGGCAAAAGCCCGCAAACAAATATTTTCAGGTAGCCTTTATCCCCATCAAGGCTACCTGAAAATATTTGCCGCCCAAATTCAAGGTGCTCAAACCGTTTCAGCCGTGCCCTGCCTGCCATCCTGCCAAACAGGCTGTCCGAAATCCCCACCGCCTTCCCAACCAGCCCCACTCCCCGACTGCCACCCGCGTATAATCCGCCCGTTTGCATTTTCCCATTATCAGCCATGCCCTATTTCGCCCTGTTTGACGACGCGCAAAACGGTCGCGCAAAACTCTATCAAAATCATGTGGAAAGCCGTCTTTTCCATCATAACGAACTCGATTTGCTGGACGGTGCGCTCCGTGCGGGCTGGGAAAAGGGGCTGCATTCGGTGTTGTTTGCAGACTACGGATTCGGCCTGCCGCTGATGGGTGTCGATGCCGAACGCGGCGGTCGCCTTGCGCTGCACTGGTTTGCCGACTGCGCCGATACGGATGCCGAAACCTGGCTTGCCCGACATTCAGACGACCTCCCCGCCGGTATTTCCACGCCGCAATTCTCCGTTTCCGAAGCCGACTATCTCGGACACATCCGCCAAATCCACGACGCCATCCGCCGCGGCGACACCTACCAAATCAACTACACAGCCCGCCTGCATCTGCAAGCCTACGGCAACCCCGTCAACCTCTACCGCCGCCTGCGCCAGCCCGTTCCCTACGCCGTCCTCTCCCGCCTGCCCGACGCAGACGGCAGCGACGCATGGACTTTGTGTTTTTCGCCCGAACTCTTTCTCAACATCGCTTCAGACGGCCTCATCACCACCGAACCGATGAAAGGCACGGCGCCGATACTGGACGACGATCAGGACGAGCACCGCGCCGCCCAGTTGAAAAACGACCCGAAAAACCGCGCCGAAAACGTCATGATTGTCGATTTGCTGCGCAACGACCTCGGCAAAATCGCCCAAACCGGCAAAGTGCGCGTCCCCGAGCCGTTTAAAGTCTCCCGTTTCGGCAGCGTCTGGCAGATGACCAGCACCATCGAAGCCCAAGCCCAACCCGACACCACCTTCGCCGACATCCTCCGCGCCGCCTTCCCCTGCGGCAGCATCACCGGCGCACCCAAACGCATGAGCATGCAGATCATCGAATCGCTCGAAACCGAACCGCGCGGGCTGTACACAGGCAGCATCGGCTACCTGAAACCGTGTGCAGGCGGACTCGGCTTCGCAGGCATATTCAACGTCGTCATCCGCACCCTGTCGCTCAAACCCGTTTCAGACGACCTCTATCACGGCGTGTACGGCGTCGGTTCCGGCATCGTCATCGACAGCGACCCCGCCGCCGAATACCAAGAATGCGGCTGGAAAGCCCGATTCCTCAACGAATTGCACCCCGTCTTCGGCATTTTCGAAACCATGCGCGCAGAAAACAGACAATGCCGCCTGCTCGACCTGCATCTGGGTCGTCTGAAAACCGCCGCCCAAGCCCTCAACCTGCCCCTGCCCGATGACAGCGAAACCCGAATCCGAGAATACATCGCCCAACTGCCCGACGGCCTGTTCCGCCTGAAAGCCGAACTCGTTTCAGACGACCTTATCCTCAGCCACGCCCCCGTCGCCGAGCTGCCCACCCCCCAATACATCATCCTTGCCCGAAAAACCCTGCCGACACACGACTACCTGCGCCGCTTCAAAACCACCCGTCGCGCCCTATACGACCAAGCGTGGCAGACGGCAGAAACACAAGGCGCGTTCGACAGCCTGTTTTTCAATGCCGACGGCCTCCTGCTTGAAGGCGGCAGAAGCAACGTCTTCATCAAATACCGCGGACAATGGCTCACCCCGTCCCTAGATTTGGACATCCTCAACGGCGTCATGCGCCAAGCCGTGTTGCAGCAGCCGCAAACCTACCTGGGCGCAGACACCGTCACCGAAGCGCACATCACATGGCAAATGCTGGAACACGCCGAAGCCGTCTGCTTGAGCAACGCCTTGCGCGACGTGTTCGCAGTGAGCTTGGCAAGATAGCGAAACAGCCTGAAACCGTATGGGTGGTTTCAGGCTGTTTGTTTGGGCGGCGTATTTTTAGCTTCGCAGAAACTCACTTCGTTCGTTTTAACTTCGTTTTAACTTCGTTTTAACTTCGTTTTAACTTCGTTTTAACTTCGTTGAAGCTAACGCTTTCAGGTAGCCTCAATGGCATGGCAGGCTACCTGAAAAGTTTACAACAGCTTGTAGATACTGCTAATCCTTCTTAATCGGCGGATTGGCATTAATCGGCAGCAACGAGCGGGAAACTTTAACGTTTGGATAATATTTCCGCATCAAATGCTGAAATACTTCTGCCTTGCGATTATTTCCGCTCTTTTCATAATTTGTCCCCAAAATCACTTCGTCCACAATATCGCGTATATCGGCATAAGGTAGATAGACGGATTTTGTGGCTTCGCAATATTGGATTTCTTCCGAACCTATTTCTGCAATTTTCAACAGGCGGAATTCTTCTTCGTCGCGGAAGGCAAAATCTTTGAAGAGATAGCGGATGTATTCCAAAGCTTTTCGGTCTTCTCTATCGACACTTTGTGTTTTCATTAATTGTTTCAATGCTTGTCGAAGTTTACCAATACGGAATGCGTGCCATCCTTGGCTTTCCCCGACCAGTTTTAGCCGGATACCGAATTTTGGTTTATCTTCATCAGGCAGCCATATTTTGCATTTTTCTTTAGCAATATATTCATCGTAATAGGCGATATAGGCCACCTGATAAAGTGGCAGGTTTTCATCTTCTGAATCCGATATATCTACCTTTATATTCTCTTCCGTGGATTCGTTCGACTTTTCCATAAAAATACGAAATGAAGCAGAAACATCAGAATCTTTCAACCAATCCCCATTTTTATTAAATACCAAGCAGCAGCCCGATGCCTCGACGCCGTTTTCTTTGCCGTACAGACGGAATTGGTTCAAATCGTTTATTCGGCTGGAAAAGCAGGTAAAGAAAGCATTATGGTCTGGGCAGTCGGCTTTGTTTTCCAATTCCAAATCCTGAAGATTCAATAATTCCAGCAATCCTTCCACTTCGGTCGGATCGTTCATATAGGTAGAGCTGCCAATTCTCATCGGACTGGCTTTCTTACCGTCAACAGGATCTTTGGCTTTATCATCAGTTTTCTCACTGGTCATGCCAAACAATCTTTCGCATACGGAAGGCGAAGTGTAATGGGCAAGGGGGATCGAGTCCAATTCGACGGGAGGGATATTTAAAACTGCAAGAATAGTGGAGATGGCATCGGTTAAATCTCCTGGTTGATTTTTAAACAGTTTTTCCTGTATCACTTTCTTTTTGTGTTTAAAATAGCTATCCCATTTTTTAGTTACCTGCTCAGAAAGTGGATCAGCCTTCCTTGCCTGCTCGTAATAGCAACGGCCAAGCCAAGATTGGGCTTTGCTTTGCTGTTGAATGCGGTTTTTCTTGTCTTCCAGTTGTTCGGCAAGTGTCAACTGTTGTTGGAAATGCTCAATTGCCTTTCCAAATAACTGTTCCGAATCTTTTCTTTCAGCTTTCTTTGCCTGCTCGTAATGGCAACGGCCAAGCCAAGCTTGGACACTGCTTTGCTGTTGAATGCGGTTTTTCTTGTCTTCCAGTTGTTCGGCAAGTGTCAACTGTTGTTGGAAATGCTCAATTGCCTTTCCAAATAACTGTTTCGAATCTTTTCTTTCAGCTTTCTTTGCCTGCTCGTAATGGCAACGGCCAAGCCAAGCTTGAGCATAGATTTGTCCTTGACGGCTGTTTTGTTTATCTGTCAGCTGTTTGGCAAGATTCAATTGCTGTTGGAAATGCCCAACTGCCTGTCCAAATAACTGTTCCGATTCCTCGCCTTTAGCTTTCATTGCCTGTTCATAATAGCAACCACCTAACCAATGTTGTGCATAGATTTGTTGTTGAAGACTGTCTTGTTCATCTGTCAGTTGTTCGGCAAAATCCAACGATTGTTGGAAATGCCCAATTGCCTGACCAAACAATGCATCAGCAGTCCCATCTTCAGCTTTCATTGCCTGTTCATAATAACAACGGCCAAGCCAAAAGTGAATATCATTTTGCTGTTGAATTTGGCTATCTTTATCTTCAATTCCATCTAAAGCCTGATTCAGCTTCGCAATCGCTTCGTCAAATTTTTTATCCTTGAATAACGCTACGCCTTTATTAATTAAATCTCGAACATTCATCGTTCTATCCCTTTCTCAAAACAATCGGTTAAACGCCATACGTTCTCAATGCGCCTCGTCCCAATTCTCCCCCACACCCACTTCCGCCACCAGCGGTACTTTCAGCATTCCGCCATCGACTTTTGCCATAATCTGCGGCAGTTTTTCTTTGACCAAATCCAGTTCGGTTTCAATGACTTCCAGTACGAGTTCGTCGTGTACCTGCATGATAAGCCTGCTTTGCAGGAGGTCGTCTGAAAGCCAGCGGGAGACGTCTATCATGGCGCGTTTGATGAGGTCGGAGGCGGTGCCCTGCATGGGGGCGTTGATGGCGGCGCGTTCGGCGCCGGCGCGGGCGTTGGCGTTTTTGGCGCGGATATCGGGCAGGTAGAGGCGGCGGCCGAACAGGGTTTCGACGTAGCCTTGGGCGGCGGCCTGCTCTTTGGTGCGCTGCATGTACTCGGCGACGCCGGGGTAGCGGGCGAAGTAGCGGTCGATGAAGTTTTTGGCGGAGAGGTTGTCTATGCCCAGGGATTTGGCGAGGCCGTATTGTCCCATGCCGTAAATGAGGCCGAAGTTGATGGTTTTGGCGTAGCGGCGTTGTTCGGACGAGACGTTTTCGGGCGGGATGCCGAATACTTCGGCGGCGGTGCGGCGGTGGACGTCTTCGCCGTTTTGGAAGGCGGCGATGAGGGTTTTGTCGCCGCTCAAGTCTGCCATGATGCGCAGTTCGATTTGGGAGTAGTCGGCGGAGACGATGAGGCTGCCTTGCGGTGCGGTGAAGGCGCGGCGGACTTTTCGGCCTTCTTCGGTGCGGATGGGGATGTTTTGCAGGTTGGGGTTGTTGCTGGCGAGGCGGCCGGTAATGGCGACGGCTTGGGCGTAGGTGGTGTGTACGCGGCCGTCTTTGGCGGAAATCATTTCGGGCAGTTTGTCGGTGTAGGTGGATTTGAGTTTGGACAGGCTGCGGTTTTGCAGGATGATTTTGGGCAGGGGGTAGTCGGGCGCGAGCTGTTCGAGGACGGCTTCGTTGGTGGAGATGCCGCCGGAGGCGGTTTTTTTCAGGCCTTTGGTGGGGATGCCCATTTTGTCGAACAGGATTTCTTGAAGCTGTTTGGGCGAGTTGAGATTGAAGGGCTGGCCTGCGGCGGCGTAGGCCTGCTCTTCGAGTTTGACGAGTTCGGCGCCGAGTTCGGCACTTTGGCGGGCGAGTTCGGCGCGGTCGATCTGCACGCCGTTGCGTTCCATTTCAAACAGCACTTGGGCGACGGGCAGCTCCATTTTTTCATACATTTCAAGCTGTTTGGCGTCCATTTGCGCGCGCAGGTGGGCTTCGAGGCGCAGGGCGAAATCGGCGTCTTGGGCGGCGTATTCGGTGGCCTGTTCCACTGAAACGTCGGCGAAGGAAATGGCTTTCGCGCCTTTGCCGCACAGGGATTCGTAGGTAATGGTCGGCAAGCCCAGCCAGCGTTCGGACAATTCGTCCAAGCCGTGTCCGAGATGGCTTTCGATGATGTAGGAGGCGAGCATGGCGTCGCCGGCGATGCCGTTCAATGCGATGTTGTAGTTGGCGAAAATGTGTTGGTCGTATTTGAGGTTTTGCCCGATTTTTTTCAGGGCGGGGTTTTCCAAATGCGGTTTCAGACGACCCAATACGTCTTGAAAATCAAGCTGTTCGGGAGCAGCGGTGAGACTGTGTCCGACGGGGATGTAAACCGCTTCGCCTGCTTGGAAGGCGATGCTGATGCCGACCAGCGCGGCGTTCATGGCGTCCAGCGAAGTCGTTTCCGTATCGATGCCGATTTTGTCGGTTTGCGACAGTTTGTCCAATAGGGCGGCAAACTGAGCTTCGGTGGTAACGGCTTGATAATCCAGCTTTTCGGGAGCAACGGCTTTTTCAGGTAGCCTTTCAGACGACGTTTCCATGTCCAACGCCGCCTGTTCGCCGATGTTGCCGCTGCCGAACAGATCGCCGTCCGCCGCTTCGTGCATACGGCTTTCCGCTTCTTTCAGCCAGGTGCGGAAGCCCCAGCGTTTGAAATCGACGGCAAGTTGCGCCCATTTCGGCGAGGTGCGGCGCAGGCTTTCGAGGCCGTCGACCAGTTCGGCGTGCAAGTCCACATCGGTTTTAATCGTCACCAAATCATACGACAGCGGCAGTTGGGGCAGCGCGGCTTGCAGGTTTTCGCCGACCTTGCCCTTGATTTCCGCCGCGTGTTCCATCACGCCGGCCAGCGAGCCGTAGGCTTCCAGCCATTTGACGGCGGTTTTCGGGCCGCATTTTTCCACACCCGGCACGTTATCGACCTTGTCGCCCATCAGCGCGAGATAGTCGCGGATTTGGTCGGGGCGCACGCCGAATTTCGCTTTTACGCCTTCAATGTCCAGCGTTTCGCCGCTCATCGTGTTCACCAGCGTTACGCGCTCGTTGACCAACTGCGCCATGTCCTTGTCGCCCGTGGAAATCACCACGTCCCAACCCGCTTCGCCGCCCTGCGCCGCCAGCGTGCCGATGACATCGTCCGCCTCTACCTGCGGGATGACCAATACCGGCCAGCCCATCAGCCGCACCAGTTCGGGCAAAGCCTCCGCCTGCGGGCGCAAATCGTCGGGCATCGGCGGGCGCGTCGCTTTGTAGTCGGGAAACATTTCATGGCGGAAATTCTTGCCTTTCGCGTCAAACACCACGGCGCAATAGTCATGCACATAATCCGCACGCAGACGGCGCAGCATGTTCAACACGCCGTAAAGCGCACCCGTCGGCGCACCGTCGGGCGCGGACAGTTGCGCCATCGCGTGATAGGCGCGGTAGAGGTAGGAAGAGCCGTCGACGAGGAGGAGGGTTTTGTGCATTTGGATAACCGTTTGAGTGAAAGGGAAACAGCTGGATTATAAAGAAGAGGCTACCTGAAAACAAAAATATGGTTTTCAGGTAGCCTTTGGAGGTTTATGCAAAGGCTGCCCATATTTTTCAGGTAGCCTTTTCGCATTCATGAGCAGGCCAACTACGCGCCCAAGAACCAGAATTTCAACGCCCACAGCACGGCCACGCCCCACACCATCGGCGGCACGTCGCGGTATCGGCCGCAACACAGCTTCACCACGGCATAGCTGATGAAGCCCATGGCGATGCCGTCGGCGATAGAATAAGAGAAGGGCATAAACACGATGGTGAGGAAGGCCGGCGCGGCTTCGGTCATGTCGTGCCAGTCGATTTCGGTGGCCGAGCGCATCATCTGCACGCCGATATACAGGAGCGCGGGCGCGGTGGCGAAGGCGGGCACGGCCTGCGCCAGCGGCGAAAACCACAGACAGGCCAGCATCAGCACACCCACGGTTACGGCAGTAAGGCCGGTGCGGCCGCCCGCCGCCACGCCGGAAGCGCTTTCCACATAAGGCGTGGTGGAAGAAGTGCCCAGCGCCGCGCCGGCCACAATGGCCACAGAATCGGCAAACAGCGCTTTTTTCAAGCGCGGCAGGCGGCCGTTTTCCAGCAGGCCGGCACGGTGCGCCACGCCCACCAGCGTGCCGGTGCTGTCAAACAAATCCACCAGGAAAAACACGAAGATCACCGCAATCATGCTACCTGAAAACAGGTCTTTGAAATCCATCTGCATAAAGGTGGGCGCAATGCTCGGAATGGAGGACACCACTTTGTCGAAACGGGTGAGCCCCAGCGGGATGGCCAGCAGGGTAATGCCCATGATGCCGAGGATGATGGCGCCGCGCACACGGTAGTAATCCAGCGTAACGATCACGAACAAGCCCAGCATGGCCAGCAGCATCGGCCAGTTCGGTACATATGCGCCCGGCTGCCCCTCTACCGGCAGGCGGAACTCGCCCATGTGCACCAGTGTGGCCTCGTTGCCCACGATCACGCCCGAGCCCTTGAGCGCAATCAGCGCCAAAAACAAGCCGATGCCCGCCGCAATCGCCATCTTCAGGCTCATCGGCAGCGCGTTTACCAACATTTCGCGCACCTTCATAAAGCTGAACAAAATGAAGATGATGCCGGAAACAAACACCGCCGCCAGCGCCACCTGCCACGGCACGCCCATGCCTTTGACCACGCTGAAGGTGAAATAGGCGTTCAGGCCCATGCCCGGCGCCAGCGCGATCGGATAATTGGCCAGCAGGCCCATGATGAAGCAGCCGATGGCCGCCGAAATGCAGGTGGCCACAAACACGGCGCCGAAATCCATACCGGAGAGCGAGAGCGTGTGCGGGTTTACCACGATGATGTAGCACATGGTGAGGAAAGTGGTGAGCCCTGCCATCAGCTCGGTGCGGATGGTGGTTTTGTTTTCGGAAAGTTTGAAATAGCGGTTGAGGAAGGATTGCATGATGTTTTCGGGGGGTTGGGTTGGGATAAAGGTTTCTTTCGGGGTAATGCTTGGCTTGCTTGGGAAACAGGGTTTTCAGGTAGCCTTTAAGGGCTTCTTGCGGAAGGCTACCTGAAAATTATCTGTATCATTGGCCTTTCCTGCCGGGAAGAATTGCCAATCGCGCTATCCATTCGGCGGTCTGTAAGGCTTCAGTAGCTTGCCGGGAGTTGCGCGCCACCCAAGATTGTGTTTGTTGGTGTAGCGGTATCAACGGCTGTTTATCATTTGATTGCTCCAGCACTTTCCTCATGATTTCCTGCCCGGCAATATCACGGTAAGCACATAAATCTGCTTTATTTTCCGCATAGCACTGCACGATATAGTCTGCAAACTGCCGCATCACCTGCCCGCGCAATTCGCTTTCCCAGCGTGCGGCTTGCTGTTTGTCTGCAAGCCGGCGGTCGAACTCACGCTGCTGTTCCGGCGTCATGGCAAGAAACTGATCGGCTATCTGATTTGATGCTTGGTCACCCAAATACCGGGCAGCAATCTGCGCTTGCCGGGTAAACTCTGCCTGATCAAGCCGTTCGCTATTCTCCGCATAGGCCGATACCAGCCAGCATCCCAATAATGCCGCTGCCATTGTCTTTTTCATTATTGCTCCATCATTTTTCAGGTAGCCTTTCCGCTTGGCAATTAAGAATGTGATGAGGTTACCTGAAAATCTAAGGCTTGATCCGGCAACGTTCAGCTTTTCAGGTAGCCTCCGCATGCTAGCGGCGCGGCTGACGCACGGCTTGATCCATCCAGTCGAATAGTTCGTCCAAGTCATAATCGCCGCTGTGCGGCACGTCCCACGGCAAGGCGAAATCGACGCGCTTGCCGCTGTTTTGCAGCTTGGCGGCAAGGATGGCGGCAATGGCCAGCGAGGTGTCGCGGTCGGCGGCGCCGACGCGGATGCGCCAATGCTGCGGCGGTGTGTGGCGGCCGAGGTAGTGCATCGGGTTCATCAGCTTCACGGTGTGCGGATCGGCCAGCGTGGCTTGCGGGTTGGTGCGGTGTTGGTAGGAGAATGCGGTGAAATGCTGTTTGTCGATGGTGGCGGTGCCGAACAGTTGGTTTTCGCCGCTGCTCAAATCAAGCGCATCAAAAGCAGGCGGGGTTTTCTGGCGGCCGGCGGCGCGGGCGTAGGCGGCAAAATCTACGGCACTCACTTTACCGTTGCGGACGGTGAGCCAGTTGCGATCGCTCAGGTCTTTGCCGGCATCGAGCTGGCTTTGGGCGGATTGGCGCAGAAAGGAGGCGACATAATCTTTGAAGCTGCCATTACCCTGCGCGTCCAAACGCAGCGGCCGACCTTGCAGGTCGCGCAGGCGCAGGCTGTTCACGTAAGCAGGGAATTGGGCTTTGAGGCTACCTGAAATTTGGATTTGCCCGGCATCAAGCGTGCCGTTTACCAGCTTGCGCTCAGCATGGTAATCAAGCATGGAGGCATCCATTTTCTGGTAGTCGTTCACGCCGTTAAACTGCCATTCGTAGGCGGCATCGGCATGATCCAGAATGGAAATCGGGCAATAGGCGGATACGGCGAAAATATGGTCTTTGGCCGGGGCGGCGCCGAGCTGTTGCAGATAGGGCTCGTAGTCGGCCTGGTTGCCGGTGGCGCCAAGCAGCACGGACAGCGCGCCGCCGGCGCTGGTGCCGTTGGAGATGATTTTTTCGGCATCGCCGGCCATTACCGCATCGTTGAAGCGCAGGTAGCGCACGGCGGCTTTCAAATCGACAATCGCGGCGGGCGCTTTGCCGGTAGCGGCGGTGCGGCCGCGCGCGCCGGGCGAGGCCACCACATAGCCTCTGGCCAGGGCGGCCTGCATGGCGTCGATCTGCCCTTCCTTGCGCGGGCCGAAACCGCCCTGCCCCGGCACGCCGGCTTTGGCGGGCATATAGCCGCCGATTTGGTTGGGTAGGAAAATAGGGGCGGTTTGCGCGGTGTAGCCGTTGATGCTGCCGCCGTTGAAATAGGCTTCGGGAATGTAGATGTTGAGGGTTTGGTAGGCGCTATCGGCGGGGGTGGCCACGTACACGATGTTTTCGTAGGCGCGGTAGGCCACGGTTTGGCCGTTTACTTCTGTGCTTTGGCGGGTGTAGCTTTGGCTGCGGAAATCCAGGCTGTGTGCCGAATTGGCGGCGGTTTGCGCCAAGCCGCTGCCGGACGCCAGCGCCAAGAGACCGGCCAGAAGGGTGGGTTTGAATTGCATCGTGTTGCCTCCTTATCCATACAAATAATTGGCAAGTGGGATTGTACGCCCAAAATGCCATAGGCTACCTGAAAACGAGCAAAGCGAGTTTCTGCGAAGCTAAAACGAGCAAAGCGAGTTTCTGCGAAGCTAAAACGAACGAAGCGATTTTCTGCGAAGCTAAAACGAGCAACGCAAGTTTCTGCGAAGCTAAAACGAACGAAGCGGGTTTCACTGCGTTGCGGTTGGCGCTTTCAGGTAGCCCTGCCCTATGCCGCCAGTTCGCCGCGCAGGCTGAAGGTGAAGGCTTCGGTGATTTCGATGTCCACCATCTGGTTGATGAGCGACACGTCGCCGGTGAAGTTGACGACGCGGTTGTTGGCGGTGCGGGCTTGGAGCTGGTCGGGGTCTTTTTTGGAGATGCCTTCGACCAGGCAGCGTTGTACCGTGCCGAGCATGGTTTGGTTGATGCGGGCGGTTTCGGCTTCGATGACTTCGTTCAGGGCTTCGAGGCGGCGTACTTTTTCGGTGTGCGGGGTGTCGTCGGGCAGGTTGGACGCAGGCGTGCCAGGACGCGGGCTGTAAATGAAGACGAAGCTCAAGTCGAAGGCGATGTCTTTCACCAGTTTCAGCGTCTGCTCGAACTCGCGCTCGGTTTCGCCGGGGAAGCCGACGATAAAGTCGCTGCTCAGGCACAAATCGGGGCGGATGGCGCGCAGTTTGCGGATGATGGATTTGTATTCCAAGGCGGTGTAGCCGCGTTTCATTGCGCTCAATACGCGGTCGGAACCGCTCTGTATCGGCAGGTGTAGGTGCGATACAAGTTTGGGCAGGTCGCGGTAGCATTCAATGATGGCGTCGGTAAATTCGCGCGGGTGGCTGGTGGTGAAGCGCATCCGTTCGATGCCGGGGATTTCGTGGACAATGCGCAGCAGGGTGGCAAAGTCGCAGATTTCGCCGTTGTCCATCTCGCCGCGATAGGCGTTCACGTTCTGCCCTAAAAGGTTGATTTCTTTCACGCCCTGCTGCGCCAAACCGGCGATTTCGGTGAGCACGTCGTTCAGCGGGCGGGAGAATTCTTCGCCGCGCGTATAAGGCACGACGCAGAAGCTGCAATATTTGGAGCAGCCTTCCATAATGGAGATAAATGCGCTGCCGCCGTCCACGCGGGCGGGGGGCAGGTGGTCAAATTTTTCGATTTCGGGGAAGGAGATGTCCACCTGCGAATGGCCGCTGGTTTCTTTGTCCACAATCATCTGCGGCAGGCGGTGCAGGGTTTGCGGGCCGAAGACGACATCGACGTAGGGCGCGCGTTTGATGATGTTTTCGCCTTCTTGCGAGGCGACGCAGCCGGCGACGCCGATGATGAGGTTGGGATTTTTCTGTTTGAGCGGTTTGATGCGGCCGAGGTCGGAAAACACTTTTTCCTGCGCTTTCTCGCGCACGGAGCAGGTGTTGAACAGGATGATGTCGGCGTTGTCGGGTTCGGAAACCTGCTCGATGCCGCCGTGTTCTTCGGCCAATACGGCCAGCATTTTGTCGCTGTCGTATTCGTTCATCTGGCAGCCGAAAGTGCGGATATAGACTTTTTTCATGGTTTGGTGCTTTCAGGTAGCCCGTAATCGCGGGGCTGATTATTATGCGAAGGCGGCATTATACGCAGTGCGCCGCAGCGTGAAAAGATAAAATCAAATCAATAACAAAATGCTACCACTCAAAATCTGAGGCTACCTGAAAATGATTTTTCAGGTAGCCTCAGTGCAAGCAGGCGGGCTATTCGCGGTTGCGGCCGCGCCAGAAATAGCGCAGCACAAAACCGGGGAAGGCAAACACCAAATACAGGCACACCACCGCCACATAAAACTGCCAATGCTGCCGGTGCACATTGCCGCCCTGTGCCTCCAGCAGATAGGCCAGCAGCGCCACAAAGGCAAAACCCAACAACAGTTCGGGCAAATGGTGGGCAAAGCGTTTTTCAGGTAGCCTTTTGATGCCGAACCAGCGCACGCTCACAAACGGCAGGTTGGCGCACACCAAAGCCACCAACAGCAGCAGATACATCGCGGCAGTCATCGCTCTACCCCGCCTTTCCCGTTAAATCACAATACTTTATCCAGCGCATAAGTGCACCAGTCCATCAGTGTGCGCGGCATCAGGCCGAACAGCAACAGGCCCAGCGCGCACGCCGACAAAGCCACCCTCCCCGCTACCGCCATCGACAGCGGTGCCGTTTCCTCGGCATCGTCCATATACATCACCTTCACCACGCGCAGGTAGTAAAACGCGCCGATCAGCGACATCACCACCGCAAACACCGCCTGCCACACAAGGCCTTGCCCCAGCAGCGCCCGAATCACAGAAAGCTTGGCATAAAAGCCTGCCAGCGGCGGAATGCCCGCCATGCTGAACATCACCAGCAGCATCAGGAAGGCATACCAGGAATGGCGCTGGTTCAGGCCGGCCAAGTCGGCAATTTCCTCGCATTCGCGCCCTTCGCGCGACAGCAGCATCAACACGCCGAAGCCGGTGAGCGCCATCAGCGCGTAGGTCAGCGCGTAATACAGCGCCGCTTCGAAGCCCTTGATCCCGCCCATAAACGCCAGCAGCACAAAGCCCATGTGCGATACGGTGGAATAAGCCAGCATGCGCTTGATATTGGTCTGCATCACCGCCGCCAGATTGCCCACCAGCAGAGAAGCCGCCGCCAGCATATTCAGCATCGGCACCCAATCGGCATACAACCCGCCCAGGCCGGTCACCAAAATGCGGAAGGCAAACACCGTGGCCGCGATTTTCGGCACCGTGCCCACCAGCGCGGTCACCGCCGTGCTCGAGCCGTGATACACATCCGGCACCCACATGTGGAATGGCACCGCGCCCAGCTTGAACGCCACCGCCACCACCACAAACACCAGCCCAAGTTTCAGCAGCCATGGATTAACCGCCTGGCTTTGCGACAGCACCAGCACATCCGGCAGCAGCAGCAAGCCGGTGGCGCCGTAAATCATCGAAATACCGTAGAGCAGCAGGCCAGAAGCCAGCGCGCCGAGCACGAAATACTTCAAGGCTGCCTCGCTGGCGCGCACATCGTCGCGGCGCAGCGCAATCAACGCATACAGCGAAAGCGACAAAATTTCCAAACCGATATACAGCGTGAGGAAATGGTTGGCGCTCATCATCACGCACATGCCCAGCAGCGCAAACAGCGTCAGCGTATAGAACTCACCTTTATAAATTTGGCGCGCTTTCAGGTAGCCCGGCGACAGAATAAACAGCACCAGCACCAGCGCATACACCGCCAGCTTGCCCACATAAGACAAACCGTCGAGCACAAACATGCGGCTGAAGGTTTCCACCGACTCGCCCGGCCATAGGGCTACCTGAAAAACCGCCGCCGCCAACACAGCAAAAGAAGCCAGGCAGGCCGTGATGCCGCGCTTTTCGTCCGGCAGCCACAAATCCACCAGCAGCACCGCGCACAATGCCGAAAGCAGCACGATTTCGGGCATGGCGGGGATTAAGTTCAGATCAGTCCAGTTCATTCACACACCTCAAATCTTGCTTTGCGCCACATGCGCGATCAAATCGTTGGCCGCCTGATGCACCACGGCGATAAACGGCTCCGGCCACAGGCCCATGCCCAGCACGGCAACGGCAAGGATGGCCAACACGGCGAATTCGCGGCGGCCGATGTCTTTCATTTCGGCCACATGCGGGTTGCTGACCGCGCCGAAAATCACGCGCTTATACATCCACAACGTGTAGGCCGCGCCCAAAATCAGCGTCAGCGCCGCCAGCGCGCCCACGATCAGGTTGTAGTTCACCGCACCCATAATCACCATAAATTCACCCACGAAGCCCGAAGTGGCGGGCAGGCCGGCATTGGCCATGGCAAACAGCATCATGAAGGCAGCAAACTTCGGCATCACCGTTACCACGCCGCCGTAGTCGGCAATATTGCGGCTGTGCAGGCGGTCGTACATCACGCCGATGCAGAAGAACATGGCGGCGGAGACGAAGCCGTGCGAAATCATCTGCATAATCGCACCTTTCAAGGCCCACGGCTGCAATTCCGTCTGGTTGGTAAACAGGAACATACCTAGGGTAACGAAACCCATGTGACTGATGGAGGAATAGGCCACCAGTTTTTTCATATCGGTCTGCACCAGCGCCACCATGCCGATGTAAATCACCGCAATCAGGCTGAGCACGATGATGGCGGGCGCGAAATAGCGCGACGCGTCGGGCAGAATCGGCAGGATGAAACGTAGGAAGCCGTATGCGCCGAGCTTCAGCGTAATCGCCGCCAGCACCATCGAGCCGCCGGTGGGCGCTTCCACGTGCGCGTCGGGCAGCCAGGTGTGCACCGGAAACATCGGCACTTTCACCGCAAACGACAGGAAGAAGGCGGCAAACAGAATCTGTTGGGTAAGCAGCGGGATTTGTTTGATGTTTTGGAAATCGTCAATCGCGAAGCTGCCGCCGGTTTGGAACGACAAATACACCAAGGCCACCAGCATCAGCAGCGAGCCCATCAGCGTGTAGAGGAACAGCTTCACCGAAGCATACACGCGGCGCGGCCCGCCCCACACGCCGATAATCAGATACAGCGGAATCAGCATGCCTTCAAAGAAAATATAGAACAGCATCGCATCGCGGGCGGCAAACGCGCCATTGATCAGGCCGGACATAATCAGGAAGGCCGCCATATACTGCGCCACCTTCTTCTGAATCACCTCCCAGCCCGCAATCACCACCATCAGCGTGATAAAGGCGTTCAAAATCACAAACAACACCGAAATGCCGTCCACGCCCAGCGCGTAGTTGATGTTCAGCGCGGGAATCCACGAATAAAACTCGTTGAACTGGTAGCCGCCGCTCAAGCGGTCGAACTGCGTAAACAGCGGCAACGTTACGGCGAACCCCGCCGCCGCGCCGACCAAGGCCAGTATCCGCGCCAAAGGGGCGCGGCGGTCGCAGCCGGTGGCCAGCACCAATAGTCCGGCGGCTATCGGCAGCCAGATTGCCAAGCTGAGGAGGTGGTTGGAAAACATAGTGGTAACCTGCGGTTTGAATAATTAAATCGTTGTCGTACTGCGTTTGCCGTTTTCAGACGGCCTCTAAACGCTGCCCTCTTTTTCTATCACCAAAATACGCGCTTCGCCGCGCGGGTGGGCGACGTGTTCCGCGCCGATGCCGGCATAGAAGATGTCGCCGCTGTGCAGCCGCGCCACGCGTTCTTCGCCGTTTTCGCGGTAGTGCATATCGACTTCGCCGCTCATCACGGCAAACACTTCCTCGCCGTCGTTCACATGCCATTGGTAGGGCCGGTCGGTCCAATGCAGGCGCACGGTGGTGCCGTTCAGATTGGCGATGCTGCGTGCGCCCCATGCCCTGTCGGCGGTGAATTCGACGGCGCGGATGATGTCGGTTGCGCTCATTTTTTCCTCTGTTTTGTGTTTTCAGACGGCCTTTTGAGTTTTCAGGTAGCCTTAATGACTTGTTCCATCTGAACGGTTTACTTCCTGCTCGACACGGATAAAGGAGGCAATCATGGCCTGCCACACGGCTTCCGCCACATTGGGCGACAAGCCCGCTGCCGCAGCCTGTTCGCGCCGCGCCTTCAACACTTGCGCCACCCGATCGGGCGCGGCCACGGCCTGCGCGTCGTGCTTGGGTTTCAGACGGCCTGCCTGTGCGACCAACCGTTGCCGTTGCGCCAGCAAATCAATCAGCCGGTTGTCCAGCGCGTCAATCGCCTGCCGCACTTCGGCCAAGGTATCAGGCAAGCTATCGACATTCATTTTTCAGGTAGCCTTTATCTGAACCAAAGCTGCCAGAAGAACACCACAATCAGCACCAGCACGCCGGACACCATGGCGGCAGCGTAGGTGTAGATAAAGCCGGTTTGCACACGGCGCACCTGACCGGCTACTGCGCCGACCAGTTTGGCCGCACCGTTCACCAAGCCGTTGTCGATGATGGCGGTATCGACGGCTTTCCAGAAAAAGCTGCCCAGGGCGCGCGTGCCTTTGGCGAACACGGCGAAGTAGAGGTTGTCGAGGTAGTATTTGTTTTCAAACAGCACATACACCGGGCGGAAGGCCTGGGCGATTTTGGCGGGCAGCTGCGGTGCTTTCACATACAGGAACCACGCGGCCAATACGCCGCCGATGGCTAGATACAGCACGGGCGTGTGCAGACTGTGCGACACCATGCCCATTGCGCCGTGGAACTCTTCCTTCATGATGTGCATCACCGGATGCAGCTCGTGATTGACATAAATCACGCCTTTGAAGAAATCGCCGTACAGCATGGGTTCGATGGTGATGTAGCCGATAATCACGGACGGAATCGCCAGCAGCACCAACGGCAAGGTAACGACCCACGGGCTTTCGTGCGGGTTGTCGGACGGTTTCAGGCCGTGGTGGTGGCCGTGGTCGTCGTGATGGTCATGCTTGGCCTCGCGCCAGCGTTCTTTGCCGTGGAAGACGATAAAGTATTGGCGGAAGGCGTAAAACGCAGTAACGAATACGCTAGCCAGCACGGCGAAATAGGCGAAGCCGCTGCCGGGCAGGTTGCTGGCGTGCACCGCTTCGATAATCGAATCTTTGGAATAGAAACCGGAGAACAGCGGCGTGCCGATGAGGGCGAGGTTGCCCAGCAGCATGGTGAGCCAGGTAATCGGCATGTATTTGCGCAGGCCGCCCATATTGCGCATGTCTTGATCGTGGTGCATGCCGATGATGACCGAGCCTGCGGCCAAGAACAGCAGGGCTTTGAAGAAGGCGTGGGTCATCACATGGAACATGGCCACGGAATAGGCGGACACGCCCAGAGCCACGGTCATATAGCCGAGCTGTGACAGGGTGGAATAGGCCACCACGCGTTTGATGTCGTTTTGAATCGTGCCGAGGAAGCCCATAAACAGCGCGGTAATCGCGCCGATAATCATGATGACGGAAAGCGCGGTGGTGGAGAGTTCGTACATCGGCGACATACGCGACACCATAAACAGGCCGGCGGTTACCATGGTGGCGGCGTGAATCAGCGCGGAAATCGGGGTCGGGCCTTCCATGGAATCGGGCAGCCACACGTGTAGCGGGAATTGGGCAGACTTACCCATCGCGCCGACAAACAGCAGCAGGCAGGTAATGGTAATCAAATCCCAGCCGAACAGGGTGCTGCCGACCACGTTGGGCAGGTAGGCGAACACGTCGGCATAACGCAAGCTGCCGCCAAAATAGGCCAGCACCAGGCCGATGCCGAGCACGAAGCCGAAGTCGCCCACGCGGTTTACTAGAAAGGCTTTCAGATTGGCGAAAATCGCGCTGTCGCGTTGGAAATAGAAGCCGATTAAAAGATAAGACACCAAGCCGACCGCTTCCCAGCCGAAGAAGAGCTGGATGAAGTTGTTCGACATAATCAGCATCAGCATGCTGAAGGTAAATAAGGAGATATAGCTGAAGAAGCGTTGGTAGCCGACTTTTTCGCCCGCCATATAGCCGATGGTGTAGATGTGCACCATCAGCGACACGGAAGTCACCACCACCATCATCAGCGCGGTGAGGCTGTCCACCAGGAAGCCGACCGAGAAGTCCAACCCGTTCATGGTCAGCCAGGTATAGACGTTTTCGTCGAATTTGGCGCGGCTGCCGTCGATGAAACCCCACAATACATAGGCCGACAACACGGCGGATACGGCCACGCCGAGTATGGTAACCGTGTGCGCGCCCCGGCGACCGATGGTGTTGCCAAACAATCCGGCCAGCAGGCAGCCGGCCAAGGGCGTGAGGGCGATGATGAGGTATAAAGTCATGTCTGTCATAGTGTTGCCATCCTTGCGGATCAATCTTGTTATGTGTGCTGCATATTTTCAGGTAGCCTTTACAGCTGCTGCATGAGGCTACCTGAAAAACGGCAGGCGTTTTCAGGTAGCCTGCACCCTAGCCTTTCAGGCTATCCAATTCGCTGATGTTGATGCTGTTCCGGTTGCGGTACACCAGCACCATAATCGCCAGGCCGATGGCCGATTCCGCCGCCGCCACGGTCAACACGAAAAACACGAAAATCTGTCCGGCGGTATCACCCAGATATTGCGAGAACGCGATGAAATTGAAGTTCACCGCCAGCAGCATCAATTCGATCGACATCAACAGCACCAGCACATTTTTGCGGTTCATAAAAATGCCCATCGCGCTGATACCGAACAGCAGGGCGGCCAGCACCAGATAATGCGTAATCGTAATCATGCCTTCCCCTCCTCTTTCCCTTCTTCGGGGCTACCTGAAATTTCCTCCGCAGCCGCCTGCGGCACCTGCACTACAGCTTCCATCTTCACCATACGCAGGCGGCCTTTATTGGCATCCACCTTCACCTGTTCGGTCGGATCCATTCGCTTCGGATTCACCGTTTTACGGTGCACCAGCGCAATCGCCGCCACCATGCCCAACACCAGCAGCACCGCCGCCAGCTCGAAGGGCAGCAGGTAAGTGGTGTAGATTTGGCTGCCCAAATCGCGCACATTGCTGTAATCGGCCGGCACGTCCTTCATCGGACCGAAGGCCGCCAGATTGGTATCCGGCGCCACCAAAATCATAATCAGCGCCACCGCCATCAGCACACCCACCACACCGGCCACCGGCGCATGCCGCCAGAAACCGGCGCGCATCTCTTCGATGTCCACGTTCAGCATCATCACCACAAACAGGAACAGCACCATCACCGCGCCCACATACACCACCACCAGCGTGATGCCGAGAAACTCCGCCTGCATCAGCAGCCACATCATCGCGCTGGTGCAGAAAGTGAGCACCAGATACAGCGCGGCATGCACCGGATTTTTCACGGTAACAGTTTGCAGCGCGCCAAACAAAATAATAGCCGCCAGCACATAAAATAAAATCAGGGAAAAAGTCATCTTCACACTCCCTTAGCGGTACGGTGCATCGGCCGCTTTACGCTTGGCGATGTCAGCTTCGTATTGGTCGCCGATGGCCAGCAAAATCGGCTTGGTCATGTGCAGATCGCCCTTTTTCTCGCCGCAGTATTCGAAAATATGCGTTTCCACAATCGCATCAGTGGGGCAGGCTTCTTCACAAAAACCGCAAAAAATACATTTTGTTAAATCAATATCATAACGTTTGGTCCGGCGAGTGCCGTCTTCGCGTTCCTCACTCTCGATGTTAATGGCCATCGCCGGACACACCGCCTCGCACAGTTTGCAGGCAATGCAGCGCTCCTCGCCGTTCGGATAGCGGCGTTGCGCATGCAGCCCGCGGAAACGCACGGATTGCGGCGTCTTCTCCTCGGGGAACATAATGGTTTCCTTGCGGGCGAAAAAATTCTTCAGCGTCAGGCCCATGCCCTTCACCAGCTCGCCGAGCAAAAAAGTTTTTACTAAATTAGCCATTGTTATTTGCACCCTGTATGGGGTTATTCGAATGATTCAATTATTTTTCAGGTAGCCTCATGCAGCCTTCGGGCTACCTGAAAATTATTTCCACAGGCTCAGCGGCGATACCATCCACAAGCCCAAGAACACGATATAGACAAAGCCGATTGGAATCAGCACCTTCCACCCCAAACGCATGATTTGGTCGTAGCGATAGCGCGGGAAGGTGGCGCGAATCCACAAGTAGCCGTAGAGCACCATCGCCATCTTGGCAAACATCCAAAACGCGCCCGGCGTGCCGATGATGCCCCAGCTTTGTGGGAAGGGAGACAGCCAGCCGCCGAGGAACATCAGCGCAGTGAGCGCCGCAATCAGAATCATGAAAATGTATTCGGCCAAGAAAAACAGCGCAAAGGCAAAACCGGAATATTCCACATGGAAACCGGCCACGATTTCCGACTCGCCCTCGGCCACATCGAACGGCGCGCGGTTGGTTTCCGCCACGGCCGAAATCAGATACACGATGAAGATGGGAAACAGCGGCAGCCAGTTCCAGGAAAACACCGAGCCGCCGGCGATGCCCGTGGCCTGCGCCGCTACGATGTCAGAAAAATTCATGCTGCCCGACACCATCACCACGCACACCAAAGCCGCGCTCATGGCGATTTCATAGGAAATGCTCTGTGCGGAAGAGCGCATCGCGCCCAAAAACGCATATTTCGAGTTTGACGCCCAGCCGGCAATAATCACGCCGTACACCGACAGAGAAGTAATCATCAAGATATACAGCAGGCCGATATTGACATTGGTCAGCAGCCATTCGCTGGAAAACGGAATCACTGCCCACGCCGCAAACGATGGCGCCAACGACAGCATCGGCCCGATATAAAACAGCGCCTTATTCGACAACTTGGGCCTGGTTACCTCTTTAAACAGCAGCTTGAACACGTCGGCAAAAGGCTGGATCAAGCCCCACGGACCAGTCACATTCGGGCCCACGCGCAGCTGCATAAAGCCGATCACCTTGCGCTCGAAATAAGTCAGATACGCTACCGTTAAAATCAGCGGAATCAAGATGATCACAATCTTCACCAAAATCGACACCACCAACCCGATGTCGCTGCCCACCGCGCCAAACCAGCCGGCAAACAAGGCTTGGAACCATTCTTGCATGTTTAGCCCCTCCCCAATTCAATCGCGTTCATCAGCCCGCCCAGCGCGGCATTGGCCGGATGCAGCGGCAGGTGCACCACATTTTCAGGTAGCCCTTCGTCGGCGCGCACCGTTACCGGCACGCTGCTGCCGTTCTGCTTGGCCACGGCGGCATCGCCGTCGGCCAAACCCAGCGCGGCCAACGTGTTCGGATGCACCCGGGCCGGCGGCACTTGCGCCTGCACGGTTTGCTGCAAAGGCTCGGAGCGGCGCACGATGGCGTCGGTGTGGTAGATGCCCACCCCACCCACGCGGGTCAGGCCGGCCCCGGCCGGCGCAGCTTCGCCCTGCCAGCTCACGGCATTATTCAATTTTTCAGGTAGCCTTTCGGCATCCAAGGCTTCGCGCAGCACGGCTTCGCTGCTGTCGTAATCAAAGCCGTCCAAGCCGCACACATTGCCCAACACGCGCAGCACTTTCCACAGCGGGCGAGAATCGGCATAACCTTTCACCACGCCGCGGAACGATTGCAGGCGGCCTTCCATATTGATCAGGCTGCCCGAGGTTTCGGTGAACGGCGCAATCGGCAGCAGCAGGTCGCACACTTCCAGCAGCGTGTCGCTCACGAAGGGCGTGAACGCCATCACGGTTTGCGCCTGCTTCAGCGCGGCCACGGCAGCCGCGCCGCCGGCCACGTCGATTTCCGGCTCCACGTTCAGCAGCAGCACGGCTTTTTTCGGCTGCGCCAGCATTTCGCCAATGCTAGAGCCCTGGTTTACATCCAATGCTTCCGCGCCCACACTGTTGGCGGCTTGCGGCAGGATGCCCAGGGTCGCGCCGGTGGCGGCGGCCAAGGCTTGGGCGGCGGCATAAATCGCAGCGTAATCGGGATGGTTTTGCGCATCAGCACCCAGCACGATGGCGGCCTGTTCGGCGTTGTGCAGGCTGGCGGCTACGGCGGATTGCGGGTTGGCCAGCAGGTTTTTCAGGTAGCCTGCCCAGCTGTCGGGATGACGCACTTCCTGTGCCAACAAGGGCATATACAATTCTTCGCGCTGCGCGGCGAGCAGGCTCAGAGCCATGCCGTTTTTGGCGGCGCGGCGCAGGCGGGCGGTAAGCAGCGGCTGCTCTTGGCGCAAGGTGGAACCCACCACCAATACTGTACCGCAGGCGGCCAGGCTTTCGATGCTGCGGCCGAGCCACGGCGCGCCTTGCAGGCTGCCTGAAAGCCGACTGTCTTGCTCCCGCAGGCGGCTGCTCAGATGGCGTATGCCGAGGCCGGCAGCCAGTTTCTTGGCCAGATAGAGCTCTTCCACGGTATTCATCGGGTTAAGCCACATGGCGGTTTGGCCGTCGCCGTCTTCTTTTTGGATGCATTCCAAGGTTTTGCGCACATATTCCAGCGCGGTAGGCCAATCCACATCATGCCATTCGCCGCCGTGTTTGATTTTCGGCCGGCGCAGACGGCTGGCGTGGTTCAGCCCTTCGTAGGCAAATCGGTCGCGGTCAGAGAGCCAGCATTCGTTGATGGCTTCGTTTTCCAGCGGCAGCACGCGGCGCACGGTGTGGTCTTTGGTTTGCACAATGAGGTTGCTGCCCAGCGCGTCGTGCGCGGAAACGGATTTGCGCCGGTTCAACTCCCAGGAGCGGGCGTTGAATCGGAAGGGTTTGCTGGTGAGCGCACCCACCGGGCACAGGTCAATCACGTTGCCGGAGAGTTCGGTTTCCACCACGCGGCCAATAAAGGGCATGATTTCGGAATGTTCGCCGCGGTAGGCCATGGCGATTTCCTGCTTGCCGGCGATTTCTTCGGTGAAGCGCACGCAGCGGGTGCAGTGGATGCAGCGGCTCATTTCGGCGGCAGACACCAAAGGACCCATGTCTTTGCCGGCCACGGCGCGTTTGGGCTCGGTGTAGCGGGTGGTGGATTTGCCGTAGCCCATGGCCAAATCTTGCAGCTGGCATTCGCCGCCTTTGTCGCAAATCGGGCAGTCAAGCGGGTGGTTGATGAGCAGGAATTCCATCACGCCGGATTGCGCCTGGCGGGCCTTATCGGAATGGGTGCGCACCACCATGCCGTCGGTTACCGGCGTGGCGCAGGCGGGCAGCGGCTTGGGTGCTTTTTCCACGTCCACCAAGCACATGCGGCAGTTGGCGGCGATGGAGAGTTTTTTGTGGTAGCAGAAGTGCGGGATATAGGTGCCGAGCTTTTGCGCGGCTTCAATCACCGTGGCGCCCTTTTCTACCGACACTGATTTGCCGTCGATTTCAATTTGTAACATGGTTGGTTCCTAGTTACGGATTTTTGGTTTTGCGGTGGCGCCGCCGGCTTGTGAGCGGGCGGCGGCATGTTTTGTTGTTTTCAATAATGCGGTTCTGGTGGAAAACTATTTTTCAGATAGCCTCACCTTCACCAAAGGCTACCTGAAAACCCTCAACACCATTTGTGCGCTTTTATCGGTTTGCCGTGTTCGATGTAGTGGACGAACTCGTGGCGGAAATGCTTGGTGAAGCCGCGCACGGGGAACACGGCGGCATCGGCCAGCGCGCAGATGGTGCGGCCGCTCATGTTGTTGCCGATGGAATCGAGCAGCTCCAAGTCTTCCATGCGCCCTTTGCCTTCGGCAATGCGGCGCACGATGCGGTAGAGCCAGCCGGTGCCTTCGCGGCACGGCGTACATTGCCCGCAGGATTCTTCGTAGTAAAAATAGCTCAGGCGCTCCAAGGCTTTCACCATGCACACGTCTTCGTCCATCACAATCACCGCACCGGAACCGAGCATAGAGCCGGCTTTGGCAATGGCGTCGTAATCCATGGTTAGGCCCATCATGATGTCGGCAGGCAGCACCGGGGCGGACGAACCGCCGGGAATCACGGCTTTCAGCTTTTTGCCGCCGCGCATGCCGCCGGCCATTTCCAGCAAGTCGGCAAACGGGGTGCCGAGCGGGATTTCGTAGTTGCCGGGGCGCTCCACGTGGCCTGATACGGAAAACAGCTTGGTGCCGCCGGCGTTTTCGATGCCTTTTGCGGCAAAGTTTTGACCGCCGTCGCGGATAATGAAGGGCACGGAGGCGAAGGTTTCGGTATTGTTGATGGTGGTCGGGCGGCCATATAAGCCGAAGGAGGCTGGGAAGGGCGGCTTAAAGCGCGGCTGGCCTTTTTTGCCTTCTAGCGATTCGAGCAGCGCGGTTTCCTCGCCGCACACATAGGCACCGTAGCCGTGGGAGGCGAATAGCTCGAAATCGAAGCCCAGGCCCATGATGTTTTTGCCGAGCAGGCCGGCTTGGCGCGCTTCGGCGAGCGCGGCTTCAAACCGCTGATAACCTTCGAAGATTTCGCCGTGGATGTAGTTGTAGCCGGCGGTGGCGCCCATCACGTAGCCGGCAATAATCATGCCTTCAATCACGGCATGCGGGTTGAAGAAGATGATGTCGCGGTCTTTGAAGGTGCCCGGTTCGCCTTCATCGGTGTTGCACACCACGTATTTGGCGCCTTCGATGTTGCGCGGCATGAAGCTCCATTTCAGGCCGGTGGGGAAGCCGGCGCCGCCGCGGCCGCGCAGATTGGAGGTTTTAAGTTCGGCGATCAGGTCGTCTTGCGGAATCTTTTCGCTGAGGATTTTGCGCAATGCCTGATAACCGCCGCGCGCCTGATAGGCGGCCAGCGTCCAGCAGTCTGGGGCAGCGGTGTTCACCTGCTCGAAAATTACGCCTGGTTGGTAAATAGCCATGTGTTTGCCTAGCTTTTAAACTTTTGATTCTTATTTATTTCAAGTCTTCAGGTAGCCTTTTATGCCTTTCTGAGGCTACCTGAAAATTTTCAGGTAGCCTTCAGCCCAGCTCGGCCAGTTTCTGGTCGATGGCTTCGGCGGTCATAAAGCTGCACATTTTGTGGTTGTTCACCAGCATCACCGGTGCATCGCCGCAGGCGCCCATGCATTCGCCTTCCACCAGGGTAAACTTGCCGTCGGGCGTGGTTTCGCCAAAGCCGATGCCGAGTTTCTCCTGCAAATAGCGGGCGGTATCCACGCCGCCGCGCAGGGCGCATGGCAGGTTGGTGCAAACGGTGAGCTTGTATTTGCCCACCGGATGCAGGTTGTACATATTGTAGAAGGTGGCCACTTCGTAAGCCTGCGCGGCAGTGATGCCGATATAGTCGGCCACGAAGGCGATGGTTTCGGGAGCAAGCCAGCCTTTTTCGGTTTGCGCGATGCGCAGGGCGCCCATGATGGCGGAACGGCGCTGATCGGCTGGAAATTTGGCCAGCTCGGTATCGATTTGCTTCAGGGATTCTGCGGATAACATTAGCGGTCTACCTCTCCGAATACGATGTCCTGCGTGCCGATGATGGCAACAACGTCGGCCAGCATGTGGCCGCGTGCCATTTCATCCATACCTTGCAGGTGGGCGAAGCCGGGGGCGCGGATTTTCAGGCGGTAGGGCTTGTTGGCGCCGTCTGAAATGATGTAGATGCCGAATTCGCCTTTGGGGTGTTCGACGGCGGTGTAGGTTTCGCCTTCGGGCACGTGCATGCCTTCGGTGAACAGTTTGAAATGGTGGATCAAATCTTCCATACCGGTTTTCATTTCGGTGCGTTTAGGCGGAGCGACTTTGTGATCGTCCACAATCACCGGGCCAGGATTAACCCGCAGCCATTCGGAGCATTGCTTGATGATGCGCACCGATTGGCGCATTTCGTTGATGCGGCAGAGATAACGGTCGTAGCAATCACCGTTCACGCCAACGGGGATGTCGAAATCCATTTTTTCATAGACTTCGTAGGGCTGTTTTTTGCGCACATCCCATTCGATGCCGGAGCCGCGCAGCATCACGCCGGTGAAACCTTTCTGCATAGCACGTTCGGGTGAAACCACGCCGATACCAACAGTGCGCTGTTTCCAAATGCGGTTGTCGGTGAGCAGGGTTTCCAAATCGTCAATTCGCGAAGGGAAGCGTTCGCAGAAGGCATCGATAAAGTCCAGCATGCTGCCTTCGCGCCAGGCGTTCAGTTCTTTCAGCACTTTGGCGCTACGGTATTTGCTTGCTTCGTATTTAGGCATGAAATCAGGCAGATCGCGGTATACTCCGCCGGGGCGGAAATAGGCCGCGTGCATGCGTGCGCCGGAAACCGCCTCATACAAATCCATCAGGTCTTCGCGGTCGCGGAAGGCATACAGGATGGCAGTCATCGCGCCGATATCAAGCGCATGCGAACCCACACCCATCAAATGATTCAGGATGCGGGTAACCTCCGCAAACATGGTGCGGATATATTTGGCACGGATCGGGATTTCGATACCCAGCAGCTTTTCCACAGCCAGGCAATAAGCCTGCTCGTTAACCATCATGGAAACGTAGTCCAAACGATCCATATACGGCAGTGCTTGCAGATAGGTTTTGGTTTCGGCTAGTTTTTCGGTGCCACGGTGCAGCAGGCCAATATGTGGGTCGGCGCGCACGATGGTTTCACCATCCAGCTCCAAAATCATGCGCAATACACCGTGCGCGGCCGGATGCTGCGGGCCGAAGTTGATGGTGTAGTTTCTGAGTTTAGCGGCCACCGTAGTTCTCCTCACGGACGACGCGCGGCGTAATTTCGCGCGGCTCGATGGTTACCGGCTGATAAACCACCCGTTTTTCTTGTTCGTCGTAGCGCATTTCCACATAGCCGGACACGGGGAAATCTTTGCGGAAGGGATGGCCGACAAAACCATAATCTGTCAGGATGCGGCGCAAATCTGGGTGCCCCTCAAACAGGATGCCGTATAAATCAAAGGCTTCACGCTCATACCAATCGGCGCTGTTGTAGATATCAACCACCGAAGCCAGCACTGGGAAATCGTCATCTTCTGCCCATACGCGCACACGGATGCGCTGGTTGTTTTGTAGCGACAACAGTTGGCTGACCACGGCAAAACGCGGCCCTTCCCACGGCTCGTTTTTATACTCGCTGTAATCCACACCACACAAATCAAGCAGCAATTCAAAGTGCATGGATTCGTGATCGCGCAGCAATTGCATAATTTCGCGGTAGTTCCCGGCTTGAGCTTCCACCGTGACTTCGCCAAACGCCAAAATCACTTTCTCTGCTTTGTCGCCCAGCAGGTTTTGTACGGCAAGATACAAATCGTTTACATGCATGGCGTACTCCTAATGGCGGGCGATGGTGTAGGTGCGCTTGATTTTGCCTTGCAGCTGGATCAAACCGTAAATCAGCGCTTCAGCTGTGGGCGGGCAGCCAGGAACATACACATCCACCGGTACGATGCGGTCGCAACCGCGTACCACGGAATAAGAATAATGATAGTAGCCGCCGCCGTTGGCACACGATCCCATCGACAACACCCAACGCGGCTCAGCCATCTGGTCGTACACACGGCGCAGTGCCGGTGCCATTTTATTGGTTAATGTGCCAGCCACAATCATTAAATCGGATTGACGCGGCGATGGACGAAAGATAATGCCGAAGCGGTCTAAATCGTAGCGTGCCATACCGGCGTGCATCATTTCCACCGCGCAGCAGGCCAAACCAAAGGTAACCGGCCACATCGAGCCGGTACGCATATAATTGAGCACGGTATCGGCACTGGTGGTGATAAACCCTTTACTCAAAACGCCTTCTATTCCCATTCCAGCGCACCTTTTTTCCATTCATAAACAAAGCCGATGCCCAAAATCACGATAAATACAGACATCACGCCGAAACCGAACATACCCAAGTCTTTAAACACCACTGCCCAAGGAAACATAAAGGCAATTTCCAAATCAAACAAAATAAACAGGATAGCCACCAGATAATAGCGCACGTCAAAACGCATACGGGCGTTTTCAAACGCCTCAAAGCCGCACTCGAAAGGCGCATCTTTTTCGGCATAGTGGCGCTTCGGCCCCAGCAGCGTACCCAACGTTAAAAACAGCACGCCTGCCGCCAAACCGACCAAGACGAAAACAAATACAGGGAAATAGTTAGCCAACATGGTTTGCACTCAAAGGATAAAAATGCAGGTAAAACCAATCGGCATTGTAACCAAATTCATTGTTTGATTCAAAGCAAACCAGCATAAGAAAAGACAATATTTTCATTGTATTAAATAGGAATTATTCGCAATATCTTCAGCCGTTGCATTGCAACGGATTTTCACACGACATAGTTTTGATTTAAATCAAGGCTATAAAATCAACGCTCACAAACTTACGGGCATAACAATTATTTACACAGCCAAAGGCTACCTGAAAAGTTGTTTGTCGCCTTACTGCAAAAACGTGTAGAATGCGCCGGTTTGTTACAGATCCCAAGATTGGGCCGATAACCTTATGGATCCTTCCGGTTCCCACCCTGCCATTTCTCCGATTCTTTTTCCCTGATTCCCACCGTGCGCCCCTACCGTGATGCACGGTATTGGAGTGCGCATGCCTACCCTATTGCCCTCTTCCGAACAACAGCCGCTCGACATCGCACGCATCCACGAGCTGGCCGATGCCCTGCTGCCCGTATATGACACCGTGCAGCCCGACAGCGCGCTCGACGATCCCTATCTCAACAGCTGTCTTTCCGAACTCATCCAAATCCTGCACGAGCTCCACCCCGCCGATATCGCCGCCGCATTGGAATCGCTGCCGCTGCAAGCGCGCCTGCTGGTATGGAAACTGGTAGGGCCCGAAAACGACGGCACCATCCTTTTGGAAGTGCCCGACGCCGTTCGCGAAACACTGATTGAAAACATGGAGCGGCAGGAGCTCCTGGCCGCCGTGGAAGATATGGACGTGGACGACCTGGCCGAGCTGGCCGACGACCTGCCGCGCCAAATCGTGGCCGAAGCGCTGCAATCGTTGGATGAAGAAGAACGCGCCCAAGTACAGGCTTCCATGTCGTTTGCCGACGACCAGGTCGGCGCCATCATGGACTTCGAGCTGGTAAGCATCCGCGCCGATGTGAGCTGCGAAGTGGTGCTGCGCTATTTGCGCCGCTTCGAGAGCCTGCCCGACCACACCGACAAAATCTTCGTGATCGACGAAAACGACATCCTGCAAGGCGTGTTGCCCATTCGCAAGCTGCTGGTGGCCGACCCCGACGAAATTGTCGAACACATCATGGCGCGCGACATCGTGCGCTTCCACCCCGAAGACAACACCGAAGAAGCCGCCCAAGCCTTCGAACGCTACGACTTGGTTACCGCACCCGTTACCGACGCCGAAGGCAAGCTCATCGGCCGCCTCACCGTGGACGAGATGGTGGACGTAATCCGCGAAGAAACCGAAGCCGATATGCTGAACATGGCCGGCCTGCAGGAAGAAGAAGACCTGTTTGCCCCCGTGCTCGATTCGGTGAAAAACCGCTGGATGTGGCTGGCCGTCAATTTGTGCACCGCCTTTCTGGCCAGCCGCGTGATCGGCGCGTTTGAAGGCAGCATTGCGCAGATTGTGGCGCTGGCCGCACTGATGCCGATTGTGGCCGGCATCGGCGGCAATTCGGGCAACCAAACCATCACCATGATTGTGCGCGCCATGGCCATGGGGCAGCTTTCGGGCAGCCAGGCGCTGCACCTGCTGAAAAAAGAAGTGGGCGTGGCACTGATTAACGGCGTGATTTGGGGCGGCGTGATGGGCGTGGTGGCTTGGTTGCTGTATAAAAACATCGGCATCGGGCTGGTAATGGTGGCGGCGATGACGCTCAACCTGCTCTTGGCCGCCACCGTGGGCGTGCTGATTCCGGTGATCATGGACAAGCTCGGCCGCGACCCGGCGCTGGGCAGCTCGGTGCTGATCACCGCCGTAACCGACTCGGGCGGCTTCCTGATTTTTCTCGGGCTGGCTACAATTTTTTTGTTGTAGCTTTAGTTAGTTATAATTTTCAGGTAGCCTTCTCCCAATAAGAAGGCTACCTGAAATTTTTGCCGGTTTGCTTGATCTGATCGAATCGGAGCCTCCGGCTTCGGGAAATGCAACCCCAGTTTGCAAACGCTAATGCTCAAGTGCTTTACGCAGGCGGTAGACCACTCCATTACCGCAATCAAACCAGCTTATCCAGCATCACTGGCTTTTCAGGTAGCCTCTCACGGCATTAAAGAGGCTACCTGAAAATTTCCTCCCTGCCATCATCCAAACCGCCTAATCATACCGGCTTCGGCGGTTGGTAAATCCGCACGGCGGGTTTATAATGCCCGCCCGTTTGTATGCCGGCCAACCGACTGAATTAAAGGAAACCTATGCCTACTTACCGCAAGCTTCTTTTGGGCGTGTTCGCCGTATGCGCGGCATGCACGGCCATGTCTCTCTATATGCAATACGGGCGCGGCATGGACCCGTGCGTGATGTGCATCATCCAACGCGTTTCGCTGATTTTTGCCGGACTGCTGGCGCTGCTTACCGCACTGCTGCCGCAAGGTCGCTGCCGGGTGCGGGCGCTTTCCGCCTTTTTGGTGAGCATCCCCACCGTGTGGGGCGGCTGGACGGCGGCCAGCCAGCTGCACCTGCAAAGCCTGCCTTTAGACCAACAGCCTTCCTGCGGCGCGCCGTGGTCGTTCCGGCTGCAAGGCGCACCGCTGTTCGATCTGTATGAGCCGATTATCCGCGGCTACGGCGAATGCGGCAAAGTGGAATACTTCTTAGGCGTGCCGTTTGCCTGGTGGTCGTTGTTGGCCTGTCTGTTTATCCTGGCCGTACTGTGGGGCGGCTGGTGGAAATTGCGCGGGAAATAAGAGCGGCAAAAAATGGGGCAGGCGCTTGGCCTGCCTCTTTGTTTGCCCGTTTGAAACGATGTGCTGATAATCCTATTTTCAGGTAGCCTCACCAAGTAAACAAGTAAAGGCTACCTGAAAACAAAACTGGCTTCTTTCCCAAGCAATCATTTGCGCATGGAAAACGGCCTAGCTCACGCTAGGCCGTTTTCTGTTATTTGGTGGAGGTAAGCGGGATCGAACCGCTGACCTCTTGCATGCCATGCAAGCGCTCTACCAACTGAGCTATACCCCCGAATTGTGGTGGCGAATCAGGGACTCGAACCCCGGACACAAGGATTATGATTCCTCTGCTCTAACCAGCTGAGCTAATTCGCCGCTTTTGAAGAAGCGCGTATTATACGGCTTTATAATTTTCTGTCAAACCAAAATACTGCTTTTTTTGTTATGGATTGATTTTTATGAATAAGTAATCAGCGAATATCTGTCACACAAGCCGCCGGTATAAACCAACACCGCAAAAACGAGCCGATTCCGCCAGCGGCCAGCCCGTTTTACGCCATTAATCGGCAAACTGTTTTTTCATCCGCTCGCGCCGCTCCTGCGCTTCCACCGACAAAGTGGCGGTGGGGCGGGCCAGCAGGCGCTTCAGGCCGATGGGCTCGCCGGTGTCCACACAAAAGCCGTAGTCGCCCTCGTCGATCTGGCGAAGTGACGCCTGGATTTTGGTGAGCAACTTGCGTTCACGGTCTCGGGTGCGCAACTCCAGGGCGTATTCTTCTTCCTGCGTGGCACGGTCGGCCGGGTCGGGGGCGGCTTCGTGGTTTTGCAGGTGGCCGGTGGTGTCGGCGGCTTTCTGGATCAGCTCGTCTTGCAGCTTCACCAGCAACTCACGGAAAAAGGCCAGCTGGTCGGCATTCATATATTCCTCTTCCGGGCCTTTCCAGTTGATGATGTCCTGTTCGTTTAGTTTTGCCATGAGTTATCCTTTTTGTAAAAAATTGCAAACCGCTCCTTCCCGCAAACGGCTGCTTTTTTTGTGAAAAGCGGACTATAAAGCAGCCGCTGTTTTATGGCAAGAGCCACAAATTCAATCCCGCCACAATCGCCGGCAGCCACCAGGCCGCCCACCACCATAAAAGCAGCGCCAAGAGGCTACCTGAAAAATCCCAGCGCCCGACACGCAGAAAAGCAAACGGCCGGCAAAGCGGTTCGAAGATGCGGTTCAACACCGCCGTGAGCGGCGAATACCCCTGCGACAACGAGAGTACCATGCGCCACAACAGCCCGCCCAACAGCACATAGGCAATGGAACGCGTGAGCGCCAAAGCCGCAAACAACATATTCGCCGCCGCAACCTGCCAGCTGATCATCGACGAAGGCAGGTTCAGCAGCGAAAGCAGCAGATAAGCCGCCACATACAACAGTAGCGCAGCCAGCACGCAGGCCGTGTCCCACTGCCCCAGCGGCGGCACTACACGGCGCAGCGGTTTCACCAGCCAATCCGTGCTGCGGCAGCAGAACTGCGCCAGCGGGTGCGAAAAATGCAGGCGGCCGTATTGCAGCAGGCAGCGCGTGAGGCAGAGCATGGCCAGCGCATCGGCCAGCAGGGAAATCAATTGGTTCGCTATCTGGTTCACTTCGCCAGCTCGCCTGCCAATTCCTGAGAACGTGCCACACAGGCCTTCACGCCCGCGCCGATGGCGGCGGCCACACCGTGTGCCTCGAAGGTTTGCAGCGCTTCGTATGTGGTGCCGCCTTTGGAAGTAACCTTTTGCTGCAACAGGGAAAAATCCTCACCGCTCTGCTCAGCCAGCAGCACCGCGCCTTTAAACGTGGCCAAACTCAGCAGCCGGGCCTGACCGGCATCGAAGCCCTGCTCCCACGCAGCGCTTTGCAGCGCGTTGAGCAGGTAGAACACATAGGCCGGGCCGCTGCCGCTGATGCCGGTGATGCGGTGCAGGCCGTCTTCATCGGGCAGCCACAGGGTTTGGCCGCTGGCCTGCATGATGCGCTCGGCTAAGGCGCGATCGGCGGCAGATACGCCGCTGTCGGCAAACAGCCCGGCCACGCCCTGCCCCACTTGCGCCGGCGTGTTCGGCATCACGCGCACGATGCGCCGCGTGCCGCCCAACCAGCCGCTCAAAGCCGCACACGGCAGCCCGGCCGCTACCGACAGCACCAGCGCGCCCCCAGTCCGCACGTTTTGCAGTGCGGCCTGCATGTCCTGCGGCTTCACCGCCAACACCAGCACGTCTTGTTCACCCAATGGCGGCAGCTCGGCAGCGGTGGCAATGCCATATTGCCGCGAGAGTTCTGCCAGCTTGGCGGCGTTGTGGTCGATGGCGCAGATGTCGAACCCGCCGGCGCGGCTCATGCCGGCGATGATGGCGGCGGCCATATTGCCCGCGCCCAAGAAATAAATCGTCATGGTTTTTCCTTTCGGTGAGGTAAATGCGGATGGGACGGCGTTTTCATTTTTCAGGTAGCCTCTTTCGGCTATCGGTGGGCTACCTGAAAATTGTGTATCTTTTTTCAACTAGCCTGTGAGCTGATAAGAGGCTACCTGAAAACTCTCCGCCCTTTTTCAGGTAGCCTCAAAGCCGGATGTCGGGCGTGATTTCCACGCTTTCGCATTGCTGCAAAAAAGACAAATACGCCGCAGGCAAAGGCGGCAGTTTGTCTAAACGCTTAACCGCAACCGCGCTTGGGCAGCCTGGCCATGATTTGTGTTACGGAAAGCATGGCAAACATATCTGCCAACCCGGTTTCGGCACGCCAAAAGGCTGCCTGAAAATGCCCGAACGTTTTTCAGGTAGCCTGCCAATCAGCAAAAGGCTACCTGAAATTTTATTCGCTATAACTGCGTTGGCCGAAAATGGCGCTGCCGATGCGCACCTGGGTGGCGCCGCAGGCCACGGCAGTTTCCAAATCTTCCGACATGCCCATGGAAAGCGTGTCCACGTCCAGCCCCTGTTGCTGCAAATATTGCAGCAATTCGTTCATACGGCCGAACTGTTGGCGCAACTCCGCCTCGCTGCTGCCCAGCCGCGCCACGCACATCAGGCCGCGCAGTTTCAACTTAGGCAACGAGGCTACCTGAAAAGCCAGCTCGCGGATGCTTTCTTCCTGCGGCGGTACACCGTGCTTCACGTCTTCGCCGCCGATGTTCACCTCAATCAGCACTTGTAGCGGCGGCATGCTTTCGGGGCGCTGCTCGCTTAAGCGGCGGGCGATTTTTTCGCGGTCGATGGTGTGCACCCAGTGTGCACGTTCGGCGGCGATACGGCTTTTGTTGGATTGGATGTGGCCGATGATGTGCCAGCAAATATCGGGGATGTCGGCCAGCTCGCTACTTTTTTCTTCAAATTCTTGCAGATAGTTTTCGCCGAAATCGCGCTGGGTGCTTTTTTGGCACAGCAGGCGCACGTCGGCGGCGGGGAAGGTTTTGCTCACGGCAATCAGGTCGGGCTCGGGGCGGCCGGCGGCTTCGGCAGCGGCCCAGATACGGGCGCGCACGGCGTGCAGATTCATGGTTAGCACTCTCATCGTTTTTCCTTTTAATCAAACAGTTCGCTGGGGATTTTACACACGGGGACAGGCTGGATTTTATGCAGGGTGGCGCGGTGCAGGCGCTGGTAAATCTCAAACACTTCGCGCTCGCGGCCGGCAAATTCTTCGGCGCGTCGGCCGGCTTCGCTCTGCGCCATCGCCCATTCGAGCTCAGGGTAGCTGGCGCCCATCTGCTGCTCGTCGGTGCGCTCTTCGTCCCACAGGCCGTCGGTGGGTGCGGCCTGGCGGATGGCGGGCGACACTTCCAGCGCTTCGGCCAGGGCGTACACTTGGGTTTTGAGCAGGTCGCCGATGGGGCTGAGGTCCACGCCGCCGTCGCCATATTTGGTGAAGAAGCCCACGCCGAAATCTTCCACTTTATTGCCGGTGCCGGCCACGAGCAGGCCGTTGATTTGGCCGTAGTAATAAAGGGCAGCCATGCGCAGGCGGGAGCGGGTGTTGGCCAGGGCGAGGTTTTTGCTGGCGGCGGCGGTATCGGCCACGCCGCGCTCGAATTGCTCGAACGTGGGCGTAAGATCCAGCGTTTGGCTGCGCACGTTCACAAAACGGTGCTGCAAGTCGGCGATGTGTTCGCGGGCGCGCGCCAGCTGGTCGGCCTTCTGGCGGATGGGCAGTACCAGGCACAACACGTCCAGCCCGCTGTGCGCGCACAAGGCGGATACCACGGCGGAATCCACCCCGCCGGAAATGCCCACCACAAAACCCTTCGCGCCGGCGCGCACGGCATAATCGGCCAGCCAGCGGCTGATGTGTCGGATAAGGGCTTCGGTTTGCATGATGGTTCCTTATGTTGGCAACAGCGGGAATATATCGCCAATCCGGCAAAAAGCCAAATGCCAAACCCATCCGGGCAATCTGCTAGAATCCGCCACAGGCTACCTGAAAACCAAGCATGCCCTTCTCCTGTCTCCTGCACAAAAGCAGCCGCCACTATTTTAGCTTCGCAAAAACCCGTCCCGACTACGCCAAGACATCCTTTTCAGGTAGCCTCTTCCGCCCGCTGTATAAGGCTACCTAAAAACCCCTGCTTCAACGGAGTTAAAAAGGACCCCCATGCCCCACCCCATCCCCCAGCAAATCCGCCTGCAAGCCGGCAGCCAAGGCCTCGTATTGGTTTACCCCGATACCGAATACACCCTACCCGCCGAATACCTGCGCGTTTACTCCCCCAGCGCCGAAGTGCGCGGCCACGGGCGCGGCCAAGCCAAACTGCAAACCGGCAAAGCCCGCGTCACCATCACCGATCTCGCCCCCGCCGGCAACTACGCCCTCAAAATCACCTTCTCCGACGGCCACGACAGCGGGCTTTACAGCTGGGCCTACCTGTATGAATTGGCAAGCGGATACGCTACAATGTGGCCCGACTACCTGCGCCGCCTAGAAGCAGCCGGCGCCTCCCGCCAACCCGCCGCACCAGATGCCTCCCCGCCGAAAGGAAAAAAATGCCCGCACTAAAGCGCACCCTGCCCATCCTCCTCGCCGCCACCTACAGCGACCGCAACCAATGGAAGCGCGACCTCGTCCGCTACGGCCTAAACCAAAACGACAAAGCCTTCGAAGCCAAACTTAAAACCGCCATGGACACCTGCTTCGAGCGCTTCACCAAAGGCCAACTCTAATCCGCCACCGCCGCCAAAGGCTACCTGAAAGCACCCCATGACCGACAAACAAACCCATTTCGGCTACCAAACCGTAAACGAAAGCGAAAAAGCCGCCAAAGTAGCCGAAGTCTTTCACTCCGTCGCCAAGAAATACGACATCATGAATGACGTTATGTCCGGCGGCCTGCACCGCGTGTGGAAACACTTCACCATCAGTACCGCCCGCGTGCCCAAAGGCGGCAAAGTGCTCGATATCGCCGGCGGCACCGGCGACCTCTCCCGCGGCTGGGCCAAGCGCGTGGGCGAGCGCGGCGAAGTGTGGCTGACCGACATCAACTCCTCCATGCTCGGCGTCGGCCGCGACCGCCTGCTCAACGAAGGCCTCATCCTGCCCGTGGCCGTGTGCGACGCCGAAAAGCTCCCCTTCCCGGATAACTATTTCGACCTCGTATCCGTTTCCTTCGGCCTGCGCAACATGACGCACAAAGACGCCGCCCTGCGCGAAATGCAGCGCGTGCTCAAACCCGGCGGCAGCCTGCTCGTGCTCGAATTTTCCAAGCCCGCCAAAATGCTCGCCCCCGCCTACGACCTATACTCCTTCAAACTCCTACCGCTGATGGGCAAGCTCATCGCCAAAGACGCCGACAGCTACCAATACCTCGCCGAATCCATCCGCATGCACCCCGACCAGGAAACCCTCAAACAGATGATGCTCAACGCCGGCTTCGACAGCGTGGACTACCACAACATGAGCGGCGGCATCGTCGCCCTACACAAAGGCGTGAAATTCTAAGGAAAATACCGAAACGCAAGCTAGGCTAAAAAATACCCTCTTGTTTGGCCTACACACCGGAGAAAGACATCGTTCCTTCCCGAGCTCGCCATGTGCTCAACGGCCGGGAAACCCCGACAGGTGCGACTATCTTTTTGTTGCCATCGACAACTTTTCAAGAGAGTGATACGTCGCCATCCTATCGGACAAAGCAGCAGGCAATACCGCCCGGTTTCTGTATGAGAACGGTATCGGTCAGAAATTTACCCGGGCTGCCCGTCCACAGGATAACAGTTCGAACACCATGAAGCCGCATGCGGGTTTGAGCGGTGATATGCTGTTTGGGGTGTTGCGGGTTTCATTCTTGTAAAATCACACAAACTAAACCATAAACCGTTCGATAAACCCCGCTCCAGAAACATCGACCAAACTGTCTATTTCTCTTTACCTAACAGCCTCCCCTCTTCTGCCTCTGTGTAATCCCGCCAACCTTTTCGATTACCCAACATGAAAGCCGCCTTCTTCCTGCTCTACCTCATCCAGCTCCTGCCCTTCGCCGCCATCCAAAAGCTGGCCGACGCCATCGGCACGCTCGCCTACTACGCCGTCGCCCCGCGCCGCCGCATCGGCCAAATCAACCTGCGCCTGTGCTTTCCCGAATTAAGCGAAGCACAACGCAAAGCCCTGCTCAAGCGCCACTTCCGCCACATGGCCAAGCTCGTGCTCGAATACGGCCTCTATTGGTACGGCAGCGCCGAGCGGCTCAAATCCCTGGTGCGCTACCAAGACAAACATTATCTCGACAACGAACTCGCCGCCGGGCGCAAAGTCATCCTGCTCTACCCCCACTTCACCGCCTTCGAGCTCGCCGTATACGCCCTCAACCAAGACGTACCGCTCACCAGCATGTATTCCCACCAGAAAAACCCCGCGCTCGATGCCCAAATCCTGCGCGGCCGCCACCGCTACAACAACGTCTTCCTCATCGGCCGCACCGAAGGCCTGCGCGCCATCATCAAACACCTGCGCGCCGACCCCGCCCCCTTCCTCTACCTGCCCGACCAAGACTTCGGCCGCAAAGACTCTATCTTCGCCGATTTCTTCGGCATTCCCACCGCCACCATCGCCGGCCTTCCCCGTATCGCCGCGCTCACCCAAGCCAAAATCGTGCCCGCCATCCCCACCCGCCAGCCAAACGGCCGCGTCGTACTGCGCTTCTATCCCGCCTGGGAGCACTTTCCCGGCGAAGATACCGCCGCCGACGTGCAGCGCATGAACGACTTCATCGAAGCGCGCGTGCGCGAGCAGCCCGAACAATATTTCTGGCTGCACAAACGCTTCAAAACCCGCCCCGAAGGCAGCCCCGATTTCTACGCCAAACCCGCCAAAGCCGATTAGACGCTGGCTCGGCAAAGGCTACCTGAAAATTATTTTTCAGGTAGCCTCATCTATATGAAAGAAAACAAAAATGGAAAATGCCGATTATCTGGCCGCCCGCCGCGAAGTGTGCGAATGGTCATTTGGCAGCACGCTGCTCAACGGCTGGGCAACGCTGTTTGGCGCGGCAGCTTTATTGTCCGTTATCAGCCGGATTCTGCTGCTCACCCGGCAGCACCGCGTGATGTGGATATTATTGTTGCTGCTGGTATTGCTCGCCGTGGCGCTCGGCCTGGCGGTACGCGCGTGGCGGCGGCGCGCCCGCTTGGGCGGCAAACCGCAGTTTCTGCGTTTGGAAGAAGAAGGCATCCGCTATTGCCTGGCCGGCGCAGGCGAAGGCTTTGTCGGCTACGACGGGCTGCAATTTGTGAACCTGCGCGGCGGCAATTTCCCCACCAAGATGCTGCTGCAATACCGCGAGCCGGGTCAAACAGGCGTGTTGCCGCACAAAATAACGCTGGATTTGGGCAAAATCCGCCCGCTGCCCAGCCAAGGCTCGCGGCTGTGGCGCGACAGCGCCAGCGAGGCGATGAAAGTGGCAGAGGAAATCCGCCGCCGCTGCAAGCCGGGGCAGCTTTATGGGAAATTGGTGTTTTGATCGGGTGCGGGCGCGAAAAGGCTACCTGAAAGCGTGAGCTTCAACGGAGTTAAAACGATGTCTTGCGCAGCAAGGCTGAGTTTCTGCGAAGCTAAAGCGTGAGCTTCAACGGAGTTAATACGGTGTTTTGTATGAAGCGGAGTTTTTGCGGGGCATAAGAAGCGGGGGCGTTTCGCATTTTCAGGTAGCCTGTTGTGCCGCCCAATAGCAAACCACAGCACCAAACGGATGCTGTGGTTTTTGTGTGTCAAAACTTGCCGAAGGTTTAGCGCGGCGGGCGGGCGTGGTATTTTCTGGTGAGTTAGGAAGGATGGCTACCTGAAAACCCCGCCCGCCCTCATCCGCAACGCGGCGCCACAAACGGATAGCCGTCTGCCATCACCTCCTCCAGTCCGCGGATTTCCGGCGTGGTGGTCAGCTTCACCAGCGCCGGGAAAAACACCTGCGGGTCGGGCAATACCCGCACCGGCACGCTGTGCCGCAGCTGCTGCGGGCACACTTCCGATTCCGGCAGCAGCGCCGCCGCCTCGATGCCCGACTCGATCCAATCCACAATCACGCTCGGCTGCGACACGTGCATGATCACCTTCGGCACGATGCCGCTCTTATGCAGCCGATCCATCAGCTGCTCAAAGGTGCCCACCCCGCTGCTGCGCCGCAGCAGAATCAGCGGCAGCGCGCCCAGCTGTTTCAGCGTCATCGCTTCGGGCGCGCCTTCCGGCAGCAGGCTGCGGTGCACCACGGCCACCAGCCGCACCGCCGGCAGCGCCAGATAGCGGTAGCGCTCCAGCCGTTTCGGCTGCTGGATCAGCGCGATGTCCACCAGCTGGTTGTTCAGTAGCGTTTCCAAATGGCTGGAATCGGACACCAGCACGTTGATTTCCGTGTCGGCATAATGGCGGCGGATGGCCATAATCAGCGGGGTGAAATATTTCTGATAGAGATGGGTGAGCCCGATGCGCAACACGTGCTGCTGCTGTTGGGCGAAAATCAGCGTGTCGCGCTCGATGTTGCCGATGCCCACCAGGATTTCCAGCGCGCGCTCATAGAGGAAGAATCCGGTGGGCGTGGGGCGGATACGCCCGCCGTCGCGAAATAGCAGCGGGGTGCCGATTTCCTGCTCCAGCTCCTGTATCCGCTTGCTCAAGGGCGGCTGGGAAATATGCAGCGTTTCCGCCGCCTTGGTGAAGCTGTCGCATTCCACTACGGTGCAGAAATATTTCAGCCTTTTGATGTCCATTACGTTTCTCCTGTTGGCTGTGGGAGGTTGTTGTTTTTCACTTCGCATAAGCGCTGTTTTTCAGGTAGCCTGTGCCCGCGGGCTACCTGAAATTTTCTGCGAAACTCACACACGGGCTGCTAAAGATTGTAGCAAACCCGCCACCCGCCGCTGGCGGAATTTTCCGCCGCCAGGCTGTCTTTTCCATACCGCCGGCCACTCCCACCCACAACAGGCTTGTTTTTTTATGCCAAACTGGCAATAATGCCGCCTGCCCCTCGCGGCAACCGCTTCCAATCTTCCAACGGCCAATCCGCTGCCGCCTTCCGGCGTTTCAGTGCGGGTTGGCTGCAAAATTCAAGAGAGTATCCCAACAAATGGCCTTATTGGTACAGAAATACGGCGGAACTTCGGTGGGAAGTTCCGAGCGCATCAAAAACGTTGCCAAACGCATCGCCCGCACCCGCGCCGAAGGGCACGACGTGGTGGTGGTGGTATCCGCCATGAGCGGCGAAACCAACCGCCTCGTTGCGCTGGCGCATGAAATTCAGGAATTCCCCGACCCGCGCGAAATGGACGTCGTCCTCGCTACCGGCGAGCAGGTGACCATCGGCCTCTTGGCCATGGCGCTGCAAGACATCGGCGTGCCCGCCAAAAGCTACACCGGCTGGCAGGTGCTGGTGCAAACCGACAACGCCCACACCAAAGCCCGTATCGAATACATCGACGACAGCAAAATGCGCGCCGATTTGGCGCAGGGCAAAGTGGTGATCGTGGCAGGCTTCCAAGGCGTGGATGCCGAGGGCAACATCACCACCCTCGGCCGCGGCGGTTCCGACACCTCCGCCGTGGCGCTGGCCGCCGCGCTCAAAGCCGACGAATGCCAGATTTATACCGATGTGGACGGCGTTTACACCACCGACCCGCGCGTGGTACCCGAAGCGCGGCGTATGCACACCGTGTCGTTTGAAGAGATGCTCGAACTCGCCAGCTTGGGCAGCAAAGTGCTGCAAATCCGTTCGGTGGAATTTGCCGGCAAATACCAAGTCCGCCTGCGTGTATTGAGCAGCCTCGCCGAAGGCGGCGAAGGCACCCTGATTACTTATGAGGAAGACCCCAATATGGAACAAGCCATCGTATCCGGCATCGCATTCGACCGCAACCAAGCCCGCATCAACGTGCGCGGTGTGCCCGACAAGCCCGGTATCGCCTATCAGATTCTCGGCGCCGTATCCGCCGCCAACATCGAAGTGGACATGATCATCCAAAACGCCGGCGAAGAAGGTACCACCGATTTCTCCTTCACCGTATCGCGCGGCGACTACCGCCACACGCTCGAACTTTTGAAAGCCGTGGAAGACAGCATCGGCGCGGCCGGCATTGACGGCGACGACACCGTGTGCAAAGTATCCATCGTCGGCATCGGCATGCGCTCGCACAGCGACGTGGCCGCCACCATGTTCCGCACCCTGGCCGAAGAAAACATCAACATCCAGCTGATTTCCACCTCCGAAATCAAAGTGTCCGTGCTCATCGACGAAAAATACCTCGAGCTCGCCACCCGCGTGCTGCACAAAGCCTTCGGTCTCGACCGCCAATAAAACCTACCATGCCCGTGCCACCCAGCCCGGGCATTTTATTTTTCAGGTAGCCTCCCATCACTGCGGAAGGCTACCTGAAAACTTCAGCTTCAACGAAGTGAATATCGGATTTTGATTTTCAGGCAGCCTCCCCGCACAGGGAAACCCGCAGCTGCGGCCACCTCGCCGGCCTACCCATCGAAACACCAGGACATCCCACTCCAAAGCAAGAGGCTGGTTGAAAGCTTCAACCAGCCTCTTGCTTACTCCCATTCCAATCAAAACCGCTCGTGCGGCGCCAGATAGCGCCACTGCCCCGGCGGCAGCGCGCCAAGTTTCACCTTGCCGATACGGATGCGCTTGAGCCCCACCACGCGCAGCCCCACCAGCTCGCACATGCGGCGGATTTGCCGCTTCTTGCCCTGTTTCAACACAAACCGCAGCTGGTCTTGGTTTTGCCACGACACCTTGGCCGGGCGCAGTGCCTCGCCATCGAGCTTCAGGCCGTGGTTGAGCAGGCGCAGGCCTTCATCGGAAAGTGTACCCTTCACGCGCACCAGATATTCTTTTTCCACCCCGCTGTTTTCACCGATCAGGCTTTTGGCCACGCGGCCGTCTTGCGTGAGCACGAGCAACCCGACCGAATCGATATCCAGCCGGCCGGCCGGGGCGAGGCCTTGGCGCTGCGCCGCTTTGAATCTTTGGGGGCTGCGGTCTTCCGGCCAACGGTTGGCCTCGGTGATCAGCTCGGCGGCGCTGCGGTAGCCCTTTTCGGCCTGCCCGCTCACGAAACCCACGGGTTTGTTCAGCAGGATGGTAACGCGCCCGGCCTGCTCTTCGTGCGCGGCGCGGTGCAGCTCGATGCGGTCGCCCGCACCCACTTTCTGGCCGAGCACGGCTTTTTCGCCGTTCACGCTCACCCAGCCGCGCTCGATATAGGCATCGGCTTCACGGCGGGAGCAGAGGCCGAGCTCGGCCATGCGTTTGGAAAGGCGGACGGTGTTGTCTTGGGTGGTCATATTCGTTTCTTTATTTAGGCAAATGTTAATTTCAGGTAGCTTGCTTGGGTGAGAAGGCTACCTGAAAAACAGAAATAGCAGCCCAAGCGGTTTTCAACTTCGCAGAAACTCAGCTTTAGCTTAGCCAAACATCGCTTTTAGGTAGACTCTCGGGTAAGGGCTACCTGAAAAACAGCATCAGGCTTGGTCGCGTTACCACTTCACGGCGCCACATTGGCGGGCTGCCTGAAATGGCCGACGATTTCGTAGCGAAACAGGATGTCCTCTTCGCGAGTGCCTGCGCCGATATTGTGGATAATCAATGGTGTATCACCATGTTTGCGGTCAGATACGATGCCGATGTGCGGCAGCCTGCTGCCCGCCAGCCGCCAGGTAACAATGTCGCCCGCGCGGTATCCGTCTTGCACCGCCCAGCCGTGCCGAGTGAAATAAACCTCCAGATTCGGCACGCGGCGGTGGTCGATATTCGGGTCGGGGCGTTTCAGCCCCCAGCGGTTCGGGTAGGTGGAAAAATTCGCTTTCATGTCTTGGTGAACCAACTGCTGCAAGTCTATGCCCTGCTGCCGCAGTGCGCGAATCACCACATCGGTGCACACGCCTTTTGCCATCGGCACATCGCCCATCGGATAATCCAGCGCAGTGTAGGCGGGGTCGTAGCGCACGGTTTGGCCGATTTGGCTGCGGGCGGCGCGGACGATGGGCGGCGCCCTATCCGCATTGCCGATCTGTGCCGATGCGGGCGGCGGCATGGTTTCAGGCAGGCGAACAGCTTTAGCGCGGGCATCGGGATTGTGCGGCGAGCGGGTGGCGTTCGCAAAATAAGCGGCAGAGAGGGCAGCGGCAATCAGGAGAGCGGCGAAACCAACGCGGCAGAGCAAACGCATAACACAACTCCTTAAAATCGGTCGTTCAAGGCGGAGGCAAGCTGTCTCGGGAGAACAGGCTACCTGAAAGCGTGGGCTTCAACGAAGTTAAAACGACGTTGCCGCAGGCAGCAGAGTTTCTGCGAAGCTAAAACAAAGCTTCAAAGAAGCTAAACCATATTGGCTTTGCTCAGCCGAGCTATTTATTTTCAGGTAGCCTCTTCGGGGTGTTGTGCAAACCAGTCGCGCACGCGCTGCAAATCTTCGGCGGTGTCCACGCCGGCGGCGGGGGCGTTGTCGCACACGGTTACGGCAATCTTGCCGCCGTGCCACAACACGCGCAGCTGCTCCAGCGATTCGATGGCTTCCAGTGGCGAGGGCGGCAGGCCGACGTATTGGTGTAGGAAGCCCACGCGGTAGGCATACAGGCCGATGTGGCGCAGCGGGGCGTAGCCTTCGGGCAACGCGGTTTGCTTGTCGGCAAAGGCATCGCGCGGCCAAGCGATGGGGGCGCGGCTGAAATAGAGGGCGTTGCGCCGCTGGTCGAGCACCACTTTCACGCAGTTGGGGTTGAGGAATTCGGCGGCATCAGCAATCGGGTGGGCGGCGGTGGCCATTTGCGCGCTGCCGCTGCCCAGAAGCTCGGCGGTGCGGTTGATGAGGGCGGGATCGATCAGCGGCTCGTCGCCCTGCACGTTGACGGCGATGTCTTCGTCGGCCATGCCCAAGAGCAGGGCGGCTTCGGCCAGGCGGGCGGTGCCGCTGGTATGTTCTTTGCCGGTGAGCACTGCTTCGATGCCGTATTCGGAGCAGGCGGCGGCGATGGCGGCGTGGTCGGTGGCCACGACGACGCGCTGCGCTTCGCTCAGCCTGGCGCGTTCGGCCACGCGCACCACCATGGGCTTGCCGGCGATGTCGGCCAGGGCTTTTTCAGGTAGCCTGCTGGAGGCGAGGCGGGCAGGGATGATGACGGTGAACGGGGTGCTCATGCGTGCAATTCTTCGTCGGTGAGGGGGCGGGCTTCGTTTTCCAGCATCACGGGGATGCCGTCGCGGATGGGGAAGGCGAGCCGGGCTTGGCGGCTCCACAGCTCTTGGCGCGCGGCGTGGTATTCGAGCGGGCTTTTGGTGAGCGGGCACACGAGGATGTCGAGGTATTTTTTATCCATGGTCGGTGTTTCTCTCAATGATTTGGGCGGAACGGTTTTAACTTCGTTGAAGCTCACGCTTTAGCTTCGCAGAAACTCTGCTGCCTGCGGCAACGTCGTTTTAACTTCGTTGAAGCTCACGCTTTCAGGTAGCCTCAAGTTTACCAAAACGGCGCGGGCAGTTTGCGCGAACAAAAATGTATGCCCGGGGCGCGGAAGCAAACGTAGCGGGCGGCGGTGCCGTCGGCGGCTAGGCGGCGGAAGGCGCGGTTGCGGTAGTACACGGTAAGCGGCCGGCCCTGGTAGCGCGGCTGCCAGCTTTGGCGCTCGGTGTCGTAGTCGGCGGAAAACGGGTAGCTGCGGCTGCCGATTTGGTAGCGGAGCGAGCGGGTGTCTGGCAGGTTCGGGCGCGGCGCGGAACCCACCGCTTCCGCGCGGCAGGTTTGCGCACGGCCGATTTTGCCGTTGGCGGCTACCTGAAAACATTGCGTGTCGCGGCTTTGCGGAATATCGGCCAGCGCGGGCAGCGGCAGCAGGCAGGCCAGGGCGGACAGGGTAAGGTGTCGGCGCATAAATCTTCCTTTCGATTGGGCGGCTTACTTTTTTCAGGTAGCCTTCAGTGAATTGGAGGCTACCTGAAAAATAATTTGCATGGTGTGCTGCCCTTGGTTTGCCGCCCTCTCTATATGGGAGAGCGGATAAAGTTTTCAGGTAGCCTCAATCAGGCCGGGCAGGCAACGGCGGATCACGGCCTGCACCAATTCTTCCGGCAGTTCGGCGCGTACGGGCAGCACCCACGCTTCCCTCGCTTTGTCGGCGGCGAGCTTCACCGCGTCTTTCTCGGTCACGATGTAGCAATCGGCCTCGGGCAGGTCGGCAAGCTGCCAGGCGGCGTGGTCGGGCAGCGCGATTTGTCGCACGGGTTCGATGCCCAGTCGCGCCAGTTCTGCAAAGAAACGCTCCGGCTTGGCAATGGCGGCAGCGGCGATCACGCGGCGGTTTTTCAGGTAGCCTTCAGGCAGCAGCTCGTGCGGGCGGTGCAGGCGGTAAACTTGCCCGCATTGCAGCCGGCTGCGGCAGAGCAACACTTCGGGCGGCAGCCGCCAATCCGGCATGGGGCTTTTGGGCGTGCTGTTGGCCAGCAGCACGGCGTTTACGCTTTCCAAGCGCTGCAAGGGCTCGCGCAGATTGCCGTGCGGCAGCAAATCCAGCCGCCGCCCCACCTCGGCGGCGGGGAACACGGCCAGCTCGAAATCGCGTTGCAGGGCGTAGTGCTGCAGGCCGTCGTCGGCCAGGATGATTTGCACTTCGGGGTGCGCGGCCAAAAGTGCCCTGCCCGCTTCTGCGCGTCGGTTGCCCACGGCGGTGGGGGCGCCGGTGCTGCGGTGCAGCAGCAATGGCTCGTCGCCGGCTTGGGCGGCGGTGCTTTCGCTGCTTAAAACATGCACACCGCGCCCGCTGCGCCCGTAGCCGCGGCTGATGATGCCCACGCGGATGCCGCGTGTCTGCAAGGCCAGCGCCAAGGCCTGCACCACGGGCGTTTTGCCGCTGCCGCCGGCCTGGATGTTGCCCACCACCGCCACAGGCACGGGCAGCTTTTCGCTGTGCCGCCTGCCTTTCAGGTAGCCTGCGCGCCGCCGTGCCGCCAGTATGCCGAACAGCCGAGCTAAAGGCCACAATAGCGGCGTGAGCAGCGGATTGGGTGTGCGCCAGTGGTTTTCAATCAGGCGGTGCAGCATTTTTCAGGTAGCCTTTTAAGCGTTTTCAGGTAGCCTGCGGCACGCGGCGGTAGTGCGCGAAATCGAAGCGGATGCCGTTGGCGGCGGCGGTATGGCTGCTGCGTTCGGCTTCCTGCCACTCGACGGGGGAAAAGTCGGGGAAGAAGGCATCGCCGTTTATCGTGAGCCGCACTTCGGTGAGGCGCAGATCGGTGGCCAGCGGCAGGGCTTGGGTGTAAATCTGCGCGCCGCCCATGATGATGATTTCGGGCGCATCGGCCAGTAGGGCAAGCGCGCCGGCCAAACTTTCAGCCCGCTCGGCACCTTCGGCCTGCCAGGCGCCCTGGCGGGTGATCACGATGTTCCGCCGCCCGGGCAGCGGCTTTTTGGGCAGCGAATCCCAGGTTTTGCGCCCCATCACCACCGGCTTGCCCAGCGTGTAGCGCTTGAAAAAGGCGAAATCTTCGGCAATATGCCAGGGCATGGCGTTGCCGCTGCCGATACAACCATTGTCGGCCACGGCGGCGATGAGGGTGATGGTTTGCATTTGAGGCTACCTGAAAATAAGCGAAGCGGAAGCATGGGCTCCAACGAAGCCAAACCGGGCAAAGAGCGTTTCGCCCAAACGAAATCTTGGCACAGCCAAGGGGGGGAATTTCTGCAACGCTAAAAAGTTAAAGCAAAGCGCCGCCATTGTAACGCAAGCCTCCCGCCTTCACAGCCCCAAAACGCGCGCTTTGGTGTAAAATCCGCGCTTCCCTGCGGCGCATGCCGCTTTGTTATTTTACTCATCACGGAGCAGCGGACATGACCATCATCCCCCCAGACCACCAAGGCACCGGCCTGCACATCGGCATCATACAGGCACGTTTTTCCAACGAAATCGGCAGCGCCATGCTCAAAGTGTGCACCAAAAAACTGGTTGAGCTGGGCGTGCCCGACAGCAACATCACCATCGCCACCGTGCCCGGTGCGCTGGAAGTGCCGCTGGCGCTGCAAAATATGGCGCAATCGCGCAGCTTCAACGCACTGGTGGCGCTCGGCGCCGTGATCCGCGGCGAAACCTACCATTTCGAGCTGGTGTCAAACGAATCCGCCGCCGGCATCAGCCGCGTGGGGCTGGATTTCAACATCCCCATTGCCAACGCCATCCTCACCACCGAAAACGATGAACAGGCTCACGCGCGCATCCAAAGCAAAGCCGCCGAAGCCGCCATCGTGGCCGTGGAATGCGCCAATCTGCTGCGCCGCCTCAACCCCGCCGACGGCGAACTGCCCGACGCCCTCGTCTAGCCCCACCGCGCTGCCAGCCGCACAATCAGGAAAACCGATATGAAGCCCAACAAAACCGCCCGCCGCCGCGCGCGCGAATTCGCCGTACAGGCACTGTATCAGGCCGCACTCAACGACCTGCCCACCGCCGATGTAGCCAAAAACATCCGCGAAAACGAACACTTCGCCAAAGCCGACAACGAGCTCTTCACCGCCGTGTTCTTCGGCGTGCAAGCCAAGCGCAGCGAGCTGATGCAAATCATCCGCCCCCTGCTCGACCGCGACAAAAAAGACCTCAGCCCCATCGAATGCGCCGTACTCCTGGCCGCTGCCTTCGAACTGCGCGACATGCCCGAAACACCCTACCCCGTCATCATCAACGAAGCCATCGAAGTCACCAAAACCTTCGGCGGCATCGACGGCCACAAATTTGTGAACGGCATCCTCGACAAACTCGCCGCCGAGCTGCGCCCCAACGACCCTAAACGCGGCTAAGCATCCTTACCCATCACGGCAGGCTACCTGAAAACGTTGGCTTCAGCAAAGCCAAAACCTGCCAGTTTTTCAGGTAGCCTTCCCCATCCGAACCCTTACGTATCCCGCCTCAGCCGCCCAAACTTTACATATCTTCAAATACCCTAACTTTCCATTAACCTCCGCAAAATCCAATATTTGGGCATCCGCCCCCAATGCGGTACAATGCGGCCTTCTCAACCACTCGGCAGGAAAGATTGCCATGAATATCGAAAAGAACAGCGTAGTAACCCTGCATTACGAAATGTTTGACGCCAACAACCAGCTCATCGACCAAACCGAAGAGCCCATCGCCTACCTGCACGGCGGCTACGACGGCATTTTCCCCCTGGTGGAAGAAGCGCTGCACGGCAAAGCCGTGGGCGACGAAATCGACATCACCCTCCAGCCCGATGATGCCTTCGGCGAACAAGACCCCGAGCTTGTGCGCATCGAGCCGCTCGATGTTTTCCCCGTGGAAGTGGAAGTCGGCATGATGTTTGAAGCAGATGACCCCGCCACCGGCGATGCCATCGTTTACCGTGTTACCGACATCGCCGACGGCAAAGCCGTGGTTGACGGCAACCACCCGCTGGCCGGCATGAAGCTGCGCTTCAAAGCCAAAGTGAGCGACGTGCGCGCCGCCACCGCCGAAGAAATCGCCCACGGCCATGTGCACGGCGAACACGGCCACCACCACTAACACGCCAAGCAACCAACCAATCCGCCCGCCCGGCATCCGCCGCCGCGGGCGGATTTGTTTTCCGTCTCAGCCCATCACGTCTCCCGCATCAAACAAGCGATACATTTTTGTCCAAAAGGCTACCTGAAAACCGCCCCAGGCTACCTGAAAAATGCCAACTCGCGTATCATACGGCAGATTAAAGCAAGCTGTTTTCCCCCACACCATTCCAACAATTCAGAGGAGCCGTTTCATGAACCTGCCCGCCCCGGTTTTGCGCCTGCAAGACAGCGCCCGCCAACAGAATTTCGCGGAAGACTTCCTCCCCTTCCTCACCGATTACTACCGGCAGGCCGACTTTGCCGACCTCGCCCGCTACAGCGACGACTCCCTCGTGGCTGCTGCCGATTCGCACCGCAAACTCGCGCAAGAGCCCCGCGCCGCCGGCAAAGCCGTGGTGCGCGTATCGCCCACCGGCGACACCGTGCAGCACACCTTGGTGGAAATCGTGGCCGACGACACCCCCTTCCTGTTGGATTCCCTGCTGATGCTGCTCCAACGCGAGCAGCGCCCCCCACTGGCCGTACTGCACAGCCTGTGGCACATCAAACGCAACGACAGCGGCCAAGCCGCCGCCATCCAGACCGAAGCGCTCGAAGGCAGCGGCAAAGAAGTGCTGGCCGCCTTCTATTTAGAAGGAGCCGAAGCCGCACAAGATCAGGAACTGGCCGACAAAATCCGCCTGCTGCTGGCCGAACTGGGCATGGTGGCCGCCAGCGAACACAAACTGCGCGGCCAGCTCCTGCTGGTGAACCAGATGATTTTAAACGAAGGCCGCAGCCAAGACGCCGAAATCATCTCCTTCCTCAGCTGGCTGGCCGACCGCAATTTCCTGCTGATGGGCTTCTGCGAATACGATTTGGTGAACCAGTCGGGCAGCCCGCGCCTGCAGCCCAAAGCCGACACCGCGCAAGGCATCCTCACCCAAAACAACAGCCGCTTCCTGGCCGACAACTTCGCCGCCCTCTCCGATGCCGACAAAAAACAATGGCTGCACAGTGACCGCCTGCTGCTCGACCGCTCCTCCCACCGCAGCCGCATCCACCGCCCCGCCTACTACAACCTGGTGGGCATCCAGAAACTAAACGCCAGCGGCCAAGTGATCGGCCAATGGTGCTTCATCGGCCTCTACACCTCCCCCACCTACACCGGCAGCATTTGGGACATCCCCGTGCTGCGCCGCAAAGCCGAACACGCACTCAAACACTTCGCCTTCGAAGACGGCAGCCACAACGACCGCAGCCTGCGCCACCTGCTGCAAAGCTACCCGCGCGACGAACTGTTTGAAACCGGCGAGGGTGAACTTGTTGAAGCCCTGGGCGGCCTGCTCGCCCTGAGCCAGCGCCCGCGCGTGCGCCTGTTTGCCCGTGCCAACCTGTTCAAACGCTATGTTTCCGTGCTGTGCTACCTGCCCAAAGAGCAGTTCGACAGCCGCCTGTGCCACCGCATAGCAGGCTACCTGAAAACCGCGCTCGCCGCCGACAACTGCGAATTCTCCATACAGCTGGCCGACGACAGCCCGCTGGCCTGTGCACAATTCCTGTGCCACACCAGCGCCGCACGCCTGCCCGGCTTCAGTTCCGCCGAACTGGAACAACACGTTGCCCGCCTGGCAGAAAATACCGAGGCCGATAACGCCACCGAAGCCGCGCCCGCCGCCGAATCGCAAACTGCGCCGCAACACACCGCGCCCGAACCTGCCCCGGCACTCCAGGCCGCAGCCCAACCCACCGCCCACGCCGAAGCAAACGGACCCTTCTCCGCCGCCTACCGCGAAGCCTTTGGCCCCGAACAGGCCATCGCCGATTTGAAACACGCCGCCCAACTCTCCAACGAGCAGCCCGTGGTGGTCACTTTCACCGCACAAGACAACCCAGTGGCACCCTATTCCTTCCGCCTCTACACGCCGCAAGTCAGCCCCAGCCTGTCGCAAACCCTGCCGCTGGTGGAAAACATGGGCTTAAGCGTGCACACCGCCGTACCCTACACGCTCTACACCGAAGACGCCGCCGTCGGCCTCACCCATTTTTCAGCCGCCGCCAGCGTACCGATACATCAAACAGCCGAAGGCGGGGCGGCCGCCGCTGCCGAGCTGCCCGCCCTATTTGCCGAAATCTGGGCCGGCCGCGTGGAAAACGACCGTTTCAATGCCTTGGTACTCTCCGCCGGCATTTCCTGGCGCAACAGCGTGCTGCTGCGCGCCATTTCCAAATACCTGAAACAGGCCACCCTGCCTTTCAGCCAAGAGCGCATAGAGCAAACCCTCATCCGGCACGGCGCCATTGCCGCCAAGCTGACTGAGCTGTTTGCCGCCCGCCTGCATCCGGAAGAGGCCGACGACAACCGTGCGCTGATGGTCAACAGCGAGCTCACCGGCCTCTTGGCCGACGTGCCCGCGCTCGACGACGAACGCATCATTAACGCCTTCCGCACCGTCATCCTCGCCGTGTGCCGCACCAACTTCTGGCAAAAAGATGAAGCGGGCTACCTGAAACCCGAAATCAGCCTGAAAATCAAATCCAAAGACATCCCCTTCCTACCCAAGCCACACCCCATGTTCGAAATTTGGGTGTACAGCCCGCGCGTGGAAGGCATCCACCTGCGCGGCAGCAAAGTGGCGCGCGGCGGCCTGCGCTGGTCCGACCGTTTCGACGATTTCCGCACCGAAGTGCTCGGCCTGGTGAAAGCGCAGATGGTGAAAAACGCCGTGATCGTGCCCAGCGGCTCCAAAGGCGGCTTCGTGTGCAAACAGCTGCCCGATGCCGCTGCCGACCGCGAAGGCTACCTGAAAGAAGGCGTGGCCTGTTACCGCATCTTCATCAACGCCCTGCTCGACCTCACCGACAACCGCACCGCCGAAGGCATCGAGCCCCCGCCGCATCTGCACCGCCGCGATGGCGATGACCCCTACCTGGTAGTGGCCGCCGACAAAGGCACCGCCTCCTTCTCCGACACCGCCAACGCCCTCGCCGCCGAACACGGCTTCTGGCTCGGCGACGCCTTCGCTTCCGGCGGTAGTGCCGGCTACGACCACAAAGGCATGGGCATCACCGCCCGCGGCGCCTGGGAATCGGTGAAACGCCACTTCCGCCACTTGGGCAAAGACATCCAAAACGAAGACTTCACCGTAGTCGGCATCGGCGACATGGGCGGCGACGTGTTCGGCAACGGCATGCTCCTGAGCGAACACATCCGCCTCCAAGCCGCCTTCAACCACCGCCACATCTTCATTGACCCCAACCCGAACGCCGCCAAAAGCTTCGACGAGCGCAAACGCCTGTTCCAAAGCGGCGGCGGTTGGGAAAAATACAGCCGCTCGCAGATTTCCCAAGGCGGCGGCGTGTATGAACGCAGCGCCAAATCCATCACCATCACACCCGAAGTGAAAGCCTGGCTCGGCATCGAAGCCGACAGCCTCACGCCCAACGAGCTGATCCGCGAGCTGCTCAAAGCCGACGTCGAGCTGCTCTACAACGGCGGCATCGGTACCTACATCAAAGCCGCCGCCGAAAGCCACGCCGACGCCCGCGACAAAGCCAACGACGAAGTGCGCGTGAACGGCGGCGAGCTGCGTGCCAAAGTGCTGGGCGAAGGCGGCAACCTCGGCGCCACCCAACTCGGACGCATCGAATACTGGCAAAACGGCGGCCGCTGCTGCACCGACGCCATCGACAATTCCGCCGGCGTGGATTGCTCCGACCACGAAGTGAACATCAAAATTCTGCTCGGTGAAGCCGTGCGTGCCGGCCGCCTGCCGCAGGAAGAGCGCGACGAGCTGCTCAAGCAGATGACCGCCGAAGTAGCGCAACTGGTGCTGCAAGACAACTACTTGCAAACCCAAGCCCTCTCCGTGACCCAGCTCAACCCTTCAGGCTACCTGAAAACCGCCGCCAACCTCATCGGCTATCTCGAAGAGCACGCCGCCCTGGATCGCGCCGTGGAATTCCTGCCCGACGAGGCCGAAATCCAGCGCCGCGCCGCCGCAGGTCAAGGCCTGAGCAACCCCGAAGTGGCCGTGCTGCTTTCCTACAGCAAAATGCACTGCCAAGACGCCATCCTCGGTAGCGACATCCCCGACGACCCCAATTTCCTGCCCGCCCTGATCCGCTATTTCCCCGCCCCGCTGCAACAGCAGTACGGCACCGAAATGCAGCATCACTACCTGAAGCGCGAAATCATCGCCAGCCAGCTGGCCAACCGCATCATCAACCGCATGGGCCCGCACTTCATCCAGCGTTGCAGCGAAGAAAACCAAGCCTCCGTGCCCGACGTGGTGCGCGCCTACTGGGCGGCCGACCAACTGCTCGACGGCGAAGCCCGCTTCCAAGCCATCCAAGCCTTCGACAACCGCCTGCCCGCCGAAGCCCAGATACGCCTGATTGCCGATGTGGCCGAGCTCATCAGCCACGTGGCCGGCCAGCTGCTGCGCAGCAAACGCCCTTTCTCTAACCTCGGCAACCTCATCACGCAATACCGCGCGCAAACCGCCGAATTCATGCAGCAGCTGCCCGCCCGCATTCAAGCCGAAGAGCACCCCAGCATCGCCGAACGCGAAGCCCGCCTGAGCGGCTACGGCGTGCTCAACGCACAGGAAACCGCCGAGCTCGCGCGCCTGCCCTTTGCCGCCAACGTGCTGGCCGTAGTGGATTTGGCCGCTGATTTGAGCAAACCCGTGGAAACCGTAGCCAAAGCTTATTTCATGCTGTCCGAACGGCTGAACATGAGCTGGATCTACCGCGCCATCGCCAAGCTGCCACGCGGCAACCAATGGCAGCTGCAGGCCTGCCTGGCGATCTACGAAGATGCCACCCGGCTCCACCTGGCGCTCACCCACGACTTCCTGCAGGCCGGCAGCAACGGCCACGCCGCTGCCAAAATCGCTGCCGCCCGCAGCCAGATTGCCGACATGCAGCAATACGAACCGGCCGATTTATCCATGCTCGCCGCACTGGTGCGCAATCTGGCCAAAATCGTCCACCCGGCCTGAAAGGCGTGAACCACGCATGAGCAACACCCCCCTCCACGGCAGCCGCCCGCTGCTCGCCATCGACACCTCCACCCAGTGGCTGTCGCTGGCGCTGCGGCACGGAGGCCATACCCGCCTGTTCCATCAGGAAACCGGCAGCCGCCAGTCTGAGCTCATCCTGCCGCAGATTGCCGCGCTGCTGGACGAAGCCGGGCTGGCCGTGGCCGACTTGGCCGCCATCGCCTATGCACAAGGCCCCGGTGCCTTCACCGGCCTGCGTATCGGTGCCGGCGTGGCACAAGGTTTGGCCGCCCCTTTTGGCATCCCGCTCATCCCCATTCCCTGCCTCGACGCCGTCGCCTCGCTGTGCCCCGGCCAGGCTGCCGTGCTGGCCGCCACCGATGCGCGCATGGGCGAAGTGTTCTACGCCTGGTTCGACACCCAAACTGGGCAACGCCTCAGCAGCTACCGTGTCGGCAAAGCCGCCGACATCAGGCTACCTGAAAAAAACAAGCCGGGCCAAAATACAGATACTCATTTTTCAGGTAGCCTCAAGCATACCGGTATCATCGGCATCGGCAACGCCTTCGCCCTGCCCGAGCCGCCGCCCTTCCCCGGCCGCCCAGACATGCCCACCGCCAAACATTACCTCGCGCTTGCCGCCTCCGGCCGCTATCCTGCCGTGAGCGCCGCCGAAGCCGAGCTGCTCTACGTGCGAAACAAAGTTGCCCTCACTGCCGCCGAGCAGGCAGCCAGAAAAGGCGCCGCATGATCGTCCGCCTCGCCCGCCCGAACGACAGCGCCGCCCTGGCCGCCCTCGATGCCCAATGCAACCCCTCCCCCTGGTCGGAAAAACAATTTGCCGCCTGCATCGGCCACGCCAATGAAACCGTGCTGCTGGCCGAACAAGGCAAAGAGTTGGCCGGGCTCATCGTGTGGCAAACCGTGCTCGACGAAGCCGAACTGCACCTCATCGACACTGCCCCCGGTTGGCGCCGCCAAGGCGTGGCCACCCTGCTGCTCGGCCACCTCTTGAAGCAGGCCGCCGCCAAAAATATCCGCCGCATCTTCCTCGAAGTGCGCAGCAGCAACCGCGCCGCCTTCGCCCTGTATCAACACCACGGCTTCATCCCCTGCGGCAGCCGCCCCGGCTACTACCCCCGCCCCGACGGCAGCCGCGAAGACGCCATGCTGATGGAGAAACCATGCTGAGCAGCCGCTACCTGCACCTGCACCAAGCCCTCGGCCTCGGCCCCCTGTGGCTCAAACGCAGCGCGCACGTCATCCCCGCCGACAGCCAAAGGCTACCTGAAAACGAACGAAGTGAGTTTCTGCGAAGCAAAAACAAGCAAAGCAAGTTTCGCCAAAACGAGCAAAGCGAGTTGCTGCGCAGCAAAAACGGCAGGCTTCCGTCCGGCCAAAATGCAGGTGATGATTTACCTAACCACATCCGGCACCAGGAAAGCCACCCCTCTCCCACACCCCGCACAGAAAACAGGCTACCTGAAAACGAACGAAGCGAGTTTCTGCGAAGCAAAAACGAACGAAGTGAGTTTCTGCGTAACCAAACCCGCCCCGCCAAAACCGCACCGCCCCCGCAAGGCCACCGCGCCGACGTACTTGCCGCCGTTGCCACCCCGCAGCCCTACCGCAACGAAACCCACCGCCAAACCGCCCCCAGCCCCCTCGCCCTCGTGCAAAAACTGTGGGCTGAGCAGCCTGCCCCCGCCTTCGCCGATACCGCAAGCCTGCAACAGCACGCCGCCGACTGTACCGCCTGCCCCCTGCACAGCGAACGCAAACAAGCCCTCAGCGGCCGCGGCAGCATCCCCGCCAAACTCATGGTCATCAGCCGCAACCCCGCCCCCAGCGACGACGAAGCCGGCCAGCTTCTCGCCGGCCGCCACGGCCTCCTGCTCGACAATATGCTCGCCGCCATCCACCTCGCGCCCGAACAGGTTTTCCGCACCGCCTGGCAGCGCTGCACCCCCCGCGTCTCCCTTAAGCCCACGCCCGAAGAGCAAGTGCGCTGTGCCGCCTTCATCCGCCAAGAAGCCGCCTGGGTGCGGCCGCAAGCCCTGCTGTTGCTCGGCAACAGCTTCTACGACCCCGTGCAGCAATGGCTCTCGGCCCAAATCGCCCCGGGCGCCCCCGCCTTCATCGTCCCCCACCCTGCCATCCTGCTGCGCCAGCCCGAGCTCAAAACCCAAGCCTGGGCCACGCTCAAACAGCTGCAACACTATCTGTCCAAAAGCTGATGCCCTCCTTTTCAGGTAGCCTCTTCCGGCACGGCAGGCTACCTGAAAACATCATGCAGCAAAGTTCTATCAGCTCGGAAATTTGCCATGATCTGCCCCACTTTTTTCAGGCAGCTCCGGCAAACATCCTTTCTGTTAAAATAAAACCGTTCCCAACGCCCCGAAAAACACCCCATCATGAACAAAAAAATCCTCATCGGCGGCCTAGCCGGCATCATCCTCATTGGCGGCACAGCCGCAGGCGGCAGCCTCTACGCCGACAAACGGCTCACCGACACCGTCTATTCCCCCGAGCTCATGCAGCGCTCCTTCGGCCTGGCCAACTTCCAAGCACAAACCGACCTAGGCGCCTTCTCCGGCACCGCACAATGGCAGGGCGACTTCCTGCCCGACCCCTGCCGCCCCGAGCAGAAAATCACCATCCGCGGCACCGACACCCTGCGCCGCTCCTTCGCCGGCTATCAGATCGACACCAAAGTCTATATCGTTTCCGATTCCCAAGAGCTAAACAGCATACTGCCCGAAGGCTTCCTGCTTGATGCCCGCCGCCGCATCTCCTGGAATGGCAGCGTGCAAACCGATATCCAAGTACCCGGCCGCAGCGTGCAGAGAGACGGCACCACCATCACCTGGCAGGTCATCAGCGGCCGCGCCAGCCTGCACAAAGAAAACGACGAACTCGTGCCCGACGAAGTGCAGTTCAGCATCCCCTCCATCCAAGTCAAAGCCGAGCGTGCCACCTTCTCCCTGCAAAACATCAGCCACCGCAGCCGAAACGCCTTCCTCGGCCACGGCAGCCTCCAATCCGGCAGCGCCGAAACCACCCTCGCCTCCCTCAGTTTCAGCAGCACCCCCGGCAACAGCATCGTCCTGAATAACCTAAAAAGCACCAGCAGCCAAACTGTAAGCGGCCAAACCCTGGGCTGGAGCAGCCGATTCGATATCCAAAGCATCGAATTCACCCAACAAAACAGCAAGCACACCATCCAAGACCTGCGCCTCAACACCGAGCTCAACGGCCTCACCACCCCCACCGTGCAAGCCTTCAGCGACCTCATGGCGCGCCAGCGCAGCAGCTGCATCCCGCAGCAAGAACTTAAAACCCAGTTTGGCGAAATCGCCACTGCCGTGCTCAACAGCGGCCTGAGCATCCAAGCCCAAGGCAACCAAATCAAGCTCGACGGTGCCCCGCTCACCGCTGACGCCGAGCTCACCCTGCCCCCTGGCCAATACGCCAACCTCGACCAAGTCAAACCCGGCACCCTGCTGAGTAAACTGCAATACCGCGCCGACATCCGCATCAGCAAAGGTTTCATCAGCGCCGCCGGCCACGCTTTCGCCGACTGGTCCAACAGCAGCTATAGCGAAGCCGACACCCAGCAGATTATCGACAAACTGCTCGCCCAGCCCGGCGCCACACAGGAAGGCGACACCATCCGCCTAAGCTACACACAACCCTAAGCCCGCAACCACACAGCAAACGGCTACCTGAAACCATTTTCAGGTAGCCGTTTACGCTCCAATGTTGCCGACAAATTTTCAGGTAGCCTCTCTCACAAAAGGCTACCTGAAAACATATGCCGCCAAATCAAAACAACCCAGCGTTTGCCGCCTCACATCCGCCCGGTGCTGCCGAAGCCGCCTTCGCCGCGCAAGCTTTCGGCAAACTCGTCCACCACTTGAAACACGGGCTGCACCACCGGCACAACCACCATCTGCGCTACGCGCGCCATTGGCTCAATGGTGAAGGGCTCACCGCTGCGGTTCCACAGCGAAATTTTCAGCTCGCCCTGGTAGTCGGAATCGATCAGGCCCACCAAGTTGCCGAGCACGATGCCGTTTTTGTGGCCAAGGCCGGAGCGTGGGAGGATCATGGCGGCGTAGGCGGGGTCGGCCAGGTGGATGGCGATGCCGGTGGGCACGAGGCAGGTGGCACCGGGGGCGAGCTCAATAGCTTCGTCCAGGCAGGCGCGCAGGTCGAGGCCGGCTGCGCCGGGGGTGGCGTAGTGTGGCAGGTGGCCTTGCATTTTGGGGTTGAGGATTTTGAGTTCGACTGTGGGCTTCATGACTTCCTCTATAACGATTTGAATTTCAAAGAAAATAAATTTTCAGGTAGCCTAATGCCCTGCGGCAGGCTACCTGAAAATATGGCTGCCCTGCAGCTTAAGGCATCAGCATACCGCCGTTCACATGCAGGGTTTGACCGGTGATGTAGCGCGCCTGCTCGGAGGCGAGGAACAACACGGCGGCGGCCACATCGTCTGCTTCGCCGAATTTGCCCAGTGAAGTTTGGGCGGTGAACGCGGCGCGGACTTCTTCCGGCAAGGCTTGGGTCATGGCGGTATCGATGAAGCCGGGAGCCACGCAGTTGACAGTAATGCCGCGGCTGCCCACTTCGCGCGCCAGGGATTTGGAAAAGCCGATGAGGCCCGCTTTGGCAGCGGCATAGTTGCTCTGGCCGGCGTTGCCCATGGCGCCCACCACGGAGGTGATGCTGATGATGCGGCCGCCGCGCTGCTTCATCATGCCGCGCAACACGGCTTTACTGGCGCGGAACACGGATTTGAGATTAACCTGCATGATATCGTCCCACTCTTCTTCTTTCATGCGCATCAATAAGTTATCGCGAGTGATGCCGGCATTGTTCACCAAGATGTCTAATTTGCCAAACTCTTTTTCGATGCCGGCAATCAGGTTTTCAATGCTGTTTGCTTCGTTGATTTCCAGCACGCGGCCATGCCCCTGCCATTGCGCCAACTGCCGGCCGACGGCGGCGGCACTTTCTTCGGTAATAGCGGTACCGATAACGGTAGCGCCTGCCTGCGCCAGCGTGGCGGCAATGGCCGCGCCGATGCCGCGCGAAGCCCCGGTAACCAAGGCAATTTTCTGAGAGAGATTTTGGGTAAGCATATTGGGATTCCTTTTCAGTGGGAAATGGGGTTTCAGGTAGCCTCTAAGCGTTTGAGGCTACCTGAAAATCAATGCGCGGCGACAAACGCGTCCACCGCTTCCTGCGAGGTGAGCGCGGCGCACGCGGCGGCTTTGTCGATGCGTTTGGCCAGGCCGGCCAACACTTTGCCCGGCCCGCACTCGGCAGATTCGGCAAGGTCTTCGCGCACCAGGAGCGCCACGGTTTCCGTCCAGCGCACCGGGCTGTAGAGCTGGCGCACCAGCGCATCTTTGATTTGCGCCGGGTCGGCATAAGAAGCCACATCCACATTGTTCACCACGCGGATTTGCGGCGCCTGCAAAGCCACGTTTTGCAGCGCGGCGGCCAGCTTTTCGGCAGCGGGTTTCATCAGGCTACAATGCGAAGGCACCGACACGGGTAGCGGCAGCGCGCGTTTAGCACCGGCTTCCTTGGCGGCGGCCATGGCGCGTTCCACCGCGGCCGCGTCGCCCGCAATCACCACCTGGCCGGGCGAATTGAAGTTCACTGCCTCCACCACCTGCCCTTGCGCGGCAGCGGCGCAAACCTGGCGCACGGCATCGTCTTCCAAGCCCAACACGGCGGCCATCGCGCCCTGCCCCTGCGGCACGGCCGACTGCATCAGCTCGGCGCGCAGGCGCACCAGGCGCACGGCATCGGCAAAATCCAGGCTGCCGGCGGCCACCAAGGCGCTGTATTCGCCCAAGCTGTGCCCGGCCACGGCGGCGGGCGCTTTGCCGCCTGCTTCGAGATAGGCGCGGTAAGTGGCCACACCGGCGGCCAGCATCAGCGGCTGGGTGTTCACGGTTTGGCCGATGAGGGCGGCGTCTTCGCCGTTCATCATCGCCCACAAATCCTGATTCAGCGCGGCGGAGGCTTCGTCAAAAGTTTGGCGCACCACGGATACGCCGTCGAAGCCGGCCATCATGTTCAGGCTCTGCGAGCCTTGGCCGGGAAAGAAAAAGGCAAAAGACATGGGGTTTCCTTATCTGATAAAGAGAGGGAGAGTGTGTTGGCATCATACAGGCTACCTGAAAAGCGATTCGGATTTTTCAGGTAGCCTCATATCGGTTTGCCGCTGCAAAAGGCTACCTGAAAAACAGCATGCCGTATTTTCAGGTAGCCTCACATCACATCAGCGCACGTGGTAGTTCGGCGCTTCCTTCGTAATCTGCACATCGTGCACGTGCGATTCGCTCATGCCGGCGGCGGTGATTTCCACAAACTCGGCTTTTTCATGCATCTCGGCAATGCTGCCGCAGCCGAGGTAACCCATGCTGGAGCGCAGGCCGCCAACAAGCTGGTGAATAATATTCACAATCGGGCCTTTATACGGCACGCGGCCTTCAATGCCCTCGGGCACATATTTGTCGGCGCTGTCTTGCTTGTCTTGGAAATAGCGGTCGGAAGAGCCCTGGCTCATCGCGCCCAGCGAGCCCATGCCTCGGTAGGATTTATAAGAACGTCCCTGATAGAGTTCGATTTCGCCCGGCGCTTCGTCGGTGCCGGCAAACATGCCGCCCAGCATCACGGTGGAAGCCCCGGCCGCCAAGGCTTTGGCCACGTCGCCGGAGAAGCGGATGCCGCCGTCGGCAATCAGCGGCACGCCGGTGCCTTTGAGCGCTTCGGCCACATTGTGAATGGCCGTCAGCTGCGGCACGCCCACGCCGGCCACAATGCGGGTGGTGCAGATAGAGCCCGGGCCGATGCCCACTTTCACTGCGTCTGCCCCGGCGGCCACCAAATCGCGCGCCGCCTGCGCGGTGGCGATGTTGCCGCCGATCACCTGCACCTGCGGGAAATGTTTCTTCACCCATTTAACGCGGTCGAGCACACCCTGGCTGTGGCCGTGTGCGGTGTCCACCACCACCACGTCCACCCCAGCAGCCACCAAAGCGGCCACGCGCTCGTCGGTTTCCGGGCCCACGCCCACCGCCGCACCCACGCGCAAACGGCCGTCGTTATCCTTGTTGGCACGCGGAAACTCGGTGGTTTTCAAAATATCGCGCACGGTAATCAGCCCGCGCAGCTCGTCTTGCCCGTTCACAACCAAAACGCGCTCGACCTTATGCTGGTGCATCAGTTCGCGCGCGTCTTCAATGCTGGTGCCCTCCGGCACGGTAACCAATTGCGATCTGGGCGTCATGATGGCGGACACCGGCTGGTCGAGGCGGGTTTCAAAGCGCAAATCGCGGTTGGTCACCAAACCCACCAGCTTGCCGTTCTGCACCACCGGCAGCCCGGACATCTGCCGCTTGCGCTGCGCCCGCATCTCCAGAAGCTGGCCGATCAGCATTTCCGGCGCAATCGTTACCGGGTCTTTCACCACGCCGCTCTCGTGGCGTTTCACTTTAGCCACGGCCTCGGCCTGGCGCTTGATGCTCATATTCTTATGGATGATGCCAATACCGCCTTCCTGCGCCATGGAAATGGCCAGGCGTGCTTCCGTAACCGTGTCCATAGCAGCGGAAATCAGCGGCAAGTTCAGGGGGATATCGCGGGTGAGCTGCGTTTGCAGCGAGACGTGCTTGGGCAGCACTTGGGAATGGGCGGGAACAAGCAATACATCGTCAAAGGTGTAGGCTTTTTCAACGATTCGCATGATTATAACCTTCTCTTCGGTTGCTAATAATGCGGCGGCATTGTAGCAAAATTGCCGGCATTTAGTAAGCTCCCCCAGCACAAATCCGCTTCAGGCATGACAGGCCGATATTATTTGAAGTACAATGAAAACCGATTGTGTAACCATACTCAACGGGAAGACTTCCAAATGAATAAAAAATTATCTCTTTTGGCCGCCTGTGCAGCGGCAATGCTGTTTTCAGGTAGCCTGATGGCCGAAGACGTGTATGAATGGAAAACCGGCCGCGTTTCCAACTATTCCGACGTGCCGAGAAACCTTACCCCGGCTACCAGCAACATTGTAAACGTGCGCACACAAACCTCCCGCCCGGCCGCCGCTCCTGTCAGCCAGCAGCAAAACCAGCTGCCGCAGGTGCAAAACAACACCGGCGAAATTTCCGCCGCTGATCTGCAAGCCATGGCCAACCAGAAACAGATGGAAGAAAACAAAGCCACCGAAGATGCTAACCGCAAAGTGCAAGAACAAAACGAAGCCGCCCGCGCCAGCAACTGCAATGTGGCTAAGCTGAACCTGCAACACGCGCAAACCGCCCGCATCCAAAACCGCGAACAGCTGGTACAGCAATACCAAAACAACGTCAACCAATACTGCAACTAAAGGCCAACCAAACCTTCCGGCTTCGATTCAGCCGGCCGTTTCGGTCTGCCGCAACATTCCCGACCTTCATCCGGCCATGTCTGATTTCGATCCGAACACCCTCATCGGCAACCTGCCCAACCTGCCCGGCGTTTACCGCTTTTTGGACAAGGACGGGCAGGTTTTGTATGTCGGCAAAGCGGTGAACCTCAAGCGCCGCGTGAGCAGCTATTTCCAGAAAAACGACCTGTCCCCGCGCATTGCCCTGATGGTGCGGCAGATTGCCAATATCGAAATCACGGTTACCCGCTCCGAAACCGAAGCACTGATTCTGGAAAACAACTTCATCAAAGCCCTGTCGCCCAAATACAATATCCTGTTTCGCGACGATAAATCCTATCCTTATTTGATGATCACCGGCCACCCCTTCCCTCAGATGGCCTACTACCGCGGCAGCTTGAAAAAGCCCAACCAATACTTCGGCCCCTACCCCAACAGCTACGCCGTGCGCGATAGCATTCAGATTTTGCAAAAAGTTTTCCTGCTGCGCACCTGCGAAGACAGCGTGTTCGAACACCGCGACCGCCCCTGCCTGCTCGCCCAAATCAAACGCTGCTCCGCCCCCTGCGTCGGCCATATTTCGCAGGAAGACTACCGCGCCAGCGTCGAGCAGGCCGTCACCTTCCTCAACGGCAAAACCGACAGCCTGCTGCACAACCTCACCGCCAAGATGCAGCAAGCCGCCGCCGAGCTCGATTTCGAACACGCCGCCCGCTACCGCGACCAAATCCAAGCCTTGGGTAAAATCCAGAGCCAGCAATTTATTGACAGCAACAACCCCCACGCCGCCCACAACATCGACATCCTCGCCCTCGCCGCCGAACAAGGCGGCATCTGCATCCACTGGGTCAGCATCCGCAACGGCCGGCGCGTGGGCGAAAAAAGCTTTTTCCCCGACAGCCGTCACACCGCGCCCGAAGAGCCTGCCGAATACGGTGAAGCCTTTGCCGCCCAGCATTACCTCGGCCGCGACAAGCCCGACATCATCATCAGCAACTTCAGGCTACCTGAAAACCTGCAAGCAGCCCTGATAGCAGAACAAGGCAAACAAATCCGCTTCGTTTCCAAAACCACCGGCGAACGCCGCGTATGGCTGCAAATGGCCGAACAAAATGCCCTGCTCGCCCTGCGGCAACAACAGCAGCAAAACCAAAACCAGCAACAACGCATCCAATCCCTGGCCGAACTGTTGCAGATCAACAGTGCCGAACTCGGCCGCATCGAATGTTTCGACATCAGCCACACCCAGGGTGAAGCCACCGTCGCCTCCTGTGTCGTGTATGAAAACGAAAGCATGCGCCCCGACCAATACCGCCGCTACAACATCAAAACCGCCCAGCCCGGCGACGATTACGCCGCCATGCGCGAAGTGCTCACCCGCCGCTACGGCAAGCTCGCCGAAGGCAACGACGAAGACGGCAAATGGCCCGATTTGGTGCTCATCGACGGCGGCAAAGGCCAAGTGGGCATGGCGCAGCAAGTGTGGCAGGATTTGGGCATCCACCTGCCCATGGTCGGCATCGCCAAAGGCCCCGAGCGCAAAGCCGGGCTCGAGGAACTGATTATTCCCCACCTGGGCACCACCATGCAGCTGCCGCCGCACCACCCCGCACTGCACCTCTTGCAAACCGTGCGCGACGAATCGCACCGCTTCGCCATCACCGGCCACCGCCGCAAGCGCGGCAAAGCCCGCGTCACCTCCTCACTGGCCGAAATCCCCGGCGTGGGCGACAAACGCCGCCGCAGCCTGCTCACCCGCTTCGGCGGCCTGCGCGGCATCCAGGCCGCCAGCATCGACGACCTGGCGCAAACCGAAGGCATCAGCCGCGCCCTCGCCGAAAAAATCTACGATGCCCTGCATCACTAAAACCATAAAAGAGACAACAATATGCCGTGGAACGTCCCCATCCTGCTCACCTGGTCGCGCATCATCATGATCCCCCTGTTCACCGCCTTGTTCTACCTGCCGGCGGCCTGGCAGGTGGATATGCAAACCATCAACTGGTGCGCCGCCGCCCTGTTCGTGCTCGCCGCCGTCACCGACTGGTTCGACGGCTACCTCGCCCGCAAATGGCAGCAAACCTCCGATTTCGGCGCATTCCTCGACCCCGTGGCCGACAAACTCATGGTGGCCGTCGCCCTCATCCTGCTGGTGAAGCTCGATCGCACTTGGGCCATCTACGCCATCATCATCATCGGCCGCGAAATCACCATCTCCGCCCTGCGCGAATGGATGGCGCAGCTGGGCAAACGCAACAGCGTGGCCGTGGCCACCGTAGGCAAATTCAAAACCGCCGCCCAAATGGTGGCCATCACCCTGCTGCTGTTGGAAAGTTGGCCCGCCCTCGGCCTCGACTTTATATGGCTGGGCAACATCCTCATGTTCGCCGCCTGCGTGCTCACCCTGTGGTCGATGTTCTACTACCTCAAAATGGCCGCCAAAGAATTCAAACAGCCCCGCCCGCCCGAGGCAGCCTGAACACTCCGCGCACGCCGCCAATAAGCGCACCGAAGCCCGCATATTTTCAGGTAGCCTCCCACAGCCGCAGAGGCTACCTGAAAATATAAACAAGCTTGCATCACATCTAACAATTAACAATCCGCCTTTCCAATTTTCAGGTAGCCTATCTCCCCAACAGGCTACCTGAAAATTTACAGCAACAACAAAGGCTACCTGAAATCCAGCATCCCGCCCGCCGGCTATTTTCAGGTAGCCTTTACCGCAAAGCAATGTTAATATTCGCAAACGGCCATTCCGGCCCACACCACCCATCAATCCAAACAAAGGATCAAGCCATGTTTGCAAAATCCCTGTTGAAACCCCTCCTCCTCACCGCCGCCCTCCTGCTGCTCAACGGCTGCGCCACCGGCTTCTTATGGAAAGGGTATGATTCGGAAGGCTCCACCACCACCTCCACCCACACCGACCAAGACACCGTGGTCGGCTTCGCCCGCGCCAAGCCAGACAGCCGGCAACTGGTACCCAACAGCATCGTAATGCTGGGCGACCGCTATATCTACGTGCTGGATAAAGGCTCCGACCCGAGGACGGAAAGCGGCAAAACCGCCCGGGAAGTGGATTTGGGCGCGATTTTAGACGTCAAACTGTCCCGCCCCTTCCAAATGTACGACCCCTCAAACGACCCCAAAAACTGCTGCGGCACCCGCCCTTGGGAAGGCTTCAGGCTGACGGCCCGCAGCCCGTCGGCGCAACACTTCTGCAGCGCGGATTTCGATTTGGTCTATCAAGAAAACCCGCGCCTTTCCCCCGCCGAGCGCCGCCGCGAACGCGCCGAGCTGGAACGGCTGCAATTCAGGCAGGTTGCCGACAGCCGGGGCGAATCCCGCTATGCCCGCACCATCCGGGTGTGCGGCCAGCGTTACACCCGCCCCGGCGGCATGAAAGACGACTACCGTTTTGAAACGCCGATACCCGTTACCATCAGCAGCACGGTAACCAGAAGGGGCAGGAACGTATCCGGCGCAGTTGGGCGCGCCCTCGTTACCCCGTTTACCGCCGCAGTCGATATCGTTACCTTGCCCATCGTCTTGCCGTTCGCAGCCTTTGCGCTCAAGGATGGTATAAGGCCTGTGCGCTAAGCGCAGACACAAGGGAGGGATGCCGCTTGGCAATCCTCCCTTTTTTCAGGTAGCCTTCCGCCATGCCGAAGGCCGAACCTTTGCAGTATGATTTACGCCGTATGGGGTGGGTTTACACCCATCCTTGATTGCCAAGCACAAGCAATCGAATTGTTTACATTCATAAAACCCGCCGCCGCGAAGCAGGATGCTGCCAAGGTTTCAGGCCACCTGAAAACCTAGCGCACCGTTCAATATAAACCGCAAACCCCGCCACATTTTCAGGTAGCCTTCCGCGCCGCAAAGGCTACCTGAAAACATCAGGCCGACCATTTCCCATCCACCCCCGCCGATGCCTACCCCCACCCTCCTCCTTATCCGCCCCGCCGCCCGCATTCCCGCCGACGCCGCCCTGTGCCGCCGCGCCGGCTGGCAGCCCGTGCCCTTCCCGCTCATCCGCATTGCCGCCGAACCGACCGCACTGGCCGGGCTGCCCGCGCAGATGCAGCAGGCTGCGGCCGTCGTGTGGATCAGCCCCAGCGCCGTGGAAACCGCCCTGTCTGCATGTTCAGGCAGCCTTTCGCATTTAACCCAACCGCAAATCGCCGTAGGCGGCGGCACCGCCCAAGCCCTGCGGCAAGCCGGTTTCGCCAATATCATTTCCCCACCGGGCGGCCACGACAGCGAAGCCGTACTCGCCCTGCCCTGGTGGCACACGCTGGGCAAAGGCTCGTGCATCCTGATTATCCGCGGCGCACACGGCCGCCATCTGCTGCCCGACGCCCTGTGCCAACGCGGTTTTCAGGTAGCCTGCGCCGATATTTACCAACGCTTGCCGATTGAGCCCGATTGGGCGGTTTTCCACACCGCGCAGCCCGCCGCCGCCTGGATTACCTCCGCCGAACAAGTGCGCCTGCTGTTTGCCGCCGTGCCCGCAAGCCTCGCCCAGCGGCTGCAATCCTTGCTATACTTCGCCCATCATCCGCGCATCGCCCAAGCCCTGAGCCAGGCCGGCGCGGCACGTATCCGCCTGCTCGACTCGGCCGCAGAGCTGGAAAGCGCGTTAATTGCCGAACGGCAAAACCCGCCGCAGGCCACCTGAAACACAATGGCTACCTGAAAAATGCCAAGCGTGCAAACACCGCGCCGTATTTTCAGGTAGCCTCACAAACAACCGAACGGATTGAATATTAGGAAAGGAATCGCATGAGCCAACCAGAAAACGAAACCGTATCCGCACCCCAGCCGCCCGCCCCTGCCGCGCCAGCCGCACCGGTGGTGATCAAATCCGGCGGCCGAGGCGTGGGCCTGTTTGCCTTGGTGCTGGCCGTGCTCGGCCTCGGTGCCAGCGGGTTTTTATTCGTGCAGGGGCAAAACCTGCTCAAACGCCAAGAAATGCAGTTCGACCAGAAAATCAGCCAGGCCGCACTGGGCGAATCGCAAAATGCCGCCCTCCTGGCCGACAACAGCCGCAGACTGCAAAGCAGCGAATCCGACATCAAGCAGCTGCAAAGCGATATGCAGGCCCAGCAGGCCGAAGCCGCCGCCGGCAGCCGCGCACTGCAAGAATTGCTGAAAACCCGCAGCGACTGGGTGGTGGACGAAGCCGAAGCCGCGCTCAACCTGGCCGGCCAGCAGCTGATGATTGCCGACAACGTGCCTGCCGCCGTAGCCGTGCTGGAAGGCTTGGACGCACGGTTGGCGCGCTTCGAGCAACCGCAGCTTCTGCCACTCAAGCAGGCCGTGAGCAGTGATTTGGCCAAACTCAAACAGCGCCCCTTTACCGACACTGCCAACGCCGCCCTGCGCCTGAGCCGCCTAGAAGCCGCCGTGGGCGGGCTGCCGCTCTTGGCCGACTCCAGCCTGCGCCCGCCGCAGGCTGCCGCGCCCGCTGCCGCCGCGCCGAACGCGCCGTGGTGGCGCAACGCCTGGAACCGCACCGTGAGCGGCCTCAAAGGCATGGTGGAAATCCGCCACCTGAACAGCACCGATGCGCTCTTGATGTCGCCCGAACAGGCGTTTTACGTGCGTGAAAACCTGCGCCTGCACCTGCTTTCCGCCCGCGTGGCCCTGATGCAGCGCCAAAACGATATTTATCAAAACGATTTGGCCGCTTCAGAAAACGCCGTGCGCCAATACTTCGACGCCACCACCCCCGCCGCCCAATCCTGGCTGCGCGAAATCGCCCAACTCAAAACGCTGCAACCGGGTGCCGGCAACGTGGGCGACAGCCTGGCCGCCAGCCTGAAAGCAGTAGCCGACTACCGCCAGCTGCGCCAAGGTGAAAGCGTAACCCAGCCGGAAATCGGCGCTGCTTCCGAAGCAGCCGCCTCACAGCCTGCCGCACCGGCACAAACGCCGCCCGTTTCCGCCCCGGCAACGCCGGCCGCTTCCGTTCCCGCCGCGCCCGCTCCGGCGCAGGCTTCCGCCGTACACAGGGGGATTGAGTCATGAAAGGGCTGATTTGGATTATCGTGCTGTTTGCCGCCGCCGTCGGCCTCACCATCGCCGCACAGCATTACAGCGGCAATGTGTATATCGTGATCGACCAGACACAAACCCAGATTGCGGTAAACCTGCACCTGTTCGTGGGTGCGATGCTGGTGTTCGTGGTATTGCTGTATTTGCTGCTGCGCCTGGTGGCCGGCATCATCGGCATCCCCGGCCGCCTGCGCCGTTTCGGCCGCAGCCGACAGTTGCACCACGCCGAAGCCGCGCTCAACAAAGCCGGCCTGGCTTTCTTTGAAGGCAAGTTCCAACACGCCGAACAGGAAGCCGCCAAAGTACTGGAAAACAAACAAGCCGGCCACAACCGCACGCTAGCCTTGATGCTGGCCGCACACAGCGCCGACCAGATGGGCGACGATGCCAAACGCGAAGGCTACCTGAAAGAAATCGCCCAGCTGCCGCACAAAGCCCAGCTCTCGCGCTACCTTTTGGAAGCCGAATCCGCGCTCAACCGGCAAGACTACCCCGCCGCCGAAGAAGCCCTGACCGCCGCCGGCGCCATCAACCCCAAGCTCACTCGGCTGGTGCGCCTGCAGCTGCGCTATATGTTTGAACAAAACAACCCGATGGAAGTGCTCGACCGCGTGGCCAAACTGGAAAAAGCCGCCGCCCTCAGCCCCGCCGAAGCCGCACAATACCGCGAATGGGCCTACCGCGAACTCCTTGCCCTAGCCGCCGACTACCCCGCGCTCAAAGCCTGCCTCGGCCGAATTCCCAAAGCCGAGCAGGAAGGCGAACTGTGCGTGCCGATTGCGGAAAAATTCCTGCAAATCGGCCAATACCCGCGTACGGTGAAATGGGTGAAAAACCACTATCCGCACAACCGCAGCGCCCAACTTTTGCCGCCCATGATCGAAGCCGCCCGCTACCTGAGTGCGCGCGAGCAGCAAAAAATCATGGACAGCGTGGAAGCCTGGCTGCGCGAATCTCCGCAAGACGCACAGCTGCTGCTGCACCTCGGCCAGATGGCCTACGCCAAACAGCTGTGGGGCAAGGCGCAAAGCTATCTGGAAGCCAGCATCCACACCCAAGCCAGCCCGCAGGCGCGCCTGGTGCTGGCCAAAGTGTTCGACGAAATGGAGAAACCCCAGCAGGCCGAAGAACAGCGCCAGCTGGTGCTGGCCGAAATCACGCCGGAAGAAGACGAAGCCGCCGCCGAATAGGCCGTTTCGTTTTCATCCGGCAATACGGGGCTGCCTGTTTTCAGGTAGCCCTATGTTTATGCTATAAAAGGCTACCTGAAAATTCCCGCCCCGCAGCCATGCGGCACACCAAATTTCAGCTTGGCTGAAGCTTGGCGTTTTCAGGTAGCCTTTATCATCTTATCAAACGCCAAAGCATCGGATGACATCAAAATCACAGCATAAAATCTGCCTGTCCCCACAAGAAAACCGGTCGCACCCCTTTAGAATTTCCACATATGGTTGTATGATTCATTTCCCGAAGAGAAGGGACTCGATTGTATCTAAACAAATGTAATGTATCTTTTCAGGAGACGAACATCATGAACATGAAAAAATGGCTGGCCACCGCCTTGGCCTGCTCCGCCATGGCCCTAAGCGGCTGCGGTAACTCCGGCAACACCCAGCAAGCCTCGCAGCCCGCAGCCGGCTCCGATGCCGCCGCCAGCACCGCTTCCGCCCCGGCCGAAGGCAAAGTGTTGCGCGTGGCCACCAACGCCGAATTCGCCCCGTTCGAATTCAAGAACGCCGACGGCTCCCTCAGCGGCTTCGACATCGACCTGCTCAACGCCATCGCCAAAGAAGCCGGCTACCGCGTGGAATTCAAAGACCAATCTTGGGACAGCCTGTTTAACAGCCTGAACAACGGCGACGTTGATCTGGTTGCAGCCGCCGTCACCATCACCCCCGAGCGGGAACAAACCATGCTCTTTACCGAGCCCTACTTCGAAATCACCCAAGTAGTGGCCGTGCCCGAAGGCAAGCAGGTTGCCTCCATTGAAGACCTGAAAAATCTCAACCGCGTCGGCGTGGTAACCGGCAACACCGGCGACTTGGCCGCCTCCAAATTCCTCGGCGCCACCAACCCCAAAGTAACCCGCTTCGAAACCCTGCCCCTCTTGCTCAAAGAGCTGCAAAACGGCGGCGTGGACGCAGCCGTGAGCGACAGCTCCGTGGTGATGGAATTCATCAAACACAATGGCGACAAAGGCTTCACCATGATCAAAGTGCCTGATTTCGAAGCCGAACACTACGGCATCGCCCTGCGCAAAGAAGACACCGAGCTGCGCGATACGCTCAACAAAGCCCTGGCTGCCGTTCGAGCCAGTGGCGAATACGACCGCATTTATCAGCAATACTTTGGCACCGCCACCGCCAAATAACTGCCCGGTCAAACATGTTCCACAAGCTGCCTGCACAAACGCAGGCAGTTTTTTATACCTCTTCAGGCTATCTGAAAAACCAGCTTGCTTTTTTAGGTAGCCTCTTGTGCTAAAGCAAAGCAAACCCGACAAGAAACAAGTGCCTTAGCCACACCCTTAGAGTATAATCTCAAGCTCCTGTTCCCAAACCGATTACCCCAGCAATCCCCGCCCATGAAATGCCCCTTCTGCCACCATAACAACACCCAAGTCATCGACTCCCGCCTGCTCGAAGAACAAAACAGCATCCGCCGCCGCCGCCGCTGCACCGCCTGCGACCGCCGTTTCAGCACCTATGAAACCGTCGAGCTGCGCATGCCGCAAATCATCAAAACCAACGGCGACCGCGTCATGTTCGACCCCATCAAGCTGCAAACCAGCCTCCAGCGCGCCCTGCACAAACGCCCCATCTCCGCCGAAACCATCGAACAAACCGTGCGCGACATCGAAGAGATGCTCTACAAAACCGGCAGCAAAGAAGTCCCCTCCCGCCTCATCGGCGAACTCGCCATGGAACAGCTCGCCCGGCTCGACCAAGTCGCCTACGTACGTTTCGCCTCCGTGTATAAAAGTTTCAAAGACGTAGCCGAATTCACCCGCACCATCGCCGGTCTCGAAGGCCAAGAGAAAAATCCTGCAAACCCGCTGCGTTAGCCCGCCCGTTTTGCTATACTGCGCCCCATTTATCCCAACACAATCAGATCATCATGAAACACAAGCGCCCCTCCCTCCTCCTGCTCGCCATCGGCAGCGCATTCCTGCTCGCCGGCTGCGAACAAAAAGCCGAAACCTCCGTAGTGGCCCCCAGCGCCAGCGAAGTGGCCGCAGCCTCCCAAACCGCCGCTGCCTCCGAAGCCGGCCCCAGCCAAGTGCTCACTTCCGCCGACGGCGTTATCAGCCTGTCCGTAAACGGCCATTTTGAAGACAAATCCGCCGAAGCCGCTCAATACATCGACGGCGCCGACAGCAACAAGCCCAGCCTGTTGCAACACGATGCCGAAAACGACATCACGATTTACATCAACAACTTCGGCGCGCCCAAACAGCCCGCCGACGCCTATTTTGCCAAACTCGCCGAAAGCATCCACGCCGACAAAGGCCTAGAAAACACCGAAGTGGATGCCCCCGCCGAACAGCGCATGGCCTACCGCTTCAGCCACGGCAAAGACGACAACGCCCTGAACGAAAGCTGCGTGGCCGTGTATGCCAAAAACCTCTACAACGTCTGCGCCACCAGCGGCACCGCCTCGCTGGCCGAGCTGGATGCCATGCTGAGCCAAATCACGGTGAAAGAGTAAGCCCCACGTTTCCACCATCCGCCAAGTTCACCGAGTTTGGCGGATTTTGTTTGGCTAGTTGATTAGCATCAGCCCAAGATAAAAGGCTACCTGAAAATTTTCAGGTAGCCTTTTATGCAATCAAACAGCCGCTCAAACCCCCTGCGCCTTAATCCGTTCGCCGCTTTCCAGCTTGTTCAGCGCGGAAAGGTAGGCTTTGGCGGCAGCCACCAGCGTATCGGTATCCGCACCCTGGCCGTTGGCTATACGGCCGTTCCTGGCCAGGCGCACGCCGGTTTCACCCTGGCTTTCGGTGCCGAAGGTAACGGCATTCACGGAATAAATCTGCAATTCGGCGCCGCTTTTCACCACGCTTTCGATGGCTTTGAAAATCGCATCCACCGGGCCGGAGCCGGTGGCCTCGGCATATTGCTCCTCACCGTCGGCACTGAATACGATTTCGGCGCGCGGCAATTCGCCGGTTTCGGTAACGATTCGCTGGGAAACGAATTTATAGCGGTCGGGCGCAAGGTTGGACATCTCGTCTGACACCAATGCGTGCAGGTCTTCATCGAAGATTTCACGCTTTTTGTCGGCCAGTTCTTTGAAACGGGCAAATGCGGCGTTGAGCGCTTCTTCGCTGCCCAGCTCAATACCTAATTCGGCCAGTTTGCTGCGGAAGGCGTTGCGCCCCGAAAGTTTGCCCAAACTCAGGCGGTTGGCCGCCCAACCCACGGATTCGGCCGACATGATTTCATAAGTTTCTCGGTGCTTGAGCACGCCGTCTTGGTGGATACCGGATTCGTGCGCGAAGGCGTTGGCGCCCACAATCGCCTTATTCGGCTGCACGGGGTAGCCGGTGATGGTAGACACCAGTTTGGATGTGGGCACGATTTGTGTGGTGTCGATGCCGGTTTCCAGCCCGAACAAATCGTGCCGCACCTTGAGCGCCATCACGATTTCTTCCAGGCTGGCATTGCCGGCGCGTTCGCCCAGGCCGTTTACCGTGCATTCTACCTGCCTTGCCCCAGCCTGCACGGCGGCCAGCGAATTAGCCACGGCCATACCCAAGTCGTTGTGGCAATGGGTGGACCACACCACTTTGTCGCTACCGGGGGTTTTGGCAATCAGCTCTCGGAAGAAATTTTCGGTTTTGTGCGGCACAGAATAACCCACTGTATCGGGGATATTGATGGTGGTGGCACCCGCTTCGATCACCGCGCCACACACCTCGGCCAGAAAGCCGATCTCAGAGCGCAGCGCATCTTCGCAGGAGAATTCCACATCATCGGTATATTCTTTGGCAATCTTCACTGCCTTCACCGCCGCAGCCACCACCTGTTGCGGCTTCATTTTCAGCTTGTGTTCCATATGTATGGGGCTGGTGGCAATGAAGGTGTGGATGCGTCGTTTCGGCGCGGGGGCAATCGCCTCGCCGGCTTTGCGCACATCGTTTTCCACCGCGCGTGCTAAAGAGCAAACCGTTGATTCGGTAATGGTTTGCGCAATTTCATACACCGCTTCGAAGTCGCCCGGGCTGGCAGCAGCAAAACCGGCTTCGATCACGTCCACACCCAGTTTTTCCAGCTGCCGCGCCACGCGCACTTTTTCTTCCTTGGTCATGGCGGCGCCGGGCGACTGTTCCCCGTCGCGCAGGGTGGTGTCGAAAATCACCACGCGGTTGCTGCCGGGCTGCACGGGCATACGCTGTAAGGCGGAGTGCTGCTCCATAAAAGCATTCAAATCCAACGGCCGGCCTTGCGCTTCAGCCAGGGCGGTTAAGCGCTGGAGCTGGTGCAGCGGCAGCGAGCCGCGCGTGCGCCATTTATAGATGGCGGCGGTAGAGGCAGCGCTGTCGGGGTCGAGCCGGCGCAGGGCTTCGGCCAACGCGTTTACGCCGCCGAAATAGGCAATCAAGCGTTCGATATCCAGTTTCATAGTGGACTTTCCGTCTAAATTTATCTAAGAACAAGTCGTACGGCGAGATAATAGACATTTATAGACATAAAATCAAGTGCTCCTCTATGCTGTTTTTAAAAATTTATACTTATTGTCCATAACCATTCATTTGTTGCATAAATACCTTGCTCCGGCAAGCCTGTACAGCGGCGGCTGGACTTCAATGTAAAGGGATGGTTATAATTTACAACAGATAAAAAAGTTTTAAGAAATAGAGAATAAACAACAATATCACTCATAAAAATCACAACAATAAAGATAACAAACACCGAATCTGAACCTACTTTTGCGGGGGAACAGCGATGTTCGAATTATCTCTTCCTCTTTCTCTTCTTTTAGTGGCGCTGCTGCTTTGGCTGGTGGTGCGCCTCAGGCAGCAGCATGCCCGGCATCAGCCCGCCACGCCCCGCGGGCATGATGATTGCAGTTTCTTCACCCGGGAATATCACCGTGATGAACAATAACTGCCTCCTTTCCGGTCATCCGTTCCGGCTCTGTTGCTTTGCTCCCTGCCTATCTGAATATTTTTCAGGTAGCCTCACGCCTATTCTTATCTTAAGGAAATACGATGTCTAAAACCGCCCTCCCCTTACTGCGCGTTGCGGCACTCGGCCTGCTGCTAGCCGCCCTGCCGGCTGCGGCACAAACGCCTTCTGATGAATCGCTGAACCGGTTGATTGAGCTGCAAGGCACTCGTGAGCAAATGCTTGAAGCATTATCTACTAATAGTACCTCGATAAAACAAGGAATAATTGAGGAAATTAATTCCGATAAAAACCTAACAAGATCACAGCAAGCAGCTTTGATACAAGCGATCAACCGCTATAACGATAATTTGTATCGTGAAGTCTTCAGCCAAGATACATGGAATGAAATCAATAAAATCAGTCGTAATTTTATGCGGCAGCTATTCACCCAAGAAGAAGTGGATGCCATGATTGCCTTCTACAGCACTCCCATAGGACAAAGTTCGACTCGTAAACAATATGAACTGGCCTCAATCATGATGCCCTCAATGCATAATCTTTTCCGGCAACGTATTGACCAAGCCAACCGTCATTTACTTCCTGAATATAAGCGGGAAGTTGAACGTATTATCCGACAATCTTCCCCCTCTAATACCAATATTGACCCTGTTCGCAGAGTAGGCTCTGGACACGGCACAGGTGGTTACGGTTCAGGATCGAGATCAGGTAGCTACCGCATCCCCGTTAAATAGATTTTCACTCGCTACCCACTACCCTCATTCCCCAGCCAGCGGGTAAAATACAGCCCAGCCCTGTAGGGCTACCTGAAAAACGGTTTCCATCGCACACAAAGCGCCTGCTTCAAACGCAGTTTTCAGGTAGCCTTTATATCGAAACCTTCCCACCGAGCTCCCCATGCCCACCCTATCCGAATTCCTCCAGCAACACCTCGCCGAACACCATCTGCCCACCGAACTCGGCAGCGTCGTTTCCACCCTAGCCCAAGCCTGCCAAACCATCAGCGGCCAAGTGCGCCAAGGCGCGCTCGCCGGCGTGCTCGGCGAAGCCGGCAGCAGCAATGTGCAAGACGAAGCGCAGAAAAAACTAGACGTTATCGCCAACCAAATCCTCATCGACGCCCTCCGCGCAAACCCCGCCGTGGCCGGCCTGGCCAGCGAAGAAGAAGAGCAGTTCGTGCCCGCCAACCAGCAGGGCGGCTACTTGGTGCTGTTCGACCCCTTAGACGGCTCGTCCAATATCGACATCAACATCTCCGTCGGCACCATCTTCTCCATCCTGAAAAAGCCAGAAGGCGCGCTTTCCACCCAATCCTTCCTGCAAAGCGGCCGCGAACAAATCGCCAGCGGCTATGCCCTCTACGGCCCGCAAACCCAGCTCGTACTCTGCCTGCGCCACGGCGTGGCCGTGTTCACCCTCGGCAGCAACGGCCAATTTGTCCAAACCCAGCTCAACCCGCAAATCCCGCAGCAAGCGCGCGAATTCGCCATCAATATGTCCAACCAGCGCCATTGGCAGCCGCCCATGCAGCAATATATTGCCGAGCTGCTCGCCGGCGACACCGGCCCCCGCGGCAAAAACTACAATATGCGCTGGGTCGCCAGCATGGTGGCCGAAATCCACCGCATCCTCATGCGCGGTGGCATTTTCATGTATCCCAAAGATGCCCGCGACCCCGCCAAGCCCGGCAAACTGCGCCTGATGTACGAAGCCAACCCGTTAAGCCTCATCATCGAACAAGCCGGCGGCGCCAGCAGCAATGCCCGAGAGCCCATGCTCGACATCCGGCCCGAAGGCCTGCACCAGCGCGTGGCCGTAATCATGGGCAGCCGCGAAGAAGTAGAATACGTTACCCGCCTGCACCAACAATAAACCAAAAGGCTACCTGAAAACTTTCGGCTTCGCAGAAGTCGCTGCTTTCAGGTAGCCCTCCCCTTTACAACCCTTTAGCATAAAGACACACCCGCCATGCAAACCATACGCGCCGCCGCCATCCAACTCGTTTCCCACACCGACCCCGCCGTCAACCGCCGCAGCGTTGTGCAGCAAGTCGCCGCTGCCGCCCAAGCCGGCGCCGACTGGGTGCTCCTGCCCGAATACTGGCCGCTGATGGGCCGGCACGATACAGACAAACTCGCCTTAGCCGAACAATTCGGCCGTGGCCCCCTACAAATTTTTATGGCCGAGCTCGCCGCCCGCCACCGTATCGTCTTATTCGGCGGCAGCATCCCCCTGCTCGCCAGCCAAAGCGGCAAAATCATCAACAGCCAGCTTGTTTACGGCCGCGACGGCCAATGCCTCAGCCGCTACGACAAAGCCCACCTCTTCAGCTACACCGGCATCGGCGAAAGCTACCGCGAAGCCGACACCATCGAAGCCGGCAACCACATCCCCGCTACCGTAGAAATCGACGGCTGGCGCTATGGCCAAGGCGTGTGCTACGACCTACGTTTTCCTGAAATCTTCCGTGCCCAACAACCTTTCGACGTGTTGCTCCTGCCCGCCGCTTTTACCTACACCACAGGCAAAGCCCACTGGCAAATCCTGCTGCAAGCCCGCGCCATCGAAAACCAATGCTACGTCATTGCCGCCGCCCAAGGCGGCCTGCACGACAGCGGGCGGCGCACCTACGGCCACAGCATGATCATCGACCCCTGGGGCGAAATCCTCGCCGAACTGCCCGAAGACGAAGGCTGGATCATGGCCGAGCTCAAACCCCAGCGTCTGCACACCGTGCGCAACCAGCTCCCCGCCCTGCAACACCGCCGGTTTTAAACAATCAGGCTACCTGAAAATTCAGCATACACTTTTCAGGTAGCCTTCCTACAGCACCTAGGCTGCTGCCTGAAAACAGCAACACAGCTCACCAGAAAGCAAGCATCATGCAAACCATCGTCGTCCTCACCGGTGCCGGCATCAGCGCCGACAGCGGCCTGCGCACCTTCCGCGACACCGACGGCCTGTGGGAAGGCTACAAAGTCGAAGAAGTCTGCACGCCCGAAGCATTTGAGCGCAATCCCAAACTCGTGATCGACTTCTACAACGAACGCCGCCGCCAAGCACAGGCCGCTCAGCCCAACGCCGCCCACCTCGCCCTCGCCGAGCTAGAAAAATACTACAAAGTGCAAATCATCACCCAAAACGTAGACGACCTGCACGAGCGCGCCGGCAGCCGCACCGTGCTGCACCTGCACGGCGAATTAAACAAAGCCCGCAGCAGCGTGAACGAGCAATACGTTATCGACTGGACGGGCGACCAATCCCTCTCCGATAAAGACCCCGAAGGCCGCCCCATGCGCCCGCACATCGTCTGGTTCGGCGAGGCCGTGCCGCTGATCGAAACCGCCGCGCAATGGGTGTCGCAGGCCGACAAAGTGCTGGTGGTCGGCACTTCCATGCAGGTGTATCCTGCCGCCGGCCTGCTGCAATACGCGCCCTACGAAGCCGAGCGCTACCTGGTCGATCCGCGCCCGCCCGCCGGCCTGGCCAACATCAGCATCATCGCTGCCAAAGCCAAAGACGGCGTACCGCAGCTGGTGGAAAAGCTGATTGCCGAAGCCCGGCAGGCTTAACGGCTTACAGGCTACCTGAAAATATTGTGCCAGCTGTTTTTCAGGTAGCCTTTTCCGCCTTATCAGGCTACCTGAAAACTTTGATTAACCGCTCACCTATCCGCCCCGTTCATGACCCAAATCCTGCTCTACACCTTCATCTACCTCGCCTTCGCCGTGGCCGCGGTGCTCATCTCCAAAAAACTGGGCTTGGGCTCGGTATTGGGCTATCTGATGGCCGGTATCGCCATTGGCCCGATGCTGGGTTTGGCCGGTAAGGAAACCGAATCTATCCAACACGTTGCCGAATTCGGCGTGGTAATGATGCTGTTTCTGGTGGGGCTGGAGCTGGCACCGCAAAAGTTGTGGCAGCTGCGGCACAAGCTCTTGGGGCTGGGCGGTTTGCAGGTGGCGCTGTCGGTGGCGGCGATTGCCGGCATTACCGTTGCTGTTGGCAAAAGCTGGCAGATGGGCGTGGCGGTGGGCTGCATTTTGGCGCTTTCCTCCACCGCCATCGTGCTGCAAACCTTCAACGAAAAAAACCTGATGCACACGCCGGGCGGGCAGGCGGGCTTCGCCATCCTGCTGTTTCAAGACGTGGCCGCCATCCCGATGCTGGCGCTGCTGCCGCTGCTGGCCACCTCCTCCCGCCACCAGCACAACCACGCCGCCACGCTGCTCACCGACCAGCCCGGCTGGGTACACGCCGCCGTAAGTATTGCCGCCATCCTGCTGATTGTGGTGGGCGTGCGCTTCTTGGTGCCGCGCATGTTCCGCTTCATCAGCCGTATCCGGCTCAACGAAATGTTTACCATATTCACGCTGGCACTGGTGGTGGGCATTGCCACGCTGATGTCGCTCATCGGTCTTTCACCCGCGCTGGGTGCCTTTGTGGCCGGTGTGGCACTGGCCAACAGCTCGTACCGGCATGAGATGGAAAGCCATCTGGAGCCGTTCAAAGGCCTGCTTCTGGGGCTGTTTTTCATCACCGTGGGCGCGGGCATGAATTTCCCGCTACTGTTTAAAGAGTTTTGGGTCGTCCTCGCCATGACAGCGGCCACCCTGGCAGTGAAAGGCAGCATCCTGTTCATCCTCGGCCTGCTGTTCCGCCTGCCGCGCATGGGCAGTAAACTCTTGGCCCTGAGCCTGGCACAGGCCGGCGAATTTGGCTTTGTGCTGCTTTCCATCGCGCGTCAAAGCCATGTGCTGCCTCGCGCTATGGCCGATCGCATTTCACTGGTGGTGGCCCTCTCCATGCTGCTCACCCCACTGTTATTTATCGTGTACGACAAAATCGTGGTGCCGCGCGGTATCGCCGAAGAAAACCAAGACCGCCCGCAAGACGTGGTCGAAGAAGAAAACCCGGTTATCCTGCTCGGCCACGGCCGCTTCGGCCGGCAAGTAAACAGCATGCTTACCGCCTGCGGCTTCCACACCACGGTCATCGACTTCCATGCTGACACCGTGGAAGGGCTCACTAAATACGGCAGCAAAACCTACTACGGCGACGCTACCCGTCCCGAACTGCTCAATTCCATCGGCCTGGCGCACGCCAAACTCTTGGTCGTTGGCATCGGCAACCGCCAGCAATCCACCGAAATTGTCGAATTCGTCCACCGCCATTATCCCAACCTGCCCGTGATCGCCCGCGCTCACGACCGTCTTCATGCCTACGATCTGCACCACGCTGGCGCCGACTACATTATCCGAGAAATGGCCGATGCCGCCATCCGCAGCGGCCGGATTGCCTTGGAAAAACTCGGCATCAACAGCAATAAAGCCCAGGAGCTGAGCGAGTTCTATGCCGCACGCGACCGCTACCAGATGGACAAACTGGCCGATGCCTACAGCCCTGATATCCCGCTGTTCGCCAATGAAGCCCTCATTAAAACCTCGCAAGAAATCGACGCCGAAACCGGCAATATGATGCAGGCCCTACTGCGCGGCGAGCACGTGGACTGGCAGGAAGACCCCGACAGCTGGACCCGCATGAAAAAAGGACTGGCCTAGCCCCGGCCACAACATCATGACCCAAACCAATGCAAAAAATGAAATCCGCCGCCACCTGCGCCGCACCCGGCAAGCCATCCCCCTCATCGAACGACAACGCGCCGAGCAACGCATCAACCGCTTGCTCAAAGGCTACCTGAAACGCGGCAAACGCCTTGCCGTCTATTGGCCCATCGGCAGCGAATTGCGGCTAAGCAGCCTCATCACTGCTGCACGGGCACGCGGCACCCGCCTCTACCTGCCCTATATCCAGCCCGGCAAGCAGCGCCTGTGGTTCACCCCCTATCCTGCCGCCGGCCGCCCCGAGCGCCAGCGCAAAGGCAAACTGCGCATTCCCCAGTTCGCCGGCAGGAAAATCCGCATTCACAACCTGCACGGCATCATCGTCCCCCTCATTGGTATCGACAAGCGCGGCTACCGCATGGGCCAAGGTGGCGGCTACTACGATGTCACCTTCGCCGCCACCCGCCACCGCCTCTGTCCACTCAAAATCGGCGCCGGCTTCGCCTGCCAGCAAACCGACATCCTGCCCACAGAGCCCCACGATATGCGACTCGACAAATGGGTTTGCGAAACCGGGGTTCAGCACTTTGACAAATATTGAATGCGAAAAATCAAATCAGTTTTGACTTCGCAGCAACTTCTCTTCATTACGTTTTCAGATAACCCCTTTTCTATCCCAATAACTTTTCAGGTAGCCTGCTATAGCTAACATACTAAATTTTATATACATTTCCAGCCATCATAGCCTACTCAAAGACTTCAAACACCTCGTCCTCAACAAGCTCGCACAAGGCATGAGCTGCCGTGAAGTTGCCCAAGAGTTCGACATCGCCCTTTCCACCATCGTCTATTGGAAACGTCCCCAAACCGCAAAGCAACCCAAACAGCGAGCTCCCCGAAAAATCAGCAAAGAGGCGTTGTTGGAGGATATTGCTCAATATCCCGATTCCTACGGTTATGAAAGAGCAAAGCGCTTCAACTGCTCTACCGACGGCATTCACAAAGCCTTAAGGCGGTACGGCATTACCCGTAAAAAAACCAACCGCCACCCGAAGGCCGATCCGACCCGTAGAAAAAGATTCCTGAAACGGCTGCACCGCTTTATCCGTAAAAATCGGCCTATTGTTTACTTGGATGAAAGCGGGTTTCGAAAAAATACCTACCGTCCTTATGGTTGCGCCCCGAGGGGAAAGCGGTGTTATGCCCGTTATGACTGGCAGGGCAGAAACCAAACCAATGCCATAGGGGCATTACATGGGGGTAGGCTGTTTGCTGTCAGCCTGTTTGATTGCAGTATCAACCGTCAGGTATTCGACGGGTGGGCGGAACAGGTGCTGATTCCCAACCTGCCTGAAAACAGTGTGGTGGTCATGGACAATGCGACTTTTCATAAAGGGGCGGTCATGAAGATGCTTGAGAAACACAAGCATTCCGTATTGTGGTTATCCCCATACAGTCCTGACTTGAATCCGATTGAGCATACTTGGGCTTGGATCAAACGTATGCGGCAAAAGAATCGGATTGACGATATTGATCGGTTGTTTCAAAAGTGTATCTAAAATTAAGTATGTTAGTTATAACAACCACAGGCTACCTGAAAATCAACGGGCACAAAGATATAAAAAGCCGCTGTTAGCCCAAACAAGGGAGCTTACAGCGGTTTTATTGTTTATTTAACCGTATCAGTATTCTGATGTCTAAATTTTACGGCTTAGCAGAAGAAGGCTTGTTTGCAGCGGGTTTCGCAGCAGGTGTAGCCGGTTTTGCAGCTGCCGGCTGTTGCGGAGATACAGCTTGACGATTAGCGGCAGGAGTACGAGCAGCTTGACCATTACCCACAGTAATTTCCGCAGAGATCTTCTGATAAATACCATTGCCGATACCGCGTACGTTTTTGATGTCTTCAGTTGATTTGAACGGGCCATTGGTTGTACGGTATTCAACAATTGCCGCAGCTTTAGACGGGCCGATACCGTTCAAAGTTTGCAACTCCTGTGCGGTAGCCGTATTAATATTAACTTGTGCCAATGCCCAAGAAAAGCTGAGCAAAGTAAAAACCGCAAACAAAAACTTTTTCATTCCTGACTCCTTATGGGGTTAATGGGATGATGTTCAATCAAAATGAACGATGAAACTATACATTATCATTATTTTCTGCACAAGCATTTTATTTTTAAATAATAAAATTTCATCATTTCCCCTCTTTATAGTAAATTAAAAACAAAATAGTACGATACTCGAATTTGAAGATCTAACCATGGCATACTCTGCGGATTTGCGAAACAAAGCCTTAACCTATTACGAGCAATGTAAAAATATCAGTCAAACCGCAACAACGTTCAAACTGTCCAGAAACACGCTTTACCTGTGGATCCGCCTTAAACAACAAACAGGCAGCTTGAAACATCAGGTCACAGGTCGAAATGCCGCCAAATTGGACAGGCAAAAACTGGCTCGATATGTCGGGCGATACCCGGATGCCTATCCGCATGAAATCGCCAAACACTTTGATTGTACGGCAGCCGCCATTTGCCATGCACCCAAACAGATGGGGATGACGCGCAAAAAAAGACCACCACTTACAAAGAACAAGACCCGGCCAAAGTAACGCATTATTTGACACGGCCGGCCGAACTTTCCGACTACCGACGTGTTTATTTGGACGAAACGGGATTTGACCGCTACCTGTTCCGTCCCTATGCCCGCAGCCCGAAAGGGCAACTAGTGAAGGCGAAGGTAAGCGGGAGAAGATACCGGCGCTTATCTCTTGTGTCCGCACAAGTCGGCAACCGGCGGATTGCTCCGATGGTTTATCAACATACGATGACCGGTGTCTTTTTTGAAGCGTGGTTTCGGCAATGCCTGCTGCCCGGATTGACTCAAAAATCGGTGATTATTTTAGATAATGCACGGTTTCACCGTATGGGCGTCTTACGGGAAACGGCGGGAAAATCGGGACATAAGGTATTGCCTCTTGCACCTTATTCACCCGAACTCAACCCGATTGAGAAGATGTGGGCGAATATTAAGCGGTATCTGCGTACCGTATTGTCTGATTACGCCCGATTTGACGATGCGCTATTGTCCTATTTTTATTTTAATTGACTATTCTTTTATCCCGCCCACAGGCTTCCAATTATTTTCATCTTTACTTATTTTCATCAGGCAAAAGCATACCCCGGCTGT
>NZ_JACSGR010000007.1 GCF_016025525.2 Eikenella glucosivorans | reverse complement strand
AAACAGGCACGCTGGAAATTTTATAACTGCCCGAACGGCGTCTGTGTACAAGAAACCATCATTAACCGCCCCGACCTTAAACCTAACTCCCCCGAAGCCCCCGCACCAAAAAACCCGCCTGCCGGCAATACCGGCAGCGGCGACAAACCCGGCACAGAAACCCCGCCGCCCTTCGACCTGTGCAAAGAACACCCTGATATTCTGGCTTGTGACCAACAGCCTGAACCCGAAGATGCCGACTTAAGCATTCCCAAAGAAACCGTCAATCTCGATTTCAAACCCGAAAACGTCTTCAGTACCGATGCCGCCTGCCCCAAGGGTGAAGAGTTCGAAGCCTTCGGCAGCCGCTTCAGCATCAGCCTCGAACCTGCCTGCGCCGCCGCTCGCAAAATTAGGCCGTTTATTATCGCCGGTGCTTGGCTAGTGGCTGCCTTCTTCGTCGCCCGTGTGGTGCGTCAGGAAGTGTAGCAACAGCAGCCTATTTACAGACGAATAGGCCAGCCCTCACCGTCATTGCCCGTTATGTCTCCGCCCTGTCAAGGGGGAAGCTTTGTAAAGGCCGCAGGTCTTTACGAATACCCCCTTTACAGGGCACCCCTGCCCCACACTCTAGCCCGTGGGGGAGGGTGTAAGGGCGAAGCCCGTCCCCTGCCCCACGCGGCGTCGCAAGTGAGACTAGGGGGTGCAGGGGGACTAGTCCCCCGCAAGGGTTCGGCAACAGTACCGGAGCAGGCTACCTGAAACGCTATGAAAGCAAAAATAGTGAAAGGATAGAACATGAAATTCCTTGCTGCCCTAGCCCCCTTATTGATTAACGTCGTTGCCCGTATATTCTCGGCACTAGCTTTAACCGCCGTTACCTATGTCGGTTTTGATTTGATTATTGGCCGTTTCAAGCAGGAAATTACAGGTTTGCTGCTTAATTCCGGTGCCCCTGTCGGGCTGCTGCAAATGTTCTATATCTCCGGCGGTGGGGTCGTGATGAACATCATGTTCGGCATGCTGACTTTTATCGTTACCTTCAAATCCATGACCAAACTCGCCAGCCGCCTAGGGAGGAAATAAGCCATGGCGCAAATCGTTCTCGTAACCGGCAAACCCCGCATCGGCAAAACCGCCTTTGTCGTCGATATGATTATGCATGAGGAAGACTACAAAGGCCGCAAGCTGTTCTCCAACATCAATGGCCTGAAGCTGCCGCACCATCAGCCGCCGGAAGGGCACAGCTGGGAAGATATGTATGAATGGCTCAAGTGGGAAGAAAACATCGGCTCGCTGGTGGTCTTTGACGAAGTGCAAGACTTATACCCCAAACGCTACGGCAACGGCAAAATGCCGCCCAACGTATCCTTTCTCAACGTTCATGGCCATTACGGCATAGACATGATTTTTATTACACAGTCCCCGAAAATCATCGATTTGAACCTGAAAGAGGTCGTGAATAAGCATATCCATATTACTGCCAACCAAATGGGCGGCCTGACCCGTCTGGAGTGGAATGAGGCGGTAACGAATACGACCAGTGAAGCCAAGCGCGCCGTTTCCAGCGTGCATAAAATAAATAAGGAAGTTTTTGATTACTACAAATCTGCCGAAGTCCACAGCCATAACAAGAAAGTCCGTTCGCGGTGGTGGTATGTCTTGGTATTCGGGCCGCTTGTAGTGTTGTTTATGCTGTCGATTGTTGGCTATATGGGCTGGAGAACCTATCAGGGCTTTAAAGCCAAAGGCAACGCCCAAACCAGTCAGCAGCAGGCACAAACGGAATCCGAACCTAGCGGCAATCCCGTTTCAGATATTCGGCAGGCTACTCAAGTGGCCACTTCATCCATGCAGGGGGAAAATGGCAACCTGACCCCGGAAATGTTCGTGCCCACCCTGGCCGAACGCCCCGAATCCAAACCGCTGTATAACGGCGTGCGGCAGGTTAGGCAGTTCGAGCGGGTGGCCGCCTGCATCGACGGCGGGGAAAGCGGCTGTGCCTGTTATACCGACCAGGCAACCAAGGTTCGGGAAGTGCCGGAAGCCCTGTGCAGGCAATACGCATCGGAAGGCCTGCCCTTCAATCCCTACAAAGAAGCCCGGCAGGAAACCGCCGCCCCGCAGCAACCTACAGCGGCAGACGGCGGCAGCCCTTCCGTCCTGTCCTTAGACGGCCAAAGCAAAACCAATCTGGCCTATGCCCATGATGCGCCACTGTCGGCACAATAGAGTAAGGGAAGGAATAAATATGCCGCGCCATTACTGGAAAAACTTCGTCCTACGCCGTTTCGTTTCCAGCACCGTTTCTTTGATAGTCAGACAATTGGCATCGTTATTGCGTACTTTTTTTAAATGATTCGGAGTCATGACCGAATCACAGAATCCGTGAGCCCGAAAGGTGTAGCCTGACTCTTGAAGTCGGTAAAAAGATGGGGACACGGATTCTTTTTTTACCTGAATTTGGAAGCTATCTTGGAACGGCACAGCCGAATCCGCATTGATAAGGTTAAATTTATGCACCTCGGAATAGACGTATCGAAGCACAAATTGGATTGCTGCCTGCTGCTGGACGACGGTAAAACGGCGGAAATCATCATTGACAACCATCAGGTAGGCTATGCCAGATTGCGCAAATGGCTACAGGCGCACGATGCGGAAAACAACCTGCATATCTGCATGGAATACACCGGCATTTACTACGAACAGGCGGCAGACTATTTCAGCCGCCTTTATACGGTTTCGGTAGTTAATCCCTACTGGATAAAATCGTTCGGGATGGCAGTATTCAAACGCTCCAAAACCGACAAACAGGATGCCAAGCTGATAGCGCAATACAGCCAAATGGTACAACCGGAGCCATGGAAGCCATTGACCGAAGCACAGCAGCAGTTGCGCGATTTGAACCGCTACCTGATACGCCTGAAACGGCAGCGGGCGGGAGAGGAAACCAAACGGCAAACCGCACCGGACTACCTACAAGGCTACCTGAATCAAAGCATCAGCCATTTGAACGAGCAGATTAAAATGGTAAACCAGCAAATCAAACAGCTATTGAAACAGGATGAAGAGCATGCGGACAAAATCAAACGGCTGCAAACCATTCCGGGCATCGGCCTCACTTCCGCGGCCGTCCTGTTTACCTTGCTGCAACATGGCCGCTTTAACAAAGCTTCCGAACTGGTGGCCTATCTAGGCCTAGATCCCAGGCATCGGCAATCTGGCAGCAGCCTGAATAAGCCTAGCCGGATATCCAAGTTCGGCCAAAACGATTTGCGCGCCGCCCTGTTTATGCCCGCCATGGTCGCCTATCGGGACAAAGCCTTTCCGGCATTTATTGAACGGCTTAAAGAGAAAAAGAAACCGCCGAAAGTCATCATTGTGGCTTTGATGCGAAAATTGGCTGTGATTGCCTTCCATCTGATAAAGACTGGGCAGGACTTCGAGCCGGAGCGGTATCAGGCAAGGAATAGCACACAATAGAACCATAAAAAACCAAGCTGCCCACGTTGATTTGTCAATGTGGGGCAGCTTGGCTATACGGTAAAGAAACGTAAAGGATTATTGACACGCAATAAGCTATCTTTTTATTTGCTGCGGTATCCGGCGGTTTTATTCCTGCACTTCAATCGTGCTGCCATCGTCCAGCTCGATGATTTCGCCGGCGCGGATTTTGGCGGTTTTGCGGGTTTCGGGCGTGCCGTTGCGGCGGATGCGGCCTTCGGCGATCCAGGCTTTGGCCTGGCCGCCGCTGCTGGCGAGGCCGCTGAGTTTGAGCAGGTCGCACAGGGCGATGTGTTCGTGGCCGTTGAGGGAGAAGGTTTGCATGATGCTTTGTTTCAAATGTTTTGGTTGTCTGGCTAGGGCGATGGAGGCTACCTGAAAAATGGTTTTCAGGTAGCCTCTTTAATGCACGCGGTGTTTACAGTTTGCCGAGGATGTCTTCGCTCAGGGCAAGCTCGGCGTTTTTGTTGATGCCGATTTTGCGGGAGAGGATGTGGCGGGCGATGTCTTGGGCTTCTTGCAGGGAGTGCATGCGGTAGGTGCCGCATTGGTATTCGTTCAGCTCGGGGATTTGGCTTTGGTTTTGCACTTGGAGGATGTCTTGCATGGCGGCCTGCCAGGCGGCGGCCACGGCTTCTTCGCTGGGGGTGCCGATTACGCTCATGTAGAAGCCGGTGCGGCAGCCCATGGGGGAGATGTCGATGATTTCCACGTTTGCGCCGTTGAGATGATCGCGCATGAAGCCGGCAAACAGGTGTTCGAGGGTGTGGATGCCTTTTTCGGGCAGGATTTCTTGGTTGGGCACGCAGAAGCGCAGGTCGAACACGGTGATGTCGTCGCCTTTTGGGGTGCGCATGTTTTTGGCCACGCGCACGGCGGGGGCGTGCATTTTGGTGTGGTCTACGGTGAAGCTGTCGAGCAGGGGCATGGGGTTTCCTTTGCGGGTTGGGATTGCGAGGGCGCTATCATATCATTTTCGCGGCGTGCTTGAAAAAATGCATGTTTTGTGTAAAATCCGGCTCCCTTCTTAACCAATAAAAAAGAGACGACTATGCAAAACTTTGGCAGCACCTTGGCGGTGTTGGGCGTTTTGGCGATTTTTCTGGACCTTTTCAACTATGTGCCGAAAGCCTTGTTTTGGATTTACAACTGGGGCGATGGCGTGGCCTGGGGCATCAAGATTGCGCTCATCGTGGTGGGCGGCGTGCTGTGGCTGATGGGCCGCAACCAGGCTGAGCATCCCGACTTGGCAGAGGATGAAGACGATTAAGCGTTTCAAGCGATCAAATCCGCCGGCAAGCGACACGAGCTTGCCGGCGGATTGTTTTGTGTGGCGGAAGCGGTGATGCTGTTATTTTCAGGTAGCCTCAAGCGGCGGGGAAGGCTACCTGAAAATAAGTGAAGCGGATTGCATCAAAACGATGTATCGGCGCAGCGAGGCATTGTTCCCGCAAAACCAAAATCATGCTACGCCTCCCGCCGCTTGAAATGGCGCGGCCGGAAGCCCAGCAGCCCCAGCGTGGCAAAATACAGCACCATGCCAAAGCCGATCAGCGCAAACAGCTGCACCGTGCGCCGCAGCCCGCCCACCTGCACCCATTCCAGCGTCGCATAATGCTGCGCCGCCAGCAGCCCGCCGGCCATCACCGCCAGCGCCACCGCCAGCTTCAGCAGAAACGCGCGCCAGCCCGCCTTGGGCTGATACATCTCCTTCACCCGCAGCAGCATATAAAGAAACGCCGCATTGATGCACGCCCCCAGGCTGATGGAGAGCGCCAGCCCCGCATGGTGCAGCTTCCACACAAACATCAAATTCATCAGCTGCGTGCACACCAATGTAACAATCGCCACTTTCACCGGCGTTTTGATGTTTTTCTGCGCATAAAAGCCCGGCGCCAGCACCTTAATCAGAATCAACCCCAAGAGCCCCACCGAATAGGCAATCAGCGCCTGCTGCGTCATCAGCGCATCGTTTACGCCGATTTTATTGTACATAAACAGCGTGGCCACCAGCGGGAAGGCCAGCACCGCCATGCCCACCGCCGCCGGCGCCGTGAGCAGCAGGCACAGGCGCAGGCCCCAATCCAACAGCGCCGAAAATTCGCGCCGGTCGCCCGTGGCCGCGTGTTTGGAGAGGCCGGGCAGCAGGATCGTGCCCAGCGCCACGCCCAACACACCCGTGGGCAGCTCCATCAGCCGGTCGGCAAAATACATCCACGACACGCTGCCGCTTTGCAGGTAGGACGCGATATTGGTGTTGATCACCAAGGACACCTGCGCCACAGAAGTGCCCAAAATCGCCGGCGCCATCTGCCTGATCACGCGGTTTACCGCCGGGTCGCCGAAATGCAGCTTCGGCATTTTCAAAAAGCCCAGCCTAAACAGCCACGGCAGCTGGAACACCAACTGCAGCACCCCGCCGCAAAACACGCCCCAGCCCAGCGCCATCACCGGCTGCTCGAAATACCGCGCCCCCAAGAGTGCAAAGCCGATCAGCGACACATTCAACAGCACCGGCGTGAAGGCCGGCACGGAAAAGCGGCCATAAGTGTTTAAAATGCTGCCCACCAGGGAGGAAAGCGAAATCAGCAGGATATACGGGAAAATAATCCGCAAAAGCTGCGAAGCCAGCGCAAATTTCTCCGGCTTGCCGCCCCAGCCGCTGGCCGTGGCCCAAATCACCGCCGGCGCCGCCAGCACGCCGATGGCGGTTACGATGAGCAATGCAAACATCAGCATCCCGGCCACATGCTGCACAAATTGCTGCGTTTCTTCCGGCGATTTTTTTTGCTTGAATTCCGCCAAAATCGGCACGAAAGCCTGCGAAAATGCGCCTTCGGCAAAAATGCGGCGCAGCAGGTTGGGCAGGCGGAAGGCCACCACGAAGGCGTCCATGGCGATGCCCGCGCCGAAAATCCGCGCCAATACCGCGTCGCGCACAAAGCCGAGCACGCGTGAGAGCATGGTCATGCTGCCGATTCTGGCCAGGGCTCCGAGAAGGTTCATTCTTTTGCATACCTGTGGATAAAACGGGCGCCAGTTTACCGCAAGGGCCGGGCGGGGGGAATGTTTGGTTTTCAGGTAGCCTCTTTCAGGCTACCTGAAAAGTTGCCGCGGATTGTTATCAGGGTTGGCGGGCTGTTTGCGAAATTCGGGAAGCGCAATATGTTTGGTTTATCCGGCATGTGGAGTTTCGGGCGGATGAAAAATTTCAGGTAGCCTCCGGCCGCCCGCGCCGTAGGAAGAAAACGGGGCTTTGGCTATAATGCGGCCTTTTGTTCCGCCGAAGCGCTTTGCCATGTACCGACTGATTTCCGATGCCGCCAACCTGATGCGGCTGCAATTCCGCCCCGCCGATGAATATGTGTATCCGCTGCACGATATGTTGGGCGCGCTGCTGGTGGCGGCGGCGGTGAACACGGCGATGATGGCGCCGCTGTTGAGCGGGCAGCACGGCATCATGGCGCTGATGTTTTGCCTGCAGCTGGTGAAGTGGCCGGTGTTCAGCACGGTGATGGATAAGCTGATGGGCGCGGTGTCGGGCCGGCGGGTGTGGCTGTGGGGCTATGTGCTGGTGTCGGAAGTGTTGGTGGTGCCGTTGCTGCTGCTGGTGTATGTGCCGCGCTTGGCGCTGTTGGGCGATATGTGGTCGATGTGGGGCACGGTGGCCACGATAATCGGCTTTGCGCGTCTGTGCGGGGCGCGGGTGTGGCAGGTGTTGTTGGGTTATGCGCTGAGTTTTTGCGTGCTGTTTGTGGTGGCGGGGCTGTTGTGGACGCTGTTTGTGACGTTGGGCGTGGTGGATACGGCGCAGATGGAGCAGCTGATGATGCGCTGGCAGGAGATGATGAATACGGTGCCGCCGGGCAATAAATAAGGGATAAAGGCTACCTGAAAACCCAGCCTTGTTTTGCAAGACACCGTTTTCAGGTAGCCTTTTCCTATTGGTTGGCGCGGATCCAAGCTAGCCAGCGCTCGAACAGGTCGGGCTGCAAGCCGGCGATCACGGAGCGTTTGAACACGTGCTCGCCGCTCCAGAAACCGTCGCCTTCGAGCGTGGCGAGTCGGCCGCCGGCTTCTTCGTAGATCAGGGCGCCGGCGGCGTAGTCCCACAGTTTTTGTCCGCCGTGCAGATAGAGGTCGTAGCGGCCGGCGGCGAGGTAGCACCAGTCGAGCGTGCTGGAGCCCATGCTGCGCTGGGAGCCGAAGGGGTGGAGGGTTTGCATGCGGCTGGCGAGTTTGCCGGAGCGCAGGTATTTCACTTCCACGCCGGCGATGGCTTCGTTTAGCCGTTTGGGCGTGTGGTGCAGCGGCAGGGCCCGGCCGTTGAGGCTGGCGCCGCGCCCGTGTTCGGCGGCAAACATTTCCCGCATCATGGGGTGGAACACCGCGCCCAGCCGGCTGCGGCCGTGCCGGACATAGGCCACGGAGAGGGCGAAGTGCGGCAGGCCGTTGATGAAGTTGTTGGTGCCGTCGATGGGGTCGACCACCCACAGCCCGCTTTGGGCATGCCGCCGCCACATGGCGAGCTGTTCGTCGGCGCCCATTTCTTCGCCCAGCATCGGGCAGGCGATGAGCTGCGGCAGGCATTCGGCAAACAGGGCTTGGGCGTGCAGGTCGGCCTCGGTGAGGCGGCTGCCGTCGCTTTTGGTGCTGACGGCGGCGTTGAGAAAGCGCGGCATCACAGCGGTTTGCGCCACTTCGCGCACCAGTTCCGTCAAACGGGTTAGCAAAATCTTTCCTTCCCAATGGGTTTTCTGATAGAAATAGAAACGGGATATTAACCATTTTTCGGGGTAAACAACAAATGCCGCGTTTTTATGTTGCGCAAACTTTTGCCGAGGGCGGGGTGCTGAGGCTACCTGAAAATGTCTGCCGGCATATCCAGGTGCTGCGGTTGCAGGCGGGCGCGCCCTTGGTGTTGTTCGACGGGCGTGGCGGCGCGGCGCAGGCAGTGTTGCTGGAAATTGGGCGCAGGCAGGCGCTGGCGCGGGTGGACAAGCTGCTCACGGAATCGCGTGAATCGCCGCTCGCGGTTACATTGCTGCAGGCGGTGTCGGCTTCGGAAAAAATGGATTTTGCCGTGCAGAAGAGCACGGAGTTGGGCGTGGGGCGGATTGTACCGGTGGTTGCCGCGCGCTCGAACGTGCGGCTGCAAGGTGAGCGGGCGGAGAAGAAGGTGCGGCGCTGGCAGGATATCGCTATCTCGGCCTGCGAACAATGCGGGCGCAACCAAGTGCCGCAAGTGGCGCCGATTGCCGATTTGGCACAGGCGCTGGCTGCTTTGCCGGCGGAAGCGGGCGCGCGCTTGCTGCTGAGCCCGCACGATGGTGTGCCGCTGCGCAGCCTGCCGAAAGTGCAAAATGCAGTGCTGCTGATTGGGCCGGAAGGCGGTTTGACGGCGAAGGAGGAAGCGCTGGCGCGTTCGCACGGTTTCCAGCCGGTGCGGCTGGGCGCGCGCGTGTTGCGCACGGAAACGGCGGCGCTGGCGGCGCTGGCGGCGATGCAGGCGCTGTGGGGTGATTTTTAGCGGCGTGGGCCGGCGCGGCGCTGTGCTAGAATAGGCGCGGTTTCGGATGCGGCATACAGCTTCAATGGAAACGCTGCTTCGGCCGTGCCAAACAGGGTTTAAGCGCGGTAGGCTTGCATTTTGGCTTCGCGGAAACCCTCGTTACACGTTTTAACTTCATTGAAGTTCACACTTTCAGGCAGCCTTTCAAGCCGTAAAGGCTACCTGAAAATACCGGCTGGCTGAAACCGCATTTGAGTGCAACATTTTCAGGTAGCCCAATGATTTTCAGGTAGCCTTCCTTGCTGAGGCTACCTGAAAAATAAATGAACCAGGGAACAACAATATGGCAAAACCCAAAAGCGGCCTCGGCGGTCGGGGCTTGGATTCGCTGCTGGCCGGCGCCATCGGCGACAGCAGCGGCGACCGGCTCACCAGCGTGCTGGTGCGCGACATCAAGCCCGGCCGCTATCAGCCGCGCTCGCAGATGGACGATGACAGCCTGCAGGAGCTGGCCGATTCGATTAAGGCGCAGGGTGTGATCCAGCCTGTGATTGTGCGCGAACACGGCCTCTCGCAATACGAGCTGATCGCCGGCGAACGCCGCTGGCGCGCCAGCCAGCTGGCCGGTTTGGCCGAAATCCCCGTGGTGATCAAAAGCATCGGCGACGAAGCCGCGCTGGCCATGGGCTTGATTGAAAACATCCAGCGCGAAAACCTCAATCCGATTGAAGAGGCGCAGGGCTTGCGGCGGCTGGTGGACGAGTTCGGCCTCACGCACGAAACCGTGGCCAAAGCCGTGGGGCGCAGCCGTAGTGCGGTGTCGAACAGCCTGCGCCTGTTGGCTCTGCCCGAGCCGGTGCAGGAAATGCTGTTTCTGCGCCAGCTGGAAATGGGGCACGCGCGCGCGCTGCTGCCGCTGCCGGTGATGGAGCAGCTGGCGCTGGCGCAAAAGGCCGTGAAAAACGGCTGGTCGGTGCGCGAAGTGGAGCGGCGCAGCCAGCTGGCGCAACAGGCGCAGCAAGAGAAAAAGCCGAAAACCGTCAGCCCCGATATCCTGCACCTGAACGAAGTGCTCACGGAAAAGCTGGGCGTGCGAGCGGAAGTGCAAACCGGCAACGGCAAGCGCGGCAAGGTGGTGTTGCATTTTGACAGCCCGGAAACCTTCGCCCGGCTGATGCGGCAGCTGAATGTGGATTTGCCTGAATAAATGAAACGGCAGCCGGCAAGTTTGGCTTACGGGAATCTAGGTTTGACTGATTATAATATGTTGTTTTAGATTTGGTTTAAGCTTGATTTTCAGGTAGCCAAGAGGCGGCAAGAGTGTTGTTGGCGGATAATTGGGTAGGCTGCGTTTTAAGTGGAAATTATTTGACAAAGATTAACACTTTTCTTGACATTAAGCCTGCTTTTGCTTATATTTGCGCCGCTATTGTTTAGCGAATAAAGACGGATATATGGCAGCAGCAATTTGGCTCCAGTTGGCGGTAACGGTGATGTTGGTTGCTGTTTTTTGGGTGTTTTCCGGCGCTGCTGCGGCTGAATCGGCGGCGTTGGGTTGTTTGTGTTATCTGTTGCCGACCGTTCTGGCGGTACTGGTTTTAAGGTTTCTTCGGCGTTTCCCCAAATGGCGGGACGGCGCGTTTTGGATTGGAGAAGGTTTAAAAATAGTACTGGCGGTCGTTCTAATGACGCTGGTGTTTGTTTTTTATCGCCAACGAATCGTATTTGTTCCGTTTATCCTCGGGTTGATTGCGGTGAGTCATGCGGTGTTACTGATATTTTGGAAAGCTAGAAAGTATGGCCAGTGAAAGCATGAGCGCAGCCGACTACATCAAGCACCATTTGCAAAGCTTGACCAGTTTGTCGGATGTGAGCAAGGGGCAGGGTCTGCAAAATATTGCCGACTTCTCGTTTGTCAATTTAGATTCCCTTTTTATTGCGACCGTTTTGGCTGTCATTGGTTCGCTGGTGATGTGGTATGCTGCACGTAAGGTAACACCTGGTGTGCCAGGGCGCTTTCAGGCTGCGATCGAGATCTTGTTTGAGTTTATTGATAACTTGTGCAAGGGTATGATTCATAATGAGCAATCCCGTAAAACGGTGGCTCCGCTTGGTTTGGCGCTGTTTGTGTGGATTGTGCTGATGAATACCATGGATTTGCTGCCGGTGGATTTGCTGCCGTGGATTTGGCAACATATTACAGGTAATCATCATGCGTTGTTGCGCGTGGTGCCGACTGCTGATTTGAACATTACTTTGGGGATGTCTATCGGTGTGTTACTCACCTGCTTTATGTTCAATATCAAGCTTAAAGGATTGGGCGGCTGGATTCATGAACTATTTGCTGCTCCTTTTGGTATTTGGCTGGCGCCGTTTAACTTTATCTTAAACTTGGTTGAGTTTTCTTCCAAAACCATTTCTCACGGTATGCGACTATTCGGTAATATGTATGCCGGTGAGCTGGTATTTCTCCTGATTGCCATGTTGGGCGGTGCTTGGGCAATGCCCGGTGAAGCTGTAACTTGGGTAGATCCGGTATTAGCGTTCTTCCATATCTTGGCCGGATTTGTGTGGGCGGTGTTCCATATCTTGGTTATCGTGTTGCAGGCGTTTATTTTCGTTGCGTTGGCTTTTGTGTATATCGGGCAGGCGCACAGTTCTCATTAGTTTTATGGTTTTTCGTAGTTGTATTTTTAACTTTCACTTTGTAAGGAGTTTCAAATGGATTTGAATAGCGTATTGGCCATCACTTGCGGCCTGATTGTTGCATTCGGCGCGGTGGCTGCTGCTGCTAGTATTGCGTTTGTGGGTTCGAAATATCTGGAGGCTTCTTCCCGCCAGCCTGAATTGATTGAACCGTTGCAAACCAAATTGTTCCTGATTGCCGGTTTGATTGACGCGGCGTTCCTGATTGGTGTGGCTGTTGCCTTGTTGTTCGCGTTCGTGAATCCGTTTGCTCCGGCAGTTGCAGGTTAAGATTACACAAACTTTTGACGTTTGTTTTAACCCTAACTGTGAAGGTTGAATAAAGTGAATATTAATTCAGCTTTAATCATACAGATAATCGTCTTTTGCCTGTTGGTGTGGTTCACGGTGAAATTCGTGTGGCCACCCATTGCAAAGGCGCTGGATGAGCGTGCCAGTAAGATTGCTGAAGGATTGGCTGCAGCCGAGCGAGGTAAGCATGATTTCGAGCAGGCTGAAAAAAAGGTTGCTGAAATCATGGCTGATGGGCGTGGGCAGGTAGCTGAGATTATCGCTAATGCGGAAAAACGCGCTTCTCAAATTGTAGAGGAGGCGAAAAAGCAAGCTTCTGTTGAGGCTGCCCGCATTGCAGCTCAGTCTAAGGCTGATGTCGAGCAAGAATTCAATCGAGCTCGTGAGGCTTTGCGTGAGCAAGTGGCTGCGCTGGCTGTTAAAGGTGCGGAACAGATTCTATGCAGTGAGATTAATGCCGATAAACATGCCCAGCTTTTGGGTATGTTGAAGCAGGAGCTGTAGGATCATGGCCGAACTTGCCACTATTGCTAGGCCGTATGCAAAAGCATTATTTGAATTAGCTGCTGAGAAAGGGCATGTTGAAGCGTGGTTAGAAAAGCTGACGGAACTGTCTTGGGCTGTCAGTCAGCCTAAACTTGCTACGTTTATTGAAGATGCGGGAGTAGCTTCCTCGGTTAAGGCAGATACTCTGATTGGTTTGCTGGAAAGCATTCATACACCGCAATATACAGAGTTTAAGAATTTCCTGTATGTGCTGGCAGAAGGTGGGCGGTTGATGGTTTTGCCGGATATTTGTGCCCAATACCAAGAATTTCTGCTATCTAGGGATCATATTCAGAAGGCAGTTGTTTATAGCGCTTTCCCAATGAGCGAAGGTCAGTTTGCCAAGGTAGTGAGTGATTGCCAGCAGAAATTTGGTTGTAAGCTAGAAGCTACGCTGGAAATTGTTCCTGAGCTAATCGGTGGCATCAAGATCGAAGTTGGAGATAAAGTCTTAGATTTGTCCGTACAGGGTAAATTAAAAAACCTATATGCGGCAATGGTAAATTAGGAGAGTTTCATGCAGCTTAATCCTGCTGAAATCAGTGAGTTGTTGAAATCCAAAATTGAGAACCTGAATACAAAACAGGAAGCAAACACGTATGGTGGTGTGATTTCTGTAACTGACGGTATTGTGCGCGTGCATGGGCTGTCAGATGTGATGCAGGGGGAGATGCTGGAATTTCCTGGCAATACGTTTGGCTTGGCCATGAACTTGGAACGCGATTCAGTCGGCGCAATTGTGTTGGGTGAATATGAGCACATCAAGGAAGGCGATCAGGTTAAATGTACCGGTCGTATTTTGGAAGTGCCAGTTGGCCGGGAATTGGTTGGTCGTGTGGTAAATGCATTGGGTCAGCCAATTGATGGCAAAGGACCGATCGATGCAAAAGAAACTGCGCCGATTGAAAAAATTGCTCCCGGGGTGATTGCTCGTCAGTCTGTGGATCAGCCTATGCAGACTGGTTTGAAGTCTGTGGACTCTATGGTTCCAATTGGTCGTGGTCAACGAGAGTTGATCATTGGTGACCGTCAAACTGGTAAGACTGCAGTTGCATTAGATGCGATTGTCAATCAAAAAGGCACTGGTGTTATTTGTATTTATGTGGCAGTAGGACAGAAAGCTTCTTCTATTGCCAACGTTGTGCGTAAACTGGAAGAGCATGGCGCAATGGAGTACACTATTGTGGTGGCTGCTACGGCCTCCGAGGCTGCCGCATTGCAATTTATCGCTCCATATTCCGGTTGTACGATGGGCGAATATTTCCGCGATCGTGGTGAAGATGCTCTGATTGTGTATGACGATCTATCCAAGCAGGCTGTGGCATATCGTCAGATTTCTTTGTTGCTCCGTCGTCCTCCAGGCCGTGAAGCGTATCCGGGTGACGTGTTCTATTTGCATAGTCGTTTGTTGGAACGCGCAGCTCGTATCAATGCTGCCGAAGTGGAAAAATTGACTAACGGCGAAGTTAAAGGTAAGACAGGTTCATTAACGGCATTGCCGATTATCGAAACCCAGGCAGGTGACGTGTCTGCATTTGTGCCGACCAACGTGATTTCTATTACTGATGGTCAGATTTTCTTAGAAACCGACTTGTTCAACTCCGGTATCCGTCCTGCGATTAACGCCGGTATTTCTGTATCACGCGTAGGCGGTTCGGCTCAAACCAAGGTCATCAAGAAATTGGGTGGTGGTATTCGTTTGGCTTTGGCCCAATATCGCGAATTGGCTGCATTCTCTCAGTTTGCTTCTGATTTGGATGAGGCTACCCGCAAGCAATTGCAGCACGGTGAAGTGGTAACTGAATTGATGAAACAAAAACAATTCAGCACCATGAGTATTGCTGAAATGGCCTTAACCTTGTGGGCAATCAACAAAGGTTCATACGAAGATATCCCTGTATCCAAAGCATTGGCGTTTGAATCTGATTTCTTGGGTTACGTGCGTACTCAGCATGCGGATGTATTAAATCAGATCAACCAAACCGGTGTGATGAGTGAAGAAAACGAGCAAGTTTTGACTGATGCAATTAATACGTTCAAAACATCTCGCAGCTATACGGCTTAAGGCGTGTAAAGGAAAAATCTGAAATGGCAGTAGGGAAAGAGATTCTCACGAAAATCCGCAGTGTACAAAATACACAGAAGATTACCAAAGCCATGCAGATGGTATCGACTTCCAAAATGCGGAAAACGCAGGATAGGATGCGTTTAGCACGCCCTTATGCAGAAAAAGTCCGGGTAGTGATGAGCCACTTGGCACAAGTTGAAACCGAGCATAAACAGCTGCCAATACTGGAAAGCCGGGAGAGTAATATTCGGCGAGCCGGTTTTATTCTGATTACGACCGATAAAGGCTTGTGCGGTGGGTTGAATGCCAATCTACTGAAAAAATTTCTGTTGAAAGTTCAAGAATACCAGCAGCAGGGCGTTGAAGTGGAGGTAGTTTGCTTTGGCAGCAAAGGTTTGGCTACCTGTAATCGTGCTGGGCTTAATGTGGTAGCCAGTGCGGTCAATCTTGGTGATACTCCTAAGATGGAAGTATTGCTGGGTTCTCTTACGGAAGTGTTCCAACGCTATGCCGATGGCGGTTTGGATGTGGTGCACTTGGTATATTCAAGATTTATCAATACCATGCGCCAAGAGCCGAATGTGGAGATGCTGCTGCCGATCGGTCATAATGTGCTAAACGAAATATCGGAAGATGAAGAATATGGCCGTGAATATATCTACGAACCTTCTCCGATTGCCGTATTGGAATATTTAGTGCGCCGATATTTGGAGTCAGTGGTTTATCAGGCTTTGTGTGAAAACATGGCTTCTGAACAGTCTGCGCGCATGGTGGCGATGAAAGCTGCTACGGATAACGCAAGTAATGCAATTAAAGAATTGCGCCTGATTTATAACAAATCTCGTCAGGCTGCAATTACTACGGAACTATCAGAGATTGTAGCCGGTGCAGCCGCCGTTTGATGCAACAGGTAGATTTGAAATTTTAGGATATAGATAAATGGATCAAGGCAAAATCGTACAAATCATTGGTGCGGTCGTTGACGTGGAATTTCCTCGTGCCGCTATTCCGCGCGTTTATGACGCATTGAAGTTAGTCGATACCGATTTGACGCTGGAAGTGCAGCAGCAGCTCGGCGATGGCATTGTCCGTACTATTGCGATGGGCAGTACCGATGGTTTGAAACGCGGATTGGCCGTGAACAATACTGGTGCGCCGATTACTGTGCCTGTGGGCAAGGCCACTTTGGGGCGTATCATGGATGTGTTGGGCAACCCCGTAGACGAACAAGGTCCGATCGGCTCCGACCAGACGCGTGCCATTCACCAATTTGCCCCTAAGTTTGACGAATTGTCCAGCACCACCGAACTGCTGGAAACCGGCATCAAAGTGATTGACTTGCTTTGTCCGTTTGCCAAAGGTGGTAAAGTGGGTCTATTCGGCGGTGCTGGTGTGGGCAAAACCGTGAACATGATGGAGTTGATTAACAACATCGCCAAAGCACACAGTGGTTTGTCCGTATTTGCTGGCGTGGGCGAGCGTACCCGTGAAGGTAACGACTTCTATCACGAAATGAAAGATTCCAACGTGTTGGATAAAGTGGCGATGGTGTACGGCCAGATGAACGAGCCGCCCGGTAACCGCTTGCGCGTAGCCCTGACTGGCCTGTCGATGGCCGAATACTTCCGCGATGAAAAAGACGAAACCGGCAAAGGCCGCGACGTATTGTTCTTTGTGGACAACATTTATCGTTATACCTTGGCTGGCACAGAAGTGTCCGCACTGCTCGGCCGTATGCCGTCTGCCGTGGGTTACCAGCCGACGCTGGCCGAAGAAATGGGTCGTTTGCAGGAGCGCATTACCTCCACTCAAACCGGTTCCATTACCTCTATCCAAGCCGTATATGTGCCGGCGGACGACTTGACCGACCCGTCTCCCGCCACCACCTTCGCCCACTTGGATGCGACCGTGGTATTGAGCCGCGATATTGCCTCTTTGGGTATTTATCCCGCTGTGGATCCGTTGGATTCCACTTCCCGTCAGCTCGACCCAATGGTGCTGGGTCAGGAACATTACGATGTGGCTCGCGGCGTGCAATCCACTTTGCAGAAATACAAAGAATTACGCGACATCATCGCCATTTTGGGTATGGACGAATTGTCTGACGAAGACAAGATGACCGTAATGCGCGCCCGTAAGATCCAGCGCTTCCTGTCGCAGCCATTCCATGTGGCCGAAGTGTTTACCGGCTCGCCCGGCAAATACGTTCCGCTGCGCGACACCGTGGCCGGCTTCAAGGCGATTTTGAGCGGCGAATATGACCATCTGCCGGAACAGGCGTTCTACATGGTGGGCGGTATCGAAGAGGCCGTGGAAAAAGCCAAAACCTTGAACTGAGGAACGCAGCATGGATGTCATGCAGATTGATGTGGTCAGCAACGAGCAGAATATTTATTCCGGCCAGGTGAAGTTTGCTGTGGTGCCGACGCTGAACGGCGAGCTCGGTATCCTGCCGCGCCACGAGCCGATTATGAGCTTGGTACGCCCTGGCACGTTACGCCTGCAAGTTCCGGACCAGGAAGACGAAGTGCTGGTGGCCATTTCTGGCGGTATTTTGGAAGTGCAGCCGGATAAGATCATGATTTTGGCCGACGTGGCCGTGCGCAGTGCCGAGTTGGATCAGGCGCGGGCGGAAGAGGCGCGGAAAGCGGCCGAGGCCAGCGTGGCTCAAGCCAAAGACGATGAAGCCTTGGCCAAAGCCCAAGCGGCACTGGCGCTGGCAATTGCCGAACTGAAAACGCTCGATTATCTGCGCTTACACAAGAAACATTAGCGCAGTCAAACGAAAGACGAATAAAGCACGAGTTGATCGTGCTTTATTGTTTTTCGGATTAGCTGTTCGGGCTACCTGAAAAAACAGGGGCTGCTTCGGCAAGATTTTTCAGGTAGCCTGAGCGGTGGGGAAAGCTTAATTATCTTCCGGCTCGCAGCCGTGATCGGCGAGGATTTTGCGGTACACGGCTTCGGGTACGTAGCGGCGGATGGTTTTTTGCCAGTTTTGCGGGCCGACCATGCCTTTGACCATGGTGGAAGACACTTCGGCAAATTCGCGCGGCGGCATCAGGATCACGGTGGTGATGTCGGGCTGCAAATCGGCGTTGATGTAGCGCATGGCACGTTCGTATTCGTAGTCGGATCCGCTGCGGATGCCGCGTATCACGAAATCGGCTCGGATACTATCGGCAAAATCGACCAGAAAGCGGTTATGGAACTGGCTGATGCGCACATTGGGAAATTCGGCGGTGATGTCGCGCAGCATGGCGGTGCGTTCTTCCAGGGTGTAGGTGGCCTGTTTGTCGGGATTGGTGCCGATGGCAACAACGAGTTCGTCGAACATGGCCTGTGCGCGGCGGATCATCCACAGGTGGCCGTTGGTGGGCGGGTCGAAGCTGCCGGCGTATACGGCGCGGCGGTGGGGGTGGGGCATGGTTGGTTCTGTTTGAAAATGCCGGTGGCCGGCGGATGGGGGAAGCGGGCGAAGGGTACTCTGTCGGCGGCGGCGGCGCAAGGTGCCGACGAACTTGTGAGCGTTTTTTTGTTTGAAAACGCGGCTTATTTTGCCCGAATATTTTTCAGGTAGCCTTTAGCTCGGTAGAGGCTACCTGAAAAATAGTAGATTGATTTTCGGCAGGCTACGCTGCTTTGCCTGCTTACAGTTTAATTCGATTAAGCGGGCAGCAGAACTCGCTGCACTGTATTCGCGGTGCCGCCGGCACAATCGCCCCGATCGGATTTTTCTCTCTTCCCGCTGCCTGAATCCACTATAATAGCGCGTCTTTATGAGGCTACCTGAAAACATGAATTGGGTTGCAAAACTTGAGGCTTTTTTTAGCCGGCGTTATGTGTATTGGCCCGTGCTGCTGCTGTTGGCCGCGAGCACGCCGCTGGCCTTTGCCCCGTATTACCATTTCTGGCTGATGCCGCTGTTGTTCGGCGCGCTCATCCGGCTGATCGAGCTGCGCCCGCAAAACAGCGTGTCCAGCGCCTATTGCTTCGGGTTGGCGGGCTACACGGCGCAGTTTTATTGGATCCACACCGCGCTGCACGACGTATCCGGCCTGCCTAATCTCTACGCCCTGCCGCTCACCCTGCTGCTCCCCGCTTATCTTGCGCTCTATCCCGCCGCCTGTTTCTGGCTGCTGGAAAAAGCACGCCTGCCGCGCGGCTGGCGCATCGGCCTGCTGCTGCCCGTGCTGTGGACGCTCACCGAGTTTGCGCGCGAACGGGCGATCACCGGCTTTGGCTGGGGCGCGCTGGGTTACAGCCAGGTGGCCGATTATTCCCCGCTGGCCGGCTATGCACCGATAGGCGGGCTGCACCTGCTCACGCTGTTGTGTGCCTGTTGCGGCGCATGGCTGGTGCTGGCCGTGCATAATCAGGGCTGGCGGTGGCGTGTGCTGCCCGTGTTGCTGCTGATTGGCGTGCTGGCTAGCGGCTGGCAGCTGCGTCAAGCGCGTTTTACCGAGCCAGACGGCAGCAGCGCCACCGTGGCGCTGGCGCAGGGCAACGTGGCGCAAAGCCTGAAATGGGAGCCCGAACAGCTGGGCACCATTATGCAAAACTACTACGAGCAGGTGGCCAACAGCCAGGCCGACATCACCATCCTGCCCGAAACCTCCCTCCCCATCATGCGGCAGGATTTGCAGGAATACCACCCCGGCGTCCTCGACCAATTCGCCTACGAAGCCCAGCGCAACGGCAGCGCCCTAGCCATGGGCATCGCCCAATACAACCAGCAGGGCACAGGCTACCTGAATGCTGTCATCAACCTGAGCAACTTCCATCCCGACCGGCCCGACGATATCCCGTTCTACGCTAAAAACCACCTCGTCCCCTTCGGCGAATACAAGCCCCTGCCCGCCCTCACCGAGCCGCTCTACCGCATGATGAATATGCCGCTGGCCGGCTTCAGCCAGGGCGGCAGCGCCCAAGCTCCGCTTTTGCTCGCCAACCAGCGTGTTGCCTTCAACGTGTGCTACGAAGACGGCTTCGGCGACGAGCTGATTGCCTCCGCCAAACGCGCCAGCCTGCTGGCTAATGTGAGCAATATGGCCTGGTACGGCCGCTCCACCGCCATGTATCAGCACTTGCAGCAATCGCAAACCCGTGCGCTGGAGCTCGGCCGCTACATGGTGCGCGCCACCAACACCGGCGCCACCGCCATCATCAACCCGCAAGGCCGAATTGTGAAACTTGCCCCGGCCGACACCCGCACCGTGCTTGAAGGCAGCATTGAAGGTTATCGCGGCGAAACCCCGTATATGAAGATGGACGGCTCGCTGCCGTTAATCTACGGCTTGCTGTGCGTGGCCGTGGTCATGCTGCTGGCCGGCTATTTGTCGGCAGCGAAAAAAGGCGGGGAAGCAAAACTGCCGGCAGAAAGCGAAGCAGCGGAGGAAGCGCATGAAGCAGCGGATAGCGGAGAATAAACGCGGATAGGCGAAGTTGCCGCAGCTTGTTGCAATATAGAAAATAAATCAAATTCAGAAAAATACAAAAATTTACCTATCAATAAAGCAAACTCACATAAAAAGGTGTTTAATGGCACCCTCAGAGAAAAGATAGAGCAAAGAATAATCCGCCCAAGTGGCGGCAAAAAAAAGAACAAATTAAAAAGGAAACAAGAAATAATGAATACCGCTTTTGCCTTACCCATCCCCAGCGGCCACGGCAGCCTGGAGCAATATATTCACACCGTGAACAGCATCCCGCTGCTCACCCCCGAGGAAGAACACAATCTGGCCGTGCGCCAGCTGCAAGGCGACTTGGAAGCCGCCAAGCAACTGATTTTGTCGCACCTGCGCGTGGTGGTGTCCATTGCCCGCGGCTACGATGGCTACGGCTTGAACCAGGCCGACCTGATTCAGGAAGGCAACATCGGCCTGATGAAAGCCGTGAAACGCTATGAGCCCAACCGCGGCGCCCGCCTGTTTTCCTTTGCCGTGCACTGGATCAAGGCCGAAATCCACGAATTTATCCTGCGCAACTGGCGCATGGTGCGCGTGGCCACCACCAAGCCGCAGCGCAAACTGTTTTTCAACCTGCGCAGCATGCGCAAAAGCATGAACGCCCTCTCGCCCGAAGAAGCGCAGAGCATTGCCGACGACTTGGGCGTGAAAATGGACGAAGTGTTGGAAATGGAACAGCGCATGACCGGCAAAGACGTTGCTCTCTTGGCCGATAACAGCGACGGCGAAGACGACGGCTACGCTCCCATCGACTGGCTGGCCGACAACCACAACGAGCCCACTCAGCAGATCGCCCAAAAAGCCCGCTATGCCATGCAGACCGAAGGCCTGCAAAACGCACTGGCCCAGCTCGACGACCGCAGCCGCCGCATCGTGGAAAGCCGCTGGCTGCAAGACGACGGCGGGCTCACCCTGCACGAGCTGGCTGCCGAATATGGCGTATCCGCCGAGCGCATCCGCCAGATTGAAGCCAAAGCCATCCAAAAGCTGCGCGGCTTTATGAGCGAAGAATAAGTTGTCAGACAGAAGAATGAAGGCTGCCCGAAAGGGGCAGCCTTTTTATTGGCCAGCGGCTTGCGATTGCTGCGGCACGCGTTTAGCTGCCATAAGCATTTGCGTTTCCGCTTTTTGGGAACGAAGCCTGCACTGTGTGAAGATTCAGTTTTCAGGTAGCCTTTTGTACAAGATAGAGGCTACCTGAAAACCGTGCTCCGGATTTTGGCTTCATCGGAAAGCGTTTTTTCAGGTAGCCTGAAAGGTTGCCTGGGGGCGGCCGGTTTGTGGTATGCGGCTTGCTTGCAGGCAGGGACTGGCTAAAAATCGGGGTATCGATTGGGGCTATGCGTGCAAGAGCATGCGTGCTGTATTGAAGCTGGTATTTTCAGGTAGCCTATTGATAGGCGGAATGGGTTTTAGGGGGTGTGATGAAAAAAGGAATTTGGTTGGCGATGTTGCTGGCGGCAAATGGTTTTACTTGGGCTGATGTGCGCCCGGGTGGAGAGGCTGCGGCGGCAGGAGGAAGCGGTTTTGGCGTTGCTGTGTTGCAGCAACAGGCGGAAAGGGATGATATGAATGCCCAATTTACTTTGGGCGTGGCTTATGAGCATGGGTTGGGTGTGGTGCGGAACGCTGCTCTAGCGCGGAAATGGTATGAGGTGGCATCATCGCAAGGGCATATTGTGGCACCGTATCATTTGGGCTTGATGCATTTTCATCCTGAATCAGGCAGGCCGGATTATGCGCGTGCCAGGCAATGGTTTGAAAAGGCTGCTGCGCGCGGGATGCCGCCGGCCATGATGTTTCTGGCAACGATTTACAGGCACGGGTTGGGGGTGAAGCAGGATGAGCAGCGGGCGGTGGAATGGGAGGAGCGGGCGGCGCAAGTGGGTTATCCGGTGTCTCAAGTTAGCTTGGGTGTGATGTATTTGGAAGGGGTGGGCAAGCCGCAGGATTATGCGTTGGCCAAACAATGGTTTGAAAGGGCAGAGGCGCAAGGCGAGAGTGCGGGTGCGTTCAACCTCGGCCGGATGTATTTGGTGGGCTTGGGCGTGCGGGCGGATACGCGTGTGGCTATGCGGTGGTTTGAGCGCTCGGCAGCGCAGGGTAATCAGGATGCACAGGTGATGCTGGGCAAGATTTATTACCGTGGTGCGGATGGTGTGTTGCCCAATCGTACAGTAGCTGTTGGGTGGTTTGAAAAAGCGGCAGCTCAAGGAGACGTGGAGGCAAAGCAGATTTTGCAAGACATCCGCGCTGGTGGGGAGTGAAGATGGTTGTGCATGGCTGAAGCAAGCTGTTCACTATGATGCATGGGAAAGGCTACCTGAAAACAAGTAAACGAGCTTTCAGGTAGCCTTTTCCTATTGTGCCATTAACGGGTGGGAACGTGTTCGCCGTTGTTGAACACCAGTTCCCGTTCGGGCCAACGCAGGGCGGCGAGGCGGAATTGTTCCGGCTGATATTGTTGCGGATGTTTCCTGGCGCGCCAGCTGGCGCCGATGGAGAAATCAACGCAGAACACGTTGTGCCGCGCGCCGTGCCAGCTGTCGGGCTGTGGCGGCAGCAGGCCGCGTTCGGCGGGGAGTGCAGCGGGGTGGGGCTGCCAGCTGCGCCAGTAGTGGCCGATGATGACGGGGGTGTGGGCATGATAGTCGTCCCACCAGGGGCAGCGGGTGGTGCCGCGCCAGCGACCGCCGGCGAAGAAGGGGGCGTCGGCCAGGCGTTCGACACCGCTGGTGAGGGCGCGTATCGGGTTGAGGCGGCTGCGCTCGAAGTCGTATTGGGCGGTGGCGGGCATGGGGGGCGGGGCTTGGTGGGGGTTGTGGGCCAATGGGGCGTAATGTTCTTGTTCATAACAATAGTCGGCATACCAAGGGGCGGTGCGGATGCGGTAGTCGAGCTCGGCGTCGAAGCGGCGGTATTGCTCCACCAGGCCTTCTCCTTGGGCGGCTTCGAGATGTTCGATGTGTTGAGGCAGCCAGGCGGCGTGGACGATACGCAGGTCGGGGCGTTCGAGCAGCAAGGGCTGTTCGGCCAGCCAGGAGGTAAGGGCGGTTTTTTGGTCGGCGGCTTGGCGTTGCCAGGGGGTGTAGTTGGCAGCGTCTTTATCGGCGCGGCTGTCGAAAAACCAGCCGGCACCGTCTTTGGGGTCGTTGGCGAGCAGGTTGAGTTCGTGGTTGCCCAATACCATTTGGGCGAAGCCGCGCTCGTGTGCTTGTTTGAACCAGGCGAGCATGGCGGGGCTGTCGGGGCCGCGGTCGCACAGGTCGCCAACGAAGACGAGCCGGCGGCCTTGCGGGTGGCGGCCGTCGTCGTGATAGCCGAGGTGGTGCAGCAGGGATTGGAAGGCGGCAAATTCGCCGTGGACGTCGCCGATGATGTCTAAGGGGGTGTGGGGCAGGGTTTGGCGGTATTGGTAGGGCATGGCGGTTTGGGTACTTGGTTTAACCGGGGGAAAGGCTACCTGAAAAATGCGGTGTGCTGAAGTGCGGCATTTTTCAGGTAGCCTTTGTTGGGTCTGGTGAATGGTGTTTCAGGCTTCGGCCACTAAGTCGCGGTCGTAGGTTTTTTCGCAGTAGTGGCATTTGAGGCGGGTTTGGCTGCCGCGGCGGCGCACGTAGAAGCGGCTGGTTACGGGCTCGCCGTGGCTGGCGCAGTTGGGGTTGGGGCAGCGGAATACTTCGCTGATGGTGTCGGGCAGCTTCAGCGGCATTTTCTGCTCGACGCGGAAATTGGCAATGATGTTGACGGTGGCTTCGGGGGCGAAGAGGGCGAGACGGTTAGCGGCGGCTTCGTCGAGCCGGATGCCGGTGATTTTGATGATGTCTTTGCGGCCGTGGCGTTTGCTGGGGAGGTTGAAGCCGACGGTAACGGCGTGGCCGTGGTGCAGCAGCTTGAACTGGCGCAGGATGGCGAGGCCGAGGCCAGCTGGGATGTGGTCGATAACGGTGCCGTGTTCGATGGCTTCGACGCTGAGTTTTTTGTTGTCCATTTGGGTTTCCGGGTTTCGGGTGGTTCAGACGGAGTAAAGGCTACCTGAAATTTCAGGTAGCCTGCAATAGCGGGGGTTAGTTTTTCTGATACAGCCGCACGTAGTCGATCAGAGTGGTTTGGATGGGGAAGGGGTCGGTGGGCTTGGGCGGATTCAGGCTTTTTTCCCATTCCGCGTAGTCGTTGATGATGAAATACCACGGGCCTTTCTCGACGAATGTCTGCCTCAGCATCTCTTTGGTGATGTTGAGCTTCGCATAGTCTTCATCCGGCATGGTGGAGGGATAGCCGCCATCTGCATCGGTATCGTGACGGTTGATGACATCAATACGGGTGTTGTCGTTTACGCGGTAGGTACCCACGGGAATCAGCTTGCCATCCAAGAAGTAGCGTACTTTCTGGCCGTCAAATTCAACAGCCCATACATGCCAAGCGCCGTCTATCGGGGTGGCCTGTTTGTTGGGGCGGTATTCCAAACGGTGTATGAAGAGGCGGGTGGCCCAAGAACCTGTTTGATGGCTGTAATAGCAGCGGGCATGGGAGGACGACCAGGCATACTCGCGGGTGGAAGAATACCATTCCACAATATCCAGCTCGCCATAGGGGTCGTTGGCAGCGGGGTTGCGGGCGCAGTTTTGCAGGTTTTCGCTGTTGCGCATCCAAAGGGCGGTGCGCATGCCTTGGGAGCCATTCCAGTTGATGCGAGCGCGGATTTCGGCGCGGAACGGTTTGCTGGCATCCACGATGGGCTTGGATTCGAAGCGGCCGCTGGCGTATTGTGCCACTTGGTTGGCCGCACACGCGCCGGTGGTGGCATTGGTGGCGGTGAGCGGGTCGCCCTGCTGCCGCACGCAATGGCGGCGGGTGGTGATCTTCACAAAGTCGTTTTCCACGAACTCAACGTTGCCTTTGAGGTAGGAGAGGTGGCCGCCCAAGTGGTTGGGAATGTTTTTGACTTCCCAGTCTTGCGGTACGGTGGATTCTTTGAATTCGAAGCACCGCAGGCTTTTCCATTGGCCGGAATCATCAGTAGCCTTTTCACAGCCGTTGCTTGGGGTTGGCGTGGGCGGTTTCGGTGTGGGCGGGTTGGGGGTTGGATCGGGATTGGGGCTCGGCGTTGGGTCCGGTGTGGGGGTTGGATTGGGGTTCGGTGTGGGATCTGTGTTGGGAGACGGATTGGGGGTGGGAGACGGCGTGTTGTTGTCAGCTTGCGGCTGCGATTGAGATTGCTCCCGCATACGAACGGACATGGTCGAAGATTGACCAGAACTGCTACCGCTGCCGAATTGGATGGAGGTGATATTTTGGCCTTCGCCGTTTTTGCTGCCGCCGCCGCAGCCGGCCAACGCGCCCAGGCACATCAGCGCCAGGATGGTTTTTGCATGCATTATTTGATCCCTTTGTTGAACAATATGTTTTATAGATATAAACCAATGACGTGTGCATGCATGAAGGGTTGGTTTCGGCCGGGTTGTTTATTTTGCCGAAATGCAACCTTGGCTTGGCCCAGCGTTTTTCAGGTAGCCTGAAGTGCCGGAGTTATACGGTTTCGTTGAGCACCAACGAGAGCATGGCCATGCGTGCAAATACGCCGTTTTTGGCTTGCTCGAAGTAGTAAGCATAAACCGTGCCATCCACATCGGGGTGGATTTCGTCGACGCGGGGCAGGGGGTGCAATACGCGCAGGTTGGGCTTGGCGTGGGCGAGCATGGCGGCTTCTAGGTTGAATTTGCCTTGGATTTTGGCGAACTCCTGCTCGTCGAAACGTTCGCGTTGCACGCGGGTCATGTAGAGGATGTCGGCACGCTCGATGGCGGCTTCGAGGCTGGGCATGGTTTGGTAGCGGCAACCGGCGGCATCGAGCTCTTCGGTGATGTATTCGGGCATGGCGAGGCTGGGCGGGGAAACGAAGATGAATTCGGCGCCCCAGCGTTTCATGGCCTGGGCGAGGGAGTGGACGGTGCGGCCGTATTTGAGGTCGCCGGCCATGGCGATGATGAGGTTGGCGAGGCTGCCTTGGGTTTCTTGGATGGTAACCAGGTCGAGCAGGGTTTGGCTGGGGTGCTGGTTGGTGCCATCGCCGGCGTTGATCACGGGCACGGCGGAAAATTCTGCCAGCACGCGGGCGGCGCCGTCTTTGGGGTGGCGGATGACGATGGCGTCGGTGTAGCTGGAGATGATGCGGGCGGTGTCGGCCAGGGTTTCGCCTTTTTTGGCGCTGGTGTTGGCGCCGTCGGAAAAGCCGATCACTTTGCCGCCCAAGCGCTGCACGGCGGTTTCGAAGGAAAGGCGGGTGCGGGTGGAGGGCTCGAAGAAGCAGGAGCCGATGAGGCGGCCTTCGAGCAGGTTGCGGCGCGGCTGATGTTTGAGGCGCAGGGCGGTATCCAGCAGGCATTCGAGCTGCTCGTTGCTCAGGTCGGGGATGGAAATGATGTGCTGGCCGTAAAGGGGGTTGGGCATAGCGGTCTCCGGGCGGGTGGCAAACGGGCGTATTATGCGCTGTTTGGGGGGAAGAGGCTACCTGAAAACAGCGGTAAAGGCGGGCTGTGAGTCAGGCCGTTTCATATTTTCAGGTAGCCTTTTAAAGGCGGCAAGCAGGCTACCTGAAAATCCGGCAAACAGTTTTTCAGGTAGCCTTCAATGCCTTGCTAAGGGTTGCCTGAAAACCATCCCGCCCGCCGTGCCAACAAATTTGCCGTCAAACCCCGCGATTCCGCTACAATACCGTCCGTTATCAATCCCCTTGGAGAAGCACGATGGCGCAATTCGATATCGCCAAAACCGCCGCCGACAGCCGCGATTTGTTCCTGCTCGGCCAGATGGCTAACCGCCACGGCCTGATTGCCGGCGCCACCGGCACAGGCAAAACCGTCACCCTGCGCAAAATGGCCGAAAGCTTCAGCGCCGCCGGCATCCCCGTGTTTATGAGCGATGTGAAGGGCGACCTCTCCGGCATCGCCAACCCTGGCGACGGCCAGGGTAAAGTGGGCGAGCGCATCGCCCAGTTCGGGCTGGATGCGGAAGGCTACCTGAAAGGCTTCCCCGTGCGCTTTTGGGACGTGTACGGCGAAACCGGCATCCCCGTGCGTGTCACCATTTCCGAAATGGGCCCCATGCTGCTCTCCCGCCTGATGAACCTGAACGACACCCAGGAAGGCCTGCTCAACCTCGTGTTTAAAGCCGCCGACGATAAAGGCTGGCACCTGATCGATTTGAAAGACCTGCGCGGCATGCTGCAATACGTGGCCGAACACGCCAAAGAATACCGCACCCAATACGGCAACGTTTCCGCCGCCAGCGTCGGCGCCATCCAGCGTCAGCTGCTGCAGCTGGAAAGCGAAGGCGGCGACCTGTTTTTCGGCGAGCCCGAGCTCAACCTGCAAGACTGGCTGCAAACCGAAGGCGGGCAGGGCGTGATCAACATCCTGAATGCCGAAAAACTCATGCGCTCGCCCCGCCTCTACAGCGCCTTTTTACTGTGGTTCCTCGCCGAGCTGTTTGAAACCCTGCCCGAAGTCGGCGATTTGGAGAAGCCCAAATTCGTCATGTTCTTCGACGAAGCCCACCTGCTGTTCGACAGCGCCGCCGACAGCCTGCTCAAACAAGTCGAGCAAGTGGTGCGCCTTATCCGCTCCAAAGGCGTGGGCGTGTATTTCGTTACCCAAAACCCGCTTGATCTGCCAGACACCGTGCTCGGCCAGCTCGGCAACCGCGTGCAGCACGCCCTGCGCGCCTTCACTCCGCGCGACCAAAAAGCCGTGCGCGCCGCCGCCGAAACCTTCCGCAGCAATCCCAAGCTGGACGTGGCGCAAGTGATCACCGAGCTGGGCGTGGGCGAGGCGCTGGTGTCCTTCCTCGATGAAAAAGGCATGCCTGGCGTGGTGGAGCGCGCCTTCGTGTTGCCGCCGCAATCCCAGCTCGCCCCACTGGCCTCCGCCGAGCGCGACAGCCGCTTCCAAAACGACATCCTCTACCGCCACTACAAAGACGCGGTGGACAATTTCTCCGCTTACGAAGCCCTGCAACAGCTGGAGCAGGCCGCAGCCGCACAAGCGCAGGCCGAAGCCAAAGCCCAAAGCAGCGCCGCCGCGAGCGCGCAAAAAGCCGAACGCAGCCAGGGCGGCGTGGTGGACGGCTTCCTCGGCGGCCTGTTCGGCAGCCGCAAACGCGCCAACCAGGGCCTCGGCTACGACCTGGCCGATTCGCTCGGCAGCCAGGTAAACAAACAAATCACGCGCAGCATCACCCGCAGCATCATGGGCGTGATCCGCAACGCGATCAAGTAAGGCTGAGCCGAAGCCGCGCTTGCCGCCAGCCGCCGGGTTTCGGCAAAGCAAAAGCGGATGCTTGATATATGGCTGTATGAAGGCTACCTGAAAAACTGTATTCAGCAATTTTCAGGTAGCCTTTTTCTTTTGTTGCCCCGCTTCATGGTTTGCCAGAGGCTACCTGAAAAATTTCACTCCGCAGTAACGCCGCCGTATTGCGCTATATTTTTCAGGTAGCCTCAAGCGTGTGCGGATATGGGATACGGCAGACTGCTTCTCCGCACCAAACAGCGTTATTCGCCAAGCCGGCCAAGCAGCCCGGTGCTGCGCATAAAGCAACAATCCCGCCTGTAAACCACGAAAAGCTAAGGTATATTCCGCCGCCGCCATTGACCCGCCGCTTGCAAAAGAACTATAATTCCGCTCTTGCCGGCATGGTGTCGGCAAATATTTAACTCAACAGGACGAGAAAATATGCCAACTATTAACCAGTTAGTACGCAAGGGCCGCAAAAAGCCCGAGTACGTAAACAAGGTGCCCGCACTGGAAGCCTGCCCGCAGAAACGCGGCGTGTGCACCCGTGTGTACACCACCACCCCGAAAAAACCGAACTCCGCTTTGCGTAAAGTGTGCAAAGTGCGCCTGACCAACGGCTTCGAGGTGATTTCATACATCGGCGGCGAAGGCCACAACCTGCAAGAACACAGCGTGGTGCTGATTCGCGGCGGCCGTGTGAAAGACTTGCCGGGTGTGCGTTATCACACTGTTCGTGGTTCTCTGGATACCGCCGGCGTGAAAGACCGTAAACAGGCCCGTTCTAAATACGGTGCCAAACGCCCGAAATAATTTTTTAATACAGGCACGTCGGCCGCTCTTATTGATATAACGGCCGAGTAAGTGAATGCTCCTATGGGCATTCGCGGGAGTGAATCCCAGCTGAATAGATTAAAGGAAATTGAAATGCCAAGACGTAGAGAAGTCCCCAAGCGCGACGTATTGCCGGATCCGAAGTTCGGTAGCGTTGAACTGACCAAGTTTATGAACGTTTTGATGGTGGACGGTAAGAAATCCGTTGCCGAGCGCATCGTGTATGGTGCGTTGGAGCAAATTGCCAAAAAAGTGCAGGGCAAAGAAGCCATCGAGGTGTTTAACGAAGCCATCGATAATGCCAAACCGATCGTGGAAGTGAAAAGCCGCCGTGTTGGTGGTGCCAACTACCAGGTTCCTGTTGAGGTTCGTCCTTCCCGCCGTTTGGCGCTGGCGATGCGCTGGGTACGCGATGCGGCCCGCAAGCGTGGTGAAAAGTCCATGGACTTGCGTTTGGCCGGTGAGCTGATGGATGCGGCCGAAGGCCGCGGCGGCGCGTTGAAGAAACGTGAAGAAGTGCACCGCATGGCCGAAGCCAACAAAGCCTTCTCTCACTTCCGCTTCTAATTTTGAAAGGCGACCAAAATGGCTCGTAAAACCCCGATTAGTTTGTACCGTAATATCGGTATTTCCGCCCACATTGATGCGGGCAAAACCACTACTACCGAACGTATTCTGTTCTACACCGGCCTGACTCACAAAATCGGTGAGGTGCACGACGGTGCGGCCACCACCGACTGGATGGAGCAGGAACAGGAGCGCGGTATTACCATTACTTCTGCTGCCGTAACCGCCTACTGGAAAGGTATGGGTGGTCAGTTTAAAGAGCATCGTTTCAATATTATCGACACTCCCGGACACGTGGATTTCACTGTTGAGGTGGAGCGTTCCATGCGCGTGTTGGACGGCGGTGTGATGGTGTACTGCGCAGTTGGCGGTGTGCAGCCTCAATCCGAAACCGTATGGCGCCAGGCAAACAAATACAAAGTGCCGCGTTTGGCCTTCGTAAACAAAATGGACCGCCAAGGCGCCAACTTCTTCCGCGTGGTTGATCAGATGAAGACCCGTCTGCGCGCCAATCCGGTGCCGGTAGTGGTGCCGGTGGGTGCCGAAGATAATTTCGAAGGCGTGGTGGATCTGCTGAAGATGAAAGCCATTATTTGGAACGAAGCCGACAAAGGTGTGACTTTCGAATACGGCGATATTCCGGCCGATTTGGTGGCAACTGCCGAAGAATGGCGTCAGAACATGATTGAAGCCGCAGCTGAAGCCAATGAGGAGCTGATGGACAAATACTTGGGCGGCGAAGAGTTGACCGAGGAGGAAATCGTTGGTGCACTGCGTCAACGTACTTTGGCCGGTGAAATCCAGCCGGTATTGTGCGGTTCTGCATTTAAGAATAAAGGCGTGCAGCGCATGCTGGATGCCGTGGTAGAGTTTTTGCCGTCCCCGACCGACATCCCGCCGGTACAGGGCGTGAACCCGAATACCGATGAGCCGGAGCACCGCGAAGCCAGCGACGATGCTAAATTCTCCGCTTTGGCGTTCAAACTGATGAACGATAAATACGTCGGCCAGCTGACCTTTATCCGTGTTTACTCTGGCGTGCTGAAATCCGGCGACAGCGTGGTGAACTCCGTTAAAGGTACCCGTGAACGCATCGGCCGCTTGGTACAGATGACTGCCAACGACCGCGACGAAATCGATGAAGTGCGCGCAGGCGATATCGCCGCCGCCATCGGTTTGAAAGATGTGACTACCGGTGAAACGCTGGCTGCCGAAGATGCACCGATTATTCTGGAGCGCATGGAATTCCCCGAGCCGGTAATCCACGTGGCTGTTGAGCCGAAAACCAAGGCCGACCAAGAGAAAATGGGTATTGCCCTGAACCGCTTGGCTAAGGAAGACCCCTCTTTCCGCGTGCGTACCGACGAAGAATCCGGCCAAACCATTATTTCCGGCATGGGGGAACTGCACCTGGAAATCATCGTTGACCGCATGAAACGTGAATTCGGTGTTGAAGCCAATGTGGGCGCGCCGCAAGTAGCCTATCGCGAAACCATCCGCAAAGAAGTCGAGTCCGAAGCCAAACACGTTAAACAGTCCGGCGGTAAAGGTCAGTACGGTCACGTTGTGATCAAAATGGAGCCGATGGAACCGGGTGGTGCCGGCTACGAATTTATCGACGAAATCAAAGGCGGCGTGATTCCGCGCGAGTTCATTCCGTCTGTGGACAAAGGTATCCGCGATACGCTGCAAAACGGTATTGTGGCCGGTTATCCGGTGGTGGACGTGCGCGTGCGCCTGACCTTCGGTTCTTACCATGATGTGGACTCTTCGCAAATCGCGTTTGAATTGGCCGCTTCCATGGCGTTCAAAGACGGTATGCGCAAGGCCTCTCCTGTTCTGCTGGAACCGATTATGGCGGTAGAAGTGGAAACGCCGGAAGATTACATGGGCGACGTGATGGGCGACCTGAACCGCCGCCGCGGCATCGTGCTGGGTATGGATGACGACGGCATCGGCGGCAAGAAAGTCCGTGCTGAAGTGCCGCTGGCCGAAATGTTCGGTTATTCAACCGACCTGCGTTCCGCCACTCAAGGCCGTGCCACCTACACCATGGAATTCAAGAAATACGCAGAAGCCCCGGCTCACGTGGCAGAAAAAGTAGTAGCAGACCGCAAAGGCTAACTTTGCAAGCTTGGCTGTCCATTGGAGCGGGCAGCCTTCTACAGGCTACCTGAAAACTATTTCAGGTTTTGACTGGGGATTTTCAGGTAGCCTTTTGTTCTTTTAATCGATCTTTTATATGAAAAGGAATTAGCTCATGGCTAAGGAAAAATTCGAACGTAGCAAGCCGCACGTAAACGTTGGCACCATTGGTCACGTTGACCATGGTAAGACCACGCTGACCGCAGCGCTGACCACCATTTTGGCTGAGAAATTTGGCGGACAGGCCAAAGCCTACGACCAGATTGACAACGCCCCGGAAGAAAAAGCCCGCGGCATCACCATCAACACCGCCCACGTAGAATACGAAACCGAGCACCGCCACTACGCCCACGTAGACTGCCCCGGCCACGCCGACTACGTGAAAAACATGATTACCGGTGCTGCCCAGATGGACGGCGCCATCCTCGTCGTATCCGCCGCCGACGGCCCCATGCCCCAGACCCGCGAACACATCCTACTCGCCCGTCAGGTAGGCGTACCCTACATCCTCGTATTCATGAACAAATGCGACATGGTAGATGACGCCGAGCTGCTCGAACTCGTAGAAATGGAAATCCGCGACCTGCTCTCCAGCTACGACTTCCCCGGCGACGACTGCCCCATCGTACAAGGTTCCGCCCTCAAAGCCCTCGAAGGCGATGCTGGCTACAAAGAAAAAATCTTCGAACTGGCCGCCGCTCTCGACAGCTACATTCCCACTCCTGAGCGCGCCATCGACAAACCCTTCCTGCTGCCGATTGAAGACGTATTCTCCATCTCCGGCCGCGGTACCGTGGTAACCGGCCGTGTAGAACGTGGCGTTATCCACGTTGGCGACGAAATCGAAATCGTCGGCCTGAAACCCACCCAGAAAACCACCTGCACCGGCGTCGAAATGTTCCGCAAACTGCTCGACGAAGGCCAGGCAGGCGACAACGTAGGCGTACTGCTGCGCGGTACCAAGCGCGAAGAAGTGGAACGCGGCCAAGTGCTGGCCAAACCCGGCAGCATCACCCCGCACACCAAGTTCAAAGCCGAAGTGTACGTATTGAGCAAAGAAGAAGGCGGCCGTCACACCCCGTTCTTCGCCAACTACCGTCCGCAATTCTACTTCCGCACCACAGACGTAACCGGTGCTGTAGAACTGGAACCCGGCGTAGAGATGGTGATGCCCGGCGAGAACGTAACCATTACCGTAGAACTGATTGCCCCGATTGCGATGGAAGAAGGCTTGCGCTTTGCGATTCGCGAAGGTGGCCGTACGGTAGGTGCCGGTGTGGTTGCTTCTGTAATCGCTTAAGTAAGGATAACGAATAAATGGCAAACCAAAAAATCCGTATCCGCCTGAAAGCTTACGATTACAGCCTGATCGATCGTTCGGCTCAGGAAATTGTTGAGACTGCCAAGCGTACCGGCGCCGTAGTAAAAGGCCCGATTCCGTTGCCGACTAAAATCGAGCGTTTCAACATTCTCCGCTCTCCGCACGTGAATAAGACTTCCCGTGAACAGTTGGAGATTCGTACCCATCTGCGCCTGATGGATATCGTAGATTGGACTGACAAGACTACTGATGCACTGATGAAGCTGGATTTGCCGGCTGGTGTGGATGTGGAAATCAAAGTACAGTAGCCGTTGCTTGCAGATTAAAACCGGACAGGATGAACTGTCCGGTTTTTTATTGTACGTGGTCAGAATGTTTGAGAAAGGATTTTCAGGTAGCCTGGTGGTGGCGCAGAAGGGTAAAAGGCTACCTGAAAAACGATAACAAGGTGGTTATAGGCTAGATGAGATTCGGTGTGGCTAGATGTGCTACGAAATGGGCGGGATAGAAAGAAAATGGAAGTTCTTCTTGAAAAGATTGGTGAAAATATAGTATAGTGCGCATCTTGGCTTTTTAAGCCGAGTTTTTGTTTTTGTCCAATGACTGGCCAATCGTAGCTGGTCCCTTGTTATATAAGGAAAAATCATGACTTTAGGTCTGGTTGGGCGCAAGGTGGGGATGACTCGCGTGTTTACTGAGCAAGGTGTTTCCGTGCCGGTAACTGTGCTGGAAATGTCTCCTAACCGCGTCACTCAGGTGAAATCCAAAGATACCGACGGCTATACTGCCGTTCAGGTTACCTTTGGTCAGAAAAAAGCTAGCCATGTAAATAAGGCTGATGCAGGACATTATGCGAAAGCAGGTGTTGAAGCAGGCCGTGGTTTGCATGAATTTGCTTTGTCTGAAGAAAAATTGGCCGAATTGAAAGTTGGCGATGAAGTAACTGTTGCTATTTTCGAGGCTGGTCAGTTGGTAGATGTAACTGGCACCTCTAAGGGTAAAGGTTTTGCTGGTACCATCAAGCGCCATAATTTTGGTTCGCAACGTGCTTCTCACGGTAACTCTCGTTCTCACCGTGTTCCGGGTTCTATTGGTATGAACCAGGATCCGGGTCGCGTATTCCCTGGTAAGCGCATGGCCGGTCAGTATGGTAATACCACTTCAACCGTGCAGTGCTTGGAAGTGGTTCGTGTGGATGCAGGGCGCAATCTGCTGTTGGTCAAGGGTGCCGTGCCTGGTGCTGCCAATGGTAATGTGGTTGTGCGCCCGAGCGTGAAAGTAGGTGCATAATGGAATTAAAAGTAATTGATAGTAAAGGCCAAGTTTCAGGTAGCCTTGCTGTTTCCGATGCGCTGTTCGCACGCGAGTACAATGAAGCATTGGTGCATCAGTTGGTAACTGCGTTTTTGGCAAATGCTCGCTCTGGTAATCGTGCTCAGTTGACTCGTGCGGAAGTGAAGCACTCTACCAAAAAGCCTTGGCATCAAAAAGGTACTGGGCGTGCGCGTGCTGGTATGACTTCCTCTCCGCTGTGGAGAGGGGGTGGTCGTATATTCCCGAATAAACCGGATGAAAATTTTACTCAGAAGGTGAATCGTAAAATGTATCGGGCAGGCATGGCGACTATTCTGTCCCAGCTGGTTCGTGATGAACGATTGTACGTTATTGAGGAATTGTCTGCTGCTACTCCGAAAACCAAAGCTTTTGCTGAACAAGTAAAGAATTTGGGGATGGATCAGGTTTTGTTTGTGACCAAGCAATTGGATGAGAACGTGTATTTGTCTTCTCGTAACCTGCCGAATGTGTTGGTTTTGGAAGCTCAACAGATCGATCCGTACAGCTTGCTGCGTTACAAAAAGGTAGTGGTTACCAAGGAAGCAGTTGCGCAACTTGAGGAGCAATGGGTATGAATCAACAACGCTTGATGAAAGTAATTTTGGCTCCTGTTGTTTCTGAGAAGAGCAATCTGCTGGCCGAAAAACGTAATCAGATGACTTTTAAGGTACTGCCTGATGCTACTAAAGCTGAAATTAAAGCAGCTGTAGAGTTGTTGTTTGGTGTTCAGGTAGCCTCTGTAACCACTGTTGCAATCAAAGGCAAGGTAAAACGTTTTGGCCGCTCTTTGGGTCGGCGCAGTAACGTTAAGAAGGCTTATGTTGGCTTGGCTGCCGGACAGGAGCTGGATTTAGAAGCCGTTGCAGCAGCTGCAGATAAGGAATAAATACTATGGCTATTGTAAAAATGAAGCCGACTTCTGCAGGTCGCCGCGGTATGGTGCGCGTTGTTGCAGAAGGTCTGCATAAGGGTGCGCCTTATGCGCCCTTGCTAGAAAAGAAAAATTCTATTGCTGGCCGTAATAATAATGGGCACATCACTACTCGTCATAAGGGTGGTGGTCATAAGCATCATTATCGTATTGTAGACTTTAAACGTGACAAGGATGGTGTTCCTGCCAAGATTGAGCGAGTCGAGTATGATCCGAATAGGACTGCTTTCATTGCATTGCTTTGCTATGCTGATGGTGAGCGTCGCTATATTATTGCTCCTCGCAATGTGCAGGTAGGGGCAGTCTTGGTTTCCGGTTCGGAGGCTCCGATTAAAGCTGGTAATGCATTGCCTATCCGTAATATCCCTGTAGGCACAACGGTTCATTGTATTGAAATGAAACCAGGTAAGGGTGCGCAGATTGCGCGTTCTGCGGGTGCTTCAGCTGTGTTGTTGGCTAAAGAAGGGATCTATGCACAAGTGCGCTTGCGTTCTGGTGAAGTGCGTAAAATCCATATCGATTGCCGAGCTACTATCGGTGAAGTTGGTAATGAAGAGCAGAGCCTGAAAAAAATTGGTAAGGCTGGTGCTAACCGTTGGCGTGGTATCCGCCCGACAGTTCGTGGCGTGGTTATGAATCCAGTTGATCACCCGCATGGTGGTGGTGAAGGTCGTACTGGTGAAGCTCGTGAACCTGTTAGTCCGTGGGGTACTCCTGCTAAAGGTTACCGAACTCGTAATAACAAGCGTACGGATAATATGATTGTCCGTCGTCGCTATTCAAATAAAGGTTAATTAATATGGCTCGTTCATTGAAAAAAGGCCCATATGTAGACCTGCACTTGCTCAAAAAAGTTGATGCTGCCCGTTCGAGCAATGACAAACGACCAATTAAAACGTGGTCTCGTCGTTCTACAATCTTGCCAGATTTTATTGGGTTGACTATTGCAGTACATAATGGCCGTACGCATGTTCCTGTATTTATCAGTGATAACATGGTGGGTCATAAACTGGGTGAGTTTGCACTGACGCGTACTTTTAAGGGACATTTGGCTGATAAAAAGGCTCAGAAATAAGGTGAAATATGAGAGTATCTGCACAACATAAAAATGCCCGTATTTCTGCTCAGAAAGCACGACTGGTGGCAGATCTGGTTCGCGGTAAAGATGTAGAGCAGGCTTTAAATATCTTAACTTTCAGTGCTAAAAAAGGCGCTGAATTAATCAAAAAGGTATTGGAGTCAGCTATTGCGAATGCTGAACATAATGAAGGCGCTGACATTGATGAGCTGAAAGTAAAGGCTATCTTTGTAGATAAAGGGCCTAGCCTAAAGCGATTCCGTGCAAGAGCAAAAGGTCGTGGTAATCGTATTGAGAAACAAACATGTCATATTAATGTGACGGTAGGAAACTAAGGAAAAGCTATGGGACAAAAAATTAATCCAACTGGCTTTCGCTTGGCTGTTAATAAAGATTGGTCATCTAAGTGGTTTGCTAAGAGTACAGAGTTTTCTGCTGTTTTGAAGCAGGATATCGAAGTACGTGAATATCTACGCAAGCACTTGGCTAATGCCATGGTGGGTCGTGTTGTTATTGAACGTCCAGCTAAGTCTGCTCGAATTACCATTCATACTGCTCGTCCAGGGGTAGTGATTGGTAAGAAAGGGGAAGACATAGAGATGTTGAAGCGGGATTTGCAGGGTTTGATGGGTGTTCCCGTTCATGTGAACATTGAAGAAATCCGCAAGCCTGAATTAGATGCGCAAGTTATTGCAGATGGGATCGCTCAGCAATTAGAAAAACGAGTGCAATTTCGTCGAGCGATGAAACGTGCGATGCAGAATGCGATGCGAACCGGGGCAAAAGGTATTAAAATCATGACTTCTGGTCGGTTGAATGGTGCCGATATTGCGCGTAGTGAATGGTATCGTGAAGGTCGTGTGCCATTGCATACCTTGCGTGCAGAAGTAAACTACGCTACCAGTGAAGCCCATACTACTTATGGTGTTATTGGATTGAAAGTATGGGTGTATAAAGGTGAGGCTGGTCAAGTAGCAGAAAACTCCGAACAGGAACATAAACGCAGAAAAGGAGGTAGTCGCCATGCTACAGCCGGTTAGAATGAAATACCGTAAACAGCACAAAGGGCGTAATACAGGTATTGCTACCAATGGATATGATGTAAGCTTTGGTAACTTTGGATTAAAGGCTATCGGGCGTGGTCGATTGACAGCTCGTCAGATTGAAGCAGCCCGCCGTGCTATGACTCGTCATATCAAACGTGGTGGTCGTATTTGGATTCGGGTTTTTCCTGATAAGCCTATTACTGAAAAACCGATTCAGGTTCGTATGGGTGGTGGGAAAGGATCTGTTGAGTATTATGTAGCTGAAATTAAGCCTGGTAAAGTACTCTATGAAATGGATGGAGTATCAGAAGTTTTGGCTAGGGAGGCATTTGCGTTAGCTGCTGCAAAATTGCCTATTCGCACAACTTTTGTGTCTCGGCAGGTGGGTAAATAATGAAGATGCTTGAGCTAAAAGATAAATCACGAAGCCAACTAGAAGCTGATTTGGTTGATTTGTTGAAAATGCAGTTTGGTTTGCGTATGCAACATGCTACAGGGCAGTTGAGTAAGAATAGTGAACTCAAAAGAGTCCGTCGGGATGTTGCAAGGATTAAAACTAAATTGGCTGAAATAGGGGGTGGTAATAATGAGTGATACCAAAATCGTTCGGACGTTACAGGGAAAAGTTGTCAGTGATAAAATGGACAAAACTGTAACTGTTTTGATTGAGCGTCGCGTGAAGCACCCTCTTTACGGTAAAATTATTCAGCGATCAACAAAGATTCATGCTCATGATGAGCGTAATGAATGTAAAGTAGATGACATAGTTGTGATTGCGGAGAGTCGCCCATTTTCGAAAACGAAGGCTTGGGTTGTTGAGCGTGTGGTTGAAAAATCTCAAGTGATTTAACCATACATAATGTGTTTTTTAGTGAGCGGGGCTTGCAGTATTCTTCGAGAGGCTGTATAATTCCGCTCTCTTTGCTTCTATCTTCTTTAGAGGCTTCTCCCTGAACGGGGCCAAAACTGGTTATTTGCCGGTGGTTATGATTGCAAATAGCTAAGTTGGTTAGATAAAAGGTAAGTTGAAAAATGATTCAGATGCAGACGATTTTGGATGTTGCTGATAACTCTGGTGCTCGTCAAGTGATGTGCATTAAAGTGCTAGGCGGATCTAAGCGGCGATATGCTAATGTTGGGGATGTTATTAAGGTATCTGTAAAAGATGCTGCGCCTCGTGGAAGAGTTAAAAAAGGTGATGTATATAATGCTGTTGTTGTGCGCACAGCAAAGGGCATTCGTCGCCCTGATGGCGCATTGATTAAATTTGATAATAATGCAGCAGTTTTGTTAAATGCTAAACTAGAGCCTATGGGTACGCGCATTTTCGGTCCTGTTACGCGTGAGTTGCGTACAGAGAGATTTATGAAGATTGTGTCTTTGGCTCCTGAGGTAATTTAGACGATCCAAGAGGTGTGGTAATGAATAAGATTATAAAAGGTGACCAGGTCGTTGTTATTGCTGGTAAAGATAAAGGTAAGGTTGGTCAGGTTCTTCAAGTTCTTGGTGATAGGGTGGTTGTTGATGGGGTGAGCCTGGTTAAGCGGCATCAAAAACCTAATCCTATGCGCGGTGTTGATGGTGGTGTGGTTGTTAAAAACATGCCAATCCACATTGCTAAGATTGCTCTCTTAAATAAGGATACGCAGAAGGCGGATCGTGTAGGTATTAAATTGATTGAAAGTAATGGTAAGATCAAGAGAGTTCGAGTGTTTAAATCCACTGGCTTAGATGTTGTGTAAGTGGAAAGGGTGATTAGATATGGCACGGTTGAAAGAATATTACAGCAGCACAGTTGTTCCTGCTTTGATTGAGCAATTTGGATATAAGTCGGTTATGGAAGTGCCTCGGATTGAGAAAATAACCCTTAATATGGGTGTTGGTGAGGCTGTTGCAGATAAGAAGGTTATGGAACATGCAATTACCGACTTGGAGAAGATTTCTGGGCAGAAACCTATTGTAACCCTTGCAAGAAAGTCTATTGCTGGTTTTAAAATACGTGATAATTATCCAGTTGGTTGCAAAGTTACTTTGCGGAAAGAGAAAATGTTTGAATTCTTGGACAGGCTGGTTACTATTGCGCTGCCTCGAGTAAGGGATTTTCGTGGGGTAAATGGAAAATCCTTTGATGGGCGTGGTAATTATAATATGGGTGTTCGAGAGCAGATTATATTTCCTGAAATAGAGTATGATAAGATTGATGCTCTAAGAGGGTTGAACATTACAATTACTACGACTGCTAAAACGGATGAGGAAGCAAAGGCTTTGCTTTCCCTATTTAAGTTCCCATTTAAAGGATAATCATGGCTAAAAAAGCACTTATTAATCGAGAAGCTAAAAGAGTTGCTCTTGCGCATAAGTATGCAGCCAAGAGGGAGAAAATTTTTTCTGTGATTAATGACTCTGCTGCTACGGATCAAGAAAAATTTGAGGCTAGATTGAAGCTGCAGTCTATCCCGCGTAATGCGGCTCCTGTTAGACAAAGACGGCGTTGTGCCTTAACGGGAAGACCGCGTGGAACTTTTCGTAAGTTTGGTCTAGGTCGTACAAAAATTCGTGAAATTGCTATGCGTGGTGAAATTCCTGGTGTTATTAAGGCTAGTTGGTAAGTAAGGAGTAGATAATAATGAGTATGCATGATCCTATTTCTGATATGCTGACTCGCATCCGTAATGCGCAGCAAGCAAGAAAGGCTTTCGTTGCTATGCCTTCTTCTAAATTGAAAAAAGCACTTGCTAATGTTTTAAAAGAAGAGGGGTACATAGAGGATTTTCTAGTTTCTACAGAAGAAAAGCCTACATTAGAAATTCACCTGAAATATTATTTGGATAAGCCAGTTATTGAGAAAATTCAGCGAATTTCTAAGCCTGGTTTAAGGGTGTATAAGGCGGCAGATGCTATTCCTAATGTTATGAATGGTTTGGGTATTGCTATTGTTAGTACCTCAAAAGGTGTGATGACTGGCCATAAAGCTCGTGCTTCCGGTGTGGGCGGTGAGTTGTTGTGTATTGTGGCGTAAAAGTACTTAATAAGGAGTATTTTGAAATGTCTAGAATAGCAAAAAGCCCAGTAGCAATTCCTGCTGGTGTTGATGTAAAAGTTAATGCAAATAAGATTGTTATTAAGAACAAAGATAATGAATTAGTTTTGAATGTACCGTATGGTGTTTCTGTCCAAGTCGTTGATGGACATCTTGAATTTTCTGTGATGGATGACAAAAAAGAATCTAATGCATTATCTGGTACTATTAGAGCGATCGCTGCGAATATGGTGCAGGGAGTGTTGGAAGGGTTTGAGAAAAAATTACAGTTGGTAGGGGTGGGTTATCGTGCCCAAGCTCAAGGGAATATTTTGAATTTATCGCTTGGTTTTTCTCACCCTATTGCATATGAGATGCCAAAGGGTGTGGTGGTGCAAACGCCTTCTCCAACGGAGATTGTTCTAAAAGGTTCCAATAAGCAAGTGATTGGACAGGTTGCTGCAGAAATTCGTGCTTTTAGACCACCTGAACCTTACAAAGGTAAGGGGGTTCGTTATGTAGACGAGGTGGTTATGTTGAAAGAAGCTAAAAAGAAATAACTAAGGAATATAAGCAATGGATAAATATACTAGAAGAATTCGTCGTGCATATAAAACACGAGCTAGAATTAAACAGCTAGAAATGACTAGATTGTGTGTATTCCGCAGTAATAATCATATCTATGCGCAAATAATTAATGCGGATGGTTCAGAAGTATTGTCGCACGCTTCGACATTGGATGCGGAGATCCGACAAAAATTTCAAGTTGGTAGCAATATTCAAGCAGCATCCGAGGTTGGTAAAATGATTGCTGAGAAGGCGAAGCTGCTTGGAATAGAAAGAGTAGCTTTTGATAGATCTGGTTTTCAATATCATGGACGTGTGAAAGCGTTAGCTGATGCTGCACGTGCGCACGGCTTGGATTTCTAAAGTAGAGTATAAATTAGATAACTTAATTTTAAGGGTTTAAGTAATGGCAAAGCATGATATTGAAGAACGCGGGGATGGCCTAATTGAAAAGATGGTCGCAGTTAATCGTGTAACTAAGGTGGTCAAGGGTGGTCGAATCATGGCCTTTTCCGCCTTGACTGTTGTTGGCGATGGGAATGGTCGTATTGGTATCGGTAAAGGCAAGTCTAAAGAGGTTCCTGTTGCTGTGCAAAAGGCTATGGATCAAGCTCGTCGAGCTATGATTAAAGTTTCTTTGAATAATGGTACGATCCACCATGAAGTCGTTGGCCGACATGGAGCAACAAAAGTTTTTATGCAGCCAGCAAAGGAAGGTAGCGGGGTAAAAGCTGGTGGTCCTATGCGTTTAATTTTTGAGGCTATGGGGATCCATAATATTTCTGCTAAAGTTCATGGATCTACTAATCCTTATAATATTGTACGTGCGACACTGGATGGATTAGCTAAGCTATATACTCCTGCAGAAATTGCAGCAAAAAGAGGCTTAGCTGTAGAGGAATTAGGAGTTTAGTATGGCTGAACAGAAAAAAATTACTGTGACTCTAGTGAAAAGTTTGATTGGTACCATAGAAGTGCATCGAAAATGCGCACGAGGTCTAGGTTTGCGACATAGACATCACTCGGTGGAGGTTCTTGATACTCCAGAGAATCGCGGTATGATCAACAAAATAAGTTATCTTTTGGAAATTGGAGACTGAGATGTTATTGAATAATATTCAGCCAGCTATCGGTGCAGTTAAGAAAAAACAACGAGTTGGTCGTGGTATTGGTAGTGGACTGGGTAAGACTTGTGGTCGCGGTCATAAAGGGCAAAAAAGCCGAGCAGGTGGTTTTCATAAGATTGGCTTTGAAGGTGGTCAAATGCCATTACAGCGTCGCTTACCGAAGCGTGGGTTTAAGCCTCTCTATAGGAGCAGAACAGAGACAATCACTTTGTCCGATTTGAATAAAGTGATTACCCCCGAAGTTGATTTATTGATTTTGAAACAAATGGGTTTGGTCAGCTCTAGTGCTGATACAGTCAAAGTAATTGCTACAGGTTCGATTTTAAAATCGGTAGTGGTTGGCACTGATATCATTGTTAGTTCAGGGGCAAAGCAGGCAATTGAGACTGCTGGTGGATCGATCAAGTAATGTTATTGTCGGTTATGCTAAGTGATCAGATGGCGCATCAACAATAAGGTTGGCAGAAATGAAGGATTTGAAGAAGAGATTATTATTTTTGCTTGGCGCTCTTATTGTTTTTCGGATAGGTGCTCATGTTCCAGTTCCAGGTGTTAATACAGCTGAGCTCGCTAGCTATCTTTTTGGCCAACAAGGGGGTGGAGCAGGTATTCTAGGAATGTTTAATTTATTTTCTGGAGGCTCTCTACAACGGTTCAGCATTTTTGCTATAGGTATAATGCCCTATATATCGGCTTCCATTATTATTCAATTGGCAGCTGAAGTTTTACCTTCTTTAAAAGCTCTAAAGAAAGAAGGGGAAGCAGGTAGACGGACATTAACTAAATACACTAGATGGGCAACTCTTTTTTTAGCAATTATTCAATCTTCGGCATTTCTCGCTGCGATCTATCAACCTGCTTTTATAACAGTCGGTCGGGTTGAGTTTGTTATTTCTGCGGTTGTTTGTTTAGTTACAGGTACAATGTTTTTAATGTGGTTGGGTGAACAGATGACAGAGCGAGGTATTGGTAATGGTATTTCATTATTGATTACAGCGGGTATTGTTGCAGCACTCCCTGGAGCTATTGATCAATTGTTAAATTTGGCTAGGAGCAATAATAGTATAATTACAGTATTGTTTATTATGCTGGGTGGATTAGGGTTAATCTATTTGGTTGTGTATATTGAAAGTGCACAACGGAAAATTCCAGTCCATTATGCTCGAAGGCAGTTAGGGAATAGAATAGTACAAGGCCAAAAAACACATTTGCCATTCAAGATTAATATGGCTGGTGTAATCCCACCTATTTTTGCATCTAGTATTATTTTATTTCCTTCTCAAATCATTGGATGGATGGGTAAAGGTACAGAAAATAATGTAGTAATCGATTTTATACTAGCAAATCTATCACCAAATAAGCCAATATATTCAATAGTATTTTCAGTGGCCATAGTTTTCTTTTGCTATTTTTATACAGCTTTGGTATTTAGTCCTAGAGAGATGGCTGAAAATTTGAAAAAAAGTGGTGCTTTTGTGCCAGGGATTCGTCCTGGAGAGCAAACATCTAATTATTTAGAAAAAGTTGTTATGAGGTTAACGTTGTTTGGAGCCTTATACATTACAGTTATCTGTTTGATTCCTGAGTTTGTTACAGGAGTGCTGGGAGTCCCTTTTCATCTTGGCGGAACATCTTTGTTGATTTTGGTTGTAGTGACTATGGACTTTGGTACGCAAATTGCCTCATACCGTATGAATCAGCAATATGAGCAGTTGATGAAAAAAAATTCTCCTAAGAAATCCTTGTCACGATAAATATTATGGCTAAAGAAGATACTATACAGTTACAAGGTGAAGTGTTAGAGACTTTACCTAATGCAACGTTTAAAGTTAAGCTTGAAAATGGTCATGAGGTTCTTGGACATATTTCTGGAAAAATGAGAATGCATTACATCCGAATTTCTCCGGGAGATAAAGTCACTGTAGAGATGACTCCTTATGATTTGTCTCGTGCTCGTATTGTTTTTCGAGCGCGTTAATTTGGAAAAGGAAATTAAATGCGTGTTCAACCATCAGTAAAAAAAATTTGCCGTAATTGTAAAATTATTCGGCGTAATCGGGTTGTGCGAGTGATTTGTACTGATCCTCGCCATAAACAACGACAGGGTTAATTTGCTTTAAAATTAAAAATGTGCTATTTTGAATAGCTTTTCGTCTTAATAAGGAAACGAATAATGGCTCGTGTTGCAGGAGTAAATATTCCTAATAATGCCCATGTCGTAATTGGCTTGCAGGCAATTTATGGGATCGGTGCAAGCCGTGCAAAATTGATTTGTGATAAGGCACAGGTCGTACCTACTACAAAAGTAAAAGACCTAACAGAGGGGCAATTGGACGCATTGCGTGAACAAGTTGCTCAGTATGAAGTGGAGGGTGACTTGCGTCGAGAAGTTACCATGAGTATTAAACGATTAATTGATATGGGCTGTTATCGCGGACTCCGTCACCGTAGGGGGTTGCCTTGTCGTGGACAAAGGACTAGAACGAATGCTCGTACGAGGAAGGGTCCAAGAAAAGCAATTGCGGGTAAAAAAGGTTAGGAGAAAGTTGAATGGCTAAAGCATCAGCATCTACACGTGTACGTAAAAAAGTACGGAAGATTGTGAATGATGGCGTAGTTCACATACACGCCTCTTTTAATAATACTATCATCACTATTACTGATCGTCAGGGGAATGTATTGTCTTGGGCAACTTCTGGCGGTGCAGGATTTAAAGGCTCTAGAAAAAGTACTCCATTTGCAGCGCAAGTTGCGGCTGAGGCAGCAGGTAAAGCTGCACAGGAGTACGGCGTAAAAAATTTAGAAGTTAAGATTAAAGGACCTGGGCCTGGTCGCGAATCTTCTGTTCGCTCTTTAAATGCTTTGGGTTTTAAGATTGTAAGCATTACTGATGTCACTCCGTTGCCACATAATGGATGCCGTCCACCCAAAAAACGTCGTATTTAGTCTTGGAGTAATGAAGTTATGGCACGTTATATTGGTCCTAAATGTAAATTGGCACGCCGTGAAGGCACAGATCTTTTCTTGAAGAGTGCCCGTCGCTCAATTGAATCCAAATGTAAATTGGAAAATGCGCCTGGGCAGCATGGTGCGAGAAAAGGGCGGCTTTCTGATTATGGTATTCAGCTACGAGAGAAACAAAAAATTCGTAGGTTATATGGCGTTTTAGAAAGACAGTTTCGACGTTATTTTGCGGAAGCCGCGCGTCGCAAAGGTGCAACAGGTGAACTATTGCTACAATTGTTGGAATCACGCTTAGATAACGTAGTTTATCGAATGGGTTTGGGTTCTACCCGTGCTGAAGCTAGACAATTGGTGTCGCATAAATCTATTTTGGTAAACGGACAAGTAGTTAATATTCCATCTTATCAGGTAAAAGTTGGTGATATCGTTTCAGTTCGTGAGAAAGCTAAGAAACAAGTTCGAATCCAAGAGTCTTTGCAATTGGCTACGCAAATCGGATTGCCTTCGTGGGTTTCTGTAGATGTAGATAAACAGGAAGGTGTGTTTAAAAACGTACCGGATCGTGCTGACTTGTATAGTGATATTAATGAGCAGTTGGTAGTTGAGTTTTATTCGAAATAATTTCATTGGCTCAAAAAAGGGGCAGTTAAATGCAAAACAGCACCTATGAATTCCTGAAGCCGCGACAAATTGATGTAGATGCTTTATCTGCAACGCGTGCAAAAGTTTTTATGGAGCCATTTGAGCGGGGTTTTGGTTATACACTAGGTAATGCATTGCGTCGTATATTGCTATCGTCGATGAATGGTTTCGCTCCTACGGAAGTGACGATTGCAGGTGCACTGCATGAATATTCTACATTAGATGGTGTTCAAGAAGATGTTGTAGATATTTTATTGAATATCAAAGGGATAGTTTTTAAGCTAGAAGGGCGTGATTCAGTTCAAGTGAGCTTAAATAAGTCTGGTAGTGGAGAGGTTACTGCTGCAGACTTAGAATTACCGCATGATGTAGAAATAATTAATCCAGAACATGTGATTTGCCGCTTATCAGATAATGGCAAAATTGAATTAACTATTACAGTTGAAAAAGGTCGCGGTTATCAGACAGTTGGTAGTCGGCACGATGAACACAAGCAAATTGGAGCTATCCATTTGGATGCTAATTTCTCTCCTGTGCGGCGAGTGAGTTTTGAAGTGCAGCCTGCTCGTGTAGAACAACGTACTGATTTGGATTGCTTGATTTTAGATATCGAAACCAATGGTGCGATCGAACCGGAAGAGGCTGTTCGTCGAGCAGCGCGGATTTTGATTGACCAAATGTCGGTATTTGCTGATCTTCAAGGCACACCGGTCGAGGAATCGAAAGAAGAAACTCCGCCAATCGATCCTATTTTGTTGCGGCCAGTTGATGATTTGGAGTTAACGGTTCGTTCAGCAAATTGTTTGAAGGCTGAAGATATTTACTATATTGGTGATTTGATTCAGCGAACAGAGACCGAGCTGTTAAAAACCCCGAATTTAGGAAGGAAGTCTTTGAATGAAATCAAAGAAGTCCTGGCTTCTAAAGGGTTGACTTTGGGTTCGAAATTGGATGTATGGCCGCCGGTTGGTTTGGATAAGCCATAATATTTAGTTAAAAAGGATAATAAAGTTATGCGTCATGGTAATGCTAACCGCAAATTGAACCGTACCAGCAGTCATCGTGCGGCAATGTTGCGAAATATGGCCAACTCTCTTTTGACTCATGAGTCAATTGTGACCACTTTGCCGAAAGCCAAAGAGTTAAGACGAGTAGTGGAGCCATTGATTACTTTGGGTAAAAAGCCGTCGCTGGCAAACCGCCGTACTGCATTCAATCGTACTCGCGACAGGGATGTGGTGGTTAAATTGTTTGACGAATTGGGTGGGCGCTTTGCCAACCGCAATGGTGGTTATGTTCGTATTTTGAAATACGGTTTCCGTAAAGGCGATAATGCCCCGTTGGCTTTGGTGCAACTGACTGACCTTGCACCTGCCGATGCAGCAGAATAATATAGCGCCGCTAGATTAAATCTGTTGTAATCTAAAGCTGAATTTTATGTGTTCGCATAGGATTCAGCTTTATTCATTTTTGAGAGTTGAATCATGAATGTTGCTTCCAACACCTTATCCGAATTTCGGCGCGGTATTAAGGAAGCCGTTCCGATTATGATAGGAATGGTACCGTTTGCCTTAATACTGGGTACGCAAGCAGCGCGAAACGGGATGAGTTGGCTGGAAACCGTATTGATGATGGGGCTGAACTTTGCCGGTGGCTCAGAATTTGCGGCCGTGGGTTTGTGGCATAGCCCCCTGCCGGTGCTGCTGATTATCAGCACCACGCTGCTGATCAACAGTCGGCATATCCTGATGGGTATTGCCTTTATTCCGTTTGTTCGGCATCTGCCACTGAAACAGCTTTTGCCGGCACTGTTTGTGATGACTGACGAAAGCTGGGCAATGAGCCTGGCGGATTCCAGAAAACGGCAGCAGGCCGGTTTGCCGGCGTTCAGCTTACCCTATTATTTTGGCACAGCGCTGACTCTTTACGCGCTATGGGTGGCCTGTGGGTTCCTTGGTGCCAAATTCGGCTATTTGCTGGGGAATGTGGAAAATCTCGGTTTCGGTATGGCTTTCCCTGCCGTGTTTTTGGTGCTGATCCGAGGCATGTGGACAACTTGGCGGGCTGCTATTCCCTGGCTGGTCAGCTTGATTACCGCAGCCGTGAGCTATCTGCTGCTGCCACACAGCGGCTGGTATGTTTTGCTGGGTACTTTTGCCGGGCTGCTTACCGCCTTATTCAGCCCGGAAGGGGAAAGCGAATGATCAGCTGGACATCGTTTCTCACCATCCTCGGCATGCTGGCCGTTACTTATTCCACCCGCCTGATCGGTTTTTTCGCCTTCCGCAACCGCGTGCTCTCGCCGCGCGCCAAGCGGGTGATGACCGCCGCCCCCGGATGCGTATTGATTTCCGTGATCGCGCCCAGCTTCGTTTCCGACAAGCCGCACGAGCTGATTGCCCTCGGCATCACCTTGCTGGCGGCCAGCCGCCTTTCCATGTTGCCGACCGTGTTGATCGCCGTGGCCAGCAGCGGCCTGCTCGGCTGGCTGATGGCTTAAAGGCTACCTGAAAAACCGCAAATCCGGCAGACCTCATTCAAAGAGACCGTCCGTAAAAAGGCCGGTTGGCGGAAGCGCAATATTTTCAGGTAGCCTTCCGCTAACACCTCATCCCGTGCCATCGGTATAATCCCTCCCGACATATAATCCGGCAAGCGCCGCATATTCAAGGAAACACCATGCCCCAGCAGCAAGCATCACGCCTCACCCTCCTCACGCCGCACGACCTCCCCCTGCATTGCAGCGGCCCCAAACACGAAACCTGGAACGGGCACCCCCGCGTCTTCCTGCCGATTGCCGACAACGGCCGCATCGAATGCCCCTATTGCGGCAGCATCTACCAGCTCGAAGGCAAGGCACAAGGCCACCATTGATCCGTCCGCCCGTAATTTCACCTGCCAAGCCAGTCAGGCTACCTGAAAAATTCCCAAGCCGAAGCCCGCATGCCCCCAAGCATCCTGATTATTTCCCCCTCGTGGATTGGCGACTGCGTGATGACGCAGCCGCTCTACCGCCGCCTGCACGAGCTCCATCCCGGCTGCCGGATTGATGTGTTCGCGCCCAAATGGTCGATGGCCGTGTTCGAGCGGATGCCGGAAATCAGCCAAATCCTGGAAAACCCGTTTGCCCACGGCGCCTTGCAGCTGCGCCGCCGCTGGCAGCTGGGCAAAGCGCTCGGGCGGCGCGGCTACGACCAAGTCATCGTGCTGCCCGGCTCCTTCAAATCCGCACTCATCGCCCGCGCCAGCCGCATCCCCCTGCGCACCGGCTACGTAGGCGAAAGCCGCTACCCGCTGCTCAACGACATCCGCAAGCTCGATAAAGCCGCCCTACCGCTGATGGCAGACCGCTACACCGCGCTGGCCTACCCGAAAAACCAGCCCTTCCAGCCGCGCCCCGACTTCCCCCGCCTGTCCATCGACGAGGCCAGCCGCCAAGCCGCCCTTGCCAAACACCGGCTCGATACCGAGCGCCCCATTGCCGCCTTCTGCCCCGGCGCCGAATACGGCCCCGCCAAACGCTGGCCGCCGCGCCATTTTGCCGCGCTGGCCAAACGCTATGCCGACGAAGGCCATCAGATTTGGCTGTTCGGCTCGGCCAAAGATTTCCCGATTGCCGAAGAAGTGCAGCAGCTTTCAGGTAGCCTCTGTGTGAATTTGTGCGGGCAAACCAGCCTGTCGGAAGCGATCGATTTGCTCTCGCTGGCGCACATCGTAGTGTGCAACGACAGCGGCCTGATGCACCTTGCCGCCGCGCTCGGCCGCCCGCTGGCCGCCGTGTATGGCTCGTCCAGCCCCGAGCACACCCCGCCTCTGAGCCCGCATGCGCAAGTGGTGAGCCTGCACCTCGAATGCAGCCCCTGCTTCAAGCGCGAATGCCCGCTCGGCCACACCGACTGCCTCAACAAGCTCATGCCCGACTTGGTGCACCAGGCCGGCTGCCGAGCCATCCGATCCCATTTCCCCGAAGCCGCCGAAGAATGACTGCAACCACCCTGGTTTGGTTCCACCGCGATTTGCGCACCGACGACCAGCCCGCCCTGCAACTGGCCGCGCGCACTGGCCGGCCGCTGGTGGGCGCTTATGTGTGGCCGCCGCAAGAAGAGCTGACGGCGCAGCGGCGCTATTTTATCTGGCAATGCTTGCAGGATTTGGCTGCCCGGCTGACCGAGGTCGGCATACCGCTGTATGCGTTGGAAGGCGTGGCGGAGCAGGCGTTGGCAAGCTTGGCGGCACGTTGCCGGGCGGCGGCGCTGGTGTGCACGGCGGATGCCGATTTGCCGCCATCCCTGCCGGCGGCGTTGGCGGAGCAAGGTTGCGCGTTGCACACAGTGGCCGACGGCTTGTTGCAGCAGCCGCACCAGTTTGCGCTGCCACCGTATCTAGACAACGCGGCCTTTGCCCCATTTCAGGCAGCTTGGCAGGCAGCCTGCGCCGAACAATACGCGCATTGGCAGGCGCCCGTCTGGCCGCCGTCGGGCTTGGCCGAACAGCAAAACAGGCTACCTGAAAATCTGCGGCATGCCCCGCCGTTGCCTGCCGTGCCTGCAGCGCGATTAACGATTCGCGGCGGCGAAACGGTGGCGCGGCGGCAGTGGGCCGAATTCCTGCCCAAGCTGGCACAGTATGCCGTATTGCGCGATTTGCCGGCGCAGCATGGCAGCTCGCAGCTTTCGCCGCATTGGCGCTTCGGCACGCTGTCGCTGCGAAGGGCGTGGGCGGAGGCGGCTCGTTTGCCGGAAGCGGCGGCATGGCTGAAGGAATGGGCGCGGCGCGAATTTTTCGTGCACCATTTCCGCCAATATCCCGCAACAGGGCAAGGGCTACCTGAAAACGAGCGCAGCAAGTTTCGCCAAAACGAACGAAGTGAGTTTCTGCGCAGCAAAAACGAACACAGTGAGTTTCGCCAAAACGGGCAGACTGTTTGGGAAAACAACGAACAATGGATAGCGGCCTGGCAGCGTGGCGAAACCGGCTATCCGCTGGTGGACGCGGCCATGCGCCTGCTGGGCGACACCGGTTGGCTGCCGCATAGCCTGCGCCGCCTGTGCGCGCTGTTTTTCTGCCGTGTGCTGTTGTGCGACTGGCGGATCGGTGCGGATTGGTTTGCGCGGCTGCTGCTGGATTTCGAGCCGGCGGCGAACAATGGGAACTGGCTGCTGGCCGCCGGATTGGGCGTCCGGCCGGCGGAGGAGCGCCCGTTCAACCCGGTGGTGTGGTCGCAAAGGCTCGATCCGGGCGGGCAGTTTATCCGCCGCCACCTGCCGCAGCTGGCGCATCTCGACAGCCGCGCCATCCACGCACCGTGGCGCTCGGCGGCGGAAGTGAATACCCACGGCTATCCTGCGCCGATTGCGGATTTCCAAGCCAGCCAGGCGCGCTGGCGCGAGATGAGGGCTACCTGAAAAATAAGAGCAGCCGGAACGGGCAGACTGTTCCGGCTGTTGTTTGTGCGGATGGTTTGGCTGTGGAGAAACTGGGGCTGCTGGGGAAATTTCGCGTTGGCAAAATTCGCCGTGCTTGTTTTAGCTTTGCAGCAATTTGCTGCGCTCGTTTTTGCTGCGCAGAAACTCACTTCGTTCGTTTTGACGAAACTCGCTGCACTCGTTTTCAGGTAGCCTGTTGCGGAAGGGGGAGGCTACCTGAAAAATTTGTGCGCGGCATCAGCGTTCGCGGCGTACGCTTTCGCGCCAGCGGCCGTTTACCAGCCGTTTGGTGGTGATTTCGGTGTAGGCGCCGTTGGCTTGGCGGCTGTCCCAGGTGGTGACGGCGATTTTTTGCGGGGAGCGGCCGGGGATAATCTGCCAGGTTTCTTCAACGCGGAAGCAGCAGCCGTCGCGGGCGGCGGTGGTGAGGGTGCGGCGGGCGGCGTCTACCTGAAACATGCCCAGGTAGTCGGAGGCGAGCTCGGTGAGCTCGCGGCTTTTCACAAAGCGGCCGGATTGGGTTTGCACGTAGATGTCGTAGCTGGGGCTGCTGTAGTGGCCGTTGTTGCCGTTGCGGATGGCCAAATCCAGTTTGCCGTCGAAGTTGTAGTCGCCCATCCGGATGTCGTCCGGCCGTAGGCCGGTGTCGGTGAAACCGAGCTGTTCGGATTGGAAGGTTTGGCTGAAGTTGCCGTGGCGCAGGGTGATTTGGGCGGGGCTCAGGCAGATCATGCCGTCACGGTTGCAGCCGTTGCTGCTGACTTCGGCCTGCCAGCCGGGCGGCAGTTTGGGTGCGCTCACGGTGAGGCTGCGGGCGTGGGCGGCGAGGGGCAGGGCGGCGAGCAGGATGAGCAGGGCGGGTTTCATGGCGTGGCTCCGTGTGAAAAAGAGTGGTGATGGATTGTAGCAGCAAAATCAGGCGGCTGGCTTGTTTTGGGGTGCGGGGTGTTGGGTACGGTGTTTTTGCTGCGTAGAAACTTGTTGCGTTCGTTTTAGCTTCGCAGAAACTCGCTGCGCTCGTTTTAGCTACGCAGAAACTCACTTCGTTCGTTTTAGCTTCGCAGAAACTCGCTGCGCTCGTTTTCAGGTAGCCTGGAGCGGCGGTTTTGGCAAATGCGGGCAAATCGGGCATGATTCGGTTTGAACGGAAATTGCAGATAGGAAAAGGCAGATGGAAATTTATCTGGTGGGCGGCGCGGTGCGCGATGCGCTGTTGGGGCGGGAAGTGAAAGACCGCGACTGGGTGGTGGTGGGGGCGGATGCGCCGGCCATGCTGGCGGCGGGCTACCGGCCGGTGGGCAAGGATTTTCCGGTGTTCCTGCATCCGGAAACGCAGGAGGAATACGCCCTGGCGCGCACCGAGCGCAAAACCGGCCGCGGCTATGCCGGCTTCACCTTCCACGCCGAGCCGGACGTTACCCTGGAGCAAGACCTGCAACGCCGCGACCTCACCATCAACGCCATGGCGCAAAGCACCGACGGGCAGATTATCGACCCCTTCGGCGGGCAGGCCGATTTGGCTGCCGGCATCCTGCGCCATGTGTCCCCCGCCTTCGCCGAAGACCCGGTGCGGATTTTGCGCACGGCGCGTTTTGCCGCCCGCTACGGTTTTCAGGTAGCCCCCGAAACCTTGGCGCTGATGCGCGAAATGGTGCAAAGCGGCGAGGCCGACGCGCTGGTGGCCGAGCGCGTGTGGCAGGAGTTTGCACGCGGGCTGATGGAGCCGCAGCCGGGGCGCATGATTGAAATTTTGCGCGAATGCGGTGCGCTGGCCGTGCTGCTGCCCGAGGTGGACGCCCTGTTCGGCGTGCCGCAGCGGGCGGATTACCACCCCGAAATCGACTGCGGCATCCACACCCTGCTTGTTTTGCAGCGCGCCGCCGATGCCTGCCTGAGCCTGCCCGAACGCTACGCCGCGCTGCTGCACGATGTGGGCAAGGCCCAAACCCCGCCCCATATCCTGCCCTCGCATTATGGCCACGAAGAAGCTGGCGTGCCGCTGGTGCAGGCGGTAAACCGGCGTTGGAAAGCGCCCAAGGCCTGCGCCGATCTGGCCTTGCTGGTGTGCCGCTGGCACGGGCGGCTGCACAGCGTGGCCGAGCTGCGGCCGCAAACCGCCGCCAAAATTTTGCAGCACACCGACGCCTACCGCCGGAGCGAGCGCTTCGCCGCCATGCTCAACGTGTGCCGTGCCGACGCGCAAGGCCGCCTCGGCTTCAAGCACGCCGCCTACCCGCAACGCGAACACTGGCTCGCCCTGCTTGCCGCCGCGCAGCAAACCGACACCGCCGCCATTGCCGCCGCCCATGCCGATAAGCCGCAGCGCATCGCCGAAGCCATCGCCGCCGACCGCTTATCAAGGATCAAGCCCTTGCAGGAGGCGTATCGGCAGGCAAACAGGCGGGCCGGAGGGAGCTAGGGTAGGGGGTTTAGCCGCGCTGAAGCCGGAATTTTCAGGTAGCCTGCACGCAGGAGAAAGGCTACCTGAAAATGAAGTGAAAACGGGCAGAGGGATAATAGGATGAAATCGAAAGGGAAAATATGTTGAATAAATCAGATGTGAAAGAATTTTGCATTCAGCTAGCAAGGAAGTATCCTAGCTGGGAATATAAGACAGCTGCCTTTAAAAATAGAACTCTAGAGCATTCAGAAATCTGGATTAATCCATCTTGGGTATTGCATCTTTCAGCAGAACCAAGTGTGATTGTTTATAATAAATCTGTTAAAACAATAATTAAAGAAGCTTTTACGGACGGGTTTTTCAATATGAGCTATTGGACGACCCGCATGTTGATTCTGAGCCCAGATGCCCACAACCATGCCATGATTTATCAGAAATTAGTCCATACTTTGCCCGAAGCAGAAATCTATATTCAAGACTTTTTCGAGCGTGGTTTAGATTTGGTTAAACGATATTTCAGCAGCCAGGATGAAAAAGAGTTTTTGAGTAGTTATCCAATTGTTGGGGAGTTCCCTAATCCAACCACCGATGAAGGTTATGAAGGCTTGGGTAACTGTATTGCTCGGGCAGTTTTGTTGGACTTTGATTATGTTGAACGTTTTATCCATGCAGATTTTCCTACTGCTCGACCAATTTATAAACCTTTTCGGGAGCGTATGGCTCAATGGCTGCCTATTTGGAAAGAACGTGCCGCCGAAACCGGCAGCATCCTGCCGCCGAAGAAGAAATAAAGTTGGCCGGGTATTGCAGGAATATTTTTCAGGTAGCCTGTATTCGGTATGGGCTACCTGAAAATTTTTGGTTTGTTTATTTCAAGCCTGCCGTTCGATCAAATCGGCATTTCACCCAAACCCGGCAGGCAGGAAAGAGGCTACCTGAAAAAGTTTGCCGTATTCGGGCGTTCATTTTTTCAGGTAGCCTTCCGCCTTGCCGAAAGCCGACGCCGCCGTTTCTTGGGATAGAAACGGCGGCGCTGGTTTTGCGCGCCACTCGGGAGGTGCGGCGGCTTCGGCTTTACAGGCAGGCCAGCTCGCCGGCCAGCATATCGGCGATTTGCTCGCGCGCCCGGATGAGGCGGAATTCGCTGCCGTTCACCAGCACTTCGGCGGCGCGGGGGCGGGCGTTGTAGTTGCTGGCCATGCTGGCGGCGTAGGCGCCGGCGCTGCGCACCGCCAAAAGGTCGCCGGCCCGGGCGGCGATGCGGCGGTTTTGCGCGAGGAAGTCGCCGGTTTCGCACACGGGGCCGACGATGTCGGCCACAAAGGGCTCGCCGGGCTCGGGGTTGGTGTTGTCGATGTGGTGGTAGGCCTGATAGAGGGCGGGGCGCATCAGGTCGTTCATGGCGGCGTCGGCGATGACGAAGTGCTTGTCGCCGTTGCGTTTTACGCGCTCCACGCGGGTGAGCAGCAGGCCGGCGTTGCCCACCAGGCTGCGGCCGGGCTCGAGGATGAGCGAAAGTTTGCGGCTGCCGAGCAGTTGGCGCACGGCTTGGGCGTAGGCGGGCAGGTCGGGCGCGGTTTCGTCGTGATACACGATGCCAATGCCGCCGCCCAAATCAATGTGTTCCAGAGCGATGCCTTGCGCGGCGAGGCGGTCTGCCAGGGCGAGCATGCGTTCGCAGGCTTCCACCAGCGGGGCGAGGTTGGTGAGCTGGGAGCCGATATGGCAGTCGATGCCGGTGATGCGCAAGTGCGGCAGGGAGGCGGCATGGCGGTAGGCGGCTTCGGCGTCTTCCATGGCGATGCCGAATTTGTTGGCTTTGAGGCCGGTGGAGATATAGGGGTGGGTTTGCGCGTCTACATCGGGGTTGATGCGCAGCGACACAGGCGCCACCATGCCGAGGCCGGCGGCGGCTTCGTTGAGCTGGTCGAGCTCGGGCAGGCTTTCCACGTTGAAGCACTTGATGCCGGCTTGCAGCGCATATTCCATCTCGGCGCGGCTTTTGCCCACGCCGGAGAAAATGGTTTTGTCGGCGCGGCCGCCGGCGGCCAGCACGCGCGCCAGCTCGCCACCGGACACGATATCGAAGCCGCTGCCCAAGCGGGCAAAATGGCGCAGGATGCTCAGGTTGCCGTTGGCCTTTACGGCGTAGCACAGCAGGGGGTTCAGCTCGGAGAAGGCGGCGGTGTAGCTTTGGTAGGCTTCGGTGAGCGCGGCCTGGCTATACACATACAGCGGCGTGCCGAACTGCTCGGCCAGCGCATCGAGGGAAACGTTTTCGCAATATAAAGACATGGTTATTTGGCGGCGGGAAGCGGTTGCGGCGGTTCCACATCGGGCATGGGCGCGATGGGGGCGAATTGCAGGCCGGTTTGCACCGGGGCGAAACGGGCGCGGTCGCCTTCTTTGGGCAGGTAGAGGTCGCCTTTATAGCCGCAGGCGCTCAAAAGCAGCGCGGCGGCAAGGGCGGGGAACAGGGTACGCATCATGATGAGAAACTCGAAATTGCCTGAAACAGGCGGCTGTGGCAAGATGGCGCATCTTAAACAAAAACGCCGCCATGCACAAACCATCATGACCGAAACCGAATTTTTGCGCTATTCCGACCAACTGTTTGCCCACATCGAAGACCAGCTTGACCAGTGCGGCGCCGATTTCGACTGCGAGCACAATGGCAACGTGCTCACCATTGAAGCCGATGACGGCACACAGATTATCGTAAACCGCCACACGCCGAACCAGGAATTGTGGATTGCCGCCAAAAGCGGCGGTTACCACTTCGCCCTGCGCGAGGGGCAATGGTGCTCCACCCGCGACGGCAGCGGCTTTTTCGCCGTGCTGAACGATGTGCTGGGCGCGGCGGCGGGGCAGGCGGTGGAGATTGCGGCGTTGTAGTTTCAGGTAGCCGCTGCATAAGCGGCGGGCACAGGGCAGGCTGCCTGAAAAATGGTTTTCAGGTAGCCTGCATAGACTTAAGAAGAGAGAAAATGCGGAAATTTCTAGCGGTATCGTTGGCGCTGGCGTGCGGTTTGGCTCAATCGGCGCCGGCTGAACGGGCGTATCGGTTTGCCGATTACCCGAGCCCGGTCTATCAGGGCACCCGCCACCCTTTGCAGCTGACGCAGCAATGGCGTGATATGCGCACGCGGATTAGGGAAGGCTACCAGTCTGGGAAAATCGGCTTTGCTGGGAACTATGTTGCTGTGACGTGGGGCTGCGGAACGCAATGTCTGAACGGTGCAATGGTGGACGCGCGCAGCGGGAAAATCTATGAGCTCACGCCTTTGTCTACCGACCACCCTTTGAACGCTTGCTATCGGGCAGACGGCTCGGAGGAGTCGGACATATTCCACTATCAGGCCGGCAGCCGCCTGTTTATCACCGAAAACTGCCATTATGCCGATATAGCCGGGCGTGAGGATGTGGTTACCCAGTTTAAAACCACTTATGTGTATCAATGGCTGGAGCGGCAGAAACGCTTTGAGCTGCTGAACAAAACTGTGCAGCGCAGCAGAGTGCCGGCCGATGCAAGGTATTAGGTATGGATGGCGCGGTGCAGATGGTTCTGCGGTGATTGCGCAATAAAGGCTACCTGAAAAATGGTTTTCAGGTAGCCTTTTCTTTGCCTGATTGCTTTTGGCTGCCCTGACGTTTTAACGAAATTCGCTTCACTTCATTTCCACTCCGCTGAAACTCACGCTTTCAGGTAGCCTTTGTTATTTATGCTGAATGCGCCAGCAGCGGTGGATTTTGCGGTTGCGGAAGTCTTCGGGCACGGATTGGCGGCTGATTTCGGCGATGGCGTAGCGGTCGGCCAGGGCGGGCTCGAGCTCGAAGCTGCGCAGGTTGTTGGAGAAATAAAGCGTGCCGCCGGGCTCGAGCAGCTGCATGGCTTCGCGGATGAGGCGGGGGTGGTCGCGCTGGATGTCGAGGATGTCGAGCATTTTTTTGCTGTTGGAGAAGCTGGGCGGATCCATCACGATGAGGTCGAAGCGTTTGCTTTGGGCGGCGGCGTTTTGCAGATATTGGAATACGTCGGCGCGGATGATTTGGTGTTGTTCGGGGTTGATTTGGTTGAGCGCGAAATTGCGGCGGGCCCAGTCGAGGTAGGTGTTGGAGAGATCGACGGTTTCGCTGGAGGCTGCGCCGCCGGTGGCGGCATACACGCTGAAGCTGCCGGTGTAGGCGAAGAGGTTGAGGAAGCGTTTGCCGGCAGCTTGGCTGCCTACGAGCTCGCGGGTGTTGCGGTGGTCGAGGAAGAGGCCGGTGTCGAGGTATTTGTCGAGGTTTACCCAGAAGGCGCGGCCGTGTTCGTGCACGATGAAGTCTTCGCCGCTGCGGCCGGTTTTTTCGTATTGGCTGTTGCCGCGCTGGCGGCTGCGCTGTTTGAGGTGGATGTGTTCGGCGGGAAATCCGGTGACGAAGCGCACGGCTTCAATCACTTCGGCGAGCCAGGCTTGGTAGTCGGCTTCCTGCATGATCCAGCCGGTGTCGTATTCTTGCAAATGAACGTGTTCGCCGTAAATATCGATGGCGAAGGGGTATTGCGGGATGTCGCGGTCGTAGAGGCGCCAGGCTTCTATATGATGCCGCCGCGCCCATTTGATGAGGTGTTTGGCGTTTTTGCCGAGGCGGTTGGCGAAGGCGGTGATTTCGCTCATGGAAGGCTACCTGAAAAATAAAAGGCTATTTTATCGCCAAGCGGCGGGGCGCTCCAAACGGATGCCGGTGCATTTTAGCTTCGCAGAAATTCTGCCTTGCTTCGCAAGACATCATTTTAACTGCGTTGAAGCTTACGCTTTCAGGTAGCCTGAAGTGTATATGCGTGTAAAGCCAAAGATTTTGCTTGACCGTTTGCGGGCAAGCGCCTAATATGCCGCCTCTTTTTGTTCGAAGCCATCGTCTTCAGCCCACCAGCCTTCCGGCTGCGTCTGTTTGCCGCCTTGCGCGCGCAATCCTTCTCTGCTCCGCAGGTTGTCGCCGATGCCACCCAAGCGCCATGCTTGCGACAATCTTTTGCGTAACTTCCATAGTGGTTGCCCGAACTCCCGCTGCCGCGTTATCCCGCCTGGTATCGAAAGTGAAAGAACCCGCTGTTTCCCGTTAGCGCATTCCTTTGCTTCACGGCTGCCCGTTTTCGCGGGCGGAAAGTATTGTTGCCCCTTTTGGAAACACATGACCATCCAATTCAGCGATCTGCTGCACGATAAAAACCTGCTCGCCGCCCTGCGTTCCGCCGGCTATGCCGAGCCCACACCTATCCAAATCCAAGCCCTGCCCGCCGCCGTCGAAGGCCGCGACATCATGGCCTCGGCGCAAACCGGCTCCGGCAAAACCGCCGCCTTCCTGCTGCCTAGCCTGCAGCGCATCACCCGCCGCAGCGACAAGCCCGGCAAAGGCCCGCGCATCCTCGTGCTCACGCCCACGCGCGAGCTGGCGGCGCAAGTGGAGAAAAACGCCAAAATCTATGCCCAAAACATGAAATGGCTGCGCACCGTCACCCTGGTGGGCGGCTCCTCTTTCGGCTTCCAAATCAAATCGCTGGCCAAGCCGATTGATTTGGTGGTGGCCACCCCCGGCCGCCTGATGGACCACATGCGCTCCGGCCGCATCGATTTCGATCGCCTCGAAGTGCTGGTGCTCGACGAAGCCGACCGCATGCTCGACATGGGCTTTATCGACGACATCGAAACCATCGTGGCCGCCACGCCCGAAAGCCGCCAAACCCTGCTCTTTTCCGCCACTTGGGACGGCGCCGTGGGCAAACTTGCCCGCAAGCTCACCAAGAATCCCGAAGTGATCGAAATCGAGCGCGAAGACAACCAAGGCAAAATCGACGAGCAGCTGCTGTATTGCGACGACAAAAACCATAAAAACCGCCTGCTCGACCACATCCTGCGCGACACCAACATCGACCAGTGCATCATCTTCACCAGCACCAAAGCCATGAGCGAGCAGCTGGCCGACGAGCTCTACGAAAAAGGCTTTGCCGCCAACTGCCTGCACGGCGACATGCCGCAAAACTGGCGCAACCGCACCCTGATGGATTTGCGCAAAGGCCGCATCAAAGTGCTGGTGGCCACCGACGTGGCCGCGCGCGGCATCGACGTGCCCAGCATCACCCACGTGATCAACTACGACCTGCCCAAGCAGGCCGAAGACTACGTGCACCGCATCGGCCGCACCGGCCGCGCCGGCCGCCACGGGCTCGCCCTCACCTTCGCCGAAGTGAACGAATACATGGCTGTGCACAAAATCGAAAAATACCTTGGCCGCAAGCTGCCCGAATTTGCCATCGAAGGCATGGAGCCCACCCGTAAGCGCAGCAAAGCCCCGCGCAAAGCCAAAGGCGGCGGCTGGAAGCCCAAAGGCGGCCGCCGGCCCAACGGCAGCGGCAAATCCTACGGCCGCCCCGCCGGCAGCCCGCGCGGCAAAGAGCGCAAACCCGCCGCCCAAGGCCGCCGCGCCGGATAGATTGCAGCCCGCAGCCGGCTTTAATAGCGATGACAGGCTACCTGAAAATTTTGCGGCGCAGAAATGCCGCCGTATTCTGTTTTCAGGTAGCCTCTGGTTTGCGCCAATTGATGGTTGGCTTGTTTGCTTGGCTTCCAGTAAGATGGCTGCCGAATCGGAGGCTGCCCGAAAAGGAACAGAGCGAATTTCGCTAAAACGACATTCCTGCAGGAAGCGGAGTTTCTGTGAAGCTAAAAATAGCATGCAGCTTTAAGGCGGCTGAAACTTCAGCGTCAGCCGAATTGAGCCGTTTGTAGAGTAATCCGCAAAAGCGCCAATCTACGGCACATTGTGCCGCAAACGTAAACTGCCGCTTTGCAGCTACTGAGAAATGCTGTTTCCATTGCCTATCAGCTTGCCGCTTAAGCCGCATAAAAATTCCGCTATGGTTTTGCCGAAATATGGTTTAGCGAAATTCACTCCGCTCATATGACCACCGTGTAAGCTCACGCTTTCAGGTAGCCTTTTTCACAGGAACCCTGCCGCCCCGTGCCGCAGAAGAACCGTCGATCAACATCACGAGTTAGGATAACCCAATGAAAAAACAACATTCCTCCAACAAGCCCGGCAGCCGCCGTGCCGATGAAAAAATTTCAGGTAGCCCCAAGCGGCAGGCGCGTGATAAAGCGGCCAGCACGCCCTCTGCGCCGAAAACGCGCGTGGCGCGGGCGAAAAAGCTGGCTGTGCGCCCGGCCAACCAGAAGGTGCAGAGCCGCGTACGCCAGTTGCAGGAGCAGCGTTCGGATTTGGGTGGCATCGAGCCGGTGCGCCTGCAAAAGGCGCTGGCCGCTTCAGGCGTGGGCTCGCGCCGCGAGATGGAGGAGTGGATTCAAAACGGCTGGGTAACGGTAAACGGCAAGCCGGCGCAACTGGGCGACAAGGTGCAGCCGGAAGACCAAGTGCTGGTGAAAGGCAGCGTGGTGAAGCTGAAATGGCCAGATAGGTTGCCGCGTATCATCTTGTATTACAAGCAGGAAGGTGAGATCGTATCGCGCGACGACCCGCAGGGGCGCGTGAGCATTTTCGACCGTCTGCCGCAGGCGGCGAGCAGCCGCTGGGTGGCCATCGGCCGCCTGGACATCAATACCAGCGGCCTGTTGATCCTCACCACTTCCGGCGAGCTGGCCAACCGTTTCGCCCACCCGAGCTTTGAGGTGGAGCGCGAATATGCGGTGCGCGTACTGGGCGAGTTGGGAATCGAACAGATGCGTCAGCTCACCGGCGAAGGCGTGATGCTGGAAGATGGATTGGCGCAGGTGGAGCGCATCCATAGCCAGGGCGGGGAGGGCGCGAACAAATGGTATAATGTGGTGCTCAAAGAGGGGCGCAACCGCGAAGTGCGCCGCATTTTCGAGCATTTCGGCCTCACGGTGAGCCGCCTGGTGCGCACCGGCTTCGGGCCGATTGCTTTACCCAACCGTTTGAAACGCGGGCAGTTTTACGAATTGAATGCGGCGGAAGTGGCCGCAGTGGTGAAGTGGGCGGATATGCCGCTGCCGGGCAACGGGCGGCGCCGTTAGGCGCAGCCAAACCGATTTCAGGCTACCTGAAAACCAGTAAAGCATTTGCAATCAAACCGCTGCCGCCGTATTCAATGCCCATAAAGGCTACCTGAAAGCGTGAGCTTGCACGAAGTTAAAATGAGCGGAGCGAATCTCATTAAAACTTCAGCTTCAATGCAGTGAAAGCCAAGGTTTCCAATAGAAAACCGAGTTTCCGCGGAGCCGAAATGCCGGCCGGATCACAGGTCGGCTTCTGTTTATCCTTTTGATACCCCAAATGAAACAGCCCAACCGCATCGATTCCCAGCCGGCCTTTCTGCTGTCGGCCACGCCGTGGCGCGAAACCAGCCTGCTGGCGGAGCTGTTCAGCCGCGACTACGGGCGGGTGGCGGTGGTGGCGCGCAGCGCGCGCAAGCGGCAGAGCGAGCTGCGCGGCGTGTTGGTGCCGTTTGTGCCGGTACAGGTGGCCTGGTATGGTCGGGAAGAGTTGAAAACGCTGCACCGCGCCGAGTGGCTGGGCGGCTGGCCGCAGCCGCAGGGCAGGGCGCTGTTTGGCGGGCTGTATGTGAACGAGCTGGTGCAGAAGCTCACCGCGCGCGAAGACCCGCAGCCCGCGCTGTATGAGGCTTTGCGGCAGGTGATGCGCGCCTTGTGCACCGAGCCGAACCACACCGCCGCGCTGCGCCGCTTTGAGTGGGCACTGCTCACCCTGTCTGGCTATGCGCCCGATTTGCGGCACGACGGCGACGGCAACCCGGTGGAAGTCGGGCGGCAATACTGGCTACGCCCCGAACACGCCGTGCTGCCGCTGGAGCAGCGCCGAGCCTTGCCGCCACATGAAATTCAGGCCGGCGTGGCGGTGGGCGGCGAAGTACTGATGCAGTTGCACAGCGGCGAGTTTGCCGATGCCGCCGCCTTGCAACAGGCGCGGCAGATTACCCGACTGCTGCTGGATTTCCGCCTGCCGGAGGGGATTAAGTCGCGCCAGGTGTTGCAGCAGATACAGGCTTTCAGGTAGCCTTAGCGCCCACACAACACGTCGGGAACAAATAAAATGGATTTGCGCAACACCGGGCTTTGCCACGTGCGGGCGATTACCGCTTTTGTTAGTTTGAATAAAGACAGCAGCTTATGGCCGGGCGTGCTGGCTGAGGCTAAGCGTCAGTGCGACCGTTTGGCCGAATCGTTTGCCCGGGCAGGCTATACTGTGCAATCGGTGCGGCTGGTGTCGAACCCCTTCGGCGAATATCTGGATACCGCGAGTGTGGGCGGCGCCAAGCAGGGGCTGGCGCAGATTCAGCAGATTTTGCAGGAGCTGAACGTGGGCAAGGCGATGCGCATTCGTTTTGCCATCGGCGAGGCAGTGGGCGCGCAAGAGATCGCGCTGCTGCCGGAACTGATTCGGGATTACGGCGATTTGTGCAATGCCTGCGTGAATGTGGATGTGGACGAAAACGGTTTTTTAGACAAGCAAACCATTGAGTTGTGTGTGGCGGCGATGCAGGAAATCGGCCGCATCACGCCGCGCGGCGAAGGCAATTTCAATTTCACGGTAAACTTCAATTGCCGGCCGCTGATTCCGTATTTCCCCGCCGGCTATCACCGCGCGGAGCGAGGCAACTGCATCGTGCTCGGTTTGGAAACGCCGGATTTGCTGGCTGCCGCCCTGCGCGGGCTCAACAACCAGCCGGCAGCGCACGCCGAATATTTTCAGGTAGCCTATCTGGCGATGAAGGAGGCGCTGCAATACCACATCGACCGTGTGCAGCAATGTGTGGCCGACACGCCTTTGGATGCGGGCTGGGCTTATGCCGGTATGGATACGTCGGCGGCGCCGTCGAAGGATTGCACCTCGATGGTGGAACTGTATCGGCTGATGCGCGTGCCGTATTTCGGCGCGGCCGGTACGGTGGAGGCCTCCGCACTGCTCACCCGCGTGTTCAAATCGCTGGAGCGCGTGCAGGCGGTGGGCTTTTCCGGCCTGATGCTGGCGGTAACCGAAGACGAAGGCCTGGCCGAAGCCACCCGCCGCGGGCAGTTCGACATCCGCGCGCTGCTCACCTACAGCAGCGTGTGCGGTATCGGCTTGGACACCGTGCCGGTTGCCGGCAATACGCCGGCGGAAAAAATCGCCGCCATCATGTGCGATACCGGTACCATGGCCTTCCGCCTGAACAAGCCGCTCACCGTGCGCCTGTTCCCCGTTCCCGGCTTGGAAGCGGGCGAAATCACGGCGTTTGAAAGCGATGATTTGTGTAATTGCGCGGTGTTGGCCGTGCCTTAAAAGAGATTTTTGTTTCAGATGGCACGCCGGTTGCTTAATACAATTTCACGGCGTGAGTCATCGTTGAATTGCTCAATTCGATACCCCGAAAGGAAAGAATATGCTGTTGGGCGTAAATATCGACCACGTTGCCACTTTGCGCAATGCGCGCGGCACCCGCTACCCCAGCCCGCTGGAAGCGGCACTGGTGGCGGAAACCCACGGAGCCGACCTGATTACCCTGCATCTGCGCGAAGACCGCCGCCACATCAAAGATGCGGACGTGTTTGCCATCAAACAGGCCATCCGTACGCGCATGAACTTGGAAATGGCGCTCACCGAAGAAATGCTGGATAACGCCTTGCAGGTGCAGCCTGAAGATGTGTGCATTGTGCCGGAAAAACGGCAGGAAGTGACCACCGAAGGCGGTTTGGACGTGTTGGCGCAGCAGCAGAAGGTGGCGGAATTTACACAGAAACTGAATGCGGCTGGTATCCGTGTGTCGCTATTTATTGATGCGGATGAGCAGCAAATCCGTGCAGCGCATGATGTGGGTGCGCAAGCAATTGAGCTGCATACCGGTGCCTATGCCGATGCGGTTTCGCATACGTTGCGGCAGAGCGAATTGCTGCGCTTAGAGGAGGCAGCGTATTTTGCTTCGGAGTTGGGCTTGGTGGTAAACGCCGGCCATGGCTTGACCATCCACAATGTGGCACCGGTGGCACGGATTCTGCCAATTCGCGAGCTGAACATCGGCCATGCGCTGATTGCGCAGGCGGTGTTTTTGGGTCTGCCGGAGGCTATCCGCCAGATGAAAGAAGAGATTTATCGGGCGAGAAGCCAGCCTGACTAGGGTTTCAAGGGAGAGGCTACCTGAAAAGTGGGGGAAGATGCTTGCGGGGCAGTTTTGCTTTCGTATGGTTCCTGCTTTCAGGTAGCCTGTTTATCTCTTAATTTGAGATAAATGTGGAATTAATAAAATAACAATTATTTGGCTGTTGTCGGGATAGAAGAGGTTAAAGGGAAAATGATGGATAAGTCAAAAATTCAGGGTTTTAATTTGATAGAGCTGATGATCAGCATTGTTATTTTGGCTGTTTTGGCCGCAATGGCCTATCCCAGCTATGATTCATTTGTTCGTAAGGCGCGTATGGAGGAAGCAAAAGCGCGTATTATGGATAAAGCTCGAAGCATGGAGCGTTTTTATACCGTACATAGGACGTTTAAAGATCCTGATAGCCCAGTGTCTGCCCCGGTAAGTACAGACTTCTTTAATATTACTTTTGTTAATGATAGCATGAAGTCAGATAGCTACGAAATCATAGCTAGGCCTAGTGCAAAAAATCCTCGTGAAACCAAAGGGATCTATTACAATAGTATTGGTATTTTAAACCGGTGTGACATTGATAATGACGGCAACACGACCAACTGCGAGCAATACTAACATTAACAAACTATTCCCTTCCGCTTCAAAGCCGTTTATACTGCCGCTCCATTATTGTTATCCCAAAGGAGCAGCAAGATGAACGGCTTATCTATTCGCATTGAGCGCGGGTTCACCTTAATCGAGCTGCTGGTGATTATTGCGATTGTGGCGGTTTTGGCGGTGATTGCCTATCCTTCCTACCAATCTTTTGTGCGCAAATCGCGTTTGGAAGAAGCGAATGCCGCTTTGTTGGAAAACAGCCGGGCAATGGAGCGTTTTTATACGCGAAACCGCACTTTCAAAGCCAACTCCACCTCTTGGCCGGCTATACCGGTTACCCAAACCGCCCATTTCTGCATCAAATTTCAAGGCAATGCCCGCGGTGTGTTGGGCGATAAATATACGATTAAAGCCGTGGCTTTCGATGTAAACAAAGAACCTCGCGTATTGCTGATTAACCAAGACCAAACTGTGCGCATTTGCGAAAGCAGCAGCAGCCGTTGCGACAATCAAACCGTCTTCCCCGGCGGAAACAATATCGATAAAAACTGCGAATTGCTGCATTGAATGAACCACCTTATTTAAAGCCGAATATTCAACCCACTCCCCCACCTTTTCAGGTAGCCTTCTCCTTTATGGATATCTCCGTTTTACTGCAACAAAAAATCCGCAATGCCGATTACATCCGCCTGATTCAATCCAACAGCGCCCGATTCAGCAGCGCCGAAACCGGCCTGCTGGCCGAAATTTTGCTCGGCTACGAATTCGACGTGGTACAGCAGCAGGCGCTGGCGCAGGCCGTGTTGCAACAGTCGCGCTTTGATCCCGACGCCTTCCACCAAGAATTCGATGATGAAGACGTAACCGGCATCTGCCCGCACTGCATCAGCCCGCCCATGCCGCCGCTGCGCGATTACCTAATGTGGCGGCAAACGCTAAGCAAGCAGGCTACCTGAAAATTTCAGGTAGCCTCTTTCCCTGTTTAACCAAACTGATAAAAATATTTGGAACCACCATGCGAATCATCTCCGCCAACGTAAACGGCATCCGTTCCGCCTACAAGAAAGGCTTCCACCCATACCTCGCCGAGAGCGGCGCCGACATCATTTGCGTGCAGGAACTCAAAGCCCAAGAAGCCGATTTGGACGGCAGCATGAAATCCCCGCACGGCATGCACGGCATCTGGCATTGCGCCGACAAACGCGGCTATTCCGGCGTGGCGCTCTACAGCAAACGCGAGCCCGACCGCGTGCAAACCGGCATGGGCATTGCCGAATTCGACGCCGAAGGCCGCTTTGTGCAGGCCGATTTCGGCAACTTATCCGTGATTTCGCTCTACTTGCCCTCAGGCAGCAGCTCAGACGAACGCCAGCAAGTGAAATTCCGCTTCCTCGACGCCTTCTACCCCATGCTGCGCGAGCTGCAAGCCCAAGGCCGCGACATCGTCATCTGCGGCGACTGGAATATCGCCCACCAAAACATCGACTTGAAAAACTGGAAAGGCAATTTGAAAAACTCCGGCTTCCTGCCCGAAGAGCGCGAATGGATCGGCAAAGTGATTGCCGAGCTCGGCTGGGTGGACATCTGGCGCACGCTCTATCCCGAAGCGCCCGGCTACACCTGGTGGAGCCAGCGCGGCCAGGCCTACGCCAAAGACGTGGGCTGGCGCATCGACTATCAAATGGCCACCTCCGCCCTGGCCGCTCGTGCCCAAGCCGCCCACGTGTATAAGCAGGAAAAGTTTTCTGACCACGCCCCGCTGGTGGTGGATTACGATTATCCGCTGTAATATTTCAGGTAGCCTGCGCTGGCAAACAGGCTACCTGAAAATCCAATCGGCTAAGCCGCTCGCTTATTCCGCAGCACAAATTTTCAGGTAGCCAGCAGTGCTTCCGCTCAAAGGCTAGCTGAAACCATCCCAATTCACACTCAAGGAAACCCCATGTATTTCGTAGACCGCAGCGCCGTTGTGGTGAAGCCCACCGAAGCCTTCCTCGCCTGGCTCAAAAGCACCGGCGACGACCTGCCCGACCTCACCCTTTCCCAAATCCGCAGCAATTGCAGCGTGTACCTGATTGAGCAAACCGACACGCCCGAAGAGAGCGCCGGCCTCTTCGGCGAGCGTTGGCGCGACATCCTCAGCGGCGAAATGGCCTCTTGGGAAGTGCCGCAGGAGCAGTGGCCCGAGCTCACGCCCGAGCTGTTTGCCCGCTTTTTTGATTTGGAATTCCACGATATGGTGCTGGATTTGGACGACGACGACATCCGTGTCAGCCCAGTTGTGGACAACATGATGTGATGCCGTGCAGCCTTTTCAGGTAGCCTTCAAGCCCTCGCGGCTGCGGCGTATTGTGCACACGGCGGCGTGGGTGTGGCTGGCCGCGGTTTGGCTGCTGTATTTCGCCGGCTGGCCGTGCTGGCTCGGCCTCGCGCTCACCGCCTTGGCCGCCTGGCACGCCCTGCGCCGGCCGCTGCGGATTACCTGGCTGGCGGTGGACAGCGGCGGAGCAGCCGTGTTGTTTTTGCAGCCGCAGCAGATTGCCGTGGCGGCCACCCTGCGCGGCGGCGTGGTGCTGCCGTGGCTGCAAATCCTGCATTGGCACACCGACGGGGGGCGGCGGTTTCACCAGGCCGTGTGGCCGGATTCTGCCGATGCCGAAGGTCTGCGCCGCCTGCGCGTGTGGGCACGGTGGGGGCAGGCGCGGCCGGAGTAGCCCGATCGTTCATTGTTTCTCAAGCATTTTCTATTTTCAGGTAGCCTCATGAACCCCGAGCATTTTATCCAAACCAGCCCGTTCGATTTCCAAGCAAGCATTGCCGCGCTCAAACAGGCCTTTGCCGCCCAAGGGCTTACCCTGTTTGCCGAAATCCCGCATTCCGATTTGGCCGCCGAACACGGCCTGCCGCTCGCGCCCGCCTGCCTGCTGATTGTCGGCCACCCGGCCAAAGGCACACCGCTGATGCAGGCCGATTTGCTGCTGGCGGCCGAGCTGCCGCTGAAAGTGCTGGTGTACGAGGAAAACGGGCGCGTGTGGGTGTTGTACCGGCGCGTGCTGCCGCTGGTGGCCGGGCGCAATTTGGGCGCGGTGGAAAACGTTGCCGCGCAAATCGATGCCGCCATGAGCGGGCTGATTGCCGCCGCGCTGGAGGGTGTGCCAAGCTAAATTCGGCTGCGGTATAATGCCGCGGCAAAAGGCTACCTGAAAAAGGTTTAACCGTTTTCAGGTAGCCTTAATCAGTTGAAGCAGGCTGCCTGAACGCAATGTCTTGGCGCAGTTAAAACATCCGCCCGCCGTTTTATAGTGGATGAACAAAAATCAGGGCAAGGCGACGAAGCCGCAGACAGTACAGGTAGTACGGCAAGGCGAGGCAACGCAGTCCTAGTTTTTGTTCATTCACTATAGCTTCGCAGAAACTCCACCTTGCTTTGCAAGACATCGTTATTAGCGAAATTCGCTCCGCTCATTTTTCAGGTAGCCTCACCCGCAAACAAGGCCGAACAAATGAAAACACTCTCCCAATGGCTCGCCCACCTCGAAACCGCCTACACTGGCGGCACCGCCCACAGCCACGGCAGCATCGACATGGGCTTGGAGCGCATCCGCGCCGTGCAAGGGCGCATGGGCCTGCAGCCGCAATGCCCCGTGGCCGTGGTGGCCGGCACCAACGGCAAAGGCTCGGTATGCGCCTTTTTGGAAAGCATCTACCGCGCCGCCGGCTTTTCCACCGGCATGCTCACCAGCCCGCACATCCTGCGCTATAACGAGCGCATCTGCGTGAACGGCCAGCCCGCCTCCGACGAAGCCATCGCCGCCGCCTTCGAGCGCATCGAAGCCGCACGCGGCAACACCGCGCTCACCTATTTTGAGTTCAACACCTTGGCTGCCGTGGATATTTTCCACCGCGCCGGCGTGGACGTGATGATTTTGGAAGTCGGACTCGGCGGGCGGCTCGATGCGGTGAACATTTTCGATGCCGACGTGGCCGTGGTTACTTCCGTGGATTTGGACCACCAGGCCTTTTTGGGCGATACGGTGGAAGCCATTGCCTTCGAGAAAGCCGGCGTGTTCCGCCCGGGCAAGCCCGCTATCTGCGGGCAAAACCCGCCGCCCGAATCGCTGCGGCGCCACGCCGAAGCCATCGGCGCCGATTTGCTTTTGGCCGGGCGCGATTTCGGCTTCAGCAGGCTGGAGCAGCAGCAGTGGTCGTTTCACTTCCATCCCGAGCACAGCCCGCAGTTTTCAGGTAGCCGCAAGCGCAACGCGCTGCCTTTTCCCGCCCTGCGCGGTGCCTATCAGCTCGGTAATGCCGCCTGTGCGCTGGCCGCGCTCGAATGCCTGAACGCGCGTCTGCCGGTGGACATCGGCGCCATCAAGCGCGGCCTGCTCGAGGTGCGCCACCCCGGCCGCTTCCAAGTGCTGCCCGGCCGCCCGCTCACCATTTTGGATGTGGGCCACAACCCGCACGCCGCCCGCGCCCTGCGCCGCAGCCTCATCGCGCTGCCTTTCGCGCAAAAGCGGCTGGCCGTGTTCAGCATGCTGGCGGATAAAGACATCGGCGCCGTGCTCGAGCTGCTGCAAGACCAGTTCGACGAATGGCTGGTGGCACCGCTGCCGCTGCCGCGCGGCCTCTCGGCAGAAGCCTTGCAATCGCACCTGCAAGCCGCCGGCATCGGTAATGTGCGCCTGTTTGGCAGCGTGGCCGAGGCTTACCGCTCCGCCTTATCCGAGGCGGGCGAAAATGATAGAATTGTCGTATTTGGTTCGTTTCACACGGTGGCCGAAATCATGGGCGCACCGCAACAGGAATAATCAGTTATGCCCCCGCAATCCAACCCCAATTGGCGCCATCTGGAAGAATACGAGCAGATCAAGCGCAAAAACCGCCGCCGCCTGGTGGGTGCGCTGTTGCTCACCGCCGTGGTGGCGCTGCTGCTGGCCAAAGTGCTGGGCAGTGACAAGAATAACGCCGCGCCCGATGCAGTTACCGTGAGCGGCGGCGAAACGGCGGCCTCTGCCGTGGTGGAGAGCCAGCCGTTGCCCGAGCCGGCTGCAGAAGTGCCGGATGGCGCCGATACCGCGGCAGAAGTATCGGCAGAGCCGGTGTCTGCTCCGCAGGAAGTGGTGGTGGCCGAACCGGTGCAGCCCGCGCCGCCGCCCGTGCAGCCTGCCAAACCGGTGGACACGCAAACTGCCGTGCTGCCCAACCCGCTGGCCAATTCCGGCAGTGCCGCCAACCCACCCGCCCAGCTGCGCCGCCCGGCGCAGGAGCAGCGCGTGGAAAGCAAACACGCGCCGGAACGCCGCCCGTCGGCAGAAACCCGCCCCGAGCCGCGCACGCAGCAGGCCGAGGTCAAACCGACCGTGCCGACCGCTAAGCCGACTGTGCCGCAAACTGCGCAGCCGGCCAAGCCCGAGGCCGCCAACACCCGCCGCACCGAAGCGGAGAAGCCGCAGCAGGCTGCCGCCCAGGCGTCTCGCCACCGCCAGGCAGAGGGCAAGCCTGCCGGGCAGAAACCTGCCGAACGCCCGCAGCGCCGCGAGGAGCAGCATAGGCCCGAGCAGCGCAACAACCGCCTCTCGCCGGAAGAGATACTGAACAACCGCGCCGCCAACCAAGTTTCCTCCGGCGGCAAAGCAGCAGACAGCCAAGCCGCGCAGCCGGAAAAACGCATGGTGATCCAAGTGGGTGCCTACACCAGCGAGGAGCAGGCGCGCGCGGTGCAGAAACGGCTGGCCGATGCGGGCGTGAGCGCCTATGTGGCTGCGCCGCCCAATAAAGGCGGCAACGCGCTCTACCGCGTGCGCACCGGCTCTTATCCCAACCGGCAGGCCGCCGGTCAGGCGCTGGGCAAGATTAAGGCGCAGGGCTTGGACGGCATGCTGCTGGAGCGCTGATGACTTTATTCGATTATGCCGCCCTGTTTGTGATCGTGGCCTTCACGCTGATTTCGCTGTTTCGCGGCGTGGTGGCCGAATTGGTGGGACTGGTTTCGTGGCTGGGCTCGCTGTTGGCGGCCAAACTGCTTTCCCCGCCGGTGGGCGATTGGCTTTCAGGTAGCCTGCGCCCGCCGGCGTTGGCTGTGGTGGTGGCGTTTATCGGCGTGTTTTTGCTGGCGAGATTATTGTTCCGCCTGCTGCAAACCGTGCTCACTTCCTCTGCCGGCGCGGTGGGGCTGGGCGGGGCAAACCGCCTGCTGGGCGGGCTGTTTGGCGCGGTGAAGGGCGTGTTGGCGGTAACGCTGGTGGTGCTGGCCTGCGCGTTTACCGACCTGCCGGCCAGCGAGGAGTGGCGGCATTCTCAAACCGCTTTCGTTTTCGAGGGGCTGGCCAAACTGGCTGTGCCCTATCTGCCGCCGTTTATGGCGGATCATGTTGATTACCGGCAAGAGCCGGAGGAGTGAATTTATGTGTGGCGTGTTGGGCATGGTGGCGTATGAGCCGGTAAACCAGTTGCTGTATGACGGCTTGCAGGTATTGCAGCACCGCGGGCAGGATGCGGCGGGCATCGTAACGGCCGAGGGCCAAATGTTTCATATGCACAAAGACATCGGCATGGTGCGCGACGTGTTCCGCACGCGCGACATGCGCAACCTGGTGGGCAACGCCGGCATCGCCCATGTGCGCTATCCCACGGCGGGCAATGCCGGCAGCAGCGCCGAGGCGCAGCCTTTCTATGTGAATTCGCCCTTCGGCATCGTGTTGGCGCACAACGGCAACCTCACCAACGCCGAAGAGCTGTATGCCGCCCTGTGCCGTCGCCACCTGCGCCACATCAACACCGGTTCCGATTCCGAAGTGCTGCTCAACGTGCTGGCCAGCGAGTTGCAGCACATCATCGGCAGCCGCAGCGATTTGGCGGTAAACGATATTTTCGATGCCGTCTCCGCACTCAACCGCCAAGTGCGCGGCGCCTACGGCGTGGTGGCGCTGATTGCCGGCTACGGCATGCTTGCCTTCCGCGACCCGCACGGCATCCGCCCGCTGGTGTTGGGCAAACACACCGACGGCTCAGGGCGCACCGCCTATATGGTGGCTTCCGAATCCATCGTGTTTCCCAGCCTGGGCTACGAATTGGTGCGCGATATTGAGCCGGGCGAAGCCGTGTTTATCGGCTTTGACGGCGAGTTTCACAGCCGCCGGTGCGCCGAGGCGCCGCGCCTTCTGCCCTGCCTGTTCGAATACGTGTATTTCGCGCGGCCGGATTCGGTGATGAACGGCGTGTCCGTGTATCAGGCACGGCTGGATATGGGCGTGACCCTGGCCGAAAAAGTGAAACGCTGCCTGCCGGCGGATGAAATCGACGTGGTGATGCCCATCCCCGACACCAGCCGCCCCAGCGCCTTGCAGCTGGCCATGCATCTGGGCAAGCCCTACCGCGAAGGCCTAATCAAAAACCGCTACATCGGCCGCACTTTCATCATGCCCGGCCAGGCCACACGCAAAAAATCCGTGCGCCAGAAGCTCAACCCCATCGACAGCGAATTTGCCGGCAAATCCGTGCTGCTGGTGGATGACTCTATCGTGCGCGGCACCACCAGCCGCGAGATTGTGGAAATGGTGCGCGCCGCCGGCGCACGCAAAGTGTATTTCGCTTCCGCCGCGCCCGAAGTGCGCTATCCCAACGTGTACGGCATCGACATGCCCACCCGCGAAGAGCTGATTGCCAACGGCCGCGATGCCGCCCAAATCGCCGCCGAAATTTCCGCCGACGGCGTGGTGTTTCAGGATTTGGCCGATTTGGAAGACGTGGTGCGCGCGCTCAACCCCGCCATCGAAGGCTTCGACAGTTCCTGCTTCAACGGCTGCTACGCCACCGGCGACATCGATGAAGGCTACCTGCAACGCCTCTCCGAACGCCAAAAAGGCGGCAAGGGCGGCGCCCCCGCCGGCCAGATGGAGCACGGCATCCGCGTGGGTGGAAGGCGCGAATAGGCCTTGAATGCGCACACGGTTGGGAGGCTGCCTGAAAGAGGTTTGCCGATTTTTCAGGTAGCCTTTCCCCGTATTTGAGGCTACCTGAAAAATGCCGGAACATCGTTTCAGCCAAATCTGCCCCGCTCATTTGAACTCCGTTGGAGCTCATGCTTTCAGGTAGCCTGATTTCTTCCCCAGATAACTTTGGAACCCGATAGATGGATACTGCTTCCCCAACTCTCCCATCGCGCCCTTTGGGCTTGACAATCTTTTGCCCGCTGATGGCCGTGGCGGGATTGCTGTGGGCGGTAACGATAGCTAAGTTTGTCATCGGCACTTGGGATGTCTTCGTGAATCAGCTTGATGATTATGAAGCGATTTTGGCTATGATAGTCGGGGTGGTTGGGATAACGATTGAACCATTTGCGGTGGCAGTCGCGATGGTGGCGTGCGCGCTAGGGTTGTGGCGGCGTCATAAGTGGGCGCGCATGATGTTTCTGTGTGTTGGTGGGCTGCATCTTATTTGGCTGATCAGCAGCCAGCTTTTTGCCAAAGCGATGGGGTATCCCTCTATAGGCGGCAACAGCCCTTTTTCCTTCCCATGGCTCGGCCTGATCGTCTTCACCACCGCCATTCTCTATCTTTACCTGCGTGTGCCGAAAACCTATTTCCGCGAAGCCTCACCGACCGCCGTTATCCCCATCAGCAAATCATGACCCCATTCGACTATTGCCGCCAAAAAGCCGAAGAGAGCGGCTCCAGCTTCCTCGCCGGCTTCCGCTTCCTGCCGCCCGACAAACGCTGCGCCATGACCGTGCTCTACGCCTACTGCCGCGAGCTCGACGACGCGGCCGACGATTGCTCCGACCCCGCCGTGGCCGCGCAAACGCTGGCCTGGTGGCGGCAGGACGCGGGCAAAATCTTCCACGGCGCTGCCCTGCCCGAGCATCCGGTAAACCAAGCCCTGCGCGAAGTCGCCCCCGCCTTCGGGCTACCTGAAAACGAACTGGCCGCCGTGATTGACGGCGTGGAAATGGATTTGAGCCCCGCCCGCTATGCCGATTTCGCCGCCTTGCAGCAATACTGCCGGCGCGTGGCCGGTGCGGTGGGGCGGCTGATTGCCCGCATCCTCGGTTTCCAAGACCCCGCCGTGCTTGATTATGCCGACAAAATGGGCCTCGCCCTGCAGCTCACCAACATCATCCGCGACGTGGGCGAAGATGCCGGGCTGGGGCGGATTTACCTGCCGGTGGAAGATTTGCAGCGTTTCGGCGTGTCCGCCGCCGATGTTTTGCAACGCAAAGGTAGCCCGGAATTTGCCGAGCTGATGGCTTTTCAGGTAGCCCGCGCCCGCCAAACCTACCGCGAAGCCGTGGCCCTGCTGCCGGCTGCCGAGCGGCGCGGCCAGAAGGCCGGGCTGGTGATGGCTGCCATTTATTATGCGCTGCTCAACGAAATCGAGCGCGACGGCTCCGCCAACGTGCTGCGCTACAAGCTGGCGATTCCGAAGCCGCGCAAGGCGCGCATCGCCCTGAAAACCTGGCTCTTGGGGTTTAAGCCATGAGTGCCGCGCCGCGTGTGGCGGTGATCGGCGGCGGCTGGGCCGGGCTCTCGGCGGCGGAAGCACTGTGCGGCCGGGCGCAGATTACCCTGTTTGAGGCCGGTCGGCAGTGCGGCGGCCGGGCGCGCGCTTTCGGCGGCAGCGGCGGTTTTGCCCACGCGGATAACGGCCAGCATATTTTGGTGGGCGCGTATCGGCAGGTGCTCGACGTGCTGGCGCGCTGCGGCGTGCGCGAGGAAGAGGCGTTTCTGCGCCTGCCTTTGCAGTGGCACATGGCCGACGGCCTGCAATTTGCCGCCCGCCGCCTGCCCGCGCCGCTGCACCTGCTCGCCGGCGTGCTGGCCGCGCGCGGCATCGGCTGGGGCGAAAAAACCGCGCTGTTGCGCCAAATGCGCGCCTTGCAGGGCTTGCGGTTGGAAGCAGACGTGCCCGTGGCGGGCTGGCTGCGGCAGCGGCAGGTGTCGCACCGTTTGCAGCAGCAGTTTTGGCAGCCCTTGGTGTGGGGCGCGATGAACACGGATTTGGAGCAGGCCTCGCTGCAACGCCTGCAAAACGTGCTGCGCGACGGCGTGTGGGCAGAGCGCGCGGCCAGCGATTTCCTGCTGCCCAAGCAGGATTTGGGGCGGCTGTTTGCCGGGCCGGTGTGCCGCCGTTTGCAAAAGCATGGCGCGGCAATCTGCTTGGAAACGCGTGTGCCGCAGATGGCGCAGGCGCTTTCGGGCAGCCTGCTGATTAACGGCGAAGCTTTCGACGCCGCCGTGCTGGCCGTGGCGCCCTATCATGTGCCCGCACTGCTGCCCGAGGCCGCGCCGCCCGAGATTGCCGCCGCGCTGGCTGCGCTGGAATACCATGCCATCACCACTGTGTATCTGCGCTATGCCGATCCGCCCGCGCTGCCCGTGCCGATCACCGGCCTCGCCGAGGGCACCGCGCAATGGTTTGTCGACCGCGACGCGCTGGGCTTGGGGCGCGGCGAAGTGTCAGCCGTGATTTCGCTGTCCGACCAGCTGGGCAAATTGAGCCGCGAAGAGTGGGCGGCGCGCGTGCACCAGGATTTGTTGCGCATCAATCCGCACCTGCCGCGCCCGGCCGCCGCACAGGTGATTACCGAAAAACGCGCCACCGCCGCCAGCCATGTCGGCCGCCCCGCCATCCCTACCGCCTGGCTGCGCCGCCAGCGCATTTATCTCGCCGGCGATTACCTGCACCCGCGCTACCCAGCCACGCTGGAAGCCGCCGTGCAAAGCGGGCGGCAGGCAGCGGCATTGCTGCTGAAAGATGCGGGGCGGCAAGAGGCTACCTGAAAAAGGCCGGGTTGGATTTCAGGTAGCCTTGGGAAGAATGCCAAAAGGCTGCCTGAAAAATGTTTGTGAGCCGTAGGCCGGGCATGGATGCCCGACGGAATTGCTGCTTGAGGCGGGTTGAATGCGGGTGCAAACAACAAAGGCTACCTGAAAACGCAGCGCAGCGAAGTTTCTGCGAAGCTAAAAATTTCAGGTAGCCTCTATCCGGCCACTTGGCAAGACGCTATTTGCCCGAGCCGATTTTGCTTTCTTTGCCGCTGAGCAGGTTTTGGATATTGCTGCGGTGGCGCAGCAGCACCAGCGCGGCAATCACCGCGATGGCCGCTTGCCAGGAAGGCTGCGGCACCAGAAACGCCGCCGCCAGCGGGCTGACTACTGTGGCCGCGAGCGCCGCCAACGAAGAAATCTTCAGCCCGAAGGCCATCACCAGCCACACCGCCGCGCAAATCAGCGCCACCGGCCACGACAGCGCCAGCAGCACGCCCAGCGCGGTGGCCACGCCCTTGCCGCCCTTGAAGCCGAAAAACAGCGGCCACATGTGCCCCGCGAGCACCGCCACGGCCACTGCCGCCACCACTTCGTCGGCCAGGCCGAAACGCGCTTGCAGCCAGCGGGCGAGCAGCACGGCAATCAGGCCTTTGAGCGCGTCGCCCAAGAGCGTGAGCGCGGCGGCTTTTTTGCGGCCGCTGCGCAGCACGTTGGTGGCGCCCGGGTTGCCCGAGCCGTAGCTGCGTGGGTCGTCGAGCCCGTAAAATTTGGACACGATCACGGCAAACGAGAGCGAGCCGATCAGATAAGACGCGGCCACCGCGGCCACGCCCCAAACAGACAGTAAGTCAGCCATAAGCTTAATTCACATTCAAACAAACGAGTCGGATTTTATCACGAGGACAATCGCAACATGGATACTGTTTTTCTGCACGGGCTCAAAGCCCAAACCCTGATCGGCGTTTTCGACTGGGAGCGCCGCCGCCCTCAAACCGTGCTGCTGGACATCGACATCCGCACCGACCTGCGCGCTGCCGAAGCGAGCGATGATGTGGCGGATACTGTGAGCTATGCCGAGGCGGCAGAGCTGGTGGTGTCTTCGCTGGCCGGGCAGCAGTTTTTCCTGCTGGAGGCGCTGGCGGGATACACCGCGCAGTTGCTGCTGGACCGTTTTGCGGCTTGCGAGAGCGTGCGGGTGAAGGCGGTGAAGCCGGGGATTCTGCCGGGCGTGGCTCAGGTGGGCGTGGTGGTGGAGCGGGGCAGGGGATAGGGCTACCTGAAAATATTGGCGCTATGCCGAGGATGAGGTTTCAGGCAGCCTCTGCTTGGAAAGCTGTTTTGGGAAAGGCCGTTTGCGGGGGCAAACGGCCTTTGGTTTATTTCATGAAGTTTCGCAGCAGCGGGGAGGCGATGTCGTCTATAGCTAACTCCCTTTTAAATCGATACAGCGTTAGCTCGCCTTGCTGTACTACTTGTACTATCTGCGGCTCGCTGCCTTGTATCAATTTAAAATTGAGTCAGCTATAAGCCGAAGCCGTCGGCGTCTTGCGCGCTGCCGTTGGGGGTGGCTTTGTCCACTAGGTCGGGCAGGATTTTGGCCAGCATGTCGCTGGCTTGGCTGGCGTCCACGCCGAACTTTTGGGCGAGCTGGTTTACGGTGTCGCTGCCGAGGGCTTGTTGCAGCTGGCTGCCGGATACGGGCAGGTTGCCGGCTTGGTTGGATACCCAGCTGTTCAATGTGTCGCCCAGGCCGCCTTGCTGCAATTGGCTGATGAGATTGCTTAGGCCGCCTTGCTGTTTGACCAAATCCATCGCCATGTCGCTCAGCGGGCCGGTGCCGTTGCTGTCTTTGCCGCCGAGCATTTGGGCGGCAGCGTTCATCAGGTTGTCCATGAGTGCCATGATGTTTCCTTGTGTGGTGTGAAAAAAGGGAGCGCAGTGTAGCGGAGTTTGGCGGGGCTGCCAAATGTTTTTGGCTGTGGCGGTGTGTGTTTCAGGTAGCCTTTATTGCCATTGCGTTTAAACGGTTTGCGGGATGCCTGCGTATTTTTCAGGTAGCCTCTATGTGTAACAGGCTACCTGAAAAATATCCGGGCTTCCTTAATCCGCAATCCGCAGCAAAACAGCCGCTTCAGGCTGGCTGAAACGGCTGCTGTTTGCTTTATCCGCGCGGATTATTTGGCGGCGGAAGCGGCAGAGGCGGCTGAAGCTGCGGCGGCGCCTTCGCCCCAAACGGCGGGGTATTTGTAGCCGACGAAGCGTTTGTGGGCATAGTCTTTAAACTCTTGGGAGTTGTAGGCGGCGGTTACGTCTTTCACCCATTGGCTGTCTTTATCGGCGGTGCGTACGGCAGACCAGTTGATGTAGGCGAAGCTGGGCTCTTGGAACAGGGCTTCGGCCAGTTTCATGCCGGAAGACATGGCGTAGTTGCCGTTTACGATGGCGAAGTCTACGTCTTGGCGGCTGCGCGGCAGGTTGGCGGCTTCCATTTCCACGAATTCGATGTTTTTGGTGTTTTCGGCAATGTCGGTGCGGGCGGCGCGCAGCGGGTCAACACCTTCTTTCAGCTTAATCCAGCCGAGGTTGTCGAGCATCACCAGGGCACGGGCCAGGTTGGAGGGATCATTGGGAATGGAAACGGTGCTGCCGTTTTTCACCTGATCCAGCGCGGTGAGTTTGCCCGGGTAGATGCCCAGCGGGGCGGTGGGCACTTGGAATACTTCGGTCAGATCGAGGTTGTGCTCGGCTTTGAAGGAATCCAGATAGGGCTTGTGCTGGAAGATGTTGATGTCGATGGCGCCTTCGGCCAGAGCCTGGTTGGGGGTAACATAGTCGGGGAATTCGGTGAGGGTTACGGTGTAGCCCTGTTTTTCCAGAATCGGCTGGATTTGGTCTTTGATCATGTCGGCAAAGTCGCCCGGGGTGGTGCCGAAGCGGATTTCGCGTTTGGCTTCGGCGGCGGGCTGGCTGCCGGCAGAAGCGGCCGATGCCTGGCCGGCGCCGCTGTCTTGTCCGCCGCAGGCGGCCAGGGTCATGCCCAGCACGGCGGCGAGGGTGAGTTTCCATAAAGCTTTCATTGTGTGTCTCCTTAACAAATGGATAAACAGGTTGGGAAAGGAATCATAAACTAACGTTTGTCCAAACGGGCGGCCAGATAGTTGCCGACCGCCTGAATGCAGATAACCAAAGCCGAGAGCAGGGCAACCACGGTCCACAATACATCGGCCATGTAGCGCTGGTGGCCGTAGCGAATGCCGAGGTCGCCCACGCCGCCGCCGCCGATTAAGCCGGCTGCCGCGCTGGTGCCCAGCGTGGCGATAATCAGGATGGCGATGCTGCGCACCAGGCCGGCACGCGCTTCGTTCAGCAGCACTTTGGTGATAATCGTGGAAGGCTTGGCACCCATCGCCAGCGCGGCTTCCACCACGCCTTTGGGCACTTCGGCCAAATTTTGCTCCACCAGCCGCGCAAAATAAAACATGGCGGCCACGCTGAGCGAGATGGAAGCGGCCACCGGGCCGAAGGTGGTGCCCATAATCATGCGGGTGGGCTTCATCATCACAATCATCAGGATAACGAAGGGGAATGCGCGGATGAAATCGATGGTAAAGCCGAGGAAATGGTTCACGCGGCGGTTGGCAAAAATCTGATTGCGGTTGGTGGTGAACAGCCACACGCCCAGCAGCCCGCCAATCAGCACGCTCACGGGCACGGAAATGCCGAGCATCACCGCCGTTTGCCAGAAGGATTTGTAAAACTCCGGCCGCAGGCGCATCAGGTTTTCCCAAATATCGTATTGCTGCCCCATTTTAATCCTCCTGTACCAGTTCGCGCCCGATGTTGGTGTGCGCCAGGATCTGTCTGTCGCGCACATCGGCCACTTCCAGCAAGTGCCCCTGATGCAGCAGGGCGGTGCGGCTGCACAGGCGGCGGATCACGCTCATTTCGTGGGTAACGATCACGATGGTTACGTTGAAGCGGCGGTTGATGTCTTGCAGGCAGTCGAGCACGCTGCGGGTGGTGGCCGGGTCGAGTGCGGAAGTGGGCTCGTCGGCCAGAATTACGCTCGGGTTCGGTGCCAGCGCGCGGGCAATGCCCACCCGCTGCTTCTGCCCGCCGGAAAGCTGGGCGGGGTAGTGTTGCGCACGGTCGGATAAGCCGACAATCTGCAAGCATTCGCCCACGCGCTCATTGATTTTGTCTTTGCTCCAGCCGGCGATTTCCAGCGGGAAGGCCACGTTGCCGGCCACGGTGCGGTTGGCCAGCAGGTTGAATTGCTGGAACACCATGCCGATGCTCTGCCGCGCGGCGCGCAGCTGGGCGGGGTTCATGGCGGTGAGGTCTTGGCCGTCCACCAGCACTTTGCCGCTATCGGGGCGTTCCAACAGGTTAATCAGGCGCAACAGGGTGGATTTGCCTGCGCCGGAATAGCCCATCAGCCCGAACACCTCGCCTTGTTCGATGCTCAGGCTCAAGGGGTGCACGGCCATGAATTGGTTGCTTTTGCCGTGGTGGTAGCTTTTGCAAACGGAATCCAGAATAATCATAATTTATTGAAAAACATAAAAGCCCATTGAATTGGCAATGGGCTTAAAACAGATGGTGCGTGTCGCTATGGGTACGCTTTAGCTGTTTTAACGCCCGCAAGCTGTATCAAATCGGCGTAAGGAATGGTGGCGTATTTAATGCCCAAACGCGGGTTTTGTCAAGTGCGGGCAAATACATTGCGGGGAGCTTGCCGTTGGATTGTTACGGCAGGGCGGTATCGTTTCAAGGCTATTCGTTTCAGGGTATAATCGCGCTGTTTTGGCGGGTGAGCCGCCGTTTCTTCAGCCGATTAATTTATTTGGAGCAGACTGCATGAGCGCCATTATTGATGTTTTCGCCCGCGAGATTCTCGATTCGCGCGGTAATCCCACCGTAGAATGCGATGTGTTGCTGGAAAGCGGCGTAATGGGGCGCGCGGCCGTGCCCAGCGGCGCCTCCACCGGTCAGAAAGAAGCCTTGGAGCTGCGCGACGACGATGCCGAGCGCTATTTGGGCAAAGGCGTGCTCAAGGCGGTGGAAAATGTGAACAACGAAATCGCCCAGGCCGTAATCGGCATCGATGCTTCCGAACAGAGCTATATCGACAGCGTGCTGGTGGAATTGGACGGTACGGACAACAAAGGGCGCCTCGGCGCCAATGCCACCTTGGCTGTATCCATGGCCGTGGCGCGTGCGGCTGCCGAAGATGCCGGCCTGCCGCTCTACCGCTATTTGGGCGGCGCTGGGCCGATGGCGATGCCGGTGCCGATGATGAATGTGATCAACGGCGGCGAACACGCCAACAACAGTCTGGATATTCAAGAATTCATGATTATGCCGGTGGGCGCGGCGAGCTTCCGGGATGCGTTACGCTGTGGCGCGGAAGTGTTCCACCACCTGAAGAAAATCTGCCACGACAAAGGCTTCCCCACCACCGTGGGCGATGAAGGCGGTTTCGCTCCCAATTTGGGCAGCCATGCCGAAGCGCTGGATTTGATTTTGGAAGCCGTGCAGGCGGCGGGCTACGAAGCCGGCAAAGATGTGCTATTGGCGCTCGATTGCGCCTCCAGCGAGTTTTACCGCGAAGGCAAATACCACCTCTCCGCCGAAGGCAAAGCGCTCACCAATGCCGAATTTGTCGATTACTTGGCCGACCTGGTTTCCCGCTATCCGATTATCTCCATTGAAGACGGCATGGACGAAAACGACCGCGAAGGCTGGAAGCTGCTCACTCAAAAGTTGGGCGGCAAAGTGCAGCTGGTGGGCGACGATTTGTTTGTGACCAATCCGCAGATTCTGGCCGAAGGCATTAAAGACGGTATCGCCAATGCGTTGTTGGTGAAAGTGAACCAAATCGGCACCCTGAGCGAAACCTTGAAAGCCGTGGATTTGGCCAAGCGCAACCGCTATGCCAGCGTGATGAGCCACCGCTCCGGCGAAACCGAAGACAGCACCATCGCCGATTTGGCCGTGGCCACCAACTGCATGCAGATCAAAACCGGCTCGCTCTCCCGCTCCGACCGCATGGCCAAATACAACCAGCTTTTGCGCATCGAAGAAGAACTGGGCAGCGCCGCCTATTATCCCGGCCAAGCCGCTTTCTACCACCTGGCGCGCTAAAGGCTACCTGAAAAATGAAATGGGTAACCGTGGTGTTGGCCTTGGCGCTGGTGTGGCTGCAACATGATTTGTGGCTGGCCAAAGGCGGCTGGCGCGATATGTGGCGGCTGGAAGCCCAAGCCGAGCGCCAGCGCGAAGCCAACCAGGCTTTAGTGTGGCGCAACCAGTCGCTGAAGGCAGAAGTGGAAAATCTGCGCAGCGGCCAGGACGCGATTGCCGAAATCGCCCGCACCGAGCTGGGCTATGTCGGCCCCGGCGAAGTGTATTACCGCATCCTGCCCGCTTCCGAAGCCGCGGCGGCCGAGGGTGGAACGGCTGGCGAATAATGGCCTGTATCCTTTTCAGGTAGCCCTCATCGCCGGATAGGCTGCCTGAAAATTGCGCCGGATCTTTATCGGCCACCCGTTATGAAAGAGTAGTGATGAAAGCATCATTGAAAACCTGGATGTCTCGGCTGTTGGTTTCTGCCGCTGTTTTGCTGCCGAATGCCTGCCATTTTTATCCGGTGAGATAGCCCAGTTTGTTTTTCAGGTAGCCTTTTTAATTAAGAGGCTACCTGAAAATTTTCCGCAACCCGATTGAAGCCGTCATGCATACCCCCGCCATTGCCACCGACCGCCTGGGCTCCGGCTGGATGGTGATTTCCGCCGCCCTGTTTGCACTCACCAGCGCCTTTGCCAAGGCTGCCGGCAGCCGTTTCGGCTTCGGCTTCAACGAGCTGGTGTTTTGGCGCATGCTGTTCGGCCTTTTGGCCATCGGTCTGCCGGCATGGTGGCGCGGGCATGCCTTCCGAACGCCCTATCTGGTGTCGCACCTCAACCGTAGCATCACCGGCTCGGTGGCGCTGCTGCTCTCGTTTCACGCCATCGTCCACCTGCCGCTGGCCACCGCCGTTACCCTCAACTACACCTCCTCGCTGTTTCTGGCGCTGCTCTCCTTCCTGTTCCTCAAAGAGCAAATCACGCCGAGGATGTGGGCGGCGCTGCTGATGGGCTTCGGCGGCATCGTCCTCTTGCTGCGACCCACCATCGCAGCCGACCAGCAGCTGGCCGGACTCATCGGCCTGGCCTCGGGCTTGGGTGCGGGCTGGGCTTATTTGCAGGTGCGGGAACTTTCGCTGCTGGGCGAGCCGAGCTGGCGCGTGGTGTTTTATTTCTGCTGCGTGGCCACCGCGATGTCCGGTGTGCTGGCCAGCATCCAAGGCTGGCACCGGCTCGCGGCCGAATCACTGCCCTATCTGTTCGGGCTGGGCGTGTGCGGCACGCTGGCGCAGCTGGCGATGACCCGCGCCTACCAGGTGGGGCACAAGCTCACCGTGGCCTCGCTTTCCTACCTCACCGTGGTGTTTTCCACCCTGCTGGGCATTTTCTGGCTCGGCGACAGCACCAGCTGGCATGAAATCGCCGGCATGCTGGTGATTGTGGGCGCCGGCGTGCTCGGCAGCTTTGCCAAGGGCAGGTAGATAATGGCTTGAGGCTACCTGAAAAAATGCGGGCTTCCACGGAGTGAAAACGAACGGAGCGGGTTTCGCCAAACTGAGCGGAGCGAATTCCGCTAAACGAAGCTAAAAAACTTGCTAATTGAAACGGAAGGAAACAACATGATCAACAGCATGACTGGCTTTGCCAACGGCAGTGCCGAACACGGCAGCAAACGCCTCTATATTGAACTGCGCGCGGTCAACCACCGCTATCTCGATATCCAGTTCAAAATGCCCGAAGACCTGCGCCACCTCGAAGGCGCGTTGCGCGAAGCCGTGTCCGCCCGCGCCGCGCGCGGCAAGATCGAATGCCGTATCCAGCTCCAGCACGGCGCGCAAGCTGCGGCGGGCCGCGAGCTGAAAGTGAACAAAAAGCTGGTGTCGCAGCTGGCCAAGCTCAACCGCAAGATTTGCCGCAAACATCCGGATATCGCCCGCCTGGGCGTGGCCGACATCCTGGCCTTCCCCGGCGTGCTGGCCGCGCCGGCGGAAGAGGCGGGTGATTTGGACGAGAGCGTGCTGCGCCTGATCAACGAGGTGCTGGATGGTTTCAACCAGGCGCGCAGCCGCGAAGGCAGCCAGCTGCAGCAGCACCTGTTGCAGCGCCTGCAGCAGATGGAGCAGATTCTGGATGCGCTTTCCGGCCAGTTCCCGCAGCTGCTGCAACAGCATATGGATAAAGTGAGCCAGCGGCTGCGCGAGGCGGTGGGCAATGTGGACAACGACCGCCTGCAGCAGGAATTTGCGTTGTTTATGCAGAAGGCGGATGTGGACGAAGAATTCAGCCGCCTGCGCACGCACATCGCCGAAGTGCGCCGCATTGTGAACACGAAGCCTAAAGGCAGCGTGGGCAAGCGGCTGGATTTCCTGATGCAGGAGCTCAACCGCGAGGCAAACACGCTGGGCAGCAAATCCATTGCGGCAGAGTGCACGCAGGCTTCGGTTGAGTTGAAGGTGCTGATCGAGCAGATGCGCGAGCAGGTGCAGAATATCGAATGAGGCTTGCGGGACGGGAAAGGCTACCTGAAAAATGATTTTCAGGTAGCCTTTTGTTGTGGCAATGGAGCGGCATCAGGCAGCAAGCCGAATCCGTACCGCCTATCCCGGCATGTTTAACTCACGGATAAAACGGCAAGGCTGCTTTGCAAGGCTTCAATGCGCGCCGCTTTGCCGCGGTTTTTCCCCGCACAGCCCCGAACGGCGGCAGAATTCGCTGCTCAACACGGCTTCGTCAAATTTGCCGCTGTCAATCCATTGCAGCATGTCGCCGACCGATCTGCCGTCCACCACATCGGTCCAGGCAAACCCCACATTTTCTTCCGGGTTGATTTGCGCGCGCAGGCGGCGGTATTGCGCCGCCGCAGCGGGGTTTTTGGAAGCCGCCAACCCGGCCAGCGCATAAATTTTTGTTGCCGTGTGCCGGCTGCTGCGGAACAGGTCGGCAAATTGCTGGTCTGCATCGGGTTGCTGGCGCAAAACCGCATAGGCAATGGATTGGCTCTGTACCAGGTAGCCGTATCCGCCGACGCCGGCATCGATATGGCTGGCACGGCACAATGCCACTTGCGCGGCACGAACCGTTTCGGGGTCGGCAGCCGTGCGTTTGGGTTCGGACGGCTGCTCATGCGTGGCGGATTGGCGTATGGTTTCGCGCAGGGTTTGGTATACCGCGCGGTTGCTTTCGCCGGTTGGGAGCTTGGCGCAGATGTCTGCGGCGAATACGGGCGCGGAGGATAGGGCGGTGATGAGTAGCAGGTGTTTCATGTTTGCTTCGGCTAAGTGCCTGCGTGCTTGGTTGGCCGGTTGGGAAGGTTTCTGGTTTTCAGGTAGCCTTTGTGGCTACCTGAAATGTTGGGGCTAGTGTTGGCAGCCGCAGTTGTGCCCGTGGTCGTGATGGTGGTGCCCGTGTTCGGGCGGGGCGGTTTCGCCGTGTTCGTTGTGGAAGAATTGGTGCGCCTGGCGGGCGGCCTGGCTGCCGAGGTCTTCCAGCATGAGGGCGACGTATTCGGGGAAGATGTAGCGGCCGCCGAGTTTGGCACGGGCGGCTTCGTTGGCGGGGTCGAGGCTGGGGATGGGGGTGCTGCGGTCGATTTGGCCGTCCCAGGGGATGCTGAAGCGTTTGTCGGCGAAGGTGATGGGGGCGGGCGGGATGTCTTGGCGCTGGTGCATGAGGCAGAGGGCTTGCTGGCTGAATACGTCGTAGAGCCAGGCGTCGCCGCGGTCGGTGTTGAAGAGGAGGTAGGCGCTGGGCAGGGCGGTTTCGAAGCCGGTGGCGGTGACGTAATCCTGCCCGGCGCGGGTGTGTTCGACGGCGGTGTGGCATGCTTCGGTGAGCGGGGTGCGGCCGAAGCGTTCGCCGGTGTGGTAGCAGGCTTCGGCGTGGCGCCAGTTTTGGTATTTGGCTTCTTGGGCGGCGCGGTTGAGCAGGTCGGCCATTTTGCCGCCTTGTTTGCTTTGGCGTTTTTTGGCTTGGCTGCGGAGGTGCTCGAGGGTGTCGGCGGTGGTGTGGATGTATTTCATGCTGGGCCTCTTTGGATGTGTGGAAGGCTACCTGAAAACGATGTCTTGCGAAGCAAGGTGGAGTTTCTGCGGAGCTAAAACGATGTCTTGCGAAGCAAGGAGGAGTTTCTGCGAAGCTAAAACGATGTCTTGCAAAGCAAGGTGGAGTTTCTGCGGAGCTAAAAACGGCAGGGCGGATTTCAGGTAACCTTTGGAACGGGTGTGGCTTATTTGGCTTGGCTGGCGGCTTCGGTTTCGGCCGGAACGGCGTTGGCGGGGGCTTTGATCCAGGCGGCGATGTCTTTGGAGAGGGTGCCGGTTACGCGGTCGAGTACGGAGCAGGAGCTTTTGAACATGCCGCCCATGCCGCCGAGGGAGCGCCGGCTGAGCTTGGTGCTGGCGGTGGGCTGGCCGTTTTGGTAGCGGGTGAGCTGGAGGTTGATGGATTTGTAGTGGCCGGTGAAGGCGCTGCCGTAGCTGCGGATGTCGGTGATTTGGATGTCGATGCGGTCGGGCTGTGCGGCGAGGCTGTCGGCGGGGGCGGTTTGCAGCTCGATGCCTTGCTCTTTGGCCTGGCTGATGATTTCTTGGGTGAAGGTTTTGCCCAGCTCGGTGCATTCGGTGCTGATGCGGTCGGCCACTTTGGCGTCGGGGGCGTAGGGGATGCTGTCGGCGATGAAGGTGGCGGCGTAGGCTTGGCCGGCAAAGGCGAGGGCGAGGAGGGCGGTGAGGCGGCGGAGCATGGTTGTCCTTTCTGAATTTTTGTGGAATAGGGGAAATAAAACGGGTGGATTTTAACGTTTGGGTGGAGGGTTTGGAATGGGCGCGGGCAAAAAAAGGCTACCTGAAATTTCAGGTAGCCTTTGATGATGGCTGGATGATGGTTTGCCGAGCGCTTACAGCAAGCCGCCTTGGCCGAGCGCGGGGTCGCTTTCGCGGGCTTTGATTGCGTCTGCCACCGTCAGCCCCAAGGCTTTGGCCACGCCTTCGCCGTAAGCTTTGTCGCAACGGTGGCAGTTGCGGATGTGGCGGTATTTGATGAAGTCCGGCGCGTCGCCCATAGCGGCGGCGGTGTTGCTGAACAGGGCCTGTTTCTGTTCTGCGTTCATCAAATTGAATAGGGCGCGCGGTTGGCTGAAGTAATCGTCATCGTCTTGGCGGTAGTCCCAATGCGCCGCGTCGCCGTTGATTTTCAAGTGCGGTTCGGCGAAGTCGGGCTGCTGCTGCCATTGGCCGAAGCTGTTCGGTTCGTAGTGCGGCAGGCTGCCGTAGTTGCCGTCGGCGCGACCTTGTCCGTCGCGCTGGTTGCTGTGGACGGGGCAGCGCGGGCGGTTGACGGGGATTTGGCGGAAGTTCACGCCCAAGCGGTAGCGTTGCGCGTCGACGTAGTTGAACAGGCGCGCCTGCAACATTTTGTCGGGGCTGGCGCCGATGCCGGGAACGAGGTTGCTCGGGGCGAAGGCGGATTGTTCCACATCGGCGAAGAAGTTTTCCGGATTGCGGTTCAGCTCGAACTCGCCCACTTCAATCAGCGGATAGTCTTTTTTCGGCCAAACTTTGGTCAGGTCGAACGGATGGTACGGCACTTTTTCCGCATCGGCTTCGGGCATGATTTGGACATACATCGTCCATTTCGGAAACTCGCCGCGTTCGATGGCTTCGTACAAATCACGCTGGTGGCTTTCGCGGTCGTTGGCGATGATGGCTGCGGCTTCTTTGTCGGTCAGATTTTTAATGCCCTGCTGGCTGCGGAAGTGGAATTTCACCCAGAAACGCTCGCCCGCTTCGTTCCAGAAGCTGTAAGTGTGCGAGCCGAAGCCGTGCATGTGGCGGTAGCTGGCGGGGATACCGCGGTCGCTCATGACGATGGTTACCTGGTGCAGGGCTTCGGGCAGCAGCGTCCAGAAGTCCCAGTTGTTGGTGGCGGAGCGCATATTGGTGCGCGGGTCACGTTTGACGGCTTTGTTCAGGTCGGGAAATTTGCGCGGGTCGCGCAGGAAGAACACGGGCGTGTTGTTGCCGACCATGTCCCAGTTGCCTTCTTCGGTGTAAAACTTCAGCGCGAAACCGCGGATGTCGCGTTCCGCATCTGCCGCGCCGCGTTCGCCGGCCACAGTGGTGAAGCGGGCGAACATTTCGGTTTTCTTTCCCACTTCGCTGAAGATTTTGGCGCGGGTGTATTTCGTGATGTCGTGCGTGACGGTGAACGTGCCGAACGCGCCCGAACCTTTGGCGTGCATACGGCGTTCGGGGATGACTTCGCGCACGAAGTCGGCGAGTTTTTCATTCAGCCACAAATCCTGTGCCAACAGAGGGCCGCGCGGGCCGGCGGTCAGGCTGTTTTGGTTGTCGGCGACGGGCGCGCCGTTGTTCATGGTGAGGTGGGTAACAGGGCATTTTTGGGTCATGGTTTGTGTTCCTTTTGCGATGGTTGGGAGGAAATTCCTCATGTCTTGCTATGGGCTGCACTATATCCAAAAATTTTAGCTATCGGAACTATGTTTACGATTTGTTATATAAATATAAGTGGCAATATCATGAATTAATGGAAATATTAGGCTACCTGAAAATTTATCTTTCATTGCGTTGAAGCTGAATTTTCAGGTAGCCTTTGCTTGCCCAATAAAAAACGCCCGATTGTTTGTCGGGCGGTGGTGCTTGGATAGTGGACTAATTTTAAATCGGGGGTAAGGCGGGGCAATGTGATTCCGGTTAAAAATGAAGGTGCCATATTTTTCAGGTAGCCTCAAACGCTGCAGGGGCTACCTGAAAAATATGCGGCTGTTTACGCGTCGATATTCTGCGCAATCAGGGCGTTGGTTTCGATAAACTCGCGGCGCGGCTCGACTTCGTCGCCCATGAGGGTAACGAATACTTCATCAGCGGCGATGGCGTCTTCGATGCGCACTTTCAGGAGGCGGCGCACTTCCGGATCCATGGTGGTTTCCCACAGCTGCTCGGCGTTCATTTCGCCCAGCCCTTTGTAGCGTTGGATGGCCATGCCTTTTTGCGCGCCGGCGAGCAGGATGTCGATGGCCTGCTCGAAGCTGTTTACCGGCTGCGGCTCGGCTTCGCCTTTGTAGAGCAGGGCACCGGGCTGCACCAGGCCTTTGAGTTGCTCGGCGGCGCGGCTGATGGTTTGGTAGGCCTTGCTGTCGATAAACTTCTGATCAAGGTAGGAAACCATCACGTTGCCGTGCAGCTGGCGGGTGATTTTGATGAAATGGCCGCCTTCGTGGCCGTCGAGGCGTTCGAGCACCACCTGTTCTTTGTGCAGCAGGGGGTTGAGCGCGGCGATGGCGGCATCGGTGTTTTCTGTGCTGGTGAGGTCGATGGGGCTGGTGTCGAGCAGGGCGCGCAGCACAAGGCCGTCAATGATGCGGCTTTCCTGCTCGATGGTGCTGCGGGCGCGCAGGAATTGTTTGGCGGCGCGCTCTAGGTCGGCACCTTCGAGCGTGCGGCTGCCGGACACGATTTTGGCTTTGTCCACCGCCAGCCCGAGTAGGAATTCGTCTTTTTCCGTGTCGTCTTTCAGGTAGCGTTCCTGCTTGCCGTATTTGGCTTTATACAGCGGGGGTTGGGCGATGTAGATGTAGCCGCGTTCTACCAGTTCGGGCATTTGGCGGTAGAAGAAGGTGAGCAGCAGGGTGCGGATATGCGCGCCGTCCACGTCGGCATCGGTCATGATGATGATGCGGTGGTAGCGCAGTTTTTCCAGGTTGAACTCTTCCTTGCCGATGGACGTGCCCAGCGCGGTAATCAGCGTGGCGACTTCCTGGCTGGCGAGCATTTTCTCGAAGCGGGCTTTCTCCACGTTGAGGATTTTGCCTTTCAGCGGCAGGATGGCTTGGAATTTACGGTCGCGACCTTGCTTGGCTGAGCCGCCGGCAGAATCGCCCTCCACCAGATAAAGCTCGGACAAGGCCGGGTCTTTTTCTTGGCAGTCGGCCAGTTTGCCGGGTAGGCCCAAGCCGTCCATCACGCCTTTGCGGCGGGTGATTTCGCGGGCTTTGCGGGCGGCTTCGCGGGCGCGGGCGGCTTCCACAATTTTGCCGCAGATGATTTTGGCATCGGTCGGATTTTCTTCCAAAAACTCGTGCAGTGCCTGACTCAACACTTCGTTCACCACCGGCGCGATTTCGCTGGACACCAGCTTGTCTTTGGTTTGGGAGGAGAATTTCGGGTCGGGCAGCTTCACGGAGAGCACGCACACCAAGCCCTCGCGCATGTCGTCGCCACTGGTATCCACCTTGGCTTTTTTGGCGATTTCGTTGGCTTCGATGTATTGGTTAATCGTGCGCGTCATCGCGGCGCGCAGGGCGGTGAGGTGTGTGCCGCCGTCGCGCTGCGGGATGTTGTTGGTGAAGCACTGCACGGATTCCTGATAGCTGTCGTTCCACTGCATGGCGCATTCCACCGTCATGCCGTCTTTTTCGCCGATGGTGTAGAAGATTTTGTCGTGCAGCGGTTTTTTGCTGCCGGTGGTGTAGCGCACGAAGCCCGCCACCCCGCCGCTTTCGGCGAAGTTTTCGTGCTTGCCGTCGCGCTTGTCGAACAGTTCGATTTTCACGCCGTTGTTCAGGAACGACAATTCGCGGATGCGCTTGGCCAGCGTTTCAAATTTGTATTGCACGAGGCCGAAGGTGTCCTCGCTGGCGAGGAACTGCACGCGCGTGCCGTGTTTGCCGGCAGGGGCGTCGGCCACGGCTTTGAGCGGGGCGACGGTTTCACCGCGCTTGAATTCCACGAAATGCTCTTTGCCTTCGCGCCAGATGGTGAGTTTCAGCCAGTCGGACAGCGCGTTCACCACGCTCACTCCCACGCCGTGCAGGCCGCCGGAGACCTTGTAGCTGTTGTTGTCGAACTTGCCGCCGGCGTGCAGGATAGTCATGATGACTTCGGCGGCGGAGCGGCCTTCTTTCGGGTGGATGCCGGTGGGGATGCCGCGCCCGTTGTCTTCAATCGTGATGGATTCGTCGGCGTTGATGGCCACGGTGATGTTGTCGCAATAGCCGGCCAAGGCTTCGTCAATCGCGTTGTCCAGCACTTCGAACACCATGTGGTGCAGGCCGGAGCCGTCTTGGGTGTCGCCGATGTACATGCCGGGGCGTTTGCGCACGGCTTCCAAACCTTCGAGGACTTGGATGCTGTCGGCGCCGTATTCTTGCTGGGGTTGTTCTGTCATGGTTGCTTTTCTGTAATTTGGAATGAGTTGAGGCTACCTGAAAAATGGCAGCGCAAATTAGGATGTTTAACCGGCAGCTGGTTAGGCCAGCAGCGAAGCTTGGCCGACAATTTCGCCGGCAGGCGTACCGTGCACCACCACGGCACTGCCTAGCCTGCCCATCAGGGCGGCGAATAATTTGTCTGCTTCAATGCGCGGCAGCCAAAGCTGGCGGAAGGCTTCGGCCTCGATGCTGCCGATGATGGTAATCATCAGGAATTCGGCCTCTTGGCAGGCCATCAGAAGCTGGCTAGAAACGGCCTGCTGCACTTCGGCTACGAACTCTTCTGCTTCTGCTGCGTTATGGATATTGCAGGCAACAAACAGGGCGGGCGTTTCCCGGCCGTTTTCGTCTTCCAGATCTTCCAGAATTTCGTAGCTGATGTCGGCGATTTCGTTTGGCATAAGGATTTTGTGGTGAAACGTATTGTTGTATCGGGAAATGGCGTGTGCAAAATACAGTTTCAGGCTACCTGAAAACTAACGCGCGATTATAACACATTACGCACATGCCGTTTTGCCCGATAAGGCAAAGGCTTCCGCACGGGAAGCCTTGTTTTTATTGCATTGCAGCGGGGCAAGTATTTTCAGGTAGCCTGTTCCGCCTTTTCGCGGCGCATGGCCTGAATGCCGTGATACAGCATCACGATAATGCTCGCCCAAATCAGGCTGTGGCTCACCATCGTTACCCAATCCAAATGCTCGCCCAACACAAACACCGAAAGCAAAAACAGCAGCGCCGGCTCCAGATAGCTCAGCATACCGAACAGCACCACCGGCAAAAGCTCGTTGGCCGTGAGGTTGATCTGCATCGACACCGCCCCGTTGAGCCCCAGCAGCACAACAAACAGCAGCAAGATCGGCTTGGCTTCAATCATGGCCGGGCTGGGCGAATACATCGCCAAATACCAAATCACAAAAGGCAGCGCCAAAATCAAATCCATCAGCAGCCCCAAGAGCGGCGGCACGCCCTGCTGGCGGCGCATGATGTAATAAATCGGGAAAGTGGCGAACACCGCGATGGTTACCCAGGAGAACGTGCCGCTGTGCCAGATTTCCAGCGCCACCGCCGCCGAAGCCAGCAGCACGGCCACCATTTGCAACCTGTCCAGCCGTTCGCGGAACACCATCACACCGCCCACCATCATCGAGAGCGGAAACAGGAAATAGCCCATCGACACGTCCACGCCCTTGCCGTTCACCGGCGCCCACATATACAGCCAAATCTGGCCGATCATAATCGGTGCGGGCAGCAGCACCAAAACCCAGCGGCGCACATCGCCGCCGATTTCGCGCAGGAAGCGGGCCGCATCGTGTTTGGCAGAAGTGAGCAGCATGATGGAGAGCGCGCAGGCAAACGTGCCGACAATACGCCAGGCAAATACATCCGTGCCCGTCATCGGCCGCATCCACGGGCCGAACATAAACAGCGAGCCGAACAAGATATTGGAGACCACGGCCGCAATAATCCCCTTGGCCATTCTCGACATGCCCATTTTCGACACACACAGCCTTTCGGAATTAAAGATAATTAACATTATAGCCCCAAGCGTGCCGTTTGGCACGTTTGGGCGGCAGCGGGCGCAGATGGCCGTGGGGAAAGCGAAACAGGGGAAAGCTTGTGTGCCGGCCCGGTGTGCGGGAAGCGGTTTGAAAAATGCGGCAGGCGGGTTGTGTGAAATTGGGTTAATGCAAAATGGGCGGTTTGGGCGATGGGCAAAGAAGGTTTCCATTGCCTTGAAGCTGCGCTTTTGTTTCGCGGAAATGCGGCCTTGGCTGGCGGGGTATCGTTTTAAGAAATTTGGTTGGACAGGGGATTTGAACAGGGAAAGGGCTACCTGAAAAATGGATTTGATGTTTTCAGGTAGCCTTGGCGCGGGCGGCGTTGCTCTGTTCGGCCGTATCTTGTATCGTGGCGGCTTCGTTAATCACGTTTTGCGAGGAATGCCATGACCGTTTCTGCCCGAATTTCCGCCAAAATCAAAATCGCCCTGCTGTTGCCGTTGCTGGCGCTGTTGTGCGCCTGCGGGGCGGAAACCAACCATTCCGGTGACGGGGCGGCTTCTGCCGGCCAAAGCGTGGCGGCTCCCGCGTCTGTCTTGCAAAGAGTGGAAGTGGGCAAAACCACGCGGGAGCAGGTTAAGGCGCTGTATCCCGATTCCGTCCCGGCGGATACGGGCAGGATGGCTTTTGCCAACCGGGAGCTGACTGTGGAATCCGGTACGATTGATGTGTATCTGGGCGACATCCGAGGCCGCATTTCGCAGCGGATCATGGCCTTCGATAAAGAAAGCGGGCTGTTGCAATCCTTGGTGTTGCTGCGGGTGGACAGGGATACCGCGCCCCTGCTGCGGGAAGCGGAGGAGGCGGGTTTCGCGCCGTATCCGAACCTGACCGAACAGGAGTTCCAAATACTAAACGACGGCACTTTCCCCACGGCGGCGGAACGGCAGAAAAATATGGATAGGCTGGGCATCCGCCAATTCAAACGCGGCAGCCTGCTGGCCTTTTTGATTCCTGCCGAAGCGAACGGTGGTACGGCCGGGCTGTTTGTTATCAACCTGGCTTATGAGCCGGAACACCGTGCCAAGTGGGAGCGGCTGCAGGCGGCGCAGCGGCAGTAATCATGTCCGATTGGTTTGGGCTGCGCAGAAACCCGCTGGATCCGTTTGCAGGCAGGCTTTTATCTTGCGGTGAGGCTACCTGAAATTTGTTTTGCCGGTTTTCAGGTAGCCTAAACCGCGTAAACGGTCTACACTGCCCACCCCGCCCACTTTCCCCGAATCCGTTATGCCAGAACTGCCTGAAGTTGAAACCACTCGCCGCGGCATCCAGCCCTATATGCAGGGCAAAACTGTGGCCGAAGTGGTGGTGCGCCAGCCCAAGCTGCGCTGGCCGGTGCCGCCCGATTTGGCGCAGCAGCTCGCCGGCAGCCGCATTGTGCACATCCGCCGCCGCGCCAAATATCTGCTGTTTGAGTTTGCCCACGGCGTGATGCTGCTGCATTTAGGCATGTCGGGCAGCCTGCGCGTGTACCCGGACGGCAGCGCGCCGCCGCCGGAAAAACACGACCACCTCGACATCGTCACCGCCGACCGCACCGTGCTGCGCCTGCGCGACCCGCGCCGCTTCGGCGCCGTGCTGTGGTTTGCCGGCCCTGCCGAGCAGCATCCGCTGCTGCAGCACCTGGGCCCCGAGCCGCTGCAAGACGAATTCACCGCAGGCTACCTGAAAAATGCGCTCGCTCACCGCAAAAGTGCCATCAAAACCGCGCTAATGGACAACAAAATCGTGGTGGGCGTGGGCAATATTTATGCCAACGAAGCGCTGTTTGCCGCCGGTATCCTGCCCGCGCGCCGCGCCGACCGCGTATCGGCCGAAGAATGCCGCCGCCTGGTGGCCGAAATCCGCAGCGTGCTGCAACGGGCGCTGGAAGCCGGCGGCAGCAGCCTGCGCGATTTCCTGCACAGCGACGGCCAAAGCGGCTATTTCCAGCAGCAATACAATGTGTACGGCCGCGAAGGCGAGCCCTGCCGGGCGTGCGGCACGCCGATTGTGCGGCAGGTGGTCGGCCAGCGCGGCAGTTTTTATTGCCCGCAATGCCAGCGCTGAAATGTTTTTCAGGTAGCCTTTTGCCGCTACCAACACCCCATAACCCAATAATATGAACACACAACCCACTTCAATCTTTACCCGTCTTTTCCGCCTGCTGCACCTGCTGCTCTGGTTTTTCATCACCGCCGTGAGCCTGTTCCGCCTGCGCGAATACAACCAGCACAGCAAAGACGTGATGCAACGGCTCGCGCGCAGTATGTTGAAAGTGCTGCACATCCGCATTGAAGCCAACCCGGCTAATCCACCATTTCCACCCGTGTTCCTCGGCGCGGCCAACCACGTTTCCTGGCTCGACCCGATGATACTGATGGCCATGTATCCCACCGTGTTTATCGCCAAGCGCGAAATCCGTTCCTGGCCGCTCATCGGCGCTGTGGTGGCGCGCACCGGCGCGGTGTTCATCAACCGCAACAGCCGCAACGACGTGGCACCGGTAAACGAAGCCATCGTGCGCTCGCTCACGGCGGGGCACAGCGTGTCGTTCTTTCCCGAAGCCAAAGCCTCCGACGGGCTGGCCACCCTGCCGTTTAAGGCCGCGCTGTTCCAATCGGCGCTGGATAGCGGCCTGCCCGCCGTGGCCGTGGCGCTACGCTATGGCGATGCGTCGGGCAAACGCAGCACTGGCCCCGCTTATGCGGGCAACACCAGCCTCTTCACCTCGCTGTGGCGGATCGTTTCCATGCCCGAAATCATTGTGCGCGCCGACTGCTCCGCGCCGCTCGTGCTCACCGCCGAAGAAGCCGCCGACCCCTCCGCCCGCTTCCTGCTCAAGGATAAGGCCGAGGCTTTTGTGGGCGGGGTGGTGAACGGGGGAGATTGAGGCGTTTGGGTTTCGCTCACGTTCAAGTTTTCAGGTAGCCTTTGGGGCTACCTGAAAAAGTTTCGACAGGCCGGGTATGGATGCACGGCCTGCAAGCGATTTGAAAGGAAGAGCAAACGTCGTGCATGCGGCACAGTATAAAGGCTACCTGAAAATTTTGGCTGCGCGGAAATACGCGTTGCGTATTTTAACTTCGTTGAAGCTAACGCTTTCAGGTAGCCTTTTTATCGGCCGATTACACTTGGCAGGCTAACGTGTGGGCACGGCTTGCAGCAAGACGCGGTTGGCGCTGTCGAGCAGCTCCAGCCGGCCGTTGGCGAGACGGTAGGCGGCCACGTTGGGCAGCACGTTTTCGGCGAGCCGGCGCTCTTGCCGGTGGATGGCCTGCGGGCAGCCCATCAGGGTGGTAACGGTTTCGCCGAAGCTCAGGGCATGGCCTTGTTGGCGGTAGCTGCCGCCGAGGGTGTTGCAGCCGACGCCGGCGTTGAAGCGTTTGGCTTCGGGGTGGAAGCTCAGCATGCTGCGGGGGGCGGGGCGGGTGTTACCGATGCGGGTGATTTGCCATTGGCCGGCGAGCGGCGGCTGCTCGGCCTGTGCGGCGGGCGGGGCAGAGGGCGCGGGCGCGTTGGCTGCGGAATCGGCGGGGTGCGCGGCGCAGGCGGCGAGCAGGAGGGCGGCGAGGTAGATCGGTTTCATGGTGTATCTCCTTTCGGGTGAGCAAACAAAAACACGGTTTGAAGCCCGGCCAGGTTTGGATTGGCCGGAAACTCAATCGGCGGATGTGTGCGTGTCTGCTGTCAGCGTTTGGTGAACACCAAGTCCCACACGCCGTGACCGAGGCGTTTGCCGCGGGCTTCGAATTTGGTTTCGGGGCGGTAGGCGGGGGTGGGGGCGTAGTTTTCGGCGGTGTTTTGCAGCTCGGGGAAGCTGTTTAACACGTCGAGCATTTGGGCGGCGTATTCTTCCCAATCGGTTGCCAGGTGGATGTAGCCGCCGCTTTGGAGCTTGGGCAGCAGTTTGGCCACGAAGGGGGGCTGGATGAGGCGGCGTTTGTGGTGGCGCTTTTTGTGCCAGGGGTCGGGGAAGAAGATGTGGATGCCGGCCAGGCTGCCTTCGGCCAGCATGGTTTCCACCACTTCCACGGCGTCGTGCCGCATCACGCGGATGTTGGCGATGCCCTGCTCGGCGATGAGTTTGCATAAATTGCCCACGCCGGGGCCGTGCACGTCGATGGCGAGGAAGTCTTTTTCAGGTAGCCTTCGGGCGATTTCGGCGGTGGCGGCGCCCATACCGAAGCCGATTTCGAGGATTTTGGGGGCTGCGCGGCCGAAGGCAGTGTTTAAATCGAGGGGCGCGGTTTGGAAGTCGAGGCCGAAGCGCGGCCAGTTTTCGTCGATGGCGCGCTGCTGGGCGGGGGTCATGTGGCCTTGGCGCAGCACGAATGATTTGATGCTGCGCGGGTGTTGCTGCTTGGGGGAGTCGGAAGGGTTCATGGTGTGGGGTGCCGATAAAATAGCGCTATATTGCCAGCATCGGGCGGGGCACTCAAGTTTCGGCGGCGGCAAGGCGAACACAGCGGCGGTGCTTTATGCGATAATCCGCCCGATTTATTCACACTTCGACGGGATTAGCTATGTCAAACGATAAAGCAAAGGCGCTGGCCGCCGCGCTGGCTCAAATTGAAAAGAATTTCGGCAAAGGCGCCATCATGAAGATGGACGGCAGCCATCAGGATGAAAACTTGGAAGTGATTTCCACCGGCTCGCTGGGCGTGGATTTGGCGCTGGGCGTGGGCGGTTTGCCGCGCGGGCGCATTGTGGAAATCTTCGGGCCGGAGTCTTCCGGCAAAACCACGCTGTGCTTGGAAACCATCGCGCAGTGCCAGAAAAACGGCGGCGTGTGCGCCTTTATCGATGCGGAAAACGCCTTCGACCCGATTTACGCGCGCAAGCTGGGCGTGAAGGTGGAAGAGCTGATGGTGTCGCAGCCGGACACGGGCGAACAGGCGCTGGAAATCTGCGATATGCTGGTGCGCTCCGGCGGCGTGGACATGGTGGTGATCGATTCCGTGGCGGCGCTGGTGCCCAAGGCGGAAATCGAAGGCGAAATGGGCGACAGCCACGTGGGCCTGCAAGCCCGCCTGATGAGCCAGGCCTTGCGCAAGCTCACCGGCCACATTAAGAAAACCAACACTTTGGTGGTGTTCATTAATCAAATCCGCATGAAGATCGGCGTGATGTTCGGCAGCCCGGAAACCACCACCGGCGGCAACGCGCTCAAGTTTTACGCCTCCGTGCGCCTCGATATCCGCCGCATCGGCCAGATTAAAAAGGGCGATGACATCCTGGGCAACGAAACCCGCGTGAAAGTGATTAAAAACAAGGTTGCCCCGCCTTTCCGCCAGGCCGAGTTCGACATCCTTTACGGCGAAGGCGTGAGCCGCGAAGGCGAGCTGATCGACTGGGGCGACAAAATCGGCATCATCAAAAAATCCGGCGCATGGTACAGCTACAACGGCGACAAAATCGGCCAAGGCAAAGACAACGTGCGCGTGTGGCTGAAGGAAAACCCCGAAGTGGCCGCCGAGATTGAAGCGAAAATCCGCCAGGAAGTCGGCATCAATATCGAGATCACCGAAGGCCGGCACGACGAAACCGACGGCGAACAGCCCGAAGAGTAAACGCGCCATCCAGGCTACCTGAAAATACTTGGCAAAAGGTTTTCAGGTAGCCTTTTCTAACGTTCAGGCAGCCTGCCAAGTGATTTTTAGCTTTGCAGAAACTCAGCCTTGCGTTGCGAGACATCGTTTTAGCTTCGCAGAAACTCCATCTTGCTTCGCAAGACATCGTTTTCAGGTAGCCTTTAATCGTCCCCTCCCCAATTACACCATGATCACCCTACAACAATTCCGCGAACAAGCCGCCGCCGGCTATAACCGCATCCCGCTGGTGCAAGAGCTGCTGGCCGATTTGGATACCCCGCTCTCGCTCTACCTCAAGCTCGCCAACCGCCCCTTCAGCTACCTGCTCGAATCCGTGGTGGGCGGCGAGCGTTTCGGCCGCTATTCCTTTATCGGGCTGCCCTGCCGCACCTATCTGAAAGCCAGCGGCCGCCATGTGGATGTGTATGAAAACGGACGGATTGTCGAACAACACGACGGCAACCCGCTGCAATTTATCGAGCAGTTCCACGCCCGCTACCAAGTGCCCGAAATCCCCGGCCTACCCCGCTTCATCGGCGGCCTGGTGGGCTACTTCGGCTACGAAACCATCTACCACTTCGAGCACATCGCCCACCGCCTCAAACAGCCCGCGAAAGCCGACCCCGTCGGCACGCCCGACATCCTGCTCATGCTCTCCGAAGAGCTCGCCGTGGTGGACAACCTCAGCGGCAAAATCCACCTCATTGTGTATGCCGACCCCGCCGAAGACGAAGCAGGCTACCTGAAAGCCCGCGCCCGCCTCGAAGAATTGCGCGAACAACTGCGGCAAAGCGTCGCCCTGCCGCTCTCCCTCGGCAGCGCGCCCACCCGGCCGCAGCACGAAACCGGCGAAGCGCGCTACAAAGAATACGTGCGCCGCATCCGCCAATATATTTTGGAAGGCGATTGCATGCAGGTCGTGCCCAGCCAGCGCATGAGCCTGCCCTTCGCCGACCCGCCCCTCAGCCTCTACCGCGCCCTGCGCACGCTTAATCCCTCGCCCTATCTGTTTTACTACGATTTCGGCGATTTCCACGTGGTCGGCTCCTCGCCCGAAATCCTCGTGCGGCGCGAGCAAAACAGTGTTACCGTGCGCCCCATCGCCGGCACCCGCCTGCGCGGCGCCACCCCCGCCGAAGATGCCGCCCACGCCGCCGAGCTTTTGGCCGACGAAAAAGAAACCGCCGAACACGTCATGCTCATCGACCTCGGCCGCAACGACGTGGGCCGCATCAGCCAAACCGGCAGCGTGAAGGTAACCGACAAAATGGTGATTGAGCGCTATTCGCACGTGATGCACATCGTGTCCAACGTGGAAGGCGAGCTCAAGCCCGGCGTGGGCAACATGGAAATCCTCGCCGCCACCTTCCCCGCCGGCACGCTTTCCGGCGCCCCCAAGGTGCGCGCGCTGGAAATCATCGAAGAGCTCGAGCCCGCCAAACGCTGCATCTACGGCGGCGCCGTGGGCAACTGGAGCTTCAATCAAGACATGGATTTGGCCATCGCCATCCGCACTGCCGTCATCAAAAACGGCACGCTCTATGTGCAAAGCGGCGGCGGCATCGTGGCCGATTCCGAAGAAGAGGCCGAGTGGCAGGAAACGCAAAACAAAGCCCGCGCCGTATTGCGCGCCGCAGAGATGGTGCAGCAGGGGCTGGACGGATAGCGGCAAAAGGCCACCTGAAAAATAGTTTTCAGGTAGCCTCAAGATAGGGCGGGCAAACAAAACCCTTCGTTTTGCAACGAAGGGTTTTTCAATTTGGCGGAAGCGGTGAGATTCGAACTCACGGTGGGCCTAACCCACGACGGTTTTCAAGACCGCTGCATTAAACCGCTCTGCCACGCTTCCGGTTCAAGAGTGCGAACTATACCGGATTCCCGCCGTTTTTGCCAGCATTATTTTGCCGGCGTGGGCAGGCTGTTGCGGCGTTTCCCTAGTTTGAAACGGAGTGGGAACCGATCAACCAGGCCCGTTTAAATTTTCAGGTAGCCTCAAGCAGGCGAAGAGGCTACCTGAAAAATAAGCAAGCCGCCCGCAGCCTTATATTTTTTCCTTCTATCTATTAAAAAAATATTTATAAAACCGGTTGGCTCGCACAAACCAACGCCAAATCAGAATGGATTTGCTGTATATATCGGTTTGAAATAACAATAATATATTTAGTTTCTCAGTAAGGCATAGTCAGGTTTGGCGGCACCTCGCATTAATTTTATTCATACAAAGCCGCAAATTTATCGCTTGCATCTTGCCGCGCCCTGCCGCAAACTCGCCCCCTGAGAAATTTTACTCGTTTCCTAAACATTTTCCGTTTTGCAAACCATTTAAAGGAGTTGTGATGAACACCGTACATCTTTCCGGCTACCCGCGCATCGGCGCCAAGCGCGAGCTGAAGTTTGCCGTTGAAGCCTTTTGGAAAGGCGCGAAATCCGAAGCCGAGCTGCAACAGGTGGCTGCTGACATCCGCCGAGCCAACTGGGCCGCGCAGAAAGCCGCCGGCGCCGATTTGCTGCCCGTGGGCGATTTTTCTTTCTATGACCACGTGCTGGATTTGCTCTGCACCTTGGGCGGCATTCCCAAACGCTTCGGATTCGACGCAGCCAACCTGACCCTGCCCGAATACTTCCAGCTGGCGCGCGGCAACGCCACCCAGTTTGCCATGGAGATGACCAAGTGGTTCGACACCAACTACCACTTCATCGTGCCCGAATGGTCGGCCGACACCGAATTTAAAGTGAATGCCAAAAACCTGATCGCGCAAATCAAAGAAGCCAAAGCGCAGGGCTACGACATCAAACCCACGCTGGTGGGCCCGGTTACCCTGGCCTGGCTGGGCAAGAAAAAAGACGGCATTTCCTGCCGCGTGAAAGACCTGCTGCTGCCCAAGCTGCTGCCCTCCTATGCCCAGCTTCTGCGCGAGCTGGCCGCCGAAGGCGTGGACTGGATTCAGATCGACGAGCCGATTTTGGCCGCCGAAGCCGACCAGCACTGGCTGGGCGCGTTCGAGCCTGTGTATAAAGAGCTGGCCAACACCGGTGTGCGCATTGTGATCGGCACCTATTTCGCCTCTGTGGCCGAACATCTGAACCTGCTCAAATCCCTGCCCGTGCACGGTGTGCATATCGACTGCGTACGTGCGCCGGAGCAGCTCTCCGTATTCGCCGAAGGCTGGCCGGACAACCGTGTGCTGTCTGTGGGCCTGATCGACGGGCGCAACGTGTGGCGTGCCAACCTGAACCAGGTCATCGACACGCTCGAATCGGTGAAGACCAAGTTCGGCAACAATCTGTGGATTGCCCCGAGCTGCTCGCTGCTGCATAGCCCGCAGGATTTGGCCGTGGAAGAAAAACTGGATGCCGAAATCAAATCTTGGATGGCTTTTGCCGCGCAGAAACTGGTAGAACTGGGCCACATCAAGCAAGCCCTGCAACACGGCAAAGCCGCCGTGCAGGCAGCCTTGGATGAGTCTGACGCCGCTGCCGCCGATCGTGCCACCAACAAGAAAATCCACAACGCCGCCGTGCAAAAGCGCGTGGCCGAGCTGCCCAAAGGCGCCGATCAGCGCAAATCGCCGTTTGCCGTGCGCATCAAGGCGCAGCAGGAATGGATGAAACTGCCCGTGCTGCCCACCACCACCATCGGTTCTTTCCCGCAAACCACCGAAATCCGCCAGGCGCGCGCCGCGTTTAAGAAAGGTGAATTGAGCGCTGCCGATTACGATGCCGCGATGAAGAAAGAAATCGCCTACTGCGTGGAAATCCAAGAGAAACTGGAGCTGGACGTGCCCGTGCACGGCGAGGCCGAGCGCAACGACATGGTGGAATACTTCGGCGAACAGCTTGCCGGTTACTGCTTCAGCCAGTTCGGCTGGGTGCAGAGCTACGGCAGCCGCTGCGTGAAACCGCCGATTATTTTCGGCGACGTGTCCCGTCCCAACCCGATGACCGTGTATTGGTCTACCTACGCGCAAAGCCTCACCAAGCGCCCGATGAAAGGCATGCTCACCGGCCCGGTAACCATGTTCAAATGGTCTTTCGTGCGCGACGATGTGCCGCTGAGCGTGGTGGCCAAGCAGATTGCGCTGGCGCTGAACGACGAAGTGCTGGATTTGGAAAAAGCCGGCATCAAAGTGATTCAGATCGACGAGCCCGCCATCCGCGAAGCCATGCCGCTGAAACGCGCGCAATGGGACGAATATCTGGCCTGGGCCTGCGAAGCCTTCCGCCTTGCCAGCACCGGCGCGGCCGACAGCACGCAGATTCACACCCATATGTGCTACTCCGAGTTCAACGACATCCTGCCCGCGATCGCCAGCATGGATGCCGACGTGATCACCATCGAAACTTCGCGTTCCGATATGGAATTGCTGACTGCGTTTGGCGATTTCAAATACCCGAACGACATCGGCCCGGGCGTGTACGACATCCACAGCCCGCGCGTGCCCACCGAAGCCGAAGTGGAACGCCTGCTGCGCAAAGCGATGGAAGTGGTGCCGGTGGAACGCCTGTGGGTGAACCCCGACTGCGGCCTGAAAACGCGCGGCTGGAAAGAAACGCTGGAGCAGCTGGAAGTGATGATGGCGGTGACCAAAAAACTGCGTGCCGAGCTGGCGGCGAAGCATGTTGCCCGTTAAGCGTTAAAGCAGTTTGGCTGTAAGCAAGCGAAAGGCTACCTGAAATTCAGGTAGCCTTTTTGTTATGCGGCGTGTGCAAACAGTATGGATGGGAGATGAGGCTACCTGAAAAGTGATGTGCTGATGAGAACGGGTTGGGCTAATCGGTTTTCAGGTAGCCTTGATTGCACCTTCAAGCGCGGGCAATATTTGAGTCGTTAATGCCTATCCATTCGTTAAACCAAACAAACGGCGGATAGGCAATCCGCTGCTGCGAAAGGAAGCATGGTGCCAAGGTTTCGTGCTACCTGAAACGGCGTTCTTCTCCTGTGGGAGAGGGCGGCAGGTCGCAGCGGTGCTTAGCGATGGATTTCGTGCTGCAAAGCCAGATGCGGGATACAGAAAGGCTACCTGAAATTTTAGCTTCGCAGAAACTTCACTGCGTTGCGTTTTCAGGTAGCCTTTTATCTGCCTAAACAGCAATGGCATTAAGCCTTGGGTTTACCAATAGCCCATGACTTTCCACCAAATGCCGCCGATCACCACAAACACGGCAAGGTTTACCACGCTCATGATGAAGCCGGCTTTCCACCATTCGCCCAAAGTGGTGTAGCCGGAGCCGAAGATCACGGGCGAGGTACCGGTGGCGTAGTGGGTGAGGGTCATCATGATGCTGGAAGAGCAGGCCAGGAGCAGGGCATACAGCATGGGCGGTGCGCCCAGGGCCAGGCCGGCGGCGTAGAAGGCGGCGAGCATGGCGGTGATGTGCGCGGTGGTGCTGGCGAAGATGTAGTGCGCATACGTATAGGCCAACAGCAGCAAGGTTACTGCGCCTACCCAGCCCATGCCCATGCCGCCGATGCCGGTTTCCAACAGTTTGGAAAGCCAGGCGATCAGGCCGAGCTTGTTGAGGAAGGTGGCCATCATCACCAGGGCGGAGAACCAGGTAACGGTGTCCCACGCGCCTTTTTCAGTCAGGATGTCCTGCCAGGTGAGCACGCCGGTGAGCAGCAGCAGGGAGAGGCCGAGGAAGGCAGTGGTGGTGGGGTTTACGGCGTAGGCTTTGCCGAAAATCATGGCCGGAATGCCTGCCCACAGCAAGAGCAGCACGGCAAAAATGGCGAGCATGATTTTTTCGCCGCGGTTCATCGGGCCCAGTTCTTTCAGCTTGTCTTTGGCAAACTGGGAGGCGTTCGGGGTTTCCTTGATTTCAGGCGGGAAGAAGAAATACAGCACCAATGGCATCAGGAACATGGCCACCAAGCCGGGCACGAGCATGGCAATCGCCCAAGTGCCCCAGCTCAAGTGGATGTCGGAGTTGGTGGCTTTGGCGATCAGGTCCACCACCAGCGGGTTGGGCGCGGTGGCGGTGATGAACATGGCGGAGGTGATGGGGTTGCTGTGGTAGTTCACCAGCGCCAGGTATTTGCCGATGCGGTTTTGCGTGCCTTTTTCCGGGTCGGAATCGAAGCTGGCGGCGATGGATTTCATAATCGGGTGGATGATGCCGCCGCCGCGCGCGGTGTTGCTGGGCGTAACCGGTGCCAGAATCAGCTCGGAAATGGCCAGGCTGTAGCCGATGCCCAGCGTTTTCTTGCCGAATACGGAAATGAAGTAGTAGCCGATGCGCGCGCCCAGCCCGGTTTTCAGGATGCCGCGCGAAATCATGATGGCGATACCGATGAGCCAAATCAGCGGGTCGCCGAAGGAGCTCAGGGCGTCTTTGATGGCCACGGTGGCCGGGTTTTTCACCGGGTTGCCTTCGGGATCCAGTTCGGGCACGGTGACTTTGGTGATGGCCACCAGCATGATGGCGATAATCGACAGCGCGCCGATGGGCATGGCTTTGCCGATGATGGCGGCGATTACACCCACAAACAGCGCCAGCAGGTGCCAGGCGTTGGGGGTAACGCCCTGCGGCACGGGGATGACAAACCAAATCAACAGCGTAAGCACCACGGCCACCGCCATCGGTATTGGTTTGAAGCCGAGTTTGTTTTCCATTTGCTACTCCTTCAAATCTAGGTTAATGAAAGCATGGCATATCCATTGATGTTGCTTGCGCATTCTAGCAGTTTTTTACGCGCGCATACGGATTTTACCTAAGGAGAATTTCAAGTGGAAATAAGGATTTGTTGGATTTAAATGATAAGGGGGGCAGCTTGGCGGCCGCTTGGCGCGGCGGAAGCGGCACGGCGGGCGGGCGGGTGGGCGGGGAGGATGGGGATGTTTACTGGCCGGATAGCGGGCTGGTTTGCTGAGGAATGATGCGGGCAGGCTACCTGAAAAACAGCGGGCTGCCGGACAATTCTTTTTCAGGTAGCCGGCGGGTGGTTTGGAGGCTTTGGTGGCTACCTGAAAAAATTATGCCGATAAAAATCATACCGTATGCTTGCGCCGATGCAGACAGGCGGTTTTTCAGCTTTTGCCCTGGTCGATTTTGGCGTTGAGCATGTCGAGCATGCTGCGCAGGTTGGCTTTGCCTTCTTCGTGGCTGACAATGGGTTCGCCGCCTTTTCGGCCGAGGATTTTGAGGTCGGATTGGGGCATTTCGCCAATGAAGCGGCTGGGTTCGGGGAATTGCCAGCCGCCTTGGCGCTTGCGTTTGACGCAGTGGGTGAGGGTGAGGCTGTATTGGGCGCGGGTGATGCCCACATACATGAGGCGGCGCTCTTCGTCGAGGTTGCCTTCTTCCACGCTGTCGGCGTGGGGGAAGAGGCCTTCTTCGCAGCCGGCGAGGAAGACGTGGGGGTATTCGAGGCCTTTGGAGGCGTGCAGGGTGGACATTTTCACGGCATCGGCGTCTTCGTCGCTGCGGCCTTCGAGCAGGGTGATGAGGGCGATGGTTTGCGAGAGTTCGATGAGGTTCTTGCCGTCTTGTTCGCCTTTTTTGGCGAGCCAGGCGCAAAGGTCTTGCACGTTGCGCCATTTGATTTCGCCGCTGCGGCCTTCTTCGCGGTTGAGCAGGTAGGCTTCGTAGCCGATGTCGGCGAGCAGGGATTGGATGAGCTCGCCGGCGGCTTCGTGCGGGGCGCGGGCTTGGTAGTCCTGCATGAGGGCGGTGAACTGGCGCAGGTGTTCGCGGCCGGCGGCGGGCAGCCCGGCCAGGGCTTGGGCGGTGCAGGCGGCGGCATAGAGGCTGCAGGCGGCGGCATTGGCGTATTGGTTGAGGCTGCTGAGAGTGGTGTCGCCGATGCCGCGTTTGGGGGTGGTGGCGGCGCGCAGGAAGGCGGGGTCGTCGTCGGGGTTGGCCAGGAGGCGCAGGTAGGCGAGGATGTCTTTGATTTCGGCTTTTTCGAAGAAGCTTTGGCCGCCGGAGAGGCGGTAGGGGATGTGGGCGCTGCGCAGGGCTTCTTCGAATACGCGGGCTTGGTGGTTGCTGCGGTAGAGAATGGCGAAATCGGCGTAGTTGAGGCTGCCGCCGCTTTGGTTGCGCTTGCGGATGATGCTGCCGGCCACGAATTCGGCTTCATGCTGTTCGTTTTGACAGGCTACCACGCGGACGGGCTCGCCTTCGCCGTATTGGCTCCACAGGGTTTTGGCGAAGAGTTTGGGATTGTGGGCGATCACTTGGTTGGCCACGCGCAGGATGCGGGCGCTGGAGCGGTAGTTTTGCTCGAGCTTGATGATTTTGAGCTGGGGGTAGTCTTGCTGGAGCAGACGCAGGTTTTCCATGTTGGCGCCGCGCCAGGCGTAGATGCTTTGGTCGTCGTCGCCCACGGCGGTGAAGCGGCCTTCGGCGCCGGTGAGCAGCTTCATGAGGGTGTATTGGCAGGTGTTGGTGTCTTGGCATTCGTCTACTAAAAGGTGCAGCAGGCGGATTTGCCATTGGTGGCGCAGGTCGGCTTCGTTTTGCAGCAGGCGGGCGGGGAGGAGGATGAGGTCGTCGAAATCGACGGCTTGGTAGCTTTGGAGGGTTTCCTGATAGCCAGCGTAGAGCTGGGCGGTTTGGCGTTCCCATTCGTTGGCGGCTACCTGAAAAGCCTGCTCGGGGGAGAGGAGGTCGTTTTTCCACAGGGAGATTTTATGCTGGGCGCGGAAGAGGGCGTCGCGGCCGCTGCTACCGAGCAGCTCGGCGAGGATTTTGCCGCTGTCGGAGGCGTCGAACACGGAGAAGTTTTTTTTGTAGCCGATGCGGGGGGCTTCACTGCGCAGGATGCGCATGCCGAGGGAGTGGAAGGTGCACACGGTCAGGCCGCGGCTTTGGCGGCTGCCGAGCAGGCCGGCAATGCGCTCCTGCATCTCGGTGGCGGCTTTGTTGGTGAAGGTGATGGCGGCGATGTTGTGCGGGGCGTAGCCGACTTCGCGGATGAGGTGGGCGATTTTTTCGGTAATGACGCGGGTTTTGCCGCTGCCGGCGCCGGCGAGCACGAAGAGGGGGCCGCCGAGGTAGCGGACGGCTTCGAGCTGTTGGGGGTTGAGTTGGGGTGTGGGCATGGCGGGGAGGTGGCTACCTGAAATTTCAGGTAGCCTTATTTAAATATGTTTTGAAATTTTACTGTGCAGAAACTCGCTACGCTCGTTTTCAGGTAGCCTTTTGTTGGCTGGGATACGGTTAAAGGCTACCTGAAAATCTGGTTTGCCTATTCTCAGGTAGCCTCTTTCTTCTGCTTTGCGGCGGCTTTGCGGCGGCGGTTTTCTTTCGGGTCGATGAGCAGGGGGCGGTACACTTCCACGCGGTCGCCTTCGCGCAGCTCGGTGTCGTCTTTCACTTTTTTGCCGAAAATGCCGAGGGGCGCGGCGGCGAAATCGACATGCGGAAACTCGGCCGCCAAAGCGGATTGCAGCACGGCCTGGCGCGCAGTGGTGCCCAAGGCTACCTGAAAAGCCAGCAGGCATTGTTTGCCCTGCTCGGCGTAGGCTGCTTCAACATTCAGCAGGGTATCGTCAGGCATAGCGGCGGCCCGCCTCCTTCACGAAAGCGTCCACCAGCGTGCCGCTGATGTGGCCGAACACGGGGCTAATCAGCGCGGAGAGCACGCGGCTGGAAAATTCGTAATGCAGCTCGAATTCCACCTTGCAGGCATCGTCGCCCAGCGGCAGGAAGTGCCAAGTTCCGTTCAGGCTTTTGAAGGGGCCTTCCAGGAGCGTCATGCGGATTTCGCGGCCGGGGGTGTTGCGGTTGTGCGTGGCGAAGGATTGGCGCACGCCCATGTAGTCCATAAACAGCCGCGCTTTCAGTTCGTTGCCGCTGCGCTCGATGATTTCGGTGCGGCTGTACCACGGCAGAAACTGCGGATAATCCTCCGCCTTATCCACCAGCTCGAACATCTGCTCGGCCGAATGCGGCACCAGCAGGGATTTCTTCACGGTTTTGAGCGACATAGCACGCAGCCTCAATCATGCAAAGCCCGCATTATATAGCGAAACGCTAAACCGCCCCAGCGCACAGCATGTATGCAAAGATGGAAAACAGAAGATTATTTATTGATTACAATAGATTGCGTGTCTTTCCCAATTCTTGGCTTGGAAAATGCTTGATACCCGTCGGTAGCCGCCAATCCGACCTCTCCAAAATCATTCAAACACACGCAAAACGCCCATGGAAAACACCGCAGAACGTTCCGCCTGGCTCCGCCTCGCCCTGATGCCGCACATCGGCGCGGAAACGTTTTACGAGCTCTGCCGCCACTACGGCTCAGCAAGCGCCGTGTGGGCCGCCGAAGAGGAAGTGGCCGCCGTCCTGCCCACCCGCCCGGCGCAGGAAGCCTGGCGCAGCCGCCAACACGAAGCCGAAGCCGCCGCCGAAGCCGCGCTGGAATGGGCGGAGCAGGAAAACTGCCGGTTATTGTTCGCTTGCGACAAAGATTTTCCCGTGCAGCTGGGCGAAGGCATCACCCCGCCGCCCGTGCTGTTTGCGCGCGGCAGCACCGAATGGCTGCACCGGCCGGCCGTGGCCATCGTGGGCAGCCGACATGCTACCCCGCAGGCCATGCGGATTGCCGGCGAATTCGGCGAAGCGCTGGCCGAAGCCGGCATCGTTACCGTATCCGGCATGGCCGCCGGCATCGACAGCGCCGCTCACGAAGGCGCGCTGCGCAAAAGCGGCGGCACGGTGGCGGTGTGGGGCACGGGCATCGACCGCGTGTATCCCGTGGCCAACAAAAGCTTGGCGCACCGCATTGCCGAAGCGGGCTGCATCTTGTCGGAATTCCCCTTGGGCACGCGCCCGCTGGCCGGCAACTTCCCGCGCCGCAACCGGCTGATTGCCGCGCTTTCCTCCGCCGTGCTGGTGGTGGAGGCCGCGCTGGAATCCGGCTCGCTGATTACCGCGCGGCTGGCGGTGGAGATGGGGCGCGACGTGTTCGCCGTACCCGGCTCTATCGACAACCCACACAGCAAAGGCTGCCATGCGCTCATCAAGCAGGGCGCCAAGCTCACCGAAACGCTGGTCGACATTTTGGAAGAATGCCCGCTGCTGCAAGAAGCCGTGCCCGCAAAACCAAAAACGGCAGCCAAACCCGCCGCCCAAAGGCTACCTGAAAACGAACGAAGTGAGTTTCTACGAAGTAAAAACGAGCGCAGCGAGTTTCGCCAAAACGAACGAAGCGAGTTTCTGCGAAGCAAAAACGAGCAACACGAGTTTCCACCCAGCCCAAACGGGCAAAACGGATTTTCAGGTAGCCCGAACGAACGCAGCGGGTTGCCGGCCAACGGGCCGCACACCGAAGCCCCGCTGCTGCGCGCCATGGGCTACGACGCCATCCACCCCGACACTTTGGCGCAAACCCTCGGCATCCCCGCCGCCGACGTGTATGCCGAACTCACCCTGCTGGAAATCCACGGCGAAGTGGCGCCACTGGCCGGCGGCCGCTACCAGCGCATCTCCCCGAACAGGACAAGAAAATGATGATCGACGTAATCGCCTTCTTATTGGAAAACTTCCAGGATTTCGACGCCTGCCCCGCCAACGACGTGCTCGGCAGCCTGCTCGAAGAGGTGGGTTTCCAGGATGAGGAAATTCGTGATACGCTATTATTTATGAACGTGCTGCAAGAGCGCAGCCGCACAGTGCGCCATCACGGCGCGGGCGAGCAATCCATGCGCGTGTATCTGCCCGAGGAATTGGAAGCCGTGCCGCCGCAGGCTTTGGGCTTGCTGCACTTTTTGATGCAGAACGGCGCGCTTTCCGCCGAGCAGCGCGAGTTTGTGCTGCTGGCGCTGATGCACCTCTCGGCCAAGTCGGAAGAGCCGCTCACCGAGGCGCACGTGAAAGTGCTGGCGCTGTTGGTGCTGTGGGCAGACAAATCCGAGCTGCCCATGCTCATCGGCGATGATTTGGCCAATGCCGTGTTGCGCGGCCAGGCGGTGATGAATTGAGAAACGCCGTGCCGCCACCATCTAAAGGCTACCTGAAAACTTCAAGGCTTTTTCAGGTAGCCTTTGACTGAGTGCGGCGGCTTTGCCGCAAGCAAACCAAACAAACGATAAGGCTACCTGAAAACTTGGCTTCGGCGCCGTTGGAAGCCGGCAGCCACAACTTATTTTGCGAGGAAATAATGTCGAAGAACCTGCTGATTGTTGAGTCTCCCAACAAGATTAAATCGATTAAAAAATATTTGGGCAGCGATTTTGAAGTGTTGGCTTCCTTCGGCCACGTGCGCGATTTGGTGCCGAAAAACGGCGCGGTTGATCCCGAGCACGATTTCGCCATGAAATACGAAGTGCCGGCCAAGAGCAAGAAACACATCGACGCCATCGTGGCCGCCGCCAAAGAAGCCGACACCCTCTACCTGGCCACCGACCCGGACCGCGAAGGCGAAGCCATCTCCTGGCATATCTACGAAATCCTCAAATCCAAACGCGGCATCAAAAACCTGGAAGAGCGCACTCAGCGCGTGGTGTTCCACGAAGTGACCAAAAAAGGCGTGCAGGAAGCGCTGAAGCAGCCGCGCAAGCTGGATATGGGCTTGGTGGACGCGCAGCAGGCCAGGCGCGCGTTGGATTATCTGGTGGGCTTCAACCTTTCTCCGCTGCTGTGGAAGAAAATCCGCCGCGGCCTGAGCGCCGGCCGCGTGCAAAGCCCCGCCCTGCGCCTGATTTGCGAGCGCGAAAACGAAATCCGTGCCTTTGAAACACAGGAATACTGGAGCGTGCATCTTGACAGCCACAAAGGCCGCCAGAAATTCGGCGCCAAGCTCACGCATTGGCAGGGCAATAAGCTGGAGCAATTCTCCTTAGGCAACGAAGCCGCGCAAGCGGAAGTGTTGGCCGCCATGCAGGGCAAGCCGGCGCAGGTGCTGGAAGTGGCCAAGAAAAAGGCCACCCGCAAGCCCGCCGCGCCCTACACCACCTCCACCATGCAGCAAGATGCCGTGCGGAAGCTCGGCTTCACCACCGACCGCACCATGCGCACCGCGCAGCAGCTGTTTGAAGGAGTGGACGTGGGCCAAGGCTCGGTGGGCCTGATTACCTATATGCGTACCGACAGCGTAACCCTGTCGCAAGACGCGCTGGCCGAAATCCGCCACTATATCGACAACAAAATCGGCGCCGATTTCCTGCCCAAGTCGCCGCGCATGTACCGCACCAAATCGAAAAACGCGCAGGAGGCGCACGAAGCCATCCGCCCCACTTCGGTATACCGCACGCCCGAAAGCGTGAAGCCTTTCCTGAGCGCCGACCAATTCAAGCTCTACCAGATGATTTGGCAGCGCACCATGGCCTGTCAGATGGCCGAAGCCAAGTTCGACGCCACTACGGTGGACATCAGCGTGGGCGAAGGCGTGTTCCGCGCCACCGGCCAAGTGTTGGTGTTTGCCGGCTTTTTGAGCGTGTATCAGGAAGGGCACGACGAAGACGACGAAGATGAAGACAACAAAAAGCTGCCCGAATTGGAATCCGGCGAAACCCTGCCGGTGGACAAGCTCTACGGCGAGCAACACTTCACCCAGCCACCGCCCCGCTTCAATGAAGCCACACTGGTGAAAGCGCTGGAAGAATTCGGCATCGGCCGCCCCTCCACCTACGCCAGCATCATCAAAACGCTGAAAGACCGTGAATACGTCACCGTGGATCAGCGCCGCTTCCTGCCCACCGACACCGGCGAAATCGTCAACAAATTCCTCACCGAACACTTCACCCAATACGTGGATTACGATTTCACCGCCAAGCTGGAAGACCAGCTCGACGACATCGCCAGCGGCAAGCGGCAGTGGATTCCGGTGATGGACAAATTCTGGAAAGGCTTCCACAAGCAGATTGAAGAAAAAGCCGGCATCGAGCGCGCCAAAATCACCACCGAAGAGCTGGATGAAACCTGCCCCAAATGCGGCCAGCACAAGCTGCAAATCAAATTCGGCAAACGCGGCCGCTTCATCGCCTGCTCCGGCTACCCCGATTGCGACTACACGCGCAACCTCAACGAAACCGCCGAAGAAGCCGCCAAAGCCGCCGAAGAGCCCACCATTGTGGAAGGGCGCGAATGCCCCAAATGCGGCGGTCAGCTGGTGTATAAAAAAGGCCGTTTCGGCAAATTCATCGGTTGCGCCAACTATCCCAAGTGCAAACACATCGAGCCCTTGGAAAAACCGAAAGACACCGGCGTGGCCTGCCCCAAATGCGGCAAAGGCCATCTGATAGAGCGCAAGTCGCGCTACGGCAAGCTGTTTTACAGCTGCAACACCTACCCCGATTGCGACTACGCCACCTGGAACCCGCCCATCGCCGAAGAATGCCCGAAATGCCACTGGCCGGTGCTCACCATCAAAACCACCAAACGCTGGGGCGTGGAAAAAGTCTGCCCGCAGAAAGAGTGCGGCTGGAAAGAGCAAATCGAGCCGCCCGCACCGAAGGCTTGAGCCGTCTGAGTTCAACAAAAGGCTACCTGAAAATTCCGCCAAAGATTTTCAGGTAGCCTTCCGTCAGGTATTTGCATTCGGTCGGCAGGCTACCTGAAAACCTGAAGAGGGTTTGCGGTTTTAACTTCGCAGAAACTTAGCTTGGGCTGTGCCAAGGTATCATTTTCAGGTAGCCTCACCAGACAGGAGGGCAACTGCACGCAAAAAAGCAGCCTGCAAACCGCTATCGGTTGAGGCTGCTTTTGGTTCGCGGCGGCATGCGGCCTTATTTCCGCAAGCCCGAAACAATAGCTAAAATGGCTATGGCGCCCAGCGTGGAAGCAATCCAGCCCGCCGGTTGGCCGATGGCATACCAGCCCATCGTCTGCCCGACCCAGCTGGCCACCACCGAGCCGCCGATGCCCAGCAGCGTGGTCATGATGATGCCCAGCCGTTGCGCGCCGGGATACAGGAATTTGGCCAATACGCCGATGATGAAGCCGATAATGATGGTGCTGATCATGTTGGGGTTTCCTTTGTGGTGTGGATAGGTGGTAACCATATTAGGGAAGCGGGCGGCTTTTCAAGCGAAAGGCTGCCACAAAGAGGCTACCTGAAAAATAAAACGATCGTCTAACAGCATGAAAACAAAAAACAACAGCAAACACAGCAACCAAGTCCGCATCATCGGCGGCGAGCACCGCGGGCGCAAAATCAAATTCGCCTCGGCAGAAGGCCTGCGCCCTACGGCAGACAGCGTGCGCGAGCGCCTGTTTAACTGGCTGGGGCAGGATTTGGCCGGGAAAAGCGTGCTGGATTTGTTTGCCGGCAGCGGCGCGCTCGGGCTGGAAGCGGCCTCGCGCCATGCGGCCAAAGTGGTATTGGTGGAAAGCAACCGGCGGACTGCAGCCGCTTTGCAACAACAGGTGCGCGAGTTTGGGCTACCTGAAAAAGTGAGCGTGCACACGGGAGAGGCGTTGGATTATTTGGCTGCGGCGCAGGAAGGGTTTGATGTGGTGTTCCTCGATCCGCCGTTTGTTTGGCAGGAATGGGTGCGGTTGTTTGAACTTTTGCAACCGCGTTTGCAGGCCGGAACGCGGGTATATGTAGAGGCGGGTGAGTTTCCGCCGCTGCCTGAGTATTTGGCTGTGTTGAAAGAAGGCCGTTCGGGCTTGAGCCGGTATGCGCTGCTGGTATGCGGGCTGGGGTGAGTTGCATTTAATAACTGTTCTCAAAGGAGAAATTTTATATTTTCCAGCCGAGAACAGGCTACCTGAAAACCGGCTTGTGCTATAATCCCGCGCCTTCGGTTTTGGATAATTACAGCGGATCAGCTTTAAACAGGGGCGGCCTGCCGCCCCTGTGCTGGTTTAAAGCTAATCCGCTATAGAAAAGCACTGAAGAGGAAAAAAATGTCTCTTTTTATTACTGACGAATGCATCAACTGCGACGTATGCGAGCCGGAGTGCCCCAACGACGCCATTTCGCAGGGGGAGGAAATCTATGAGATCGATCCGAACCTGTGCACGCAGTGTGTCGGCCACTACGATGAGCCGCAATGCCAGCAGGTATGCCCGGTGGACTGCATTTTGATCGACGAGGAAAACCCGGAAAGCGAAGAGCAGTTGCGCGCAAAATACGAAAAAATCATTTTGCTGAAAAAAGCGTGATGCAGAATTTGTTGTAAAAATATTGCGTTGGCAAGAGCTGAGAAAATAGCTTAAAAAATTGCTTGACGAGTATTTGTGAAAAAGGCTATATTCGCGCTCTCTTTTGGTGGGATTCCCGAGCGGTCAAAGGGGGCAGACTGTAAATCTGTTGCGAGAGCTTCGAAGGTTCGAATCCTTCTCCCACCACCACATTGATGTTTGGGGCAATAAGTGCGGGTGTAGCTCAATGGTAGAGCAGAAGCCTTCCAAGCTTACGGTGAGGGTTCGATTCCCTTCACCCGCTCCAATAAACTTTTAAGGCCCATGTAGCTCAGGGGTAGAGCACTCCCTTGGTAAGGGAGAGGTCGGCAGTTCAAATCTGCCCATGGGCACCATCTGATTTTATCCCTTCTGTTAACTTTTATTTAAGCTAAGGAAATTGCCATGGCTAAGGAAAAATTCGAACGTAGCAAGCCGCACGTAAACGTTGGCACCATTGGTCACGTTGACCATGGTAAGACCACGCTGACCGCAGCGCTGACCACCATTTTGGCTGAGAAATTTGGCGGACAGGCCAAAGCCTACGACCAGATTGACAACGCCCCGGAAGAAAAAGCCCGCGGCATCACCATCAACACCGCCCACGTAGAATACGAAACCGAGCACCGCCACTACGCCCACGTAGACTGCCCCGGCCACGCCGACTACGTGAAAAACATGATTACCGGTGCTGCCCAGATGGACGGCGCCATCCTCGTCGTATCCGCCGCCGACGGCCCCATGCCCCAGACCCGCGAACACATCCTACTCGCCCGTCAGGTAGGCGTACCCTACATCCTCGTATTCATGAACAAATGCGACATGGTAGATGACGCCGAGCTGCTCGAACTCGTAGAAATGGAAATCCGCGACCTGCTCTCCAGCTACGACTTCCCCGGCGACGACTGCCCCATCGTACAAGGTTCCGCCCTCAAAGCCCTCGAAGGCGATGCTGGCTACAAAGAAAAAATCTTCGAACTGGCCGCCGCTCTCGACAGCTACATTCCCACTCCTGAGCGCGCCATCGACAAACCCTTCCTGCTGCCGATTGAAGACGTATTCTCCATCTCCGGCCGCGGTACCGTGGTAACCGGCCGTGTAGAACGTGGCGTTATCCACGTTGGCGACGAAATCGAAATCGTCGGCCTGAAACCCACCCAGAAAACCACCTGCACCGGCGTCGAAATGTTCCGCAAACTGCTCGACGAAGGCCAGGCAGGCGACAACGTAGGCGTACTGCTGCGCGGTACCAAGCGCGAAGAAGTGGAACGCGGCCAAGTGCTGGCCAAACCCGGCAGCATCACCCCGCACACCAAGTTCAAAGCCGAAGTGTACGTATTGAGCAAAGAAGAAGGCGGCCGTCACACCCCGTTCTTCGCCAACTACCGTCCGCAATTCTACTTCCGCACCACAGACGTAACCGGTGCTGTAGAACTGGAACCCGGCGTAGAGATGGTGATGCCCGGCGAGAACGTAACCATTACCGTAGAACTGATTGCCCCGATTGCGATGGAAGAAGGCTTGCGCTTTGCGATTCGCGAAGGTGGCCGTACGGTAGGTGCCGGTGTGGTTGCTTCTGTAATCGCTTAAGGTTTAGAGGCCAGTAGCTCAATTGGTAGAGTATCGGTCTCCAAAACCGAGGGTTGGGGGTTCGAGACCCTCCTGGCCTGCCAAAAAAGACTAACCGGCTCGCCGGTTAGTCTTTAATTTTGTATTTTATTTAAGTGTGAATTTAGGATGATTGCTAAATGAGTGATCGTAAGCAAAAAGCAAAAGAGATGGCTGTTACCCTATCTGCGAAATCGTCACGACATGAGTCACGTGATCGGGTGCAAAGTATTCAAAAGAAAAGCCGACTGGGAAATACAATTAAGTTGTTGTTAGCGGCAATGCTGGTTTTGGGTGGGGCTACAGCTTTTTCTCTTTTAACTCAGCAATCACTATATATTCGTTGGATATTATTAGGTGCTTCCATATTATTGGCAGTGCTGATCATTTTTGTATGGTGTGATACAGGGCCAAAATTAATTCGGTATATTAAAGATTCTATTACGGAAATAAAAAAAGTAGTGTGGCCAGCTGGAAATGAGGCATGGCGCAATACTTTTTTTGTATTAGTTTTTACAGCTGTAATGACGGTATTTTTGTGGCTGGTAGATACATTTTTGGTGTGGCTATTAGTTGCGCTAAGTAGCGGTAAGTGATAGGAGGGGAGGTAATGGCTAAGAATTGGTATGTCATCCAAGCTTATTCTGGGTTTGAAAAAAATGTCCAAAAAACCCTTAAAGAACGCATTGCTAGGGAAGGGATGGAGAGTTTTTTTGGCCAAATTTTAGTACCCGTTGAAGAGGTTGTAGGTGTAAAAAATGGGCGGAAAACAGTTAGCGAGCGAAAGTTTTTTCCAGGTTACGTGCTGATTGAAATGGAAATGACGGATGAATCATGGCATTTGGTTAAAAGTACACCTCGGGTGAATGGGTTTATTGGAGGTACGGCTAATAAGCCTTTGCCTATTACGCAGAGAGAGGTTGATGCTATTATGTCTCAAGTTGCTGATGCTTCTGGTGGCGAGAAAAAGCCTAAGCCTAGAGTTGAGTTTGAGGTTGGGCAGCAGGTTAGGGTGAGTGAAGGGCCATTTTCTGATTTCAATGGTCTTGTGGATGATGTGGATTATGAGAGGAATAAGCTGCGAGTCTTAGTGCAAATTTTTGGAAGAGAGACTCCTGTTGAGTTGGATTTTAGCCAAGTTGAAAAAATCTAATGCTGACCGCTTGGCAAGAAGCTAAATATTCCTTTATAATAAGCAGTTCGATTTTTGGGGAGCAGAAAGTTCTGCGTATTTACCCGTTTAGGAGCTAATTGTGGCAAAGAAAGTTGTAGGATATATTAAACTGCAGATTCCTGCAGGGAAGGCAAACCCTTCTCCACCAGTTGGTCCGGCTTTGGGGCAGCGTGGTTTGAATATCATGGAGTTTTGTAAGGCATTTAATGCGGCAACACAGAATGTGGAGCCGGGATTGCCAATTCCAGTGGTAATTACTGCGTTTGCGGATAAGTCTTTTACATTTGTAATGAAGACTCCGCCGGCAAGTATTCTGCTGAAAAAAGCAGCAGGATTGCAAAAAGGTAGTTCAAATCCGCTAACTAATAAAGTGGGTAAGGTTAGTCGCGCGCAATTGGAAGAAATTGCTAAGACTAAGGAGCCGGACCTGACTGCAGCTGATTTGGATGCTGCTGTCCGTACGATTGCTGGTTCTGCCCGTTCAATGGGCTTGGATGTGGAGGGTGTGTAATGACTAAATCATCTAAACGCTTCCAAGAGCTTCGTTCTTCTGTTGATTCGAACGTGCATTATCCGATTGATGAAGCAATTGAGTTGATTAAAAAAACAGCTACTGCTAAGTTTGATGAGTCTGTTGATGTGGCCATCAACTTGGGTGTTGATTCACGTAAGTCTGATCAAGTCATTCGCGGTTCTGTAGTGTTGCCCAAGGGTACTGGTAAGACAGTACGCGTTGCTGTATTTACCCAAGGCGCAAACGTTGAAGCAGCTAAAGAAGCTGGGGCTGATATCGTTGGTTTTGACGATTTGGCTGCTGAAGTAAAAAAAGGCAATTTGGACTTTGATGTTGTAATTGCCTCCCCAGATGCCATGCGTGTTGTGGGTCAGCTGGGTACTATTTTGGGTCCGCGTGGTTTGATGCCTAACCCGAAGGTGGGCACGGTTACACCTAACGTGGCGGAAGCCGTGCGTAATGCCAAGGCCGGTCAGGTTCAATACCGTACTGATAAGGCCGGTGTGGTTCATGCCACTATTGGACGTGCTTCATTTGAGGCCGCCGCATTGCGTGAAAACTTTGATGCATTGTTGGATGCCGTGGTTAAAGCTAAGCCGGCGGCAAGTAAAGGGCAGTATTTGAAGAAGATTGCTCTATCCAGCACTATGGGGCCGGGCGTACGCGTGGATGTTGGTAGCGTTAATAGTTAAGTGAAATTTTCAGGTAGCCTTTGGCTGTGCTAAGAGGCTACCTGAAAACGGACTGCTTGTACTTGCTATAAGTAGAGTCCAAGACCGTAGGGATCGTTAAGATTTAATAATTACCCTACGCAGACGGTAGTCCTGAGGTATATGCAACTAGTTGTTTGCAAAATGTCTTTTCAGGTTGCCGAACTGGTGGGATATCGATAGATATCCTTTGATAAACAGTAGGAGGTAGACCTTGAGTCTTAGTATCGAAACTAAAAAAGCAGTGGTGGAAGAGATTGTTGCCGGTATCGGCAATGCTCAGACCATGGTGCTTGCCGAATACCGCGGTATCAGTGTTGCCAGCATGACTGAATTGCGTGCTAATGCACGTAAAGAAGGTGTGTATTTGAGAGTGTTAAAAAACACTTTGGCACGTCGTGCGGTGGAAGGTACTTCTTTTGCCGAACTGGCTGAGCACATGGTCGGCCCGTTGATTTATGCCGCATCTGAAGATGCGGTTGCGGCGGCAAAAGTATTGCACCAGTTCTCTAAGAAAGATGAGAAGCTGATTGTTAAGGCAGGCTCATATGACGGCAAAGTTTTGGATGCCGCTCAGGTGGGTGCCCTAGCCGCTATTCCGAGCCGTGAAGAATTGCTGTCTAAATTGCTATTCCTCATGCAGGCTCCTTTGTCTGGCATGGCCCGCGGCATGGCTGCTTTGGCTGAGAAAAAAGCTGGTGAAGAAACAGCTGCTTAATCGAAATTTATTTGTTATTTGTTATTTATTTAATTAGGAGTTTATAGCATGGCTATTTCTAAAGAAGACATTTTGGAAGCAATTGGTAACCTGACAGTAATGGAACTGAATGACTTGGTTAAAGAATTTGAAACCAAGTTTGGTGTTTCCGCTGCCGCAGTTGCTGTTGCAGCTGGTCCCGCTGGTGCTGCTGGTGAAGCTGAAGCGAAATCTGAAGTGGATGTAATTTTGGCTGCCGCCGGCGATCAGAAAGTTGGCGTGATCAAAGTGGTTCGTACCATTACCGGCTTAGGCTTGAAAGAAGCCAAAGATATGGTTGACGGTGCTCCGAAAACCATTAAAGAAGGTGTTACGCCGGCTGAAGCTGAAGAAATTAAGAAACAGTTGGAAGAGGCTGGCGCCAAAGTCGAAATCAAATAAGCAGTCTAATGTGAACAGGCTGGCAGAAATCTGCCAGCCTTCTTTCGCTTAAAAAGTATAGATTCCTAATATTTTACATATATTTGCTATTAGGTTTGTGATAATCGCAAATATATGTAAATTTGAATGCTGTGCGAGATGTTGTCCTGCATTAAAAGATGAAATCCATATCTCTTATTATTTGGAGTGTTTTGCAATGAGTTATTCGTTCACTGAAAAGAAGCGTATTAGAAAGAGCTTTGCTAAAAGGGACAGTGTACTGGAAGTGCCTTACCTGCTGGCAACGCAGTTGGAGTCTTATCACAAATTCCTTCAGCAGGATTGTGCTTTTGACAAACGCCAAGACGAGGGCTTGCAGGCGGCGTTTAATTCTATTTTCCCGATTGTAAGCCACAATGGCTATGCTCGTTTGGAGTTTACTCATTACACCTTGGGTGAGCCGTTATTTGATATTGCAGAATGCCAGCTGCGTGGCATTACTTATGCCGCCCCATTGCGCGCCCGCATTCGGCTGGTGATTTTGGATAAAGAATCATCCAAGCCCAATGTGGTGAAAGAGGTTCGTGAAAATGAAGTATATATGGGAGAAATTCCGCTGATGACGCCGTATGGCTCTTTTATCATCAACGGTACAGAACGCGTTATCGTGTCTCAATTGCACCGCTCTCCCGGTGTATTCTTTGAACATGATCGAGGTAAGACCCATTCTTCCGGTAAACTTTTATTCTCTGCCCGCATTATTCCGTATCGTGGTTCTTGGTTAGATTTGGAGTTTGATCCGAAAGATTTATTGTATTTCCGTATTGACCGCCGCCGTAAAATGCCAGTGACTATTTTGTTGAAAGCACTCGGCTATACGGCAGAACAGATTCTCGACATTTTCTATGATAAAGAAACATTTTATCTGACCAAAGAAGGCATAGAGACTGATTTGGTATTGTCTCGCTTGAAAGGTGAGACAGTTAAAGCCGATATTTGCGATCAGGATGGCAAAGTATTGGTTGCCGCTGGCAAGCGTGTTACAGCTAAAGCATTGCGCGATATTGAGAAAGCCGGCTTGAAACGGTTGCACGTGGAAACAGAAGCCTTGGTCGGCAAGGTGCTGGGTAAGGATGTGATTGTTCCCGATACCGGCGAAGTGCTGGCGGAAGCTAATAGCGAAATTACCGAAGAATTGCTCGCTCAGTTGGAAATTCAGGGTGTAACGGAAATTCAGACCCTGTATATCAATGAGCTGGGTCATGGCGGTTATATTTCTTCCACTTTACGAGTGGACGAAACCGCTGATCAAACTGCTGCCCGTATTGCCATCTACCGCATGATGCGTCCCGGCGAGCCGCCGACTGAAGAAGCGGTGGAGATGCTGTTTGACCGACTGTTCTTCAACGAAGCCAGCTACGACTTGTCTCGTGTTGGCCGTATGAAGTTTAACACCCGCACATACGAGCAAAAACTGAGCGAAGACCAGAAGCATTCTTGGTTTGGCCGTTTATTGAGCGAAACGCTAGCCGGCGGAGCCGAAAAAGGCGGATTCATCCTCAGCACTGAAGATATTGTGGCTTCTATTGCCACTTTGGTTGAGCTGCGCAACGGCCATGGCGAAGTGGACGATATCGACCACTTGGGCAACCGCCGTGTGCGTTCTGTGGGCGAGTTGACCGAAAACCAATTCCGCTCGGGTTTGGCTCGTGTCGAACGCGCCGTTAAAGAACGCCTGAATCAGGCCGAAGCCGACAATCTGATGCCAACTGATTTGATCAATGCTAAGCCGGTATCCGCCGCCATCAAAGAATTTTTTGGTTCCAGCCAGCTGTCGCAATTTATGGATCAGACTAACCCGCTGTCGGAGGTGACCCATAAGCGCCGTGTATCCGCGCTCGGCCCGGGCGGCTTGACCCGCGAACGCGCCGGCTTCGAGGTGCGCGACGTACACCCGACCCACTATGGCCGCGTGTGCCCGATCGAAACGCCGGAAGGTCCGAACATCGGTTTGATCAACTCGTTGTCGGTGTATGCACGCACCAATGATTACGGTTTCTTGGAAACGCCGTACCGACGCGTGGTGGACGGCCAAGTAACCGATCAAATCGACTACTTGTCTGCCATCGAAGAAGGCCGCTATGTGATTGCCCAGGCCAATGCCGAATTGGATAAGAAAGGCTACCTGAAAGGCGATTTAATCACTTGCCGCGAAAAAGGCGAAACCATTATGGCCACCTCAGACCGCGTGCAATACATGGACGTGGCCACCGGCCAAGTGGTATCTGTGGCCGCCTCGCTGATTCCCTTCCTGGAGCACGACGACGCCAACCGTGCCTTGATGGGTGCCAACATGCAGCGCCAGGCCGTGCCCTGCCTGCGTGCCGAAAAACCGCTGGTCGGCACCGGTATCGAACGTTCCGTGGCCGTAGATTCGGCTACTGCCATCGTGGCCCGCCGCGGCGGCGTGGTGGAATATGTGGATGCCAACCGTATCGTGGTGCGCGTACACGACGAAGAAACTGTGGCCGGCGAAGTGGGCGTGGATATCTACAACTTGGTGAAATTCACACGCTCTAACCAGTCCACCAACATCAACCAGCGTCCGGCCGTGAAAGCCGGCGACGTGTTGCAGCGCGGCGACCTGATTGCCGACGGCGCCTCCACCGATTTGGGCGAACTGGCGCTCGGTCAGAATATGACCATTGCCTTCATGCCTTGGAACGGCTACAACTACGAAGACTCGATTCTGATTTCCGAAAAAGTGGCCGCCGCCGACCGCTACACCTCCATCCACATCGAAGAGCTGAACGTAGTGGCACGCGATACCAAGCTGGGCGCGGAAGAAATCACCCGCGACATCCCCAACCTTTCCGAGCGTATGCAAAACCGCCTGGATGAAAGTGGCATCGTATACATCGGTGCCGAAGTGGAAGCCGGCGACGTATTGGTGGGCAAGGTAACGCCCAAGGGTGAAACCCAACTCACACCGGAAGAAAAACTGCTGCGTGCCATCTTTGGCGAAAAAGCCTCCGACGTGAAAGACACTTCGCTGCGTATGCCCACCGGTATGAGTGGCACGGTTATCGACGTGCAGGTGTTCACCCGTGAAGGCATCCAGCGCGACAAACGCGCCCAGTCGATTATCGACGGCGAACTGAAACGCTACCGCCAAGACTTGGGCGACCAGCTGCGTATTTTCGACAACGACGCTTTCGACCGCGTAGAGCGCATGATCGTCGGCCAGAAAGCCAACGGCGGCCCGCTGAAGTTGGGCAAAGGCAAGGAAATTACTGCCGAATACCTGGCTTCCCTGCCCACCAAGCACGACTGGTTTGATATCCGCGTGGCCGATGAAGACATCGCCAAGCAGATGGAGCTGATTAAGCTTTCGCTGCAACAGAAGCGTGAAGAGGCCGATGAACAGTACGAAATCAAGAAAAAGAAAATGACTCAGGGCGACGAACTGCCTCCTGGCGTGCAGAAAATGGTCAAAGTGTTCATTGCTATCAAACGCCGTTTGCAGGCAGGCGACAAAATGGCCGGCCGCCACGGTAACAAAGGCGTGGTATCGCGCATCCTGCCGGTGGAAGACATGCCCTATATGGCAGATGGCCGCACCGTGGACATCGTGCTCAACCCGCTGGGCGTACCGAGCCGTATGAATATCGGCCAGATTCTGGAAGTACACTTGGGCTGGGCTGCCAAAGGCATCGGTCAGCGCATCGAGAAGATGCTGGCCGAAGAGCGCAAGGTGAAAGACATCCGCGCCTTCTTGGAAAAACTGTACAACGGCAGCGGCAAGAAGGAAGACCTCAAGTCGCTCAGCGATGCGGAGATCCTCGAATTGGCCGAAAACTTGAAGAGCGGCGCCACCTTTGCCTCGCCTGTGTTCGACGGTGCCAAAGAACAGGAAATCTACGACATGCTCGAGCTGGCCTACCCCAGCGACGACCCCGAAGTGCAGAAGCTCGGCTTCAACGACACCAAAACCCAGATCACCCTGTATGATGGCCGCTCCGGCGAACCGTTCGACCGCAAGGTGACCGTGGGCGTGATGCACTATCTGAAGCTGCACCACTTGGTGGACGAAAAAATGCACGCCCGCTCCACCGGCCCGTATTCGCTCGTTACCCAGCAGCCGCTGGGCGGTAAGGCGCAGTTCGGCGGCCAGCGTTTCGGTGAGATGGAGGTGTGGGCGCTGGAGGCTTACGGCGCCGCCTACACGCTGCAGGAAATGCTGACCGTGAAATCGGACGACGTGACCGGCCGCACCAAAATGTATGAAAACATCGTGAAGGGCGAACACAAAATCGAAGCCGGCATGCCGGAGTCCTTCAACGTGCTGGTGAAAGAAATCCGTTCGCTGGGCTTGGATATCGATATGGAGCGCTATTAGGCGGAAATTTTCAGGTAGCCTCAGAGGCTACCTGAAAATGGCAGCGGCTTGTTTTGACAGGCGGCATTCCCTCTGCCGAATCAGCCCGTAAATATTCCCGCCAAACCGCCGTTCCATATTTTTCAGGTAGCCTGAGGCTACCTGAAACAGAGTGAGCAAAATATAAAATCCTGATTAGGAGCAAAAATGAATTTGTCGAACTTGTTTAACCCCCTGCAAGCCGCAGGCATGGAAGAAGAATTCGATGCCATCAAGATCGGCATCGCCTCGCCGGACACCATCCGCTCTTGGTCTTACGGCGAAGTGAAAAAGCCGGAAACCATCAACTACCGCACCTTCAAACCCGAGCGCGACGGCCTTTTCTGCGCCAAAATTTTCGGCCCGGTGAAAGACTACGAATGCTTGTGCGGAAAATATAAGCGTTTGAAATTTAAGGGTGTAACCTGCGAGAAGTGCGGTGTGGAAGTGACCCTGTCCAAAGTGCGCCGCGAGCGCATGGGCCACATCGAGCTGGCTGCGCCCGTGGCCCACATCTGGTTCTTGAAATCGCTGCCCTCCCGCCTCGGCATGGTGCTGGACATGACCCTGCGCGATATCGAGCGCGTGCTGTATTTCGAAGCCTTCGTGGTGACCGATCCCGGCATGACCCCGCTGCAACGCCGCCAGCTGCTCACCGAAGAAGACTACTACGCCAAGCTGGACGAATACGGCGAAGACTTCGACGCTAAAATGGGTGCCGAAGGCATCCGCGAGCTGCTGCGTTCACTGGACATCACCGCCGAAATCGAAATCTTGCGCCAGGAATTGGACAGCACCAACTCTGAAACCAAAATCAAAAAACTGGCCAAACGCCTGAAAGTGTTGGAAGCCTTCCACAGAAGCGGCATGAAGCTGGAATGGATGATTATGGACGTGTTGCCCGTGTTGCCACCAGATTTGCGCCCGTTGGTGCCGCTGGATGGTGGCCGCTTCGCCACTTCCGATTTGAACGACCTGTACCGCCGCGTCATCAACCGCAATAACCGCCTGAAACGCCTGCTGGAGCTGCATGCGCCCGACATCATCGTACGCAACGAAAAACGCATGCTGCAAGAAGCTGTGGACAGCCTGCTGGACAACGGCCGCCGCGGCAAAGCCATGACCGGTGCCAACAAACGCCCGCTCAAATCCCTGGCCGACATGATTAAAGGTAAAGGTGGCCGCTTCCGCCAAAACCTGTTGGGCAAACGCGTGGACTACTCCGGCCGCTCCGTGATCACCGTCGGCCCCTATTTGCGCCTGCACCAGTGTGGTTTACCGAAGAAAATGGCGTTGGAGTTGTTCAAGCCGTTTATTTTCCACAAACTGGAAGTGCGCGGTTTGGCCGCCACCATTAAAGCTGCCAAAAAACTGGTGGAGCAGGAAGTGCCGGAAGTGTGGGACATTTTGGAAGAAGTAATCCGCGAACACCCGATTATGCTGAACCGTGCGCCGACGCTGCACCGTTTGGGCATCCAGGCCTTCGAGCCGATTTTGATCGAAGGCAAGGCCATCCAGCTGCATCCCTTGGTGTGTGCCGCGTTCAACGCCGACTTCGACGGCGACCAAATGGCCGTGCATGTGCCCTTGAGTTTGGAAGCGCAGATGGAAGCCCGTACCCTGATGCTGGCCTCCAACAACGTGCTCTCGCCTGCTAATGGCGAGCCGATTATCGTGCCCTCGCAGGACATCGTGTTGGGTCTGTACTACATGACCCGCGATAAAATCAACGGTAAAGGCGAAGGCAGCCTATTCTCCGACGTGAAAGAAGTGCATCGCGCTTATTACACCAAACAGGTGGAACTGGGTACCAAGATTACCGTCCGTCTGCAGGAATGGCTGAAAAACGACCAAGACGAGTTCGAGCCGGTAACCAAGCGCTACGAAACCACTGTTGGCCGTGCGCTGCTTTCTGAAATCCTGCCCAAAGGCCTGCCGTTTGAATACATCAACAAAGCGCTGAAGAAAAAAGAAATCTCCCGCTTGATTAACGCCTCGTTCCGCCTGTGCGGCCTGCGCGATACGGTGATTTTTGCCGACCATCTGATGTACACCGGCTTCAGCTTCGCGGCCAAAGGCGGCATCTCCATTTGTGTGGATGACATGGAAGTGCCGAAAGAGAAAGCCAAACTGTTGTCTGAAGCACAGAAAGAAGTGAAGGAAATCGAAGACCAATACCGCCAAGGTTTGGTCACCAACGGCGAGCGCTACAACAAGGTAGTGGACATTTGGGGCCGTGCCGGCGATAAGATTGCCAAAGCGATGATGGACAACCTTTCCAAACAGAAGGTAATCGACCGCGAAGGCAAGGAAGTGGATCAGGAGTCCTTCAACTCCATCTATATGATGGCCGACTCCGGCGCCCGCGGTTCCGCCGCCCAGATCAAGCAGCTTTCCGGTATGCGCGGCCTGATGGCCAAGCCGGACGGTTCGATTATCGAAACGCCGATTACTTCCAACTTCCGCGAAGGCCTCACCGTATTGCAATACTTTATCGCCACCCACGGTGCGCGCAAAGGTTTGGCCGATACCGCGCTGAAAACCGCCAACTCAGGCTATCTGACCCGCCGCTTGGTGGACGTAACCCAAGATTTGGTGGTGGTGGAAGACGATTGCGGCACCCACGACGGCTTCGTGATGAAGGCCGTGGTACAGGGCGGCGACGTGATCGAAGCCCTGCGTGACCGAATTTTGGGACGTGTGACCGCGCAAGACGTGGTGGATCCCTCCAGTGGCGCCACCCTGGTGGAAGCCGGTACCCTGCTCAACGAGCAGCTGGTGGATTTGATCGACCGCTCCGGCGTGGACGAAGTGAAAGTCCGCACCCCGATTACCTGCAAAACCCGCTATGGCCTGTGTGCCAAGTGCTACGGCCGCGATTTGGCACGCGGCAAACTGGTGAACACCGGCGAAGCCGTGGGCGTGATTGCCGCGCAATCCATCGGCGAACCGGGTACCCAGCTGACCATGCGTACCTTCCACATCGGTGGTGCTGCTTCGCGTGCCGCCGCTGCCAGCCAAGTGGAAGCCAAATCCAACGGTACCGCCCGTTTCAGCAGCCAGATGCGCTATGTGGCCAACAATAAAGGCGAATTGGTGGTGATCGGCCGCTCCTGCGAATTGGTGATCCACGACGAAGTGGGCCGCGAGCGCGAGCGCCACAAAGTGCCCTATGGCGCCACCCTGCTGGTGCAGGACGGCTCTGCGGTGAAGGCCGGCCAAACCATAGCCACCTGGGATCCGCATACCCGCCCGATGATTACCGAATACGCCGGCCGCGTGCGCTTTGAAAACGTGGAAGAAGGCGTAACCGTTACCCGCCAAACCGACGAAATCACCGGCCTTTCCACTTTGGTGGTGATCGATGGCAAACGCCGCTCCAGCAGCAGCAAACTGCTGCGTCCGACCGTGAAACTGTTGGATGAAAACGGCGAAGAAGTGACCGTGCCCGGCAGCGAAACCCCGGTGTCCATGGCCTTCCCTGTGGGTGCGGTAATTACTGTGCGCGAAGATCAGGAAGTGGGCAAGGGCGACGTGCTGGCGCGTATCCCGCAGGCTTCTTCCAAAACCCGCGACATCACCGGTGGTCTGCCGCGCGTGGCCGAGCTGTTTGAAGCCCGCGTGCCCAAAGACGCCGGCATGCTGGCCGAGGTTACCGGCACCGTCTCCTTCGGTAAGGAAACCAAGGGCAAACAGCGCCTGGTGATCACTGATTTGGAAGGTGCGGCACATGAAACCCTGATTTCTAAAGAGAAACAGATTCTGGTGCACGACGGCCAAGTGGTGAACCGCGGCGAGATCATCGTGGACGGCTCGGTGGATCCGCACGACATCCTGCGCCTGCAGGGCATTGAAGCCCTGGCGCGCTACATCGTGCAAGAAGTGCAGGAAGTGTACCGCCTGCAAGGTGTGCGCATTTCCGACAAGCACATCGAAGTGATCATCCGCCAGATGCTGCGCCGCGTGAACATCGCCGACCCCGGTGAAACCGGCTTCATCACCGGCGAGCAAGTGGAGCGCGGCGATGTGATGCAGGCCAACGAACGTGCCACCGCCGAAGGCAAAGAGCCGGCACGCTTCGACAACATCCTGCTGGGCATCACCAAAGCCTCGCTCTCCACCGACAGCTTCATTTCCGCCGCTTCCTTCCAGGAAACCACCCGCGTGCTCACCGAAGCCGCGATTATGGGCAAGAAAGACGACTTGCGCGGCCTGAAGGAAAACGTGATCGTGGGCCGTCTGATTCCGGCCGGCACCGGCCTGACCTACCACCGCAGCCGCCGTGCGCAGTGGCAGGCACACCACGAAGCGCAGGTGAACGAAAAGGTGGACGAAGCCGCCGAATAAGGCTTGAGGCTACCTGAAAAGCAAAAGGCTGAGACCGCATGGGCGGTTTCGGCCTTTTTTGTTTGCTGGCGGTTTTCAGGTAGCCTCATGTGGTATGGGGCGGGCGATGGCCGTTGGCACCGCCGTGTTGCATTTTACGAAGATGGCAAGGCTGGCATTGCTGTGCCGGAGAAGCATTTAAGGCTACCTGAAAAATGTGGCAGGGCGGTTTTAACGGGCGTGGAAGCTTAGGTTTTGGCCCCGCAGGAAGGTATTTCATTTGTTTGGACGCAAGTCGCCGCACGGATTTTCGGCTCAAAGGACGAAGGGTGAAACCGTCTTTTTGCCCTTTAAGCCGTATTTTCAGGTAGCCTGCGGCGGGGCTTAGGCAGCCTCGACGGGTTTGCGGCTGCATACGGCGATGAAGCCCATGCTGCGCGCGGGGTCGTTGAAGGTGCGGTACATGCGTTTGAAAGTGTCGCGGTTTTCGGCTTTGAGCGCGTTTTTGAGGATGCGCAGGGTGCGGCGCCAGCCTTCGTCGTGCAGCAGGCCGGCGGGGGAGAGCAGGGTCATGCCGCCGCTGAGGGTGGTGATGCCGGCAAAGCCGCCTTGGCGGAACAGTTCCGTCCAGGCGTTTTCGGTGAGCGGGGTGACTTTGACTTGGATGGTGTCGCGCAGGCGTTGGACAACGGCTTCGGTGTCGGGTCCGCTGACGACCACGTCGTGGGTGAGCAGTACGCCGCCAGGCTTGAGCACGCGGAAGTATTCGGCCACGGCCATTTGTTTGTTGGCGAGCGGCAGCATGGTGAGCATGGCTTCATTGATGACGATGTCGAAGCTGTTGTCGGGGAAGGGCAGGGCGGTGGCGTTGGCGTGCTGCACTTGCACGAGCCGTTCCAAGCCGGCGGCGGCGATGTTTTGCCGGGCTTTGGCCAGGGCGTTGTCATCCAAATCGACGCCGGTGATGGGGCAGCCGAAGCGTTGGGCGAGGCCGATGGCGGTGGTGCCCATGTTGCAGGCCACTTCGAGCACGCGGGTGTCGGGGGCGAAGCGGGTTTGGCTGATGAGCCAGTCGGTGGCGCGGCGGCCGCCGGGGCGCAGGCGGGTTTTGCCGAGGCGGGCGAGGAAGTGGTGGCCGGTTTGGTCTTTGGACATGATGCTCTCCTGTGCGGTGTGGATGGGCTGCCGGAGGCTACCTGAAAATGCGAACAGGCGGCGAAATGCGGCAGTGATGGAAACGGGTTGGAGAGTGGTTTGAGGCGCCGGATGATTGTTGTGTGTAAGGGGCGGCGCTGACGGGTTTATACTGGAAAAGGGCGGGTGCGGCAAGCGGGCGCTTGGGGCTACCTGAAAAATGGGGCAGGGGGTTTGGCTGCCGAGAGGCTTGCTTCGGCTGCGTTGAAATATGGCTGCGTTTCGTTGTATCCCGGGTTTCAGGTAGCCTGTGGTGCGTATGGTTCGAATGAATAAGGAAAAGGCTACCTGAAAACCGGTTTCTGATTTTCAGGTAGCCTTTGATGCTCGGCTTAGGCTGGGCGGTTTAGTCCAGCTTGCCGTGGCATTGTTTGTAGCGCAGGCCGCTGCCGCAGGGGCAGGGGTCGTTGCGGTGCACCAGCTGGCCGCGGGCGGCGAGGGCTTGGGGGCTGAAGTCATCTGCGGCAAACTCGGCGGCTTCGGGGCTGCCGTTGGCGGCAAGGAAGGTGATGTCGGGCGCGGGGGCGTGGGTTTCCTGGTAGTCCACCGGGATGGGGGCGCTTTCCTGGGCCACGGGTTCGTTCAGTTCGAAGCGTACTTGCGACAGGAGCTTGGCGGTTTCGCCACGGATGCTCTGCCACAGGTTTTGGAACATCTCGAAGGATTCCATTTTGTATTCCTGCTTCGGATTTTTCTGGGCGTAGCCGCGTAGGTGGATGCCTTGGCGCAGGTAGTCCATGGCGGAGAGATGTTCGCGCCATTGCGTGTCCATCACTTGCAGGAAGATGTTGCGCTCGAACTGATGCATCAGCTCGGGGCCGACCAGGTTGGTTTTGGCGGTGTAGGCGAGGTCGGCCAGCTGCCAGGCGCGCTCTTTCACGTCTTGGTTGTCGAGCGTGGGGTCTTGCTTGAGCCATTCGGATACGGGGGCGTCGATGAGGAACTCGGCGTGCAGCTGTTTTTCCAGTGCGGGCAGGTCCCATTGCTCTTCGATGCTGTCGGCGGGCATATAGAGATCGACCAGGTTGTCCACGGCTTCTCGGCGCATTTCGGTCATCAGCTCGGAATTATCGGCGGTTTCCAACACTTCGTTGCGGCGGCTGTAGATGACTTTGCGCTGGTCGTTGGCCACGTCGTCGTATTCCAGCACCTGTTTGCGCATATCGAAGTTGCGGCCTTCCACTTTGCGTTGGGCGCTTTCGATTTGGCGGGTGAGCAGGTTGGCTTCGATCGGGATGCCGCGCTCGGGAGCGAGTTTGTCGAGCAGGGCGGCGTGCCGGTCGAGAGCGAACAGGCGCAACAGTGGGTCTTCAAACGAGAGGTAGAAACGGCTGGAGCCGATGTCGCCCTGACGGCCGGCGCGGCCGCGCAATTGGTTGTCGATGCGGCGGCTTTCGTGGCGTTCGGTGCCGACGATGTGCAGGCCGCCGGCGGCGATCACGCGGTCGTGCTCTTCCTGCCAGCCGTCTTCCAGCGCTTTGATGCGCCGTTCTTTTTCTTCATCGCTCAAGTCGGGATTATTGCGGATGATGTGGCTGAGGTGTTTTACGTTGCCACCGAGCACGATGTCGGTGCCGCGGCCGGCCATATTGGTGGCCACGGTAATCATGCCGGTTTTGCCGGCCTGCGCCACGATGTCGGCTTCGCGGGCGTGTTCTTTGGCGTTCAATACATTATGCGCTAGGCCGGCGCGGGAGAGCAGGTTGGATACCAGCTCGGAGTTTTCGATGCTGGTGGTACCCACCAGGATGGGCTGGCCTTTGGCGTGGCGCTCTTTGATGTCGGCCACCACGGCTTCGTATTTCTCTTCGGCAGTGCGGAACACTTGGTCGTTGTGGTCTTTGCGGATCATCGGCCGGTTGGTGGGGATGATCACGGTTTCGAGGCCGTAGATGCTTTGGAACTCGTAGGCTTCGGTGTCGGCGGTGCCGGTCATGCCGGAGAGTTTGCTGTAGAGTCGGAAATAGTTTTGGAAGGTGATGGAGGCCAGGGTTTGGTTTTCTTTACGGATTTCCACGCCTTCTTTGGCTTCCACGGCCTGATGCAGGCCTTCCGACCAGCGGCGGCCGGCCATCAGGCGGCCGGTGAATTCGTCCACAATCACGATTTCGCCGTCTTGTACCACATAGTGTTCGTCGAGATTAAACAGGCTGTGGGCGCGCAGGGCGGCCATCAGGTGGTGCATCAGCGCGATGTTGGTGGTGGAATAGAGCGATTCGCCTTCTTTGAGCAGGCCCATACTGGTGAGGATTTGTTCGGCGTGTTCGTGCCCGGCTTCGCTGAGCAATACGGTACGGTTTTTTTCGTCCACCCAGTAGTCGCCTTCGCTGTCTTCTTTTTCCTGCCGTTTCAGTTGTGCCGGCACTTTGTTCATGATCAGGTAAAGATCGGTGTTGTCGTCGGCCTGGCCGGAGATGATGAGCGGGGTGCGGGCTTCGTCGATGAGGATGGAATCCACTTCGTCGACCACGGCGAAGTTCAGCTCGCGCTGCACTTTGTCGCTCAGCTGGTGCACCATGTTGTCGCGCAGGTAGTCGAAGCCGAATTCGTTATTGGTGCCGTAGGTGATGTCGGCACCGTAGGCTTCGTGTTTGGCGTCTTGATCCATATTGGCTATGATCACGCCCACCTTCATACCGAGGAAGTTGTAGAGCGGGCTGAGGATTTCGGCGTCGCGGGAGGCGAGGTAGTCGTTTACCGTAACCACGTGCACGCCTTTGCCGGAAAGGGCGTTGAGATACACGGCCAGCGTGGCCACCAGGGTTTTGCCTTCACCGGTGCGCATTTCGGCGATTTTGCCCTGGTGCAGCACCATGCCGCCGATAAGCTGCACGTCGAAATGGCGCATGCCGAGGGTGCGGCGGGAAGCTTCGCGGCATACGGCAAAGGCTTCTTCCAGAATGTCGTCGAGGGTTTCGCCTTTGTCCAGCCGCTGCTTGAATTCGGCGGTTTTGGCTTGCAGGGCGGCATCGTCGAGGGCTTGGATGGCGCCCTCCATGCTGTTGATGCGCGCCACGGATTTGCGGTATTGTTTCAGGAGCCGGTCGTTGCGGCTGCCGAACACTTTTTTGGCCAATGAAGTAATCATAAAATATTTAATCCCTTATGCGGCATTGCTGTTGCCGGGTAGTAGAATAGGGGGCATGCAAAATAAAAAGCGGCGATGCCGTATCGTTTTATTTCGGATGAACATAACGGGTAATTTTAGCATAATCAAACCCGTTCGCGCTTGCTAATATGGCCTGCCTGTGCGGGATTTCAAGCGGGGCGGGCGGGGGTGGGCGGTGAAAACGCGGTCGTTTATTGGAAACTGGGTTTTCAGGTAGCCTTTTGTGGTTTTACCCTGATGGTTTGATTGACTGTTTTCTTTTTCAGGTAGCCTTAATTATGTCTGAACTCGACCGCCTTGATCCGGGCCGGCACAGCCTGCACAGCCGGGAGCAGATGAGCCGCGGCGATTTGGCGCTGCACGATTTGATTGTGCAGGCTGAGGGCTGGCGGCACACGGCGGAAGCGCTGGAAGCGAACCTGCCGGCCAAGCTGCGCCGCTATTGCCGGGCGGTGCGGCTGCGTGACGGGGTGCTGGTGTGGTATGCGGATAACAATATGGCGGCGGCGCGGTTGCGGATGCTTTCGCCGGGGCTGCTGCCGGCCTGGCGCTCGGTATGCCCGGAGGCGCGGGAGGTGCTGGTGAAAATCAGCCCGCGCGAACCGGAGCGGGAGAAGGTGAAACAGGCGCATTTGAGCCGGGCTGCGGCGGAGAAGTGCCGCGAAATGGCGGAGGGCTTGGCCCGGCATCCGGAATTGGCGGCGGCACTGCGGCGTTTGGCTCGGCATGCGGATGAGGGGGAAGGCGGGGCTTAGGTTTGGGCGGAAGCCGGTTGGATTCGTGAGTGAACCTAGTTGCCTGCGGGTTTTGTTTGACTGCGTTGAAGTTGCTGCTTTCAGGCGGCTTCTTTTTTAATGGCTTTATATTTTCAGGTAGCCTGTTGGCAAAAGGAAAACAGCATGATGGATGGCCATGCTGTTTTTGTATTTGAGGCTACCTGAAAACTGTTCTAGCCCGCTTCCGCCGCACGCGGAATTTTCAGACCCAGCCATTTGATGTGGCTGTGTTCGTCGAGCTCTTTCACGGTGATTTCGATGCCGCCGATGTTGATGCGGTCGCCGGCTACGGGCACGTCGCCGAAGCGCCGGCGGAACAGGGTAACTAGCTGCAGCCCGGCCTCTTCCGGCTTGGTCTGCAAGCCGTAGGCCTGGGCCAGCTCGTCGGCGCGCACGTCGGGGCGCACCACGAATTCGCCGTAAAACTGCTGCTGCCCGGGCACGTTGCCGGCAAATTGTTCGGCAAATTCCTCGCCCTTGTCTTCCGGCAGCACATACCACACCACATCGCCCGCCTGCATGCGCGTGCTCATATTGGTTTGCAGCATTTGCCCGTCGCGTACCAGGGCGAAGAAGCGGCTACCTGAAAAATCTGAGCTGCGCGTCATGGCATAGGGGTGGCTGTTTTCCGCATCGGAGCCGGCTTCCACGGCAAACGACTGCATCAGCACCGGCAGCGTGCGCGTGAGCCACAGCTCGCGGCTGGCCTGCGGTTCGGGCGCGGGCGGGATCACCACGCCCAGCCGCCGTGCCGCCACCGGGATGGTGGTACCCTGCACCAAAAGCGACAAAATCACCACGGCGAAGGTAACGTCAAACAACAGCATCGAGCCTTGTACGCCCATCATCAGCGGCATCAGTGCCAGCGTTACCGGCACAGCGCCGCGCAGGCCCACCCAGCTGATGTAGATCAGCTCGCGCTTGGCATAGCGGAACCAGCGGATGGAAAGCCACACCGCCAGCGGCCGCGCCGCCAGCATCAGAAACGCACCGATCACCAGTGCCTGCCAGCCGTGATCCAGCAGCCGCGAGGGCGACACCAGCAGCCCCAGCACCAAAAACAGCGCCGCCTGCGCCAGCCAGGCCAGGCCGTCCATCACATTCAGCACGTGTTCCGTGGCATTGTTGCGCGAGTTGCCGATGAGCAGCCCGGCCAGATACACCGCCAGAAAGCCGCTGCCGCCGAACATATTGCTTACCGCAAACAGCATTAGCCCGCCTGAAGCAATCATCAGCGCATACAAGCCCTCCGCCAGCCGGATGCGTTTGAGCATAAAGGCCAGCAGCTTGCCTGCGGCAAAGCCGAACAGCAGCCCCAAGCCCAGCTGCTGCACCAGCATCACCAACACCTGCAGCAGGCCGGACTGCTCCGGCTGCGCAATCAGCCCGGTAAACGCCGTTACCAGCAGGATGGCCATCGGGTCGTTCAGGCCGCTTTCCAGCTCCAGCGTGGCCGACACGCGCGAATTGAGCCTAACCCCGCTGTTGCGCAGCAGCGAAAATACCGCCGCCGCATCGGTGGAGCCCACAATCGCCGCCATCAGGAAGCCCAGTTTCCAGTCGATGCCCATAAACAGGGTGGCGAACAAGCCCAGCAGCAGCACGCTGGCCACCACGCCCAGCGTGGCCAGCACCGCTGCCGGCTTGAGCGCGATACGCACCGTGGACATCTGTGTGCGCAGGCCGCCGTCGAGCAGGATGATGGCCAGCGCCAGCTGCCCCACCAGTGCGGCGGCCGTGTAGTTGTTGAACTGGATGCCGCCGATGCCCTCTTCGCCCGCCAGCATGCCCACGCCGAGGAATACCAGCAGCAGCGGCATGCCGAGCCGTGCCGACATACGCGTGGCCACCACGCTGACAAACAACAGCGAAGCCATAACCAGAAACAGGGTGTTGAACTGCTCCATGCGGGAATCCTTATGGGTGAAATGTTGCGGGGAAAATGCCGGGTGGCAGCAATTTTGTTGCCAAGGCAGGCGGCGGGAATGAGGCTACCTGAAAATTATTCGCTGCCGATACCGTCAAACTCGATGCCGTTTTTCAGATAAACCTGAATACCGTAGTCTTCCGACCAACTGCCAAGCCAGCCTATCGACAGCAGCATATCGGCACCGTTGCCGTAATAGCTGCGCTTATCGCCCGGGTTATCCAGCGTAATGATTTCGGGGCTGAGAAACTGCCAGATATTCTCGGCGGTGATGGCGGGTGAATCGGGAATATCCCAATCGCCGCTGTTTAAACAGGATAGCAATTCGTCGCGTATCAAATCCAATATTTCACTGCGGTTTTGATAAAAAGTTTGCAACACGTTTTGCTGTGCCGCCGTTGGGCCGTCTAACTCGGCATAAATGGTTACATTAAAGCCCTCTGGCCCGAATTCGGGTATCAGCCATTTCCCTTCCCAAGTTTTCCGCCGGCCTTGCATGGTTAATTGCCCGATAAGGGGAAGGTTGAAGGTTTTCTTCAGCATGGTAGTCTCTGTGTGTGGGAAGGCCGGATGGGGGCTGGTTGAAAAAGGCTACCTGAAAACGATTGCTTTTGGTTTTCAGGTAGCCTGTTGCGGAATATCCTTTCGAACTACACCAGGAATTTTTTAATATCGATTCCCTTTTCCTGCGCTTCCACAATCCATTTCGGCCGTTTGCCCACGCCGCCCCAGGTGGCGCCGGTTTGCGGGTTGCGGTATTGCGGACGGCTTTGCTTTTCTTTCAGGCCGGCCTCCACATCGCTCAGGCTGATGTCGAAAGTTTGCATCAGGGAAACGATTTGGTTGATCTTTTTCTTCTTCTCGGAAGCCACGCGGCGTTGAATACGGTCTTCCAAGGCTTTTTTCTGTTCCAGGAGTTGGTCTAGGGTTTCACGGGCTGCCATGAATTTTCCTTTGCTTCGGTTATTGGAATGAATGTGGGAGGATTATAAGGGAATATCGGATGGAATGGGGAAAATAATTAACCCGATTCGGCAGATTGAAGTGCCGAATCGGGCTGGATTGTTTGGCGGAAACGGGGCTTAGGCTTGCAGCAAGGATTGCAGTTCGCCGGCCTCATACATTTCCATCATGATATCGGAACCGCCCACGAATTCGCCGTTTACATACAGCTGCGGGATGGTGGGCCAGTCGGCATATTCTTTGATGCCTTGGCGGATTTCTGGGTTTTCCAAAACGTTTACGGTGAGGAAGTCATTGCAACCGGCGGCCTGCAGGATTTGCACGGCGCGGGAGGAGAAGCCGCATTGCGGGAATTGTTTGGTGCCTTTCATAAACAGCACCACGCGGTTGCCGCTCACGATTTGTTTGATTTCTTCTTGAATGCTCATGGTGTTTCCTTTTGTGAATTAGATATCGGAAAGGTTATGCCGGTGCGGATGGCAAACGGCGTTTGAAACGGCGGGCATTATAGCCGATTTGCCACCGCGCAATCAGTTTTATTCGGGCCGCGTCCACGCGGCGGCAAAGAAGCCGTCGGTGCGGTGGGCGGCGGTGTCGAGCTGCAGATAGGGGCTACCTGAAAACAGCTCGGCGCAGTCGGGCAGCAGTTCGGCGGCGCTTTCCAGGCGCCAATCGGGGTGGGCGGCGCCGAAGCGTTCGGCTTGGTGTTCGTTTTCGGCGGCGAGCACGCTGCAGGTGGCATACACCAGCCGGCCGCCGGGACGCACCAGGCGGGCGGCAGCCCCGAGGATGGCGGCCTGCTGTTTTTCCAGCTCGGCGATGCGCTCGGGCGATTGGCGGTATTTCAAATCGGGGTTGCGGCGCAGGGTGCCGAGTCCGGAGCAGGGCGCGTCGACCAACACGCGGTCGGCCTTGCCGGTGAGGCGGTCGAGGCGTGGGTCGGTTTCGCTGCCGATGCGCTGCGGGCTGATGTTGGTGAGGCCGGCGCGTACCATGCGCGGTTTGAGTTTGGCCAGGCGTTTTTCGGCGATGTCGAAGGCGTAGAGGCGGCCGCTGTTGTTCATGGCGGCGCCTAGGGCGAGTGTTTTGCCGCCGGCGCCGGCGCAGAAATCCACGATGATTTCGCCGCGCCGCGCGCCGGTGAGGCGGGCGAGCAGCTGGCTGCCTTCGTCTTGCACTTCGATGCTGCCGTCGAGGAACAGCGGATGGCGCATGAGGGCGGATTTGTCGTGCAGGCGGATGCCCCACGGCGAGTAAGGTGTGGCTTCGCAGCGGATGCCTTCGGCTTGCAGTTGGGCAAGCACTTTGTCGCGCTTGGCTTTGAGGGTGTTCACGCGCAAATCGAGCGGGGCAGGGGCGGCGGTGCTACGACCGAAGGCGAGGATGCGTTCGCTGCCCCAGCCTTGGGCGTGCAGCTGGGCGATGAGCCATTCGGGCAGTTCGGCGGCAGTGTTGAGCTGCTGGGCAAACTCGGTTTTGCGGGCTTTCAGGCTGCCGAGGAATTGGGTGTCTTCTTCGTCGGTGCAGCCGGCGAGGGTGGAGATGCTGAGGCCGCGGCCGAGCACGAGGGCGGCGAGCGCGGCGCGGCGGGACTGGCGCACGGGATCGGGCAGGGCGCTTTGGATTTTCTGCAAATGGCGCAGGGCGGAGAATACGGTTTCGGCGATTTCGTGCCGGTCTTGGCGGCCGAGCTTTTTGTGGCTGCGGAAATAGGCGGAAACGAGTGCGTCGGCGGGCTGCTCGAAGCCGAGGATTTGGCCGAGCAGGGTGCTGGTGTGGAGGAGTTGGGCGGGGGTCATTTTGGAGTGGGTTTGATTTTTCAGGTAGCCTTTGGGATGCAGGGGAAGGCTACCTGAAAATTTGTGGATAAGAAACAGACAGGCTGTGGTGCAGCTTGTCTGTTGGGTGTTGTGCGGCTTGCGTGCGGCTTTATTTGGCGGGCTGAATGGGGTGGCCGTCGATTTTGCCGCTGCGCAGTTTGAGCTCGTAGGTTTTGCCGTCGTCGGTGTATTTGATGCGGGCGGGGATGTTGGCGAAATCGGGGGCGAAGGCGTATTCGATGGTGTCGTCGCCGCGCTGCACGCGGAAGCGGTTGACAGGAATGCTGGCGCCGTTGATGTTGTAGCGGGCGGGGGGCAGGCGGGTCATGCCGCGCACGGGATAGACGCGTTTGCCGTTGGTGATGTGCAGGTTGGCGGGGAGCTGGCCGTTGTTCAGCGCGAGCTGCCAGGCGAGGGTGAAGAGGTCGAATGTGGGGCCGCTGATGGGCTGGCTTTCGGTTTGGCCGGTTTTGCCGTAGGTGATGGTTTTGGTGCCGTAGTTGAAGGTGGCGCCGGCGTAGGGGCGGCCTTTGCGGGTGTCGCTGTAGCGGGCGGGCTGGAGGCGGTTGCCGCTGATGCTGCCGTTGGAGGAAAAACGCATTTTGTAGAGGGGGACGTTGATGTCGGCGCTGACGTTGTAGTGGCCGCCGCTTTGGTTGAAGGTCATCACGGCGGGCACGCCGTAGGGGCCGATGTAGTGCAGCTCGGCGTTTTGCGGGAAGGGGGTGTCGGCTAAGGCGGGGGTGGCGGCGAAGGCGGCAGCGAAGAGGGCGGCTGCGGCGGTGAGGCGGAGGGCGGTCATGGGCTTTCCTTTGGTTAATCAGTTGGCTAAGGAAGGTGTGTTTCGGCTAGGCTGCGCGGCGGCGGCTTTGGGGCGGCATTATAGCCCTAAGTGCGGCGGCGGGGGCGGGCGGTTACATGGTTTGACGGGAATTTTCAGGTAGCCTGTGGCGGAGAGGGGCTACCTGAAAAATCAAACTTCGGTTTCAGGTAGCCTTTGTGCGGCTGCGGGTGCGGCGGCAACGGCCTGCTGCGGGTTGGCCGGAGGGCTGGCCGCAGGCGGCGAGCAGCAGGGCGGCAAGGGGGAGCAGGTGGGTGCGCATGATGGCTCTTTCTATATGAATGGATAGGGTTTCAGGTAGCCTGATTATAAGCTGGAGGGAGGCTGTCTGAAAGTGGTGCAGGCAGGGTTATGGCTATATTTCATTAATTGGGATGATGAGACGTGAAAAGGCTACCTGAAAAATGGTTTCAGGTAGCCTTTCTTTGTTTCTTTAAAGGGTGTTAGCGCCCGGGGAACATGCCTTTCATGCCCTGCGCCATGCGCATGAGTTTGCCCATGCCTTTGCCGCCGAACATTTTCATCACTTTCTGCGACTGCTCGAACTGTTTGAGCATTTTGTTCACTTCCTGCACGCTGGTGCCGGAGCCGGCGGCGATGCGGCGTTTGCGGCTGGCTTTGAGCAGGGCGGGGTTGGCGCGCTCTTTCGGGGTCATGGAATTGATGATGGCTTCCACTTTGCCCATGGCTTTTTCGGCTTCGCCTTCGGGGATTTGCGCGGAGAGCTGCCCCATTTCGCCGGGCAGCTTGGACATGAGCGACTGGATGCCGCCCATATTGCGCATCTGCTGGATTTGGGCGCGGAAGTCGTTGAGGTCGAAGCCTTTGCCTTTGTGCAGCTTTTTGGCCATGCGCTCGGCTGTTTCCTGATCGATGCCTTTTTGCACGTCTTCAATCAGGGTGAGCACGTCGCCCATGCCGAGGATGCGGCCGGCGATACGGTCGGGGTGGAAGGGCTCGATGCCGCCCACTTTCTCGCCGGTACCGATAAACTTAATCGGCTTGCCGGTAACATGGCGCACGGAAAGCGCCGCACCGCCGCGCGCGTCGCCGTCCATTTTGGTGAGGATGACACCGGTGAGCGGCAGGGTTTCGTTGAAGGCCTGCGCGGTGTTCACGGCATCCTGGCCGAGCATGGCATCGACCACAAACAGGGTTTCTACCGGGTTTACGGCTTCATGCAGCGCCCGGATTTCGGCCATCATGGCTTCGTCTACCGCCAAACGGCCGGCGGTATCCACCATCAACACGTCGTAGAAATGCTTTTTGGCGTAATCGAGTGCGGCCTGGGCAATGGCTACGGGCTGCTGGGAGGTGTCGGAGGGGAAGAAATCCACGCCCACTTGTTCGGCCAGCAGGCGCAGCTGCTCGATGGCGGCTGGGCGGTATACGTCGGCCGACACCACCAGCACTTTCTTGCGCTGTTCTTCTTTGAGCAGGCGGGCGAGCTTGCCCACGGTGGTGGTTTTGCCCGCACCCTGCAGGCCGGCCATCAGCACCACGGCAGGCGGCACGGCAGCCAGGTTCAGGTTGCTGTTTTGCGTGCCCATCAGCTCGGTGAGGGCTTGGTTTACCACGCCGATAAAGGCCTGGCCGGGCGTGAGGCTGCCGATGACTTCGTGGCCGACAGCGCGTTCTTTCACGCCGGCCATAAAGTCTTTCACCACGGGCAGCGCCACGTCGGCTTCCAAGAGCGCCATGCGCACTTCGCGCAGGGCTTCTTTGATGTTGTCTTCAGTCAGGCGCGCCTGGCCGCGCATTTTCTTGGCCCACTGGCTGAGGCGGCCGGATAGGTTGTCTAACATATTGTTCCTTATGCGGGGAAACGCGGCGGTTGGCGCGGTTTCCCCTGCTGATTGAGGGGTGTTTATTCGGAAGGGGCGGCGGATTTGGCTGCGCGGAAACTCAGCTTTGGCTGTGTTAAGGCATCGCTCTGCTGCGCCGAAGCCGGTGCTGGCCGGCGGCCTGTTTCAGGTAGCCGCTATCTGCCGCAAAGTTTGCTAAAATCGCGGCATTTTACACTATATGCGCGGCGGCTGCTTCCTGTGAGGGGAAACCGGCAGGGCTGCGCGCGGAATGGAAACGAGATGGCCGGATTGTTTGTGTTGCTCGGGCTGCTGTATGGCGGGTTGGGCGGGTTTGCCTGGTGGTTTGGGCGGCGCGGCGGAGGTGGGGATTACCCGCTTAAGGCGGAGCTGCTGGTGTTGGCGGCGGCGCTGCCGGCACATGCGGTGGCTGTGTGGCAGCCGCTGCTGGACGGGCGTTTCCCCAGCGGCATCGGCTATGCGCTGAGCCTGCTCACCTGGCTCATGCTGCTGCTGTATTGGTGCGGCAGCTTTTTCTATTCGCTCAAGGGGCTGCAACTGCTGCTTTATCCCTTTGCCGCGCTTTCCATGCTGGCGGCGGCGCTGTGGCCGCAGCCGGGCGCGGGCTATGCGGTGGGCAATCCGGCGTTTGCGCTGCATGTGGCTTCGGCGCTGCTTTCCTACAGTTTGTTTGGCTTGGCGGCATTGCTCTCGCTGCTGATTTTGCTGCTGAACCGCCGCCTGCGTGCGCACCGCATTTCGCCGCTGGTGTCTTTCCTGCCGCCGCTGTTGAGCTTGGAAAAGCTGATGTTTCAGAGCATGTTGGCGGGCTTTGCGCTTCTTACGGTGTCAGTGGGCGGTGGGCTGCTGTTTTCGCCGGAGATTTTCGGCAAGCCGCTTTCGCTCACGCATAAGAGTGTGTTTGGGGTGCTTTCCTGGATGGTGTATGCGGCCATCCTGCTGCTGCACCGCACCCGCCGCTGGCGCGGGCGCACGGCGGCGCTGTGGAGCCTGGCGGGCTTTGTGTGCCTGATGCTGGCTTATGTGGGCAGCAAGTTTGTGTTGCAGGTGTTGCTGCATCGGGTGTGAACTTTGCAGCGGAAAAGGCTACCTGAAAAATATTTTCAGGTAGCCTTTGTTGTGCCTGTGCCCTTATCGGCAAGCCCTAGGCTTCATCTGCCTTATAGCCTTTGAGGGCGAAGAACAGGATATACACATAGCATGCGGCGGGCACGAGGTAGGAAATCATCAGGCCGACGTGGTCGATGATGAAGCCCTGCGCCACGGGCACCAGCGCGCCGCCCACGATGGCGGTGGAGATAATGCCGGAGGCGGCGCCGGTGAATTTGCCCAGGCCTTTGGTGCCTAAGGAGAAAATGGTGGGGAACATGATGGAGTTGAAAAAGCCCACCAGCAAGAGCGACCACTGCGTGACCATGCCGCCGCCTGCGGCAATCGCCGCCAGCAGCAGCAAAACGGCCATGGTGGCGTTGAAGCCTAAGTATCGGTTGGGCGCGATTTTGTTCATCAGGCCGGCGCCGATGAAGCGGCCCACCATGGCGCCGCCCCAATAGATGGAGAGATAGCCTGCGGCCTGGTTGTGGGTGAGGCCGGCGGTGTGCTCGAGCACGTTCACCATCAGCGAACCGATGGCCACTTCCGCGCCCACGTAGCAGAAAATGCCGATGGCGCCCAGCACCATGTGTTTGTATTGCCACACGCTGGTTTTGCCGTCGTGTGCGGCTTCGGTTTGCTCGGCGGCGATTCGGCGCGCATCGGGCAGCCTAATCAGCCCGATCAGCACGGAAAGCAGCACCATAAAGCCGGCCAAGCCCAGATAGGGCAGCTGCACGGAAGAGATGCGTTCGGCCTGGCTGGCGGCGGCATCCACAAAAATCAGTGCGGCGCCGATCGGCGGGGCCACGGTGGTGGCCAGCGAGTTGAAGGCCTGAATCAGCGTGAGCATCACCGATTCTTTGCCCTTGGGCGCGAGCAGGGTAACGTAGGGGTTGCCCGCCACTTGCAGCAGCACGATGCCGGAAGCGAGGATAAACAGCGCACCCAAGAAGATGGGGTAAGACGCGCTGGCGGCGGCGGGGTAAAACAGCAGGCAGCCGAGCGCGGCAATCAGGAAGCCGCCGATGATGCCGGCTTTATAGCCCATTTTTTCCACCAGCCGGCTCATGGGGATGGACATCACGGCATAGGCGGTGAAGAAGCAAAACTGCACCAGCATGGCCTGGGTGTAGTTTAGCTGGAAGATGGCTTTGAGGTGCGGGATGAGGATGTCGTTGAGGCAGGTGATGAAGCCCAGCATGAAAAACAGGGCGCCCACCACGGAAAGCGCGAGCGTGTTGCCGCCGGATGGGGTGCGGGGTTGGGTGGATGCGGTCATAAGGTTCTCTTGAATTAGGGTGAGTAAGCAAACGGCGGGGATTATATAGCGAATTAACTTAACTTTCGCTACGGCGTTGGCTCGCCTTGCTGTACGTGTGTACTATCTGCGGCTCGCCGCCTGATATCGAAAGTATGCTAATCCGATATCGGGGGTTTTGGAAAAAAGGCTACCTGAAAATGATCGAAGCTGAGTTTGGCTCCGTTGCAGATGCGCTTTCAGGCAGCTTTTTATTTTTCAGGTAGCCTTTATGGATGGTTTGAGCGGCAGGGGCTACCTGAAAATGCGGATGGCCTGGAAACAGGGCAGGCAAACCGCAGGTTTGCTTTGGCAGGCGGTATTGCTACCTGCGCTGAAGCTGGCATTTTAGCTTCGCAGAAACTCAGCCTTGCTCTGCAAGACATCGGTCCACTGCGTTGAAGCTTGCGCTTTCAGGTAGCCTGATTTGGCCGTGCGGGTTTACGGCTGTTTTGCCGCTGCCTGCCGGTAGCGCTCGATCAGGGCGGCGGTGGAGGCGTCGTGGCGGGCGGCGGGGGCGCCTTGCAGCTCGGGCAGGATGGTTTGCGCCAGCACTTTGCCGTATTCCACGCCCCATTGGTCGAAGGAGTTGATGCCCCATATGGCGCCCTGCATGAATACTTTGTGCTCATACATGGCGAGGATCATGCCGAGGGTGTAGGGCGTGATGCGCTCCACGAGGATGGTGTTGCTGGGGCGGTTGCCGCTGAAGCTGCGCTGGCCGGCGAGGGCGGTCTGTTCGCTTTCCGGCAGGCCTTGGTGTGCCAACTCGGCACGGGCTTCGGCCTCGCTTTTGCCGCGCATCAGGGCTTCGGCTTGGGCAAAGGCGTTGGCCACCAGCCGGAGGTGGCGGCCGTCGTCTTCTTCTTCGCCGAGCAGGGGCACGATGAAATCCACGGGAATCACCTGCGTGCCTTGGTGGATGAGCTGGAAGAAGGCGTGCTGGCAGTTGACGCCGGCTTCGCCCCAGATGGCGGCGCCGGTGGCGCAATCGGCGGGGCTGCCGTCGCGGCGGCAGTTTTTGCCGTTGCTTTCCATGTCGAGCTGCTGGAGGTGGGCGGGCAGGCGGCGCAGGCCGTGGCTGTAGGGGATGACGATGTGGCTGGCGCTGCCGCAGAAGTTTTGCTGCCAGATACCGATGAGGGCGAGCAGGGCGGGGATGTTGTGCCGCCACGGTGTGTTCAGGAAATGCTCGTCCATGGCGCGGCCGCCGCGCAGGAAGTCGCGGAAATTTTCGCTGCCGACGGCGCACATCACGGGCAGGCCGATGGCCGACCACACGGAATAGCGCCCACCCACCCAATCAAACATGGCAAACACGTTTTGCGGGGCAATGCCGAATTCGGCGGCCGCCTCCACATTGGCCGACACGGCGGCGAAATGCTGTGCGATGTCGGCTTCGCTGCGGCCGGATTGCAGAAACCAGCGGCGCGCGGCGTGGGCGTTGAGCAGGGTTTCGGGGGTGCGGAAGGATTTGCTGGCGATGATGAAGAGTGTGGTGCTGGGCTCTACGCGGTGCAGGATGGCATCCAAATCGGCGCTGTCGAGATTGGCGGCGAAGTGCACGTTGAGGTTTTGCCGGTAGGGCGCGAGGGCTTGCGCCACCATGCGCGGGCCCAAATCCGAACCGCCGATGCCGATGTTCACCACGTCGCGGATGGGGGCGCCAGTGCAGCCTAGGTGTGTGCCGTTTTGCAGGCGGGTGGCGAAATCGAGGGCGCGGTTGAGTTCGGCATGCACTTGGGGCACGATGTTGAGGTCGTCCACGAATACGGGCGGGGCGTTTTCAGGTAGCCTCAGGGCGGTGTGCAGCACGGCGCGGTTCTCGCTGAGGTTGATTTTGCCGCCGGCATACATTTGGCGGCGCAAATCGGCGGCGCCAGATTCGTCGGCCAGGCGGCAGAGCAGCTCGAGGGTGTCTTCGCCGATGCGGTTTTTGCTGTAGTCGAGCAGCAGGCCGTTTAGCTTGGTGTGCATGCGTTGGAAACGGTCGGGCTCGGCGGCGAAGCGCTCGCGCAGGTGGAGGTGGGCGGTGGCGCGCTGGTGTTCGGCCAGGGCTTGCCAGGCGGGGAGGGCGGTGGGGGACATGGCGGTTAGCGTTTGGGCAGGGGTGGGCTGGGCGGCTGGGCGGGTTTGGAATGGCCGGGGGTTTCTGCCGCCATTTTGAATCTAAAAGCTTGGGTGATGATGGATTCCACCGGCTGCCCGTTTTGTTTGGCCGGGGTGAAGCGGTATTGCCAGGCGGCACGCTCGGCGGAGCGGGCGAACAAGGGGTGGGTGGCGGAGAGCACCCGCACGGCTCTGACTTTGCCTTGGGTGTCGATACGCATCTGCACCGTGGTGCTGCCGGTGATGCCTTCTTCTTCATACTGCGGCGGGTAGGCCGGCTTCACGGAGTGGATGAGCATGGCCGGTTCATACGATGGCTTGGCGGCGCAGGCGGCCAGCAGCAGCGCAGCGAGTGCGGGAAAGAGGATTTTACGGATCATGGTTTTCTTTGTATGGACGGGTAGGAGGGGCTACCTGAAAACATGCGAGGCTACCTGAAAATGCAGGCTCAACGAAACTCAAACGGGCGGGCTGTTCCGGCTTTGCAGAAGCTGCTCTGCGTTTTCAGGTAGCCTCTTGGTTGGTTTCTTTGGCTTCGGGCAGGCGCAGGAAGGTTTGGCGGTAGTGGCGCAGCTCTTCGATGCTTTCGAGGATGTCGTCGAGGGCCTGGTGGGCGCCTTTTTTGCTGAAACCGCGGTAGGCGGCGGGGTGCCAGCGGCGGGCGAGCTCTTTGAGGGTGGAGACGTCGAGGTTGCGGTAGTGGAACCAGGCTTCGAGGCGGGGCATGTAGCGCAGCATGAAGCGGCGGTCTTGGTGTATGGTGTTGCCGCAGAGTGGGCTGGTGCCTTGGGGTATCCAGGGGGCGATGAAGTCGAGCAGGCGTTGCTCCACTTCGGCTTCGCTGAGAGTGGATGCTTTCACGCGCTGGGTGAGGCCGGTGCGCGCGTGGGTGGCGGTGTTCCAGGCGTCCATGCCGTTTAGCAGCTCGTCGCTTTGGTGGATGGCGTAGGATTCGGATTGGGCGAGGATGTTTAAATCGGCATCGGTGATGACGGCGGCGGCTTCGATGATGCGGTCGTGCTCGGGGTTGAGGCCGGTCATTTCCATATCGAGCCAGCAGAGGTTGGTGGGGTTGGGCTGTTTGGCCATGTTATTTTCCTTGTGGTTGTGAGGCGGTGTTGGGCAGGATATTGAGTTCGGCGGGCTCGCGGCCGAGCTGCTGCTGTACGGCGGAATGGATGATGCCCTGCACTTCGGATGCGGTTTTGCCGTGCACGGATTCGGGATCGAAGATGACGATGACTTGCGATTTTTCGCCGTTGAGGGTGTTCACCATCACCTGCGGTTCGCTGCCGAGCTGGGGCTGGAGTGCGGCGGCAATTTCCTGCGCTTGGCTGGCGGCTTGCTGGGCCGGATTGGCGGCATCGCAGCCGGCCAGCGCGGCGGCGAGCAGTAGGGCGGCGGGGAAGCGGGACACGGTTTGCTCTTGCCTGGGAAAGGGTTGGAAAGGTGTGGCATTGTATCGGCGGCGGGGGGATTTTGCCACACGGGGCTTGCGGCTACCTGAAAAATGCGGGCGGGTTTGATGTGGGTTGTGATGTTTCGATTTCATTGCGGCTCGTGTTTTGGCTTCGCAGAAACTCGCCTTGCTTATTTTCAGGTAGCCTCTTGGGTGGGGCAGGCTACCTGAAAGCGCAGTTTCAACAAAGTTAAAACGAGCGAGGTGGATTTCCGCGAAGCTATAACGACAGGCTGCCAGATGATTGCGGCTCCACCCGCACCACGGGGTGCGCGAACGAATAACTCAGCCAGCTGCCGGAATGCTTGCCGAAGCCGGCCAGGGTGAGCGTGCTGCCCTGCCATTGCCAGCTTTGCACCGATTCAAACGGTTCGATGCGCTCAAACGGGATGCTGGCGTAATCCCCATCGCCGGAGAGCGGCCCGCGGCGGCGGAAGGCGGTGCCGGCAAACTGCTGCCAATCGGCAATGCTGAGGCAAACATTAGGCACGAAGGCGCCTGATTCGAGGTGGTAGATTTCGGCGAAGTGGAGCGCGATGCGGCGGCGGGCGGTTTCCATGCGGATGAGCAGGCAGTCGGCGGTGCTGATTTGGCGGGGGTTCATGGGTGAAGGCTACCTGAAAATTGATAGGCAGTATATTAAAAATAAACACAAAATAGTGCAGTTTCGCCGTTGTTGTTCGTCTCAAGGCTTGCTTGGAAATCTTTTGGTTCAAACAAGCCCATTCCTTCTTCTTCATCTTGAAATGTTGGTATTGCATAACGCACATTATGTAATTTTGCTTGCGCTTCGGATAACGGCATATCCAGTATCAAATATGCACCAGAAACTGCTGAACTTTCCAAGCCATAACGTTCCAATGCTTTAACAGGAATACCGTGATACGTTCCCTGAATCGGCAAACTTAATGTATGGGTATCTCCCTTGATAAAATAGGAAATTTTTTGACCAACAACATGCTCAAAACCTTTGGGTGGAATGGGTGTTTTCAGGGAGTGAATATCTACTCTATCATCTCCGAAATCAGCTGTACCGTGATCGTCTATTTTCCAATCGTATAGGCTTTTCAGCAGAGTATTTAGCTCGGGAGAAGCGTGTCCACAACCCTTAGTTTCTAAATATTGAAACAGTGGCGTCCAGTCTGTGGTTTTTCCCCCTATTGGGGAAGAGGAGTGCTGTGTGGAGGGTTGTGTAGATTGGGTATTGCTGCCAGCAGCATGAGAAGTAGCACCATTATTGCAGGCTGCCGTTAAAAGAATAGGGAGGACGGATAAAATCAGTTTACTCATGGCAAAAAGCCCTTTCTAAGCTTGAAACAGATAAGCTAACTTGGGATAAGACCCAACAAAGCAGACAAAATCTAAAAATATTGAGCTTAGCGACTCAACTTGCTGCTGCTACCCAGTAAAACAAACAGCAGGAAAACCCTGTTTGGAGTTTCCCCGCTGTGTTGGCTGGGCCGGTTTAAATCGACAACAGCCATTTGAGCGCTAGGCCGGTGCTGAACGGGCCTTCCGGTGCTTTTTGTGCGTAGGCATCGTCGGCGTTGGCAAATTGCAGCGGGTGCGGGCCGGCATAGTTGGCGTCTTCAGTGTCGATCAGTAGGATCGGGGCTTGGCCGTTGAGCCGGTTTTTGGCGAAGGTGCCACTGAAACTTTGCGCGGTGCCGGGCTGCACGGAGAAGCTGTTGTTCAGCACGATTTTTTCGCCGTTCACCACGAGGTAGAGTTTATAGCCCCAATCGGGCGCGTTGGCCCAGCCGCGGTTGGCGATTTTGGCCGACCAATGGATGATGTTGCCGTTTTGTTTGTCGGGATAGGCGCTGAGCTCTTCCACCACATAGCGGTAGCCCATCCGCTTGCGGACTTCTGTCATGCAGGAGCCGGACTCCCAATTACCGATGAAGGTTTTGTGATAGTCGTAGTTCAGATACGACACATGGTATTCGGGGCCTTCCCGCAGGATGTCGGCACAGCTGGTGCGCGCTCCGGCTTGCGGTTTGCAGGTTTCGCCGCCGAAGATGTGGTGCACGGTGTTGTCGCGGGCGAAGCTACGCAAGGTTTCAGGGGAGTATCCGCCGCGCGGGGAATAGGTGCCGATGTCGTGCGTGCCGGCCATGAAGCAGTCGTTATGCAGGCCGGTGGAAGCTGCGCCCTGCGGTAGGCTGCTGTTGCGCTGGAAGTTCATCAGGTCGCTGGGGTAGCGCAGCTGGAGTTTGGCATGGATGCCGTTGTTGTTGGCGTTGAGCAGGGCTCTGAATACTTCGGCTTTATTTTGGTCGGTATTCAATTTGTTGGAGGAGGAATGCCACTCGCCCCATGCGCCGATGAAGCCGGCCTGCCACACATAGATATTGTCGCGGTTTTTGGCCAAAATGGGGCGCAGCTGTTCGATATGGCGTTGAACCTGCGCCAGATTGGTATCTTGGCCGGCTGCGGTGTAATCGTAGGAGAAGCGCAAAATGGCGTTTACGTTTTTCATTTTAGCCAAACCCTGGTCCAGTGCGTTCAGATAAGACAGGGGCAAATCCTGATTGCGCCATTGGGATAAATCTGCGGGCATATACATCAGGCGGTAGCCGTCGCGGTAGGCCCTTTCCAAATCGGCATCGGTAATTTTGGCGGGGTCTTTGCCGTAACGGTAGAAGCCGCGGCCGTAGCCGGGCACATCACCGGCTGCTTCTTTCAGGGAAACGGTTTTCACATGATTGTTTTCGTTGGTGTTGTCGCTGGGATTGTTGCCGCTGTTGTTTCCGCTATTGTCGTTGCCGTTGTTGGCAGTGTGGTTGCCATTGTTGCCGTTGTCGCCGTTGTCGCCGTTGCCGTTGTTGGCATTGTTGTTTGTATTGCCGTTACCCGTTTCTACGCTGCCGATATACTGATTTTGGCCGGTGCCTCCGGGTGTGTTGATTTTAACCGTGCCCTCTGTTTGATTGGCTGCTGGCTGGCTGGCCTGCTGAGTTGAGGAGTTGGATTTGTCTTTGTCGTTACAGGCCGATAGTGAGAAGGCCATGGCGCAAATCAGGGTGGAAAGTAAGGTTTTGTTCATGATGACGATTTCCTAAATATTGGCAATAAAGGCATTTTCTAAATGAATGCTGTGAAACTTGTTAATCCTACTATGCCGAAGCGTGGATTGTCAAAAAACTAAAAAATTTGTAAAACATGAATAGTCAGAGCCGCTTAGCTGGATAAGCCGGAAATGGGCGGGCGGGTAAGCTGTTGTGCTGCCGGGTTATGTGCCTGCTTCGTTTACTCACGGGGATGATTTGATTGCAGCCCATATTTTTCAGGTAGCCTCTTTGAACTGAAGAAGGCTACCTGAAAAATATGGGCTTCAATAGGTTAAATACGGAATGCAGGCCGTACTTAGGCAGCGTATCCGCCCGTTGCCAAAAAGTCGGCAATGCCGTACACCGAGCAGATGTATTGCGTATTCCAGTTGCCGCGCTCTCCGTGGCTGATTTTGCGGACGCTGTGCTTGGGCAGCATGCAGTCGGGATAGCGGTGCAGGGTGTTGGCGATGACGAAGATGACGAAATAGAAATGCTGCCGGGCGGCTTCGTCTAAGGGGCGGTGCCCGATAACCGGCCATGTGCCGTCTTTGAGCAGGTGATTGCCGGTAAACAGCACGGGCTGGCGCATTTTCTCCGCCCAGTTCATCGGCAGCAGGTAGCGTGTGTTTTCAGGTAGCGTTTGGTTTTGCCCAACCGCCAGCACGCCCATCACCAGCCTGCTGTAATGGGAAAACACGACTTGGGCGATGCCGAAGCGGCTGTCTGCCAAGGGGACGGCGAAAATGTCGCCGGATTGGATTTTTTGGGGTTTGGGCATAGGTTCCTCAGTGTTTGTCTCTGTACCACCGCTCCGCCGCAGCGGTGATTGCCGCCGCCAGTTTTTCCTGCACGGCTTCCACTATGGCCCGGGCTTTGCGTTTGGCGGCATTGCGCGCCACTGCATGGCTGCTGCCGAATCGCTTGGCGGCTTCCTGCTGCGCGAACAGGTTTTTGATGTCTTTGCGGCTTTTGTCGGCAATGGCGGAAAAATAGGCGGCAGCGGTTTCATAATGGGATAGTTCCGCATAAATCCTGCCCAGCAAACGGTTGCGTCCGTCGCAGGGCGGCAGGGCTTCCAGCTCGTCTGCCAGCTTAAACAACCATTGATGTTTTTGTTCTCGTTTGGCATAAGGCAGCCTGCACAGCTCGTTGATTTTGGCCAGATACTCTTGTTCGTTTCCCATCGTGCTGCCTGTTTGATAAGGAGTTGTCTGATTTTTATCGGGCTACCTGAAAACGAGCGGAGCCGAAATGCAAGCTTCCGGGGCTGAAAAATAGTTTTCAGGTAGCCATTTGCCGTTTAATCCGTGCCCTTTGCCCTGTTTTCGTGGAATTGCGCCTGCCAGTCGGCGAATTGGCCCTGTTCGATGGCTTGGCGCATTTCGGCCATGATGGTTTGGTAGAAATGCAGGTTGTGGATGGTGTTGAGCTGGGCGCCGAGGATTTCGCCGGCGCGGTGCAGGTGGTAGAGGTAGGCGCGGCTGAAGTGAGTGCAGGCGTAGCAGGTGCAGGTTTCGTCGAGCGCTCGGGTGTCGTGTTTGTGCTTGGCGTTTTTGATTTTGATGTCACCGAAGCGGGTGAACAGCCAGCCGTTGCGGGCGTTGCGGGTGGGCATCACGCAGTCGAACATGTCGATGCCGTGTGCCACGCCGTATACGAGGTCTTCGGGGGTGCCGACACCCATCAGGTAATGCGGTTTGTGCGCAGGCAGCATGGGGCCGACGGCGCGCAGCATGCGGTACATTTCGGGTTTGGGTTCGCCCACGGAGAGGCCGCCGATGGCCAGCCCGGGGAAGTCGAGCTCTTCCAGGCCGCGCAGGGATTCTTCGCGCAGGTCTTCAAACATGGCGCCCTGTACGATGCCGAACAGGGCGTTGGGGTTGCGCAGGTCTTCAAAGGCTTTTTTGCTACGTTCGGCCCAGCGCAGGCTCATGTGCATGGATTTCTCGGCCATTTCGCGGGTGGCTTCGCCGGGGGTGCATTCGTCGAGCTGCATGGCGATGTCGGAATTGAGCACGGTTTGGATGTGCATGGAGATTTCGGGCGAGAGGAAGAGTTTGTCGCCGTTGATCGGGCTTTTGAAGGTGCAGCCTTCTTCAGTGAGTTTGCGCATGTCGGACAGGGAAAATACTTGGAAGCCGCCGGAATCGGTGAGGATTGGCTTGTGCCAGCCGATGAAGTCGTGCAGGCCGCCGAATTGTTCGATCACTTCCAAGCCGGGGCGCAGCCATAAATGATAAGTGTTGCCTAAAATGATTTGCGCTTTGATGTCGTGCAGGTTTTGCGGGGTCATGGCTTTGACCGAGCCGTAGGTGCCGACGGGCATGAACACGGGGGTTTCGATGCTGCCGTGGTTGAGTTCGAGCGTGCCGCGCCGGGCGTGGCCGTTTGTGTGGTGTAGGGTGAATTTGAGCATGGGAGGCGTGGTTTGATTAAGGATAACGGCGGATTATAAAGGATTTGCCGTGTGCTGCGGCGGATGGCAAGCGGAAGGGGCGAGTATTTTAACTCCGTTGAAGCAGGATTTTCAGGTAGCCTCTGCTGCGGCAAAGGCTACCTGAAAAAGGCTATCTGAAATGCCATTCCGTCACCCCAACCCCAGCCTGACCGCTTCCACCGCCCCCGCCAGATAGCCTGGGAAGTTGGGCGAAAATTCGGCGGACACGCCGGTGAGCCTGCCTGCCCATGCGCCGGATGCGGGGGCGTTGCGCGGGGCGTGCGGGTGGTCGGGGCTGCCTGAAAGGTCGGCGGGCGCGGCGGTGAGCGGTTCGGCGGCCCAGTCTTTGATGAAGGCGGTTTGCAGGCGGCTTTGGGCTTCTTCGCCGAACAGGCGCACCAGTTGGGCGCGGCACAGGGTTTCCAACTCGCCGTTTTTCAGGCGGCTCCGCGCGGCATACGGCACGCCGACAAAGCCGAACAGCGCGCCGAAGGTGTCGTCTTGATTGCTGATGTCGTGGATTTCCACCATCGGGCCGGCGTAGCTTCTGCCGTTGCCCGATAGCCCGCGTTCGCGCCAAAACGGGCGGTCGAACAGGGCGATGAATTTGGCGTGCGGCGCCATCCAGGTGGGGGTATTGCGCCATTCGTTAAGCAGGCCTTCGGGCAGGGCGGGCGTGAAGGCGATTTGGGCGGCAAGGCGCGGCGGGATGGCAATCCAGAGTTTGCCGCCGCGAAAGGTGTGGCTTTCCGTCTGCACTTCTATGCCGTCCGAAACCTGTTTTACGGCCACCACTTTTTGCCCCAACTGAACGTTTTCTTTTTTCAGGTAGCCTGCCAGTGTGTCGGGCAGTTTGCTCATGCCGCCTGCGATGCGCTGGCCGTCCACATAGGGATAATCCGCCGCGCTCACTTCGCGGGCAGAGGTTTCCACCAGCAGTTTGCCCGTCGGCTGGTCGAATACGGCCAAGCCCAGTTCGCGGATAAGGGCGGCCAATTCGGGCTGGAAATCCGCCCAAAACCAGGTTGCGCCCAGTTCCAGCGCGTGGCCGTCGCCCAAGTCATAGCCCGCCGCGCGCCCGCCCCAATGCGTGCCCGCTTCGAGCAACAGATAATCTTCGCCGCGCTGTTGCAGGCGGTAGGCGAGATACAGCCCGGCCACGCCGCCGCCGATGATGATGTGTTTCATATTGTGGTTCCTTGATGTATGAACGGGGATGGAAAAGCCCAAACGCGGGACGGCATTTCAGGCTGCCTGAAAAGGTTTGGCGGATTCGGTATCCGCCTTTTTGTTTGGAAACGGCGTTTGCCGCGCGGGGAAAGCGTTTTCGCTCCGCAGAAACCCCGCTTTCTTCGGAAACTTCGTTTTAGCTCCGCAGAAACTCCGCTTCCCACGGAAACTCCGTTTTCAGGCTGCCTGAAACCGAAAGGCTGCCTGAAAAACCGGCTTCAACGGGGCGGGGATTCTGCGGATGTCGATGCCTGCCTCGCCGCCCGCGCCCACTTCGCCAACGCCTGCGCCATATCCGCCTGCGGGATGAAGCGCGCCATCCGTTCCACTTCTTTGCCGTGGAAAAACAGCAGCCACACGGGCGCGGTCAGGGCGTGGAAATGCGCCGCCATTTCGGGGATGTCGGCAATGTTTGCCTGCACGGCATACACGCCATCGGCCTGCGCCAGCGCGGCTTCCAACTGCGGGGCGAGCGCGGTGCACACGCCGCAGTTCGGGGCTTTGATATACAGCGAGACCAAGGGGTGCGCGGCAATCGCCGTTTCGATTTCTTTCAGGGTGTGCAGTTGTTTCATGGGTATGTCTTTCTTACGCCGTTTCAGGCAGCCTGAAAACGGATTGGGTAGGTCGGGCATTCATGCCCGACAATTTTTTGCGTTCGGGCAACCGTCGGGCATGAATGCCCGACCTACGCATCTTGCAGGGTATGCAGTATCGGTAGTTTCGGATAACCGGACGGTTTGTTGGGTCATGACCCAACCTACGCTGGCTTGCGCTTTGTACCGTTTTCAGGCTGTCTGAAACGGGTTTCGGTAAAGCCCGAACCCGCAGCGGAAACCGTTTCCGCCGCTAGATTTTCTCCACGCGCACTTCCGCCCGCGTTTTCAGGCTGTTGAGCACGGGCGAGGTGGCGGCGGCGCGTTCGGCAAAGGCTTGCAGGGCGGGCAAATCCGCATCCGCCTTCACTTTCACGTCCAGCACCAGCCCGTCCAGCCCGCCGTATCCCGCTTCCATGCCGAACAGTTTGGCGATGTCGATGCCGCCGCTTGCGGACACTTCCAGCGATGCCAGCTCCACGCCCGCCTGCGCCGCCTGCCACTCGAAGCCGATGGAGAAGCAGCCTGCCGCCGCGCCGAGCAGGTATTCCACCGGATTGGGCGCGGCGTTTTCCCCGCCCATGTTTTTCGGCTCGTCGGTGGCGAAGGCGGGAAAGCGGCGCACGGAAATTTCGTTTTTTGTGCCGCTAACCCAGCGTAAATCGGCGCGGAATGCGGCCTTGCCCTGCGCGTGGTCGTTTTCCACCGCCGCCACGCTGGCGCGGAAACGTTCGATGTTTAATCCGTTTATCATATTTTGTCCTTTCGGTTTGGGGTTTGAGGCTACCTGAAAATCCGGAGCGGATAACGGGCAGCCTGAAAACGGTGTGCGTGCATAAAACATCCGCCGCGCCGGAGCAGGCGGGGCGGACGGGGCGGACGGGATGGGTTTCAGGCTGCCTAAGCCTTGCTGAACACGTCTGCTTCCGCCAGGCGCGATTTGGGCAGTTGCGCGTTGAAATCGTCGTCGGCGCGGTAGCCGAAGGAAACGATGGCAACGGAGCGGAAGCCTTTTTCCGCCAAGCCGAATTCCTTGTCCAGCGCGGCCAAATCCACGCCTTCCATCGGCACGGCGTCGATGCCCAGCGCGGCGGCGGCCATCAGCGCGAAGCCCAGGTTGATGTGCACTTGGCGGCTCAGCCATTCGGCTTCGTCTTGAATCGTGTTGCGGTGGATGCCCAAAAAGGTGCGCCGCGCGTCGTCGCCGCCTTTTTTGAATTCGGGCTGGGCGTAGCGGCCGTCTTGGTCTTCTTTTTCCAGGATTTTGTCCAAAAACGCATCATCGGCGTGGGTTTTGGCGGCAAACACGACAACGTGCGACGCATCCGCCACTTTGGGCGTGTTGAACGGAAAATGCTCGGCGGTGGCTTTGGCAATCCGCGCCTTGCCCGCTTCGTCGTCGGCAATCACGAAATGCCACGGCTGGATATTGACGCTGGACGGGCTGCCGCGCAACGCGTCCTGCATCTGCGCCCAGTCGGCGGCGGGGATTTTCTTGGCGGGGTCGAATTTTTTGGTGCTGTAACGGCGGTTTACGGTTTGGGAAACGTTCATGTTTTCATTCTTGAATCATCGGGTTGGAAAGGGGCGGATTATACGGCGGGGAGGCGGGGCGGACAAACGGGGAAACGGGGTTCGGATAAGGGAAAACGGTTCGGCAGCCCGTCCATAGGGCTACCTGAAAATCCTGCCTGTGCGGCGGTTTGCCGGAGCCTGAAACTCATTCGATGCCGAACGCGCCGCCGGCTTCCAAGGCTTGCAGCGAATAGGCATAGGCCGCGCCGGCGTTCATATAGACGGCGGTGGCGAGCGCGCCGGCGATTTCGCTTTCGGTCGCGCCCGCTTTGGCGGCGGCTTCGGCGTGGATGGCGATGCAGCTCGTGCAATGGTTTACCACGGCCACGGCGATGGCGATGAGTTCGCGGGTTTTCGCGTCGAGGGCTTCGGCGGCGACGGCGTGTTCCAACGCGCCGATGGCGGCAATCATTTTGGGGTGTTTTTTGCCCATTTGGGCAAAGGCGGCTTTCACGTCGGCGTTGTGGGTTTTCCAGTCTTGAAACATGACGGCTTCTCCTTGTTTAGGGGGAGTATCGGGTTTTCAGGCAGCCTCTCCCGCATTCGGATAAGGCTACCTGAAAATATTTTGGGCGGGCTTTGCCGCCGTTTTGGCTTTGCAGAAACCCTGCCTTCTTAGTAAGCACAGCCCGCATCGGCAGGGTGTGCGCCGCAAGGCAGGCACGCGGTTTTCCGTTTTCAGGCTGCCTGAAAAGACGCAAAAGCAGCTTCAAACAAAATTCAGGCTGCGTTTTGGCTTTGCAGAAACTCCGCTGCCTGCGGAAGCTGCGTTTTAGTTTCGCAGAAACTCCGCTGCCTGCGGAAGCTGCGTTTTAGCTCCGCAGAAACTCCGCTGCCTGCGGAAGCTGCGTTTTCAGGTAGCCTGAAACGCGCGGTCAGGCCGTTTCGTAAATCCGGATGTCGGGCGCGGCGGCAAACAGCGGCGAAAGCTCGCGCACCACGTCCTGCTTAAACAGCTCCGTGTCCAGATACGCCTTGGCGTTGGCGGCGGTGTCGAAACCGTGCAGCACCTGCACGTCTTCGTCGCGCACCAGCAGTTCTTTGGATTGCGCGCCCGCAATGTTTTGCAGGAACGGGGCTTTGTATTTTTGGTACACCGCAGCGGCGGCAGCGCGGTTTTCCGGATTAATGAACAGGGTGATTTGCAGATAGGCCATGTCGGTCTCCTCGGGTTGGGTTGGACGGTTTATCCAAAGGAAAACTTTTGCCTGATATAATCCGCCGCATACGGGCGGCAGGCCGTTTCCCTTTGCACGAAGCGGATTATAGGCTTCCCGCCCGAAGAAACAACGCACAAAACCTTTAACCGAGATAAAGAAAATCTTGCTATGAAAATTGCCTTCCTCAACGCCCTGCGCGCCTTTGAAGCCGCCTGCCGCCACCGCAGCTTTTCCGCAGCGGCGCAGGAATTGAACGTTACCCCCGCCGCCGTCGGGCAGTTGGTGAAAAGTTTGGAAGACTATTTGGGCAGGCCGCTGTTTGCGCGGCAGAGCGGCGGGCGGGCACGGCTGGTGCCTTCCGACAGCGCATTGGACGCGCTGCCCGATGTTCAGGCGGGCTTCGAGCGGCTGGCACAGGGCTGGCAGAAATTGCAGGCGCAGCAAAACCAAAGGCTGGCCGTTACCGCCAGCCCCGCCTTTGCCGCCAAATGGCTGCTGCCGCGCTTGGAGCGTTTTCAGGCTGCCTGCCCCGACATCGATTTGTTCCTGAACACCAGCCCGCGCCACACCGATTTTCTGGCGGAACACATCGACATCGGCATCCGCTACGGCCGGGGCGGCTGGACGGACGTGGCCGCCGAAAAATGGTGCGGCGAAACCGTGTTCCCCGTCTGCTCGCCCGCCTTTGCCGCCGCGCACCGCATCCGCGATCCCGCCGATTTGCCGAATCTGCCGCTCATCCACGACGACACGCTGCCGCCCGACAGCGGCTTTGCCGGCTGGGCGGACTGGCTGCCTGCCGGCCTGCCGCAGCCCGCCGCCAAAGGGCTGCACATCAACAATTCCGCCGCCGTGTTGCAGGCGGCGGCAGACGGCGCGGGCATCGCGCTGGCGCGCAGCCTCTTGGCGGCCGACGACTTGGCGGCAGGGCGGCTGGTGCGCCTGTTCCCCGAAATCTCCGTGCCCAGCCCGCTGGCCTATTATCTAGTATACCGCGCGGAAAGCTGCCATCTGCCGCAGGTGCGGGCGTTTCGGGAGTGGCTGCGGGGGGAGGCGGATGCGGCGGGATAGGCGGCCAAACGCAGCCGTTCGAGAGGAACAGTGGCATGCGCCACCGCTTCTCTTTTGGGCCGGTGTGCTTTCCCAAGCCGTGCCAAATCGGCTATAATCCGCGCTTCGACACAGGCACGTAGCTCAGTTGGTTAGAGCATCACCTTGACATGGTGGGGGTCGTTGGTTCGAATCCAATCGTGCCTACCAGAATTCGTGGAACAACAGGGGTTTCTGGGAAACTTCGGTTGTTCCTTTTTGTTTGGCCGTTTTGAAGAGATTGCTTTTTTCAGGTAGCCTTTTGCGTGAATATAGAGGCTACCTGAAAATGAGCGGAGCGGATTTCGCCAAACGATGCCTTAACGCAATCAAGGCCGGACTTCTGCGAAGCCGAAGCCGCCGAACCGTTTGCCGGACAACCCATGCGCCGTTTGCCCCCCGCCCTTGCCCTGCTGCTCACGCTGGCCATATTGGCCGCTGCGGCGTTTATCGGCCTGTTTCTGCTGTTTTACTTTTTCGGCTTTGCATAAACGCTGTTGCCCGCATGCGCGGCAGAGGCTACCTGAAAAATCATGCCGAGCCGCCGCCCCGATTTCGGCCGCATCACAGAATGCCTGAAACCCCAATCCAAAATTTTATTTAAACAGGAAGAAAACCCATGCCCCAAATCAACATCACCCTGCCCGACGGCAGCATCCGCCAATACGAAGCCCCCACCACCGTTGCCCAAATCGCCGCCTCCATTGGCTCCGGCCTGGCCAAAGCCACCGTGGCCGGCAAAGTGAACGGCATCCTGCGCGACGCGAGCGACCCGATTAGCGAAGACGCCACGGTGCAAATCATCACGCCGAAAGACCCGGAAGGCGTGGAAATCATCCGCCATTCCTGCGCGCATTTGGTCGGCCACGCGGTGAAACAGTTGTTTCCCAATGCGAAAATGGTCATCGGCCCGGTGATTGAAGACGGCTTTTATTACGACATCGCCGCCGAAAAACCGTTCACGCCCGAAGACATGGCGGCGATTGAAGCGCGCATGAAAGAGCTCATCAACCAAGATTACGATGTGATTAAGAAAATGCTGCCGCGCGCCGAAGTGATTGAAATCTTCCGGCAGCGCGGCGAGGAATACAAGCTGCGGCTGGTGGATGATATGCCCGAAGTGCAGGAAATGGGCATGTATTTCCATCAGGAATATGTGGACATGTGCCGCGGGCCGCACGTGCCCAACACGCGGTTTTTAAAGAACTTCAAGCTGACCAAAATGTCCGGCGCGTATTGGCGCGGCGACAGCAACAACGAACAGTTGCAGCGCATTTACGGCACGGCGTGGGCAACGAAAGACGAACTGAAAGCCTACATCCAGCGCATTGAAGAAGCCGAAAAACGCGACCACCGCCGTCTGGGCAAACAGCTCGACCTGTTCCATTTGCAGGACGAAGCCCCCGGCATGGTGTTCTGGCACCCGCGCGGCTGGACGCTGTGGCAGGTCATCGAGCAGCACATGCGCCGCGAACTGGACGCGGCGGGCTACCGCGAAGTGAAAACGCCGCAAATCATGGACAGGATTTTGTGGGAAAAATCCGGCCACTGGCAAAACTACCAAGAAAACATGTTCGTTACCGAATCGGAAAAACGCACCTACGCCGTGAAACCGATGAACTGCCCCGGCCACGTGCAGATTTTCAACCACGCGCTGCGCTCCTACCGCGACCTGCCCATGCGCCTGGCCGAATTCGGTTCCTGCCACCGCAACGAACCTTCCGGTGCGCTGCACGGCCTCATGCGCGTACGCGGCTTCGTGCAGGACGATGCGCACATCTTCTGCACCGAAGACCAGATTGCCGAAGAAACCCGCATCTTCAACCAGCTGGCCATGAAGATTTACAAACAGTTCGGCTTTGAGCACGTGAGCGTGAAACTCTCGCTGCGCCCCGAACAGCGCGCCGGCAGCGACGCCATTTGGGACAAGGCCGAACAAGGGCTGCGCGACGCTCTCACCGCCTGTGGTGTCACCTGGGAAGAGCTGCCCGGCGAAGGTGCCTTCTACGGCCCGAAAGTGGAATACCACATCAAAGACGCGCTCGGCCGCTCTTGGCAGTGCGGCACGATTCAGCTCGATTTCGTGCTGCCCGAACGCCTCAATGCCGAATACGTTACCGAAGACAACGGCCGCGCCCGCCCCGTGATGCTGCACCGCGCCATCTTGGGTTCGCTGGAACGTTTCATCGGCATCCTGATTGAAGAACACGCCGGCTCCTTCCCGCTGTGGCTCGCGCCCGTGCAGATGGTGGTGATGAACATCACCGAGAAACAGGCGGATTACTGCCAAGAAGTGGTGGCCAAGCTCAAAGCTGCCGGTTTCCGCGCCGAAGCCGACCTGCGCAACGAAAAAATCGGCTACAAAATCCGCGACAACAGCCAATCCCGTTACCCCTATCAAATCGTGATCGGCGAGAAAGAAAAAGAAAACGGCCAAGTGGCCGTGCGCCGCAAAGCCGAAGACTTGGGCAGCATGAAGCTGGAAGACTTTATCGCGCACCTGCAAGCCGAATTGGCAGCGGGTTAGAGCGCGGCTGCACAGGAAGCACCGCGCTGCGGCTTCACCGCATTGCAGCTATGTTTTCAGGTAGCCTTTTGGGGCTACCTGAAAATTTTTGGCTGTGTGAAACTCGGTCTGCAGCTGTCTGAACATTGATCGGCAACCCGAGAATTGAAGGCAGATTGTTTTTCAGGTAGCCTTGGATGACGTAAGGCTACCTGAAAAATATGGGCGGCACTTGTCCGATTTGCTCCCTTTAACCGCGTTTCTTACCAAGGAGACTTGTCATGAGAGTTTTGGTTAACCTGTTCCACCCGCACCTTGAGCGATCTGTGGTAAACCGCGCTTGGGCGGAGCGCCTGGCCGGTCAGCCCGGCATCACCCTGCGAAACCTGTACGCGCTCTACCCTGATGGAAAAATCGATGTGGCCGCCGAACAGCAGGCTTTAGCCGAACACGACCGCTTGGTGTTCCAGCACCCGTTTTATTGGTATTCCACTCCGCCGCTGATGAAGCAGTGGCTCGACGACGTGCTGACCTATGGCTGGGCATACGGCCCGGGCGGCAACGCGCTGGCAGGCAAGGAGTGGCTGTCGGCGATTTCCACGGGCGGGCCGGCGGATTCCTATCAGGCAGGCGGCTACAACAGCTTTTCCATGAGCGAGTTTTTGAAACCCCTGGTGCAGACCGCCTCCCTGTTGCAAACCGTGTTCCTGCCGCCGTTTATTTTTCATGGCGCGGTGGTGGCCGATAGCGAAGCGGTGCGTGCTTCTGCTGATGCGCTGCTGGATTATGTTCGCAACCCGCTGCTCGATCCGCAGAAGAAGCTGGCAGCCTTGCAGGCCAAAATGGAAAGCGAAGGCGTGAAGCTGGAATAGCTTTGCTGAACGACCATACAAAAGAGGCTACCTGAAAACTGGCTTTGCTCGTTTCAGGTAGCCTCTAATCTGTTTGGCAAACTTGTCTTGCAAACGGGCTTACAAGCCGGCGGCCGCCCTCAATGCTGCGGCCTTATCGGTGCGCTCCCAGGTGAATTCGGGCTCTTCGCGGCCGAAATGGCCGTAGGCGGCGGTTTTGCTATAGATGGGACGCAACAGGTCAAGCATCTGCACGATGCCTTTGGGGCGCAGGTCGAAGTGTTCGCGCACGATGGCGATGAGCTTTTCCTCGCTGATTTTGCCGGTGCCGAAGGTGTCGATGGCGATGGAGGTGGGCTCAGCGATGCCGATGGCGTAGGACACTTGGATTTGGCATTGGGTGGCCAGGCCGGCGGCCACGATGTTTTTCGCCACATAGCGGCAGGCGTAGGCGGCGGAGCGGTCTACCTTGCTCGGGTCTTTGCCGGAGAAGGCGCCGCCGCCGTGCGGGGCTGCGCCGCCGTAGGTGTCCACAATAATCTTGCGGCCGGTGAGCCCGCAGTCGCCCTGCGGCCCGCCGATCACGAAACGGCCGGTGGGGTTGATCAGGTATTTGGTGCCCTCGGTGAGCATTTCGGGCGGCAGCACGGGCTTGATGATGTGCTCGATCACGGCGCGGCTCAGCTCGTCGTGGCTGATGTCGGGGCTGTGCTGGGTGGAAAGCACGACGGTGTCGATGCGTTTCACTTTGCCGGTTTCGCTGTCATACACGGCGGTGATTTGCGCTTTGGCATCGGGGCGAAGCCAGGGCAATAGGCCGCTTTTGCGCACTTCGCTTTGGCGCTGCATCAGGCGGTGGCTGTAGTAGATGGCAAAGGGCATCAGGGTGGGGGTTTCGTCGCAGGCGTAGCCGAACATCAGGCCTTGGTCGCCGGCGCCTTGGTTTAAATCCAGACCTTCGCCTTCGTTCACACCTTGGGCGATGTCGGGCGATTGTTGGTCATAATACACGCCCACGGCGCAACCGTTGGCATCGAAACCGAGCTCGGAGGCGTTGTAGCCGATTTGGGCGATGGTTTCGCGCGCCACTTTGATGTAATCGACATGCGCCGTGGTGGTGATTTCGCCGGCGAGCACACACAATCCGGTGTTCACCAGCGTTTCGGCGGCCACGCGGGCAGTAGGGTCTTGCGCCAATACGGCATCGAGGATGGCATCGGACACCTGGTCGGCCACTTTGTCGGGATGGCCTTCGGATACGGATTCGGAGGTGAAGAGGTATTCGCTCATGATTTGCTTTCGAAAGTTTTAAAAGGATTGAAGAATATTATAAAGGATTATTTTTCAGACCATTTTCCGATAGGAATGTCAGGCCATTTTGGATTGCAAGGGTTGTCTAAAGGTGTTGGATAAAATTCAAGGTTTGGTTTGAAATTAAAGTCTTTCGTTCGTACATATGAAACTTCAAAAGCATCGGCATAAAATAACATTCCGGCACGAGTATTCCGTTCAAGGCCGTAATTGTTCATATGGACATGGATAGGGGTGTGGGTTTTGGATACTTTGCGCAAAATTTCTAAGCGCCGTTGGAACTCGGGATCAAGAGGTGTTAAGTCATGCCATTCGATAATAATTTGACTAAATTTTAAAATTTCATCTTCTTGTAGTTCTTCGAATACACTCCATTCGGCTCCTTCTATATCAATTTGTAAAATAATATTTTGTTCGTTCTGATGGTTTAGATCATTAAAGATTTGGCCGATATTCTTGGTGTGCTCCGTTGAATTGGATGGTGCGGATATATTGTTTTTATGAAAAAATAAATTTGAATGGAGATCAGGAGGAGTATCAATTGTGCCATCGTATTGATATACCTTAAGCCCTTTTTCAGCCATTTCTAAATCCCAAGGGCTTTCGGGAGACACCCCGAAACTATAAGCAATTTTTTCTGCATCATTGGGGTTAAGCATGACATAACCACCGTCATTCTTATTGCCCGTTCTAATTTTTTCTACACCAATACAGTCATATGGTCTCAATATTGCAAGAAGTTCTCCAATAGCAGAATAGTTCTTTACTAACTCGTGAAGCGGCAACCTCGGCATAACCTCTGTAAGCCAGCCGAACCCCTCTTCTTCTTGTAAGTTAAGAGGTTTGCGTATTTCCCAATTATTTCTTCCTAAAAGGATATCTCTAATCTGATGTCGCAATGTTTGATTTGGGATAAAGGCTGTCACGATTCTGGCGCATAGAGGCAACATGATTGATTCCTAAAAGGAGAAATAGATGAGTATGAGGCACAAAAAATCCCGCGCCGGGCGGGAATGCGGATTGCCCGGCCTGGTGTTTCAGACGGAGCCACATCGGCCTTAACTCGGCCGTCCACCTTACGCGCCGTTCGGGCGGGCAGGTTGGCATGGAATCCCAACTCTTAATGCGCTGCGGATGGTAGCAAATCCGGCGGCGGGCGGCAAGCGGGGATACGGGATTTAACTTTGCTGGCGTGGTGGCTTTATATGATTGTTGCTATTTCGTTTTCAGGTAGCCTCAGAAGGGAAGAGGCTACCTGAAATTTTCTCTGCACGGCAAATGCGGGCGGCTTAGATATCGTTCACGTTCTGCCCGGCCAGGGCGCGCTGGATGTTGCGATCCATGCGTTTGGCGGCGAAGTCGTCGGTGTGTTCGGCGAGGCTGGCGGTGGCGTGGCGGATGGCGGCAGCATCGGCTTGTGCGAGTTGGGTTTGCAGGGTGGCGATTTCGGCGTGGATGGCGGCGAGGCTGCTTTCATCGAGCAGGTCGCCGTCGAGTTCGAGCGCGGCTTCGACGGCGCCGATCAGGCTTTCGGCTTCCACCACGGCCTCGGCTCGGGCGCGGGCGGCAGCGTCGCCGCCGGCATTTTGAATACTGTCGGTGAGCATTTGGGTGATGGTTTCGTCGCTGAGGCCGTAGGAGGGTTTCACTTCGATTTGCGCCTGCACGCCGGTGGTTTGCTCGCGGGCGGACACGGAGAGCAGGCCGTCGGCGTCGATTTGGAAGGTAACGCGGATGCGGGCGGCGCCGGCCACCATGGGCGGAATGCCGCGCAGGGTGAATTTGGCGAGGCTGCGGCAGTCGGCCACGAGCTCGCGTTCGCCTTGCACCACGTGGATGGTCATGGCGGTTTGGCCGTCTTTGAAGGTGGTGAATTCTTGGGCGCGGGCGGTGGGCAGGGTGCTGTTGCGCGGGATGATTTTTTCGGCCAGTCCGCCGTAGGTTTCGAGGCCGAGGGAGAGGGGGGTAACGTCGAGCAGCAGCCAGTCGCTGTCGCGCTTGTTGCCGGCGAGCACGTCGGCCTGCATGGCGGCGCCCAGCGCAACCACTTGGTCGGGGTCGAGGTTGTTGAGCGGGGTTTGGCCGAAGAAGTTGGCCACGGCCTGCTGCACGTGCAGCATGCGGGTGGCGCCGCCCACCATGATCACGCCGTTGATGTCTGCCTTGCTCAAGCCGGCATCTTTCAGCGCCTGCTTCACGGGTACGAGGGTTTGCGCCACGAGGTGCTGGGTGAGGGCGTGGAATTGGGCGCGGGTGAGGGTGGTGTCGATTTGTGTGCCGTCGCTCAATACGGCTTGGATGCGGCTTTCAGGTAGCCTGCTGAGCTCTTCTTTGGCGTGGCGCACGAGGCTGAGCAGCAGGCGGCTGTCTTGGGCGTTGGTGATGGAGAGGCGGTTGATTTCGATGAGGTGGCACAGCATGCGGTGGTCGAAATCGTCGCCGCCGAGCGCGGAGTTGCCGCCGGTGGCCTTCACTTCAAACAGGCCTTTGGAGAGCTGCAATATGGATACGTCAAAGGTGCCGCCGCCGAGGTCGTATACCACGAAGGTGCCTTCGGCGGCGTTGTCGAGCCCGTAGGCGATGGCGGCGGCAGTGGGCTCGTTGAGCAGGCGCAATACGTTCAGCCCGGCGAGGCGGGCGGCGTCTTTGGTGGCTTGGCGCTGGGCGTCGTCGAAATAGGCGGGCACGGTGATGACGGCGCCCACCAGTTCGCCGCCCAGGGATTGCTCGGCGCGGGTTTTGAGCGCGCGCAGGATGTCGGCGGAGACGTCGATCGGGGTTTTGGCACCTTGGCGGGTTTGCAGGTCGATGAGCTGTTCGGATTGGCCGAAGCGGTAGGGCAGGTGGCTGGTGTCGATGTCTTCGAGCTTGCGGCCGATGAGGCGTTTGGCGGAGCTGATGGTGTTGGCCGGGTCGGCAGTTTGGCTTTGCAGCGCCAAGAGCCCGGTGGTGATTTGGCCGTTGGCGCCGTAGCGCACCACGGAGGGCAGCAGGAAGCGGCCGTTTTCATCCGGCAGGCAGGCGGCGTGGCCGTTTTTCACGGTGGCGACGAGGCTGTTGGTGGTGCCTAGGTCGATGCCGACGGCGAGGCGGTGTTGGTGCGGGGCGGCGGAGAGGCCGGGTTCGGCGATTTGCAGGAGAGCCATGGCGGGAGTGTGCTGTATTTGTTGTGGGAATAATGGCGCGTATTTTAGCATATTAGCCGAGTGATTCGGTCGGGATTGCGGGTGGGAGTAAAGGCTACCTGAAAAATTCAGGTAGCCTTTCGACTGCTGCCGAACCTGCCTTGTATATTGATTTCTTCGCCCTCAGCCCCATCTGTTTGCCAATTCATTCTATAGAATCTTTACCACTATGAGCGCCAATCAGAAAAACTACTACGACATCCTCGGCGTGGCCAAAGACGCCAGCCTGGCCGACATCAAAAAGGCCTACCGCAAGCTGGTGCGCCAATACCACCCCGACATCAGCAAAGACCCCGATGCCGACCAGAAAACCAGCGAAATCAACCTTGCCTACAACACCCTGAAAGATGCCGAGAAACGTGCCGAATACGACGAAATGCTGGCCAACCCCTTCGGCCGCGCCGGCAGCGCCCACGGCGGCGCAGGCGCAGGCGGTTTCGACCCCGGTCAAGGCTTCGGGCAATACTATCATTTCGACAGCCGCCACTTCGGCGACGGCCAGCCCTTCGGCAGCGGCGACTTCCGTTTCGACGACATCTTCTCCGCCTTCGGCCACGCCGGTGCAGGCCGCCAGCAGCGCCAAGCCGGCCCTGTCCCCGGCGAAGACCAACACGCCGAATTGAGCATCGACATTGCCGCCGCCTATGCCGGCAGCGAGCGCTCGCTCAGCCTCGACATGCCCACCCTCACCGCCGACGGCCAAATGGCCTACGAACGCAAAACCCTGCAGGTGAAAATCCCCAAAGGCATCAGCGAAGGCCAGCAAATCCGCCTGCGCGGCCAAGGCCTGCCCGGCTTCAACGGCGGCGAACACGGCGACCTCTACCTCAAAATCCGCTTCCGCGAGAGCGATGCGCTGTATGTGAAAAACCGCAAAGACGTGTACCAGCGCATCAATGTGATGCCCTGGGTGGCCGCGCTTGGCGGCAAAACTGCCGTCGACACCCCCGCCGGCCGGCTCAGCATCAACATCCCCGCCAACAGCCGTAGCGGCCAGAACCTGCGCCTCAAAGGCAAAGGCATTCCCGCCAAAGAAGCCGGCGACCTCTACCTCATCATCAACATCGCGCTGCCCGAAATCCAAAGCGAAGCCGACCGCGCCGCCTGGCAGCAGCTGGCCGAACACTACGGCGTGAAAGGATAAAACATGAACCGCGAACCAGACATCCAACTCAGTTTCAACGAAATCGTGCGCGCCTGCGACGGCGATGCCGATTGGGTGGTGAACGTGATCGAAGAAGAAATCGTCAGCATACAGGGCAGCCCGCAGCAGGCCGGCTTCAGCGGCTGGCAGCTCGCCCGCATCCGCCGCGCCCGCCGCATCAGCCGCGACTTCGAGGCCAGCGTGCCGGCCACCGCGTTGATTCTGCAATTGCTCGACGAATTGGAAACCCTGCGCAAAGGCCGCTTAGACGGTGTAAGCAGCGATTTGCCGCTATGACGCCCTTGTTGGCAGGCAAGCAAAAGGCTACCTGAAAACGTAAGCTTTAATGCAGTTAAAACGAGCTGCGAGGGTTTTCAGGTAGCCTGTTACTTTAGCTTTGCGGAAGCTTCGTTTTCACTTGTGTGGGAACCACGCTTTCAGATGATCTGAAACCCAGGTGCAGGCTGCTTGATCAAAAAAGGGAAACCCCATGAACATCCGCATCATCCGTTCCGACCAAACATACCGCGAGCTGCTGGAACTGCCCGAAACCGAGCGGGAAAACCACTTCATCGCCAACGTGCTCTGGCCGTTCAAGCAGAAATTCCAAACCCAAAACATGCCGCTGAAAGCCAAAGAACCCGGCCGCTTCGATGCCATGCGGCTCTTGGGCTGGCTGCACCTGATGCCCGCCGACATCACCGAAGCCGACCGCCCCGCCGTTACTGTCATCAGCAGCGACGAACTCTGGCAAACCTGCCGCGACACCGTGCAACCCAGCCTTGCCCTGTTGGACGCATACCGCCCGCTGCCCGTGCGCGACTACACCTTCACCATCCTGCTCGGCAGCCCGAAAAGCCGCATGCTTGCGCTGAACAAAGGCTATCTCGGCGACGGCGGCATTCCCGGCTACATCCTGATGAGCATCCTGCCCAACGCTTACACCCTGCCGCGCCTGCACGCCGCCATTGCCCACGAATGCAACCACAACGTGCGCTTCCAGTTTGCCAAATGGAGCAGCAAAACCACGCTGGCCGACTGGGTGGTCAGCGAGGGGCTGGCGGAATCGTTTGCGGCGGCACAATTCGGCAGCGGCCTGATTGGTCCGTGGGTGAGCGAAACCGATGCCGCCACCTTGGCGAAAATCAAGCCCGTGATTTCCGCGCGGCTCGGCATGACCGGCATGGCGGACATGACCCCCTATCTGTATGGCGATGAAATCGCCGCGCTGCAAGGCCACCAACCGGTCGGGCTGCCCTACGCGGCGGGCTATGCCTACGGCTACCACATGGTGCAGGCCTATCTGGCCGCCACGGGCAAAAGCATTGTGGAAGCCACCTTCGCGCCCACGGCGGAGATTTTGGCGGGGGCGGGGGATTTTTGCCGGGCGGCGTAGCAGTTTACGGGCTGCCCTCTGCACAAAAAGGCTACCTGAAAAAATTTCAGGTAGCCTTTTGCTTGATACACCTTGCCGTTATCAATAATGCGGCGGGATTTCGGCGGCGGGGTTGAAGGGCTGGTTTGGCCCGCCCGCGCCGTCTTTTTCCTGCAGGCGGCCATAGAGCAGCCGCAGCTGCGCCTGCTGTAAATCCAAATCTTTTTGTAATCGGGCAACGGTGCTGTTCAGGCTGTCGAGCAGCTCGTTTTGCAGGGCGGTTTGGATTTCCAATTCATCCAGCCGCGCGGCCAAATCGCCCTGTTCCATCGCGCTGCCGGCCATCACAACACCATGGCGGCAATCCAGCCGGCGGCCATCAGGGGCAGGTTGTAGTGGATGAAGGTGGGGATCACGGAGTCGTAGATGTGGTCGTGCTGGCCGTCCACATTCAGGCCGGAGGTGGGGCCGAGGGTGGAATCGGAGGCGGGCGAGCCGGCATCGCCCAGCGCGCCGGCGGTGCCGATGATGGACACGGTGGCCAGCGGCGAGAAGCCCATGCCCACGCACAGCGGCACGTAAATGGCGGTGATGATGGGCAGAGTGGAGAAGGAGCTGCCGATGCCCATGGTTACCAGCAATCCCACGGCCAACATGGCCAGTGCGGCCATGCCTTTGCTGCCGGCAAACAGGCTGGCGCTGGCGTCTACCAGCGGTTTGATCTGGCCGGTGGCCTGCATCACTTCGGCGAAGCCCTGCGCGGCAATCATGATGAAGCCAATCATGGCCATCATGCGCAGGCCGCTGTCAAACACGCCGTCCACTTCGCGGCGGCGCACCACGCCGGTGGCCATGAATATGCCGAAGCCCACCATTGCGCCCAAGAGCAGTGCGTCGTCATACACCAATTGCACCACGAAGGAGGCCACAATCGCCACAACCGCTACCACGCTGCGGTAGGTGGAGATTTTCGGCGCGCGCTCGGCGGCCTGCTCGGCGCTCAAGTCTACCTGATTATTGGTGTAGTGGCGCGGTTTGCGGTAGTGCACGAAGGCCAGCAGGAGGCCGGCCAGCATACCGGCGGCGGGGATGGCCATTGCTTCCATCACGTTGATGCCCTGCACGTCCATACCGGCCTTTTGGATGTTGCCCAGCAGGATTTGGTTTAAGAAAATCGCGCCGAAACCGTAGGGCAGGAACATATAGGTGGTCACCAGGCCGAAGGTGAGCACGCAGGCCAGCAGGCGGCGGTCGATTTGCAGGCGGTTGAACACCAAAAGCAGCGGCGGCACCACCATCGGGATAAAGGCGATGTGGATCGGGATGATGTTTTGGCTCATGATGCTCATCAGCAGCAGCGCGCCGATCAGCCCCCATTTGATGCCGTTTACGGCGGAGGGGATTTGGTCGCGGCGGGTTTCACCGCCCATCTTGCGCACCACCATGCCGGCGAGCTGATAGGGCAGGCCGGAGTGGGCGATGGCCATGGCAAACGCGCCCAGCATGGCATAGGAGAGCGCAATCTTCGCCCCGCCGGATAGGCCGGTTTGGAAGTGGGTGATCACGCCTTGCTTGACCACTTCATGGGTGTTCGGGTCGGTAATATCCGCCAGCGGCAGCCCGGCGGCCAAGCCGCCCACAAATGCGCCGATCACCAAGCTCAACACGACGTGTACCCGCGCCGCCGACAAAATCAGCATCACCAGTACCGCCAAAACTACGGCATTCATTTTGTTTTCTCCTTTCCTGCGCCGCATCCGCATCCGCCAAAAACGAAAGCCAAAGCCTGATTTCTCCTGATTGCGCCGGTATGGCGCCCGATGTGGAGAAATAAAGGCTTTAGCTGGATTGGGTAGCCAGATGGATTGGCCGCAGATTTATTTCATTAATCGGGAAATGAGTATAACAACGGCGGCGGCGGCGGGCAACAGCTGATTGGCGGTTTGTCAAGCCGTTTCGCCCGCCGATTCAGTCTGCTGGCGTTGGGCCAGATAAAAATGAGTCGGCAGGGCCGGCACGGAGCATTAAGCCACAAACAGGCCGGAGTTCGGCGTTTGCTTGGCAACAGCAGGATATGAATGAGGCCGCTTGGAGAGGGAGGCAAAAGGCTAGCTGAAATTTTTTAGCTACCCAGAAATCTATTGCGCGCGTTTCACTTTGTTGAAGCTGCGTTTTCAGGTAGCCTTTTGTGTGCGTTTAGCTGATGTGGTAGTGCAGCAGGCGGTAGGAGTTGCGGATTTTGGCGATGGTGCGCATCAGCCAGTAGGAAAAGCCGATGCGGCGGGCGGCGGGGAAATCGGTCATGTGTTTGGCGGAAACGAGGTGCAGGTTGTCGGCCCAGGCTTCCATCTGGCGGTCGTCGTCGCAGGCGAAATCGAACTGCGCGCGGGCGTGTTTGAGTGCGTCGTGCTGGTCGGAATGATTCACCATGAAGCTGCCGGCCACGTCGAAGGCGAGCTCGCCGCCGGGGAAGCGTTGCGCGAGGTTTTGAAACAGGCTGCGCACGTCGGGTTCGGGGAAATACATGAGCACGCCTTCGAGCACGAAGAAGCAGGGCGAATGCGGATGGCGTTGGCGCAGGTCGTTCATCCAGTCGGTGCTGAAGGCGGAGGCGGCGAGCAGGGTTTCGTTGGGCAGGGGCGGCAGCAGCTCGCGGCGCAGGGCGATGACATCGGGCAGGTCGAGCTGGTAGAAGGGGGTATGGGCGGCGGCTTGGCCGAGGCGTTCGTAGCGGCTGTCGAGCCCGCAGCCGACGGCCACCACCACAGCTTCGGGTTTGCGGCGGATGAAGTCTGCGGTGAGTTGGTCGAAATAGCGGGCGCGCAGGGCGGTGCCGATTTGGCTGCGGCGGGCGAGTCGGAATTTGGCGAAGTCGTAGTCGATCTGCGGCACAAGGCGGGCGGCGGCGGGGTCGTTGAGGATGGGCGCGGGCTCTTGCGCGTCGAGGTATTTCATGTAGAGCGGTATCAGCAGGGTTTCGCTCACGGCATTTTGGATTTTCAGCATGGCGGTTCTCCTGAAAGGGCTGTTTGATTTTTAGCTGCGCTGAAACTTTGTTTGGCTTCGTAGAAACTCAGCTTCCTGCGGAAACTTCGTTTTAGATTCGCAGAAACTCAGCTTCCTGCGGAAACTTCGTTTTAGCTTCGCAGAAACTCGTTTCCTGCGGAAACTTCGTTTTCAGGTAGCCTGACGGGAATGGTTTCCATGCGGCATTTTACACCTGTGCAATCGGGGCAATAGGCTACCTGAAAATTCGGCCGCCTGAAATGGAAAGCGGGATTGGCTGGTTTTCATTTCGGGCGGCTGCCGGTTTGGCGGGTTGTCTATATTCAAATATCCACCACCCTGCTAGTCAAACATCCACTATCCTGCGCTCCATCCCTTTCACCGGCGGCAGCCACGGCTGGTTCAGCAGGCAGCGCTGCCACAGCGCGTCGGGCAGGCGGTAGTGGTCGGGGCGGGCGGGGTCGAGTTCGGTTTGGATGTCGGCTTCGCGGCCCTGTTGCAGCAGCTCGGGCAGGTTGGGGTTCAGCAGCACGGTTTTTCCCAGCGCGATAAACTCCGCCCAGCCGGTGTCAAACGCTTGGGCGATGTCGCGTCCGGTATAAAGATTGCCGATGCCGATGAGCGGCAGGCGACCGCCGATGCGTTCGTGCAGCAGCTCCATGCGGGTGCGGGCGGTATCCGCGCCGCGACGGACTTTTTTGTAGAAATCCCACAGCGAAACGTGCAGGTATTGCAGCGGTTTTTGCACCAGTTCGTCGATGAGCGCGAAGGTGTCGGCCATGGTGATGCCGTGCTCGCCCGGCTCTTCGGGGGAGAAGCGGTAGCCGACGATGAAGTCGGGTTTGGCGTGCGCCTTGGCGGCGGATATGACTGCATCGGTCACGGCCAGCGGGAAGCGCAGGCGGTTTTTCAGGCTGCCGCCCCATTCGTCTGTGCGACGGTTGGTTTGGGCGGACACGAATTGTTGCAGCAGATAGCCGTTTGCGCCGTGGATTTCCACGCCGTCAAATCCGGCCTGCGCGGCCAGGCGGGCGGCGTGGGCGTAGGCGGCGATGAGCCGTTCGATTTCGGCGGCGGCCAGTTCGCGCGCGCCCGTGGCTGCGTCGGCGGACGGGGCGACGATGTCGTCGGAAAGCTCGGCTTTCAGCCCGCCGTGGTGGATTTGCAGGATGGCTTTCGCGCCTTGCGCTTGGGCGATGGCAGCGACTTCGCGCAGGGCGGGCAGGTCGTCCGCGCCGATGGCGTGGGGCTGGCCGCCGAATGTTTTGCCGTCGGCCTGCACCAGCGTGGCGGCGGCGATAAACAGGCCGAAGCCGTTAAAGCGGTTTTGCAGGAAGGCGCGCTCTTGGGGGCTGATGTGGCCGTCGGCATCGGAGGCGAAATGGGTCAGCGGGGCGACGGCGAGGCGGTTTTTGACCGTGGCGCCGTTGTTGAAGGTGTAGGGCCGGAACAGGGGGGCGTAGGCGGGGTTCATGGGATTCCTTTCAAGGGGGTGGGTCGGGCAACGGGGCGGCAGGCGGTTTTCAGGCTGCCTTGGTTTTTCAGGTAGCCTTTGCCTGCCTGCCCACATAGGTGCGGAAGGTGAGGCTCACGCGCTCTTCGCTGATTTTACGGCTTTTCATCACGGCGTGCTGCCAGTGGTGCTGGGTGGCGCCGCGCATGACGACGAGCTGGCCGTGGTGCAGCAGGATTTCGCGTTTTTCGCGGGTTCGGTTGTGGCGGAAGGCAAATTTGCGCGTGGCGCCGAAGCTGAGGGAGGCGATGACGGTGTTGGTGCCCAATTCGGCTTCGTCGTCGCTGTGCCAGCCCATGCCTTCGCCGCCGTGGCGGTAGCGGTTGAGCAGGCAGGAATTGAACGCGGTGGGGCTGACGGCGTGCAGATGCTGCTCGACACGCGCTTTCAGCCGCAGCAGGAAGGGTGTCCACGGCAGGGGCGCTCGCGTGATACCGGAATAGGTGTAGGCCGCGCTGGCTTCGGCGTACCACGCGGTTTGGCGGGCGGTGGTGATGGTTTGGCCGTAGAGCCGCACTTGGTCGTGCCGCCACGGGATTTCGTGCAGCAGGATGTGCAGGCAGGCATCGGCTTCGGCGGGGGTGAAGATGATGCCGTGGTCGTTGAGGATGCCGTCGTAGGGCAGCAGGTTGGTATGCGGACTGGCGGGGTTGGGGAAGAGGTCGGGGGTCATATGGGGTTTGCGGGATTGGGTGGGTTTTTCAGGTAGCCTTTCGGGCGGGGCGGAGGCTACCTGAAAATTCTGTTTCGGTTTGCGTGTATCTGTTTGGCAGCCGGATCACGGTTTTCTCGCTGCCAACAGCAGGCCTGCGCCGACGGGCAAAATGCTGTGGGCGAAATCGGGATGTTGCGCCACCAGTGCGATAAAGCTGCGCACTTCGCCGGCGTGGGAAAGTACGTTGTCCACCACGATCAGGCTGCCGGGTTTGGCCAGGCTGCGCGCCAAATCGGCCCAGTAGGCGGTATAAAAACGGCGTTCGGCATCCAATAAAACGAAATCGAACGTTTCGCGGTTTTGGCGCAGGAAATCGGCGGCATCCTGATTGAGCAGGGTGCAGCGGTCTGAAAGGTGGCAGTTGGCCAAATGCTGTTTGGCGGTGTTCAGGCGGTCGGGGTCGATTTCCAAGCTGGTCAGATGCCCGCCGGTCTGCCGTGCCGCGTCGGCCAGGTGCAGCGTGGAGTAACCGCCCGAGGTGCCGATTTCCAGCAGTTTTCCGGCCTGCTTGGCCAGCACCAGAACGGACAGCAGTTCGGCGGATTCCGGCTCGATGCTGCGCCAGCGGTTTAAGCGGTCGGCTTGGGCTTGGTCGTGGGCATGGTATTGGTGGTAGAGGTTTTCTGCGTAGGTTTTTAAGTTGCGGTTCATGTTTTTCTTTAAGTGTGTGTGTGGTTTTCAGGTAGCCTTTCGGCTGGGAAGGGGCTACCTGAAAAGTTGAATAAGGTACTTAATAGTTGCACACATCCTGATGGTAGCAATCCATCGGAGAAAGACGGGTATATCCTTTCCTTGACATACACTGTCTGAATGAATTTATGATTTTCTCTCTTTCATCTTTTGGGTTATCTCTCCAATCTTTCCCATTTAAAATAATAATATTGTTATCGCCATATTTTGCACCACAGCTAACTGCATCATCCCATCTCTGTCTTACGTCGGTACGCCCCATAGATTCTGTTTTCTGATATGCGGAGATGCTGGGGAAGTCTTTATTTCTGTCGTAACATCCTGTAACGGCAAAAGCCATAAAACATGAATTGGTACATGATGTTAATAACAATATGGCTACACCTGACAAGAAAATAATTTTTTGCATATTTATTCCAAGCGCATAGTTTGCTTTGAACAATACAGCCCAAAGTCCAGGCTACCTGAAAAAACCGTATCGCTGTTTTCAGGTAGCCTCTGCCCCTGCCGTTTGCCATTCAAAGCAACAGGTTGGCACACATCAATGCCAGCAGTGAAGCCGCCGCCAGCCAAACGCCAATCAGCACTTTGCTGCCTTCAGAGAACTTTCCCTGCTTCCAATCCTGCCGCCATTGGCGCACGCTGTCCCGTGCGGCGGGCAGCAGTTCGCCCAAACTGCCGGACAGTTCCAATATTTTGGATAATGCCCCCATCTTTTACAGCCCCAACTCCGCCCAAACCGCATCAACCTTTGCCGTTACCGCCGGGTCTTTTTCAATCACCCTCCCCCATTCGCGCTGTGTTTCGCCCGGCCATTTGTTGGTCGCGTCCAAGCCCATTTTGCCGCCGAGTCCGCTGACGGGGCTGGCGAAGTCGAGGTAGTCGATGGGCGTATTTTCCATCAGCACCGTATCGCGCACGGGGTCCATGCGCGTGGTGACTGCCCAAATGACTTCCTTCCAGTCGCGCACGTCCACATCGTCATCGACCACGATAATGAATTTGGTGTACATAAACTGGCGCAGGAATGACCAGCAGCCCATCATCACGCGCTTGGCGTGTCCGGCGTACTGTTTTTTCATGCCCACCACCGCCATGCGGTAGGAGCAGCCTTCGGGCGGCAGGTAGAAATCGGTGATTTCGGGAAACTGCTTTTGCAAGAGCGGTACGAACACTTCGTTCAACGCCACGCCCAAAACGGCGGGTTCGTCGGGCGGTTTGCCCGTGTAGGTGGAATGGTAAATCGGGTTTTCGCGCATGGTGATGCGCTCGACCGTGAACACGGGGAAATAATCCTGCTCGTTGTAATAGCCCGTGTGGTCGCCGTATGGGCCTTCCAGCGCGGTTTCGTTCGGATGAATCACGCCTTCCAACACGATTTCGGCGCGGGCGGGCACTTGCAAATCGCTGCCGATACATTTCACCAGCTCCGTGCGCGAACCGCGCAGCAGTCCGGCAAACTGGTATTCGCTCAAAGTGTCGGGAACGGGCGTGACCGCGCCCAAAATGGTGGCGGGGTCGCAGCCCAGCACCACGGCGACAGGATACGGCGTGTCGGGATTTTCGCGGCGGAACGCCTGATAGTCCAACGCGCCGCCGCGATGCGCCAGCCAACGCATAATCAGCTTGTTTCTGCCGATTAACTGCTGGCGGTAAATGCCCAAGTTTTGACGTTTTTTGTGCGGCCCGCGCGTGACGGTCAAGCCCCACGTTACCAGCGGCGCAACGTCTTCCGGCCAGCAGTGTTGAATCGGAAGCTGATATAAATCAACTGCTTCGCCTTCCCACACGATTTGCTGACACGGCGCGGTTTTCACCACGTTCGGTGCCATGCTCCAAATGTCTTTCAACAGCGGCAGCTTGGAAAACGCGTCTTTAATGTCTTTGGGCGGCTCGGGTTCTTTCAGATACGCCAGCGTCTGCCCGATTTCGCGCAGCTTGGACACATTGTCCGCACCCATGCCCATCGCCACGCGCTCGGGCGTGCCGAACAGGTTCGCCAGCACGGGATAATCGTAGCGCGTGCCATCGGGACGGACAGGGTTTTCAAACAGCAATGCCGGCCCTTCGGCACGCAGCACACGGTCGGCGATTTCGGTCATTTCCAGATGCGGCGAAACGGGATGGGCGATGCGTTTGAGTTTGCCTTGTTGTTCGAGTAGGGCGGTGAAGTCGCGGAGGTCTTGGTATTTCATGGCTGATTGCTTCCTAAAGAGGCTACCTGAAAATGCGGGGATACAGTTTTCAGGTAGCCTGATTGAATGGCGGGCATTATAGCTGTTCTGGTGCGGAGTCTGGCAAAGAGAGGTGTGCTTGTTTCAGGTAGCATCATCGGGCATAAAAAAGGCTACCTGAAATTCAGGTAGCCTGCATCGCGAACGATTTAAGCGGGGGAGTGTCAGCCGCCGAGCCGTTCGGCGAATTCGTCGGTGGCTTGCACCAGAGCTTCGGCGATGGCGGGGTTTTGCGCGTAGTGGCCGCTTTGGATAATGCGCAAATCGGCTTGCGGCAAGGCCTGTTTTAAATCCCACGCGCTGCGGGTGGGGGTGCAGAGGTCGTAGCGGCCTTGCACGATGATGGTGGGGATATGCCGGATTTTGTGGGCGTTGGCCAGGATGGATTTGTCGCCCTGCAGCCAGCCTTGATGCACGAAATAGTAGTTTTCGAAGCGGGCGATGGCGAGGGAGGCCTGCGGGTCTTCATCTACCGGTTTGGGGTCGAACCAAATCAGCCAGCTTTCCCAATCAGCCCAGGCTTTGGCGGCAGGCAGGTGCACGGCAGGATCGGGCGAATTGAGCAGCCAATAGTAGGCTTCCACTAAGGAGCCGCGGCGCTGTTCAACCGGCACACCGGCCAGATAGCGCTGCCATTGCTCGGGGTAAATCATGCTCACGCCGCCTTCTTCGCTCAGCCAGTTGATTTCGAGCTGGCGGCAGAGGAATACGCCTCTCAGCACGAGGCCGCGCACGCGGTCGGGGTGGGTTTCGGCATAGGCCAGGGCGAGGGTGCTGCCCCATGATCCGCCGAACACCAGCCAAGTGTCGATGCCGAGCATTTCGCGCACTTTTTCAATGTCTTCCACCAAATCCCAGGTGGTGTTTTCGCGGGTTTCGGCATAGGGGGTGGATTTGCCGCTGCCGCGCTGGTCGATGATGACGATTCGGTATTTTTCGGGGTTGAAAAAGCCTCGGCAGGCGGGGCTGGAGCCTGCGCCGGGGCCGCCGTGCAGGAAAATGACGGGAATACCGGCGGGGTTGCCGCTTTCTTCCCAATAGATTGTGTGGAGCTCGGATACGGGCAGCATGCCGCTGCGGAAGGGTTCTTGAATCGGATACAACATAGTTTTCTCCTTAATTCAAACTTCAAACGGATGTCGGTATTGCCTAAACGAACTGCTTGATCGATATGCCGTTTGCCGCCCGCGTGGACAGCCTCCAGCGCATCGGTAATGTGAATGATACACCATTCTGCTAGTTTCTTGAAGTTTTGTAAAAGTTTGTTGCGGCATAATTGTGGCGGCTTTGCAAAAATAGCGGCGTTGTTTGGATTAGGTAGGTGTGGTGCGCAAAAAGGCTACCTGAAAAATTCAGGTAGCCTTTCATTAGTATGGAATTGATTTAAGCCAACTTGCTGCTAACCCAACCTTCCACACTCCCCAGCATCTCAGGCAATTTAGCGGCATCCGTCCCCCCTGCCTGTGCCAAATCCGGGCGGCCACCGCCTTTGCCGCCGACTTGTTCGGCGGCAAATTTGACGAGGTCGCCGGCTTTGATTTTGCCGGTCAGGGCTTTGGATACGCCGGCGCAGAGGGAGACTTTGCCGTCATTGGCTGCCGCCAAAAGAATCACGGCGTTGTCGGATTTTCCGGTCAGGTCGGTCACGATTTCGCGCAGGGCGGCTGCGTCGGCTTCGATTTGGGCGGCGACGAGTTTGGCTGCCCCCAGGTCTTTGGCATTGTCCAAAAGTTTTGCGCCTGCGTGGACGGCGAGTTCGGCTTTGGCGCGTGCCAATTCTTTTTCCAAGGCTTTGGCGTTTGCGGCGTTGGCTTGGATTTTGGCGAGGACGTCTTTTTCGGTTTGGGCTTTGACTTCGGCGATGATGTTTTTCACCAGGCTTTCTTGGTTTTGTGCCCATGCGAGGGCGGTAAGGCCGGTAATGGCTTCGACGCGGCGGATACCTGCAGCGATGCCGCCTTCGCTGATGATTTTGAAGAAGCCGATTTCGCCGGTGTGGGTAACGTGTGTGCCGCCGCAAAGTTCGGTGGAGTAGTCGCCCATGGTGATGACGCGGACGAGATCGCCGTATTTTTCGCCGAAGAGCATCATGGCGCCGGATTTTTGGGCGTCTTCAATGGACATGGTTTCTACTTTGACGGGTACGTTGGCGATAATTGCGGCGTTGACGCGGCGTTCGACTTCGGCGATTTCATCCGCTGTAATACCTTGCGGATGGGAGATGTCGAAACGGGTCAGTTCGGCGTTTTGCAGGCTGCCTTTTTGTTCGACGTGTGTGCCGAGTACGTCGCGTAGGGCTTTGTGCATGAGGTGGGTAACGCTGTGGTTGCGCATGATGGCTTCGCGGATTTGGCTGTCCACTTGGGCGGTCACGGCGTCGCCGACTTTCAGACGACCTGATACTACGTTGCCGAAGTGGCCGTGTACGGCGGCTTTGATTTTTTGGGTGTCGCCGACTTGGAAGCGGTTTTCGCCTGCGAAGATATAACCGACATCGCCGACTTGGCCGCCGGATTCTGCGTAGAACGGGGTTCGGTCGAGGACGATGATGCCGCCTTCGCCTGCTGCAAGTTCGTCCACGGGTTGTCCGTCTTTGTAGAGGGCGAGGATTTTGGCTTCGCTTTGACGTTCGGTGTAGCCTTTGAATTCGGTGTCTGCGCCGTCGTAGGCAACTTGGAGGTCGGCTTTGAAGTTTTGTGCGGCGCGGGCGCGGGCGCGTTGGGCTTCCATTTCGCGCTCGAAGCCTTCTTCGTCCAAGTCGATGCCCAGTTCGCGCGCCATGTCGGCGGTCAGGTCATACGGGAAACCGTAGGTGTCGTAGAGTTTGAACACGGCTTCGCCGGGCATGATGAGTTTGCTGTTGGCGATGTTGTTTTTCAGGTAGCCTTCTAGGGCTTCGGAAAAGGGGCGGTTTTTTTCGGGAACCGGTTTGTCGGCGTTGTTCCATATATCTTGCAAATCGAACACGGCTTTTTCGTTCAGACGACCTGCTTCACGGGTGGACAGCACCACCTGTTTGCGGTCGGTCGTGTTGCGCGCTTCGGCAAAAAATTCGATGCCGTCTGCGGTTTTTAAGGCCAAAGGCTGGCCGCTGCCTTCGGTAGGCAGCAGGCTTTCGAGTTTGAGGAAGGCCATGCCGTGCCATACTTGGTTGAACAGGCCCATGCCTTTTTCCAGCGTTTCGCCGAAGCGGGTTTCTTCGCCGCGCAGGGCTTCCATAATCTGCGTCTGTTTTTCTTTCAGCTCTGGGTAGGCGTCGCCCATTTCTTTGACCAAATCGGGCACGAGTTTGTAGAAGAAGGGGTTTTTCTGGCCGAGTTTGTAGCCGTGGCGGACGGCGCGGCGGATGATGCGGCGCAACACATAGCCGCGTCCTTCGTTGGAGGGCATCACGCCGTCGGCAATCAGGAAGGAGCAGGAGCGGATGTGGTCGGCGATGACTTTCAGGCTGGGTTCTTCCATGCTGAACGGTGCGCCGGTTTCGCGGGCGACGGCTTTGAGCAGGTCTTGGAACAGGTCGATTTCGTAGTTGCTGTGGACATGCTGCATGACGGCGGCCATGCGCTCCAAGCCCATGCCGGTATCGACGGAGGGTTTGGGCAGCGGGTTCATGTTGCCCTGCTCGTCGCGGTTGAACTGCATGAACACGCAGTTCCAAATTTCAATCCAGCGGTCGCCGTCTTCTTCTGGGCTGCCGGGGATGCCGCCCCAGATTTCTTCGCCGTGGTCGTAGAAGATTTCGGAGCAGGGGCCGCAGGGACCTGTGTCGCCCATCTGCCAGAAGTTGTCGGAGGCGTATTTCGCGCCTTTGTTGTCACCGATGCGGACGATGCGTTCGGCGGGCATGCCGATTTCGTTCAACCAGATGTTGTAGGCTTCATCGTCTTCAGCGTAAACGGTCGCCAAGAGTTTTTCTTTGGGGATACTCAGCCATTCGGGGGAAGTCAGAAATTCCCAGGCAAAATGAATTGCGTCGCGTTTGAAGTAGTCGCCGAAGGAGAAGTTGCCCATCATTTCAAAGAAGGTGTGGTGGCGGGCGGTGTAGCCGACGTTTTCCAAGTCGTTGTGTTTGCCGCCGGCGCGCACGCATTTTTGCGCGGTGGTGGCGCGGGTGTAGGGGCGTTTGTCGAAGCCGAGGAACACGTCTTTAAACTGGTTCATGCCCGCGTTGGTAAACAGCAGGGTCGGGTCGTCGTGGGGAACGAGGCTGGAGGAGGGAACAACGGTGTGGCCTTTGCTTTGGAAAAATTGCTGGAATTTTTTGCGCAGTTCTTTGGTTTTCATGGTGTCTCTTTACAGTGAAGATAGATTTTCAGGTAGCCTCGGGCAGCTTGGCGCACAAGCCGCCCGATAACAAAAATTGGGCGTGATTTTACTGCATCCTACCTGGCGGCGGGAGGCTACCTGAAAAATAAAGTAGGAACGGGCGGCTTGCAATCGGGCGGGAAGGTTTGGGCTTTGCGGGGCATCTTTGCGCTGCGTTTCAATTTTTTTGAGTTTCTGCGAAGCTAAAAAATATTTTGCACTTCTTAGGCTTGATTTAAATCAGCGCCCGCGCCCGGCAATCCCCCTAGAATGCCTAACCTAACCTGCCCAAAGCGAGCCCAGCCATGCTGTTCGACGATTTCCAGCCCACCCATCAAACCCGCCCCGCCGCCAAGCCGCAGCCCGCAGCGCGCGGCAAAGCGCCCGAACTCGTCTGCCCCGCCGGCAACCTGCCCGCCCTGAAAACCGCCGTGGACAACGGCGCAGACACGGTGTACATGGGGCTGAAAGACGCCACCAACGCGCGCAATTTCCCCGGCCTGAATTTCGACCAAAAATCCACCATCGAAGGCATCCGCTACGCCCACGAGCGCGGGCGGCACGTGCTGATGGCCATCAACACTTACGCCCAAGCCGGGCAGGTGGCACGCTGGCAGCACGCGGTGGACACCGCCGCCGATTTGGGCGCGGACGCGGTGATAGTGGCCGACCCCGCCGTGATGGATTACGCCTGCAAAAAGCATCCCGATTTGCGCCTGCACATGTCGGTGCAGGGTTCGGCCACCAATTATGAAGCGATTAACCTGATGCGCGAGTTGTTCGGCATCCGCCGCGCCGTGCTGCCGCGCGTGCTCACCATCGACCAGGTGAAGCATGTGATAGACAACACGGATGTGGAGATTGAAGTGTTCGGCTTCGGCAGTCTGTGCGTGATGGTGGAAGGGCGTTGCATCCTGTCGAGCTACGCCACGGGCGAATCACCGAATATGCAGGGCGTGTGTTCGCCCGCCAAGGCCGTGCGGTGGGAGCAACTGCCCGACAAGATGAACGTGCGGCTTAACCGGGTGCTGATCGACCAGTTCAACCAAGACGAACCGGCGGGCTACCCCACGCTATGCAAAGGCCGTTTTGAAGTGAACGATGAAACCTACTACGCGCTGGAAGAGCCCACCAGCCTGAACGTGCTCTCCGTGCTGCCCGAGCTGATTAAAATCGGCGTGGCGGCGGTGAAGGTGGAAGGCCGCCAGCGCAGCCCGATGTACACCGCGCAGGTAACGCGCACGCTGCGGCAGGCTTTGGACGCGGCCGCCGCCGACCCCGCGCACTACCGCGTAACCCCCGCGTGGGATGCGGCTTTGGGCAAGGTTTCCGAAGGCAGCCAGAGCACGCTGGGCGCGTACAACCGGCCTTGGAAGTAGGTTTCAGACGGCCTCGGATATTTTTAGCTTCGCAGAAACTCTCTGCGTTCGTTTTCAGGTAGCCTCTCAGGCCGTCTGAAAAGGCTACCTGAAAGCGTGAACTTCAACGAAGTTAAAACGAGATTTGTAGCTCAAATTGCCTGAAGCACACATTTTCAGGTAGCCTCAAGGCCGTCTGAAAACCAATATACAAAGGAAACATCATGCCCGTACCCACCCACCTGCAAGCCTATGTCCGCCTCGGCAGCCTGCACAGCCCCGACCAAACCGAATACCGCTTCGCTATCGCGCTGGACGGCGCAAGCCGTTTCCGCATCCGCTACTACGGCGAACTTTGTGACGGCCTGATTACCGATACCGAAGCCGCGCCCGCCAAAATCACCGCGGTCGAGCCGGAAAGCGGGCGCGAAATCCTGTTGTTCGACGGCGGACGGCACGGCTACAACGCCATGCTGTGCGATGAATATTCTGAAGAAACGCTGGCAAACCGCCCGCTGCAAGATTTGGACGACACCCTGTATCAAATCGAAATCCGCGCCTTTTACAACATTGACTACGCCGCCGAACGCGAAGATTTCTGCGATGAAAACGGCAAAATCGAACTGGCCAACGGCAACACCGTCAGCTTCGAGCAGTTGCAACAAGACGGCATGGACGCGCTGGTCATCGAACTCATCAGCCCGCAGGGGAAACGGCGCGAAATCGTGAACGAAGAATTGGCCTGAACCGGCAAGTGGGAAGGAAATGATGAGTTTCGAGATTGCCCCCGAATATGTTGCGCTGATTGTGCAGGCGGTTCGCGATGCGGAAAGTTTTGCCGCCAAGCTGAATATCGATTTGTCCCGCTGCCGCGTCGAAATTCACAAGAATGTACCTTGCCGGGAAACCGTGTGCGATTTGGTTCACTTTTATGAAGAAGTGCCCGCTGCGGACTGGCTGGAAGTTTCCGGTTTGAAAGACGTGTGCGTCTATATCGCCCGAGAAAGCCGGCAAACCGTTCTCATCACGCAAAGCCGGTGAACGGCAAATGCAACAGGCCGGAAGAATTTTCAGGTAGCCTCTCAGGCCGTCTGAAAAGGCTACCTGAAAAACAGTGCGAAAAATAAGAGCATGAAAAAACACATCGAAGACCTGCGCAACGCCCTCTACAAACACGACCTTACCGTGGCCGCCGAAGAAGACACCCCCGCCTTCCCCGCCGTGTGGACGCTGGCGCACCCCTATTTCACCCTGCCGCTCAGCATCGCCTTCCACAACGCCCACGACACCGGCATCACGCCGCTGTATGCCAGCTTCGGCTGCTACTTAATGGAAAAGCCCGAAATCTCGCTGTATTTCACCAAAACCAACCGCCATTCGTGGCAGCGCGACCTGGCCGCCTTTATCGAAAGCCTGATGCAATATATTTATGCCGCCGAAGCCGAACACAATCAGGCCGTCTGAAAGGCTACCTGAAAAAAGGAACACCCATGAAACTCTCCCTCGCCCCCGTGCAATTCTTCTGGCAGAAAGAAACCCTGCTCGAATTCTACGCCGCCATGCTCGACACCCCGCTCGACACCATCTATCTGGGCGAAACCGTCTGCTCCCGCCGCCAGAAAATGCGTTTCGACGACTGGTTCGGCCTCGCCCAAGACCTCGCCGACAGCGGCAAAGAAATCATCCTTTCCTCCCAAGTGCTGCTCGAAAGCGAATCCGACCTCAAACGCCTGCGCAAAATCACCGGCCAAAGCCAATTCAAAATTGAAGCCAACGACATGGGCGCGGTCAAACTCGCCCGCGAACACGACATCCCCATCGTAGCCGGCGCCAGCCTCAACATCTACAACGAAGCCACCCTGCAACTCTTCCAAAACCTCGGTGCATACCGCTGGGTCGCCCCCGCCGAACTCGAACGCGGCAAAGTCGCCGCCATCGCCGCCGCATCACAAAACATCGAAACCGAAATCTTCGCTTGGGGCAAAATCCCCCTAGCCTACTCCTCCCGCTGCTTCACCGCTCGGCACTACAACCTCAACAAAGACAGCTGCGAATTCCGCTGCCTCGACCACGAACACGGCCTCACCATGAACACCCGCGAAGGCCAACCCTTCCTCACCATCAACGGCATCCAAACCATGTCCTACGGCAGCCAATGCCTGCTGCCGCACCACGCCGACATGGCCGCCATCGGCGTACACATCCTGCGCCTCTCGCCCCAGCTCACCGACATGCCGCGCATCATCGCCCTACACCGCGCCGTGCTCGACGGCCAAATCAGTTTGGACGAAGCCCTGCCCGAACTCGCCCGCCTCGCCACCGGCACCCCCGTGGACGGCTATTGGCTGGGCAAGCCCGGCATAGAGGCCGTGGAAGCCCACCGCCAAGCCTACGGCAATCACGCCGCTTGAAAAAGGCTACCTGAAAATTACGTTGCCAACTTATCGTTAGAGATCAGACAGCACATATAGGGATAGTAAAGAGGCTCAAATGTATTTGGATGATTTTTTAGCGGAATTTGTGGTAAGGGATGAAGAATGCTTGAGAAAGTTATTGAAAACAAGGCATAAATATTCAGCCAACCATTTCATCTTAAGCCATGCGGAAAACGGGTTTCCACAACTGAATATTTTTGTGAAATCCAACCAATGTGTTCTGTACTATATGGCTGACGGAGAAAGCCACATCTCGGCAGGCAATCATCCGCATCGGGGAGGGATATGCGTGTTTTACGAGAACAACAACGGCACAACAATCGAATTGCCGTGTTCCAGCGTCGTTGAGGAGCGAGAGATGGAAACGGCGGCGTTGGCATTTTTCAAACAGCAAGCCCGGCCTGAAAATATACATTGGCAAGAGCTTTAAAAATGGAAACAGTCAAACTCGGTTGAAAGGTTACCTGAAAGTGTAAGCTTCAACGCAGTGAAAACAACGTTCCCGAAGAAAGCGAATTTTCGGCAAAGCCAAAATAAAGTCCGAACGAAACGGAAAAGGAAACCATCATGCCCCTCCCCGACATCATCCTGCCCCAATGGTGCGCCGCAATCGGCCGCCGCCTGCCCGCCCTGCCGCCGCGTTTTGCCTTGGTCAAGACCCTGAATATCATGCTGAAACGCGGCCTCCTGCCCGCCGACATGAGCCTGTTTGCCGGCCGCACCTTCGAAATCGACGTACTGGACGCGGGCATCAGCGTGCGTTTTACCGCTGATGGCGAACGCTTTTTGGACAGGGATTTTGAAGGCGCGCCCGACCTGCGCTTGGCTGCCAACAGCGCCGACTTCCTGCGCATGATGCTGCGCGAAGAAGACCCCGACACCCTGTTTTTCAAACGCAAATTGCAAATCGAAGGCGACACCGAATTGGGGCTGATTGCCAAAAACCTGCTCGACAGCGTGGAGTGGCCGTTTGCCGAGCGGCTGGCGCAATGGCAGCAGATGTTTGAATAGGCGGCCATATCTGTGCCAAATATTTTTCAGGTAGCCCGAAGGGATACAGAAAAGGCTACCTGAAAAAGCTATCCATACCGCTTATCAGCAATAAAAGGCTACCTGAAACGACGCTTCCGCAGAAAGCGAAGTTTTCAGGTAGCCTTTTATTGCTTACGGATAAACCGATTAAGCCCGGCTCGCGGCAAACTGTTCCTGCGCCCAGCGCCGGCGGTTGGCGGGGGTGTCGGCGGCGTGGCCGTACTGCTCGCGCCAGGCGCGGTAGGCTTCGGCGTCGAACAGTACCACGCGCCCGCCCATGGCGGCCACTTCGCCGGCCACGCTCTGGCTGATGCGCCAGTCGGCAATGCCGATGCAGGAGCGCTCGTCGGGATACCACAAGGCGATGGCGGGCTCGCCGCCTTCGGCCTGGCGGGCGATTTGCTCGGCGTAGTCGTCGATGGCCTGGTATTTCTGGTTGAGGCGGGTTTCCACGGCGGCCACCACGTGCAGCGGGATGGCCGCCTCGCCGGCTTCCCAGCTTTCCCATTCTGCGGCGGTGGCGCCGTGGGGGAAATCCACGTTGGGCACGAGGGCTTGGCCGGCTTCGGCCGCGGTGAGGTTCAGGTTGAGGCGCAGGGCTTTCAGTTCGATGGGAGACATGGTTGTCCTTTTGGAATAAGCAATTTATTTGACTTGGGCGGCCAGGTGTTCGATAGCCGCCTGCGCGCAAAACAGGCCGAAGGCGGCGGTAACCAGCATACTGGCGCCGTAGCCCGCGCAGGAGAGGCCCTGCGGCGCGGCATCGGTTTCGCAGGCGGCCTCGATTTGCGGCGGGGTAACGTTTTCTTCGGAATAAATGCAGCTCACTTTCATGCGCTGTTTGGGGTCACGCGGGAAGCCGTGGCGGCGGCGCAGGGTGTAGCGCAGGTTGGCCAGCAGCGGGTCGTGGGTGGTGCGGGCGAGGTCGGCGCGGCGGATGAGGGCGGGGTCGCGCTGGCCGCCCGCGCCGCCGGATACCACAAACGCCTGCTTCCGCGCCACAAAATGCGCGGACATGGCGGCCTTCACGCGCACTTGGTCGATGGCGTCGATCACAAAGTCAAACGGCTCGGCAAAGAGCGTGCCCACGTTTTCAGCATCCACAAAATCTTCGATTTCGCGCACGCTGCAGGCCGGGTTGATTTGCAGGATGCGCCGGTGCAGCGCGGTTACCTTGGGCAGGCCGAAATTGTCGGTGAGGGCGTGGAGCTGGCGGTTGGTGTTGGATTCGGCCACGTTGTCCAAATCAATCAGCGTGAGCCGGCCCACGCCGCTGCGCGCCAGCGCCTCCACCGCCCAGGAGCCCACGCCGCCCACGCCCACCACGCACACGTGCGCGTTGGCAAATTGTTGCAGGGCGGCGGCGCCGTAGAGGCGGGAAATGCCGCCGAAGCGGCGGCTGTTTGGGGAAAAATCTGTCATCGTTTTGAGCAAAAGCAATCGGAAAAAATGGCACATTCGGCACTTCGGTATTATACTGTAAACGTATCAGGAAGACCCGTTCGGCGGCTGTTGCCGGTGTGCGAGCGGAGATTTGAGGGTGTTTCCCGCCCGGGCGCGGAGGCATCGGAATATTGTTCACTCAGGAGAAGAGTATGTACAAACAAATCGTGATTGCAGTAGACGGCAGCCGTACTTCGCAGCATGCGCTCAAACAGGCCTGCGGGCTGGCGCAGGCCACCGGCGCGGCGCTCACGCTGGTGCACGTGGCCAACCCGGCCGAATACGTGGCCACCGTGGCGCCCGAGTTTTTGCAGTATGAAAACTACGAAACCGCCGCCACCGAGCAGGGCAACGCCATTCTGGATGCCGCCGTCAAGCAGGCGCGCGGCATGCTGGGCGAAAACGCGCAAATCGGCCGCCATTTGCTGGTGATCAGCAAAAATGCGCGCGACATGGCCAAGAGCCTGGTGGACTACGCCACCGAGCAGAAGGCCGACCTTTTGGTGCTGGGCACGCACGGCCGCACCGGCCTGATGCACCTCTTGATGGGCAGCTTCGCCGAAACCGTGATGCGCGAAACCCGCCTGCCGCTGCTGATTATCCGCCGTGAGGCTTAAGGCTGCGGTTTGAATTGGGATAAATGAAGGCTACCTGAAAATTTTCAGGTAGCCTTTTGGTTTTCAGGCAGCCTTAGAGGCTGGCGGGATGCGGTGCGTGGTGTTAACGTTCGTTGCAGTCAATCCGCCATTCGCGGCTGAGATGCCAAGTTCCATCCACCACAATGCCGTTGGCGTCAGTCCAATAGGTTTGGATAAGGTCGCGTGCATAGCAGACATGGGCAAAATAGGTGGTGCGGCCGGTGCCTATGCCGGGGTTGTTGTAGGTGCCGAGGTTTTCGGTACCGGCATAGCGGGTGCGGTAGTATTTGTAGGTGTAGCGGTAGCGGTTGTTGCTCTCTCTGGTTGGGCCGAACACAGGGCGTTGGCCGTGTTCGCGAACGACTTCACTGAAGGGTTTGCCGATGGATTTGCTCATGCTGCGGGTAAGTTGGCTGCTAAGAGAGCAGCCGGCAAACAGGAAAACAGCGCCGGCAAGCAGGCTGAGGCGCAGCAGGTTGTGGGCAGGGTGGGAAGGGGGCGGATAGGGTTGCATGGTTTGCTCCTTGTGGGTTGAAATTAAAAGGCATAATACCGATAGCGGGATATGCTGGCAAGAAGGCTACCTGAAAATTTTCAGGTAGCCTTTTGGTTTGAATGGATTGGACATTTATGCCAGACTTACCGGTTATTTTTCAATAGTTCAATCAACCTTCAACGTGCATTCTTCCGGATATTTTTCGCACAGCGTGCCGTCCTGCCTGGCCTGTTCGAGGCGGCGGTTCAGTTCGCTGCAATCATACATCAGCACGCCGGGTTTGGGGCGCAGCGGCGTGCACTGCTGCAATTTCGGGTCATCGGCGCGGTGCACTTTCACATACAGCGCCGCATGGTGGTGCTCATACAGGCTGCCGCCGCCGGTGCTGCCGTCCACCTCCAAGGTCTCCCCAAGCTCCCGATACGGTTGCGCGCCGCTGTGGGACAAAGCAATACGCGTGCCGCCCCCGCTGTCGAGCACGGCGAGCGTGAAGCCGCTGTTTACCGGCACCGTCCACCGCTCCTGCAAATGGGAAAACGGCAAATCCGCTTCGGCATAATAACCCTGCCCCTGCACGGCTTCGGGCAGAGTGATTTCGTGATTGACCACGGGCGGTTCGCCCTTGCGGCACGCGCCGAGCAGCAGCAGGGAAAGCAGCAGGTAATAAGGTTTCATCATATTCTCCAGGCAACAAACAGGCTTATGCCGTATCGGTTTTCAGGTAGCCTTTGCACGGTCGGGAATGGGGTTTACAAGAATAGTTGCAGCAAATCGTTCAGGTAGCGCTGGCCGCGTTCGGTGGGGCGCAGCAGGGCGGGGCTGGGGTCGATCAGGCCGAGCCGGACGGCGCTTTGCAGGGGGCGGGCGATGGCGGCGAGGGAAAGGCCGGTGCGCTCGGCGAAGAGGTGGGTGGGCACGCCTTGGGTAAGGCGCATGGCGTTGAGCATGAATTCGAAGGGCAGCTCGCCGGGGGCTACCTGAAAACGTTCGACGGCTTCGGCGGGGTTGCCCTGCATGGCGGCGAGGTAGCTGCGGGGGTGGCGGGCGCGGGCGGTGCGGGTGATGCCGCTGTGGCTGCTGAGTTTGCCGTGGGCGCCGGCGCCGATGCCGATGTAGTCGCCGAATTGCCAGTAGTTGAGGTTGTGGCGGCATGTTTGGCCGGCGCGGGCGAAGGCGCTGGTTTCGTAGTGCGCAAAGCCGGCGGCGAGCAGGGCTTGGTGTACGGCTTGTTCGATGTCGTAGGCAGCGTCTTCTTCGGGGATGCCGGGCGGCGGGGTGCGGCCGAAGGGGGTGTTGGGCTCCATGGTGAGGTGGTAGGCGCTGATGTGGGATACGCCGGAATCGATGGCGGTTTGGATGTCTTGCCGGGCTTCTGCGGGGGTTTGGCGGGGCAGGGCATACATGATGTCGGTGTTCACGCGGGGGAAGATGGCGAGGGCGGCTTCGATGGCGGCGCGGGCTTCATGGCCGTTGTGGATGCGGCCGAGGGCTTTGAGTTTGGCATCGTCGAAGCTTTGGATGCCGAGCGAGAGGCGGTTCACGCCGGCTTCGGCGTAGCCTTGGAAACGGGCCTGCTCGAAGGTGCCGGGGTTGGCTTCGAGGGTGATTTCGGCTTCGGGCCTCAGGCGCACGAGGGCGCGCACGCCGCCGAGCAGGCGGTTGATGCCTTCGGCGGAAAACACGCTGGGGGTGCCGCCGCCGATGAAGACGGTTTCCACGGGGCGGCCCCAAATATGGGGCAGCTCGTGTTGCAGGTCGGCGAGCAGGGCGCTGATGTAGGCGGCTTCATCGGTGTCGGGCTTGAGGCGGTGGGAATTGAAGTCGCAATAGGGGCATTTCTGGATGCACCAGGGGATGTGGATATAGAGCGAGAGGGGCGGCGGGGCGCTGAGGCCGGGGGTTTGCAGTAGGGGCATGGGTGTGTGGTGTTTGGATTGGGGAAAATGAATCGGTGCTTTGGCTATTGTGCTTCAAAGGCTACCTGAAAAACCTGTTCGCCGATGCGCACGTCGGCTAAGTAGTCGTGGCGCCGGTCGGTGCACACCGGCAGGCGGATTTGCGCGGCCAGCCAAGAGCCGTTTGGCCGGCGGGCGAGCGGGTAGCGGTTGAAGCCCATATCCATGTTTGCCATGCTGAAGCTCACTTCCACCCGCCGCACTTCGGGCGGCACGTTTTCCAATTCGATATCAAACGGCTCGCGCAGCGCGGCGGCAAAACGGATGCGGCTGCCGTTGGGCAGGGAGCAGCCCTGGCGCGGGTTGCAGGCTTGCGGTGCGGCGGCTGCGGCGGGCTGTTGCGCGGCACGCCACTGGCGCACGGCGAAATGGCCGCCCGCCAGCGCCAGCAGCACGGCCAAGGCGAGCAGGGTTTTGGCGCGGGGGGAGAGGGGCATAAGAGGCTACCTGAAAAAGTTTCGGTTGATTGTCAGCAAAATTTGATTTGCTCATTTTAACTTCGTTTTAATCGCGTTGAAGCTGGTGTTTCAGCTTATCACCCCTGCACCACCGCATGCGCCCCAGCCGCCAGCCAGCGCTCGGCATAACGCGGCGCCAGCGCCGCATCGCAAGGCAGCAGCACCAGCGGCAGCGCCACGCCCTCGGCCAAGGCCGTGCACGCCTGTTCTGCCGCCGCTTCGTCGCCCACCGGCCACACCGCCGCTTCGGCCCCGGCTTCCGCCGCCAGCGCCACTTCCCGTGCCGAGCGCACCAGCGGCCAGCGGCGCACCCCGCGCGGCGCAGCGGCGGCCAAGTCGGCCAGGCTAGACAGCAGGCGGCTGCCCGGCGGCGGGTGGGGCGTATCGGGCGGCAACACGCAAAAAGCGCCGTCTGCCGAGCGCAAACCTGCATGCAGGCTACCTGAAAACGCCGTGGGCACCGCCAGCGCATTCAGCAAGGCTGCATTGGCCGGCAGCATGGGCGACACCGTATAGCGCCCCGGCTCCTGCCAGCGCCATTGCTGGCCTTCACGCGCCTGCAACTGCCCGTGCCAAGCATCAGGCGGCACGCGGAAAAAGCGCAGCCGCACGCGGGCGTGTTCATAACTGTGGATTTTGGTGAGCCACGGCACGGCGGCCTCGATGCGGATGCCCAGCTCTTCCGCCAGCTCGCGCCGCAGCGCAGCCAGCTCGCCCTCGCCCGGCTCCACCTTGCCGCCGGCAAATTCCCAATAGCCCGCATAGGCCTTGCCCTCGGGGCGCGAGCTGAGCAACACCTCGCCGCGCGCGTTATACACAATGCCGGCCACCACGTGCAGCAGGGGGCGGGTATCGGCGCAATGTTGGTGCAGCCAATCAATGCAGCCGTTGATCAGCTCGGGCAGTTGGGCGATTTGGCGGGTGTGCAGGCGGCGCAGCGGGTGCTCCCAATCCTGATTGCCCACCAGCAGCACGGTAAACCGCCCCTGCGGCGCGGCAGCGGCGTACCAGCCCACATCGAGCAGATATTGCCCGCCGAAGAAGCTGATTTGCAGTAGGTCTTCGCCCAAAAGCAGGTCGGCAGGGTTTTCATCGGCGTGTTCCAGCAGCCAGGAGAAATGGTCGAAAGTGATGATTCCGTTGCGGAGGTTAAGGGGGCTGGGCATGGCGGCAGGGGAGGAAAGTGCAGAGGCGGGCAGTTTACTGGAGCGGGCGGCGGCGGGCAACGGCGGCGGGGCATGGGGGTTAAGCCATCGTTGAGTGAAATCGGCTCGGCTCGTTTTTAACTTGGTTGAAGCTGGCGCTTTAGCTTCGCAGAAACTCAGCCTTGGCTGCGCCAAGACATCGTTTTAGCTCCGCAGAAACTCCGCTTCCTTCGGAAGCTCCATTTTCAGGTAGCCTGCTGCTGCGGAAAGGATGTTTACAAAATTTTGTTTTTTAGTAAAATCCGCGCCATCGGCAACACTTTCCCCACTCTGAAAACACAGGAGCAGCAAAATGAAACGAACCCTAATCAACACGGCGGCGGGCGCATTGGCGGCGGTGTTGTTATGCGGCGCAGGTTTGGCTTGGGCAAACGGAGTAAACGAGGGCTACATCAATGAAGAAGTGCTTCGTGGCAATCGTGGAGTACAGCGGCAACAACCCTATCAACACTATCAAGAATACCGCGAGCCCACATACGAGGAAGACCGCCGTATCGACGAGGAGGCGCGCCGTGTTACTGAGGAAAATATCCGCAACCTCCCCCAGAAATACCGCGCCGATCTCGTAGACGGGTGCACCCAAGGCCTGGCCGACACAGAACTCAGCCGCGCGCAGATCAGCAATGTGTGCAACTGCGTCCACGAAGAATTCGTTAAGCAGTTTCCCAGCGCCCAAGTTTATCAGCGCACGCTGGAAGCCGATTGGCGCGGGCAAATGAGCACGCGGGAAAAACAAGAGTTCATCCGCAAATCCGAGCGGGCGATGCAAATTTGCGGCCGCCGCTTCCGTAACGGCCGTTAATTAACGGCAGGCTGGGCGGTTCCGCCCGCAACCCTGCTGATGCTCCGGCATCAGGCTACCTGAAAAATCATTTTCCATTTTCAGGTAGCCTTTCTTGTTTGGAGGGCAGCCGCCCCGCGCGCTACAATCTTCCTCCTTATCAGACAACCCAGAAAAACACCATGCCGCAAACCGTACACACTTTGGCGCAGGAGCTGGCCGGGCGCAAGCAGCAAATCATTGCCGACTACCGAGCCCACCGCAATCCGCAGCGTTTTTTTGCCGACTACGGCGCCGCATTGTCGCAAACCGTGGTGGCGCTGTGGCGGCGGATGTTGCCGACGCAGGAGCGGCACCCGCTGGCGCTGATGGCGTTGGGCGGTTTCGGGCGCGGCGAGATGTATCCTTTTTCCGATGTGGATTTGGGCATCGCTGCCGCCGGGCAACTGAACGAGGCGCAGCAGCAGAAGGTGGAAGAATGGCTGCAAGCCTTGTGGGACATGGGCTTGAGCCCCTCGCTGAAAACCGGCAGCGTGGCCGAGCTGTGCGCCGGCGCGGCGGAAGACTTAACCGGCGACACCTCGCTGCTCGAAGCGCGCCTGCTCGACGGCAGCGCCGAAGTGTTCGAGCGGCTGCGGCGCGAACTGGACATCCAGCGCAACCCTGCCGCTTTTGCCGAAGGCAAACTCTTGGAATTGCAGCAGCGCCACCTCAAGGCGCAGGCGGGCAGCAGCCTGGAGCCCAACCTGAAAACCTGCCCCGGCGGCCTGCGCGATATCCACACCATGCTGTGGCTGGCGCGGGTGCAGGGCATGGCGCCGCAATTGCAGCAACTGGCGCGCCAGCGCATCCTCACCCGCACCGAAATGGATATGCTGCGCCGCAGCCACCGCCGGCTGGCGTGCATCCGCATCGAGCTGCACTTAGCCGCCGGCAAGCCGCAGGAGCAGCTGCGTTTCGATTTGCAGCCGCAGGTGGCGCTGGCTTTGGGCTTCGATGACGAAAGCAAGCAGCGGCGCAGCGAGCGCCTGATGCACTCGCTCTACCGCGCGGTGAAAACTGTGAAGCAGCTGGGCGGCATCCTGCTGCCGATGCTGCGCGGGCGGATTTATTCGCCGCTGCCGCGCGTGGTGCACGATTTAGACGAACATTATTTTCAGGTAAACAACCTCATCGCCGTGCGCGACAAAACCCTGTTTCGCCGCGAGCCGCAGCATATTTTCAAGATTTTGGAACGCTGGCAGCAGCACAGCGACCTCTCCGGCCTGGCGCCGGAAACGCTGCGCGCCTGGTGGCAGGCGGTGCAGCAGGAAATGGATGGGCGGTTTTATGCCGATGAGGCCAACCGCCGCCGCTTCGTGGGCTTCTTCCGCCATGGCGGCGGGCTCACCCACCTCTTACGTTTTTTAAACCTCTACGGCGTGCTGGCGCGCTACCTGCCCGAGTGGGGCAAGATTGTGGGGCTGTTGCAGCACGACCTGTTTCACGTTTATCCGGTGGACGACCATATCCTGATGGTGGTGCGCAATATGCGCCGCCTGGCCTTGGAGGCACACAGCCACGAGCTGCCCTTTGCCAGCGCGCTGATGCACGGCTTCCCGCGCCAACCGATACTCTATCTGGCCGCGCTGTTTCACGACATCGCCAAAGGGCGCGGCGGCGACCACGCCGAGCTGGGCCGCGAAGATGCGCGCCGCTTTGCCGCCGACCATTTCCTGAGCGCGGAAGAAGCCGATTTGCTGGAATGGCTGGTGGGCAGCCATCTGCTGATGTCGCTCACCGCGCAGAAGGAGGATATTCAAGACCCGGCGGTGGTGGCCGCTTTCTGCCGCCAAGTGCAAACGCCCGAGCGGCTCACCGCGCTCTACCTGCTTACTGTGGCCGATATGCGCGGCACCAACCCGAAAATCTGGAATGCCTGGAAAGCGAGCCTGCTCGAATCGCTGTTCCGCTCCGCGCTGCAATACTTCGGCGGCGAAACGCCCAGCCGCGATATGGCGGTGAGCCGCCGCCAACAGAAGGCGCGGCAGGCGCTGGCCGATGCAGGCGCGGGCGAGGCGGAATGCCGCCGGCTGTGGCAGCAGTTGGGACAGGCCTATTTCGTGCGTCACAGCGCGGACATCATTTTGTGGCACTTGCCCTTTCTGGCCGCTGATGCCGAAGCGCCGCAGGCACACATCCGCGAATTGCCCGAGGCAGGCGGCCTGCAGGTGATGGTGCTGATGCCCAACCGCGACCGCTTGTTTGCCGGCCTGTGCCGCCTGTTCGGCCGCCACCAGCTCGGCATCCTCGCCGCGCACGCCTATGTCACCGCGCACCAATACATCCTCGACACCTTCGTGCTGCAACTGCCCGCCAACTGTCTGCCCGGCGACATCCGGCGCATCAGCGGCCGCCTGCAGCAGGCGCTGGACAAATTCGTGCGCAGCCCGCCCGCTGCTGCTGCCGAGCCCGCACCGCGCGTGTTGAGCCGCCGCCTGCGCCACCTGCCCATCGCCCCGCGCATCACCCTTTCCGCTGAAGAAAGCCCCGGCGAATACACGCTGGAAATCATCACCGCCAACCGCGCCTTTCTGTTGGCCGACATCGCCGATGTGCTCTCGCAGCTCAACATCAGCCTCAGCTACGCCGCCATCGCCACCTTCGACGAGCGCGTGGAAGACAGCTTCCTCATCCGCCACCCGCAGCTGGCCGACACCGCCTTCCAGCTCAAGCTGGAGCAGATGCTGCTGGAGCGGATTGGGAGTTAGCGCCGGGCTGGTGTTGGGAAATGGAAAAGGCTACCTGAAATATTTTCAGGTAACCTTTAAGCTGGATGGGAGGCTACCTGAAAATCATCGGGCTGTGCTTTCAAACGGTTATGGCAGGCGCATCAGGCGCTGGGTTTCGTGCCACAGGCCGTCGGGGCGCGGCTCGACCACGGCGGCGAGACCGGGCGGTTGGTGGGCGAGTTCGGTGGCGCTGAGGGTGTGTTCGATGGGAATGCGGGCGGGGGCAAGGTAGGCGAGGCGGGGCAGAGGGTGGAAGCGTTGTTGGGGCTGGGCGAGGTAGTCTGCCCAGTCGGCCAGCAGCAGGCCGCTCCAGCCGAGGGGGTTGAGCGGGGCGTCGTTGAGGGTGCCGCTGGGGGTGAAGCCGATGCCGCGGACGAGGGTGGCGGTGTGGAGCAGGGCGTGGGGAGATTTCAGGTAGCCTTGGAAGCTGTCGGGCAGTTGGGCTTGGGCAGCGGGGCTGAGTAGTAGGCGGCTTTGTTGTTCCAGTTTGGCGGCTTTGCGGGGGAGGGTGTCGGTAGGATTGAGGCCGCGTAGGTCGGAGGGGCTGCGGCCGCCGTAGTATTTGCAGGTGAGCTCGAGGTGGTGGGGCTGTTGGCCGATGAGGCAGAGGAAGTCGGCGGCGCCGAGGGTGCGGCCGTTTTCATCGCGGATGGGGTGGTTGCGGGCGATGAGCCGGCAGTGGGGGGCGTGGGTGAGCCAGAAGGCGAGCAGGCTTTCGGCGTAGTGGCCGAGGCGGTGGCCGAAGGGGGCTTCTTGCTCAAGCCAGTGTTGCAAGGGGGTGGGGGCGCTATCGAGGGCGAGCAGGAAACGGAAGCCGTGTTCGCCGAGCAGTTGGGATACGGGGAGCTCGCAGCCGCTGTGCCATAGGGGCGGGGCGGTGAGGATGGCGGCGAGGTCGCGAGCGGCGGGGTGGCGCAGCCGCCACCAGATGGCATCGAGGGCGTAGTTCATGGTTGGGGGTGTGGTTGGAGGCGGGTGTAAGGCTACCTGAAAATAAGTGGATTTGGAAAGGTTTCGGGCTACCTGAGAAACGGTTTGCTGGATTTAATGACGTTGAAGCAGATGTTTTCAGTTGGCCTTATAGTATGGCCGGTGTGGCAAATAATTTGTTTTTTGCTGTGTGACACCGGATAATGCGCGCCTCACGGCGCTTGGCCGGAAAGGTTTATTTTAATAGGGAAAGACAGATGTATCAGGCAAAAAAACGCGGGTGGCTGCCGTGGGCGGTGGGCTTGGCGGTGTTGCTCACGGTGGTGGCGCTGGTGGTGCAGATGCGGGATGTGCTCTCGCCGTTTATTGCGTCGGCGGTGCTGGCCTATATTTTGAATCCGCTGGTGGGGAAGCTTTGCCGGCGCGGGGTGGGGCGGGCAACGGCTTCGATGCTGGTGATGGTGTTTGCGCTGCTGCTGTTGGTGCTGCTGCTGCTGATTGTGGTGCCGATGCTGGTGCAGCAGTTTGGCAGTTTGCTGGAAAAATTGCCGGCACTGGTGGCGTTTGTGCAGCAGAAGGCGCTGCCGTGGCTGAATCATGCGTTGGGCACGCATTTTGTGCTGAACGAGGAATCGGTAACGGCGCTGCTCACCCAGCATTTGGGCAGCATCCGCGCCAATCTTTCCAAGGCGGTGCCGGCGCTGATGGCGCAGGGCGGCAGCCTGGTTTCGATGGCGGGCAATTTGGCGCTGCTGCCCTTTTTGCTCTACTATTTCCTGCTGGATTGGGCGCGCTGGACAGAAGGCATCAGGAAGATGGTGCCGCGACGCTATCTGGCGGCCTACACGCGCATCGGCGGCAATATGGATACGGTGTTGGGCGAGTTTTTGCGCGGGCAGCTCACGGTGATGCTGGTGATGGGGCTGCTTTATGGTTTGGGCCTGATGCTGGCAGGGCTGGAATCGGGCTTTGCCATCGGCATGGTGGCCGGGCTGTTGGTGTTTGTGCCGTATTTGGGGGCATTCACCGGCCTTTTGCTGGCCACAATGGCGGCGCTGTTGCAATTCGGCACCTGGCAGGGGCTGCTCACGGTGTGGGCGGTGTTTGCGGTGGGGCAGTTCCTGGAAAGCTTTTTCATCACGCCGAAGATTGTGGGCGACCGCATCGGCCTGTCGCCGTTTTGGGTGATTTTCGCCCTGATGGCCTTCGGCAGCCTGTTCGGTTTCGTGGGCATGCTGCTGGCGCTGCCTTTGGCGGCGGTAACGCTGGTACTGCTGCGCGAAGCGGCTTCGGCTTATATGGGCAGCCGGTTTTACCGCAGCGAGAAGTGAGGCCGGCTGGGCATCATGGCCGCCTGAAAGCAGGCGATTTGCCACTGCCGGAATGTTAACTGCGCAAAATCCCAGCGTTGGCTGCGCCGAAACATCGCTTCAACTCGCATTGAGGCGTATGCTTTCAGGCAGCCTTTCCGCCGGCGCTTTGTTGTATGTCCGCCCACCCGCCGCACTCCGTTGGAAAAGCGCCGATACCTGCTTGCATTTAGGCAACATCGCCAGTAAAATGCCGCGCTTACGGATTTTATTTACTTATCAGGAGATTTTTCATATGGCCAATAGCGCCCAGGCACGCAAACGCGCCCGCCAGTCGCAGAAAAACCGTGCACACAATGCCAGCCTGCGTACTGCTTTCCGCACTGCGGTAAAGAAAGTTTTGAAAGTTGTTGAAAGTGGCGACAAAGCCGCCGCCCAAGCCGAATTCGTGGCTGCCACCAAAGTGATGGACCGCATTGCCGACAAAGGCGTGTTCCACAAAAACAAGGCTGCCCGCCATAAGAGCCGCTTGGCCGCCAAAATCAAAGCCATGGCCTAAGCCGTTGCCTGCATAAATGCTGCCGCATCCAGTGATAAACGGATGCGGCTTTGTTTATAGCGGATTAAGTTTGTATCAGGACTGCGTTGCTTTGCCTTGCTCTCTGTGCTGACTTGCGGTTCCGTTGCTTTCCCCTTATCTGCCCGATGCCAATTCTTTGGGTGAGGAAGTGGTTCAGGCCTCGCTGGCATCGCCGGGTTTAGGCAAGTAAGCCTAGCGGCTACCTGAAAATTTTCAGCCGCAATCCGGGCCACTTATTGCACGTGCAGACAGTCGCTTGTCTGTATCCACAGTTTTTTCAGGTAGCCTATTGATAGAAGAAGGCTACCTGAAAAAATTTCTGCTTGCTGCGAGCCGAGTCAATTTTCAGGTAGCCTGCCGATGAGGCAAAGGCTACCTGAAAATCCTGCCTCTTTGCATAATCCAAATTGCTGGGCCGCCGGTTCCGCCCTTGAAACCAGCCGCCCCATCCCTATTTTGCACAGCATCGTTTTCACCACATTCAGTCAAACATCATGAAACAAACCCATGCATTCCAAACCGAAGTCAAACAACTCTTGCAGTTGATGATCCACTCCCTTTATTCCAACAAAGAAATTTTCCTGCGTGAGCTGGTATCTAACGCTGCCGACGCCTGCGACAAACTGCGCTTCGAAGCGCTAAACCGCCCCGATTTGCTGGAAGGCGGCGGCGAGCTGGCCATTACCATTACCGCCAACCGCGAAGCGCGTACCCTCACCGTGGCCGACAACGGCATCGGCATGAGCGAAGCCGAAATCGTTGAACACCTCGGCACCATCGCCAAATCCGGCACCAAAGCCTTCTTCGAGCAGCTCACCGGCGATGCACAGAAAGATGCCCACCTCATCGGACAATTCGGCGTCGGCTTCTATTCCGCCTTCATCGTGGCCGATCAGGTTACCGTGGAAAGCCGCCGTGCCGGGCTGGCCGCCAACCAAGGCGTGCGCTGGGTTTCCGCCGGTGATGGCGAATTCACTGTGGAGCCGATCGAGCAAGCCGAACGCGGCACCCGCGTTACCCTGCACCTGAAAGCCGACCAAGACGAACTGCTTTCCGACTGGGCGCTGCGTCGCATCGTCACCACCTACAGCGACCACATTTCCGTGCCCATCTACATGAAAAAAGCGCCGGAATACGATGAAGAAGGCAATCCCAAGCCCTCAAACGAGCTGGAAGTGGTCAACCGCGCCCAGGCACTGTGGACGCTGCCGAAACAAGAGATTACCGACGAGCAATACCAAGAGTTCTACAAACACGTCGCCCACGATTTCGACAACGCGCTGGCTTGGACGCATTTCAAAGTGGAAGGCCGCCAAGACTACACCGGCCTGCTCTACATCCCCAAACGCGCCCCGTATGACCTCTACGAGCGCGATCCCAAGCACGGCGTGAAGCTGTATGTGAAGCGCGTGTTCATCATGGACGATGCCAAAAAGCTGATGCCGCTCTATCTACGCTGGGTGAAAGGCGTCATCGACAGCAGCGACCTACCGCTAAACGTATCGCGGGAAATATTGCAGGAAAGCAAAGATTTAGATGCCATCCGCGCCGGCAGCGTGAAAAAAGTGCTCTCGCTACTGGATGATTTGCAGAAAAACCAGCCGGAAAAATATGCCGAATTTTGGCAAGCTTTTGGTAATGCGCTGAAAGAAGGCATCGGTGAAGACTTTGCCAACAAAGACAAAATCGCCGCCCTGTGCCGCTTCGCCAGCACACACAACGACAACGCCGAGCAAAACGTGAGCCTGGCCGACTACATTTCGCGCATGAAAGAAGGTCAAGACAAGATCTACTACATCACTGCCGACAGCTACGCCGCCGCTAAAAATAGTCCGCACTTGGAAGTGTTTGCCAAGAAAGGCGTGGAAGTGCTGCTGCTCACTGACCGCGTGGACGAATGGGTGGTGGGCAGCCTGTTTGAGTTTGAAGGCAAGCCGCTGGCCAGTGTGGCCAAGGGTGCGCTCGATTTGGGCGGCCTCACCGACGAGGCGGAGAAAGCCGAGCAGGCCAAGGCCGAAGAAGCGGGCAAAGACGTGGCCGCCGCTATCCAAGCCGTGTTGGGCGATAAAGTAGCCGGGGTGCGCGCCACTTCACGCCTCACCGAAAGCCCGGCCTGCCTGGTGGTGGGTGAGCACGATATGAGCCAGCACTTGGCACGGATGCTGGAAGCCGCCGGCGCCGCCGGGCAGATTCCCACCGGCAAACCGACGCTGGAAATCAACCCAAACCACCTGCTCATCCGCAAAATCACCGAATCAGACAATGAAGCGCAACGTGCCGATTTGGCCGAGCTGGTGTATGAGCAGGCTTTGCTGGCAGAAGGCGGCAAGCTGGATAACCCAGCCGCATTCGTGAAACGGATGAACGGCTTGCTGCTGGCTTTAGACAAATAAATGCCTCCGGCTAAATTCGCCGGACAAAGTAAAGGCTACCTGAAAAATTTGGGCCATAGTGTACGGGGTTTGGGCAGGGCAGAAATGCCGCTGCGTTACGTTTTATGCTGAAGCCCACATTTTCAGGTAGCCTTTAATGCGATTATTGATTATGTGTTTAGGGTAGTTTTCAGGTAGCCCTTGAGGCTACCTGAAAATTTGGCAACCAAATCAGCATAAACAAAAAGAGCCGGAATAATCCGACTCTTTTGTTTTGCCTAGGCTGATTAGCGTTTGGAGAACTGTTTGGCACGGCGTGCTTTGCGCAGACCGAACTTTTTGCGTTCCACTTCGCGGGCATCGCGGGTAACGAAGCCGGCCTGAGACAGAGCGGGTTTCAAACCGGCATCATAGTCGATCAGGGCGCGGGTGATGCCATGACGGATGGCACCAGACTGGCCGGTTTCGCCGCCGCCCACCACGTTTACCATGATGTCGAACGCTTCGGCGTTTTCAGTCAGTACCAAAGGTTGGCGCACCACCATGCGGCTGGTTTCGCGGGCGAAAAATTCGTCAACCGGACGGCCGTTTACCGTAATCTGGCCGGAACCCTTCTGCAGGAACACGCGAGCCACAGAACTCTTGCGACGGCCGGTGCCGTAGTAGTATTTACCGTTCATAATGTCGTGTCCTTAAATTTCCAATGCTTTGGGTTGTTGGGCGGCGTGCTGGTGTTCGCTGCCTGCGTACACTTTCAGCTTGCGGATCATGGCGTAGCCCAAGGGGCCTTTGGGCAGCATGCCTTTAACGGCTTGTTCCAAGGTGCGCCCCGGGAATTTGTCTTGCATTTCTTTGAAGGTGCGTTGGTAGATGCCGCCGGGGAAGCCGGAATGGCGGTAGTAGATTTTGCCTTCGTTTTTGTCACCGGTAACACGCAGTTTGTCGGCATTGATTACAATGATGTAATCGCCGGTATCCACGTGCGGGGTGTACTCGGGCTTGTGTTTGCCACGCAAGCGACGGGCGACTTCGGCAGCCACTCGACCCAGAACTTTGTCTTGGGCATCAATGACATACCATTCGCGCTTCACCTCGTGCGGTTTGGCTGAGAAGGTTTTCATAGCAGGAAAATCCAAATTAATATAAGAAAACTTTAATTTTAAAGACTCTGCCGGATACTGTCAATGTTTATCCTGAGTGGAAATGGAATCCGGGTGTGCGGTGAGGAATAAGTCGTGTTTTTTTGGCACAGGCAGATGTGGGTATGCGGGCTGTAATTTGAATGGGGCTACCTGAAAAATGGTTGTTTCGGCACAGTGCAAATGCGGCAGTTAGGTTTAGTTGGCGTGCAGCATTTCCTGCATCAGCTGCATGCCCCACTGCCAGCCGCCAAAGCGTTGGTTGAGGTGGCCGGATTGCGGGGCGCGCAGCAAGCGTGCCTGCCACAGATCGGCCATTTTCGCTGCCCATGCAGTAGGGCAGAGGGGGTTTTCACCTTGCCCGATCACAAGGGCAGCTTTGCAGTTGGTGCGGGCGCGTTGCAGGGTGTGGTGCGCGTCGTCGGTACAGGCGGATTGCAAGGGTGAAACGAGGATCATGCCGCGGATGCGCTGCTGATTGACCAGGCTGTTTTGAAACTGCCATGCCATCGCGGCCACCGTGCCTGCCCCGTGCGCCACAATCATCGCTTGTTCGGGTATCTGCTGCCAGGCGGAGTTGATACGGGTTTGCCAGCCACTGATGCTCTCGCCAGCAGAGCAGGCAAGAGTTTGCACCAAGGGATAGCTGCGCGCCCAAGTGTCGATCCACATTTCCGGCTCGGCGGAATCCCGGATGAGGAACAGAGTGAGGTCGGGAGCGGCAGGCATAAGTTTAGGTATGGCGGCGACGGGTGGAAAGGCGGTATTGTAATGCAAGTTTTATTCGGTATGGGGTATAGGGTTTGTGCGCGCCTGCCGGTTTGGATTTTGTTGAAGCCGCGTTTTAGCTTCGCAGAAACTCACTCCGTTCGTTTTCAGGTAGCCTGTTGCACGATAGAAGCAGCCTGATGCCGGTGCTATAATCCGCAGTTTCTGATGATCCTGTTGCCATGAGGTTGATTCTGTTGCGGCGGCAGGTATTCTATATGGCTAAACAATAGGTTCTCTATGCTCACCCACTCCACCCTCCTCATCACCGGCGGCACCGGCTCGTTTGGCAACACCTTCGTGCCGATGACGCTGGCCCGATACAACCCCAAAAAAATCATCATCTTTTCCCGCGACGAAATGAAGCAGTGGGAGATGGCGAAAAAATTCCAAGGCGACAAACGCGTGCGTTTCTTCATCGGCGACGTGCGCGACAAAGAGCGCCTGTACCGCGCGCTCGACGGCGTGGATTACGTCGTCCATGCCGCCGCCACCAAAATCGTCCCCACCGCCGAATACAACCCGTTCGAGTGCGTGAAAACCAACATCAACGGCGCGATGAACCTGATTGACGCCTGCATCGACAAAGGCGTGAAGCGTGTGGTCGCCCTGTCCACCGACAAGGCCAGCAGCCCCGTGAACCTGTACGGCGCGACCAAGCTTGCCAGCGACAAGCTTTTTGTGGCGGGCAACGCCTATTCCGGCGAACACGGCAGCCGCTTCGCCGTGGTGCGCTACGGCAACGTGATGGGTTCGCGCGGCTCCGTCATCCCGTTTTTCCTGTCGCAGCGGCACACCGGCGTGCTGCCGATTACCGACCCGCGCATGACGCGCTTCATGATTTCGCTGGAACAGGGCGTGGAGCTGGTGTGGCACGCGTTTGAGGACATGGTGGGCGGCGAAATTTATGTGAAGAAAATCCCGTCGATGAACATTTGCGAGCTGGCCGCCGCCGTCGCGCCTGAATGCCGTCAGGAAACCGTGGGCATCCGCCCCGGCGAGAAGCTGCACGAGCAGATGATTGGCACGGAAGATTCGTTCCACACCTACGAATACCCCGAACACTTCAAAATCCTGCCCGCCATCAACGGCTGGGACGAAACGCCGGAACGCATCAAAAACGGCGTGAAAGTGCCGGAAGGGTTTGTGTATGCCAGCGACAACAATACGGAATGGATGTCGCGCGGGGCGTTGCAGGCGTGGATTGAACAGAATAAAGGGAAAATCGGCGCGATTTGATGGGAAGGCTACCTGAAAGCGCAGCTTCAACGAAGTTAAAATGATGTTTTGCGAAGCAAGGTAGAGTTTCTGCGAAGCCAAAATGCCTGGATGAATTTTCAGGTAGCCTGAAACCGTATTGCCGTGAAATCCATGCCGACCATCATGAAAGTTTGGCTGAAAACCATCCTGCTGCCGCATTTGTGTAGCTTACTGCTGCTGGAGTTGTTTGTTCTACCGCACGCGGTTCCGCTGCTTTGGAGTGGCAAGGCGGCATTGCCCGAAGCACTTTCCGCCTTGTTTTCACCACTACTGCTTTGGCTGCTCGGCGGCACACTCGCTTGGCGCGGCGTATTCGCTTTTCCGAATATACCGCTCGAATATACCGTTGCTGTGCTGTTGATTATCGCTGCCGCGTTGCTTGCAGGCTGCCTGAAACGGCATACCGCCACTGGCAGGCGGTTGGTTTCGTTTGCACTGTGGCTGTGGTTTGCCTACGGTTTGTTGGTGCTGGGTGTGCAGGGTTGAGAAAAGAAGAAGTGGCGGAACAAAATATACCTGCATCCAATACACACAGCCGCGAGTTTCCCCCGTCCCTATGCAATCAAGACCTCAGCAAATCGAGCAAGATCGGTCAATGTAAATAGGAGCGTAGGAAGTGGCTATATTTAAGTAAAGAATAATTTTCAGGTAGCCTGCTTAGAGGCTACCTGAAAACAAAAGCCCATGCCCCTATTCGACTTCACCCTCAAAAACATCAAACAAACCCTGGAATTCAACCACTCCAGCCCAAGCTGGTTTTGGCTGACCGACGGCAGCTACAACATCTGCATCAACGGCAAGCGGCTGTTGTCCTACCATCCCGACAGTTTCACCGCAGCAGAACAGGCGCAGCTCAAACAGCAAGCCCGTAAAAACGGCCTGCCCTTTTGCGAACCCGACTACTACATCGTGCGCCTGTATGAAGACCTGCTGTACGACGCCCTGCCATACACATGGTGCAATGTGGGCGAAATAGAACACCAATGCCTGCTCAATCCCACTGTGCACCGTTTGGCCGATAAAAAACATTGGGATAATCCAATACTTGATGAAGACATCGAATTATTGGAAAAATGTATGTTTCGGTATGGGAATTTCGGCAGCGGCCATATGTTGATGCCCGAATTCCGCGTGTGGCGTTATGCCGATGAAATCTATATTTATTGGGACGGCAGGCACAAAAACGAACACGGCGTACCCTACTTTCGGCACGCGGGTGAGGCCGTTTTCGTTATCAGTCACCGCGATTTTATGCGCGAAGCATACGATTTCCACCATCGCCTGATGAACGCCATGGCAGAGCGCATCCGCCAAATCCAAACCGGCTTTCCCGATTTTTATCCCGTTGTTCAAGACATGGTGGATAAAGACGGCACACCGGTGGGCGAAACCACCTATGACCTTGCCGGCCTGCTGGCCGAACACCGAAAGCGCGAACGGGAATGGGAGCAGGCGTTGCAAAATAAAAATGCCGGCAACCCAAATTTTGAGCAGGATAATTTGCGCGCCGGCATCCACCTGCGCCAACTGCTCGCCGACCATCTCCGCACGGTTGACATCATCCGCATCACAGGTTTTTAATGCCCAAACCGCATAGGCTACCTGAAAACTGAGCGTAGCCATTTTGGTTTATTGCCAAAAAAATTTCAGGTAGCCCCTCTCCTTCCAAAAGGCTACCTGAAAACCCTTACCTTAAAGGAGAAACTCCAAATGATTCCCTACGGCCGACAAACCATCTCCGAAGCCGACATCGCCGCCGTCGTGCGCGTGCTCCAATCCGACTTCCTCACCCAAGGCCCGCAGGTGCCCGCCTTTGAAGGCAGCCTGAAAGACTACTGCGGCGCGGCGCACGCCGTGGCCGTCAATTCCGCCACCTCCGCCCTGCATCTTGCCTGCCTCGCCCTCGGGCTGGGCAAAGGCGACACGCTCTGGACCACGCCCATCACCTTCACCGCCTCCGCCAACTGCGCCCGCTATTGCGGCGCGGACGTGGATTTTGTGGACATCGACCCGCACACGCTGAATTTGTCCCCCGCCGCGCTGGAAGCCAAGCTCAAAGCCGCCCGGGTTTCAGGCAGCCTGCCCAAAATCGTCGTGCCCGTCCACTTTTCCGGCGAGCCCTGCGATATGCAGAAAATCCACGCATTATCCAAAGAATACGGCTTCAAAATCATCGAAGACGCGTCCCACGCCATAGGCGGCAGCTACCAAGGCGGCAAAATCGGCAACTGCAAATACAGCGACATCACCGTATTCAGCTTCCACCCCGTCAAAATCATCACCACCGCCGAAGGCGGCGCAGCCCTCACCAACCGCACCGAACTCGCCGCCAAACTCGCCCTGCTGCGCAGCCACGGCATCACGCGCAATCCCGAAGAAATGGTGGGCGAAAGCGATGGCGCGTGGTATTACCAGCAAATCGATTTGGGCTACAACTACCGCATGACCGAGCTGCAAGCCGCCCTCGGCGTGAGCCAGATGCAGCGCATCGACGAATTTGTCGCCCGCCGCCACGAACTCGCCGCGCGCTACGACCGCCTGCTCGCCAAGCTGCCGCTCATCCTGCCGCAGCGCAACCCGCAAAACCGCTCTGCCCTGCACCTTTACCCCGTGCAAGTGCTGCCTGAAAGCGGCAAAACCCGCCGCCAGGTGTTCGATTTTCTGCGGCAGCACGGCATCGGCGCGAACGTGCACTACATCCCCGTGCACACCCAGCCGTATTACCGCCGGCACTTCGGCTTCCAAACGGGCGACTTCCCCGCCGCCGAAGCCTACTACGCCGGCGCAATCAGCATCCCGCTGTATTTCGAGCTGGGCGAAGCGGAGCAAGACAAAGTGGTGCAAACGCTGGAAGCGGCTTTCAGGTAGTCATTCACCGGCACGGCAAAGGCTACCTGAAAAATACTCCAAACTTTTTCAGGTAGCCTTTTCACGCCGGCGCACACCGGCTAAATCGAATAATCGTCTTTCAGCAGATGCTTATACGCGTGCAGATACGAAGCCGCCACAAACGCCGTGCCGCCAGCCACGTTGCCCAAAAACACGGGGATCATGCTAACGGCAAACTGCCACCACGACACATCCGCCCCCGCGAAAATCCCCGCCGGAATGATAAACATATTGGCCACAAAGTGTTGCAGCCCGATCAACACAAAGGTCATCACCGGAAACCACATCGCCAGAATCCGCCCTGAAGTCTGCTTCGCGCCGAAATAAAACCAAATCCCCATACACACCATCCAGTTGCAGGCCACGGCCGACACAAACGAGCGGCCGAAGCCCATGCCCACTTTAGCTTCGGCAATGGCGATGGTTTTTGCCGCCGCCACCCCTTCGGCCAAGCCCACATAGTGCCCGAGGAAATACGCCATACACAGCGCGCCGGCCAAATTGCCCAAGCTCACCACCAGCCAGTTGCGCGCCAGGTTGGATACCTTGATTTTTTTGCCAAACCAGCCCAGCCCCATCAGCATCATGTTGCCCGTGGCCAGTTCGCCGCCGCCAATCAGGATGCAAATCAGGCAGATGGGGAACACCGCCGCGCCCAGCAGGTTGGCCAGCCCCGACCATTCGGGCGGAATGCCGGTAACCACCTTCAAAAACGCCAAATAGCCGAAGGCCACGTAGCCGCCGCCCAAAAAGCTTAAAATCGCCAGTGTTTTCAGGCTGGAAGCGGATTTGGCCTGTGCCTTCTGCAAAGAATCTTGCAGAATCTCATGGGGGTAGAAGTCGCGCAGATGTTCCGGTTTCACAATATTCATGGTTTGTCCTTACGGGCAATGGAAAGCCGCGCACTGTATCAAGCGCGCGGCTTTCTGTGAAAGAACGATTGCTTTTATGGAAATGGCTGCCGGTTATAAGCAGCCGGTGCGGAAACGGGATGGGTAATGTTTGGTGTTGCAGAAACTCAGCCTTAGCTTTGGCTTTGCCAAGATTTCGGTTTGTCGAAGCCCACTGTGTTTTTTCAGGTAGCCTGCAAAACGCGGCAAAGGCTACCTGAAAACCGGAATACCCGTTTTCAGGCAGCCTTTTTTGGTTTGCCCGCCTGTCAGTCGAACGCCTGCACCAGCGCAAAGCGCGCCACACGCCCGTGCTCCGTTTCCACTTCTTCCGCAAACATGGCCAGCGGCCGCACCCACACGCCGTAATCGCCGTAGAGCGCGCGGTACACGGCCAGCGGCTCTTCCGTTTCGCTGTGCCGCGCCGTGTGCAGCAGTTCGTAGAGCCGGCCTTTATAGTGGCGGTAGAGGCCGCGCGGCAGGGGGTGGGGCTTGGTCATGGGGATTTCCTGCGGTGGTGTAGAATGGCGGCGGATTATATAGCGAAAACCGTTTCAGGTAGCCCCCATCTCCCGCCATGTCTGATTTTTCCCTGCTCGCCGCACTGTGGCTTTCCGCCTTCACGTCGGCCACGCTGCTGCCCGGCACTTCCGAAGCCGCATTCGCCGCCGTTTTGTGGCAACGCCCCGAAGCCGCGTGGTCGGCATGGCTGGCGGCGGGCAGCGGCAACACGCTGGGCAGCCTCACTTCCTACTGGCTCGGCCGCCTCCTGCCCGAACGCGCGGGCAAACTTTCGCCGCGCGCGGTGCGCCTGTTGCGGCGGCACGGCGCATGGCTGCTGCTTCTGGCCTGGCTGCCCCTGTTGGGCGACGCGCTGCCCTTGGCCGCCGGCTGGCTTCGCTTAAACGCATGGGCGTGCGCGGCGGCATTGGCGGCAGGCAAGTTTGCCCGCTATGCCCTGATTTGGCAGGCGGCGGGCTGGCTGCTGTGATATGGCTGCCTGAAAGCGGCAAATTGCGGGCTCGGATTCGGAGAAACCGCCCGCATTCCGGTTTTCAGGCAGCCTTCCGTATGGGGTTGGAGGCTACCTGAAAAATGGGTCTCCCAAAAGGATAAGAAATCATGAAAACCCTCCTTCTCATCCGCCACGCCCAAAGCCACGCCAACGCCGGCGGCGCGCCGATGCCCGACCGCGAACTGCCGTTGAGCGACACCGGCCGCCGCCAAGCCGCCGAACTGCCCGACAGGCTGCCCGAAGGCCGCCGCGTGTTCGTGTCCCGAATGCGGCGCACCGGGGAAACCGCCGCCCCCTATTGCGCGCGCCACGGCATCGGGCCCGCCGTGCTGCCCTGCTTGGACGAATTTTCCTACTTGCCTTTCGGTCTGATTGCCCGCCTCCGCCCCGCCGAACGCCGGGTGCTCGCCCAAGACTATTGGCAGCGCGGCGATGTGCGCGAACGCGCGGGACAGGAAACAGACAGCTTTGCCGATTTCGATGCGCGCGTGGAAGCCTTTTTGCAGCGGTGGCACGAATGGCCGGACGGCAGCCTGATGTTCGGCCACGGCATCTGGATTGCCCTTTTGGCGTGGAAGCTTTTGGGTTTTCAGGCTGTCTCCTCCGCCGATATGGCCGCCTTCCGCGCCTTCCAAACCGCCCTGCCCATGCCCAACGCCGCCGTGTGGACGCTTTCCGGCCGCCGCCGCGAAGACCTGCGCCTCACTTTCCGAAGCGCGCCCGAGGCAGCCTGAAAGATTCGCCGTTTCGGAGTATGCTTGCGGTCGGACAGCGTATTGAAACCGTTTCCACATCGAGCATCATCCCCCCCAGTTTTTCAGGTAGCCTCCAAAATGATTCGAGATTATCTGAAAGGCTGCCTGAAAAAAGGAGCAGCCATGACCCTGCAACACACCCTCGAACGCCGCCGCTCCGTGCGCCACTACGCCGACACCCCCATCGGTGCCGACACTGTGCGCCAATGCCTGCGTCTCGCTCAGCTCGCCCCCAGCAGCTCCAATATGCAGCTTTACGAGTTCTACCACATCATCGACCCCGCCGTGTTGAAACGGCTTGCCGAAGCCTGCCTCGGCCAAAAAGCCGCCGCCACCGCGCCGCAGATGGTGGTGTTCGTTACCCGCCAAGACCTGCACCGCAGCCGCGCCCAAACCGTGCTCGATTTCGAGCGCGGCAATATCCGCCGCCACAGCCCGCCCGAAAAACAGGCCAAACGGATACAAAACGAAGAAAGCTACCGCACCAAGCTCATGCCCTTTGTGTATGCCCGCTGCTTCGGCCTGCTCGGCGCGTTCCGTAAGGCGCTGGCTTGGGGCATCGGCCTGTTCCGCCCCATGATGCGCGACGTGTCCGAAGCCGATATGCGTATCGTGGTGCACAAAAGCTGCGGCTTGGCGGCGCAAACTTTTATGCTCGCCATGGCCGAAGCCGGCTACGACACCTGCCCGATGGAAGGGCTGGACAGCCGCCGTGTGAAACGCATCCTGAACCTGCCGCGCGGCGCGGAAATCAACATGGTTGTGTCCTGCGGCATCCGCAAAGACGGCCACGGCATCTGGGGCGAACGCTACCGCCTGCCGTTTGACGAAGTGTACCGGCACGTCTGAAAGGCCGGCCATGCACCTCACTGCCCTCGACCATCTCGTGCTCACCGTGGCCGACATCCCTCGCAGCATCGCCTTCTACACCCGCGTGCTCGGCATGCGCGAAACCACCTTCGGCAACGGGCGCAAGGCACTGCTGTTCGGCCGCCAGAAAATCAACCTGCACCAGAGCGGTGCCGAAATCGTCCCGCACGCAAAGCACCCCGCCTGTGGCAGTGCCGACCTCTGCCTGCTCACCAGCACGCCATTGCCGCAGGTGCTGGCCGAATTGGCCGCCCACGGCGTGGAAACGCTTGGCGGCATTGTGCCGCGCACCGGCGCATGTGGCGCCATCCGGTCTGTTTACCTGCGCGATCCCGACGGCAACCTGTTGGAAATCAGCCGCTATGAAGGGGACTGAGTGAAGTTGCCGGGATCGTTTTAGCCCGGATATTTTTAGCTTCGCAGAAACCCCTGCATTCGTTTTAACTACGTTGAAGCTTACGCTTTCAGGTAGCCTTGGCGGGCAACACAGGCTACCTGAAAAATTGGTGGCAACAGTCGGGCATTCACGCCCACCCCTGTGACGCTATATTTTTCAGGTAGCCTTCCTTTCCAGGGCAGCTTGCCCGAAGGCATCAGTTTCCGCGGAGCTAATGATGCCTCGATCGAAATTGAGGCTGAGGTTTTGTGCAGCCCAAGCGCGTTCCAAGAAAGTCCGAATCCTGTTGCAACCACGCCGAACCGCGCCTAGATGCTCCGCCCGCCGCTGCGTTTGCCCGCCCAAATCGGCTATAATCCCCGCCTTCTTCCACGGCATCCGTCCGGCCCGGCCAAAGGCTACCTGAAACCCCGCATCATGACCCTCTGCATCATCCCCGCGCGCGGCGGCAGCAAGCGCATACCGCGTAAAAACATCAAGCCCTTCAACGGTAAGCCGGTGATGGCCTATTCCATCGAAGCCGCACTGGAGAGCGGCTGCTTTGCGCACGTGGCAGTGTCCACCGATGATGCGGAAATTGCCGCCGTGGCGCGGCAATACGGCGCGGAAACCCCGTTTGAGCGCCCGCCCGAATTGGCCAACGATTTCGCCACCACCGGCGCCGTGATGCGCCACGCTGTGGCCATGCTGCTGGCCGATGGGCTGCCGGAAAGCGGGCTGTCGCATTTTTCAGGTAGCCTCCGGTCGCCCCTGCCCGAAGTCTGCTGCCTGTATGCCACCGCCCCCTTCGTGCGCCCCGCCGACCTGCAACGCGGGCTGGAAACGCTGCGCCAAAGCGGCGGCGACTATGCCTTTTCCGTAACCGATTTCCCTTTTCCCATCCAGCGCGCCCTGCGGTTGAACGGGCAGGGCAGGGTGTCGATGTTTCAGCCGGAAAACTTCGCCGTGCGCTCTCAGGATTTGGAGCCCGCCTGGCACGACGCGGGGCAGTTTTATTGGGGCAGTGCCGAGGCCTGGCTGGCGGAAAAGCCGATTTTCAACAGCCGCGCTGCCGCCGTGAAGCTGCCGCGTTATCGTGTGCAGGATATTGATACGCCGGAAGATTGGGCGAGGGCGGAAATTATGTGGCGCGTGTTGCAGGAGCAGGGGGAATGAAATTCCTTATCCGCGCAGATGCTTCCCTGCAAATCGGCAGCGGACACATCATGCGCTGCCTCACGCTGGCGCACGAGCTCTCGCGGCGCGGCCACGAAGTGCGCTTTATCTGCCGCGCGCTGCCCGGGCATTTGGGCGCAACGATTGAGCGCGCGGGTTTCGACCTGGTGCTGCTGCCCGCGCCGCCGCAGGCCGGAAGGCTACCTGAAAATCGTGATGCGCCCGAACAGAACGCAGCAACGCACCCCCAGCCCGCCCACGCGCATTGGCTGCCCGTGTCGCAGGCGCAGGATGCTACCGATTGCCTGCCGCACATCCGCGCCTTCGCCCCGGATTGGATCATCTGCGACCACTATGCGCTCTCCGCCGAGTGGGAGCAGGCCGCCCGAGCCGCCGCCGGCAGCCGCCTGATGGTGATAGACGATTTGGTCGACCGCCCCCACGTTGCCGATTTGCTGCTCGACCAAAACCTCGACCGCACCCCCGCCGATTATGCCGGCCTCGTGCCTGCCGCCTGCCGCCTGCTCACCGGCACCCGCTACGCCCTGCTGCGCCCGGAGTTTGTACAATGGCGCGAAAAGAGCCTAGAGCGCCGTGCCGCCCGCGCCGGGAAAGGCTGCCTGCAAAATATTTTGCTGAACCTCGGCGGTGTGGATAAAGACAATCACACGCTCGCCGTGTTGCAAGCGTTTTCAGGTAGCCTGCCTCCAGATTGCCGCGTAACCGTGGTGATGGGGCGTACCGCGCCGCATACCGCTGCCGTGCAGGCTTTTGCCAACAGCGCGCCCTATCCCTGCCGTGTGCTGGTGGGAGCGGATAATATGGCCGAGCTGATGGCCGAAGCCGATTTGGCCATCGGCGCGGCGGGCAGCACTTCGTGGGAACGCTGCTGCCTGGGCTTGCCCACCATCATGCTGGTGTTGGCGGCCAACCAGCGCGGCGTGGCCGAAGCCTTGCAGCAGGCCGGAGCGGCGCAGTGTGCGGACATGGCTGATTTGCCAGCCGATTTGCGCCGCCTGCTGGCCGAGCCGCCTGCCGCTTGGGCAGAGCAGGGCCGCCGAGCCGCCGCGCTGTGCGATGGGCACGGCACTCGGCGTGTAGCCAACAATCTGGCCGATTTCGTTCCTGCCGTGCTGCGAGCCGCCCGGTCGGAAGACTGCCGCCGCTTATTTGAGTGGCGCAACCATCCCGACATCCGACGTTTTATGTTTGACAGCGCGGAGATCGCCTGGGATGGCCATCAGGCTTGGTTTGCCCGCCAGCTGGCCAACCCCGATTTCACCATGCTGCTGTATGAAACCGGTGGCGCGGCGCAGGGCTACGCCTGCTTCAAGCATCTGGGCAATGGCATCGGCGAATGGGGCTTCTACCTCGCACCCGATTGCCCGCGCGGCCAAGGCCACGGCAGCATATTGGGGCGGCTGGCGCTACAATACGCCTTCTCCCGCCTGAAGATGCGCGAAATATACGGCCAAGTGTTGCCACACAATTCCGCCAGCCTCGCCCTGCACCGCCGGCTTCATTTCCGAGAGGCGGATAAAGAAGCGGGTCAGGCGCAGTTGTTCGTGCTGCCTGCCGAAGAATTTTTGTATTGAACGCCAAACCCAGCTGCCTGCTAAGGCTACCTGAAAACGAATGCAGTGAGTTTCTGCGGAGCTAAAGCGTGAGCTTCAACGTAGTTAAAACGAACGCAGTGAGTTTCTGCGAAGCTAAAATTTCTATTGTCCAAACACATGAAACCCGATTTCCAAATCAACGGCCGCCCCATCGGCGCCGCCCACCCGCCCTACATCATCGCCGAAATGTCGGCCAACCATAACGGCAGCCTGCAAACCGCTTTCAAAATCATTGAAGAAGCCAAAGCTGCCGGCGCGGATGCCGTCAAAATCCAAACCTACACCGCCGACACCATCACGCTACGCAGCAACGCGCCCGATTTCCAAATCAAAGGCGGCCTGTGGGACGGCCAAACCTTGCACGAGCTGTATCAAAAAGCGCATATGCCCTGGGAATGGCACAAGCCCCTGTTCGATTATGCACGCGAGCAGGACATCACCATTTTCAGCTCGCCCTTCGATTTCACCGCGGTGGATTTGCTGGAAAGCCTCAATGCACCGGCCTACAAAATCGCCTCGTTTGAAGCCGTGGATTTGCCGCTGATCCGCTATGTGGCGCAAACCGGCAAACCGATGATTGTGTCCACCGGCATGGCCGATGCCGAAGAAATTGCCGAAGCCGTGGCCGCTGCGCGCGAGGGAGGCTGTAAAGAATTGGTACTGCTGCACTGCGTGAGCGGCTATCCCGCCCCGGCGGCAGACTACAACCTGCGCACGCTGCCCGATATGGCGCGGCGCTTCGGCGTGTCGGCGGGACTGTCCGACCACACGCTCGACAACACCACCGCCATTGCCGCCGCGGCGCTCGGTGCCTGCGTGATCGAAAAACATTTCACGCTGGATAGGAACGGTGGCGGCCCGGATGATAGTTTTTCTTTAGAACCGCAGGATTTGGCCGCGCTGTGCCGCGACAGCCGCACCGCCTGGCAGGCGCTGGGGCAGGCCGATTACGGCTTGAAATCCAGCGAGCAGGGCAATATCCAGTTCCGCCGTTCGCTGTATTTTGTGAAAGACCTGAAAGCGGGCGACATCATCGGTGCCGACTGCATCCGCAGCGTACGCCCCGGCTACGGGCTGGCGCCCAAGCATTACGACGCGCTCATCGGCAAACGCCTGCGCCGCGATGTGGCGGCCAATACGGCCACCAGCTGGGATTGCGTGGAAGGGTAGGAAAAATTTCAGGTAGCCTCAAGCCGTGTCCAGGGGCTACCTGAAAAATGCCAACATGAAGATTTTAAAAGACAGCCTGATCTACCTTACCGGCGAAATGCTGGCCAAGGCCATGCCCTTCCTGCTGCTGCCCTATCTCACGCGCAAGCTGGGCACGGCGGGCTTTGGCGAGCTGTCGTATTATCAGGCGGCTTTTTCGCTGCTGCTGATCGGCTTCGGCATGAGCCAAGACGGCGCGGTAACGCGTTATTACTATGTGTACGGACAGCGCAACCTGCACAGCGTGGTGTATGCCGGCGCGCTGTATACGGCGGCGGCGGCGCTGCTCGGCCTGTTGGCGGCTTGGCAGCTGCGCTCGCTACCGCTGGCGGCGGTGGTGTGCGCGGCGGCGGCGCAAACGGCCTTGGCTACGCAGCTGAGCCTGCGCCAATGCCGTAAGCAGGCGCTCTCTTATACCGCTATTCAGTTCGGCAGCAGCTTCTTCACCACCATGCTCACGGTGTGGTTGTTGGAAATGAGCGCGGATTATCCGGTGGAACGGCGCTTTTTTGCCTTGTTTGCCGGCAATGCGCTGGTGTCGCTGGCGGCGTATGGGCTGTATCGGCGCGGGGCAGGGAGGCAGGGCTTCAACCGGCGGCGGGTGCGGCAGGCGCTGGGCTATATCCTGGCTTTCGGGCTGCCGCTGGTGGTGCACCATGCGGGCAACTATGTGAAGGGGCAGTTTGACCGCGTGGTGATTTACCAGGGCTATCCGGCGGCCACGCTGGGCGTGTATTCGGCGGGCTACCAAACCGCCAGCGTGCTGGGTGTGCTGCTGCTGGCGCTGAACAAGGCCACGGTGCCGTATTATTACCAGGCTTTGCGCAGCGGCAGAATCACGGCAGCGATGGTGCGCCGCTGGTCGCTGCTCTCGCTCGCGGCGGCGCCGCTGCCGGCGCTGGCGGTGTGGCTGCTGCCGGAGCAGCTGTTTTTGTGGCTGCTCGGTGCGCAGTATGCGGGAGTGCATTATTATATTTGCCTGTTTCTGCTGGGCTTTGGTTTGATGGTGCCATATTATTTGCAGGTGAATTATTTGTTTTACCACGGGCAAAACCGGCGCATTGCCATGACTTCGCTGCTCTCGGCAGGCGGCTACCTGCTGGTGTTGCTGCTCACGGCGCGGGTGGGCATAGCGTGGGTGCCGCTGGCGATGATTGTCGGCAACGCGTTGATTTTTCCGATTTTGTATCGGCAGGTGAAACCGTATGGCTGATTTGGCAAACCTGATTATCTGCCTTACGCCCTTGCAGGCGCTGATGGCGCGGCGGCTGATTGAGCAGCATTCGCCGCAGCCTTTCGATTTGCTGATGCTGTGCTACGAAGATGCAGACAACGCTAAGTTCCGGCATTATTTTCAGGTAGCCTCCAAGCTGTGCCGCCGTGCCGAATACGCTTTGATTCCGCAAAGCAAATGGCGGCGCGAGCTGGGCCTGCCGCGCCTGTTGCGCGGGCTGGATGGGCAATACGCCACCGCCTTCGCCGCCAGCATCGACAACCCGAACGTGCAATATGTGCTGAACAAAATCCGCTTCGCCGCGCTGGAAACCTTCGATGACGGCACGGGCAACCTGATTCCCGGCAGCGTGCTCTACCGCAACAGCGGCAACCGCCAGCGCCGCCTGATGAACCGCCTGCGCGGCATCCGCCTGCAAACCGAAGAGCTGCGCCGCCTCTCGCAGCGGCACCATACGCTCTACCCCGGCCAGCCCAACATTGCCGCGCCCACCGTGCCGCTGGATTTGTGGGCGGCAGCCGGGCAAGAGCTACCTGAAAATGAGTGCAGCGAGCTCTGCCCAAATGAGCGAAGCGAGTTTCAGCGAAGTAAAAACGGGGTAGTGAATGAGTTTGGCTCAAACGAAAGGCTACCTGAAAAAAATACCGCCAGCGCGGCCGCCCCCAACGCCGTGCCCGCCCGCACCCGCCGCATCCTGCTCGGTCAGCCGCTGCTGCCGGATGCCGCCGGCAACGTCGCGCTGGCCGAAACACTGCTGCGCCGATTTGGGATTGGAGAATATTTCCCACATCCGCGCGAAACCTACCGCATATCCAGTGCGCAATATATTGCCAGCCCGCTGATTTTTGAAGATTATTTGCTGGAATGCCTGCGCACCGAGCCCGATACCCGCTTCGAGGTGTACCACCTCATCAGTACCGCCGCGCTGAATGTGTATGCCTTCCCGCGCACCGCCGTGTATGCCGTGCGCCCCGCGCAGGCCGCGTTTCAAACGCCTGCCGCCGTGCGGATTTACGAAGTGATGGCGCAGTTGGGCATTCCGATTATTGATTTAGAAGACCACACCGAATGAGCAGCGCCTTTCTAATCCTGTGCCACCGCCCGCCGCTGTATTGGCTGAGGCTGGCCGAGCGCCACCCCGAAATCCGCCTGCTGCTGCATTATGATGCCAAGGCAGACATCGGCGCCTTGCCGCCCCTGCCGCCGAATGCACAGCTTATCCCGCAGCGTGTGAACATCCGCTGGGCGGGCTTCAGCATGGTGCAGGCCACGCTGCACCTGATGCGCGCCGCGCTGGCCGATGAAAGCATCCGCTTTGCGCACCTGGCCAGCGGCAACTGCGTGCTGCTGAAAACGCCGGCGCAAATCGAGCGCGAATTTGCCGAGCTGCCGCGCGGCAGCCTGCTCTTGGCATGCCGGCCTGAGCCGCGCCTGCGCTACCGCGTGCGCTTTAATACGCCGCATGCCGACACCGCTTGGCAGCGCAGTCTGCCCGGCAAGCTGCTCACCAAAATTTTTCAGGTAGCCGATAAAGCCCTGCCCGCCACGCAAACGGCCTATGCCGGCAGCCAATGGTTTTCTGCCGACCGCACCGCCTTGCAAACGCTGCTGGATGCGGCAAATGACCAGGCCTGCGCTTTCTTCCGCAAGAAGCTTTGCCCGGACGAGCATTTCTTCCAATATCTGGTGAAAAGGCTACCTGAAAACGAGCGCAGCGAGTTTCGCCAAAACGCAGGGCTTACCCTGTTCCCCAATAACCGCCGTCACATCCGTTTCGCCCCGGGCAGCAATCACCCCGATACGCTGGCTTTGCCCGAGCTGCACGCCCTGCGAAACAGCCCGAATTGGCTGGCACGCAAAGTGAGCGACGACACCGCGCTGCGCTTTTTGGCTGAAACGGAAGGGGAAACAGCATGACGGCGCAAGTGCAAAGCCGGCTTTCAGACAGCATTTTGGTGGGAAACACACCGCCGTTTTCCGTGCTGATGTCGCTGTATGCGCGCGAACAGCCGGAGTATCTGCGCCAATGTTTGCAAAGTTTGGCCGAGCAAATGCTGATGCCGGATGAAATCGTGCTGGTGTACGACGGAGGGCTACCTGAAAATTTGGAAGCGGTTGCGGCCGGTTTTTCAGGTAGCCTGCCGCTGAAGGTGGTGCGGCTGCCACAAAATGTGGGGCTGGGGCGGGCGCTGAATGCCGGTTTGCAGGCCTGCGCGCATGAATGGGTGTGCCGCATGGATACGGATGATGTTTGCCACCCCGAGCGTTTCGCGCGGCAACTGGCCTTTGTGGCGGCGCATGGGCAGATTGATGTGTGCGGCAGCCAGATTGACGAGTTTGAGCATACGCCCGATGATGCCGCGCACAGCCGCCGCGTGCCCTGCGCGCATGAAGAGATTGCGCGTTTTGCCAAAAGCCGCAATCCTGTCAACCACATGACGGTGTGTTACCGCAAATCGGCGGTGCTGGCGGCGGGCAACTATCGGCACGCGCCGCTGTATGAGGATTATGATTTGTGGGTGCGCATGCTGTTGAGCGGCTGCCGTTTCGCCAACCTGCCCGAAGTGCTGGTGTATGCGCGCGCGGGCAACGAGATGTACCGGCGGCGCGGTGGCTGGGCGTATGCGAAAAACGAGCTGGCCATGCAGTGCCGCTTTTACCGTGCGGGCTTTCTGAGCGGGGCGCAGTGGGCGAAAAACGTGCTGCTGCGGCTGCCGGTGCGGCTGCTGCCCAACGGGGTGCGGCAGTGGGTGTATCGGGTGTTATTGAGAAAATAATTTCAGGTAGCCTGTGGGATTCAGCCAACTGCCAAACGAGAAATAAAGAAAATAATGAAAACGATAAAAATGACCCTGCGCTTTGTCGCGGCCGCCTTGGTGATTTTGATTGCGCCGGCGTGGTGGTTTTGGCCGCCGCGCGAGCTGTCGCACCCCACGGCCACCAACCTTTCCAGCTACAGCCTGCTCCTGGCCGGCCTGCTGCTTTCCTATGCTTTGAGCCGCAACCTCACGCGTTTCCCCGGCGAGCGCTCCAAGCTGTCGGTGATTCCAGTGTCGGCCATCGGGCTGGGGCTGCCGCTGGTGTTTGCCGCCATGCTGCGCTTGCCGTATTCGGTGTATTACCTGGCGGCGGGTTTCGCGCTCACGGTGTTGTATTTGTTTGCCGAAACCTGGCTGGAAAAGCGCCACATCCGTCATCTGTACTACATCGATGTGGCAGGCATGCGCGATTTGCCGCAGCTCTCCAACATCCGCTGGCACGAGCTGGCCGAGCCGAGGCTGCCTGAAACCGCCCGGGTGAACACGGTGGTGACCAATCTGCACGCGCCCGATTTGGGGGCGGAATGGCAGCGCTTCTTGGCCGACTGCACCCTGCGCGGCATCGCGGTTTACAACATCAGACAGGTGGAAGAATCGCTCACCGGCCGCGTGAAAATCCGGCATATGTATGAAAACGACTTGGGCTCGCTGCTGCCCAGCCCGGCTTATATGGCCATCAAGCAGGCGCTGGAAAGCCTGTTGGTGATCGCCAGCCTGCCGCTCACGCTGCCGCTGATGCTGGCCACGGCGTTGGCCATCCGCCTGGAAAGCCCGGGGCCGGTATTGTTTGTGCAAAACCGTGTGGGGCGCGGCGGACGAGAGTTTAAGATTTATAAGTTCCGCAGCATGGTGTGCGATTCGGAAAAACACGGCGCGCAGTTGGCGCAGGAGGGCGACGCGCGCGTGACCCGCACCGGACGATTCATCCGCAAAACCCGCCTGGACGAGCTGCCGCAGTTTTGGAACATCGTTAAGGGCGACATGGCGCTTATCGGCCCGCGCCCTGAGCAGAAAGTGTTTGTGCGGCAGTTTGAAGAGAGCATCCCGTTCTACAGCTACCGCCACATCGTGCGCCCCGGCCTCTCCGGCTGGGCGCAGGTGATGCAGGGCTACGCCGGCAACACCGACGAAACCCAAGTGAAAATCGAGCACGATTTCTACTACATCAAGCACTTTTCCTTTGCGCTGGACGTGCTGATCCTGTTTAAAACGCTGAAGACGATCATCACCGGATTCGGTGCGAGGTGATTTTCAGGTAGCCTCTTGCTCATTGAAAGGCTACCTGAAAACTTGAAAACGAGCGAAGCAAGTTTCTGCGAAGCTAAAACGAGCGAAGCAAGTTTCTGCGAGGCTAAAACGAGCGCAATCAGTTTCGGCCAAACCAAAAGACAATAGAAAGGAAAGCCATGCCCACCATCCTCATCACCGGCGGTGCCGGCTTTATCGGCTCGCACACCGCAGTCGAGCTGCTGCAAGCCGGCTGCCGCGCCGTGATTTTAGACAATTTATGCAACGCTTCCGCGCAGGTGCTGCCACGCATTGCCGAGCTGGGCGGCAGCGAGCCCGTGTTTTACCGCGGCGACATCCGCGACCGGGCCCTCCTGAAGCAGATTTTCGCCGCACACCGCATCGACACCGTGATGCACTTTGCCGGGCTCAAAGCCGTGGGCGAGAGCGTGCGCGAGCCGGTGAAATACTACGACAACAACGTTTCAGGTAGCCTGATCCTGTTGGAAGAAATGCTCGCCGCCGGCGTGAAAAGCATCGTGTTCAGCTCCTCCGCCACCGTGTATGGCAGCCCCAAGCGCATGCCGATCACCGAAAACATGCCCACCGGCGCCACCACCAACCCCTACGGCACATCCAAACACATGGTCGAGCGTATTTTGCAAGACACGCAGGCCGCCCATCCCGATTTGAGCGTGATTTTATTGCGCTATTTCAACCCCATCGGCGCCCATCCCAGCGGCCGTATCGGCGAGCAGCCCAACGGCATCCCCAACAACCTCCTGCCCTACATCTGCCAGGTGGCCGCGGGCAAGCTGGCCGAGCTTTCCGTGTTCGGCAGCGACTACCCCACCCGCGACGGCACCGGCGTGCGCGACTACATCCACGTGGTCGATTTGGCGTGCGGTCACCTCAAAGCCATGCAGGCCAAGGCACGGCAAGCAGGCGTACACATCTATAACTTGGGCACGGGGCAGGGCTATTCCGTGTTGGAAGTCATCCGCGCGTTTGAAGATGCCAGCGGGCAAAAAGTGCCCTACGCGCTCAAACCGCGCCGCAGCGGCGATATCGCCGAATGCTATGCCGACCCGGGCAAAGCCGCCACCGAAACCGGCTGGCGGGCACAGTTCGGCCTGGCCGACATGATGCGCGATTCCTGGCACTGGCAGCAGGACAACCCGAACGGATTTGAAGGTTAAGCGGGCAACACCCGGCAAGCATCCCCTTTCCGGAAACCGGCAAGGGGTTTTCTTTGAGCCACAGCCTACGATCCCGCGCCTTTCAGGCTACCTGAAACATTGATACAATTTCCCACTTTCCCAATCCAAACAAAGAAGCCCCGCCATGAAAGCCTCCCAATTCTTCATTTCCACCCTCAAAGAAGCCCCTGCCGAAGCCGCGCTGGCCAGCCACAAGCTCATGCTGCGTGCCGGCCTGATTAAAGGCAACGCCTCCGGCCTCTACACATGGATGCCCATGGGCCTGCGCGTGTTGCGCAAAGTGGAGGCCGTGGTGCGCGAAGAGATGAACCGTTCCGGTGCCATCGAGCTTTTGATGCCCGTGATCCAGCCCGCCGATTTGTGGAAAGAAAGCGGTCGTTGGGATTTCTACGGCGACGAACTGCTGCGCATTACCGACCGCCACGACAACCTCTTCTGCTTCAGCCCCACCTGCGAAGAGCTGATTACCGACATCGTGCGCAAAGAGATCACCAGCTATAAGCAATTGCCCAAAAACTTCTACCATATCCAAACCAAATTCCGCGACGAGCGCCGTCCCCGCTTCGGCGTGATGCGCGCGCGCGAATTTGTGATGAAAGACGCCTATTCCTTCCACGCCGACTACGAATCCTTGGTGCGCGACGGCTACCAGCCCATGTACAACGCCTACTGCCGCATCTTCGACCGCCTGGGCCTCGACTACCGCCCCGTGGCCGCCGACACCGGCAGCATCGGCGGCACCGGCTCGCACGAATTCCAAGTGCTGGCCGAGAGCGGTGAAGACGTGATTGCCTACAGCGATCAGTCTGATTTCGCCGCCAACATCGAGCTCGCCGCCACCCTGCGCCAAAGCGGCGAACGTGCCCCCGCGCAGGAAAAGCTCACCAAAGTACACACTCCCGGCGTGAAAACCATCGCCGCGCTGGTGGAATTTTTGCAAATCCCGATTGAGCGCACGCTCAAATCCATCGTGGTGGAAGGCGAAGAAGAAGGCGAACTTGTGCTGCTGCTTTTGCGCGGCGACCACGAATTCAACGACATCAAAGCCGAAAAACTGCCCGGCGTGAAAAGCCCGCTGGCCATGGCTTCCCCCGAGGCCATCCAAGCCCAATTTGGCGCCAACGGCGGCTCGCTCGGCCCGGTGGGCTTTGCCGGCAAAGTATATGCCGATTTTGCCGTGGAAAAACTGGCCGATACCGTGATCGGCGCCAATGAAGACGATTGGCACTACACCGGCTTCAACTTCGGCCGCGACTGCCCCGAACCCGAATTTGCCGATATCCGCAACGTCATCGCCGGCGACCCCAGCCCCGACGGCAAAGGCTACCTGAAACTCGCGCGCGGCATTGAAGTGGGCCACGTGTTCCAGCTGCGCGACAAATATTCCGCCGCACTTAAAGCCAGCTTCCTCGACAACAACGGCAAATCACAAATCATGGAAATGGGTTGCTACGGCATCGGCATCACCCGCATCGTGGCCGCCGCCATCGAGCAGAACAACGACGAGCGCGGCATCATCTGGACCAATGCCATGGCACCCTTCCAAGCCGTAATCGTGCCGATGAACTACAAAAAATCCGCAGCCGTGCGCGAGGCCGCCGACCAAATTTACGCCGAGCTTGCCGCCGCCGGCATCGATGTGCTGCTCGACGACCGCGACGAACGCGCCGGCGTGCTGCTGGCCGACAGCGAACTCTTGGGCATCCCGCACCGCATTGCCATCGGCGACCGTGGCCTGAAAGAAGGCAAGGTGGAATACACCGAGCGGCGCAGCGGCCAAACCGAGCTGGTGGCCGCGGGCGAGATGGCCGCCAAGCTGAAAGCACTGCTGGCGTAATGCCGCAGCGGAATAGAGGCTACCTGAAAAATTTGGCTTGATAGAAGCTGCGTTTATTTTCAGGTAGCCTTTATTGCGCCCGGGCAGGCCATGCGGCCATATTCCCAACGGTTCTATACCGCAGCCAATCGGTTATTTAGCCTCCCGCCCGCTTTCCGCTACAATTCCGTTTTTCCAACCACACATAAAGGAACCCGAACATGGCACGTTTACCCGTCCACACCGTCGAAACCGCCCCCGAAGCCGCCAAGCCGCGCGTGGAAGCCGCGCTCAAGGCCAACGGCTTCATCCCCAACCTCATCGGCGTGCTGGCCAATGCGCCCGAAGCCCTGGCGTTTTATCAGGAAGTGGGCAAGCTCAATGCCGCCAACAGCCTCACCCCGGGCGAAGTGGAAGTGGTGCAGATTATCGCCGCCAAAACCAACGAATGCGGTTTTTGCGTGGCCGGCCACACCAAAATCGCCACCCTGAAAAAGCTGCTTTCCGAGCAGGCCATCCAAGCCTCGCGCGCGCTCAACCCGGCCGGCTTCGATGATGCCAAACTCGCCGCCCTGGCCGCCTTCACCCAAGCCGTGATGGCGAAAAAAGGCGCGGTATCCGATGCCGAACTGCAAGCCTTCCTCGCCGCCGGCTACAACCAACAGCAGGCGGTGGAAGTGGTGATGGGCGTGGCGCTGGCCACCCTGTGCAACTACGCCAACAACCTGGCGCAAAGCGACATCAACCCTGAATTGCAGGATTATGCCTAAGCCGCTTGAGGCTACCTGAAAATCGGGCAAACAGCCGGAAAACGCATCGTTGCTTTCCGGCTGTTTCTTTTGCCCGCCTGCACCCATGCTTTTTCAGGTAGCCTGTTTGCCGGATAATAGGGCTTTGTCTGAAACGTTTTCTCTCACCGAATTGCGTATGCACAAAATTCTTGCCTTTCTCCGCCGTCGTTTGCACCTGCTCGCGCTGCTCAGTTTGGCGGGTGTGATTGCCGGGCAGCTCGGCGGCCTGCATTGGCTGGCGGAGTTGTTCAGCCATTTCCTGCCGTATTATGCGGCGGTGTTTGTGTTGGCGGCGCTGTGGCCACAGCGGCGGTGGCGCGGGCTGTGGCTGGGGTGTGCGGCGGCATCGCTGCTGTGGTTGGCACAGCCTTTCGGCCTGCCCAAGCCGGCAGCGGGTGGCATACGGATGATTTGGTACAACGTGCACTTGGACAATCCGGCGGCGGCCGAAGAGGGTGCGGCGCTGTTGGCGGAAGGGGCGGATATTCTGGCTTTGGGCGAAATCAATTTGGATGATGCGGGCTGGCAGGCTTTGCATGGTGCTTACCCGCACGGCTGCGAGCGCCGCGAGCACAGCCCGTTTGCATTAGCGGTGTGGAGCCGCGCGCCGCTGGCTGCCTGCGAAGTGCGCATGATCGGCGACTACCCCTATATCCGCGCCCAAACGGCAGACGGCACGGCGCTTTACGCGCTGCACCCGCCGCCGCCCATCAGCAGCGAGCTGGCAGCGGCACGGCAGGCTTACCTGGCCGAAACGGCCGCTGCGCTGGCTGCCGAACCGCGCGCGCTGGCGGTGGGTGATTTCAACAGCAGCCCGTTTTCGCCGTTGTTCCGCCGTTTTGTACGCACCAGCGGCGCGGTGCCGGCCATGCGCTATTTCACGCCGACGTGGCGGCCGTTTTTGCTGAATATCGATCATGCGCTGGCGAAAAATTTGAGTCTGTCGGCTCAGCCTTTGCCGTGGCGGCATTCGGATCATCGGGCGCTACGGGTGGAGTATCGTTGAGCGTGGGTTGCGTACGGTTTGAACTTTGTTGAAGCCTTGTTTCAGGTAGCCTTTGTTTGGATTGAGGCTACCTGAAAAATTTGGCGCTTAATAAACGGGTCTGGTTTCGCAGATACTTCGCTTCGCTCGTTTTAACTGCGTTGAAGCTCACGCTTTAGCTCCGCAGAAACTCAGCCTTGGCAGCGGCAAGACATCGTTTTAGCTTCGCAGAAACTCAGCTTCCTTCGGAAACATCGTTTTCAGGTAGCCTTGAGCAGTTTCGGCTTGGCAAATCGGCAGGGGCTACGTATAATCCGCGTTCTCTATGGCGGGTCTCCCCGCATGCAGGTTTGGGACAAGGGGTCAGGTGCGGAAGCAAGCAGCCCATCCCGAATCCGGCAGTGCCGGGGTTCCGGCTCGCCACCCCATAGAAAAACCGCTCCGGTTGCTGCCGGAGCGGTTTTGTTTGTTGGCTTATTTGTAGAAGCGCTCGATGGAATGGATCTTCAGCGAGCTGACGTTGCATTTCTCCGCCACAAATTTTTTAAATTCGGCCTGATTCAGGTAGCGGATTTCTTCGCGCGGCAGTTGCAGCAATACTTGACGGCTGCGGCTGGCATTCATTGCATCGGCAATGGTAACGACGTAGTTGGTGGTTTTTTTTGTCATGATTTACCTCTCTTTTAGTAGCTATTCTTGGCAGAACGGATAATTCATCAATGTTATCCGATAGATTGCCTGATGGATGGATAGTAAATTATCTGTTTTGTTTGCGCAAGTTTGAGAAAGGTAAAGATAGGCGGGGCAATGTAAATACAATGTTGCAGGTAAATAAAGTATTTTTAATCAGGTTATTACCACTTTTTAACAGACAATTCGTCGGTGAGCTGCTGCAAAAGCTGGAGGCGGTCGGCACGGATGAGACCTGCTTCGGCGGCGGCTTTTACGGCACAGCCGGGTTCTTGACGGTGGGTGCAGTTGTGGAATTTACATTGGCCGATGAGCTGGCGCATATCGGGGAAATAATGCAATAGAGAGGCTACCTGAAGGTGATGTAGGCCAAACTCCTGCAGGCCGGGGGAATCGATAATGCAGGTTTTGTTATCCAGATCATACAGTTGGGCATGAGTGGTGGTGTGCTTGCCGGAATCGAGGGCGCTGGAGATTTCGTTGGTGCGGGCAATACTTTGGCCGAGCAGGGCGTTGATGAGGGTGGATTTGCCCATGCCGCTCTGACCGAGCAGGATATTGGTTTGCCCATGCAACACCGGCAGCAGGGCGGCAGCATCGCGCACGGCGCTGACGGCCAGCACGGGATAGCCCAAGCCCTCGTAGAAAGCCAGTTTGCCGCGCCATGCCGCTGTTTCCGGTAAATCGGTTTTGTTGAGCACGATAACGGCGCGTATGCCGGCTGCTTCCGCCGCGAGCAGGGCGCGTTGCAGCAGCGGCTCGCTGGGCGTGGGTACTGCGGCCAGCACAATCAAGAGCTGGCTCACGTTGGCGGCAATCAGCTTGGTTTTCCAGGCGTCTTGGCGGTAGAGCAGGCTGCGGCGCGGCAGAAAATCTTCAATTACCGCCTGCTCGCTGTTTACCGGTGTGATGTGCACCTGGTCGCCGCAAGCGAAGTCCACGCGCTTTTTGCGGGTGGTGGCATCGAAGGTTTGACCATGCGGCGTGCGCACGATGAAGCGGCGGCCGTAGCTGGTGATGATTTGGGCGGTGTCGGTCATGGCGGATGGTGGCGGATGGGTAAAGCGGCATCATATCAAGCTTTGCTGTGCTGCTGCCAATCATAGCTGCTCCAAATGAGGAATCAGGCCAGGAAGCGAGCCGTAAACAGACAAGTAGTACGGTAAGGCAGGCCGAAAGATAGCTTAATCATCTACTATATGCCTGCCGTGCCGGGCGGAATGGCTATATAATCCTGTTTTATCTATCCCGACTAAATTATCCCAAACTAACGGGGAAACGCCACACCATGACAGCCACGCCGCTTCTCGACACCATCGACTACCCGCAGGATTTGCGCCGTTTGCGTGAAGACCAGCTGCCACAGCTGGCAGCCGAACTGCGCAGCTTCCTGCTCGACAGCATCAGCAAAACCGGCGGTCATTTCGCCAGCAATCTGGGCGCCGTGGAGCTGGCTGTGGCACTGCATTACGTGTATGACACGCCCAACGACCACCTGATTTGGGACGTGGGCCATCAAAGCTACCCGCACAAAGTGCTCACCGGCCGCCGTAACCGCATGCACACCATGCGCCAATATGGCGGCCTAGCCGGTTTCCCCAAACGCTGCGAATCGGAATATGACGACTTCGGCGTTGGTCATTCATCCACTTCCATCGGCGCCGCATTGGGCATGGCCGTGGCCGACAAAATTTCAGGTAGCCTCAAACGCAGCGTGGCCGTGATCGGCGACGGCGCCATGACCGCCGGCCAAGCTTTCGAAGCGTTGAACAATGCCGGCGACATGGACACCGACCTGCTCGTTATCCTCAACGACAACGAAATGTCGATTTCTCCCAACGTGGGCGCCTTCCCCAAATACCTTGCCGGCAGCCAAGCCAAAGACTGGCGCGACACCCTGCGCAGCATCAAGCACAAATCCGAAAAAGTGCTCGACAAACTGCCCGGCGCGCTGCACATTGCACAGAAAGTGGAACAACGCCTTAAAAGTGTGCTCGACGGGTCGCGCAAACGGCCTGACTCCCTGTTTGATAACTTCGGCTTCCGCTATACCGGCCCGGTGGACGGACACGACGTGCTGCAGCTGGTGGCCGTGCTCAAAGAAATGAAACAGCGCAAAGGCCCGCAGCTTTTGCACGTGCTCACTCAAAAAGGGCAGGGCTATAAGCTGGCCGAAAACGACCCGGTGGGCTTTCACGCCGTGGGTAAATTCAATCCCGACCAAGGTCCGGTGAGCGGCGCCGCCGCGCCCTTGAGCTATACTCAAATTTTCGGCCAATGGCTGTGCGACCAGGCCGCCGCAGACGGCAAACTAGTCGCCATCACGCCTGCCATGCGCGAAGGCAGCGGGCTGGTGGAATTCGAGCAGCGTTTTCCCGAACGCTATTTCGACGTGGGCATTGCCGAGCAGCACGCCGTTACTTTTGCCGCCGGGCTGGCCTGCGGCGGCGTGAAGCCCGTGGTGGCGATTTATTCCACCTTCCTGCAACGTGCTTATGATCAATTGGTGCACGACGTGGCGCTGCAAAACCTGCCGGTATTGTTTGCTATTGACCGCGCCGGCATTGTGGGTGCCGACGGCCCCACCCACGCCGGTGCCTATGATTTGAGCTTCCTGCGCTGCATCCCCAATATGGTGGTGGCCGCGCCCAGCAGCGGCGAAGAATGCCGCCTGCTGCTTTCCACCTGCTACGCGCTGGACGGCCCCGCTGCCGTGCGTTACCCGCGCGGCGCCAGCGGCAGCACCGCTTCGCCGGGCGGCTTGGATACCGTGCCGCTGGGCAAGGGCATAGTGAGGCGACAGGGCAAACACACCGCCGTGCTGGCCTTCGGCAGTATGGTGCAGCCCGCTTTGCAGGCGGCGGAAGAAGCGGATTGGACAGTGGCCGATATGCGCTTTGTGAAGCCGTTAGATGAAGCACTGATTGCCGAGCTGGCTGCCAGCCATCAGCGGTTGGTGTGCATTGAGGAAAACGCGGTACAGGGCGGCGCGGGCAGCGCGGTGCTGGAGGTGCTGGCCAAGCAGGGCTGCCGCTTGCCCGTGCTGCTGTTGGGCATCGAAGACATCGTAACCGGCCACGGCGACCCCGCCATCTTATTGGACGACTTGGGCTTAAGTGCAGCCAAGATAGCGGCGCGGGTGTCCGAGTGGCAGGGATAGCAGCGTAAGCTTGTGAGAATAGACAAAAGGCTACCTGAAAAATTTGGCTGCGGAGAAACTTGCTGCATTCGCGTTCAGGTAGCCTTTTACTGTGTGGTGAAGGAGGTGTGCTGATTGCACGCAGCTGTGTGTTGAAACCCAGACGAGGATGCTGGGTGGTTTGCCGGCATGCTCTGTAGCCTTTGGGCTAAAACCAAACCCGCTGTTCTTTCAGAACGGCGGGTTTGGTTTTTTTCAGGTAGCCTGAAAGTTTATTGCGCTTTCCAGCGGGCTTGGGCTTCGCGGATCACGGCTTTGGCTTCTTCGATGTCGCCCCAGTGGCCGACTTTGGTGGTGCCGGGTTTTTTCAGGTCTTTGTAGTGGTTGAAGTGGAATTCGATTTGTTTGATCAGCTGCGGCGGCAGGTCGGCCAGGGTGCTGATGGTGTTGCCGTTGTGGCGGTCGTCGGCGGGCACGACCACGACTTTGTCGTCTACTTCGCCGTCGTCCACGAATTTCATCACGCCGATTACTTTGGCTTCCATGTAGATGCCGGTGGGCAGGGGCAGGTCGGTGATGATGAGGGCGTCGAGCTCGTCGCCGTCTTCATCGAGGGTTTGCGGGATGAAGCCGTAGTTGGTGGGCTTGGCGAAGGCTTGGGGTTCGATGCGGTCGAGCTTCATGGCGCCGAGTTTGCGGTCCCATTCGATTTTTTGGTTGGAGCCTTGGGGGATTTCCACGACTACGTTGATGATGCCGCCGTCTACGTCGCCGGCGTCGAGGATTTGGTTGAAATCTGCCATTGTGTTTTCCTTTGTGTTTGAAACGGTTGGGAAGGGCGGATTATAGCGCCCATCGGCGGCATAATCTATAGGCCGGGCGTGAATGTGGCTACCTGAAAATGTATTTCCAATGCAGCTGGAATGTGTTCCCGCGATAAAACAGGCTACCTGAAAAACCATTTTCAGGTAGCCTGCATTTAATGATGCTTAGTGCTCGATGGGTTTGGCCGGGCGGGTGGCGGCTTGGCCGAGGGCGGCGCGCCATTGCTGCGGGGTTTTCACGAGCTCCAATGCGCGGCGCAGTTGGTCGTCTTTGGCCGGATTGGGTTTGTAGCGGGTGGCGGGGTTGTTGTCGGCTTCTTCTTTGGCGGCGGGCTCGGAAGCGGGTTTGGCTTCGGTGTTGCTGTTTAGCGCGCGGCCGCGTACTTCGTTGCCGCCGTTAGGGTTGCTCAGGTGGCCGGAGAGGTCGGCTTCGCGGCTTTCATAGCGGCGGGTTTTGTCGGCCACTTCCACGTCGGGCATGATGCCTTGGGCTTGGATGGAGCGGCCGTTGGGGGTGTAGTAGAGCTGGGTGGTGATTTTCAGCGCGCCACCGTTGGAGAGGGGCATCACGGATTGCACGGAGCCTTTGCCGAAGCTTTGGGTGCCCACGATCACGGCGCGTTTGTGGTCTTGCAGGGCGCCGGCCACGATTTCGGAGGCGGAGGCGGAGCCGGAGTTGATCAGCACGGTGATGGGGATGTTTTTAAACTCGGCCGGCAGGGTGGCGAGCGGGTCGCTGCCGCCGCCGATCTGGTAGTCGGCCGGGGTGGCTTTGAGGCTCATGTTTTCTTTGCCGTCGCGGCCTTTGGTGCTCACCACGAGCTGGTTGTTTTGCAGGAAGGCGGAGGACACGCCCACGGCGCCGTTGAGCAGGCCGCCGGGGTCGTCGCGCAGGTCGAGCACGAGGCCTTTGAGCGGGCCGCCGTTGCTGCGGCGCATTTCTTGCAGGGCCTCGGCCATGGCGGGCACGGTGCGCTCTTGGAATTGGCTGATGCGCAGGTAGCCGTAGCCGGGCTCGATGATGTCGTGGCGCACGCTGCGCACCTTGATGACGGCGCGGGTGAGCGTGACCACGATGGGCTGGGGCGCGTCTTTGCGGGTGAGGGTGAGGGTGATTTTGGTGCCGGGCTCGCCGCGCATGCGTTTGACGGCGTCGTTTACGCTCATGTTGCGGGTGGAGGCGTCGTCGATTTTGATGATGTAGTCGCCGCTTTGGATGCCGGCGCGCTCGGCGGGGGTGTCTTCGATGGGGGAGACGACTTTGACGAAGCCGTCTTCGCTGCCCACTTCCATGCCGAGGCCGCCGAATTCGCCTTTGGTGGATTCCTGCATGTCGGCGTAGTCTTTGAGGTTCATGTATTCGGAGTGCGGGTCGAGGTGGGAAACCATGCCTTTGAGCGCGCCTTCGAGGATTTCTTCGTCGGTTTTTTCCTGGTAGTAGTTGGCTTTCACCTGGCTGTACACTTCGGCCATGGTGCGCAGGGAATCAACGGGCAGGGGCTGGCGGCCGCGGGTTTCGGCCACGCTTTGCACGCTCAGGCTCACGGCAATGCCGGTGAAGGTGCCGAGGGTGTAGAGGGCGATTTTTTTGAATGTGTTGTTGGACATAGCGGATGGTTGTCTTTCGGATTTGCTGAGGTGAGCCGGGATACTTTGCGGCGGCAGGGCTGAATCTTGTTTCAGGTAGCCTGCCGTTTGGCTCGAAAGGCTGAACTTTAGGCAAATTTGCCTGTTCCAGCAAGGGGGTGGGGGTAAATAAATGCTAAATGGCGGCTGTGGGTGGAAAAGGCTACCTGAAAAATACGGCAGGTGGTTGGGCTTGGTTGGCGATGGTGTTTTCAGGTAGCCCTTGGGGCGTGCGGCAAGCTGCCTGAAAACAGGAATTGATGGGGTTGTGCCGGCGGGGCGGCCAAGCCCTCTCAGCTGTACACCAAACGGATAACGGCTTTCCTGCTGTGGCGGTCAAAAAAGAGGAAAAGTTCATCGCAGCCGCTATCCTGAAACCGGTTGCCGTCCAACCAGCCGATGTAGTCGAACACGCGCCCGTCATCGCGCAAGGGCGGGTCTGACAAATTGCCGAAACCGTGTTGCATTAGTTCGTGTACATTGCTCACACCGTCTTCTTGCATCCATGTTTGGAAATCGGGGCTTAAGCCGCCTGCGTCTTGCAACAATTCGGTTTGATAAGGGGCTGGCATATTGTGCCGCACATATTCTTGCTCGTTTTCCCGGTCGAATTGCTCGAATGCGGCTAGGGCTGCCTGCAAGTTTCCGGTATCGGCCACGGCCTTTTCCCAGCCGTAGAGCGAAAGCGGCAGCTTGCTGTGTTTCAGGTAAAACGCTTTTATTAAACGGTAAATCTGATGATTGTGTTCGCGTGCGCAGCGTATGCCGTCAAAATCGATCATGCGGTAAGGCTGGGGCAGGGCGCGCTGCCAGCTGATTTGGTATTTTTCCATTTTTTCCCGCGCCTTGGCCGTGACCTCGGCGGGGATTTCGGTTTCCGCATCAAAAAAACGCCAATCGCCGCTGAAGCGGTATTTGCCGTTGGCGTCCACATCAAAGCAGATGCTGTCTTCAAAATTGTAGCGGCTGTGGAAGGGCTGGGTGTTTTCGCCGATGCTGCCTTCGTAAATATCGGCAGGTTGGACGAAATGCACCCAGTAGTCGCCGTTTTCGGGCTGGATGAAGCGCAAATTCAGCGAACAGATGGGCAGGAAAAATTGTGTGTGGCGTTCGATGTCGGCGGAAAACACGTCTTCCGGCAAAGGAAACGGGCGGATAAATTCGGGGGCGATATACATGTTGTGCCTTTCTTTGGCAACAGGACGGGCGGTAACCGGCTGTCTACGCGGAAGCTGTTTTTTATAGTGGATTAAATTTAAATCAGGACAAGGCGACGAAGCCGTAGACAGTACAGATAGTACGGCAAGGCGAGGCAACGCTGTACTGGTTTAAATTTAATTCACTATATTTTTCAGGTAGCCTGGGAAGAGGGACAACAGCTACCTGAAAACACAGCTTCGATGAAAATGATGCCTTAGTGCCGCTAAGGCTGAGTTGCTGTGAAGCTGAATGTTGGATATGGAGGTGCGTTAGTTCACCCAAGAGGAGGGGTTCATGGCTTGGTTGCGGTAGCGGATTTCGAAGTAGAGGCCGTTTTCGCCGCCGGGCAGGCTGCCGCTGCGGCCGATGGTTTGGCGGGCAGACACGCTGCTGCCGCTGCCGGCGCTGATTTGTGAGAGGCCGGTGTAGATGCTGAGGTAGCCGTCGCCATGGTCGATGATGACGGTGTTGCCGTAGCCTTGCAGGGGGGCGGCATAGGCGATTTCGCCGGCGGCGATGCTGCGCACGGGGGCGGGTGGGGTGCTGATGAAGAGGCCTTTCCAGGTGCCGCCGCCGGGGCGGGCCTGGCCGAAGCGGCCGCTGATGCTGCCGGCTGCGGGACGGGGCAGGCGGCCCTGCATGCGGCTGAAGCCTTGGCTTTGCGGCTCGGGGGCGGCAGGGGCTTCCAGGGCGAGGTCTTCGGCGGTGAGGGCGTTGGGGTTGGGGGTGTTGTGTGGTGGGGCGGCGGATTCGTTCGGGCGAAGCTCGTTGAGCTCGTTTTCAACCGGCCTTTGGGGATTGGGTTTGCTACGGGCTTGGGCTTGCCGGGAGGTTTGCTGCTGGCGGCGCTGTTGGGCTGCGGCGGCTGCACGGCGTTGGCGTTGGGCTTCTTGGCGCTGTGCGGAGCGGCGGCTGAGGCTGGCGATGAGGCCGTTGAGGCGGCGTTCGTCGCTGCGCAGGGTTTGCAGTTTGGCGGTTTCGCGGCTGATGTCTTGTTCGAGGTTTTGCTGTTGGTGCTGTTGCTGCTGATGTTGGCGGCCAAGGCGGGCGGCGGTGTTTTGCTGCTGGCGTTTGAGGGCATCAAGGCGCTGAAGTTGCTGGTTGATGCTGTCTTGCTGCTGCTTGAGCTCTTGGCGGCTGTGTTGGAGCTGGGCGAGGGCTTGGCTGTTGGCTTGATTGAGGTGGCGCAGGTATTCGAGCTGGCGGCCTTTTTGCTGGGGATCGGCGTTTTGCAGGAAGAGGGTGACGGCGTTGGGCTGGGGGTGGCGGTAGCGGCTGTTGAGCAGGCGGGCGGCTTGGGCTTGGGTGCCTTGGATGCGGGTTTGCAGGCTGTCGAGCTTGGCCTGCATGGCTTGCAGCTCGCGCCAGGCGGTTTGGCGGCGGCGGGTGAGCTGGTCGAGCTCGCGGCGGATGTTGTCGAGTTCGTTTTGGGTTTGGCGGATGTTGCTTTGCAAACGGCGCTGTTCGCCTTGCTGCTGCTGGAGTTTGCGGTGGCTTTCGCTGATGGCGCGCTGCACTTGTTGGAGATCGTCTTTGGGGGCGGCGGGGGCGGGCAGGGTGATAAACAGGAGGGCGGACAGGAGGATTTTGCTGGGTTTCATGAGGCTACCTGAAAAGGGTGACTACAGGCTGTGCAGGTGTTCGGCCAATATCAAGATGCCGATGCCGATGAGCACAAGCCCACCGAGGATTTCGGCGCGTTTGCCGATGGCGCTGCCGAGCATGCTGCCCAGGCGGATGCCGATGGCGGCCATGACGGTGGTGGCGAAGCCGATGGCCAGCGCGGTGAGCAGGATGTTGGCTTCAAGGAAGGCAAGGCCGATGCCGACAATCATGGAGTCGATGCTGGTGGCAAAGGCAATGACGACGAGCATGAGGCGGCCGGGCGGGCGGCGGCAGGGGAGGGGTGAGCTGCTTTCGGGATTTTCTGCGACATCATCGTCGGCACGGAATCCGCCGTAGATCATGCGCAGGCCGAGCAGGAGCAGCAGGGTGAAGGCGATCCAGTGGTCCCAGTCGTCGATGTAGCGCTGCGCCACAGAGCCGAGTGCCCAGCCGATGAGCGGGGTGATGGTTTCCACGCCGCCGAAGATGGCGGCGGTGCGCAGGATGCCGCGGCGGCTGGGGGTGCCGATGTCGGCGCCTTGGGCGATGGCGGCGGCGAAGGCGTCCATCGACATGCCGAAGGCGAGGGCGAGGATGGTGAGGAAGCTCATGGTGGGCGGGAAGGCTACCTGAAATTTTCAGGTAGCCTTTTGCTGGTTATGCGTTCTACGCGCTCAAGCAAACTCAATCAGGCTCTCGCCGCTCATTTCGGGCGGCTTGGGCAGGCCGAGCATGGCCAGGAGCGTGGGTGCGATGTCTTTCAATGCGCCGCCGGATTTGATGCGGGCGGGGCGGCCGACATACAGGAAGGGCACGGGGTTGGTGGTGTGCTGGGTGTGCGGCTGGCCGTTGGCGGGGTCGAACATCTGCTCGCAGTTGCCGTGGTCGGCGGTAATCAGCACTTCGCCGCCCGCTGCCTGCGCGGCGGCCACGATTTTGCCCACGCAGTCGTCCAGCGTTTCCACGGCTTTGATGGTGGCGGCTAGCACGCCGCTGTGGCCGACCATGTCGCCGTTGGCAAAGTTGCACAAAATCACATCGAAACGTTTGGCGGCAAGGCTGTCGAGGATGTGTTGGCACACCTGCGGCGCGCTCATTTCAGGCTGCAAATCGTAGGTGGCGACTTTGGGCGAGGGCACGAGGATGCGCTCTTCGCCGGGGTAGGGCTCTTCGCGGCCGCCGCTGAGGAAGTAGGTAACATGCGGATATTTCTCGGTTTCAGCAATGCGAAGCTGGCTGATGCCTTGAGAAGAGAGGTATTCGCCCAAGCCGTTGCGGATGCTTTCTTGGGCGAAGAGTACGGGGAAATCATATTGCTTGCCGTAGCTGGTGAGCGAGGTGAAGTAGCCGGGGCGGAAGCGCTGGCGGCGCTCGAAGCCTTGGAAGTCGTCAAACAGCAGGGCTTGGGTGAGCTCGCGGGCGCGGTCGGCACGGAAGTTCATAAAGATGACGGCATCGCCGTCGTGCAGGGTGCAGGCGGGATCGATCACGGTGGGCTGCACGAATTCGTCGTGTTCGCCGCGCTCATAGGCGGCAGCGAGGGCTTGCAGCGGGGTAGCGGCTTGGAATTTGGCTTGGCCGAACAGGGCATGGTAGGCCTGTTCCACGCGTTCCCAACGGTTGTCGCGGTCCATGGCGAAGAAGCGGCCGATCACGCTGCCCACGTGCACTTGCGGGTGTTGCCCGCAATAGCTTTGCAGTCTTTTCAGGTAGCCTTCGGCGCTTTGCGGCGGGGTGTCACGGCCGTCTAGGAAGGGGTGGAACACGATTTTGTGCACGCCGGCGGCCAGCGCGGCATCGGCCACGGCGAAGAAGTGCTCGATGTGGCTGTGCACGCCGCCGTCGGAGAAGCAGCCGAGCAGGTGGACGGTTTTCGTGGGGGTGTGCCAAGCAGCGGTGAGGGCGGGGTTTTGCGCGAGGCTGCCGTTTTCGATGGCCATGTCGATGCGGGTGATGTCTTGTGCCACCACACGGCCGGCGCCAATATTGAGATGGCCGACTTCTGAGTTGCCGAACTGCCCGGCGGGCAGGCCGACCATGCGCTCGGAGGCATCGATGGTGCCGTAGGCGTATTGGGCTTGGAGGCGGTCGAGGTTGGGGGTGCGGGCCAGGAGGACGGAGTTGTCGTCGCCTTCGATGCGGTGGCCGAAGCCGTCGAGGATGAGGAGGACGATGGGTTTGGTGAGCGGGGTCATGGGTGTGCGCTTCAGATAATCAGGGATGGGGTGATTATATAGCGGATTGGGTGGGAATTGAATGTGGGGCGGGAGGGCTGGGAAATGGAAGGCTACCTGAAAAATAGGTTCGCTCCGCAGGAAATTGCTGCGTTTGTTTTCAGGTAGCCTTTGCTGCGCCTGGCGGCGTTACAGGCTCTCGATGGCGCGCAACAGGGTTGCCACGTCTGCTTCGGTGGTGGCCCAGCTGGTGCAGTAGCGCACGGTTTGCCGGCCGTTTTCCGCCGGCCAGTAGGCGGCGAAACCGAAGTCGCGGATGAAGCGCGTCGCTGCTGCTTCGGGCAGGATGGGGAATTGCTGGTTGGTGGCGGAGGTGCCGTAGAAGGGGATGCCGCGCGCTTCGAAGGCCTGGCGGATGTGGCGGGCGTGGGCGATGGCGCCGTGGCAGATGGTTTGGTACAGGTTGTCGGTAAACAGGGTGTCGAACTGGATGCCGAGCAGGCGGCCTTTGGCGAGCAGGCCGCCGCGTTGCTTCATCATGGCGCGGAAATGGGGTTTGTAGACATCGTTCGTGATGACGACGGCTTCGCCGAACAGGGCACCGCATTTGGTGCCGCCGATGTAGAAGGCATCGGTTAGTGCGGCGAGATCGGCAAGCGTCACGTCGCTTACGTTGGGATGAAGGGCGTAGCCGAGGCGGGCGCCGTCCACAAAAAGGGGCAGGCTGTGGTGCCGGCACACTTGCGCGAGGGCGGCAAGCTCGGCGCGGCTGTATACGGTGCCGAGCTCGGTGGGCTGCGTGATGTATACCATGCCGGGCTGGACGATGTGCTCTTTAATGTTGCTGCTGGTGTAGTATTTTTCGATGAAATCCTGCACTTGCTGTGCGCCAAGTTTGCCGTCGGCTGAGGGCAGGGCGAGGACTTTGTGGCCGGTGGCTTCGATGGCGCCGGCTTCATTGGCGAAGATGTGGGCTTCTTCGGCGGCGATCACGCCTTGGTGCGGGCGCAGGATGTGGGCAATGACGGTTGCGTTGGTTTGCGTGCCGCCTACGAGGAAGTGCACGTCGGCTTCTGTGCTGCCGATGGCGGCGCGGATTTTGGCGCGGGCGGATTCGCAATAGGGGTCGAGGCCGTAGCCTGGGGTTTGCTCGAGGTTGGTGTCGGCGAGGCGCTCGAGGATGGCCGGGTGGCAGCCGGCGAGGTAGTCATTACCGAATAAAGGCATGGAGGGGCTTTCTGTAAAGAGTCGGAATTGCATTATAAAGCGGCGGCGGGTGGAGCGCTAATTTTCAGGTAGCCTCAAATGCGCGGCAGGCTACCTGAAAATTAGCAGCCCACACCAAAGCGCAGTATTAAATCGCGCATAACCGCTATATAATCGAAGCATTTCCCCACACACGCCGAGCCATCATGGATTTAAGCAACCACTTCCTCATCGCCATGCCCGATATGCAAGACCACTATTTTGCCGAAAGCGTGGTCTACATCTGCTCCTATTCGGCGGAAGGCTGCATGGGCGTGGTCATCAACAAACCCTCGCCGCTGCCGCTGCGCCAAGTGCTCACCGCCCAACAGCAAGAGCTGCCCATCCGCCCTGCCGACGAATACGTGCTGATGGGCGGCCCCGTGCAAACCGACCGCGGCTTCGTGCTGCACACCCCCGTGGGCAACTGGCTCAGCAGCATCGCCATCAACGATCACCTCGCCCTCACCTCCTCCGGCGACATCCTCCCCCACCTGCACGACGAACAGCAAGTGAAGCAGGCGCTCCTGTTTATGGGCTATACCGGCTGGACAGCCGGCCAGCTCGAGCGCGAATTGGCCGATAACAGCTGGCTCACCGTGCCCGCCAACGAACACATCCTGTTCGAGCTGCCCACCGACCAGCGCTACCACGCCGCCCTCTCCCTGCTCAACATCGCTCCCGAACAACTCATCCGCACCGGCGGCCATGCCTGATATCCCGCCCATCCCCCACGGCACCACCCTCGCCTTCGACTTCGGCGAAACCCGCATCGGCGTGGCACAGGGAGACGCCGAGCTCGGCATCACACACCCGCTCGCCACCGTCAGCGGCGCCGACAACAACAGCAAATTCGCCGCCATCGCCGTGCTCATCCGCGAATGGCAGCCCGTGCAGCTCGTGGTCGGCCTGCCCCTCTCCACCGACGGCAGCGAGCACGAGCTCACCCGCCTGGCACGGCGTTTCGGCCGCCGCCTGCAAGGCCGCTTCGGCCTGCCCGTGTATTGGGCCGACGAGCGGCTCACCTCCCTCTATGCCTCCGGCCTGCTCAACGAAGCCGGCCTGCGCGGCCGCAAACAAAAGCCTGCGCTCGACCAAGTGGCCGCGCAGGCGATTTTGCAGGGTTTTTTCGAAGGCGGCTGGGTGGAAGAATTCCACGGCTAGCGGTAGGGCGACAGGCTACCTGAAAATGTGGGCTGCCACGGGGAGATAAGGGGAAAGATAATTTTCAGGTAGCCTATATGTGGCTGATTTCAGAATAGAACTGGAATATGGAGTTATGCGGAAGATGGCAAAACAAGATAAACCTACTAAACTAATTGTATTGCTTATAATCGGAACGATTTTCGTGTTCTGGCAAATGATAGGCGAGATCCAGCCGACGAGCAGAATTGATACGAAGTTTAAATTTTTTTTAGTAGCTCCTGTAATAGGGAAATATAGTGATATTTATATGTTAGACAGGCCAGTGTATTCGTTTCAGGTGAAGGATTACGAGAGTGATTCGCCGAATGATACAAGAAATCCTCCTTATGTTGAATGTGGAATTTATAGCTACAAATTGACGAATGAGGTTAGAAGTTATAATCAACAAGAGCTGGTTAGTGAGTTAAATAACAGATTGGGAAATAAATATAATTTTCCAACGTATCAAGATGAAAGTGGCAGTCAAAAATGGATGGAAATTAAATATAGCGGAATAATATATCCTGAGAAAAGAGAATTTAGAACATTATGGTTTCCAATACGATACTTAAATAATTTTCTAGCTTATCGTAATCAGATAGATGGAAATACAAAGTTTATTCCTCAGATTGATAATGGAAGTCAGTCTATACCTAGTAACCTTTGGAATATGCAAGGATGCATATCTACAATGAGACGACAGGAAGACTCATTGTTAAGAGCGTATACTGGAAGTAGATTTGGGGAAGAATATCATAGATTTTTGTCTGATAGGAAGCTACAGCAGGAAAGGGATAGAATATTAAAAATACTATCTGAACCAGATACAGTTGTTAGGGTAGATACATCAGATGGATTAATTTACTTTTATAACTTGCGTGAAGATAGGATGGTGGTTATCGATCCATAGGGCATGAGTAATATGCAGCATTTATTGTCGCGCCGGATGAGGGTAAGCACGCTGCCATGCTTTGAGGCTACCTGAAAATATTTGCAGCAGGCGGGGCAATTGCTTGCTCTCGCGGTTGGTGTTGCCGGTTGGCGCATATGAAAGCCGTTGCCAGACCGGCTTGCAGGCAATAGGTGCCGCTTTGCGGCCAAAAAAGGCTACCTGAAAATAGGCGATTCAACGAAGCACACATTTTCAGGTAGCCTTTTTCATGCGCGGGCAGTGGTGTTATCTGCCGTTTTTCCACAATAGCTCGATGTTACACATGGCGGAGCGGGAGCTGCTTTCGGCGGTGCCGGTGCAGCCGGCGGGCAGTTGTGCGGCTTGGGCGGCGAGCCGGCGGGGCTGTGCGGTGAGGCGGCCGAGGTTGAGTATGCTGCGCTGCAGACCAAGGCGGCGCAGGGCTTCGTTAGCGGGGATGGTGTAGGTTTGATTGAAGTTTGCCGTGTCGTTGTTGCTTTTGTGGTCGAACACTTGAACGCTGCCGTCGGGGAGGAAGGCGTAGGTATTTTCGCCTTTTAGGATGATGCTGCGGTCGTAGATTTGGATTTGGCGCAGGCGGCCGCTTTTGCCGTAGGTGTATTGCAGGCCGTGTTGGCTGCAACGGCGAGGGTCTCTGGCGCAATGCTCGGCGCTGGTGTGCGGGGAGACGTGGTGGAAGGATACGGTGTCGGTGTGGCTTGAATAATCCCAGCAGGCGAGGCGGCCGTCGGGCATGGCCTGGTTGCAGCCTTTGGGTGCGTTGGGGTCGCCGTTGAGGGCGATGTCGAGGATGCGGCTTTCTTCGGCGGTGAGGGGGCGTGGCGGGCGTGTGGCTTGCTGTTCGCGCTGCTGCCGGGAGTGATGGGGTTGCTGTTGCTGCGCGCCGTGTATCTGCTGCTGCCGTTGCGCGTCTTGCTGCTGGCGGATGCAGTTGCCGTAGTTGGGCAGGTTGGGCGAGCAGGCGGCGGCAGACTGCGCCCAGAATAAGGCAGCTGCTGCGGCGATAAAGAGGGAGGTGGGGATGTGGGATTTCATGTCGTTTCCTTTTGGTGTGGCGTGTGGTGAGGGCGGATGGTAAACGGTTTTTCAGGTAGCCTTCAAGTGTAGAAAATAACCGCGTTGTTTACACCACAGGTTGAGAAAAATAAGCCTGCAACACCTCAAACGGCGTATCGC
>NZ_JACSGR010000006.1 GCF_016025525.2 Eikenella glucosivorans | reverse complement strand
ACGGCGATACGCCGTTTGAGGTGTTGCAGGCTTATTTTTCTCAACCTGTGGTGTAAACAACGCGGTTATTTTCTACAGCTAAGGCGTACCAAAACCGACAAACAGGATGCCAAGCTGATAGCCGACTACTGCCAGCGGGAAAACCCGCCCCTGTGGCAGCCCCTGTCTGCCAGCCGCAATACCCTCAAATGCCTGAGCCGCCGTGTCGAGCAGCTCACCGTACTGTTGAACATGGAAACCAACCGGCGCAAGGTGGCCGATTGGGCAACGCAAGATAGTTTGGATAGGGTGATTGGGTTGTTGGAATCCGAAATCGCGCAATGCCGGCAGGAAATGCAAAGCCTGATTGAGCAGGATGCGGAATTGAACAGGCAGCATGAACTACTGCAAACCATAGACGGGGTAGGTCAAATCACGGCCACTTGGCTGCTCTCCGTACTGGTCGATATTGACAAGTTTCCGAACAGCCGCAAACTGATTAGCTATTTGGGTTTGTCGCCCATGGTCAAAGATTCGGGCACCAGCGTAAAGATGACCAAGGTATCCAAGATGGGTGATAAATTTGTGCGCAAAGCCCTGTATATCCCCGCCCGGATAGTCTGCCTGCGAAGCAAGCTGTGGCGGCCTTGGTTTGAGCAAAAGATAAAACAGGGCAAGCATCCGAAGCAGGTGTATATTCTGATGATGTGTAAAATCGTCAAATACGCCTATGCCGTGCTGAAATCCGGCCAGCCTTTCGATCAGGAAAGACACCGCAAGGCTGCCTGAAACGGAGCACAAAATAAAACAGCACCGGTTTTAACCGTTGCTGCTTTGCCGTGTCTGCGATTTGCAAATTTATTGAAAATTTATGTTGACACGGAATACGGTATCTCATTCAAACCATCCAGACAACATTCAAACCAAACAGGCCGGGTTTCGCTCCGGCCTGTTCCCTATCCTGACACCTCTGCTTAAGCCGCCACCGGCTGGTTGCGCAGCAGGCGGATGAGTTTGGCAATCCGTGCCTTCATTTCGCGGCGATCCACAATCTGGTCGATGGCGCCCTTTTCCAGCAGGAACTCGGCGCGCTGGAAGCCTTCCGGCAGTTTTTCGCGCACGGTCTGCTCGATCACGCGCGGGCCGGCGAAGCCCACCAGCGCGTTCGGCTCGGCCAGCACCACGTCGCCCAAAAAGGCGAAGCTGGCGGACACGCCGCCCATGGTGGGATCGGTGAGCACCGAAATGAACGGCAGCTGCTTGTCATTCAACAAGTGCAGCACGGCGCTGGTTTTGGTCATCTGCATCAGCGAGCTGAGGCCTTCCTGCATACGCGCCCCGCCAGAAGCGGCCACGCACACGAAGGCGCAGCCGTGCTCCGCCGCCGCACGCACGCCGCGCACGAAGCGTTCGCCCACCACCGAGCCCATCGAGCCGCCGATAAAGCGGAACTCAAACGCGGCCACCACCACCGGCAGCCCGTCCATCTCGCCCTTCATCACCACCAGCGCGTCGTTTTCGCCGGTGGCCTTGCGTGCGGCGCTGAGGCGGTCGGGGTATTTTTTGCTGTCTTTAAACTTGAGGATGTCGGTGGGCTTCACGCTCTCGCCGATTTCTTCGCGGCCGTTTTCGTCCAGCAGCAGATCGAGTCGCTCGCGGGCGCTGAGCGGGTTGTGGTGCCCGCATTTGGGGCAGACTTGGTGATTGTGTTCCAAATCAGACGCATACAATACTTCGGCGCAGGCGGGGCATTTGCGCCACAGGCCTTCGGGCACGCCGGATTTGCCGTTGTCTTCGCGTTTGATTTTTGGGGGGAGGATTTTGTCGAGCCAACTCATGATTTACTCCATTTGCTCCTAATTGGATTTTGTTTGCCGCTGGGGCAACACAACAGTCGGGCGGGATGGTAGCTAATGGCGGCGGTTTAGGCAAGTTTTGTAAAGGCCGCAAGGATTTTGCCCGGCTGCGGGCGTTTTTACAGGCAAATTGGCCGGTAGGCCAGGCAGGCATCCACCACTTCTTCCGCCGTCGGGGCGTAATCGGCCAAGCTGCCGTGGCGGGCGTTCCAGCCTTCAGGGTAGAAAAACAGGCCGCTGCCTTCGGGGTGCGGCACATGGCGGTCGAACTGCGCCATCAGTTCTTCCAGCAGGGCTTCGTCGTCTTCCGCTGCCATGATGCGTTCGCCCAAGCAAATTAATTCTCTACGTGTCATGTATCGGGCAACCTCGATTTTTCAGGTAGCCTCAGATGGCGTCTTTCAGGCTTCTCACCAATCTGCCCACCGCTTCGCTTTCTCGGCCGGGATTGGCTTCGATTTCCTTCACGATGCGGCTGCCGATGACCACACCGTCGGCCACGGTGGCGATTTGCCGCGCGCTCTCAGCGTCGCTGATGCCGAAGCCCACACAAATCGGAATCGGCACATGGCGGCGCAACACGGCGACTTTGTCTGCCACTTCGGCGGTATTCAGGCTGGCCGAACCGGTTACGCCTTTGAGGGAAACGTAATACACGAAGCCGGAAGCGAGTTTGGCGATTTTGGCCATGCGCGCTTCGCCGGTGGTGGGGGCGATGAGGAAGATGGTATCGATGTGTTCGGCTTTGAGCGCTTCGTGCAGCGGGGCGATGGTTTCGATCGGGCTGTCGACGGTGAGCACGCCGTCTACGCCGGCTTGGGCGGCGGCGCGGGCGAATTCGGCATAGCCCATTTTGTGGATGGGGTTCAGGTAGCCCATGAGCACCACGGGGGTGTTTTGGTTGCTTTGGCGGAAGCGGCGCACGGTGTCGAGCACGTCGGCGAGCGTTACGCCTTGTGCCAGGGCGCGTTCGGCGGCGCGCTGGATGGTGGGGCCGTCGGCCATCGGATCGGAAAAGGGCACGCCCAGCTCGATGATGTCGGCACCGTTGGCGGCGAGGCTGTGCATCAGCTCCAGTGTGGTTTCCAGGCTGGGATCGCCGGCGGTGATGTAGGTAACAAGGGCTTTACGGCCTTGCGGGTGTTGGAAGATGCGTTTCATTGGGTTCTTTCCATCTCTCGATTGTTGATTGTTTGGGGCTGCTTGAAACTGCTTGAGGCTACCTGAAAAAAGTGCGGCGGCTTGCGGCAAAGCCGGCAGCCGCTAAAGGCTACCTGAAAAAATATTTTTTGCAACACGGTTTACCGCTGCCCCCAATGCGGCGGTTTCGCCTGCCGTCCAATTTTCGCGGCTGTCGATTATCTGTCCCCAGCCGAAATCGTATTTGAAACGGAAGGACTTTTGCACGGGCAAAAATACAAAACAAAAAATATCGGCTTCGGGCGCGAAAATCTTTTCCAAGAAAACAAAATCGGACGAGCGCGGTAGCAAGGGTGCAACAGCGTTCGACATCACTGCCTGCCAAGCAGCAGTAAAACAGGTCTTGCATTTCGTGCACGGTTTGTGTCGTATTAGGTGCAGGCTACCTGAAAACCAGAAAGCAGCCTGCTCCTTACCCAATAATTATAGGCTGCTTTTTCGCTATAGGCTGCTTTTTCGCGCTAGTTCTTCAACGACTGCACCGGTGCGGGAATCCGCCCGCCGCGGTTCACAAACACTTCGCAGCTGCCTTCCTTTACCGGCATAATCGGCGCATAACCCAAGAGGCCGCCAAATTCCACGCTCTCGCCCACATCCTTGCCCGGCACGGGGATGATGCGTACGGCGGTAGTCTTGCTGTTAATCATGCCGATGGCGGCTTCGTCGGCGATGATGCCGGCAATCGTGGCGGCGGAGGTACGGCCGGGTACGGCAATCATGTCCAACCCCACGGAGCACACGGCGGTCATGGCTTCCAGCTTGTCCAGTGTCAGGATGCCGCTTTCGGCCGCCGCAATCATGCCTTCGTCTTCCGACACGGGGATGAATGCGCCGCTCAGCCCGCCCACCGCGCTGCTGGCCATCATGCCGCCTTTTTTCACCGCGTCGTTCAACAGCGCGAGCGCGGCAGTGGTGCCGTGCGTGCCGCACACGCTCAAGCCCATCGCTTCCAAAATGCGGGCGACCGAATCGCCCACCGCCGGCGTGGGCGCAAGCGACAAATCCAAAATACCGAACGGGATGTTCAGGCGGCGTGCCGCTTCGTGGCCGATAAGCTCGCCCACGCGGGTGATTTTAAAGGCGGTTTTCTTCACGATTTCGGCGATTTCGGTCAAATCCTTGCCCGCACAGTCGGCCAAGGCGGCCTGCACCACGCCGGGGCCGGACACGCCTACGTTCAGCATCACGTCGCCTTCGCCCGCGCCGTGGAACGCGCCTGCCATAAAGGGGTTGTCGTCCACCGCGTTGCAGAACACGACGATTTTGGCGCAGCCGAAGCCTTCGGGCGTGATGCCTGCCGTGCGCTTGATGGTTTCGCCCATCAGCTTCACCGCATCCATATTGATACCGGCGCGCGTGCTGCCGATATTAACTGAGCTGCACACGATGTCGGTGGTTTTCATGGCTTCGGGGATGGAGCGGATAAGGATTTCGTCTGATGGCGACAGGCCTTTTTGTGCCAACGCGGAAAAGCCGCCGATAAACGACACGCCGATGGCTTTCGCCGCTTTATCGAGCGTTTGCGCCACGGAAACATAGCTGTCTGCGCCCGTGGCCGCCGCGATTTGGGCAATGGGCGTTACGGAAATACGCTGGTTCACAATCGGCACGCCGTATTTGGCCGACAAAAATTGCGCTGTGGCCACCAGGTCTTTGCCGACGCGGGTGATTTTGTTGTAGATATTTTGGTTGAGCGTGTCGAGATCGGGAGAGATGCAGTCGTGCAGGTCGATGCCGATGGTGAGCGTGCGCACGTCGAAGTTTTGGTCGGCAACCATGCGGACGGTTTCGAGGATTTCAGCGGAATGGATATGGGGCATGGGGTGTTTTCTTTTGGTTGATGGGGTACAGGCTACCTGAAAAAGATAAATCAATCTTCCAAGCGAGAACCCGCAGTATGGCAGGCCGGCAGCGGTTCACGTTTGCCGATGGCGATTGCCTGCGCGGCACGTTTTTCCTGCACGGTTTTGCCATCTTGCCCGTTGCCGTAGAACTTACGCGGATTGCCGCACATCCAGCAGGAGCAGGGTTTGGGCGTGGTTACGTAGAACTTGAGGCTACCTGAAAAATGGCTACCTGAAAAATGGTAATCATGGCGGCGTTTTTGTTTTAACCGGGCGAGATGGTGGCGGCACAGGCTGATGGACATGGATTTCCCTCGCGGTATTTTTCAGGTAGCCTGAAACTCAAATCCGGTGCATGGCTTGAAACAGCGCTTCATTCTGCATGCGGATGTCCAGCCCCAGCCGTTTGCCGGCTTCGCCGAACACGCGCAGCATTTCTTCGCGGCTGTTCGGGCAGCGTGCGGTATCCATCAAGATAATCATGGTGAAATAATCGCCCATCAGCTGCTGGCTGATGTTGAGGATGTTGATTTGATGTTCGGCCAAGAGCTTGGACACGTCAAACACGATGCCGATGCGGTCTTTGCCAATCACGGTGAGCACAGAATGGGTGTGGGGCATAATCGTTTAATTCCTATCAAAGGCCGCCAGCATACGCTGTTTGCCGGTTTCAGTCATCCTGTTTGCCGCCTTCGGCCGCAGCCACCATCTGCTCGGCTTCTTCCTGCGTTAAAGCAGCAAAGCCGGCGGGCAAGTCAAGCGATTCCAAGGCGGCTTGGCCGGCCGGTTTGCCCGCCATGTCCACAAAAGCCTGCTGCAAGGTTTCCTGCTGCTCGGCAAAATCGGGATGCAGCACCACCATATGCGTTACCGCTTCAAATTTGCTCTCCTGCAACACGCGCAGCTGCTCCAGCGTGCGTTTGCTCATGTGGGCATAGGTGTCGGCCACAAAGAAGCCGACCTGGGCACCGCCTTTAATCAGTGCGGAAGCGGCTTGGGAGAAAGTGGCCGTTTCTTCGATTTTCAGTTTATCCGCATCCAACCCGGCTTCTTTGAGCAGGCGCAGGCCGAGGCAGTGGATATCCGGGTTCGGGCCGGTCTTCACCAGTGCATCGGCAGGCAAATCTGCCAACTTCTGATATTCTGATTCGGCGGATACGGCCACCACTGCTTCATCGAATTTATCTTTCAGGCGCGCCAGCGGCAGGTAACCCTTATCTTTCATCAGCGCCACGGCATCGAAAGCGTTGGCATACAGCATGGCCATCTTCCCGGCCTCGGCCAGCTCCTGGATTTCCGCCGCGGCAGAAGGCAGCTGCAAATGAATAAGCAGCTCGGTTTCCCGCTGCAAATAGCTGCTGAGCAGATACCAATTGCTGAAGTGGTCCGGCAAATAATCCGGCGCCACCACAAAATCTATTCCAGCTTGTTGTACCATAACGTTTTCCTTGCTTTAAGCCGATCCATTTCAAGCAGTCTGAAGGCTACCTGAAAGCGTAAATTCCAACTGGGTTAGCATGCAACACCAACGGGGTGAGCGCATAAACCAAACGAAGTTAATAATACAATCGCCCGCCTCCGCCAGGCTTTTTGCTTATTCCCTTCCTGTCTGCTTGAGAATAGATACCGTTATTCTTGTCTTAGTTTAGTTATATTACCACCTTTGCCGCGCAGAAAACACCGTCCGCCAGCAGCAATTCCGGCAAAACTTTTGTCATATGCCAAAGGCCTTGTCAAAACCGCCCATACAGCATTGCCTCGTAGCAGGCCGGCCTAGAAAATTTGAATTGATTTTAAAGAAAGATAAATAAAACGGAATCTGTAAAATAACAGGGCAATGAGAAAAGGAGGTGAATTTAGCGATTGCTACAAATAAAAAAACAACCGCTTGAAAAGCGGTTTGTGGTGCCCAGGGTCGGACTCGAACCGACACACCTTGCGGCGGGGGATTTTGAGTCCCCTGCGTCTACCAATTTCGCCACCTGGGCAGGTGAGGAAGATGCGCATTATAGGCATTTTTCCGCGTTTGTAAAGTTTTTTACCCAAGCAAAAGTGATTTCACTATACAAAACCGTGTTTCCAATGGAAATAAAACAACAATCGCAGCAAGCCGCTCGGGTGTTATATAATCCGCCGCCATGTGCAAACCGATAATTTTGATGACCATCGCCCTGCTACTGGCCGGCTGCCCCGCCCGGCAAAGCGGCGATTCAGCAGCATCTGCCGCCGCCAGCGCGGTTGCCCCCGCCCCGTTTCACGGTGCCGACCTGCGGCAAGAACTCATCGGCGGCGATTTCACGCTCACCGCGCACAGCGGGCAAACTGTCGGCCTGAGCAGTTTCAAAGGCAAAGTGGTGGCACTGATTTTCGGCTACTCCCACTGCCCCGATGTTTGCCCCACCCACCTGCTCACCCACGCCCAAGCCCTCGCCCAGCTGCCGCCCGAACAGGCCGGGCAAGTACAGGTGTTGTTTATTTCTGTCGATCCCGAGCGCGACACGCCCGAGCTGCTGGCGCGCTACGTGCCCGCCTTCAACCCGAGCTTTATCGGGCTCACCGGCAGCCGGGAAAACGTACAGGCCGTGATGAAGCAATACGGCGCCACCGCCGCCGCCCAGCCACCGAACGCCAACGGCTTCTACACCGTAGACCACAGCACCGGCACCTTCCTGCTCAACCGCCAAGGCCGGGCAGCCGTGCTCGAACCATTCGGGCAAAGCGCCGAACACCTCGCGCAAGACATCCAAACCCTGTTAAACCAACAGCCTTAACCCAAAAGGCTACCTGAAAACGATGTTTCCGAAGGAAGCAGAGTTTCTGCGAAGCTAAAACAGCAAAGGCAAACGCAGCCTGATATTTTCCAGGTAGCCTCCACATAAGAAACCCCAAACCATGCAGAAAAACGACCAACAAGCCCGCCTCGCCGTACTCATCGACGCCGACAACGCCCCCGCCGACATCATCGACCGCCTGCTCGAAGAAATCGCCAAATACGGCATAGCCAGCGTCAAACGCATCTACGGCGACTGGAGCCACGGCCTCTCCAAATGGAAAGCCGCCCTCCTGCCCCACGCCATCATCCCCGTGCAGCAATTCGCCTACACCAAAGGCAAAAACGCCACCGACATGGCCCTCGTCATCGACGCCATGGACCTTTTATACAGCGGCAACTTCGACGGCTTCTGCATCGTATCCAGCGATTCCGACTTCACCCGCCTCGCCAGCCGCCTGCGCGAAAGCGGGCTCACCGTATACGGCTTCGGCGAAAAGAAAACCCCCACCGCCTTCCGCAAAGCCTGCGACAAATTCGTTTACACCGAAATCTTCCTGCCCGAAAAACAACGCGCCAACAAAGAACGCAGCAACGGCAAAACACCCGCCCCCGCCGCCGAAGAAGCCAACAACACCCCCGACGCCCTGCCCCTGCTCAAACGCGCCGTGCGCGAAAACGCCGACGACCTCGGCTGGGCCAACCTCGGCCCCATCGGCAGCTACATCAACAAAACCAACCCCGACTTCGACTCCCGCCTCTATGGCTACGGCAAACTCTCCGACCTCATCAAATCCTTCGACATCTTCGAACACCGCACCGACAACAACCAGCTCCAAGTGCGCCGCAAAACCGAATCCCGCCCCGAAAGGCTACCTGAAAGCGAGCAAAGCGATTTTCTGCGCAGCAAAAACGAGCGCAGCGAGCTTCGCCAAAACGAGCCCAAACCAAACGACCAGCCCGCAGACACCAAACCCGCCAAACCCAGCTCCCGCCCCGCCAAAACCGAAAACAACCCGCCCAAGGCCGCCAAACCCTCCTTCACCAAACTCATCCCACTGGTACAGCAGGCCATCCAGCATACCGCCGACCAAGACGGCTGGGCCCGCCTCGGCGACGTAGTCAAACAACTCCCCGCAGCTATCGATCCCATCCAATACGGCTGCGCCAACGGCCGCGACCTCATCCACTCCATCTACAGCGACTGGGTGGAAATCAAAAAAGCCGGCCGCGGCGAGCGCATCCGCATCAACAAGCAATTCATCGTGAAAACCGAGCAAGCCTAGCCAACAACAGGCTACCTGAAAACACCGCTTCAACGAAATTAAAATGCAGCACCACGGCATTTCTGCAAAGCCGATATTTTTCAGGTAGCCTCATCCCGCAAAGAAACCACATCATGCTGTTATTTATCGACAACTACGACTCATTCACCTACAACATCGTCCAATACTTCGCCGAGCTCGGCCAAGAAATCAGCGTGCGCCGCAACGACGACATCAGCCTGAGCGACATCGCCGCCCTGCAGCCGCAATACCTCGTGATTGGCCCCGGCCCCTGCTCGCCCAAAGAAGCCGGCATTTCCGTGCCCGCTCTTCAGCATTTTGCCGGGCAGATTCCCATCTTAGGCGTATGCCTCGGCCACCAGGCCATCGGCGAAGCCTTCGGCGGCCGCATCGTGCGCGCGCAAAAGCTCATGCACGGCAAAGTCTCCCCTGTGCACCACCAAAACAGCGGCGTCTTCGCCGGCCTGCCCAACCCCGTCACCTGCACCCGCTACCACAGCCTCGCCATCGAACGCGCCAGCCTGCCCGAATGCCTCGACATCACCGCCTGGACGGAAGACGGCGAAATCATGGGCGTGCGCCATAAACAACACCCCATAGAAGGCGTACAATTCCACCCCGAAGCCCTGCTCACCGAACACGGCCACGACATGCTCGCCAACTTCCTCAGGCAGCACGCCCCCCGTTAGAAATGCCAAAGGCCACCTGAAAGCGAAGCTTCAACGCAGTTAAAACGAGCGAAGCCAGTTTCGCCAAAACTTCAGCCGAGCCCCAAACCCAATCCATCGCAAACAAAGGAAAAATCATGAGCCTGAAAGCCCGCCTCACCGAAGACATGAAAACCGCCATGCGCGCCCACGACACCCTCGCCCTCTCCACCATCCGCCTCGCCAATGCCGAAATCAAACGCTACGAAGTGGACGAGCGCCAAGAAGCCGATGATGCCAAAGTTACCGCCATGCTCGGCAAAATGATCAAACAGCGCAAAGAAAGCGCCGCCATCTACCAGCAGGCCGGCCGCCAAGACCTCGCCGACAAAGAGCTCGCCGAAGTCGAAATCCTCCAGCGCTACCTGCCCGAAATGCTCTCCGAAGCCGAAATCCAAAACGCCGTAGCCGCCGCCATCGCCGAAACCGGCGCCGCCGGCATGGCCGACATGGGCAAAGCCATGGGCGTGCTGAAAAAACGCCTCGCCGGCCAAGCCGACATGGGCGACGTGAGCCGCCTGCTCAAAGCCGCCCTGCAAAAATAGCCCAGGCAAAAGGCTACCTGAAACCCAAAACATTTTTCAGGTAGCCTTTTCTTTCTCCGCAAAGGCTACTTGAAAGCACAGCTTCAACGCAGTGGAACGATGTACTGCGAAGCAAGGCTGGGTTTCTGCGAAGCTAAAACGAGCAAAAAGAGTTTCACCCAAACACCCAAACCACCCGCAAAGGAACCGCAAACCATGTTCACCCCCCAACAAGCCCTCCAGCGCCTGCTCAGCAACAACGAGCTCTTCCACGACGAAATGACCAGCCTCATGCGCCAAATCATGCGCGGCGAAGTTGCCCCCGAGCTGATTGCCGCCATCCTCATCGGCCTGCGCATCAAAGTGGAAACCGTGTCCGAAATCAGCGCCGCCGCCCAAGTGATGCGCGAATTCGCCGCCCAAGTGCCCGTGGCCGAGCCCGATAAGCTAGTGGACGTGGTCGGCACCGGCGGCGACGGCGCCCACACCTTCAATATTTCCAGCACCGCCATGTTTGTGGCCGCCGCCGCCGGCGCCAAAGTGGCCAAACACGGCAACCGCAGCGTATCCTCCTCCAGCGGCTCGGCCGACGTGATGGAGCTCGCCGGCATCGCCCTCTCGCTCACGCCCGAGCAGGTGGGGCAATGCATCGACCACTGCGGCGCCGGCTTCATGTTCGCCCCCAACCACCACAGCAGCATGAAATACGTTGCCCCCGTGCGCCGAGCGCTCGGCGTGCGCACCGTGTTTAACGTGTTGGGCCCGCTCACCAACCCCGCCGGCGCCGCCAACCAGCTCATCGGCGTGTTCCACATCGACCTCGTCGGCATCCTATCCCGCGTGTTCCAGCAGCTCGGCAGCAAACACGCCCTCGTGGTGCACGGCAGCGACGGGCTGGATGAAATCACCCTCACCGGCCCCACCCGCGTGGCCGAGCTCAAAGACGGCCTCATCGCCGAATACGACATCCACCCCGAACAATTCGGCCTGCCCGTGCGCGCTAATTTAGACGACATCAAAGTGGCCTCCGCCGCCGAATCGCTCGCCGTGATGAACCGCGTGCTCGCCGGCGAGGCGGGCGCACACCGCGACATCGTGCTGCTCAACGCCGGCGCCACGCTCTACGCCGGTAACGTGGCCACCACGCTCGACGAAGGCGTGGACATGGCGCGCGAAGCCATCGACAGCGGCAAAGCCCGCGCCAAACGCGACGAAGTGGCCGCTTTCTCGCAAAAGCTGGCCGCACAAGCGGGCTGAGGTGGAAAGGTTTCAGGCAGCCTTGAACAGGTTTGCCTGAAAAGATGAAAGGCTACCTGAAAATTTCAGGTAGCCTTTATGCTGCCTATCGGCCTCAAGCCAGCTCTTCCTGCCACTGCTCTAGGAGCTTCTGCCATTCGCCTTCGTGTTTGTGGCCTTGGGCGATGGCTTCTTTTAGATGGGAAATAGCTTCGCCGGCGTTGGCGCGCACGCCCCAGCCGTGGTAGTAGAGGCAGGCGAGATTGTAGTGTGCCACGGGGTCGTGGCGGAGGGCGGCTTTTTTAAACCAGGCGGCGGCTTTCTCGAAATCTTTGCCCACGAATTCGCCTTGGAAAAACATCATGCCGAGGTTGGTTTGGGCACGCGGCAGGCCGTATTCGGCAGCGGCTTTATACAGCGAGAAGGCTTGGCCGATGTCTTGGTTTACGCCGAGGCCGAAGTGGCAGGCGAAGGCTTGGCGGTAGTGCTCTTCGGCCAGCTGTTCTTCTTTGTCGGGTAGGTGGCAGACGGGATCGGAGGGGCGGCGCTGGGGTTTCACGGGCTCGGCCAGCTTTTCTTTGGCTTCTTCGTGCCCGTTGAGCACGGCCTGCTCATACCATTGGCGGGCGAGTTTGTCGTCTTTGGATACGCCGAGGCCGTAGCGGTATACGTCGCCCATTTGGTACATGGCATCGGCGTTGCCGAGGCGCACCGCCTGCTCGAGGCAGCGGATGGCGGCTTCGAAGTTTTGCTGGATGCCCTGCCCGGTGAGCAGCTGGCGGGCGAGCAGGTTGAGGGCTTCTGAATCGTTGGCGTTGGCGGCCTGGATGATCCATTGCACGGCGAGTTTGGGGTCGGCGGCGCAGCCGATACCGTTGAGGCGCATGTGGCCAGCTTTGCTTTGCGCGGCCACCACGCCTTTGGCGGCCACGCGCTCATACCAATGCAGGGCTTTGGCTTTGTCCATGCCGCCGAAGCGGCCGGTTTCGTAGAGGCGGGCGAGCTGCCATTGGGCATCGCCGTAGTCGTGTTCGGCAGCGTGTTTGAGCCAGCTAATGCCTTGGCGCACGTCGGTTTTGGTACCGAGGCCGTGCAGCAGGGCGTAGGCCATGTGGTATTGCGCCTGCGGTTCGCCCAATGCGGCGGCGCGGGAGGCCCAGGCAAAGGCTTTTTGGTGCTGGCCGTGGGCGGCGGCGTTTTCCATCAGCCACACGATGGCCTGCGGGAATTTCTGCGCGGCCAGGTGCTGCATCACTTGGCTGGCGGCCAATACGTCTTGCTGCATGCCTTCGCCGTTGGCCTGCATCATGGCCAGGCTGTAGGCGGCGTTCAGGTAGCCCGAGGCGGCGGCGCGTTCGAGCCAATAGAGCGCGGTGGCGTAATCTTGTGCCGTGTATTTGCCTTGGCGGTGCCATTCGCCCAGTTCGTATTGCGCCTGCTGGTGGCCCATTTCGGCGGCTTGGCGCATATCGGCCAGCGCGTCTTCCCGCGTGTCTTCCGCTTCCACAAGCTCTTGGGCGCGGCGGTAATACGATTCGGCATCGGGCAGGGCGTTTTTTTCGGCCCTGCCTGATTTGCCCGGTTTGCGTTTGAGTGCAAATTTAATCATTCGTTCCCACCGTATCGAATCTTGAAAACAACGTCTGCCGCAGCGCGTTTGCCGGGCAGCCGCTCCTCCCTTGCTGCTTTCCTGCCGGCGCCCCTATATTTGGCGGCACGGCTGCATCTTGTTAATATACAGTCATTTTAGCATGCCTGTCCTGCTCTGTGGCAGCCCGAAGCCGCTATTTAGGGCTACCTGAAAACCATGCGGCGCATAAAAATTGCGCGTTATCCCGCCTGCAATCGCCGTTCATTTGATTTTGGTCAATGTAGCACCCGGGCAATCTCCCTATAATCGCTTCCAAGTTGAAAGGATTTGGTTTCGGCGGGTTTTGAAACCGGCCGGCGAAAGCAAAGTAACCTGTTTCTTGTAACACTGGATTCATTTTCCTCTTGATGTGTGTGTGTTTAGGTGTGGCTTGTGCCACACCTTTTTTTGTCTGCGATTTGCGTACGGCTCGGTTAAAATACAGTTTTTCCCTGCCACCTCCTCCCCATGCTCAGCTACCGCCACGCCTTCCACGCCGGCAACCATGCCGACGTGTTCAAGCATTTCGTTTTATTCCTCATCCTCAGCTATTTCAACCGCAAAGACAAGCCCTATTGGTATATCGATACCCACAGCGGCGCCGGCCTTTACCGCTTAGAAGAAAACCAAGCGCAGAAAACCGGCGAATACCGCCAAGGCATCGAGCGCCTGCTCGCCGCCCAAGCCCTCCCCGCCGAGCTCGAGCAATTCCGCCAACACCTGCACAAACTCCTGCCCCAGCCCCAACTCTACTGCGGTTCTCCCCTTCTCGCCCAAAGCCTGCTGCGCCCCGGCGACAAACTGCGCCTGTTCGAGCTGCACCCCGCCGACTTCCCCCTTCTCCGGCAAAACACCGCCGCCGACCGCCGTATCATCGCCAAACAGGCCGACGGCTACCCAGGCCTGATTTCCCTCCTACCACCCCCGCCGCGCCGCGCCGTCATCCTCATCGACCCACCCTACGAACAAAAGCAGGAATACCGCCAAGCCGTGCAAACACTAGGCGCCGCACTCAGCCGCTTCGCCACCGGCTGCTACGCCCTCTGGTATCCCTGCCTTTCGCGCGAAGAAAGCCGCAGCCTGCCCGCCGAACTGCGCAAACTGCCCGCCGCACATTGGCTGCAAGCCGAGCTGCACGCCCACGCTCCCCGCGCCGACGGTTTCGGCATGCACGGCAGCGGCATGTTCCTCATCAACCCGCCCTACGTGCTGGCCGAACAGCTCACCGCCAACCTGCCCGCCCTGGCCGAACTCTTGGCTCAAGACAGCGGCGCGCATTTTGTGTTGGAACAGCACGGCGGGTAAGCGGATTTTGGTTTTGCAGAAACTCTGCTGTACCCATTTTAACTTCGTTGAAGCTTCGCTTTCAGGTAGCCTTTACTTGGGTAAATAGTGGCTAACTATTTTTCAGGTAGCCTCCGCAGCTAGCTGAGGGCTACCTGAAAACGATGTCTTGCGCAGTAAGGCTGAGTTTCTGCGGAGCTAAAGCGCCAGTTTCAACGAAATTAAAACCAGCAAAGCCAGTTTCCATGCAGCCAAAACCCCGCCCTATTTTTCAGGTAGCCTTCCCCCAAGCAGCCGCTTCCCGATATGTTAAAATAAACAAGTTTCAAGTTCGCAAACACACCATGACCAAGCAATATTCCGAAAGCAGCATCAAAGTCCTCAAAGGGCTCGAGCCGGTAAAAGAACGCCCCGGCATGTACACCCGCACCGACAGCCCCACCCACATCTGCCAAGAAGCCATCGACAACGCCGCCGACGAAGCGCTGGGCGGCTTCGCCAGCCGCATCAGCGTGGAAATCCACGACGACGGCTCCCTCTCTGTGTCCGACAACGGTCGCGGCATCCCCGTGGGGCTGCACCCCGAAGAAGGCATCCCCGTGGTCGAGCTCGTGTTCACCCGCCTGCACGCCGGCGGCAAATTCGACAAAACCAGCGGCGACGGCGCCTACGCCTTTTCCGGCGGCCTGCACGGCGTGGGCGTGTCCGTTACCAACGCGCTCTCCACCCGCCTAGAAGTGACCGTGCGGCGCGAAGGCCGGGTGTACCGCATTGTGTTTGTCGGCGGCGACGTGCTCGAGCCGCTCACCGAAACCGGCAAATGCCCCGCCAAAGACAGCGGCACCACCCTGCGCATCTGGCCCGACGCCAAATATTTCGAAAGCCCCAACTACGACATCGCCGAAATCGAACGCCTGCTGCGCGCCAAAGCCGTATTGCTGCCCGGCGTGAGCGTATCCCTCACCCGACCCGGGCTACCTGAAAAATCCACCCAAACCTGGCACTACCCCAACGGCCTGGAAGGCTACCTGAAAACCCTGCTCGCCGAGCAGGAAACCACCCTGCCCCTGCTCACCCTGGAAAACCACGTTTCCGGCAGCCACCACGGCGACTTTGCCCACGGCGAAGGCGTATCCTGCGCCCTCACCTGGCTGGAAGAAGGCCGCATCAGCACCGAAAGCTATGTGAACCTCATCCCCACCCCCGCCGGCGGCACCCACGAAGCCGGCCTCAAGCAGGCCCTGTTCAACGCCGTCTCCAACTTCATCACCCACCACAACCTCCTGCCGCGCGGCGTAAAAATCCAAAGCGACGACGTGTTCGGCCGAGTCGCCTTCGTGCTTTCCGTGCGCATGCTCGACCCGCAGTTCCAAGGCCAAACCAAAGACAAGCTCACCAACCGCGACGCGCTCAAGCTGGTGGCCGCCTTGGCTGGCGATCCGGTGGAACTGTGGCTCAACCAAAACCTCGAAGCCGGCAAGAAAATCGCCGAGCTCGCCATCAAACAGGCGCAGGAACGCATGCGCTCGGTGAAGAAAATCGAAAAGAAAAAAGGCAGCGGCATTTCCGTGCTGCCCGGCAAGCTCACCGACTGCGAAAGCGAAGACATCCGCGAAAACGAGCTTTTCCTGGTGGAAGGCGATTCCGCCGGCGGCTCCGCCAAGCTCGCCCGCGACCGCAACACCCAAGCCATCCTGCCCCTGCGCGGCAAAGTGCTCAACAGCTTCGAAGTGCACCGCGACCAACTCTTCGCCAACACCGAAATCCACGATATTTCCGTGGCCATCGGCGTGGATCCCCACGGCGCGGAAGATGAACCGGACCTCTCCGGCCTGCGCTACGGCAAAATCGCCATCCTCTCCGATGCCGACGTAGACGGCTCGCACATCCAAGTGCTGCTGCTTACCCTGTTCTACCGCCACTTCCCCGAGCTGGTGCGGCGCGGGCACATTTATGTGGCGCAGCCGCCCCTGTTCCGCGTGGACGTGGCCGCGCAGGGCAAAAAAAAGCCCGCGCGCAAGTTCTACGCCCTCGACCAGGCCGAGCTCGACGGCATTTTGGAAAAACTGCGCAAGGAAGGCCTGCGCGAAAACCACTATTCCATCAGCCGCTTCAAAGGCCTGGGCGAAATGAACCCCGACCAGCTCAAAGACACCACCATGCACCCCGACACCCGCCGCCTGCTGCGCGTGCACATCCCCGACGGCAGCGACCGCCCCACCTACGACGTGTTCGTGAAGCTGATGGGCAAAGGCGAATCCGCCCAACGCCGCAGCTGGATGGAAGCCGAAGGCGATAAGGCCGAACTGGATATTTGATACTTTCAGACTTACCGAGCTATTTGATAATTTCCTCCACTCAGGAATCGCACCATGAAAACAAACAAAAAAGTGCCAGCCGTGCAAGTATTGCTGCCCATTTTGATTTTTGCCGCCCTAGGCCTTGGTTTGTGGTTTGCTTTTCCCGATCTACGGGCATCATCTGTTGGGAAGGATCAGGAAAACAATCTGCCTGTGGCCGCCTCCGATGCCGACTTCGAAAATGAACAGGAAAACATCTCCTCCATTCCTCCTTTGGAAACCGAACCGCCCGCACCACCTCAAGATGACGAGCAACAGCCCACTCCACTCAGCAACTACCCGCTTGCCGCCCATAGCTGGGGCGACATCTTCAACCCGCAGCAATCTGTGCCGTCACATGGTTATTTTGCCTGGTATATCAATACCAACCAGCCCAAACAGGTTGTTGGCCGCGAAACGGTAAACAACATCACCATCAACTATCCTTTCGACCGATTCCTCGGTATCCCGTCTGAAGACTTCGGTGCTTATTGGGCAGGCCGGCTGCACGTTCCGCAGCGCGGTGCCTACCGTATCTCGGCAGACATCAGCTGGGCGAAGATGCGCGTGCTGCTAAACCGGCATATTATTGCAGAGGCTGAAAATTCTGTTAAAGATCAAACGATATTGCTCGAACCGGGCAATTACTTGCTCGAAGTGGAATATATCAACAATTGGCACACCACCGGCTTCCAGCTTGCCGTTGCCCCGAAAATCGAAGAAATAGATAGTTCCGCCCTATCTGCCATCTTGGCTGCCAAGCAATTACCGGCACAAACCGTAACCTATGCCGTAGGCGTGTATGAAAGCGACAATCGGGACAACCGCCTTATCCTGCAAGCACCTGCTGGTAATACCCCCTACATCCTGATTCTCAGTAGTTATCATGCCGTACATTGGAGCATCCAAGGTCGTGCGCCGCAACTTGTAATCTACAACAATGCAGACAGCGGCAGCACCGTCAGCACGGTTGGCAACGTAATGCAAATCGCTTGGTCTGGCCAGATACCCTTCCATATAACTAACCAAAAAGCTTCAAATTGTTATTGCACGGCAGCCGAATTTCATTGTGAATACCGCAGCATCAACCTGAGAGATTTCGCCGCCAATATCCGGCAGCTAACCGGTTTTCCGCTAAAAGGCTTCAGTGGGAAATACAGCGCAAACTACCTGCCTATTCCGCAAACCGTCATCGATGCCGCCAGCATTGCCGACAATGCCCGCAGCCTGCGGGAAATCGAGCAAGCCCGGCAAGCCTGCACCAAACGGAACAACGCAGGGTTTGAAGAAATGATGCAACACTGATGCCGGTTATGGCTAACCCAAAAGGCTACCTGAAAATTTCAGGTAACCTTTTCCCATGTTCCAACTAAGGCCGACAAGCTTTGCCGATTGGTTTTCAGGTAGCCTTTCCGGCATTCCGCCTAATCGATCCCGATATCCAAGCACACTATCTCGCCGCACCACTGCTGCGCGGCGGGGCTGGCGTGTGCCGGTTTGTAGGCGGCGAAGGCGTAGGTGAGCTTGGCGCGGAAGGTGTCGGCGGCGGCTTCGGCGGTGTCTCCGTTGAGGCCGGTGGGGATGTCGAGCGCCACTTTATAAGCCGCGGCTTGATTGAGCAGGCGGCAGCACTCGGCGGCCTCGGGCGGCAGGCTACCTGAAAAACCGGTGCCGAAAATGCCGTCTATGATCAAGTCGTAACCCTGCTCCAGCGCAGCGGGCAAAGCTTGCGGCGGCAGGAAGCGGATGCCCGCCAAGCCATGCAGGCGGCGGCGGTTGGTTTCGGCCAGCTCAGACAGCGCCTCGCCCAGCAGCAGCACGATATCCGCCTGCCAGCCGTGCTGCTGCAACACGCGGGCAATCACCAGCGCGTCGCCGCCGTTGTTGCCCTTGCCGCACACCAGCAAGGCACGGCCGGGCTCGGGCAGGCGGCGCAGCAAATCGGCCGCGGCGGCCTGGCCGGCGTTTTCCATCAGCTGCAAAAAGCTGCTGCCGGCCGCCACGGCGGCCTGTTCGCGCGCGCGCATTTGGGCGGCGGTGTAGATTTTGGCATCGGCGGTAAGGGGCATGGTGTTTCTCCTGCGGGCGGGTTGAAGGTTTCAACAAAGATTTTATGCCCTGCCAAACAAACAGGCTACCTGAAAATTTTAGCTGCGCAGAAACTCGCAAAGCTCGTTTTCAGGTAGCCTGTGTTTGATGTGCGGCTTAACGCGCGTGCTGTTTGGGCTGGCGGCGCAGGTTATTCGGATACGATACATGCGTTTCCACCTTGCCTTGTTCTACGGCGTTGAGGATGGCTTGCCCTCTTGGGTCTTGCGGGAAGCGGCGGGCGTATTCGCGCAGCAGGGGCAGGGCTTCGCTGCGTTTGTTTTGCGTCAAGAGGGCGGTGGCCAAATCGAGGCCGCGTTCTTTATGCCCGGCCTGATAGGCGGCGCGCAGCAGGGGGATGGCGCGTTCTGTGCGGGCGCTGGAGGCTAGGAAGGCGCCGAATTCGCCTTGGATGGCGGGTTTGGCGGCGGCGGGGGCGAGGGTGAGCAGCCGGTTGTAGTCGGCTTCGGCGCGGTCGGCATAGCCGGGCTGGTCGAGGTTGTGCCCCATCCAATTGAGGCGGGCGCGCATTTGCAGCAGGGAGAGGTAGTCGCTGTGGGGCACGGCACCGGGGCGCGGGGTGTTGTTTTCGATGAGGCTGTCGAGCAGCACGCCGATGGGGCGCAAATCGGCGATGGCGCGGCGGCGGTCGGCGTCGTTGTCGAAGTGTATGGGGTAGCTTCCCGCGTGGACGGCGAGGTTGTCAAACGCGTGCCGCAAGGCGGGCAGGTTTACGGTGATGGGCGGGTGTTCGGGGCTGCCGCTCACCAAGCTTTCCGGGTTCAGCGGCGGATAGGGCACTGCCAGGGCGGCAGCGGAACACACGGCAAACAATAAGGCTGTTAGATAGTTTTTCACGATGTTTTCATTCTCTGTTTGGGTTAAACAATCTGCCAAAGGCTACCTGAAAATCCTGAACCCGTTTTAACTGCGTTGAAGCTCACGCTTTCAGGTAGCCTCTATTTTGCCCGCTGCAGCAGGCGCAAGGCGTTGGCCGACACCAACAGCGAGCTCAGGCTCATCCCCAGCGCCGCCAGCCACGGGGTAACGAAACCCGCCGCCGCCAGCGGCACCATAACCAAGTTGTAGCCCGCCGCCCACCACAGGTTTTCACGCACAATCCACGCGGTGCGCCGGGCTTGGGCGGTGAGGTAGGGCAGCGTGCGCATATTGCCGTTGAGCAGCAGCACGTCTGCCCCTTCGCGCGCCACGTCCGCGCCTTCGGCCACCGCCACCGACACGTCCGCCTGCGCCAGCACCGGCGCGTCGTTGATGCCGTCGCCCACCATCAGCACTTTGTGCCCCTTCGCCTGCAAATCCTGCACATAGGCGAGCTTGTCTTCCGGCGTGGCCTCGGCGCGTACCGCATCCAGCGGCAAACCGGCCGCCACGGCATCGGCCGCCGCCTGCCTGTCGCCGCTGAGCAGGAGCAGGCTCAAGCCCTGCCGTTTCCACTCCGCCAGCATGGCGGGCACTTCGGGCTTCATTTGATCTTGCAGCAGGAACACGGCGGCAAAGCCCTGGCGGCTGCCCAAATACACCGCGCCGCCAGCGTGCTCCGCCTGCAAGTTTTCAGGTAGCCTGCCCGAAAGCTCGGCCACATAATCCGCCCGCCCGATGCGCCATTGCTCCAGCCGCCCATCCTGCCGCACTTGCGCGCCGATGCCATGCCCGGCGCGGTTGACATAGTTTTCCGCTTCCAATTTCAGCGGGCCGGCAGGCAGGCCGGCAATGGCACGCGCGGCGGGGTGTTCGCTCTGCCGCTCCAAAAGCTGCGCCAGCGCCACGGCCAGATCGCGGCTCACGCCCTCGGCGGTGCGGATGGCGCACACGGCCAGCCGGCCGGTGGTGAGCGTGCCGGTTTTGTCCAGCACCACGGTGTCCACCCGCGCCAGGGTTTCTAGGCTATGCCCGCGGCTGATGAGCACGCCCTCGCCCGCCAAATGGCCGGTGGAAGCCGCCAAAGCCGCCGGCGTGGCCAGCGACAAGGCGCACGGGCAGGTGGCCACCAAGAGCGACACGGTAATCCACAGCGCGGTTTGCGCATCGGCATACCAAGCCCAGCCGGCAAACACCAGCGCGCTCAGCAGCAGCAGCGCGCCCACAAACCAAGCCGCATAGCGGTCGGCCAGCTCGACCATGCGCGGCTTTTCCGCCAGCGCCCTATCCAGCAGGCGCACAATGTGCGACAGCCGCGTTTGGCTGCCCGCCTGCTCCACGCGCACAACGAGCGGGCTGCCGCCGTTGAGCGTGCCCGCGGTAACCGCATCGCCCGCCGCTTTCGGCACGGGCAAACTCTCGCCGCTGAGCATGGCCTCGTTCAGCTCGCTCTCGCCTGCCAGCACCACGCCGTCGGCCGGCACCACCTCGCCCGGCTTCACCAGCAGCACTTCGCCCGCCGCCAGCTTGGCCACCACCGCCTCCTCCGCACGCTCCATATCCGGATAATCCGGCAGCCGGTGGCAAAACGCCGGCACCAGCTTCACCAGCCGCTCCGAAGCATCGCCCGCCTTGCGTCGCGCCAGCTGCTCCAAATAGCGCCCGCCCAGCAGCAGGAACACAAACATCGACACCGAATCGAAATAAATCCCCTCTTCCCGCCCCTGCAACAGCGCCAAAAGGCTACCTGAAAACGCCGCCGCAATCGAAACCGCCACCGGCGTATCCATACCCGCGCGGCGGTTTTTCCAATCGCGCCACGCCCCCTTGAAAAACGGCACCGCCGAATAAAACAACACCGGCAGCGTGAGCAGCATGCTCGCCCAATGCAGCATCCACAAAAAGCGCGGCTCAATTTCGCCCGCATAAAGATAAGTGGGCACCACATACATCATCACCTGCATCATCGAGAGCCCCGCCACCCACAAGCGCGTGAGCGCCTGCTTGCGCTCCGCCGCCGCCTGCGTTTCCATGCGCCGCGCATCGTAAGGCGAAGCCTCGTAGCCACTCTGGCGCACCCGCAGCAGAATATCCGACAGCGCCGCTTGCGAATTATCCCAAGCCACCCGCGCGCGCAGCGTGCTGTAGTTGATTTCCGCGCGCAGCACGCCGGGAAGCCGCAAAAGCTGCTGCTCAATCAGCCACACGCAGGCCGCGCAGGTGACCCCGCCCAGCATCAGCACCGCCTCGCGCTCGTTCCCCTCCTTCGCTTCCACAAACTCCGCCTGCACATCCGGCAGGTCGTACAGCTTGAGCTGCGCCAGCATTTCCGGCGGCGGCAGCACCGCCTGCTCCGCCTCGGCCGTGCGGCGGTGGTAGTAGCTGCCCAGCCCGGCGGCGATGATGCTCTGCGCCACCGCCTGGCAGCCCGCACAGCAGGCCGGATGGGCGGCGCCTTCAAACTCAATCGGCATATCCAGCCCCTCGGGCACGGGCAGGCCGCAGTGGAAACAGGTATCGGCTTGGGCTTCGGTGTGGCTCATGGTGTGTGTTCGCTTATAGAATGGCGCGGATTATAGGCTACCTGAAAGCGAAGCTCCAAGACAGTTCAAACGCAGCGCAGCTTTTTTCAGGTAGCCCCAAGCCCGGGGATAGAGGCTACCTGAAAGCGTGAGCTTCAACGCAGTTAAAACGGGCGAAGCGAGTTTCTGCAAAGCTAAAGCCGAAAACCCTGTACCATATAGCCTGCACCGAAATTTTTCAGGTAGCCTCTAAGGGAAACAGCCAGAGCGGTAGTATTGAAACGAGATGGTTTAGGGAAGGCTTATTTGGTGTTTTCAGGTAGCCTTTTTGCGATTGATTAAAAGATAGGCAAAAACATGGAGTATATGGAAGATGGAAGAACAGGATAAACCAGTGATACAAGATGAACAAAATGCAGGGCTTAAACTATTTGCAATAAAAATCATATTTTTGGTTTTTATGATGGTTATTTTGTCGGCATGGATTCCTTTTTGGATACTCCCGGATAGTATGATGAAACCACGTGGTGAGATACATTCTGAATTTAAGTTTTTCTTATCAGATCCGATAATAAGTAAAGACAGAAATATTTATATGCTCAACAGGCAGCTTTACTCGTTTCAGGTGACGGATTATGAAGATGGAGAATTGTTTGATGAAAATAATCCAAAGTATACGGTGTGTGGGGTTTATAGCTACGCATTATCAGGGAATGTTAAAGATTATAACCAAGAAAATCTAATCTACGAACTGAATGATAGGCTTGGAAATGAATATAATTTTGAAACATATCAGGATGATGGTGTTAATAGGAAATGGAGGGAAATTAAATATATAAGGGCAAGAGAGTTCCAAACGCTATGGTTTCCGATAAAATATTTGAATAACCTTTTAATTCATCGTAAACAGGTAGATAAAGATATGAGTCTTATCCCTAGAATTGAGGGACAGCAACAAGGAATACCAATACCTCGTGATTTTAATTATATGATACCGTGTATATCTACAATGAGCAGACAGGATTCAATGCTAGGCGGGTATATTGGCAATAGGTCTGGTAGAGAATACCATAGATTTCTTTCAGATAAAGAATTGCAACAGGAAAGAGAAAGAATACTAAGGGTATTATCTGCACCTGATACTATTGTAAGAGTAGATATGAGCAAGTGGTTGGTTTACTTTTATAACCCAAATGAAAATAGAATGGTTGTTGTAAAGTAATTTATATAAATATTAGTAATATAGTAATAAGCGCAGCACGCGTAGGGTGTATGCGGAACGCACACACGCGTTGCCTGAACTTCCCGTATCCGCGTGCGTGGCTGCGCCACACACCCTACCGTGCCAAACCAAACCCGAAAGGCTACCTGAATTTTTCAGGTAGCCTTTTCCGCCGAAATCCAGGCCGCGCCAGCCCTTGGGCAATACTGCTATAATGCGGCGTTTTGTATGGCCGCTCCCGGCCGTCATCCCTGGCTGTCATCCCAAGCTGTAATTAGTTATCCACCGTTTTTCAGGTAGCCCCTATCGGGCTGCCGGCAGTTGTGAAATATGAGCAAGAAACCTTCCCGCAAACCGGCCAAGCCGAAGCCGAACCGGCACAATCCCCCTTCCAAATCCGCGCGCCGCGCCAAGGTGCCCTCTGCCGCAGCGGCGGCCTCGCAATCCATTTCGCTGCTGGCGGATATGCTGTGGCTTTTGGTGCTGCTGCTCACGGTGTGCCTGGCGCTGGCGCTGGCAAGCTTCACCATGGAAGACCCGGCCTGGTCGCGCAGTATTCCCAACGATGCGGCGCCGCGCAATCTGGCGGGGCTGGCGGGGGCTTATATGGCGGATGTAGCCTATTATCTGTTCGGGCTGTCGGTGTGGTGGCTGCTGCTGGCGGCGGCGGTGTGGCTGTATCACAATTTCCGCAGCGTGAAGCAGAGCAGCGAGAAGCCGTATCACTTGGGCATGGGCTTGGGCGGGGCGGCGCTGCTGCTGTTCGGCAGCCCGCTTTTGGAGGCGGCGGCCTGGTCGGCAGAATTGCGCGAAAGCCTGCCGATGGGCGCGGGCGGCTTAATCGGGCAGTCGCTCGGCAGCGGGTTTACGCGGCTGTTGGGCGTATCCGGCAGCCTGCTGGTGCAGGTGGTGCTGATTGTGGCGGGGCTGTCGCTGTTGTTGCAGGTGTCGTGGCTCACGCTTTTGGAAAAGGCGGGGGCGCAGCTGGAATGGCTGTGGTATAAGCTCATCCGCCGGCCGCACCGGTTTGTGCGCGAAATGCCGAACGCGAAATTTGCCCGCCGCATGGTGCGCGCGGCGAAAAGCATCACGGCCGAGGAGGTGGAAACCGTGGCCGGAGCCAGCAGCAACCGCAAGCCGGTGACAGTACAGATCAGCCAGCCGGCCGAGCAGGGGCTACCTGAAAAACCGGCGCCGGAGCGGCAGAAAGATTTGTTCGACCCAAAAGGCCAAACTGAAGACGGCGAATACCGCCTGCCCGAGCTGGATTTGCTCACCCGAGGGCAGGAGCACAAGCCGGACATCAACCCCGAGGCGCTGCAACGCATGGCCGAGCGCATCGAAGCCAAGCTGGCGGAATTCGGCATTCAGGTAACCGTGGTGAGCGCCACCGCCGGGCCGGTGATCACGCGTTTTGAAATCGAGCCGGCGCAGGGCGTGAAAGGCAGCCAGATCACGCACCTTGCCAAAGATTTGGCGCGCTCGCTTTCCATGCAGTCGGTGCGCGTGGTGGAAACCATCTCCGGCAAGAGCACCATGGGCATCGAAGTGCCGAACGAGAAGCGGCAGGAAGTGCTGCTGCGCGAAATCCTCTCCTCGCCGGTGTTTGCCGAAGCGCAGTCCAAACTCACCGTGGCGCTGGGCAAAGATATTGCCGGGCAGCCGGTGGTGGCCGACTTGGGCAAAATGCCGCACCTCCTGGTGGGCGGCATGACCGGCTCGGGCAAATCGGTGGGCGTGAACGCCATGATTATGTCGATCCTGTATAAGGCCGCGCCCGATGAAGTGCGCTTCATCATGATCGACCCGAAAATGCTGGAGCTCTCGGTGTACGAAGGCATCCCGCACCTGCTCTGCCCGGTGGTAACCGACATGCGCGAGGCCGGGCAGGCGCTCAACTGGTGCGTGGCCGAAATGGAAAAACGCTACCGCCTGCTCGCCCACGCCGGCGTGCGCAACCTGGTCGGCTTCAACCAGAAAGTGGCCGAGGCCGCCGCGGCCGGCAAACCCCTGCCCAATCCCTTCAGCCCCAATCCCGACGAGCCCGAGCCGCTGCAAAAGCTGCCCTATATCGTGATTGTGATCGACGAATTGGCCGATTTGATGATGACCGAGAAAAAGGCGGTGGAAACGCAAATCGCCCGCCTGGCGCAGAAAGCCCGCGCCGCCGGCATGCACCTCATCGTGGCCACCCAGCGCCCCAGCGTGGACGTGGTAACCGGCCTGATCAAAGCCAACATCCCCACCCGCATGGCCTACACCGTGCAAAGCCGCATCGACAGCCGCACCATCCTCGACCAAATGGGCGCCGAAGACCTGCTCAAATACGGCGACCTGCTCTTCCTCCAGCCCGGCAGCGCCGAGCCCGTGCGCCTGCAAGGCGCCTTCGTGAGCGACCACGAAGTGCACGAAGTGGCCTCCTTCGCCAAACGCCAGCAGGGCGCCGACTACATCGAAGGCCTGCTCTCCGGCGAAGCCGCGCAAGAAACCGTGAACGCCGTGCACCCCAATGCCGGCAGCGACGAAATGTTCGACCAGGCCGTGGCCTTCATCCTGGAAAGCCGCAAAACCTCCATTTCCTCCCTGCAACGCCAGCTGCGCATCGGCTACAACCGCGCCGCCAACCTGATGCAGGCGCTGGAAGATGCTGGCATCGTCTCCCCCGCCGATGTGAGCGGCGCGCGCAAGATATTGGCCAGGAAGGATGATTTGTAGTGCAACTTTTTCAGGTAGCCTCTTGCAATGGGAAAGGCTACCTGAAAACCAAAACCGCAGGCCAAGCATTCATGCCCGACAAAGCACCTGCATTTTCAGGCAGCCCCAAGCACACAACAGGCTACCTGAAAAATAAAAACCAGCTTGAAAAATAAAAACCAGCTTGCCAACCCTTTTCAGCCAGCCCCCAATAACAACACACACCGCCCAACCACCGCAAGGAACCCAAGCCCATGCCCCGCTTCCTCCCCGAGCCGCCCCTAGGCCACCATCCCGCCCGCGTCGGCATCCTGCTCATCAACCTCGGCACCCCCACCGCCCCCACGCCCGAAGCCGTGCGCCCCTACCTGCGCCAATTCCTCTCCGACCAGCGCGTGGTCGAGCTGGCACGCTGGCTGTGGCAGCCCCTGCTGCGCGGCATCATCCTCCCCTTCCGCGCTAAAAAAAGCGCCCACGGCTACCAGCAAATCTGGCAGCCCCAAGGCTCCCCGCTGGCCGTGCTCACCGCCAAACAGGCAGCCGCCTTGCAACGGCAGCTGCCGCAAGTGCTGGTGGAGCACGCCATGTCCTACGGCGAGCCCTCCGTGGCCGACACCATCGCCTCCATGAAGGCGCAGGGCGTAAACCGCCTGCTGGCCATCCCACTCTACCCGCAATACGCCGCCAGCAGCAGCGGCGCCGCGCTCGATAAAGTGCTGAACGAGCTCACCAAACAGCGCAACCAAATCAGCCTGCGCACCGTCAGCCGCTTTTATAACCACCCCGACTACATCCAAGCCATGGCCGAACATATCCGCGCCCACTGGCAGCAGCACGGCCGCGGCCAGCGCATCCTCTTCAGCTTCCACGGCATCCCCGAAGCCGCCGTGCAGCAGGGCGACCCCTACGCCGCCGAATGCCGCGCCAGCGCCCAGCTCTTGGCCGAAGCCCTCCATCTTTCCCCCCAAGAATGGTATCTCGCCTTCCAAAGCCGCTTCGGCCGCGCCCGCTGGGTCGGCCCCGCCACTTCCGACCTGCTCACCGAACTGCCCGCCAAACACAACGTCCGCGAGCTCGACGTATTCTGCCCCGGCTTCGTGAGCGACTGCCTCGAAACCCTCGAAGAGCTCGCCATCCAAGGCCGCGAACAATTCCACGAAGCCGGCGGCCGCACCTTCCGCTTCATCCCCTGCCTCAACGACAACCCCGTCTTCATCCAAGCCCTCGCCGACCTCGCGCGGGAAAACCTCGGCGGCTGGGTGTAAAGGAAAGGCCGCCAGGCTGGCTGAAAACAAACAAAGGCTACCTGAAACGAGCTTTGCAGGTTTCTGCGAAGCTGAAAAATTTTCAGGTAGCCTTTATCCCTGCCTTCCGGCCGGTCAGCCTTTCAGGTAGCCGTACACCGTAAAGCAAAACTCGCTCTCCGCATACGGAATACTGAAGCGCTCCAATATCGCGCGAATACCCGCGCTGTTGTCCACAATTTCCGGCGCAATCAAATGCCCGCGGAATACGGTACGGAATTTCTCGATTTTCACCCATTCGATATCGAACATCGGGTAGAAATGCTCGTAGCCCCAATCGCCTATGCTTGAAGAAAGCTTGGCGATTTTGTGCTCGGTTTCAACTTCCGATTTATCGTTAAACAGGTATTTTATTTCATAGGCCGGCGCGTTTTCCCACTCATCCATCGCCCCGCGCAGCTCCCGCCATTTGGTGTTGTTCATCGCCCCCGCCAGCCGGTTCTGCCGCACAAATTCGCGCACGCGGCGGCGGTAACGTTCTTCTTTGCTTTTGAGTGCCTGTTCGTCTGTTTGCATGATTTTCTCCTTTCCCGCCAGGCTACCTGAAAACGCAGCTTCAACCAAGCGAACACGACACCTTGCAAAGCAAGGCTGGTTTTCTGCGAAGCCAACCGCCAATACCGGCTTGAAACCGTTTGCTGTTTTTCAGGTAGCCTTCCCGCCGCGCAAGCCCTACAATGCCGCCCTTCGGCAGCCAGCCCGGCCGGCTGCTTTTCCAATTATTCAAAAAGGGAAGCTCATGAAAAAATTTATTTTGCCCGCGCTGCTGGCACTGGGCAGCTTGGCCGCCAGCCAGTTTGCAGCGGCGAACCCGCAAGAACATTACTGCTATGCGATGTATGGCAACGGAGCCTGTGTGGATACTTCCGGCGGAGGCGGCGGCTACGACAGCGGGCCGACACGCCCCCGGGTGATAGAGCATCACGACTTTGCCGCCTTGGCCGCCGCGCCCAACCGCGTTTTCGCCGTTAGCAGTGGCCACACCGCACGCGAGGTCAGGCAGGAAGCCCTAAACCGCTGTCGGGAGAACGGCGGGCGCAATTGCCGCGTGATGGTAACGCGAAACGGATGCCTGGCCACGGCCAGGGGCAAAGATGCTCGCGGCGACACCCTCTATTTCTTTGGCGTAGGGGAGCGTATGAGGGATGCAGAAAATGACGCCCTAAACCAATGTAAAACAGGCGGCTACAAGGAATGCCAAGATTTCGATGACGGGAATTCCTTTGTTTGCGCCTCGCCGCGCCGCTGAGCGCGCCCCGCAGCCCGCAGCCCGGGCATGGGCGCCATTCCCGCCTGCCCATATTTTTCAGGTAGCCTTTGCCGTGATGCAACTGGGGCAACCCATATGCGTAGGGTGTGTGCGGAACGCACGCACGCGTTGCTTGAAACTCCGTATCCGCGTGCGTGGCTGCGCCACACCCACCGGCCTGCCAAAATTTTTCAGGTAGCCTTTAATTAGGATTACCCGTAGGTCGGGCATAAATGCCCGACACCCACGCTCTCCCATTACAAACGTCGGGCATAAATGCCCGATCTACATCACTTTTCAGGTAGCCTTCCAAATTGCCGCGCCCTACTCCGGCCAAAACGACGACACCAAGCTGATGGTGTTGTTAACCATATGAATCAGCACCGGATACTTCAAATCCTTGGTGTGCAGGTACGCCCCGCCCAGCACCAGGCCCATGGCGGAATACAGCAGGAAGGCGGGCTCCGTGGGCGGGTTGTGCAGGCTGCCGAACACGAAGGCCGAAGCCGCCAGCAGCGCAAGCCTTTTGCCCGGGCGGTCTGGCGCGCCGAAGTTCTGGAAGAAAATGCCGCGCAGCAGCAATTCTTCCAGCAGCGGCGCCAGCAGCACGATGTGCAGCACCATCGGCAGCGGCAGCTGGCGCACCATGTGCAGCAGGATTTGCTGGTTTTGCAAATCGTCCACTCCCCCATCCGCGCCCAGCGCGCGCATCAGCGCCTCATACAGCGGCCCCACGGCCAACAGGAGCAGCAGGTAGCCCGCCGAGAGCAACAGCTTTTTGCCGGAAATTTTGTCGCCCGGCGGGCGGAAATAGCCGTTTGCGCCGCGCCGATAAAGGCGGGCAAACCAATACAATACCGCCCCTCCCGCCGCGCCGAACAGCAGCGCTTCCGCCCCCTGCGCCGCATACCACGCCGCGCCGCCCGCCGTCCGCCAGCCCAGCGCCGCGTTTGCATAACCGAACAGGCCGAGCAGCACCGGCAATGCCATCATCACCAGCAAAAGGCCGAACAGCCGCAGCACGGCCAGCACCTTATCGCGCACCGCAGCCCCCTTCCTTCGGCTTGCTGACCAAAATATTGATCACCTTGCGCCCGGTTTTTTCAGGTAGCCTTTCATCTTCCTCATCGCGCGGCGCGTCAAACGACACGGTTTCGCTGTCGAAAGCCAAATCGCCGCCGTGTTTCAAATCCTGCCCGCGCCTGAGTCCAACGAAATCAAACAGTTCGGTATCGGCCAAATGCGAGGGCACCACGTTTTGCAGCGCGGAAAACATGCTTTCGATGCGGCCGGGGAAGCGTTTGTCCCAATCCTTCAGCATCTCGCCCACCACCTGCCGCTGCAAATTGGGCTGAGAGCCGCACAGGTTGCACGGGATGATGGGGAACTGCTTCAATTCAGCGTATTTGATCAAATCCTTTTCCTTCACATAGGCCAGCGGACGGATGACGATGTGTTCGCCGTTGTCGCTCACCAGCTTGGGCGGCATGGCTTTGAGTTTGCCGCCGTAAAACATATTCAGGAACAGCGTGGCCAAAATATCGTCGCGGTGGTGGCCGAGGGCGATTTTGGTGCAGCCCAGCTCTTTTGCGGTGCGGTAGAGGATGCCGCGGCGCAGGCGGCTGCACAGCGAGCAGGTGGTTTTGCCTTCGTCCAGCACGCGCTTCACGGTGGAATAGGTGTCTTCTTCCACGATTTTGAAGGGCACGCCGATGCTTTTCAGGTAGCCCGGGAGCACGTCTTCGGGGAAGCCGGGCTGCTTTTGGTCGAGGTTCACGGCCACGAGTTCGAAATCAATCGGCGCGGAAGCTTGCAGCTGGCGCAGGATGTCTAAGAGGGCGTAGCTGTCTTTGCCGCCGGAGAGGCAGACCATGATTTTGTCGCCCGGCTCGATCATATTGAAATCGTTGATGGCGTCGCCGACGGCGTGGCGCAGGCGTTTGCTGAGTTTGTTGGCTTCGTGTTCGGGTTTCGGTTTGTGCGACATGGCGTTTATTGGTGTAGCGGAAACGGAAAATGCGGGATTGTAACGCAGTGTAGGCGGATTTTATAGCAGGTAAATCATTGCCCGCCCGGCTGAAAGAATGTGAAGAATACGGTAAACTCTGCTGCGTTTTAACCCGTTTGGCAGAGAAAGGATGCGGATGTTTGCAAATCGAGTGTTGGCTTTGTTGGTGGCGGCGTGGTTTGGGGCTTATGTGATGGCGGGCTACGGCGTGGCGCCTTTATTGTTTCAATCGCTGCCCAAGGAGCAGGCGGGCACGCTGGCCGGGATGCTGTTTGGCGCGGTGAATTATATCGGGCTGTTTGTGTGGGCCGTTGTGTATTTGGCCGGCGTTTCGGCTCGCCGGCAGTCGTTCGGCCGGGGCGGCAACAGCAAACTTTCCGCCCGCCTGGTGGCGTTCACTTGGCTGCTGCTGGCGGTTTCGCAGTTTCTGCTGGTGCCGGTTATCCGCGCACTGCGCACGGGGCAAACGCATTGGCTGCCCAACCTGCTTGGCGGCGAAATGGGCTTCTGGCACGGTTTGTCGAGCAGCCTGTATATGCTGGTGAGCCTGCTGGGCTTGGTGCTGCTGATGCGGCTGCTGCGCTTCGAGTGGCATTAAAGGCTACCTGAAAACCGGATAAAGGCTACCTGAAAACATCTGCCGCATGGTTTTCAGGTAGCCTTTTTAACGTTTGCCGCCCTTAATGCTTGCTGCCCCACCCCCGCGCCGATAAAATGCGCTCATTCACATCCCAACACAAGGAAACCGCCATGCTGGCCAAAAAAATCCTCGACGAGCTCGCCGAAAAAATCAGCAGCACCATCGCCGCAAGCCCGGTGAAAGACGCGGAAAAAAACGTGAAAGCCCTGCTCGGCAGCACGTTTAACAAACTGGATTTGGTTACCCGCGAAGAGTTCGACATCCAGCAGCAGGTGCTGATCAAAACCCGCGAAAAGCTGGCCGCCCTCGAAGCGCGCCTGGCCAAGCTGGAAGCCGCCGCCCCGGCAGCCGCCCTGCCCAACCACACCGAACAGCAATAGGAATCGCGGCATGAGCTTGGCGGTGGTATACAGCCGTGCCCTCAGCGGCATGGCCGCGCCCCTGGTGGAAGTGGAAGCCCACCTAGCCAACGGCCTGCCCGCGTTCAACATCGTCGGCCTGCCCGACACCGAAGTGAAGGAAAGCCGAGACCGCGTGCGCGCCGCCATCATCCAGAGCGGCTTCGATTTCCCCGCCAAGAAAATCACCGTCAACCTCGCCCCGGCCGACCTACCCAAAGAATCCGGCCGCTTCGACCTGCCGATTGCCATCGGTATCCTTGCCGCCTCCGGCCAAATCGCCATTGCCCCCGAAGAGCTCGCCCGCTACGAAATGGCCGGCGAGCTGGCGCTGTCCGGCCTGCTGCGCCCGGTGCGCGGCGCGCTGGCGATGGTGTGGCAGAGCACACAGGCGCAGCGCCGCTTCATCCTGCCGCAGCAAAGCGCCGAGCAGGCCGCGCTGATTGAAAGCGCCGAAGTGCTCGCCGCCGACAGCCTCGGCGCCGTGGCCGCCCACCTCAACGGCATCGCTGCGCTCGAGCGCTGCCGCCCCGAAATCCGCGCCCGAGAAGAAGCCCCCTATCCCGACCTGCAAGACGTAAAAGGCCAGCACACCGCCCGCCTCGCACTGGAAATCGCCGCCGCCGGCGGCCACAGCCTGCTGATGAGCGGCCCGCCCGGCACCGGCAAATCCATGCTCGCCCAGCGCCTGCCCGGCATCCTGCCGCCCCTGTCCGACCACGAAATGACCGAAACCTGGGCGCTGCGCTCGCTGCTGCCCCAGCAGCACGGCTTCTCCCGCCGCCGCCCCTTCCGTTCGCCGCATCACAGCGCCAGCGCCGCCGCCATGGTGGGCGGTGGTTCCGACCCCAAGCCAGGCGAAATTTCCTTGGCGCACAACGGCGTATTGTTCCTCGACGAACTGCCCGAGTTCGACCGCAAAGTGCTCGAAATGCTGCGCGAACCACTGGAAAACGGCCTCATCCACATTTCCCGCGCCAGCCGCCAGGCCACCTATCCCGCCCGCTTCCAGCTCGTGGCCGCCATGAACCCCTGCCCCTGCGGCTACCTAGGCCATCCCGCCAAACCCTGCCGCTGCACGCCCGAGAGCATCGCCCGCTACCGCGGCAAAATCTCCGGCCCGCTCTTAGACAGGATTGATTTAATTATCGAAGTGCCTGCCCTCACCGCCGCCGAGCTCACCCAGGCCGCGCCCGGCGAACCCAGCGCCACCGTGTTGCAGCGCGTGCTCATCGCCCGCGAAAGACAACACCGCCGCCAAGGCAAAAACAATGCCGAGCTCAACGTAAGCGAGCTTGACGACATCGCCGCCATCGAGCCAGAAGCCAAAGCCGCCCTTGCTGCCGTGCTGGAAAAACTCTCCCTCTCCGCCCGCAGCTACCACCGCATCCTGCGCATCGCCCGCACCCTGGCCGACCTTGCCGGCAGCGATAGCGTAAACCAGCGCCACGTGATGCAGGCCGTGAGCTTCCGCCGCACCCCGTCTTAAAAGGCTACCTGAAAATGCCGGGCGTCAAACCCCATTTCCTCCCAAATATTTTCAGGTAGCCCCTTCCCGCCACCCAAAGGCTACCTGAAAACAAAACCGCAACGCAGTTAAACCGCCCAGCCTGAAAGAACATGTAAAAACCTTCCGCCGCCGCAAACGGTTTTGATAAAATGCGGCACATTTTTAGCAAGCCTTTTTCCCCATGCAAACCAAACCTCACGGCAAAGGCCTTACCGGCTTTATTTTCGGCCTCCTGCTGGCCACCTTCATCATCGGCGCGGTTTTGTATTTCCTCAACAACACGCCCTCCGGCATCAAACAGCCCGAAGCGCCGAAAACCGAAACCCAGCCCGAAATCCTCACCCCGCGCCAGCAGCCGCAGCCCACCGCTGCCGCCGGCAGCGACGCCTCCGGCAGCAGCGGCCGCTACACCCTGCCCCCCGGCGACATCACCGACCAACCGCCAGCAACAGCCTCCGCACCCGCCCAGGCCAGCACCCCCGAAACTCGGCCCGAGCAGCCCAAACCCCAACAGCAGGCCAAGCCGCGCGAGCCTCAGCGCAAACCCGAGCCCGAAGCCAAGCCCACACCGCAGCAGATTCTGGAAAGCGGCAACGTGGAGCGCGCCCGCGAACAGGCTCGACGCGAACGCCGCGAAGCCGAAGCCAAAGCCGCCGAGCAGCGCAACAGCCAGCGCAATGCCGAGCAGCACGCCAACAACGGCGGCCGCTACATCGTGCAGATGGGCTCCTACAACAACCCCGAAGCCGCCGATTCACAACGCGCCAAACTCGCCATGCTCGGCATCGACGCCCGCGTGAGCAGCAGCCAGCGCAACGGCCAAACCGTATACCGCATCCAGAGCGGTCGCCTCAGTCGCGCCCAAGCCGATGCCCTGAGCGAGCGCCTGCGCAGCAATGGCGTGGACAGCCTCACCCGCCAAGCCGATTAACCCTACCCGACAATCAACACAACGAAAGACCAACATGAAACTGAAAGCCCTGCTCCTCGCCGCACTCGCCGTCTTCGCCGTCGGCACCGCCCAGGCCAAAGCTGTGGAAGGCACCGACTACATCGTGCGCACCAACGTCATCAAGCCCGTGCACCCCAACAAAATCGAAGTAACCGAATTCTTTGGCTATTTCTGTGTCCACTGCCAGCACTTGGAGCCCGCAATTGAGCAGCAGAGCAAACGCTTCGCCTCCGACACCGTGCTGCGCCAAGAACACATTGTGTGGCAGCCCGCGCACCAAACCCTGGCGCAGCTCTCCGCCGCCGTGCAATCCACCGGCCTCTCCCGCCAGGCCAACCGCGCCATTTTCAGCGCACTGATGGACGGCAAAGTAACCGATGAAGCTAGCCTGAAAAACTGGATTCAGCAGCAGCCCTACGGCAGCCGCCTGCTCGCCGCCTACAACAGCCCGCAGGCCGCCGCAGCCGCCCGCAACCTGCAACAGCAAACCGTTGCCTACAACATCACCAAAACCCCCACCATCGTAGTGGGCGGCAAATACGAGCTCACCGATTCCAAAAACATGCAGGTATTGCAGGAGCTGATTGAAAAAGTGCGCGCCGAACGCGGCATGCCCGCCCCGGCCCCGCGCGCCACCGTGCGCAGCCGTGCCGCCTCCTTAGCCGGCCAGGCCAACCGCTAAAGCCGCACACAGATTTTCAGGTAGCCTGTAGCGGAGACTATGGGCTACCTGAAATATTTTTCAAAATGTTTTCAAGAGTTTCACCATGAGTTTGCTCCTCGCCTTCAAAGCCTTATTTCTCGGCATCGTAGAAGGCCTCACCGAATTCCTGCCCATCTCCAGCACCGGCCACCTGATCGTGGCCGGCAGCCTGATCGGTTTCGACGCCGAAAGCCACGCCGTGTTCAACATCGCCATTCAGCTCGGCGCCATCCTTGCCGTGGTGTATGAATACCGCGCCCGCTTCCTCCACGTGGCCACTCACTTGGGCAAAGACCGGCTGGCCAACCGCTTCGTGCTTAATCTGGCCATCGCCTTCGTGCCCGCTGCCGCAATCGGCCTGCTGCTGAATGATTTTATTGAGAAAGTGCTGTTCAACCCGGTAAGCGTGGCCGCCGCGCTGGTGGTGGGCGGCGTGTTGATTTTGTGGATTGAAAAACGGCAGAGCCGCGTGCCGCCACGGGTGCGCAGCGTGGACGACATGCGCCCGCGCGACGCGCTTGCCGTGGGCCTGTTTCAAATTCTGGCGCTGATTCCAGGCACCTCCCGCTCCGGCAGCACCATCATGGGCGGCATGGTATGGGGGCTCGACCGCAAAACCGCCACCGAATTTTCCTTCTTCCTGGCCGTGCCGATCATGGTGGCCGCCTCCGGCTACAGCATTTTAAAAAACCTGAGCGCCTTCACCGCGCAGGATTTCGGCCTGATTGCCATCGGCTTCATCGCCGCCTTCGTATCCGGCCTGGTGGCGGTGAAAGCCCTGCTGCGCTTTGTGTCGAGCAAAAATTTCGTGCCCTTCGCCTACTACCGCATCGTGTTCGGCGGCATCATCCTGTTCACCTGGCTGCTCGGCTGGGTGGATTGGGCGTAAACCATCCTGCAAAAAACAACGGGCGGCCCAAGCAGGTTTGCCCGTTGTTTTTCTGTATCCGGCAAACTGCGGCGCTGCCCGAAAACGGCGGCCGGCATGCCGCCTGCGGCTTGTTCTTCATATCGGAACGTGCCAATCTGCCAAAAGCATTCTGCCGTTTTCAGGTAGCCGCATCAGGCTACCTGAAATATTACTTTATGCTTTCAATAGGATTGATTTTTCAGGTAGCCTCTCTTCCCCGGCAGTCTGGCCAACACCCTATTCCGCCAAATAGTGCACCGCCCGCGCCATCCGCTGCGCCACCTCGGCCACATGCCCGCCCGGGTTCAGCTCAAATTGCGTGGCCACGCCGCGCTGCCGCCACAGTTCGGCCGTGGCGCGGATATTGTCTTCCACGCAAGCCAAACGCGGGTTGCGGCTGTTTTTCTCCTTGTCGCCCACCGAAAAATAGGCGCGCTGCGGCGATGTGCGGAAGGCGTGCGCGGCGGAAAACTCCGGCCAGCCGTCGAACCACAGTGAGGCCGACACCGCCGCCAGCCGGGCAAACGCGCCGCTGCGGTAAGCCGCATATGCTGCCAGCAGGCCGCCCAGCGAAAAACCCGCCAAACCGCGCCACACGGGCTGTATCGCCAACTCCGCTTCCAACTGCGGCAGCAGCCGCTGCTCCAGCATTGCCAGATAATCATCCGCCCCGCCGCCGAAATCGGCCGCACCCTTAAACGCGCGCGGTGCCGGCCACGGCGTGAATGCCGCCTCCCAATCCGGCTCGTCCACCGCCGCCAGCCGCAGCGGGATTTCAGGCAGCAGGGTGGCCAGCTCTGCGGTTTCTTTTTGGGACAGGAATGTCAGCACCAGCGGGCTGTCGGCGCGGCAGCCTGCGGTTTCGGCGAGATAGACGGTTTTGCCTGCGGCTTGCAGGGTGCGGATGGAAGTGGGTTTGGTCATGATATTTGCTCACTCTGTGGAATAATGATATCGGATAAGGGGGGCTAAAACGATGCGGTGGGGTCAAGGCAGTGTTTCTGCAAAGCTAAACGCGGGCTTAGCACAGTTCGAGCCGGATGGCTCTTTAGCTTCATAGTAAACACTGAGTCTATTTTTCAGGTAGCCCTACCTCCATTGCAGGCTACCTGAAAAATGGAAACCCGTCTTGGCCCAGCTAAAAACAACCTAGCCGCCCAACTCCCGCGCCTGCTGCACCAAATACTGCCGATCGTCTTGCCGCGCCAGACGTAAATATTGGGGCAACAAGGGCGAACCCATCGCCGCCAAGGCCTGCAATACGGCGATTTTCTGGTACTCGTCGGCATCCCAGCCTTTGGTATGGCGGAAAGTGCCGCGCCGCCAAAACCATTCGGCATAGCGCTCGGTGTGCGGCGCATTCAGGCTGCCGGACACCATCAGTGCACGGCGGCAGGTGTATTCGTCGGGGTCATTGCAGAAATATTCCGCCCACCGCCATGCGGCGGCACGGTCGGACAGGCGCGGCAATTGGTCGGCAAGCTGCCAGCCCGCATCATACACGGGCTGCTGCCGGTAGGTGTCGCACAGGCGCAGCAGGGCGGGTTCGGGCAGCATTTCCACAATGTATTCGCTTTCGTTATCGCGTGCGGTGAGATAAAGCAGTTGCGCGGCCTGTTCCGGCTGCCATTGGTGCGCGGGGATCTGCTGCGCAAAGTCGAAGCATGCCGCCCACACTTCGGGCATGGCGGCATAGTTGCATTCCCATTCGCCGCCGATTTCCCGCTCGGGCAGGCTGCCGAATTCGGCGGTTTTCCAAGCAAGGAAATCGGTGTAGGCACGGTGCAGGTTTTCGATGATGGGGGATGGGTTCATGGCAGATTCGCTTCCGTTTTTTTCAGGTAGCCTTTCGGATGAGGCTACCTGAAAACAAAGTGCCAACGCAATCAAAACGGCGTTCTGGTGTGAAGGCTGTCTTCCGGCGCCAATGGCAAACCATTTTATTCCGCCAACTCCCGCGCCAATCTCACCGCCTCGTCCAGCCGTTCCACGCCGAAGAGTTCCAGCTTGGGGAACTCTTTTTTGTTGCGCGGCAGGTTGGCCTTGGGGACGATGGCGCGTTGGAAGCCGAGTTTTTCCGCTTCTTTCAGCCGCTCCTGCCCGCGCGCCACGGGGCGCACTTCGCCGCTCAGGCCGATTTCGCCGAAGGCCACCATTTTTTCCGGCAGCGGCTTGTTGCGGAAGCTGGACACCATCGCCAGAATCACCGCCAAATCCGCCGCCGGTTCGCTGATTTTCACGCCGCCCACCGCGTTGATGAACACGTCTTGGTCGAAGCAGGCGATGCCGGCGTGGCGGTTGAGCACGGCCAAGAGCATGGCCAGCCGGTTCTGCTCCAAGCCCACGGTGAGCCGCTTGGGCGTGAAGCCGTGCGCGTCGTCCACCAAGGCTTGGATTTCCACCAAGAGCGGGCGGCTGCCTTCCTGCGTTACCAGCACGCACGAGCCCGCCACGTCGTCGCGGTAGCTGGCGAGGAAAATGGCGGAGGGGTTGGACACGCCTTTGAGGCCGGTTTCGGTCATGGCGAACACGCCCAGCTCGTTGGCCGCGCCGAAGCGGTTTTTGATGGCGCGTATCATGCGGTAGTTGGAATGCTGGTCGCCCTCGAAATACAGCACCGTGTCCACCATGTGTTCCAGCACGCGCGGGCCGGCAATCGCGCCGTCTTTGGTGACGTGGCCGACAAAAATCATGGCGATGCCCATCTGCTTGGCCATGCGCGTGAACTGCGCGGCGCACTCGCGCACCTGCGACACCGAGCCGGGCGCGGAGGTGATTTGGTCGGAATACATGGTCTGAATCGAGTCGATGACCACCACGGCGGGCCGGTGCTGTTTTAAGGCAGCCTGAACGGCTTCCAAGCGGATTTCTGCCAACAGATGCACGCCGTCCGCATTCAGGCCGAGCCGCTGTGCGCGCAGGGCGACCTGTTGGGCGGATTCCTCGCCGGACACATACAGCACGTTGCGCTTTTTCGCCATCAGGGCAACGGTTTGCAACAGCAGCGTGGATTTGCCGATGCCCGGGTCGCCGCCGAGCAGGATGACCGCACCGTCCACTAGCCCGCCGCCGAGCACGCGGTCGAGTTCGCCCATGCCGGTGGGCTCGCGCGGCACTTCGGCGGCGGTTACTTTGGAGAGTTCCTGCACTTGCGAGGTGTCCGCCGCCCACGACTGGAAGCGGGCGTTTTTCGGCTCGGGCGCGGCGATGCCTTCCTGCAAAGTGTTCCATTCGCCGCAGTGCGGGCATTTGCCCTGCCACTTGGGCACGGTGCCGCCGCATTCGGTGCAGGTGTAGAGGGTTTTGGGGGCTTTGGCCATGTGGGGATTCCTTTGTGGGTTGGGGGTGCAGGCTGCTTTTTGGGTTTTCAGGCTGCCTGAAAGAGAATGGTGTCTTCCCAAATATAGGTTTGTTTTTCAGGTAGCCTTTGGCTGGGGAGAGAGGCTACCTGAAAGCGCAGCTTCAACGAAGTTAAAGCGATGTCTTGCAGAGCAAGGCTGGGTTTCTGCGAAGCTAAAACGCAGCGTAATGGAATTTCTGCGAAACGGAAATCGGATGGGGCGTTTCAGGCTGCATCGTCGCGATAGGGGTGTTGCCGCAATATGGTGTCGATTTCGGCTTGGCGGCGGGCGGCGTAATCGGGGTGGATTTTTGCCAAGAGTTCGAGCTGCTTGGCGAACAGGATGCGGCGGAAATCTTGGTTGGGCTGCCGGTGTTCCAGCTCGTGACGGCAGGCGGCTTGGTGGGTGATGTCTTGCAGGGGGTAGTAGAGAAAGCGGTGCAGGCTGGTCGAGCGGTCGTCGCGCAGGATTCTGCCGCGCTCGGCGATGATGTAGCGGTATGAGCCGTGCGCGGCGGTTTGGCGGTAGGCGATGGTGCAGCCGTCGGGAAAAGCTTCGGTGGTGCTGTCGGCGAAATACAGCCAGGAGAGGCTGTCGTCGGGCAGGCCGGCGAGGCGCACGGCGGCGAGCAGGCCGTCGCACACTTGGCAGATTTTTTGGCGTAGTGTGGCAAGGGGGTCTGATGGCATGGTTGGCTCCGTGATGGGTGTAGTAGCAGTGGTTCAGGCTATCTGAAAATTGGTCGGCGTGTTAGATAGGTAGTTTTTCAGGTAGCCTTTAGGGCGAGCGGGTGAGGCTACCTGAAAATCCGTTTTGCGGAAATTCAGCGTGTAATTGCGCTTGCTGCCGAACTGCGCAGCGGGGGCGAAGCCGTGGCGGGCGAGCAGTGCGGTAAGCTCGGCGCGGCTGAGTTTGTCGGCATCGCCGGCGGCTTCGGAGATGGAAAGCAGGCCGTTGGGGGCAAGCAGGCGGCGGAATTCGGCCAAATAGGCGGCTTGGTCAGCCACTTCGCCCAGTACGGTTACCAGCACGATACGGTCGAACGAGCCTTCGGCAAAAGGAAAGCGGCTGCCGTCGCACCGATGGTAGGCCGCATTGGCGATACCGCGCTTTTCCAGTCGCCGCCGCGCTTTGGCAAGCATTTCGGGCTGGATGTCGGCCAGCACCACTTCGCCCTGCGGTACGGCGCGGGCGAGCGCGGGGCTGAAATAGCCGGGACCGCAGCCGACTTCGAGGATATGGCTGTTTGGCTGCAAATCGAGCCGGCGCACCAGCTCGGCGGGCGAGAGCGCCCAGTTGCGCAAGGGAATCAGCAGGGTGAAGGCGAGCTGGTGGGGAAAGAGGCGGCCGGGCTGGCTGAGGCCTTGCCAGATGGTTTTGAGGGTTTGGAACATGGGGTGTGGCTTTGGCTGGTTTGGGATGGCACGGCAAAATGGCGGCTTAGGCGGGATTTTACCGCGTTACCGCTCCTGAATTAAGCGGCTGCGCTACGAGGCGGCCGCCATCCTGCAACGCTGGCGTTGCCTGGTGGAAATGCTGTTTTGGCTGCGCCCCATCCATTTTCAGGTAGCCTGTCTACAGACACAATATAAGGATTGAACCATGCAGCAAATCGCCCTTGGATTGGATATATCCAAATTGACCATAGACGCACACTTTAACGGCCAAAACGATTTCATGCGGGTTATGAATAATCCCATCGGCATAGCCAAATTGATGGAACGCATACAAAGCTATCAACAGCAAAACCAGCAAATCCATGCCTGCTGCGAATATACCGGCGTTTACTATCTGCCCGTTGCCAACGTATTACATGAGGCAGGAATCAAAATCAGCGTAGTCAATCCCCTATCTATCAAACTGTATGCCGAATACAAACTAAGGCGTACCAAAACCGATAAACAGGATGCCAAACTGATAGCCGACTACTGTCAGCGGGAAAACCCGCCCTTATGGCAGCCCTTATCAGAAAAACGCAAGAATCTAAAGGTATTAAATAGGCGGATAGAACAATTGAACATATTGCTGAATATGGAAAGCAACAGAAAAGAAGTATCCGATCCGGGAATCAAATCAGGCATAGATACGATAATAAACGCCATACAAAACGAAATAGCAAACTGCAAAACGGCCATACAAGATTTGATAGATTCGGATAAAGAATTAAGCCATAACCAGCAACTATTGCAAACCATCAGCGGCGTAGGCAAAACAACCGCCGCCTGGCTCTTGTCCGTACTGGTCGATATAGACAAATTTGAAAACTCAAAGAAACTGATCAGCTATTTGGGCCTGTCTCCGGTTATTAAAGATTCCGGTACAAGTGTCAAATACGTCAAGATATCCAAAATGGGCGATAAGATGGTACGCAAAGCACTTTATTATCCCGCCCGGGTAGCCTGCCTAAGAAGCAAGTTGTGGCGGCCTTGGTTTGAACAAAAGCTGAAACAGGGCAAACATCCCAAGCAAATTTATGTCTTGATGATGTGCAAAATCATCAAATACGCCTACGCCGTGATTAAATCCGGCCAGCCGTTTGATGAGAACCGGCACAAACAAGCGTAAAACAGTAGTTCCGAACTGTTGCGAAAAAGTGGCATCCGAAGATTGCCGCTGCCTTACTGTTGCTTGCGTTTTTAAAAACTGCTTGACTTTTGATTACGGTATCTGTCCCATGGCAACCGGCAAGCCCCAGCCCAACACGCAAAACAAATCAGCCGCCAGAAGGCGGCCGATTGCTGTGCGGTGTGTTACGATCTTCCGGATATGACCAAAGCATTTAGTTTAGCGTTTTATCCTGCTCGATTTCTTTGCGTTTGCGTTCTAGAATTTTCTCGATTTCTTCTTCGCGGCGCGCGCGTTCCATTTCCTGCTCGATTTTACGGTTGCGGAAAAAGAAAAACGCCACCACCGCCGATAAAATAATCCCTAACCATAACAATAACATTTCAACTATCCCTCATTTGTTTGCGATTTATTTCAGCCTACAAAAGGCTACCTGAAAATCCAGCTTCCAAATTAAAACAGCGGCTGCCGCTTCCACAGCCTGCCTCTATTTCTTCTTGGCCGGCTTGGCGGGGGCTTGCAGGCGTTCGGCAATAAAACCCTGAATCAACTCCCTCTTTTCCCAGAAAAAGGCCTGCATTTTGCCCAACGAATAAATTTTGCGCACCATGCCGGGCAAGCCGCCATGCACGATGGCGGCAATTTCGTTGTTGCTGGCTTCTTCGGCCATGGCCTGCTCCAGCGTCATGTTTTTCCCAGCCAGATATTCTTGCAGCTGTTTTCTGACGTAGTTGTTGATCTCAAATTGTTTCAACATATTGTTTCCTTTGTATAGCGTTTTTTCAAATAGCGCGGCGGCCGCGGCTGCCCATTCCGGTTTACAAGCAAAACTCTTGCCAAACCGGCCGGCAGCGCTCCGGCAGCGGCGGGCAGGCGCCCAATCTGCCGCTGCCGAAATCGCCTATGCGGTGGAAGTCGCTGCCGGCGCTGGCGAGAAAGCCGTGCTGCTCGGCCAGTCGGGCGTAGTTGAGGCGGTCGTTCAGATTGGTGGTGGCGCTGTGCACTTCGATGGCTTGGCCGCCCAGCGCTTTAAACTCGGTGAACAAATTCCGCTGCGCGGTGGCCGACAAACCGTAGCGGATGGGATGGGCGATGACGGCGATTCCGCCCGCGCCGAGCACCCCTGCCACCGCTTCTTCCAGCGAGGCCCATTCGTGTTTCACCCAGGCGGGTTTGCCGTCGCCCAGATATTTTTTGAAGGCTTGCTGTTTGTTGCGCACGTGCCCCTGTTCGATCAACCATTGCGCCAGGTGGGTGCGGCTGGCCATTTCGCGGTTGGGCACCAGCGCGAGTGCGCCCTCATATGCGCCGGCCAATCCTCTGCGTTCGAGTTTTTCGGCCATGCGGGCGAAGCGTTCCAGCCGCCCCTGCCGCACGTGTGCAAGCAGGCTTTGCAGTGGGCCGTTGTGTTCGTCGAAATTCAGGCCGACCATGTGGATGGTGCGTTTGCGCCAGCTCACGGAGATTTCCACGCCGTTGATCAGGCGCATGCCAAAGGCTGCCGCTTCCTGCCGCGCTTCGGCCAGGCCGCCGGTGTGGTCGTGGTCGGTGAGGGCGAGCAGGGTGCAGCCGTTGGCATGCGCCAGCCGTACCACTTCTCGCGGCGGCAGGGCGCCGTCGGATATATTGGAGTGGCAGTGTAAATCGATCATTTAATCAGCCGGTTGATGTGGCATAGAGGCTACCTGAAAAACAGAAAGCTGGTTTTCAGGTAGCCTTTGGGGCTTAGGGAGCGAGCTTTTCCAAACCGCCCAAATAGGGGCGCAGGGCGGCGGGGATGCTGATGCTGCCGTCGGCGTTTTGGTGGTTTTCCAGCACGGCCACCAAGGTGCGGCCTACGGCGAGGCCGGAGCCGTTGAGGGTGTGCACGAGGCGGTTTTTGCCGTGCTCGTCTTTGAAGCGGGCTTTCATGCGGCGTGCTTGGAAGTCTTCGCAGTTGGAGCAGCTGGAAATTTCGCGGTAGGTGTTTTGCGCGGGCACCCATACTTCCAGGTCATAGGTTTTGGCAGCGCCGAAGCCCATGTCGCCGGTGCACAGGGTGATGACACGGTAGGGCAGTTCGAGCAGCTGCAGGATGCGCTCGGCGTGGCCGACCATTTCTTCCAGCGCGGCGTAGGAGGCTTCTGGATGGACAATTTGCACCATTTCCACTTTGTCGAACTGGTGCTGGCGGATGAGGCCGCGCGTGTCTTTACCGTGCGATCCGGCCTCACTGCGGAAGCAGGGGGAATGGGCGGTGAGCTTGATGGGCAAGGCGTCGGCGGGCAGGATGCGCTCGCGCACGGTGTTGGTGAGCGTGACTTCGGCGGTGGGGATGAGGTATTGCGTGGTTTTGCTTTCATCGCCGCCGCGGGTAACGTGGAACAGGTCTTCGCCGAATTTGGGCAGCTGGCCGGTGCCGACTAGAGTGCTGTCGCTCACGATATAGGGTGTGTAGCATTCGGTGTAGCCGTGCTGCCGGGTGTGGGTGTCAAGCATGAATTGCGCCAGCGCGCGGTGCAGGCGGGCGGCCGGGCCCTTCATCAGGCTGAATCGGGCGCCGGAAAGAGCGGCGGCGGTTTCGAAATCGAGGCCGAGTTTTTCGCCTAAGTCCACATGGTCTTTGATTTCAAAATCAAATTGGCGCGGCTCGCCCACGCGGCGCACTTCCACGTTTTCGGTTTCGTCTTTGCCCACCGGCACGCTGTCGTGCGGCAGGTTGGGGATGCCGAGCAGCAGGGCGTCGATTTGCGACTGCACGGCCTGATAATCGGCATCGGCCTGCTCCAAATCGCTTTTGATTTGCGCCACTTCGGCCATGGCGGCTTCGGCTTCGGCGTGTTTGCCCTGCCCTTTCAGTGCGCCGATTTGCTTGGACACGCTGTTGCGCCGAGACTGCAATTCTTCTGTGCGCATTTGCAGTGCCTTGCGTTGCGCTTCCAAGGCGTCGAACGCGGCGGAATCGAAAACAAATCCGCGCTGCGCCAGCTTGGCTGCCACGGCGGCGGCATCGTTGCGGAGGAGTTGGATATCTAACATGGCGTTGTTCCTGTATGAAAATTCGGCTGCGGCCAAAATATTTTCCCGAAAGGGCTGTTTGCCCGGCATGGGAAACAATGGTTGCGGCTGCATATTGTAAACGCGGGATAAGGGAAAGGCTACCTGAAAAACGGGTTTTGTTTTTCAGGTAGCCTCTTTCTTGTTACGCCAACAGGCGGCTTATTTTGCTGCGCTTTGCGAGGCAGCGCCAGAAGCAGCGGATGCAGACGCCGGGGCGGAGGCCGGGCTTGCCGGGGCGGAAACGGCCGCAGCAGACGGCTTGTCGGCACCGTTGGGGTGGGATTTGCCCCATACGTAGGCGGTCAGGATGTGGATTTTATTCTCATCCAAAAAACCTTCCCAAGCGGGCATTTGGCTGTGGCGACCGTTGGTGATGGTTTCGATGATGGCTTTTTCGCTGCCGCCCCACAACCAGACTTTGTCGGTTAAGTTCGGGCCGGCGCCGGGCACGCCTTGGCCTTTGTCGCCGTGGCAGACGAAGCAGTTGGCGGGCGGGCCGTGGAAAATGGCGTCGCCGCGTTTGGCGCGCTCTTCGTCATGTGCCACACCGGACAACGACAGCACATAGTTGGCGGCATTTTTCACGCCTTCCTCGCCCAAAGCCGGCCCCCATGCCGCCATTACGCCGATGCGGCCTTTGGCAATGCTCTGGTGGATTTGTTCGGGCGAACCGCCCCACAGCCAGTCGTTATCGGTGAGATTGGGGAAGCCGGTTTGGCCTTTGGCGTCGGCGCCGTGACATTGGATGCAATAGGTATCGAACAGGTCTTTACCGATGCGCTGCGCCTGCGGGTCGGCAGCCACCTGCTCCACAGTCATATTGGCAAATTTGGCATATACCGGCGCAAATTGTGCGTTGGCTTCTTTCACTTCGGTTTCGTATTGGTTGGTACTGGTCCAGCCGATCGCGCCTTTGTAGTCGCCCAAGCCGGGATACACATACAGGTAGCCGATGCCAAACAACCAAATCAGGATATACAGGTAAAACCACCAACGCGGCAGTGGGTTGTTGTATTCCTCGATACCGTCCCAGGCATGGCCGGTAGTTTTCACGTCTTCGCCTTTGGGCGGCAGCTTAACCTTGTTTTGCGACAAAATCAGCCAAAGCAATCCGATAAAACTGATAACGACGATGCCGGCGATGTAGTAGTTCCAAAAATTGCTGGTAAAGTGGGATGTATTCATTATTGTGCTCCGTGTTCACGGCCTATAAATGCTGGTTATGATTACCGATTGAGTCGTCATCATCAATGATACGTTGCCCTTCCTCGTCATAGTGCTGCTTGAATTTGCCGTAGTAAGCAATCACCAGCACCACCATGAAAAACAGGAAGCAGATAACGGTATACATGATACGAACCAGATTCACCTCGCTCATGAAACTGCCTTATTTTCTTATTTCGTTGGTATTTTTCAGTGCCAAACCCAAGCCTTGCAGGTAGGCGATCACCGCCTCCATCTCGGATTTGCCTTCCACCTCGGCCGGTGCAGCAGCAATTTCTTCATCGCTATAAGGCACACCTACCCGGCGCAGGGCGCGCATATTGGCGGCAACGGTTTCTCCGTCCACGCGCCTGCGCGCCAGCCACGGGAAAGCCGGCATATTGGAATCGGGCTGCACGGCTCGCGGATCCATCAAGTGGCGGCGGTGCCATTCGTCGGAGTAACGGCCGCCAACGCGGGCCAGATCCGGGCCGGTGCGTTTGGAACCCCATTGGAAAGGATGATCATATACCGATTCGCCGGCTACGGAGTAATGGCCATAGCGCTCGGTTTCCGCACGGAACGGACGGATCATCTGCGAGTGGCAGTTGTAGCAGCCTTCGCGGATATAAATATCGCGCCCAGCCACCTGAAGGGCAGTATAGGGCTTCACGCCGGGAGTGGGCTCGGTTACGGCCGGGCTGAAATACAGCGGCACCACTTCGACAATTAGCCCGATACTGATCAGCAGAAAGGTAAAAACAATCAGGTAGCCTACTTTTTCTTCGGCAAGTTTTTGTAGTTGCATTTTGGTAGCCTGTTCTTTCTATCTGTTGGTTTTATTATGTTAATGCTGCTGGCTGTGCGTCAGCGCGGGGATCTCTGCATCCACCGGTTTGCCCGCCGTTGCGGTACGGTATACGTTGTAGGCCATCAACAACATGCCGGACAGATACAGCAACCCGCCCACCAGACGAATCAGGAAGAAACGCATACTTTCGCGAACCGTGGTAACGAAATCCGGATTGGCCAAAGTACCGTTGTCATTCAATGCACCCCACATCAAGCCTTGCATCACACCGGCAATCCACATGGAAGCGATATAGAGTACGATGCCCACGGTGCCGATCCAGAAATGGGCTTCAATCAGTTTGGTGCTATACATTTCCTTACGGCCGAACAGGCGCGGAATCAGATAGTAAATCGAACCCATGGTCACAAAACCCACCCAGCCCAAGGCACCGGCATGCACATGGCCGACCGTCCAGTCGGTGTAGTGGCTCAAGGCATTCACGGTTTTGATCGACATCATCGGGCCTTCAAAGGTAGACATGCCGTAGAAAGATAGGGAAACCACCAGGAATTTCAAAATCGGATCGGTGCGCAGCTTATCCCACGCGCCGGAGAGGGTCATGATGCCGTTGATCATGCCGCCCCAGGAAGGCACAAACAGAATCAGCGACAACACCATGCCGAGAGATTGCGTCCAGTCCGGTAGGGCGGTGTAGTGCAGGTGGTGGGGGCCGGCCCACATATAAGTGAAAATCAATGCCCAGAAGTGCACCACAGACAAGCGGTAGGAATACACCGGGCGGCCAGCCTGCTTGGGCACGAAATAGTACATCATGCCTAGGAAGCCTGCGGTTAAGAAGAAGCCCACCGCATTATGCCCATACCACCACTGCACCATCGCATCGATGGCGCCGCCGTAGATCGGATAAGAGGTCATACTGAACAAACCAGCCGGCACGGCAAGGCTGTTCACAATATGCAACAGCGCCACAGCCAAAATGAAAGCGCCGTAGAACCAGTTAGCCACATAAATGTGTTTGATTTTGCGCTTAGCGATGGTACCGAAAAACACGATGGCATAAGCCACCCACACCAAGGCGATCAAAATATCAATCGGCCAAGCCAATTCGGCATATTCCTTGCCTTGGGTATAACCCAACGGCAGGGTAATCGCAGCCAGCACAATCACCAATTGCCAGCCCCAGAAAGTAAAGGCCGGCAACCAGCCGCCATATAGGCGGACATTGCAAGTTCGCTGCACCACATAGTAAGACGTGGCAATCAAGCCGCAGCCGCCGAATGCAAAAATAATGGCATTGGTGTGCAGCGGGCGCAAGCGGCCAAAGTGAAACCACGGGCCGATTTCAGACAAATTCAGCTGGGGAAGATAGAGCTGAGCCGCCACAATCACCCCAACCAGCATCCCAACCACGCCCCATACCACCGTCATCACGGCAAACTGCCGCACTACCTTGTAGTTATAGGTTTGTGTTTCCATGAAAAACCTCCATCAAATATGGCTGTACACTTCAATATCGGCTTTGCCGGCAAAGCCTTGCCGCCGTGTCCGATTTATTCTTAATATGAAAGACAAACTGCCGCCAGCCCGATCCAACATAGACTACACGCAGTTTAAGCGGTATATTTTAAAACAAAACACACACTATAACCACAAAAATACACATCACCTTTTCATTTTTAACACAAACAGGCTACCTGAAAACCGCCCGTATCTTTCCAAAATAAACGAAACCCCACCCCAAATGCCCCACTACACCATTACCCCCCTGCCCCAACAACACCTGTTCCAAATTCAACTGCGCTTCAGCCATAGCAGCCAAGAGCCCGTCCGGCTCACCCTACCCAACTGGGTGCCCGGCAGCTACATGATCCGCGAGTTCGCCCGCCACGTTGTCCACATAGAAGCCAGCTGTAACGGCCAGCCCGCCGAGCTGCAAGCCATCAACAAAAACACCTGGCAATCCGCCCAAACCGGCCAAGGCGATTGGCTGGTCGAATACCACGTTTACGCCTTCGACCTCTCCGTGCGCGGCTGCTATCTCGATAACGAACGCGCCTTCTTCGACGGCGCCGCCCTCTTTTTTCAGGTAGCCTCGCACAGCGAAGAACCGCATCAAGTCGAACTGCATTTCCCCGCACACTGGCAAACCGCCACCGCCCTGCCCCGCCTCAGCGGCAGCAGTCTCTACCAAGCCCGCCACTACCGCCACCTCATCGACTGCCCGCTCGAAGCCGGCAGCCTCGAAATCCTCGAATTTACCGCCGCCGGCATCCCCCACCGCCTCGTCCTCAGCGGCCACTATCCCGATTTCGACCGCCAACGCCTGCTCGCCGACACCCAAGCCATCTGCGCCGCCCAACTCCAATTCTTTCCCAGCCCCGCCCCCTTCGAGCACTACACCTTCCTGCTCCACCTCGGCGGCCACATTTACGGCGGCCTCGAACACAGCAACTCCACCGCCCTGCTCGCCGACCGCAGCTGGCTACCTGAAAAAAACAGCAGCACCGCCTCCTCCAACTACAGCCAGCTGCTCGGCCTCATTTCCCACGAATACTTCCATGCCTGGAACGTCAAATCCATCAAACCCGCCGCCCTCGCCCAATCCGACCTCAACCAAGAAGCCTATACCCGCCTCCTTTGGGCATTCGAAGGCATTACCTCCTACTACGACGACCTCTTCCTCGTCCGCAGCGGCCGCATCAGCCCCGCCGACTACTTAGAACAGCTCGCCCACACCCTCACCTGCGTGCGCCGCAACCCCGGCCGCCGCCAGCAAACCCTCGCCCAATCCAGCTTCCACGCCTGGGACAAATACTATAAACAAAACGAAAACAGCCCCAACGCCATCACCAGCTACTACCAGCAAGGCGCCCTCGCCGCCCTCTGCCTCGACCTCGCCATCCGACAGCGCAGCCCCCACAGCCTCGACACCGTCATGCAAGCCCTCTACCAAGACTGGCTTGCCCGCCAATCCCCCCTCGCCGAAACCGAATGGGAAGAATTTGCCCAACACATCACCGGCCTAGACCTGAGCGAACTGTTCGACCACCTCATCCGCAGCACCCGCGACCTCCCCCTCGAAAGCTGCCTCGCCACCGCCGGCATCCGGCTGCATTGGCTGCCCCTGCCTCCCAGCCACAAAGGCGGTTGCGGCAGCCTGCCCGCCGTCAGCCCCGCCAACGACTTCGGTGCCCGCTTCCAACAAAACAGCAGCGACATCACCCTCAGTCACGTCCTCACCGGCGGCAGCGCCGAACAAGCCGGCCTCGCCCCCGGCGACCGCATCGTCGCCCTCAACCGCTACAGCACAACCGACTTCGCCCAACAATGGCAGCAACAAACCCCCGGCAGCCAAGTCGAGCTGCACTACTTCCGGCACGGCGTACTGCACCGTACCCAAGCCACCGTCCAAGCCGCCCGCGCCGACACCGCCTGGCTCACCATCGAAAACCCCGCCGCACTTGATGCCTGGCTGCAACCCGCACCGGCATTTTCAGGTAGCCTCCAAACCCCTTAAATAACAAACAGCAACGCCCAGCCCGAATAAAACAAACAGCCCAACCTGCAGCCCGATTGCATAGAATTTCCCACATATCCCAGCATTCACTTGATTTCTAAAAATTAATTAGCGATAATCCGCAACCTACGCAATCTTAGAGGTAACACCGATGACACTCACCAAAGCAGAACTGGCCGATATCCTGGTCGAAAAAGTCAGCAATATCAGCAAGAACGACGCCAAAGAGCTCGTTGAACTGTTTTTTGAAGAAATCCGCGCCACCTTGGAGCGCGGCGAAGAAATCAAAATCTCCGGCTTCGGCAACTTCCAACTGCGCGACAAACCGCAGCGCCCCGGCCGCAACCCCAAAACCGGCAAAGAAGTGCCCATCACCGCCCGCCGCGTCGTTACCTTCCACGCCAGCCAGAAACTCAAAGGCATGGTGGAACACAACTATGGCAAACAAAGCTAAACACCTGCCGCCCATCCCCGCCAAACGCTACTTCGATTTGGAAGAACTGTGCTACCTGGCCGACATCCGGCCCGAACAGTTCTACCAATGGCAGCAAGACAACGGCATCGTAATCGGCCGCGGCGGCAACCAATACACCCGGCAAGACGTAGTCAAACTCCGCCAACTGAGCGGCAGCTTCCCCGCCTATGTCGACCGCTTCAACCTAAATGGCAGCGACCGGCTCGGCCGCCCCGCTGCCACGGCAGACGAAGTTCGAGCCGATTTGCAAAGCCTGTTAGGAAAAATCGAAGCAGCCCTTGCCAAACCGCAAAAAACAGCTTAGAATCCACGCTTCCTTTCAAAAGTCGGAGTGTGGCGCAGTCTGGTAGCGCACTTGCATGGGGTGCAAGGGGTCGAAGGTTCGAATCCTTTCACTCCGACCAAAAACTTAAGGCTTAACCCAAACGGGTTAAGCCTTTTTCTTGCATAGAGAAAATACCACACCTTGAATAACCAAATGCAGAAAGCTACCTGAAAATATTTGGGCTACCTGAAAACCAAAACGGCAGTTTGGGAACCATTCCGCTCCCAAGCTGCCGTTTCCGCATAAAATTTTTCAGGTAGCCTATTCCACCGTTACCGATTTCGCCAGATTGCGCGGTTTGTCCACATCCGTGCCGCGCACCAGCGCCGCGTGGTAGGCCAGCAGCTGCACCGGAATGGTGTGCACAATCGGCGAGAGCACACCCACGTGGCGCGGGGTGCGGATCACATGCACGCCCTCGCTGGGCTGGAAATTGCTGTCCAAATCGGTAAACACAAACAGCTCGCCGCCGCGCGCGCCCACTTCCTGCATATTGGCCTTCACCTTATCCAGCAGGCTGTCGTTCGGCGCAATCACCACCACCGGCATGCTGGCGTCCACCAGCGCCAAGGGGCCGTGTTTGAGCTCGCCCGCCGGATAGGCCTCGGCGTGGATATAGGTGATTTCTTTCAGTTTCAACGCGCCTTCCAAGGCTATCGGATAATGGATGCCGCGCCCCAGGAACAGCGCGCTGTTCTTCTCGGCAAACTTGGAAGCCCAAGCGGTAATCTGCGGTTCCAGGTTCAGCGCGTATTGGATGCTGCCCGGCAGCTGGCGCAGCTCTTCCAGATACGACTGCGCCTGTTCGTCCGACACGTGGCCGCGCATCTTGCCCAGCGTAACCGCCAGGCCGAACAGCACCACCAGCTGCGTGGTGAAAGCCTTGGTGGACGCCACGCCCACTTCCACACCGGCACGGGTGTACAACACCAGCTCGCTCTCGCGCGGCAGCGCCGATTCCATCACGTTGCACACCGACAGGCTGTGCCGCTGCCCCAGCGATTGCGCGTATTTCAGCGCTTCCATGGTGTCCAGCGTTTCGCCGGACTGCGACACGGTAATCACCAGCTGCGCCGGATCGGCAATCACGTTGCGGTAGCGGTATTCGCTGGCGATTTCCACATCGGTGGGCACCCGTCCGATGGCTTCCAGCCAGTACTTGGCGGTGAGCGCAGCGTAGTATGAAGTGCCGCAGGCCAGAATTTTGATGCTGCTGATATTGGCAAACACTTCGCGCGCTTTGGCACCAAAGTTTTCCGGCTCGAAACCGCCAAGGAACACTTCCGCCGTATCGGCAATCGCCTTGGGCTGCTCGTGAATTTCCTTCTGCATGAAGTGGCTGTAGGGGCCTAGCTCCAGCGAAGCCAGCGACAGCTTGGACACATGTACTTCACGCTTGGCTTCCTGCCCGCTGCGGTCCACCAAGCGGCGGATGCCTTCGCAGCACAGCTCGGCAATGTCGCCGTCTTGCAGGTAAACGATGCGGCGCGTGAAGGCCACCACGGCGGAAACGTCGGAAGCGGCAAAGGTCTCGCCCTCACCCAACGCCACCAGCAGCGGGCAGCCCATCCGCGCCACCACCAGCTCTTCCGGCTGGTCCTGCGCCATCACGGCGATGGCATAGGCGCCGTGAAAACACGCACAGGCGGCACGCACGGCATCAAACAGGCGGTGGCCGTTGTGCGTGTATTCGTGGTGGATACTGTGCGCCATCACTTCGGTATCGGTTTGCGATTCAAACACATATCCCAATTCACGCAGACGTTCGCGTTCTTCTTCGAAGTTTTCGATGATGCCGTTGTGCACCACCGCAATCAGGCTACCTGAAATATGCGGATGCGCGTTCGGCTCGGTTACGCCGCCGTGGGTGGCCCAGCGGGTGTGGCCGATGCCGATGCGCCCGCAGATGCCGGCCTGCTTGGCCGCGTCTTCCATCAGCTGCACGCGGCCCACGCGGCGCACGCGCTCAATCTGCCCGCCCGCCGTGCCCACCGCGATGCCGGAAGAATCGTAGCCGCGATACTCCAGCCGCTTGAGGCCGTCGGTTAAAAAATCCACCACATTCTGCTTGGCGCGCACCGCGCCCACAATACCGCACATTGCAAAGTCCTTACTGTTGTTTATTACCGGCCGCCGCAGCGGCAAAATTGGGCGGATTATAGCAAACCTGACTACTTAATATGTAGAAACCCTAGCGTTGCTTACCGTTGCAGGAAGCATTCGGGCGACAGCCTGACCGACACCAGCCAATCTACCGGTACCAGCACCATGATCAACTGCCTGCTGTTCTCCATCCTGCTGAAACGGCTGATGTGGCGCGGCACGGTGCTAACCATTCCGCTGGTGCTGGATGAAATCTACAAACTCGACCAAATCAACCTGCCCGAGCTGATTAAAATTGCCGAAGAATACGGTTTTGCCGTGTTCGGCACCTGTCCTGATCCAACTTCGAAGGTCGCATCCGCCTTCGGGCGTTATTTCAGTTTGGAATATTTTGCGGCAGAGTACCCATACAACACCCAAAATACCGTGTTGTATTACGGGGAAGTGGAGCAGTTGTCAGATGACGGTACGATAGATAATGGGGCAGATGATGATTAAGGTAAACGCCGATGCCGTATTGAAAATCCTGCTCGAACATCAGCCTTTCTTTTTCGGATTGCTCGACGAGATGGACAAGCACAACGGTATCTTGCCGACTGCCTTTTACAGGGAGCAATTTCACTGCGAATCGGAAAAAATCAGCGAAGAAGTCGAAAAAACACGCTGGCAGAATGCCATGAAGCCTGAAAATCTGGAATATTGCGGTCTGCTGGAAGCTTGGGACAGAAGCGGCGGCTGGATGAAATGGCAGGGCTTTGTAACCGATATGTTCCCTCATTTCGACAAACGCCGCCTGCGCCGCCTGACCGACCCGTATTTGCAGGATTTTTCCGAACGGCTGACATCGGCTTATGACCGTTTGTCCGCATTGTCGGGGCGTGCGGGCAGCTCGGACTGGCAGGAAGCCGTCATGCCGGCATTTGAGCTGCTGCATGAGATTGCTGCGCGTATCCGTGAAAATACGGAATCCCTACATTACCGCGCCGAACATCTGGCCGAAATCATCGAAAAACACGATGTATCCGATTGGGAACAAACCGAGCGTACCGACAAGGCGTTTGACGAAATCCGCACGCTTTACACGCGCGCCATCCTGCCTGCATTACAGTTTCTCAACGAAGATGAACCGTTTAAGGCCGCCCGTGCGCCCATGCAGACCATCAGCCTGATTGAAGCCGTCTTTTCCGACAGAGGGCAGAAAACCACCGCCAACCGCGTGTTGAACATCAAAAACGGCATCCGCAGTTTCGCCAAAGACATCGAACAGATACGGCACAGTATGGAACACTATGTTCGCCAAAGCGACATACAGCGGATGCAGTACGATACCGTTGAAACCCTGTATAACCGTTTGTGCGAAGAAGTACAGAAACGGTACGACGGCAAACTGCGTAATGCCAAATCTGACATTCAGACGGCCTTGCTGCCGCAGTTTCCGCATTTTTCCGACCTGAAAACCCGCCGGGTGGAGCCACGCATCAACTGGCAGCCGCACCAGAAAGTGCTGTTTGACGAACACCTGCGTGTCGCCCTAAGCCGCCCGAAAACGACAAACCGTCCGCCTGTCCGTGCCGACACTGACCCGCAGGCACGGCAGGCAAACCTGTTGCAACGGCAACATCAAGAACGCCTGAAACAGGCAGTCAAACAGTTCGGGCTGCCGGAAAACGGCGCGGACCTGCAAAGCAGCCTGCACATTTATCTGATGCGGAATCTGCCGTACTATACGCTGCCCGATCTGATTGATGCCGCCTCCTGGTTTCACATCCACCGCCCGAACCTGCCTCTGTACCACGTTTTCGGTCTGAAAACCCTGCATTACAAAAACAAAATCCTGCGTTACCACCCGATTTATCCCATGTATCCTACGGAACAGCCATGATCATCAATACACAGCTCAGCCGCGAAATTTACCGTCGGCTTATCAGTGGCAAAACCATCAACCGTCAGGTTTATGACGAGAAAAACGGCATGCTGGTAGATAACGAACTGTTCGGAGAATTGTCCGCCAAATACGACGGTGTAGACGGCTATCGGACGCTGTACGGTAATATCGGCTACGAACTGGTATTACGTCCCGATTATGCCTATCTGCGCGATTGCGGCATCCCCACCGACGAAGGCAGTGAAACGGCTGCCGCCGTGTGCGCGGTGCTGGTCGTATTAGGAAAAACTGTTGTCCAAAACAACTACCGTTTCAGTCTGCTGACGACTGCTGATGCAGGCATCAGCGAACAATTGTGTAGGCAGACCGACCAAAACGAAGAAATGCGCGACATTCAGGCAGCCTGCATTAAAGATGCCAAAACCCTGTGGGAAAACGCCGAACGCGTGCTGGTACGCCGCGACATTGCCTACATCAATGCCAAAGGCAACTTGGTTTTAAGCAATTCGGGACAGGATTTTTTTAATACAGCGTTTAAACAGGGCAGTCGGGAATCTTTGCCGGATATAGAATAATCAAAGGCCGTCTGAAAAACAGTTTTCAGACGGCCTTTGTACAGGTCGTTTTTCAGCATCTATATATCCGTTAAGAAACGATTGATGCCTTATATTCCGCTTATCACAAGTTTTCCCCCACGCCTCTAAACTTCTCCACAAATGTACTGATCTTCTGAAACACGCTCTGTTTCTTTGTCAAATGCTGCGGATTGAGCGGACTCATCTTCGGCAGGGCTTCGGTCAGTTCCGTGCCGTTTTCGCTGGCATAACCGCGTTTGAGCGAATTATTCAGATAACGGCGTGCAGCGGCTTCGTTCAAACCTTCAGCTGCAATCAGCTCTGCTGCTTCATGTCGCATCACTTCTTGAGCGTATGTATAAAAGGTTTCCAGTATGGTAGGAACGTCGGGGACTTTGTCCAAATCTGTATCGTTGATGAAATCCACAATCAGACTCTCTTTGGCACGATGACCAACACTGGCACGGATGATACGGCGGATCTCCTCCACCAGCTCCGCCTTTCCTTTGATTTTTTTGTGGTGCTCGAAAACCAGTTGCAGGATATAGTCCAGATTGATTTCCTGCGATTTGAGCAAATCCACTTCAAAAACCACATCATCCCAATCAATTTTTGATTGCTCTTTCTGCTCACCCGCTTTTTGGCGGCGCAGCCAGTCGCGAATGTCGTTGTAAGTGGAACGGTAGTCCTGCACTGTCCTTTCAGACGGCATCGGTACTTGCTTCATCTGCTGCACGTCTTCATCGCTCAGATAATATTTTTCCTGAAACGCCTTGACTGCCGCTTCATCTGCCGTATCCACATTCTGCAAATCGCGCAGTGCGGCAAATTCATCGTAGTTCTGCAACACATTTTCCGCGCGCAGGTATTCACCGAAGAGCTTAGCAAATTCTTTTTTGTCTTTTTCCGTTTCGATTTTGTCCGGTTCGGGAAAGCGTTCACGCAATTCTTTTGCCACATCCAAATAACCGCGCTGCGCTTCGCCAGTCTGGTTGTCGGTATAGCCGTTCATATATTCTTCATAGCTTTTTTCCAGCACGACGTTTTTGGTGTTTTTGTCGCCAAACAGGGTAATCGCATCAATAGTCGCCTTTTCCAAGTCGCGGAAGCAGACAATATTGCCGAAATTTTTGGTGGCGTCGTAAATGCGGTTGGTGCGCGAAAACGCCTGCATCAAACCGTGATAGTGCAGGTTTTTATCGACAAATAGGGTGTTTAGTGTCGGCGCATCGAAACCTGTTAAGAACATCCCGACCACAATCAGCAAATCCACTTCCTGATTTTTCACCCGCTTTGCCAAATCGCGGTAATAGTTTTGAAAGGCTTTGCTGTCCGTGCCGAAATTGGTTTTGAAACGGGCGTTATAGTCGTTGATGGCAGCCTGCAAAAATTCTTTCGCGCTGCTGTCCATCGCAGAAGGCTCAAAGGTTTCGTCGGCAATTTCACCGACGGCGTTTTGCTCTTCGTTTGCCGTAAAGGAAAAAATCGTCGCTACTTTCAACGGATTCGGGCTGCCTGCCTGCTGCTCTTTAAACGCCTGATAATAATATTTCGCCGCCTCCACACTACTGACGGCGAACATGGCGTTAAACCCTTTTCCGCCCACATTCAGACGGTGCGTTTTCTGCCTGAACTGGTTGAGGATGTATTGCGTGATTTCACGGATGCGTTCGGGATGCAACAGGGCTTGGCGGTTTTCGGCAGCGGTCAGCTTGCGCTCATCCTGCTCCGCTTCCAAGGCTTTGAACTTCGGGCGCACATCGTTGTAATCCACTTTAAACTTCAATACTTTTTCATCGCGGATGGCGTCGGTAATCACATAAGAATGCAATTCGCGCCCGAACACGCCCGCCGTCGTTTCCGCCCCTAATGCGTTTTCGGGAAAAATCGGCGTACCCGTAAAACCGAACTGGCAGAATTTCTTGAATTTCTTTTTCAGGTTTTTTTGCGCTTCGCCGAATTGCGAGCGGTGGCATTCGTCAAAAATAAACACCACCCGCTGATGGTAAACCGGCAAACCGTCTTCGCTTTTCATCAGGTTGTTCAACTTTTGGATGGTGGTAACGATGATTTTGTTGTCGTCTTTTTCCAAATTGCGTTTCAAGCCCGCGGTGCTTTCCGAACCGTTCACGCTGTCGGGCGAAAAACGCTGGTATTCCTTCATTGTCTGATAGTCCAAATCCTTCCTATCGACCACGAAGAACACCTTGTCGATAAACGCCGATTCCGTTGCCAGACGCGCCGCCTTGAAGCTGGTCAGCGTTTTGCCGCTGCCCGTCGTGTGCCAGACATAGCCGCCGCTTTCCGGCTTGCTCCAATTTTTCGCCTGTGCCGAACTGTTGATTTTCCACAAAATCCGCTCGGCGGCGGCAATCTGATACGGCCGCATAATCAAAAGCGTGTCATTCGCATCGAACACGCTGTAATGCAGCAAAACGCTCAACACGACGTTTTTCTGCAAAAACGTGGCGGTAAAGTCCTTCAAATCCTTAATCGGATAATTGTCCGACCTCGCCCAATTCATTGTGAAATCGAAGCTGTTTTTATCGCGCTTGGTGGTATTGGCAAAATAGCGCGTGTCCGTACCGTTGGAAATCACAAAGATTTGCAGAAATTTGAACAGCGAATTTTCGCTGTTGAAACTCTCCTTACTGTAACGGTGTACCTGATTGAACGCTTCCCGCACTGCCACTCCGCGCTTTTTCAATTCAATCTGCACCAGCGGCAAACCGTTGACCAACACGGTAACGTCGTAACGGTTCGCGTGCGTACCCGTCTGTTCAAACTGATTGATGACCTGTACATGGTTGCGGGCAAGGTTTTTCTTGTCCACAAGATAAATATTTTTCAGACGACCATCGTCAAAAGCGAAATCGTAAATATGGTCATCATGGATTTTGCGGGTTTTGTCGGTCATGTTTTCAGACGACTTGTCCAGATATTCCGCCAGAAACCGTTTCCATTCGTCGTCTGAAAACACTACATCATTCAACCGCTGCAACTGTGCGCGCAGGTTTTCCAGCAGCTTGGCTTGGCTGTTCAAATCCTTGCGGTATTCGTAACCCTGATTCTGTAAATCGGCAATCAATTCTGCTTCCAACTGGTTTTCCGATTGGTAGCCGCCCGACTGCTCGATTTTTTCATATTGGTCGAGCACGATGAAGTTCGGCGTTTCGGCGATGGGTTTGGTTTCAAGGTTCACAGGTTTGTCCTTTGCAATGTCAGATGTTTTCAGTAGCTTTCAGTAGGATGGGCTTTAGCCCATCAAAAAATCTATCGGTATGATATTGGGTGGGCTGAAGCCCACCCTACATGGGTCGATTCCATAACCCATCATTTCAATTACATCAATCGTCATATAGGTTTCGCACGGCATCATCAATATCTCCTCCCCAATCTGCCGGATACAACCCCGCTTGCACATCCCAATGAAACGAAGAAAACGGCCACTCCCGTACACTCCCCACATAACCGTGCTTGACCGGATTGTAATAAATATAATCCATATGGCTTGTCAAATCGGATTCGTCCCGAATCAGATGTTCCCAATAGCGGCGTTGCCAAATACCCGCCTCCCTACGTTTTGCCTTACTCTGATTAACCTGTCTGATTGCTTTCGGCAGATTGCGGGAAAACATCGTTTTTAAAAATGCGATCCGAATCGGATAATCGCTTTCTCCTTCTGGAAGCCGCATCAACAGATGAATATGGTCGGGCAAGATACAAACCGCAACCGTTTCAAACGGATAACGGATAAGCGTTTGCCGATATGCGGCACGGAACACATCGATATGGTCGGTCAAGTAGCTTTTAGAACGGTCTTCAAGCACCAATGTGAAAAAATAAAGCCCGCCACGAACAAAAATCCTGCGGTAATCAGCCATACCGTTTTCCCTTAAATGTAATGCGTAGTGATGAGTAGGGTGGGCTTTAGCCCACCATTTCAGTTTCAATCTGCTGTTTTGGTTTTCTACCGCTGCTTTTCGGTGGGCTAAAGCCCACCCTACTTTTCAGGTATTTGGAAAGGCAAGCAATCGTTCGCGGTAATATTCGTATTGTTTGCAGCGTAGGGCAATTTCGTGAGGCAGCCCTTCGCTGATGGAGTCGGGTAGGATGGGCTTCAGCCCATCAAAACCATACACGCACTGAATCGGTGGGCTGAAGCCCACCCTACTTTTCAGGTATTTGGAAAGGCAAGCAATCGTTCGCGGTAATATTCGTATTGTTTGCGGCGCAAGGCGATTTCGTGTGGCAGCCCTTCGCTGATGGAGTGTGTCAGGGTGTCGAATTTGTCGAGGATGGCGGCGATTTTTTCTTGTTCGGAGAGCGGGGGAAACGGGAAACGCATATTACTAAAAGTAGCAAGATTAATATTTTCTTGTGCACTCCCCATCCCTTTTTCTTGTAACTTCATTTTCAATGAAGACAACAAATATTCAACATAATCGGACGTTGTTTCTTCAGGGTTTGCTACAAAGCCAATTACACTATCAGGAAAACACGCATCAAATCCAAGAACGGCAGTCTCTGCAATATTTGCAGCGATGGTAATACAAAGCGTCCCCTTCTTCCAAAGTTTACTTTGATTTAAACCAAAATCACTATATGTCTGAGTATAAGATTCAATAATATGACCTGCATTTTTAATATCGCCTGTTTGAACAAATGGAATATTCCCTCCATATAACCGAGCATCATTTCTAGGTCTGTGTTTAGATTTTCCACGCCCAAAATCTAAAGCAACCTCCCCCAACGTCTTCCAAACCACATCTTTCAGACGACCCTTATAGCATTCAGCTACCCCCCCCCAGATTTGATTGTCAAAATCTAAGAGAAAGTCGCGGTAATATTGATATTGCCGTTTGCGCAGGACTAATTCTGCTTCCAGCGCAGCTTCCAGCGCAGCCTCCAGCTCGGTGAATTTGTCAAGTATTTTTACAATTTTTTGTTGAATTTCTAAGGGTGGGATGGGAATAAGTAAATTTTGCAATTCACTTTTGGCAAGTGCTGGTATACCTGCCCCATATTGACATTGCATAAATGCAATTTGCTTCATTTTCAAAAAATAATATGCAAACCGTTGCAACAATTTGTCTTCGTTTGCTTTAATGGTATATGCGTGAGCTCCTGCAAAAAAAGGGACATCCATCCAATTAACAAACCCCGCACTTGCTCCTCCTTGGCTAATAACAATCGTACCAGCTTCGTTATTGTATTCATGCCAATAACCTGATGGATTAATGCCGCCATTAATCACGGGATACTTATCTTTTTCTCTAAGCATCGATTTATTAAGCTGCTTTCCCTTTCCTATACTAGCCACCTCCCCCAGCGGCCTCCACTCCACCGCCGTTGTCCGAACCATCTCCATCAGGTTTTGCGCTTTGTTCCGTATGTCCATTTGTTGCTTTCCGTTGTTCTGCTTGTTGGGCGGGTTTCAGCCCGCCGTTTCGATTTCCGTTTCTCTTGATGAGCTAAAGCCCATTCTACGGGTTTGCCATGTTCAGACGACCTATTCCTATATGTCTGCTGTCTGAAGGACTGAAGCCCATCCTGCTTTCATGCTGCCTGAAATGGTGTGCAGGCTGCTTTTTCAGGTAGCCTGAATGGTGGTTATTTTTTGCCGTCTTTTTTCTGTTTAAGCTGTTGCACGGCTATTTTTTCCAACGCTTTAACACTTTCCAGATAGGCTTGTTCGACCGGCGACAGGGTGCGAGCTTCGTAGGCGCGGTATTCGCGTTCGGCTTTTTGTTCTGCCTGCTTCCGGCTGATGCTGCCTGCATCCTGTAATGTGCCTTGACCGTACAGTCCGGAAAATTTGTCCAATTCAGCTATCCAGTCGCGCATATACATGGGGTTTTGCTCCTGTGCTTTGATTTCTGCCAAATCGAAGAAGGCGGAAACCAGGCGGTTCAGGCGGAACAGTTCGTCTTCCGTCAGATAATTTTTGGCAATTTTGGCTTCGTTCAGCGTAGGTACTGCGCCCTGAAAGGTGGTCAGCCCCATGAAGTCTTTACTGCTGTCGGCGCGGCTGTATATCAGTTCGGCTGCGGTTTGCCGACTGGCGGCATAATGCAGTTTGTTTTGAACAGCAGCAAAAAAGATTTGGCTTTCGCTGCTTTTCGGGTTGTAATCCTGACTGGTTGCATATAAGTCGAGCACTTGACGGTATAAGGCTTTCTCGCTGCTGCGAATGTCGCGGATACGGTTGAGCAGTTCTTTCCAGTAGTCTCCGCCGCCCGTACCTTTGAACCGTTCATCGTCTATGGTGAAGCCTTTGGTCAGATATTCATCCAACCGTTCGGTTGCCCATTGGCGGAATTGTGTGCCGCGCGCGGAACGGACTCGGTAGCCGACAGCGATAATCATGGGCAGGGAGTAGTGGGCGATTTTGCGGCTTACTTTGCGCCCGTTTTCATTTTGAACTGTCAACTGGAAGTTGACAGTTGCCTCTTCTTCCAACTCTTGCTCTGCAAGAATGGTTTTAATGTGTTTGCTGATGTTTTGTTTGGTGGTTTGGTAGAGTTCTGCCATGTCTGCCTGCGTCAGCCAAAGCTGTCCGCCAAATTCCTGCAAGGCAAACTGGGCTGTACCGTCGTTTGCGGTGTATAGGATGATGTTCATGCTTCAATCTCCGCAATCACTTCGTCAATCTCTCTCCGCAGCCGTTCGATTTTGGCGACGGTTTCGTCGATTTCGGCGTTGAGCTGTTTGATGTCGATGGCTTCGCGGGTGTCTTCGGCTTCGACATAGCTGCTGACGGCTAGGTTGTAGCCGTTGTCTTTGACGGTTTGCTGGCTAACGTTTTGAGCGATGTGTGGCACATCGGTTTTGGCGGAGAAAAGTTTGACGATTTCGGCAATGTGTTCTTCGATCAAGACGTTGTTGTTGGTTTCTTTTTTGAAGAAGCGGCTTGCGTCGATAAATTGGATGTCGGTGTTGTCTTTGTGTTTGGACAAAACCAGGATATTGACGGCAATGGATGTGCCGTAAAAAAGGTTGGGCGCAAGGGCGATGACTGTTTCGACATGGTTGTTGTCCACTAAATATTGGCGAATTTTCTGCTCTGCCCCGCCGCGATAGAAGATACCGGGAAAAGAGACGATGGCGGCACGGCCTCTGCTTGAAAGATAGCTGAGCGCGTGCAGGATGAAGGCGAAATCGGCTTTGGATTTCGGGGCAAGTACGCCTGCGGGGGCGAAGCGGTCGTCGTTGATGAGCGTGGGGTCGTCGCTGCCTATCCAGTTGATGGAATACGGCGGATTGGAAACGATGGCGTCAAAGGGTTTGTCGTCTTTGAGCTTGGGGTTGAGCAGGGTGTCGCCCAATTCGATATGGAATTTGTCGTAATTGATGTTGTGCAGAAACATATTCATACGGGCGAGATTGTAGGTGGTGTGGTTGATTTCCTGCCCGTAGAAGCCGTCTTCGATGATGTGGTCGTCAAACTGCTTTTTCGCCTGCAAAAGCAGGCTGCCCGAGCCGCAGGCGGGGTCGTAAATTTTGTTTACTTTTTCCTGCCCGTGCATTGCCAGCCGAGCAATCAGTTTGGACACGCTTTGCGGGGTGAAAAACTCCCCGCCCGATTTGCCCGCGTTGGCAGCGTAGTTGGAAATCAGGTATTCGTAGGCATCGCCGAAAAGGTCGATGTGATTCTCTTCAAAGTTGCCGAAATCAAGTTCCGCCACTCCTCTGAGGACGGCGGCAAGGCGTTTGTTTTTGTCGGCAACTGTACTGCCCAATCGGCTGCTGGTGGTGTCGAAGTCGTCAAACAGCCCTTTGATGTCCTGTTCGGACGGATAGCCTGCTGCGGAGCTTTCAATCGCGGTAAAGATTTCTTTCAGCCGGATATTGAGTGCTTCGTTTTGATGGGCTTCGGCGGCGACGTTGCGAAAAAGCTGGCTGGGGTAGATGAAGTAGCCTTTGACTTTGACGGCATCGTCTTTGATGTCGGGCGTAATCACGTCGTCGGACAGGGAGGCGTAATCGATACTGCTGTCGCCGCCTTGGATATAGTCGGTGAAATGTTCACTGATAAAGCGGTAGAACAATGTGCCGAGGACGTATTGTTTGAAGTCCCAGCCATCGACCGCACCGCGTACTTCATCGGCAATTTTCCAAATTTGACGGTGCAGTTGGGCGCGTTGTTGGGTAGCGGTCATACAGCCTCCTAACTTCTATTTAATTTTGTTTTCCAATATTGGCTCAATAAATCTAAATTTATTTCAATACGATGCCGACACCATTTTCCCGTCGCGGAAATTCTGCTGGTGCAGAATGTTGCCGTTGATGGCATAGGTGGTGAGCACGCCGTTTTGCGGGTGGGCGCGGAAGGTGTAGAGCGATTCGCGGGAAAGCAGCATGGCGTCGCTGCGTTTCTGGCCGGTTTCGTAGAAATCCTGCACCAGATAGCCGCTGCCCTGCCGGCTCAGGAGCTGGCGGTAGTAGCCACCTTTCACTGCCGCGCTGGAAGGCCGGCCTTCCGCGTCGAAATAAGTCAGCACCTGCTCTTCGATGATGCGCAGATCGCGCAAATCCTGCACATTGTTGCGGCTGCCCACCGGAATGCTCAAGCCCGTGCCCATGCCGAAATGGCGGCCGCCGAAGCCCAAGCCCAGCATCACATCGCTGCCTGTGCAGCCCGCCAGCAGCAAAACTATGCAAACACCAGCCGAAAAATGACGTTTACCCATGATTATTCCCTCCAAAATCCAATCAAAATAAATACTGCCCCCCATTATACCGATATAATGCCGCTTTCCCATTTTTCAGGTAGCCCCACATGATCGGCAAGCTCACCGGCACACTCATCGAAGCCCTTCCCCCGCAAATCCTGATTGACGTAAACGGCGTCGGCTACGAAGTGGACGTATCCATGCAAACCTTCTGCACCCTGCCCCCCGTGGGCAGCACCGTATCGCTGCACACCCAGCTGATTGTGCGCGAAGACGCCCACCTCCTGTTCGGCTTCGGCAGCCACAGCGAACGCAACACCTTCCGCCAGCTCATCAAAGTGAGCGGCATCGGCGCCAAAACCGCACTCGGCATCCTCTCCGCCATGACCGCCGACGAGCTCGCCGCCGCCATCGCCGCCGAAGACATCAAACGCCTCTCTTCCGCCCCCGGCATCGGCAAAAAAACCGCCGAACGCATGGTGCTCGAACTGCGCGGCAAGCTCGCCCCCTCCGGCAGCGCCCCGGCCCAGCCCGCCGCCCAAGCAGGCGATACCGGCGAAGACATCGTCAGCACCCTGCTCGCCCTCGGCTACAACGAAAAAGAAGCCCGCAGCGCCGCCAAAGGCATCCCCCCCGGCACCGAAGTGGGCGAAGGCGTGCGCCTTGCCCTGAAAAACCTGTTGAAATAAAGCCGGAGCGGCTACCTGAAAGCAAACAAAACAAGCTTCAGCGAAAGCCCAAACGATATGCTGGCGCCACCGAAGCCGGGGTTCAGCAACACCCAAACCCGCCGAATATTTTTCAGGTAGCCCTCCCCCGCCAAAGGCTACCTGAAACACCGCTTCTAAATATTTAAAGTAAACACCATTTGGCCAGGCACAAACATCGGCTGACACAAAATAAAACCCGCTAATTAACACCCCAATCAAACCACACCGCTTCGCATCCGCCCCACCCTCCGCTATACTGCCGCCCTCCAACCCGCCACCGCACCCATGTTGAAAAAAACCTTCTATTCCGCCCTTATCCTGCTTTTGGCCGCCATCGCCCTGTTTGCCGGCCTGCTCTTCGCCCCCAAAGACACACACAGCCAGCGCCTGCGGATAGAGCGCGGCAGCGGCATCGCCAGCGTGAGCCGCACCCTCGCCGCCAACGACGCCATCTACAGCCGCTGGGTGTTCCTCGCCGCCGCCTACCTCACCGGCGCACACGACAAACTCCTGCCCGGCAACTACCGCCTCCAGCCCCGCGCCTCCTCCTGGCAAATCCTGCGCCACCTCAAAAACGGCCGCCCCGACACCATCACCGTTCGCATCATCGAAGGCATGAGCTTCGCCCAAATGCGCCGCCGCATCAACCAAACCGCCGATATCCGCCACGACACCGCAGCCTGGAGCGACCAACAGCTCCTTGCCGCCGTTGCCTCCGACACCCCAAGCCGGCACCCCGAAGGCCGCTTCTTCCCCGACAGCTACGAAATCGACTACGACAGCAGCGATTTGCAAATCTACCGCCTCGCCTACCGCCGCATGCAAAACGAGCTCCAATCCGCCTGGGCCAACCGCGCCCCCGACCTACCCTATAGCAACCCCTACGAGCTGCTCACCATGGCCAGCATCATCGAAAAAGAAACCGCCCACGAAGAAGACCGCGCCAACGTGGCCGCCGTATTCGTCAACCGCCTCAACCAAGGCATGCGCCTGCAAACCGACCCCACCGTCATCTACGGCATGGGCAGCGCCTACCGCGGCCGTATCCGCCGCGCCGACCTCCAGCGCGACACCCCCTACAACACCTACACCCGCGACGGCCTCCCCCCCACCCCCATCGCCCTGCCCGGCGAAGCCGCCCTCCAAGCCGCCGCCCACCCCAGCAACGCCACCTACCTGTACTTTGTCTCCCGCATGGACGACACCGGCAAAAGCGAATTCAGCCACACCCTCGAAGAACACAACGCCAACGTCCGCCGCTACATCTTAAAAAGGCCGTAACATGACCGCCCTGCTCGACCTCATCCCCCTCATCGCCTTCTTCATCGCCTCCAAAAAATTCGGCCTGCTCGCCGGCGCCGCCGCCGTATTAGCCAGCACCCTCATCGTGTACGGCATCCACCTCGCCCGCCAGCAATGGCGGCTCACCAAACAGCAATGGGTGGTGCTCCTGCTCACCATCCTCTTCTGCGGCGCCACCATCCTCCTGCGCGACGACCTCTACCTGCGCTGGAAAACCCCCATCATCAACCTCAGCTTCGCCCTCGCCCTCGCCGTGAGCGCCCTCATCGGCAAACCCCTGATGCAGCCCGTGGCCAAAGACATTTTCCATTTCAGCCCGCGCGGCTGGCAGCGCCTCACCCTCGCCTGGGCCGCCTTCTTCCTCCTGCTCGCCGCCCTGCACTACTGGTTCGGCCTCTACCACTACGACGCCTCCGAGCAGGCCAAAAACCTCTTCATCCACTTCAAAAGTTACGGCCAGCTCGTCCTCATGGGCATCTTCCTCATCACCCAAGGCATCATCTTGCGCAAATACCTGAAAACTGAAGCCGAAGCCCCCGCCGAAAGCAAGCCTCCCGAGCAGCCAAACCAACCCCGGCCCTAAGCCAAAAGGCTACCTGAAAACATCCGCCTCAACGGAGTTAAAATGACCGCCCACTTCATCACCCTCGACGGCATCGACGGTGCCGGCAAAACCACCCAGCTCGCCGTCATCCGAGAATGGTTTGCTGCACAAGGCCGCCCCGTCCTGTTCACCCGCGAGCCCGGCGGCACGCCCTTAGGCGAAGCCCTGCGCCGCCTGCTGCTCAACCCGCACACCCAAGCCGGCCTGCGCGCCGAAACCCTGCTCATGTTTGCCGCCCGCGCCCAACACATCGAAAGCGTCATCCTGCCCGCACTGGAGCGCGGCGTGTCCGTCGTATCCGACCGCTTCACCGACGCCACCTTCGCCTACCAAGGCGGCGGCCGCGGCCTGCCCGAAGCCGATATCGCCCAGCTCGAACAATGGGTGCAGGGCAGCCTGCGCCCCGATCTCACCATCCTGCTCGACGTGCCGCTCGAAATCTCCCTCGAGCGCATCGAACGCAGCCGCAGCAAAGACCGCTTCGAGCAGGAAGAGGCCGGCTTCTTCACCCGCGTGCGTCAAAGCTACCTCGAGCGCGCCGCCGCAGCGCCCGAACGCTACGCCCTCATCAACAGCAACCGCGACAAAGCCCTCGTGCGCCGCGACATCGAAGCCGCGCTGGAAAAATTGTTTGTCTGACAGCTTGCCCGATGATTTGAACACCGCCGCCCAAAAGTGCGATAATTTGCGCCGTTTTGCGGCACTCGCCAACCAACCAACACCCTCGGAAACACCATGCAGGCAGCCTTCCACGATAAAGCAAACCGCCTTTTCTCCGCCCTCACCGCCGACCCGCGCTGGAATGTGCAAAACGAACTGCTGTTTCAAGTGATGGGCTTCACCTTCTACGGCTACTGCTTCGGCTTCGGCCGCCTGGTGTGCTTTATGGATGCCGACGACATCGACACCTATGTGGCGGGCAAACTCACCGGCCTCGGCGCAGGCGCGAAATACGTGCAGGGCATGATCGCGCGGGCACGGCAGGATTTCGTTACCGCCGAAGATGCCGAAGCCATGGATACGGACGATCCTTTGAGTCGACTCATCGGCATCGGCCACTCCCACTTTGCCGCCGATGATTTCACTCCTCTGATTGAATCCGTTTACGAAAACTACCGCCTGCTGGGCGGCGAGTAGCCCGCCATATTTTTCAGGTAGCCTCACCCTTTCCCAAACCAAACCCTTAGGAACAACACCATGCCTTCCCAACTCGCCAACGCCATCCGCTTCCTCTCCGCCGATGCCATCCAAAAAGCCAACTCCGGCCACCCCGGCGCCCCGATGGGCATGGCGGAAATGGCGGAAGTATTGTGGACGAAATTCCTGCACCACAATCCCGCCAACCCCAAATTCTACAACCGCGACCGCTTCGTCCTCTCCAACGGCCACGCGTCCATGCTGCTCTACAGCCTGCTGCACCTGACGGGCTACAACGTTTCCATCGAAGACCTGAAAAACTTCCGCCAGCTTCACAGCAAAACCCCCGGCCACCCCGAATACGGCTACACCGACGGCGTGGAAACCACCACCGGCCCGCTGGGTCAGGGCATTGCCAACGCCGTGGGCATGGCGCTGGCGGAAAAAATCCTCGCCGCCGAGTTCAACAAAGACGGCCTAAACATCGTCGACCACCACACTTACGTCTTCATGGGCGACGGCTGCATGATGGAAGGCGTATCGCACGAAGCCTGTTCGCTCGCCGGCACGCTGGGCTTGGGCAAACTGATTGTGTTATACGACGACAACAACATCTCCATCGACGGCAAAGTGGACGGCTGGTTTACCGAAAACATCCCGCAACGCTTCGAAAGCTACGGCTGGCACGTTATCCCCAATGTAAACGGCCACGACACCGCCGCTATTGAAGCCGCCATCGAAGCCGCCCAAGCCGAAACCGGCAAACCTTCCCTCATCTGCTGCAAAACCTTAATCGGCAAAGGCAGTGCCAACAAAGAAGGCAGCCACAAAACCCACGGCGCGCCTTTGGGGGCGGACGAAATCGAAGCCACGCGCAAACATTTGGGCTGGGCTTATCCCGCCTTTGAAATCCCCAAAGAAATCTACGCCGCCTGGGATGCGAAAGGAAAAGGCGCGAAATTGGAAGCCGAGTGGGACAAACTGTTCGCGCAATACCAAGCCCAATATCCTGCCGAAGCCGCAGAATTCGTGCGCCGCATGGAACACAGGCTACCTGAAAACTTCGATGCCTATATTCAGACGGCCTTGCAAGAAGTGTGCGCCAAAGCCGAAACTGTCGCCACCCGCAAAGCCAGCCAAAACAGCATCGAAATTCTGGCAAAAGTATTGCCTGAATTCGTCGGCGGCTCTGCCGACCTCACCCCGTCCAACCTGACCGACTGGTCAAACAGCGTTTCCGTTACCCGCGACCACGGCGGCAACTACATCCACTACGGCGTGCGCGAGTTCGGCATGGGCGCCATCATGAACGGCCTGGCGCTGCACGGCGGCGTCAAACCCTTCGGCGCGACCTTCCTCATGTTCAGCGAATACGAACGCAACGCCCTGCGCATGGCTGCGCTGATGAAAATCAACCCCGTATTCGTGTTCACCCACGACTCCATCGGCCTCGGCGAAGACGGCCCGACCCACCAACCCATCGAGCAGACCGCCACCCTGCGCCTGATTCCGAACATGGACGTATGGCGTCCGTGCGATACCGCCGAATCGCTGGTTGCCTGGGCGGAAGCCGTCAAAGCCGCCGACCATCCGTCCAGCCTGATTTTCAGCCGCCAAAACCTGAAATTCCAAGCGCGCAGCGAGCAGCAGCTTGCCGACATCAAACGCGGCGGCTATGTATTGAGCGAGGCTGAAGGTAAAGCGCAAGCCGTCATGATTGCGACCGGTTCGGAAGTCGAATTGGCTTTGGAAGCACAAAAAGCCCTCGCCGCACAAAACATCGCCGTACACGTCGTCTCCATGCCGTCCACCAACGTGTTCGACCGCCAAGACGCCGCCTACCGCGCCGCTGTGCTGCCCGAAGGCCTGCCGCGCATTGCCGTCGAAGCCGGACACGCCGACGGCTGGTACAAATACGTCGGCTTGAATGGTGCGGTGGTCGGCATCAACCGCTTCGGCGAATCCGCCCCTGCCGGGCTGCTCTTTAAAGAATTCGGCTTTACCGTGGAGAATGTGGTTGATACGGTGAAATCGGTGCTGTAAGCATCAAAGCTTAAAAGGCTACCTGAAAAATCCTTCCGCTCGGAAGCCGGTATTTTTCAGGTAGCCTTTTATCGTGGGTTCCATTCACTGCGATACCGGGCAGCGGCGTATGGCATGATTTGCCAATGTTCGCCGCCCTTTTTGCTCAGAGTTTTCCGTTTGGCTTTCCCTTTCCGTTCCATACATTCCTCTATCAAAAAGTAAGTTTGTGTTAATTTTGAAATCGGCCAAGGCAAGCATTTCCTGATTAACGATCTCCTTATCTGCAATATTTTTCTGATATTTTTAATAAATAAAATTCAAACACAAAACAGACCGGATAATCATGCATTATTACTTTTCTGCTTCTTTTTGGTAAATTGTAAAGAATTATTTACATTTGCTAATTTCCTATTGACACAATCGGAATATCGAAAAAAAATGCAACCTCGTTTCAACCAAAGGTAAAGAAAATGTCTCTATCCACTCACGACCCGTATGCCAACTACAGGGAGCTCACCCTGCGCGGCATGATATTGGGCGCGTTGATCACCGTGGTGTTCACCGCTTCCAATATTTATTTGGGGCTGAAGGTCGGCCTCACTTTTGCTTCTTCCATCCCGGCTGCCGTGATTTCCATGGCGATTTTGAAATTCGCCAAAGGCAGCAATATTTTGGAAAACAATATGGTGCAAACGCAGGCTTCTGCCGCCGGCACCTTGTCTTCCGTAATCTTCATCCTGCCCGGCCTCTTGATGAGCGGCTACTGGAGCGGCTTCCCGTTCTGGCAAACCACTCTTCTGTGTATGGCCGGCGGCATCCTCGGCGTGATTTTCACCATTCCGCTGCGCTATGCCATGGTGGTGAAAAGCGATTTACCCTATCCCGAAGGCGTGGCAGCGGCTGAGATTCTGAAAGTTGGCAGCGGCGACGGCGTGGTGGGCGAAGAAAGCGCCGAAGAAGCCAAATCCGGCGACAGCGGCATCGGCGAAATCGTGACCGGCGGCATCATTTCCGGCATTTTCAGCTTTGCCAGCAACGGCCTGCGCGTGATGGCCGACAGCGCGAGCTATTGGTTTAAAGCCGGCGCCTCCATCTTCCAAATCCCGATGGGCTTCTCGCTGGCGCTTTTGGGCGCGGGCTATTTGGTGGGCCTGGCCAGTGGTATCGCCATGCTGGTGGGCATCGTGATTGCCTGGGGCATTGCCATCCCCTACTTCTCCGCCACCAACCCGCAGCCGGCCGATATGGAAATGGTGGCCTTCGCCATGCAGCTGTGGCGCGAAAAAGTACGCTTCATCGGCGCGGGCACCATCGGTATCGCTGCCATCTGGACACTGATCACCCTGCTCAAACCCACCCTCGAAGGCATGAAAATGTCGTTCCGCGCCATCAAAGGCGGCGAACAGGCCGCACTCGAACGCGTGGAGCAGGACTTGTCGCCCAAGGCCATGATTTCCTATGCGCTGGGCATGATGCTGCTCTTGGGCTTCTCTTTCTACCACTTCGTTGAAGCCGCCAACCTGCCCACCGGCACGGCTTGGCTGCTGGTGGTGGCCTGTACGCTGCTGGCTTTCGTGATCGGCTTTTTGGTGGCCGCCGCCTGCGGCTATATGGCCGGCCTAGTGGGCTCGTCTTCCAGCCCGATTTCCGGCATCGGCATCATCTCCGTGGTGGCCATTTCACTGGTGTTGCTGGGCATCGGCAGCGCCACCAACCTGTTTGCCGACGAAGGCAACCGCAACTTCCTGGTGGCGCTCACCCTGTTCTGCGGTTCCGCCGTGGTGGCCGTGGCCTCCATTTCCAACGACAACCTGCAAGACCTGAAAACCGGCTACCTGATTAAAGCCACCCCGTGGCGTCAGGAAGTGGCGCTGATTATCGGCTGCGTGGTGGGCGCCTTCGTGGTGTCTTCCGTGCTCGAGCTGCTCTACGCCGCCTACGGCTTCACCGGCGCCATGCCCCGCCCGGATATGGACCCGGCCCAAGCCCTGGCCGCCCCGCAGGCCACGCTGATGACCACCATCGCCAACGCCATCTTCTCCAACACGCTGCAATGGGGCTACATCCTCACCGGCATCGGCATCGGCGTGGTGCTCATCATCCTAAACGAAGTGCTCAAACGCAGCGGCTCCAAACTGATGCTGCCCACCCTGGCCGTGGGCATGGGCATCTACCTGCCGCCTGCCATCAACATGCCGATCGCCATCGGCGCCATCATGGCCGCCATCATCAAGCACCGCGTCCGCCACGATGAAAACAAAGTGAAAAATGCCGACCGCGTGGGCACCTTGTTTGCAGCCGGCCTGATTGTGGGCGAAAGCCTGGTCGGCGTGGTGATGGCCTTGATTATCGCCCTCTCCGTTACCAACGGCGGTTCCGATGCCCCCCTCGCGCTGAACCTCGAAAACTGGGGCAGCGCGGGCGAATTCCTCGGCCTGGCCTTCTTCATCGGCGGCATGCTCATCTTCATCCGCCGCATTTTGAAAGCAGGCAAATAATATAAACAAAACAGCTAGAGAAGCAGCCGCCCGATTGATGTCGGGCGGCTTTTTTGCTGCCGCATTTTAGCCGCGCAGAAACTTCGCCGCACTGCATTTGCACCGCATTGAAAGCAACGCTTTCAGGCAGCCCCGGCCCACACAGCAAAGGCTACCTGAAAACCCACGCGCCTATTTTTCAGGTAGCCTCCCCTGCATTTACACCCCTTATCCCGCCTTAAAAATATTTAGCGGATCCACTCCGTTTTTGATTATAATCCCCGCCTGGTTGTATCACCCCTTCAACTCAACACAGAAAAGGAAAATAAATGAAACAACTAACCCTAGCCGCCATCGCTGCCCTGCTGGCCGCCCCCGCCATCGCCGCCGACGACGGCTGGCTCGCCGAAGCCCAGCAAATCAACCGCAACATCGTGCGCGACCGTGACGACGCCGCCCGCCAAATCCAGCTCTTCACCGGCAAACTGCGCCAAGGCCGCAGCCAAAGCCACACCATCCGCCTCGAAGCCGGCAAACAATACTCCTTCTTCGCCGACTGCGACCGCCAATGCTCCAACCTCGACCTCGCCCTGGCCGACAGCAGCGGCAAAACCCTCAAGCAAGACACCGATGCCGACGACAACCCCATCATCAGCTGGAACGTAGCCCAAAGCGGCGAATACCAGCTCACCGTGAGCATGCCCGCCTGCGAAGACGCCGCCGGCTGCGACTACAGCGCCCAAGCCTTCGAGCAAAGCCCCTGGCTGCCCCGCGCCCAAAAAATGAACCGCGACATCGTACACGGCAAAGACAGCCAAGCCCGCCAAGCCCAAATCTTCAACGGCAGCCTGGCTAAAGAACAATCTCAAAGCCACAGCATCCAGCTTAGTGCCGGCAAATACTATTCCTTCTTTGCCGACTGCGGCTACGACTGCTCCGACATCGACCTCAGCCTCAAAGCTGCCGACGGCCGCGTGATCAAAGAAGACACCGACGACGACGACTCTCCCATGTTCGGCTGGCGCGCCAACCGCAGCGGCCGCTACACCGTTACCGTCACCATCCCCAAATGTGATTCCGCCCAATGCGGATACAGCAGCCAGGTATTCGTGGGCAACAAAGCCGTATTTGAATAAGCCCAGCATCTGAAAACCAAAGGCTACCTGAAAACGCAGCTTCAACGAAGTTGAATTTTCAGGTAGCCCTTTTTCCGCACCCAAAATCAATCATTATCTTAACAAATAAATTAAATCAATGATTTTAAATATATAAAAAACTAGAGTATTTCTCTAGTTTCCACTATAATGCCGCCTCCTTTCAACTTAAAACAAGGAAACATCATGCAGAAATTCACCGTATTGGCCCTGGCCGCCCTGATTGCCGCCCCCGCCCTCGCCATCGATAAAGACGGCTGGCTGGCTGAAGCCCAACAATTCAACACCTCTGCCGTGCGCAGCAAAGACAGCGGCGCCCGCCAAACCAACCTGTTCAACGGCCGCGCCAAAACAGGCGAGCAGAAAACCCACCAGGTTCAGCTCACCGCCGGCAAATACTACAGCTTCTTCGCCGATTGCGACCGCGAATGCGACAACATCGACCTCACCCTGAAATCCGCCAACGGCCAAGTGATCCAAGCCGACACTGAAGGCGACGACAGCCCCATGTTCGGCTGGCGCGCCAACCGCAGCGGCCGCTACACCCTCACTGTAACCATCCCCGGTTGCAACAACAGCAGCGCCGGTTGCGACTACAGCAGCCAGGTATTCATGGGCAACCGCACCGTATTTGGCACCGCCGATTGAGGCAAACAAACAGGCAGACTGCAACGGTCTGCCTGTTTTACCATTTAAAACCCCTGAAACATCAGTTTCAACAACACCAACTTTTCAGGTAGCCTTTCCTTTTAGCGCCAGCAACACCAGCCCAATAAGCTTCAGCTTAGCGGAAATCCCGCCGCGCTGCGTTTGAACTGCGTTGGCACCCACGCTTCCAAACTGCCCGCAACCCAATGCAGGCTACCTGAAAACGAAGTCTCCGTAGGAAGCTGGATTTTTGTAAAGCCAAAACTGACCGAGCGCAGAAACTAGCGCTGCCCGCGCACCGCCGTCCAAGCCGCGTCCAAGCGGCGGCCGGCTGCGTCCAGCGTGCTGTTTGACTGCTGCGCCGCCACATCGGCCTCATTCAGCTGCGTTTGCAGCTGCGCGATTTCCGCCTGTTTCTGCTGCACGGCGGCCTGCGCCGCTTCCAAGCGGCTGCGCAGCGTGGCCACGCGGCTGCCGTTGTCGGTTTGCGCCTTGAGCGCTTCCTGATAGGCCATCTGCGCGCTCAACAGCTCGGTTTGCGCCGCATCTTCCGCCAGAGCCGGTGCGGCGGCCGCTAGCAGGCCCAAGGCTGCAATCATACGAATGTGCTTCATCATTTCCTCCTGTATCGCAAATCGGGTTACAACGAACGGCCGCAAGCCGTTTCAAACTGGCTGCCGCCGGCCGAACCCCTCACCACCGGCACAGGCTGCCGCCCGTTTGCCCCGTATTGGTGCGAAGCCAGCTTGTTGCCCGAAGCATCCCACATTTCCACCGACACCAGCCGGCGCGTGCGCGCCTGGCAGTCGAACAGCCATTGGTTTACCGCCGTTTTGAAATGCGGCGTATTCACATAATGCTCGGTTTTCGGGTTGGAAACGGTAATCCGCTCGCGGAAGCTGGCCTGGTTGCCGGTTTTCCGGATGCTGGCATTGTCGATTTCGTAGCGCATATTGCCGTTCGGGCTCACGCCCACTTCTTTCCAGCTGCCGCCCGGCCCGCCCACGCTCGGGCAGCCCGCCAACACCAGCGCCGCGCAAAGCGGCGCAAATCTGCTCACTCTCATAAAAATCCTTTCAGGTAGCCTTCAAACGCTATAAAATCCGCGCCATTATATCCAACAATCCCCGCCAACGGAAAACCCACCCATGCCCCAGCCAGCCGCCCTCAGCATCCTGCGCGACGTTTTCGGCTACCACGCCTTCCGCGGACGGCAGGAAGAAATCGTCAACACGCTGGCCGGCGGCGAGAGCCTGCTGGTGCTGATGCCCACCGGTGGTGGCAAATCCCTGTGCTACCAAATCCCCGCCTTGATGCGGCGCGGGCTGGCCGTGGTCGTTTCCCCGCTGATCGCGCTGATGGACGACCAAGTGGCCGCCCTGCAGGCCGCAGGCGTGGCCGCCGCCAGCGTGCACAGCGGCATCGGCAGCAGCCGAATTCGCCAAATTGCCGACGAAATCGAAGCAGGCTACCTGAAACTGCTTTATGTTTCCCCCGAGCGCCTGGTGAGCGAGCGCTTCCTGCGTTTTCTCGACCACACCGAAATCAGCCTTTTCGCCATCGACGAAGCCCACTGCGTGAGCCAATGGGGGCACGACTTCCGCCCCGAATACCGCCAGCTCGGCCTCCTGGCCGAACGCTATCCCGCCATCCCCCGCATCGCCCTCACCGCCACCGCCGACGCCGAAACCCGCGCCGACATCAAACACTACCTCCATCTGGAACACGCTGTCGAATTCGTTGCCAGCTTCGACCGCCCCAACATCTACTACCAAATCATCGAAAAAAACAACGGCAAAAACCAGCTGCTCGATTTCCTCCACGGCCGTCCGAGCGGCGAAAGCGGCATCGTATACTGCCTGAGCCGCAAAAAAGTGGAAGACACCGCCGCCTTCCTGTGCGAACACGGCTACCGCGCCCTGCCCTACCACGCCGGCCTCAGCATGGAAGAGCGCAACGAACACCAACACCGCTTCACCCGCGAAGAAGGCCTCATCATCGTGGCCACCGTGGCCTTCGGCATGGGCATCGACAAGCCCGACGTGCGCTTCGTCGCCCACCTCGACATGCCCCAGAGCATCGAGCATTTCTACCAGGAAAGCGGCCGCGCCGGGCGCGACGGCCAGCCCGCCGCCAGCTGGCTGTGCTACGGCCTCAACGACTACGCCCTCTTGCGCGAACGCATCCAAACCGGCAACAGCAGCGATTTCCAAAAACAAATCGAGCAGCAAAAGCTCGAAGCCATGTTTGCCGTGTGCGAAACCTCCGGCTGCCGCCGCGCCGCCCTCCTGCGCCACTTCGGCGAAGAAAGCCAGCCCTGCGGCCACTGCGACAACTGCCTGCACCCGCCCGTGCGCTTCGATGCCACCGAAAACGTGCAGAAACTATTGAGCTGCATCTACCGTGTCGGCCAGCGTTTCGCCGCCGGCTACGTCATCAACGTATTGCGAGGCAAAGCCGACGACTGGATACGCCAAAACCACCACGACCGGCTCACCACCTACGGCATCGGCGCCGCCCTCTCCGACAAAGAATGGCGCGGCGTGATCCGCCAATGCATCGGCCAAGGCCTCCTCACCACCGACGCGCAAAACTACCATGCCCTCCTGCTCACCGAAGAGGCTGTGCCCGTATTGCAGGGCAAAAAAAACGTGATGCTGCGCCCGCTCAAACGCGCCAAATCCGCCACCCGCACCCCGCGCGAACAATGGCTGCGCACCGAGCGCGAAGAGCGCCTGTGGCAAGCCCTGCGCCAATGGCGCACCGAACGCGCCCGCGCCGACAACGTGCCCGCCTACATCATCTGCGGCGACCGCACCCTGCAAGACATCGTGCAGCAGCGCCCCACCACCTCCGCCGACCTGCAACACATCTACGGCCTGGGCGAAGCCAAAATCCAAAAATTCGGCAGCGACATCCTCGAAGTGTGCGCACGGTTTATGCAGGATAACGCAGAGGCAGGCCCGCCGCCGGAAACTGCTTTATAACCCTTTGCCCGAAACGCAAAAAGGCTACCTGAAAATTTTCGCTGCGCAGAAACTTGCGAAGCTCGTTTTCAGGTAGCCTCTTGCCTTGCCGCTTTCCCGCTTAGAGGCTACCTGAAAACCCCCATTGCCGTTTTCAGGTAACCCCTATGCCTTGCCTGCAACAAACAAAAGCATCCGCCTGCCGGCATTACAGCCCGTCCGGTAGCGGCTGGCAAACGGCGTGGGTAAAAGCAAATATTTGCGCCCTATCCCATGCGGTAATCCGCTTGCGGTAGGCCTTTGCAGCAGCCATCAATCAGAATGATTCGGCATTCTATACATACAGCCCCGGGCTACCTGAAAATCAGACTGCCCCGCGCCGGAAAAATACCGGCCAAACCAGCCGCCGCCAAATCCCGATCATCCGCTCCACCCGCTGGTCAGCGCTCCTTCGGCAGCGTATAATTTACATCTTTTTACGGATAGTAAACACATGATTGCTTGGATAGAAGCCGGCCGCGCGGGGCTGTTGGCGCGGCAGTATTGGCTGCGCAACCTGGCTGCGGGCGCGATTGTGGGCGTGGTGGCGCTGCCGCTTTCGATGGCCTTCGCCATTGCCACCGGCGTGAAGCCGGAGCAAGGCATTTACACCGCGATTGTGGCCGGGCTAGTGGTGGCGGTGTGCGGCGGCTCACGCGTACAGATTGCCGGCCCCACCGGCGCCTTTATCGCCATTCTGGCCGGCATCACCGCCAAATTCGGCTTCAGCGGCCTGCAAATCGCCACCATCATGGCAGGCATCATCCTGCTTTTGATGGGAATTTTCCGCCTCGGCGCGATGATCCGCTTTATCCCCATGCCGGTGGTGCTCGGCTTTACGGCGGGCATCGGCGTGGTGATTTGGGTGGGGCAGTGGGCGGCATTTTTCGGCCTGCCTAAGGCATCGGGCGAGTATTTCCACGAGCAATTCGTTTCACTGCTGCACAGCCTGCCGCAGCTGCACCCGGCCACTACCGCGCTGGGGTTGGTATCCCTCGCGCTGCTCATCGCCGTGCCGCGCCATCCCAAGCTGCGGCGCATTCCCTCGCCGATGGTGGTGCTCATCGCCGCCACCCTGCTGCAAAGCCTGTTTCATTTCAAAGGCGTGGCCACCATCGGCTCGGCCTACGGCGCCATCCCGCAAAAGCTGCCCGGCTTCTCCCTGCCCGCCTTCACTTGGGCACAGGTTTCCCTGCTCACCCTGCCCGCCTTTACCATCGCCATGCTCGGCGCGATTGAATCGCTGCTTTCCGCCGTGGTGGCCGACGGCATGGCCGGCACGCGCCACAGTTCCAACCAGGAGCTGATCGGGCAAGGTTTGGCCAACATCATCACGCCCTTCTTCGGCGGCTTCGCGGCCACTGGCGCCATCGCCCGCACCGCCACCAACATCCGCCAAGGCGGCAACAGCCCGCTCGCCGGCGTGGTGCACGCGCTCACGCTGGCGCTGATTCTGCTGATTGCCGCGCCCCTAGCCGCCAACATCCCGCTGGCCGCGCTGGCCGCCATCCTTTTTCAGGTAGCCTGGAACATGAGCGAGCCCAAACGCTGCATCAATATGCTGCGCCGCGCGCCGCGCGCCGACACCGCATTATTTCTCATCACCTTTTCCCTCACCGTGCTGGTGGATTTGGTGGTGGCGGTGAACATCGGCGTGATTTTGGCCACGCTGCATTTCCTGCGCCAGATGGCCAATGCCGTGGAAGTGCGCAAAGACGAGAGCAGCGGCGACGCTGAAGCGCTGCCGGAAGACGTGCAGATGTTTATCGTAAACGGCCCCTTTTTCTTCGGTGCGATGGAGAAATTCGAGAAAACCCTGGCCGACATCAACACCCAGCCGCGCGCCGTGGTGCTGCGCATGCGCTGGGTGCCCTATATCGACATGACCGGCATCCTCACGCTGGAACGCGTGATTCAGCGTTTGCAGGGGCGCGGCATCCGCGTGCTGGTGTCCGGCGCCAACGAGCAGGTGCGCGGCAGCCTGATCCGCAGCGGCATCGTGGCCCTGCTCGGCGAAGGCAACTTCATGCGCGACTTCGACACGGCGGTACAAACCCTGCGCGCCGAGGCGGCAACAAAGGCGAAGGCAGAAGCAGGCACGCCCGTGCCGTAACGACCGCCTGCATGCGGCAAAGGCTACCTGAAAACCGTTATCCAGGTTTTCAGGTAGCCTTTACCTTTTCTTTGCCGATAAATTTTCAGGTAGCCTTTTGTGTGCAAGGGGCTACCTGAAAATCTTCTACTGTTTATAGAACGCCCACAATTTAAAATCCAAATCTATCTGAAACTATAATAGACTAATTTTTTTTGCTAATTCATCACTCCAAACTGTAATCAAATTTCTCTTTAAGCTGACACCGTCTATCTTGCCGCTTAACTCTTTCTAATATTTCTACAATTTCAAAAAACTTACTTCCTAGCTGATCTTTTGAAAATTGAGAATCTTGCCAAATCAGCATAACAGGCCGTTCAACATTTGCACTCAATAAATCCCATAAAGCATCAAGATTCTTCCCGTAAAATCCCTCTACGCAAAATATTTTAGTAATTTGGTTATGAAAATCTTGTTCCGTATAAATTTTGCTGCCAATAATTTCCAATTTCATAATCGTCTAGTCCATTAACAGAACTCACTCCGATCGCTTGAACTTTGTTGAAGTAAAAATGCTTTCAGGTAGCCTCTTGTACATAAAAGGCTACCTGAAAATGCAGCACGGCAAACTTTCTGCGCCGCCGAAGCATTACAGCAAATGCGCCACCGCCGCACGTTCGTCTTCCAGCTCCTTGAGCGTAATGCCGATACGCTCGCGGCTGAAATCGTCGATCGGCAAATCTTTGATCACGCGGTATTCGCCGTTTTCGCACACCACGGGCAGCCCGAACACCAGGCCTTCGGGAATGCCGTAGGCGCCGTCGGAAGGCACGCCCATGGTGACCCAGCGGCCCTGGCTGCCAAGCACCCAGTCGCGGATGTGCTCGATGGCGGCGTTGGCGGCAGAAGCGGCGGAGGAAAGTCCACGCGCTTCGATGATGGCGGCGCCACGCTTTGCCACGGTGGGCAGGAAATGCCCGGCATACCATTGCGTGTCGTTAATGAGCTGCGGCACGCTTTGGCCGTTTGCCGTGGCGAAACGGTAGTCGGCATACATGGTGGGGCTGTGGTTGCCCCACACGCACAGCTGCTCGATGTCGTTCACTGAGCAGCCGGTTTTGAGGGCGATTTGGTTGAGCGCGCGGTTGTGGTCGAGGCGCAGCATGGCGGTGAAATTGCGCGCGGGCAAATCGGGCGCGGATTTCATGGCGATGTGGGCGTTGGTATTGGCGGGGTTGCCCACCACCAGCACCTTCACGTTGCGGTCAGCCACTTTATTCAGGGCGGCGCCCTGTGTGCTGAAGATGGCGGCGTTGGCGTGCAAAAGGTCGGCGCGCTCCATGCCCTTGCTGCGCGGGCGGGCACCAACAAGGATGGCAATTTGCGCATCTTGAAAGGCGATTTCTGGATCGTCGGTGGCGAACACGTCGGCCAAGAGCGGGAAGGCGCAATCGTGCAGCTCCATAATCACGCCGCGCACGGCCTGCTGTGCCTGCGGCAAATCAAGCAGCTGCAAAATCACGGGCTGGTCGGCGCCGAGCATGTCGCCGGATGCGATGCGGAACAGCAGGGAATAGGCAATCTGGCCGGCGGCACCGGTAACGGCTACACGGATGGGGGCTTTTTGTGTGTTCGGGGTGCTCATATGGAGATAAGTAATGGCGGCGGGCAGGTATCGGGCTGCGCTGTATTTTTAGCTTCGCAGAAACTCAGCTTGTGCTGCGCCCAAACATCGTTTTAACTACGTTGAAGCTTCGCTTTCAGGTAGCCTGTTGCCCGAAACGCCCGTGCTGCAACAGAAATTTAAAGGGCGCTATGATACCGCAAAGTGGCTCAAACTGCGGCGGTTTTTGTTATTTTTTATTAAGGGTTGCGTTTTCGGCTATCGGGTAAAACGGCCTGTGTGGCAGAACTGGTAAGCTATTGCGGCCAAGGTGCAAGTTTCAGCCGGCCTTTTTCAATGTTAAGTTGATTTAAATCAAGAGCTGCTATATTATCCGCACATCTGCAATTTGTGCGCCGACAACCGCAAAACACGGCGCGCCGATTGCTGGTGCTGCCGGCTTTTCGGTTGCCGGCATCAGGCTACCTGAAACAATTCGTTGGCAGGCAGCCTTTGGGTTTTGGGTGCCGGTTTGACCCGGCTTTGGCGTTTGACTCAATCTGAGGAAGTTTCGCTATGCGGACGACTAACAGACCGATATTCCTGGATATTCTCAGCATCCGGCTGCCGATTCCGGGGATTGTTTCCATCCTGCACCGCATCAGCGGCGTGCTGCTGTTTATCAGCCTGCCGCTTTTGTTGTGGCTCTTCTCCGGCACGCTGAACCGTGCCGATGCTTTCGAAAGCTACCGCGCCTTCGTGTCCCATCCGCTGGTGAAAATCGGCCTGCTCGGGCTGTTGTGGGCCTACCTGCATCACTCGTTTGCCGGCATCCGCTTCCTGCTCTTGGATATGCATAAAGGCCTGGAGCTGAACACCGCCCGCGCCACGGCCAAAACCGTAATGGCGCTGGCTTTGCTTTGCACCGCTGTTTTGGGAGTATGGCTATGGTAGACCGCAAACTCACCGGCGCGCACTACGGCCTGCGCGATTGGGCCATGCAGCGCGCCACCGCCGTTTTGATGCTGATTTATACCATGGCGCTGATTGCGTTCCTGTTCGCGCTGCCGGGCGATTATGCCGCGTGGCAGGCGTTTTTCGGGCAGGTGTGGGTGAAAGTGTTTACCCAAGTGAGCCTCATCGCGCTATTTCTGCATGCTTGGGTGGGCATCCGCGATTTGTGGATGGACTACATCAAACCTTTCGGCCTGCGCCTGTTTTTTCAGGTAGCCACCATCGTATGGCTGGCCGGCTGCATGGTTTATTCGGTTAATGTAATTTGGGGTTGAACGAGATGACTTATCCTGTCCGAAAATTCGATGCCGTCATTGTGGGCGGCGGCGGTGCCGGCCTGCGTGCGGCGCTGCAACTTTCCAAAGCCGGCCTCAACACCGCCGTGCTCTCCAAAGTATTCCCCACCCGCTCGCACACTGTGGCGGCGCAAGGCGGCATTTCCGCCTCATTGGGCAACGTGCAGGAAGACCGCTGGGACTGGCACATGTACGACACGGTGAAAGGTTCCGACTGGCTCGGCGACCAAGACGCCATCGAATTCATGTGCCGCCGCGCGCCTGAGGCCGTGATCGAGCTGGAACACATGGGCATGCCCTTCGACCGCGTGGAAAGCGGCAAAATCTACCAGCGCCCCTTCGGCGGCCACACCCGCCTGAGCAACCCCGACGATCCGAACAGCGCCCGCATCGCCGTAGAACGCGCCTGCGCCGTGGCCGACCGCACCGGGCACGCCATGTTACACACGCTCTACCAGCAAAACGTGCGCGCCAACACCCAATTCTTCGTGGAATGGACCGCGCTCGACCTCATCCGCAACGAGCAGGGCGACGCCGTGGGCATCACCGCCATGGAAATGGAAAGCGGCGACGTGTATATCTTCCACGCCAAAGCCATCCTGTTTGCCACCGGCGGCGGCGGGCGCATCTATGCCTCCTCCACCAACGCCTTCATGAACACCGGCGACGGCCTGGGCATCTGCGCCCGCGCCGGCATCCCGCTGGAAGACATGGAATTCTGGCAGTTCCACCCCACCGGCGTGGCCGGCGCCGGCGTGCTGATCACCGAAGGCGTGCGCGGCGAAGGCGGCATCCTGCTCAACGCCGACGGCGAACGCTTCATGGAGCGCTACGCCCCCACTGTGAAAGACCTCGCCTCGCGTGACGTGGTTTCCCGCGCCATGTCGCTGGAAATCCTGGAAGGGCGCGGCTGCGGCAAAAACAAAGACCACGTGCTGCTGAAAATCGACCACATCGGCGCGGAAAAAATCATGTCCAAGCTGCCCGGCATCCGCGAGATTTCCATCAATTTCGCCGGCGTCGATCCGATTAAAGACCCGATTCCCGTGGTGCCCACCGTGCACTACATGATGGGCGGCATCCCCACCAACTATCTGGGCGAAGTGGTGGCGCCGCAAAACGGCAACCCCGAAGCCGTGGTACCCGGGCTGTATGCCGCCGGCGAATGCGCCTGTGCCTCTGTGCACGGCGCCAACCGCCTAGGCACCAACTCCCTGCTCGATTTGGTGGTGTTCGGCAAATCCGCCGGCGACAGCATGATCGAGTTCATCAGGCAGCACCCTGACATCAAACCACTGCCTGAAAACGCCGGCGTTTTCACCGAACAGCGCCTGGCTCGCCTAAACAACCAAACCGGCGGCGAAAGCGTAGACGCCCTGCGCGGCGAATTGCAGCGCACCCTGCAACGCCATGCCGGCGTGTTCCGCACCGACGCCATCCTGAAAGAAGGCGTAGACAAAATCCTCGCCTTGGCCGAGCGCGTAAAGCGCACCGAAATCGGCGACAAGAGCCAAGTGTGGAACACCGCCCGCATCGAAGCGCTGGAGCTCGACAACCTGATGGAAGTGGCCAAAGCCACCATGATTGCCGCCGAAGCCCGCAAAGAATCGCGCGGTGCCCACGCCTCCGACGACCACCCCGAGCGCGACGACGAAAACTGGATGAAGCACAGCCTGTTTTATTCTGCCGACAACCGCCTGGCCTACAAACCCGTGCACACCCAGCCGCTCACCGTGGACTACATCAAACCCGCCAAACGCGTTTACTAAAGCGCAAACGGCTGCCGGTTTCAGTATAACTGAAACAAGGCGAATATTTTTCAGGTAGCCTTTTCCCATACAGTCTCATACAGAGGCTACCTGAAAATAAAAAACACAAGTCCGAGCCGCAGCCGCCAAAAAGCAAAAGGAACACCCCATGGAAACCATCCGCCTCAAAGTGTACCGCTACAACCCCGATGTCGATGCCAAACCCTATATGCAAGACTACGAGCTCCAAATCGAGCCCACCGACGTCAAGCTGCTCGATGCCATCATGAAGCTCAAAGCCCAAGACGACAGCCTCTCCTTCCGCCGCTCCTGCCGCGAAGGCATATGCGGCTCCGACGGCATGAACATCAACGGCAAAAACGGCCTCGCCTGCCTCACCGATATCCGCAGCCTCAAGCAGCCCATCGTTTTGCGACCCCTGCCCGGCCTGCCCGTCATCCGCGACCTCATCGTCGACATGACCCAGTTTTTCAAACAATACCACTCCATCAAACCCTATGTGGTCAACGACACTCCCGCCGACCCGCGGCAGGAACGCCTGCAAAGCCAAGCCGAACGCGCCGAGCTCGACGGCCTCTACGAATGCATCCTCTGCGCCTGCTGCTCCACCTCCTGCCCTTCCTTCTGGTGGAACCCCGACAAATTCGTCGGCCCCTCCGGCCTCCTCAACGCCTACCGCTTCATCGCCGACACCCGCGACACCATCACCAACGAACGTTTGGACAACCTCAACGACCCCTACCGCCTGTTCCGCTGCCACACCATCATGAACTGCGTGGACGTCTGCCCCAAACACCTCAATCCCACCCGCGCCATCGGCAAAATCAAAGAAATCATGCTCAAACGCGCCGTTTAGTTAGCAGCATCCCCACCTTCAGGCCGCCTCAAAAGCGGCCTGTTTCCCACATCTCAGGAGCCCCAGCCATGACCCGATTCGACGACACCGCCAAACGGCGCATCCGCTTCCAAACCCGCCGCGGGCTGCTCGAGCTCGACATCCTGCTCCAACGGTTCATGGCCGAAGAATTCGAACGCCTGAGCGATGCCGAGCTGGCCGTGTTCACCGAACTGCTCGCCCTGCCCGATCCCGAGCTGTTCGCCCAAATCAACGGCCAAACCGAAACCGCTTCCGCCGAAGCCGCCGCCCTGATAGGCAAAATCCGCAGCAGCCGTGCCGCAATGTAAAATCGTGCCAATCCGGCGGCAAACAAACTTTAACATTCCTGTTTTTCAGGTAGCCTCTTACGCCATCTTTCCTGTTTAATCAACACCCAATTTCCCAGCCTTCCCCTCACCGCCCCCCGCCTCCCCGACCAAGCCGCCCAAATACCCCCGCCACAGCCTTTCCGCTTATTGACGTTCCCCATGTCGGGCCGTATGATTGCCCCCACTGCCCGGACGGCAGAAAATATTGCCCCAAAAGGCAAAAACGCCGTCCGCCGCCGATACGGTAAACCGCTAGATAAATGAAAGGCTGGGTGCTCGAAGAACCTTGGTAATGATGCTGCAATAATTTTCAGGTAGCCGGCTTTCATGTTTTACCGCGTCGGCGCTTCATCATCTGCTAAAGCCTCTTCCCTCCCCCATCGGCTTTCCGCCGCCTTCCCCATCGCCTCACCGTTCCGGCATCAGGCTACCTGAAAATGCCCATTCCGAATCGCCATACTCATCACTATGCCGCCGTGTGGCGATTCGGAATCGGCATTCGCTTCATAGGATAAGGTTCATTTGCCCTACCAGGGATACCCTGCGAGCAAGCGTGCTGCTCTTCAAACCGTCATACTTGATTAAGGATCTTTGCCATGATGAAAGAACAAAGTAGTTTGTCCTACCTATACGGCACCAACGTTCCGTATATTGAAGATTTGTACGAAGCCTATCTCACCTCCCCGGATTCCGTGGACAGCCAATGGCGGCAATATTTCGACCAAGTGGCCGCCCTGCCCGGCAATACCCCCAAAGATGTGGCGCACCGCCCGATTCAGGAAGCCTTTGCCAACCTCGCACACCAGCGCGGCGGCGCGGCCGCAGGCGGTGTGGATTTTGCCGCCATGCAGAAGCAAGTGGCCGTGTTGAGCCTGATTGCCGCCTACCGCGAACTGGGTGCCCGTGCCGCCGACCTCAACCCGCTCGACCGCACCCACCTTACCCAGCTGTCCGAACTCGACCCGCAAACCTACGGCCTCACCGCTGCCGACATGAATACCGCATTCCATGTCGGCACCGATCTTTCAGGTAGCCCCAAGCTGCCCCTGGCCGAAATCATCCGCCATCTCAAACAAATCTATTGCGGCCCGCTCGCGCTGGAATACACCCACATTCCCGACACCCGCGAAAAAGAATGGCTGCAGGCGCGCCTGGAAGCCAACGGCGCCCGCCCGCAGTTCGATGCCGAAACCAAACGCCGCATCCTCAAAGAAATCACCGCCGCCGAAACCATGGAGCGCTACCTGCACACCCGCTATGTGGGCCAGAAACGCTTCTCGCTGGAAGGCGGCGAAAGCACCGTGCCCGCACTGAACCACCTCATCCGCGCCTCCACTGAAAAAGGCGTGCAGGAAATCGTCATCGGTATGGCGCACCGCGGCCGCTTGAACGTGTTGGTAAACACCTTGGGCAAAGCCCCGCAGGCCATTTTCGACGAATTCGAAGGCAAAGTGGACGCCAAATTCCCCAGCGGCGACGTGAAATACCACATGGGCTTCAGCTCCGACGTGCCCACCCCGCACGGCCCGGTACACCTTTCCTTGGCCTACAACCCCTCGCATCTGGAAATCACCAACCCCGTGATTGAAGGCTCCGTGCGCGCCCGCCAAGACCACCGCGGCGCCGAAGGCCGCAAACAGGTGCTGCCCATCCTCACCCACGGCGACTCCGCCTTCATCGGCCTCGGTGTGAACCAATCCACCTTCAATATGTCGCAAACCCGCGGCTACACCACCGGCGGCACCATCCACTTCGTGATCAACAACCAAGTGGGCTTCACCACTTCCGATCCGCGCGATACCCGCTCCACCCTGTATTGCACCGACATCGCTAAGATGGTGAGCGCGCCGATTCTGCACGTGAACGGCGACGATCCGGAAGCCGTGTGCCACGCCGCCCAAATCGCGCTGGACTACCGTACCACCTTCCAAAAAGACATCGTGATCGACCTGGTTTGCTACCGCAAGCTCGGCCACAACGAAGGCGATGATCCCACCCTCACCCAGCCCCTGATGTACAAACAGGTGGCCGCACACCCCGGCTCCCGCGCGGTGTATGCCGAGCAGCTGATTAAAGAAGGCGTGGTTACCCAGGAAGAAGCCGACAAACTCATCAGCGACTACCGCGCCGCTATGGATAAAGGCGACCGCATCCAGGAAATCCTGCCCGAGCAGAAACGCGAACACGCCGTGGATTGGAGCAAATACCAGCCCATCAGCTGGCGCACTCCGGTGAAAACCGCCCTGCCCGCCGCCGAAATCCAGCGCCTGGCCGCCAGGTTTACCAGCATTCCGGCCGATGTGAAGCTGCACAACACTGTGAGCAAAATCATCGAAAACCGTAAAGCCATGGCTGCCGGCGAGCTGCCGATTGATTGGGGCATGGCCGAAACCATCGCCTACGCCAGCCTCTTGGAAGCCGGCCACGACATCCGCATTTCCGGCGAAGACTCCGGCCGCGGCACCTTCTCGCACCGCCACGCCGTGCTGCACGACCAAAACCGTGCCGAACGCACCGGCGGCGTGTACATCCCCCTGCAGCACATCAGCGAGAAACAAGGCCACTTCAATGTGATCGACTCCATCCTGAACGAAGAAGCCGTGATGGCCTACGAGTACGGCTATGCTTCTTCCGCTCCGGAAGACTTGGTGATTTGGGAAGCACAGTTCGGCGACTTCGCCAACGGCGCGCAAATCGCCATCGACCAGTTCATCACCTCCGGCGAAACCAAATGGGGACGCTGGTGCGGCCTCACCGTTATCCTGCCGCACGGCTACGACGGCCAAGGCCCGGAACACTCTTCCGCCCGTGTGGAACGCTGGCTGCAACTGTGTGCCGAAGAAAACATCCAAGTGCTGATGATGTCTGAAGCTTCGCAGATGTTCCATGCCCTGCGCCGCCAGATTCTGCGCCCCTACCGCAAACCGCTGGTGATCTTCATGTCCAAACGCCTGCTGCGCTTCAAAGACGCCAGTAGCCCGCTCGCCAACTTCACCGACGGCGAATTCCGCCTGGTAATCGGCGACACCGTGCAAGGCCGCAACAACGACGTGAAACGCGTTATCCTGTGTGCCGGCCAGGTGTACTACGATTTGGCCAAAGCCCGCGCCGACCAAGGCTTGGAAAAAGACATCGCCATCGTCCGCATCGAGCAGCTCTACCCCTTCCCCTACGAAGAAGTGGCTGCCGAGCTGGCGCGCTTCCCGAACGCCACTGAAGTGATGTGGGCGCAGGAAGAGCCGAAAAACCAAGGCGCTTGGTATCAAATCCGCCACCGCCTGGAAAAAGTGCTCGGTGCCAACCAGCGCCTCACCATGACCAGCCGCCCGGCCAGCGCCTCCCCGGCAGTCGGCTACGCGGTAAAACACAAAGCCGGCCTCGACGGCCTGCTCGAAGAGGCCATGAAGCTCTAAGGCCGATAAAGGCTACCTGAAAACCGTAAAACACGTTTTCAGGTAGCCTCCAGAACACGATTACCGATTCATTTCACTTATTCAAAGGATAAAACCATGATTATCGAAATCACCGTACCCCCGCTGCCGGAAAGCGTTACCGAAGCCACCCTGATGAGCTGGCACAAAAAGGTGGGCGACTATGTGAACCGCGATGAAAACCTGATCGACCTCGAAACCGACAAAGTGGTGCTCGAGCTGCCCGCCCAGCAGGCTGGCGTGATTGTGGAAATCATCGAGCAGGACGGCGCCACCGTTACCGCCGGCCAGCTCTTGGCCAAAATCGACACTGAAGCCAAAGCCGACGCTGCCGCTCCGGCTGCCGCCGAAGCCCCGGCTGCCGCCCCCGCCGCAGGCCATGTGGCCGCTGCCGGCGCGCAGGCAGGCGTGGCCATGCCCGCCGCCGCCAAACTGGCTGCCGAAAAAGGCGTGGACGTATCCGGCGTGCAAGGCTCCGGCCGCGACGGTCGCGTGCTGAAAGAAGACGTGGCCGCCATCCCTGCCGCCGCGCCCAAAGCCGCTGCCGCCCCCGCCGTGGCCGTACCGCTGGGCGACCGCGTGGAACAGCGCGTGCCGATGAGCCGTCTGCGCCAGCGTGTGGCCGAGCGCCTGCTGCAATCCCAGTCGCAAAACGCCATCCTCACCACGTTCAACGAGGTGAACATGAAGCCGATTATGGATTTGCGCGCCAAATACAAAGAAAAGTTCGAGAAACAGTATGGCGTGAAACTGGGCTTCATGTCCTTCTTCGTGAAAGCCGCCGTTGCCGCGCTGAAGAAATTCCCCGCCGTAAACGCCTCGATTGACGGCAACGACATCGTTTACCACGGCTACTTCGACATCGGCATCGCCGTGGGCAGCCCGCGCGGCCTGGTGGTGCCCATCCTGCGCAATGCCGACCAAATGAGCATCGCCGACATCGAGCTGGCCATCGTGGATTACGCCAACAAGGCCAAGAGCGGCAAAATCGCCATCGAAGACCTCACCGGCGGCACCTTCAGCATCACCAACGGCGGCACCTTCGGCTCGATGATGTCTACCCCCATCATCAACCCGCCGCAGTCTGCCATCTTGGGCATGCACGCCACCAAAGAACGCGCCGTGGTGGAAAACGGCCAAGTCGTGGTGCGCCCGATGATGTATCTAGCCCTCTCCTACGACCACCGCATCATCGACGGCCGCGAAGCCGTGCTCACCTTGGTCACCATCAAAGAAGCCCTCGAAGACCCGGCCCGCCTGATTCTGGAAATCTAATCCTTTCCGCAATCTAAACCCTTAGCGGCATCAGGCTACCTGAAAAACCATTTTTCAGGTAGCCTTCGTCTTTTCGCAATACTCCTCTTGCAAAACCGGATACAAAATATTGAATGCAAACGGTTGAGCTTGCCACCTTCTCTGCTGGCACAGCCGAACGGAACGCGGTTTTTCGGAGAGCAAGGGCTTGCATGTTCGAAGCGGCGCAGCCGCAAGTTGCAGCTAATTTAATTTCCTTTGGCGCCCGAAAACCGCGTGGAGTGAGGGAAGTTTGCGCAGCAAACCTGTGCCAGCAGTCGCCTTTCTTTGCTTCCTTTTTTTGGCGAAGCAAAGAAAGGAAGTGCCCGTGCCGGCATAAGGCGCAAGGGTGAACAGGATGAAAAAGGCAAAAGGCTACCTGAAATTTAGTAAACTACCTGAAACTCAAACTATACTTGATAAAGAAAGCGTGAAATACTCAACATCTCGTAGAACTTTTAATATCAAATTCACAAAGGCTACCTGAAAATTTTCAGGTAGCCTCAAACAGGAAACACCATGACCGACACCACCGTCCACCTCTACACCGACGGCGCCTGCAAAGGTAACCCCGGCCCCGGCGGCTGGGGCGTATTGCTGCGCTATGGCGCACACAAAAAAGAACTCAGCGGCGGCGAGCCAGACACCACCAACAACCGCATGGAGCTCACCGCCGTCATCCGCGGTCTCCAAGCCCTCAACCGCCCCTGCCGAGTCGTCATCCACACCGACTCCCAATACGTGAAAAACGGCATGGAAAGCTGGATACACGGCTGGAAGCGCAACGGCTGGAAAACCGCCGCCAAAAAGCCCGTGAAAAACGCCGAACTCTGGCAGCAGCTCGACCAGCTCATCGCCCAACACCAAGTATCCTGGCAATGGGTCAAAGGCCACGCCGGCCACCCCGAAAACGAGCGTGCCGACCAGCTCGCCAACCAAGGCGCCGCCTCCCTCTCCGGCAATCAGCAATAACACGAATAATCAAATTATTAACACAACTTTCCAAAGCCGCCGCCACAGTTGGCGTTCCGCCCGCCATCTGATAGAATAGCGCCCGATTCAGTCAATCAACGTGCAACAAAGCCTTTTTGGTTGGCTAAAAATTTGATCCCACAAGCCGCCGGCCCCTAGGCGGCTTGCATTTTTATGTGAAAACGGCTGCCCCGAGCAGCCTCCTCCTGCGGAGAAAACCCATGCAAAAAATCCCCTTAACCATTCGCGGCGCCGAGCTGCTCAAGCAAGAATTGCAGCGCCTCAAGAGCATCGAACGCCCCGCCATCATCGAAGCCATCGCCGAAGCCCGCACCCACGGTGACTTGTCTGAAAATGCCGAATACGAAGCCGCCAAAGAAAAACAAGGCTTTATCGAGGGCCGTATTTCCGAATTGGAAAACAAGCTCTCCATCGCCCATATCATCGACCCCACCGAAATCCACGCCGACGGCAAAATCGTATTCGGCAGCACCGTATCCCTCGAAGACTTGGAAAACGAAACCCAAGTGCGCTACCAAATCGTCGGCGACGACGAAGCAGACCTCAAAGACAACAAAATCTCCATCAGCTCTCCCATCGCCCGCGCCCTGATCGGCAAGGAAGAAGGCGACATCGCCGAAGTGCAGGCGCCCGGCGGCATCCGCGAATACGAAGTGATCGAAGTGCTGTATATTTAAACAGCCAGCCAGCAAATGAACCGCGATTTCAACCCCTACCAAGCCCCGCAAAGCCAAGACTACCGTCCGCAAAGCAACACCGAATGCTGGCGCGAAGGCAAACGCGTCTTCCTGCCCGACGGCGCCGACCTGCCCTGCCGCTGCATCCGCTGCGGTACGGAAGCCGACCCACCGCGCCGACCGCGCAAGCTGTATTGGCACCATCCCGCACTGGCTTTGCTGATTCTCACCACCTTCCTGCGCCTGCCGGGTTTATTGATTTATCTGATTGTTGCTGTGATTGTGCGGAAAAAAATTGAGGTTACGGCAGCACGTTGCCCCGCACACCGTAAGCAAATGCACCAAATTTATATCGGCCTATTCATCCTGCTGCTGGTTACGCTCTTCCTGCCATATTTTGCCTCCACCGAAAACGGCATAGTCGATACCGACCTGATGTCGTTATGGTATGGCGGCTTGGTGCTGATTTGGCTGGTTCTGGCAATTATCGGCTCCATCTTCCGCCTTCGTGCAGTACGGATTAACAACGAATACAGCATCCTCAAAGGTTTCGGCCAAGGCTTCCTCGATACCCTGCCCGAAGAATACGAAGCCAAGCGCCGCTGGAATTAAGCAATCCGCCGCCGATTCCAAACCGCCTTAATCAAGCCAAGCCGCTGGTCGGCTACCTGAAAAGCACCGGCCACAACACAGCAAAACCGGACGCAACATCTTTTTGCGCCGCTCAAACCAATCCTTCGCGGCAACATCGAGAAAACCAAACCCTGCCAAATGCAAACGCCAAGCACACGGCAAACAAAAGGCTACCTGAAAAATTCAGCTTCGCAGAAACTTCCCTTCGTTGAAGCTAATTTTTCAGGTAGCCTTTTACCGTGTTACCGTGTTGTACCGCGTTTGATTACCGCGGTTTCCCGTTTTTCAAGCAATCCGCCAGCGCTTCGGAGGTGTTGGCACAGGCCGGCGCAGTGCTGGCAGAAGGGGCAGCCGGCGGCTCGTTTGCCGCGTCTTTCGACAGGGCGGCCAGCATGCGCTCGTAATCCGGCGATTGTCGCATCAATACACGGGCAGCTTCTTTCAGGTTGTTCACGTCTTCGCGCGGCAGGTAGAAGCTGGTGGAGATGTTGAGCACGTTTTTGCGCAAGGCGGAATCGGGCAGGTCGCGCAGGCTGAGGCTGACGAAATGCAGGCTGATGGGGTGGCCTTTGCGGTTGCCGGCCGAGCTGTTCCATTGGTCGGTAACGGCGCGGATGCGGCGCAGCGATTCCTGCGAGTTTTGGTCGATGGGCACGTTGATGATGGCGCCCAATACGGCGGCCAGGCCGGGCACTTTGGCGCTGCGGTCGATGTCGCTGTCGAGCTGGTTTTGCGCGTTCACGCTGATGATGATGATTTTGCGCACGTTTTGGTTGGCCATCTGCCGTTGCAGGGTTTGGCTGGGGTAGATTTCGGTGGCGTCGAGCAGGGAGCGCAGGCCGAGGTTGTCGGTGAGGCCGCCGTCGAGCAGGTGGATGTAGGGGCGCTCTTTGCTGTTTTGGTAGAGGTCGAGCTGCTGGCTGAATTCGCGGCGGGTTTGGCTTTGCTGCTCGCTGCCTCCTTGCTCCAGCGCATATTGCAGGCGTGGCGGCAGGGTGTAGCCGCAGTTGCCGCCATTGTTGTTGAGCGTGATGGGGCTGAACACCATGGGCACGGCGCTGGAGGCGGCCACGGCGCGCGCGAGCCGCAAATCGGAGAGGTTCAGGCACATCATGTCGAAAAATTCCTGGGTGAAATCGATGCGCCGCCCCACCGACATATCGGTGGCGGACACCACGGCAAACGGCCCTTTGCGCCGCTCGGCCAAATCGCCGAAGGTGGCGTGGCCGAACAGGGTGTTTTCAAACTGCTCCTGCAGCAAATCGCCGCGGCCGAATTCGGGCGAGGTGAGGCGCGGCAGGTTGCCGAGCGAAAATATCTGGCGCGATACCTGCTTTTGGAAATTCTGCTTGAGAAACTGCTGTTCGAAGGCGGGGATGGTGTCGCGGCCGTGCAGCGAATAATAAGTGGCCAGCACCGAGCCGCCGGACACGCCGTACACCAAATCCACGCTGTCGAGCAGCGTTTTGTCCTGCCCTCCGATGCGCACCGGCTGCTTGGCCAGCTCCTCCAGCACGCCGTAGCCCAAGGCCGCCGCGCGCGTGCCGCCGCCGGAAAACAGCAGCACCACATACGCATCGTCGTTCTGCTGCGCCATGCTTTGTTCCAAACGGTAGCCGCGGCTGGTGTCCACCTGCGAAATGGTGGCCACCGGCCGGTAATTCACCAGCGAGCAGGCCGACAACCACAGCAGCAGCCCCGCCGCCGCACCGCGTTTCAGCACCCCGCCGCACGCACGAATCCACATAAGCAAACCTTTCCAATTCATCTGAACAATAATGCAGGCTACCTGAAAACAAAACATCACTTTTCAGGTAGCCTCAAACGCATTATAGCAAACATTCCGCAGCTTACCGCAGCCTTACCGGCTACCTGAAAACCATCCCGTAATGACACGCCAAGCATCGCAGGGTAAGATACGCGCTTTCCACCCGGCCTATCCGATATGACCATCCCCGCCAACATGCTGGCCGCAGTAGACCTCGGCTCCAACAGCTTCCGCCTGCAAATCTGCACCAACCACAACGGCCAGCTGCAAATCGTTGATTCCATCAAAGACATGGTGCGCCTCGCCGCCGGGCTCGACGAACACAAACAGCTCGACCAAGCCGCCCAAGAGCGCGCCCTCGCCTGTCTGGCCAAATTCCACGAACGCCTGCGCGGCTTCCCGCCCGAACAAGTGCGCGCCGTAGCCACCAACACCTTCCGCGTGGCCAAAAACATCGCCCCCTTCATGCCCCGCGCCGAAGCCGCCCTCGGCTTCCCCATCGAAATCATCGCCGGGCGTGAAGAAGCCCGCCTCATCTACACCGGCGTCATCCACACCCTGCCGCCCGGCAGCGGCCGCATGCTCGTGGTGGACATCGGTGGCGGATCCACCGAATTCGTGATCGGCAGCGCCCTCCAGCCCGACGTTACCGAAAGCCTCAACCTCGGCTGCGTGAGCTACACCCTGCGCTTCTTCCCCAAGGGCAAAGTGTCCGCCTCCTCGTTCAAACTCGCCGTAAACACCGCCCGCAGCGAAATCCAGCGCATCGCCAAACTGCTGAACAGCACCGGCTGGCAGCTCGCCGTCGGCACCTCCGGCACTGCCCGCACCCTGCGCGACCTCATCGCCGCCGCCAACCCCGAAGACAACCGCATCACCCGCGCCGCCCTGCAAAACATCAGCCAGCGCCTCATCGAAGCCGGCAGCGCCAAAAAAGCCAAATTCGAAGGCATGAAGGCCGACCGCATCGAAGTGTTCGCCGGCGGCCTGGCCGTGATGAGCGCCGTATTTGCCGAGCTCGACATCGACAGCATGGCCGTAACCGATGCCGCCCTGCGCGACGGCGTGTTCTACGACCTCATCGGCCGCAGCCTCAACGAAGACATGCGTGACCAAACCATCGCCCGCTTCCAAGAGCGCTACCATGTGAGCGCCAACCAAGCCGAGCGCGTGGCTAGCCTTGCCGCCCAATTCTTCGACATGCTCGCCGAACACGAGCCCGAAAAAGAACGCCGCTACTGGCAGCAATACCTGCGCTGGGCCGCACTTGTGCACGAAATCGGCACCGACATCGCCTACACCGCCTACCACAAACATTCCGCCTACATCCTCGAGCAGGCCGACATGCCCGGCTTCTCCCGCCAAGAGCAGCGCATCCTCGCCACCCTCGCCCTCGGTCAGCGCGGCGACCTGAAAAAAATGGCCGAGCTGCCCGTCAGCCGCAGCATGTGGCTCGCCATTGCCGCCCTGCGGCTGGCCGTATTGTTCTGCCGCGCCCGCCAGCCCATCACCCTCCCGCCCGGCACCCGCCTGAGCTACGGCAACAAAACCTACACCCTCGCCATCAGCCGCCAATGGCCCGAAGACAACCCCCTCACCGCCGGCGCCCTCGCCGACGATGCCGAACAGTGGCGTAAAATCAGCATCCGCTTCGGGCTGCTGCTGCAATAGCAAGCGCCGCATCCGTTTTCAGGTAGCCCATCATGCGCCCGGCCAAGCATAAAGGCTACCTGAAAACCTAATCCAACATTATCCCAAGCATGTTTCAGGTAGCCCACACAGCAAAGGCCATCTGAAACCCAACTCCGGCGAAGCGAAAACACCGCTTCAACCCAAATCAAAACCATGCCGCCACACAGCCAAAATTTCCTGCCACCCCCGCCCCGTTGCAGGTAAAATACCGCCATCCGCCTTCAAAGGAGCCTGTCATGAAACCCCTGATGAAACCCGTCTTCGCCCTCCTCATCGCCGCCGCGCTCGCCGCCTGCGGCAAAGAAGAAACCAATTCCACCGTCACCCTCAGCTGCGAAGCACCGCAGGCCCTCGAACAGCTCAAAGCCCAAATCCAAGCCACAGCCTTCCCGCCCAGCGACCACGAACTACCCTCCCCGCAAGTCGGTACCGCCGAAATCCAAGCCGCCCTCGACCAGCTCGGCTTCGACATCACCGACATCCGCACCACCCAAGCCGCTTCCGAAGGCAGCAAACAGCTCGCCTGCGAAGCCACCCTGCGCTTTGCACCCAAACCGGAAGCCCAAGCCCGCCTGAAGCAAAGCATTTCCGATTACATGGAAATCAACGAAAGCGACGGCATCGAATACAACGAAATGATGGTTGCCGGCGACCCAAGCCTCAAACCCGACGGCCAAGGCGGCTATATCCGCCCGCTCAGCTATACCGTCAGCCAAACCGACAGTGGCGACAAACTCGTGATCAACGTGGACAGCAAAACAGCCTCCTCCGGCCTGCAACCGCCCCTAGCCTTCTACCTCGCCGCCCCCGACCTGGCCAAACAAGTGACCGAAATCCGCCGGCAAAGTGCAGCCGAAGAAACCCGCCAGCAAGAGCTCAACACCCTCGACCAAACCCGCCTGCAAGCCCGCATCGACCTTTTGCGCACCGAAAATAAACAGGCGCACGACAACCTCAACAAAGCCTGGCAGGCCCTGCCCGCCGCCGCCCAAACCGCGCTTAAAGATGCACAAAACCAATGGAACCGCCTGCGCGCCAGCCAATGCGCCTACCAAAGCAAGGCCGATTCCACCGACCCGCTGGAGCAGGAAGCCCTGCGCATCGAATGCGACACCCGCGAAGTGCAGCAGCGCATCCCCAACCTCAAGCAGGAAGCCGAAGCCTACACCGGCAACCAGCTCAATGAAGCCGCCCAACGCGCCCAAGCCGCCCAGCAAGAATTGCGCAACGTGTGGCAGAGCGTGCCCGCCGACGTGAAAGACATCATCGGCCAAGACTACCAATCCTGGAGCGCCAGCAGCGCCGCCAAATGCGCCCAGGCAGGCCAGCAGGCCGGCGGCGGCAACAGCGGCCAGCTCGCCCGCCTCGAATGCACCGCCGCCGAAGCCCGCAGCAAAGCCAGAGAACTGCGCGGCTACGTTTCCCAATAACCCGAACCCACCAAAGGCAAAGGCTACCTGAAATTCCAGCCCCGTTTTAACTTCGTTGAAGCTGACGCTTTCAGGTAGCCCCATGTCCCACCGCACACCATGAACCTCACCGAAACCCAACTCTCCTCCGAGCCCATTTTCGACGGCAAATTCGTCACCATCGCCCGCGACACCGTGCGCCTGCCCAACGGCAACCAAAGCTACCGCATCGTCATCCGCCACCCCGGCGCCGCCTGCGTGCTCGCCGTAACCGAAGCCGGAAAAGTCGTGCTTGTGCGCCAATGGCGCTATGCCACCGGCGCCGCCCTGCTCGAACTGCCCGCCGGCAAGCTCGACCCCGGCGAAGACCCCGCCGTGTGCGCCGCGCGCGAGCTCGAAGAAGAAACCCCCTACCGCGCCCAAAGCGTGCGCCTCCTGCACACCTTCTACACCGCCCCCGGCTTCTGCGACGAAAAAATGTACCTCTACCTCGCCGAAGGCATCACGCCCACCAGCGCCCGAGAGCCCGACCCGGACGAATTCGTCGAAACCGTATTGCTCTCCCGCCAAGCCGTGCAAGAAGCCATCGCCGCCAACCAAATCCAAGACGCCAAAACCCTGATCGGCCTGCAATACTGGCTGCTCAACAGCAAATAAGCAACAAAGGCTACCTGAAAAACAGCTTGGGCCGAAACCTAAGCCAGCCCGGCCGAAAAGGGCTACCTGAAACATCAAAGGCTACCTGAAAAATGCGCCAATTCACCCTCAGCACCGAAAACGGCACCCTGCTCGGCTTCCTCGTGCTCACCGCCGACAGCGACGACGAGCCCCAATCCGGCCACGCCATGATCCAGCCGCACGAAGCCTCACTGCCGCCCGATGCCGCCGCGCCCGCCCGCACGCTCGCCGCACTGGCCGGCCAGCTGCTCGCCTGGCAGGCGCAGGGCGAAGGCATCGCGCTATACGATGCCGCAGGCAGCCCCGCCGCCGACATCCGCCAGCAATACCTGCGCCTCGGCGGCCATACCCTGCTGCTCACCGATTTGGAAGGGAACCTCTGATGGAGAGCGTGTTTATCCTCATCCCCATCAGCATCGTGCTGGCCTTCATCATCGGCTACTTTTTCTGGTGGTCCAGCCACAGCGGCCAGTTCGACGACTTAGAAGGCCCCGCCCACCGCATCCTGATGGACGACGATTCCGTCCATTCCGACCCCACTCCCCCGCAGGACAAATCATGAACTCCGGTTTCAAATTCGCCACTTCCCGCCGCTTCGCCCCGCTGTTCGGCACCCAGTTTCTCGGCGCGCTCAACGACAACCTGTTCAAAATCGCGCTGGCCACCATGATCAGCTTCTACGGTCTGGGGCAAAACGGCCTCATCGAGCCGGCGCAAATGATTAATGTGAGCGCATTGTTATTCGTGCTGCCGTTTTTCCTGTTTTCCGCGCTCTCCGGCCAGCTGTGCAATAAATTCGACCGCGGCCGCATGGCGGTGGTGGTGAAGGTGGCGGAAGTGCTGATCATGATGCTGGCCACGGTGGGCTTCCTCACCCAATCGCTGTGGCTGCTGCTGTTCAGCATTTTCCTGATGGGCCTGCAATCCACCCTGTTCGGCCCGCTCAAATACGCCGTGCTGCCCGATTATCTCGACAGCAACGAGCTGATTGTGGGCAACAGCCTGATTGAAAGCGGCACCTTTCTGGCCATCCTGTTCGGTCAGATTTTGGGCACGATTCTGGCCGGCATCGGCGGCGTAACCGTATCCGTATTTCTGCTTTTGATTGCCGTGGGCGGGCTGGTGGCCAGCATGTTTATGCCGCGTGTGGCGCCGAAAACGCCGGATGCCGAAATCGACTGGTACATCGTTCGCAACTCGAAAACCATCCTGAAACAAGCCTTTGCCGATAAAAACATCTACGCCGCCATCATCGGCATTTCCTGGTTTTGGTTTATCGGCGCGGTGTACACCACCCAGCTACCCACCTTCACCAAGCTGCACCTGGGCGGCAACGACAACGTGTTCAACCTGATGCTCACCCTGTTTTCCATCGGCATCGGCAGCGGCTCGGTAGTGTGCGCCAAGCTGAGCCACCGCAGGCTCAACCTTGGTTGGGTGGCGGTGGGCACGGTGGGCATGGCCGTGTTCGGCCTCCTGCTGGTGGCGCTCACCCACGGCGCGCGCTACCACGAATACGGCGGTATCGGCAGCTTCCTGCTGCGCGGCGACGCTTATGCCGTGATGCTGTGCATCGTGCTGCTCGGCTTCTGCGGCGGCTTTTTCTCGGTGCCGCTCTACACCTGGCTGCAAACCGCCAGCAGCGAAGAATTCCGCGCCCACGCCATCGCCGCCAACAATATCGTGAACGGCTTCTTCATGGTGGCCGCCGCCCTGCTTTCCGCCATCTTGCTGTGGCTGTTCGACAGCATCAACCTGCTGTACCTCGTTGTGGCGCTCGGCAACATCGTGGTGCTGGTGTATTTGCTGAAAATCGCCCCGCCGATTGGCGAAGGCGTGAAAAAATGGTTTGGCAAAGAAGAATGAGCGCGCAGTGATTAGCTTCGCCGAAGCTCACGCTTTCAGGTAGCCCGAGGGCTGAGGCTACCTGAAAAATAGAAAGCCAAGATTTCCAGGCAGCACCAACCAACCCCTAAGCAGCCAAGCCCACCCCACCACAGCCATCAGGAACCCACCATGCCCTCCATCGGCCTCTTCGGCGGCACCTTCGACCCCATCCACAGCGGCCACCTGCACATCGCCCGCAGCTTCGCCGACGAACTCCGCCTCGACAGCGTCATCTTCCTGCCCGCCGGCGACCCCTACCACAAAACCGCCCCCCGCACCCCCGCCGCCCACCGCCTCGCCATGGCCGAAATCGCCACCCAAGCCGACCCCCGCTTCGCCGTCAGCGACTGCGACATCGTCCGCCAAGGCGCCACCTACACCCACGACACCGTGCAAATCTTCCGCCAGCACTTCCCCGCCGCCGACCTCTGGCTGCTCGTCGGCATAGACAGCCTCCTCCAGCTGCACACCTGGCACCGCTGGCAAAGCCTCGTGCGCCAATGCCGCATCGCCGCCGCCCCCCGCCCCGGCAGCAGCCTCGCCCAAGCCCCCGCCCAGCTGCAAGCCTGGCTGGCCGAAGCCCTGCCGCAAGGCTGGCTGCACATCCTGCAAGCCGCCCCCCTGCCCGCCAGCTCCACCCAAATCCGCCAGCAGCTCGCCGCCAGCGGCACCAGCCCTGACCTCCCCCCCGCCGTGCTCGCCTACATCCGCCAACATCATCTCTACCACATCCCGCCCCGCGCCCGATAACTATTTTCAGGTAGCCTCAGCACGAAAGGCTACCTGAAAATACAATAAAGCAAAGTTTTTAAAACCAAACACCCCAGCAGCTTTTGCTTATGTGATAACCAAAAACGGAATATTCACCGCAAATATGCAATTCTTCGCCATCCCTGCTGGCGCAGCCGAACGGAGCGCGGTTTTTCGGGCGGAGTGAGGGAAGTTTGCGCAGCAAACCTGTGCCCGCAGTCGTCTTTCTTTGCTTCCTTTCTTTGGCGAAGCAAAGAAAGGAAGTGCCCGCGCCTGCATGAGGCGCAAGGGTTAAAGGTTTACAAATGGCAAAGGCTACCTGAAATTTGAAAAGCTGCCTAAACTCCAATTTACACTTTATAAACAGGCATATTAAGCATAATAAATTTCACAGATTTCTTTTTTCAGGTAGCCTCCAAGCCGTAACCTGGCTACCTGAAAAATGCTTACCATCCCAATCCGCGCCCAACAAAAAAGCAGCCGGCAGGCCGCTTTTTCCTCATCCAATCCGTTTCAAACATCAATCCACATAACGCTCTTCATCCCTATTCAGGAAGGCATAAGGCAAACCGATCAGCAGGCCGCCGCCCACCCAGTTGGCGAAGAAAGCGATGCTGCAATGGCGCAGGATGTTCAGCATTTCAAAGTGCCCCACCTCGCCGGCAATCGGGTTGAACGCCACCAGCGAGAAAGAAGCAAAGTTTGCCGCCACGTGCTCGTTGGCCAGAAACACAAACATATACACCGCCGCAAACACGCCCACGATTTTCGCCATCTGCTCCTTCAGCAGCAGATAAGCCAGCACCGCCACGTTCACATACAGATTGGCCATGATCCCTTCAAACAACACCAGCCGGCTGCCCCGCTCCAGCTTGTGCTCCACCAGGCTGGGCAGGTAATTGTGCGCAGTCAGCCCGGCAAACGCGCTGGTTTGGTCAAACAGCCAGGCGGCCAGAATCGAGCCGAGCAGGTTGAAGAGCGTGCAATACATCAAAATCGCCAGCGCTTTCTGCCATTTGATTTTTTTCAGAAATGTGCCGGCGGTGAGATACATCATATTGGAAGTGGTGAGCTCCGCGTTGAGCGAGAGGATATACACCAGCCCCCAGGAAAACATAAACGGAAAGGCAAAACGCCCCAGCGCAGGATGCACCATATTGAGCGTATCCGCCGCCACCACGCCCGCCGCCGTGCCCAGCGTGAGTATTACTCCGGCATACATCGAGCGCACCGCATATTTGGCCTTGTTGCCGTCGAACAGCGCCGATTTCTTGCGGCAGTTGTATTCGATGGTGGAAACAAACGTCGAGCCCTGCATAAACCCTCCCTTAAAATCGCTATAAATCAATTGTGAATATGTGTTTGATACCGTGCTTCGGCCGCGCGGTTTCAGCCGGCACGCAAGGCTACCTGAAACCCTTTGCCCATGCAAACCGTTTTGCGGGTTTATTTGCGCTTTGTTTGATTTAGCATCGTTTCGCTCGAAATAATTCGGCGCGGCTCGGCAGAATTTTCCTGCCCGATACGAGAATCTCTGTTGTGCGCTGCCGCCGTTTCAGGTAGCCTCTCCCCCGCAAACCGGCGTAAAATCGCGCCGTTTCATTCCGCCCGTTTTTCCCCTTTCCCCAACGAATTTCAAGGAAGACCACCATGTTCCAGCACGTTGAGTTCTACCCCGGCGACCCCATCCTCGGCCTGATGGAGAAATACAACCAAGACCCGCGCAGCGAGAAAGTCAATCTCGGTGTGGGCGTTTACTACGACGGCGAAGGCCGCCTGCCCGTGCTCGAATGCGTGAAAACCGTCGAGCGCGCCCTGGCCGAAACCCCCCGCCCGCGCGGCTACCTGCCGATGGAAGGCACGCCCGCCTACCGCGCCGCCTGCCAAAAACTGCTGTTCGGCGCCGACAACCCCGCCGTGAAAGAAGGCCGCATCGCCACCATCCAATCGCTCGGCGGCTCTGGCGCGCTGCGCGTGGGCGCCGATTTCATCCGCGAATGGTTTCCGCAGGCCAAGTGCTACGTGAGCAACCCCACCTGGGGCAACCATGTGAGCATCTTTGAAGGCGCCGGCTTCGAAGTGGGCAAATACCCCTACTACGACCCGGCCACCATCGGCGTGAAGTTCCAAGAAATGAAAGACTTCTTCCGCACGCTGAACGAAAACGACGTGCTCATCCTGCACCCCTGCTGCCACAACCCCACCGGCGTAGACCTCACCCGCGAGCAGTGGGACGAGTTGCTGGGCATCATCAAAGAGAAAAAGCTCATCCCCTTCATGGATATTGCCTACCAAGGCTTCGCCGACGACTTGGAAAGCGACGTATATGCCGTGCGCCGCGCCGTGGAAATCGGCCTGCCCGTGTTCGTGAGCAACTCCTTCTCGAAAAACCTCTCGCTCTACGGCGAGCGCGTGGGCGGCCTTTCCGTGGCCTGCCCCAGCGCCGAAGAAGCCAAACTCGTGCTCGGCCAGCTCAAATTCACCGTGCGCCGCATCTATTCCAGCCCGCCCTCGCACGGCAACGCCGTGGTGGACGGCGTGATGAACAACGAAGCCCTGTTTAAGCAATGGGAAGGCGAAGTGTATGAAATGCGCGACCGCATCCGCGCCATGCGAAGCCGCCTGCAGGAAGTGCTCAGCGCCAAAGTGCCCGGCCGCGATTTCGGCTACTTCACCAAACAGCGCGGCATGTTCAGCTTCACCGGCCTTTCGCCCGAGCAGGTGGAACGGCTGCAAAAAGAATTTGCCATCTACATGGTAAGCAACGGCCGCATGTGCGTGGCCGGCCTGAACGAGAAGAATATCGACTACGTGGCCAACGCCTTTGCCGAAGTGTTGAAATAAGCGCAGGCAGGCTGGGATAAGAAGGCTACCTGAAAACGGTGCGAACCGGTTTTCAAGTAGCCTTTTATATAATGAAATCGTTCAACACGGGTAGATTGGTTTAGTTTTAGGTGCAACCCAGCAGAAGAACGGATGGAATGCTGGGTTTGGCAACCGCCTACCCGCTATTTTTCAGGTAGCCCTCAAGCCCAAAAAAAGGCTACCTGAAAGCCTCAGCTTCAACGAAGTTAAAACGGAGCTTCCGCAGGAAGCGGAGTTTCTGCGAAGCTAAAACCACGCAACGGTTTCCCACAACACAGCCCAAACCTCACACAAACTCAAAGCGCACATTCTCATACAGCGCAAAATGCAGCGGGTTCAGCCCCGCCATCGCCACCATTTCCGCCCCTTGCGGCAAACCGCCCCAATTTTCCGCCCACACCGTAGCCAGCTGCACGCGCCAGCCCTGCCGCACCAGCCGCCGGATTACCTCCTGCAAATGCAGGGTTTCCCGCATAGGCGATCGTTCCAACATCTCCAGCGATGCAATTTCCGGCTCGTGAAAGCCGTATTCGGCAAAAGCGCCGTCGCCATACAGGGAAAAGCAACAGCCGCAGCCGCCATGGCTGCCATCCGAGCCGTCTCCCACCACGTCGTAGTTGCGCGCATAGGGCATGGCGGCTTCCTGCACACTCTGCCCATCGGCAGGCTGGAAACAGATGCCGTCGCCGTTTTGGGAAAACAAATCATCGGGGCAGTCGGTGCTGAGCAATACGGTGTAGCACATGGCAAACTTTCTAATAGAAAATGGGCGTATGATAGGCGCGATTATAAACACTAAGTGTTTTCAGGTAGCCCAACCCGCTAAAAGGCTACCTGAAAACAGTGCATCCTTTCCCAACCGGCACACCCCGAAAGCCCCGCCATGCCCGCCATCCGCCGCATCTACGGCTACACGCCCTCTTCCGCCCCCGCCATCTTCTGCGACCGCCTCTACCCGCGCGGCATCCGCAAGGAAACCTTTGCCGCCGTGCAGTGGCTCAAAGACATCGCCCCCTCCGCCGAACTGCGCCGCTGGTATCACGCCGCGCCGCAAGAACGTTTCCCAGAATTCGCCGCCCGCTACGCCGAAGAGCTGCAACACGGCAGCGCCCATGCTGCCCTGCTCGCGCTCAAGCAGCAGCTCGCCGCCGCGCCGGATACCGTGCTGCTTACCGCCGTGCGCCATCCGCAGCAAAGCCACCTTTCCGTGCTGGCGCAGGTGCTCGGCTGGGAAACGGTCGATTGGGGCGGCGATGCGGTAGCACCAGATTAAAGCGTTGCCATTTTTAGCTTGATATGCCTCTGCTTTGTGCCGGATATTTTTCAGGTAGCCTTTTGTTGTGAATAGCGGCTACCTGAAAACGAGCACAGCGGTTTTCTGCGAAGCCAAAACAATCCTCCTCGTTGATATAGCCTCCACCCAGCCACGCCCGCTTTGCGGAAGCTTCATTAAAGCTAACGTTTTTCAGGTAGCCTCACCCCCCGCATTCTCGGTAGAATAGCGCCTTCGCACTCATCCCCCCGCACACATCCGCATGAACATCTTCGACACCGCCCTGCCCGACGTCAAAATCCTCGAGCCCCAAATACACGGCGACGAACGCGGCTTCTTCATGGAAACCTTCCGCGACAGCTGGTTCCGCCAACACATCGGCCGCCACACCTTCGTGCAAGAAAACCATTCCCGCTCCGAGCACGGCGTATTGCGCGGCCTGCACTATCAAACCGTTTGCCCGCAAGGCAAACTCGTGCGCGTCGTGTCTGGCGCCGTGTTCGACGTGGCCGTGGATTTGCGCCGCTCCTCGCCCACCTTCGGGCATTGGGTGGGTGCCGTGCTCTCCGCCGAAAACCGCTACCAAATGTGGATACCGCCCGGCTTCGCCCACGGCTTCTACGTTACCGGCAGCCACGCCGACCTCATATACCGCTGCACCGATTACTACCAGCCCGAACACGAACACACCCTGTTCTGGCACGATCCCGCCGTGGGTATCGACTGGCCGCTCTCCGGCCCGCCGCAGCTCTCCGCCAAAGACGCCGCCGGCCGCCCCCTCGCCCAAGCCGCCCTGTTCGATTAAATGCTACCTGAAAAATCCCGCCCACCCAGCCCAACCTAAAAACATCCCGCCATGAAACTGATCATCCTCGACCGCGACGGCGTGCTCAACCAAGACCGCGACGACTTTGTTAAATCCGAAGAAGAATGGGTGCCCCTGCCCGGCAGCATGGATGCCGTCGCCTTCTTCAAGCAGGCCGGCTACACCGTGGCCATCGCCACCAACCAATCCGGCATCGGCCGCCGCTACTTCTCCATGCAAGACCTCAACGAAATGCACGAAAAAATGCACCGCCTCGCCCACGAAGCCGGCGGCAGCATCGACGGCATCTGGTTTTGCCCCCACACCGACGCCGACCACTGCCACTGCCGCAAGCCCAAGCCCGGCATGGTGGAAGACATCCTCAACCGCTTCAACACCAACGCCCAAGACGCCTACCTCGTGGGCGACAGCCTGCGCGATTTACAGGCCATCGACGCCGTGGGCGGCCAGCCCGTGCTCGTGCTCACCGGAAAAGGCAAAAAAACCCTCTCCGCCGGCGGGCTGCCTGAAAACACCCAAGTGTTCGACGACCTGCTCGCCTTCGCCCAACACCTCGTCAACCAAACCGAAGCCGAACAGGAGGCCTGATGCTTTCCCTGTGGATAAGAAACCTCGCCTACTGGCTGCTGATGGCGCTCATCACCCCGCCCCTGTTTGTCGTGCTGCTGCTGGCCGCCCCCTTCCCGCGCGGCATCCACACCCTCGCCACCCGCTGGGCGCTGATGCTGATGTGGCTCTTGGAAAACATCGTCGGCCTCAAATACCGCGTGGAAGGTGCCGAAAACATCCCCGCCGGCCCCGCTATCATCTGCTGCAAACACCAATCCGGTTGGGAAACGCTGGCCACACAAAAAATCTTCCCGCCGCAAGTGTTCGTGGCCAAACGCGAGCTCTTCCTCATCCCCTTCTTCGGCTGGGGGCTCAAGCTCGCCGGCACCATCGGCATCGACCGGCGCAACCCCGGCAAAGCTTCCGCCCAAATCATCGAGCAGGGCGGCAAACGCAAAGCGCAGGGGTTCTGGATCACCATCTTCCCCGAAGGCACGCGCGTGAAGCCCGGCAGCCGCGGCCGCTACAAAAACGGCGCCGCCCGCACCGCCAAACTTTTGGAAATGGACATCGTGCCCGTGGCGCTCAACAGCGGCGAATTCTGGCCGAAAAACGCCTTCCTCAAGCATCCCGGCGAAGTGAGCGTGATCATCTGCCCGCCGATTAAGCACGATTCCGGCAGCATCAGCGAGCTCACCGCCGCCTGCGAAGCGGCCATCGAAAGTCAGATGCCGCGCATCACCGGCCTTGGCCCCTGCTACGGCGGACAGAAAAACGGCCCGCAGGAAGGCGGCACGGCATGAATGCAAACGGCGACACCGTGGGCGCCATCGCATTCGCCCTCGCCGCCGGCCTGTTCGTGTGGCGCCACCTGGCCGCCGACCTGCGCCACAGCGAAATCCGCCCCTTCTGGCGGCACCTCATCATCGGCGGCGGCCTGGCCGCGATTGCCGCAAGCCTGCTGTATTACTTGGGATTGATCGGCTGAGCCGCGGTTGGCATGGAGAGGCTACCTGAAAACGCGCGAGCCTCTCCGAAGCAGGCAAATGTTTTCGCAGCCGAAGCCCCGTTTCTGCCAATCTGAAACGCAAGTTTCAGCTGCGTTGGCGGTTTATTTTTCAGGTAGCCATCCGTTGTTTCTGGCCGTGCAGCAATCCGGCCTTCCCTTAGCCAAAAGAAAATTTATTTTCAGGTAGCCTCTTCTCCTCCCCCCGCACTATTTTGCAGTATCTGCTCTAGCTAATCGATTGTAATCAGGAAGCTTTCACTTATCCAGCTTCTTCCCCGCGCCAATCCTGCCGCCCGGCTCCTTGCCGCCGCCGAAGCGCCTTTGCATTCCAAACCCTTGTTTTTTGCGCCGCCCTACGGTATCTTGCTTTTCCCTTTTTTACACAACCCCTGCATCTCTTCCGACGGATGCGGCGTCGGGCTGTTACCGGTTGTTGCCGTTTCGCGTACCCCAAACCGCCCGGCTCCAGCCAGCGCATTACCATGCCGTGGTAAAGCCGCCGCCGCACGATCGGCTGATGTGCATAAAGGAGAGGTTTGATGCAATTATCAGGCGCACAAATATTGGTGCAAAGTCTCAAAGCCGAGGGCGTGGAATACGTGTTCGGTTATCCCGGCGGCGCAGTGCTGGAAATCTACGACGCCATCTATCAACTCCACAAATTCGAGCATATCCTGGTGCGCCACGAGCAGGCCGCGGTACACGCCGCCGACGCTTATGCGCGCGTGAGCGGCAAGGTGGGCGTGGCGCTGGTTACCTCCGGCCCGGGCGCCACCAACGCCATCACCGGCATTGCCACCGCCTACAGCGATTCCATCCCGCTGGTGGTGATTTCCGGCCAGGTGGCCTCGCCGGCGGTGGGCACGGATGCCTTTCAGGAAATCGACATGGTGGGCGTATCGCGCCCCTGCGTGAAGCACAATTTCCTGGTTACGGCGGTGGACGACTTAGCGCCCACCATCAAAAAGGCCTTCCAAATCGCCCGCAGCGGCCGCCCCGGCCCGGTGGTGGTGGACATCACCAAAGACGCTACGCAAACGCTGTCGAAATTCAGCTATCCGCAGGAAGACATTTTCATCCGTTCCTACCAGCCGGTTACCCACGGGCACATCGGCCAAATCAAAAAGGCCGTGCAAATGCTGGCTGCGGCCAAACGCCCGCTGGTGTATTTCGGCGGCGGCGTGATTTTGGGCAACGCTTCCGAGCAGCTTGCCGACTTGGTGCGCCTGCTGGATATCCCCTGCACCGGCACGCTGATGGGCTTGGGCGGCTACCCGGCCTCCGACCGCCGCTTCCTCGGCATGCCCGGCATGCACGGCACCTATGAAGCCAACTTGGCCCTGCAAAACGCCGACGTGATTTTGGCGGTGGGCGCGCGTTTCGACGACCGCGTGATTTCCGTGCCCGGCAAATTCTTGGAAACACCGAAGAAAATCATCCACATCGACATCGACCCCTCCAGCATCGCCAAGCGCGTGAAGGTGGACGTGCCGATTGTGGGCGATGTGAAGCTGGTGCTGGCGGAAATGCTCGGCCTGTGGCGCAAGCAGGAGCTGGCGCTCAACCCCGCCGCCTTGGAAAAATGGTGGCAGCAGATCGAAGCCTGGCGCAGCCGCGACTGCCTGTATATCGAGCCGCGCTCCGATGTGATTCTGCCGCAGCAGGTGATCCGCACGCTGGCCGAGGTCACGAACGGTCAGGCCATCATCACTTCCGATGTGGGCCAGCACCAGATGTTTGCCGCGCAGTATTACCCCTTCGATGAGCCGCGCCAGTGGCTCAACTCCGGCGGCCTGGGCACCATGGGCGTGGGCCTGCCCTATGCCATGGGCGCCTATTTGGCCGCGCCCGAACGCGACATCTGCTGCATCACCGGCGAAGGCTCGGTGCAGATGAATATTCAAGAATTGGCTACCTGCAAACAATACAATCTGCCGGTGAAAATCATTTGCCTGAACAACGGCTACCTGGGCATGGTGCGCCAGTGGCAGGAGCTGTATTACAGCAACCGCGAGGCGGAAACCTATTTCGACACCCTGCCCGACTTCGTGAAGTTGGCCGAAGCCTACGGCCATGTGGGCATGCGCATCAGCAATCCGGCCGATGTGGAAGGCGCGCTGCGCGAGGCGCTGGCCTTGAAAGACCGCCTGGTGTTTATGGATTTCGTGGTGGACCGCAAGCAAAACGTCTTCCCCATGGTCGGCAACGGCAAAGGCCTGAACGAAATGGTGCTGCCGCCGCACATGCGCGAGCGCAAAGCCGATTCCGACGTAAACGAAGTAACCGACCGCCACTACGACAAAAGGAGCGTGCCATAATGCGACACATTTTATCCGTTTTGATGGAAAACGAATCCGGCGCCATGAGCCGTGTGGTCGGGCTGTTTTCGGCACGCGGCTACAACATCGACTCCCTCTCCGTCGCCCCCACGGAAGACGCCACCCTCTCGCGCATGACCATCGTTACCCATGGCAACGATCAGATTGTGGAGCAGATCACCAAACAGCTGAACAAACTGGTGGAAGTGGTGAAAGTGATTGATTTCAATCACTGCCGCCATGTGGAACGCGAGCTGATGCTGGTGAAAGTGCGCGCCGTGGGCAGAGACCGCGACGAGCTACTGCGCCTCACCGACATCTACCGCGGCCAGGTGGTGGATGTAACCGACAAAAGCTACGTGATCGAAATCACCGGCACCAGCGACAAGCTCAGCAGTTTCCTGGAAACCGTGCCCAAAGGCCTGATTCTGGAAACCGTGCGCACCGGCGCCGCCGGCATCGGGCGCGGCGAGCGGATTTTGAAGATTTGATGTCTGATTAGCCTATTTAAGATAGGCTGGAAATTTTCAGGTAGCCTGTTCACAGCAATACAGGCTACCTGAAAATATTTGCGGCAAAGGTTTTCCTTTTCTACGCCGCTTCAGGCTACCTGAAAAATAAACTGCGGCAGAATCAAACCCCTGCCGCAGCTTTTCTTTCATGCCGCCAAATCAGAATCTGGCTTCAAAGCCCAGCGTGATGTTTCGGCCCGGTGCCGGCATATAGCTTTGCGCCAGTGGGTCGAGGTAATAGCGGTTGGTCAGGTTGGTTACGCCGAAATTCAGTGTGGCGTTGCGGCCTACTTTGTAGTTGGCGAATAAATCCACCGTGGTCACGCGGCCGTAGTATTTCTGATAGGTCGTGATGATGCGGTGATAAGGGCGGTCCATCTTGGTAATTGGCGGCGAGGTGTGGGTGATGCGGGCGCCGGTCGTCAGCTTCTGATTGAAGAAGCGGAGGCCGCCGGTGAGGCTGAGCATGTATTTGGGTGGGTTTTGCGCGGCAGAATAAGAGCTGCCGAAGCCGCCGTCCACACATTCGGGCACGTAGCCGAGACGCGGGTTGCCCGACAGACGGGATGAAATAAAGCGGTCGCACACCCTTGCCTTCTGATAATAGGTGGCCGAGAAATCGGCGAATACGCGCCCGTTGTCGTAGGAGGCCTGGGTTTCGAAACCGGATACCTTGAAGCGGTCTAGGTTGCGGAAATACATGAATTGCGCGGTGCTGAAGTATGCCTCCGGATCCAGGAAACGGGTGATGTAGTTTTTATAGTCGTTGTGGAAATAGGCCAGCTTGAACATGGCGCGGTCGTCGGTGCGGAACAGACTGTTTTGCACGGTGCTGATGCCGAGTTCCAGATTGCGGGCGCGTTCCGGCTTCAGCTCGGCAATAGTGCGCACATTGGCCGTGCCCATGCTGGTTTCAAACTGGGCGGGCAGGCGGATGCCTTGGGCGTAGTTGGCATACACTTGGCTGCCGGGGGCGAAACGCCACGTCAGGCCGAACGAAGGGGCAAAGCCGCTGCCGCGATAGGTTTTGGGCTCAAGCAGGGGGAAACGCGCCAAATCGGCATCGGTAATCTGATTGCGAGGCTTAAAGAAACTCATATCGTTTGTGCCACAACCGGCACCAGTACAGAACCAAGGATCAACGGGCCAACGGTTGTGATCGTGATTGGCGAAGCGGCTGTAGCGGCCGCCGGCGCGCAGGCTGAGCAAATCGCTCGGGCTGTATTCCAGATTGCCGAACACGCTACCTTCCCAACGGGTAGCATCCCGAATCACCCGTTCGGCACGTTTGTCGATTTCATCGGTAACCACCCAATCCTGTGGTTTAACCCGCTCGTGTCTGTAATCTGCGCCGGTATGCAACTGCCACTTGCCCGCACCATTTTCCCAACGCGATTTGTTGCTCACATTAATGCCCCAATTGGTGGCGTCCTGTGGTGACCACGAGTACGCCCTAGCATGCTGGTATTCCAAACCTGTTGGCGCATATGAGGAAGAAGCATTGAGTAAATTGGTTTTACTGTGCGTGCTCCACAACCCCACTTTCAAATCTACCCACGGATTATCGGGCGTATAACGGTAGTCGAGATTGTAGGCATTGATACGGGTATCGCCCGCCGGCCATTGTGCCAAACCAGGAACAATGTATTGCGGGCTTTGTGTTCTACGCGAAATGGCAGAAGGCATGATGTCGCCGATTTCGCCATGAAAATGGCGGTAAGACGCACTCAGACGATGTTCGGGTGTGATGTTCCATGCGCCCTTAAGCAGATAGGAACGGGTAACACTGGAAGTGTTCAACACTTCTTCGCCCGGGCGGAAGTTCCAATCGGTCACCCGCTCTGGCGGAGTATTTTCCCGTGTTGTTCCGGGTTGCTGCCAGCCGTGTTTACCGGCGAAATAGTTGCCCTGCTGGCGCAATACGTATGCTCCTAAAATTTCGAAACGGTCATTGCGCCAAGCGGCGGCAATGCTGTGGCTCCTGCCTAAATTTTCCCACGCACGGCTTTGATCGGTACGTGGAGTAACCATTGAAAATCGGCGGCGTTCATAAGTGCTAAGCCCGTTGGGCTTGATGCTGTTGCTGCTGATGCTGCTTTTGATGCGCACGCCGTAATCTTTGCCTTCCGGCACGATATCGTTGATGCCCAGCGTCTGCATCCGCACCACACCGCCAATCGAGCCGGAAGCGCCGCTTTCCATGCTCACGCCTTTTTCAATGTCCACCTTGCCGATAAGGTCAGGGTCGATATAGCTGCGCTGCTGCGTGCCGGAATAACCGCGGTACACATTCACCATCTGCTCGCCGCCATCCACTTGCACCGCCACGCGGTTTTGCCCTTGGGCGGCACGGATATTCACGTCCAAGCCGCCGCCGTTGCGCACGTCGCCCACGTTCACACCCGCCACGCCTTTAAGCATGTCGCCGGTGGAAATCACGCTGTAGCGGTTCAATTCCTCTCGGCTGATGTGGGTGGTGGATTTGCTGTCGGTAAAGCTGCGCTGCTTGGCGGATTGCCCGCGTATGACAATATCGCTCAATTCGGTGTCGGCTTTCGGTTCTGATCCCGTTGCCGTGTCGGCCAAGGCGGTTGCTCCGTTAAACGCCAGCCACACCGCCAAAGTCACTCTGCCAATCTTCGCATAACTCAACCCAATTTTGCGCTTCGCCTGCATGATTCACCCATATAATGAATTAAAACTATTCTCATTATATTAAGAAAATCAAACTAATTAAATGACATAATTTATTACGGGTATTCCAAATACAAATTTTTGCCTCCGCACGCGTTCACATATCTTTATACAAACCAATATGATTTCAGCGAAAATCCCCACGTGAAGCATGGCCGCAAAGGTAAGGGCTACCTGAAAACTTGTTTACGAGCAAAGACCAAAACCGCCACACAGCGCCCTTCTCTTGCTTCCAGCAAACCATCAGCAACAAACACCAAAAATTAAAATAAGGTAGTGAAAATCACTTTTTAATATCAGAAATAATAGTTAACTTACAGTTTTTCACTACTAAGGCATCTATTAAAAAACCGCAGGAATCCTTGCCGCCGCCTAAGGCGCAGCATAGAATCCCTATCCATCCCATCAGCAAATTGTTCCAACCCCGGCGGCAAACGCTGCCTTTTTATCCGAGCCCAATCGTGAACACCCCGATTTATAACTTCTCCGCTGGCCCCGCCGTGTTGCCGGAATCCGTGTTGCGCACCGCGCAAAGCGAAATGTTCGACTACAACGGCACCGGCTTTTCCGTGATGACCATGAGCCACCGCTCCGACGTGTTCATGAGCATCCTCTACCATGCCGAGCAAGACCTGCGCCAGCTGCTCGACATCCCGAACAACTATAAAGTCCTTTTCCTGCAAGGCGGCGCCAGCGCCCAATTCAACATGACCGTGATGAACCTGAGCAACGGCTTCAAGCGCGTCGATTCCGTGGTGACCGGCAACTGGAGCCGCATCGCCCACCAGGAAATGGGCAAACTTTCCGATGTAAACATCCATCTGGCCGCACACGGCGGCGAAGAGTTCAACTACACCGACCTGCCGCCCGTATCCTCTTGGGACATCGATCCCAGCTCCGCCTTCGTGCATTTCGTGATCAACGAAACCGTGCACGGCCTGCAATACCGCGAAGCGCCCAAGCTCGGTGCCGGCATGCCGCCCCTCGTGTGCGACATGTCGAGCGAAATCCTCTCCCGCCGCATCAACGTGGCCGACTACGGCGTGATCTACGCCGGCGCGCAGAAAAACATCGGCCCCTCCGGCGCCACCATCGTCATCATCCGCGAAGACCTGCTCGAACGCTGCTCCGAGCGCGTGCCCGATGTGTGGAACTACCGCTCCCACCTCATGCGCCAAGGCATGTACAACACCCCCGCCACCTACCCCATCTATATCGCCGGCCTCGTGTTCCGCTGGCTGCAATCGCAAGGCGGCGTGGCCCAAATGGAAACCATCAACACCCTCAAAGCCAAAACCCTGTATGCCGCCATCGACAACAGCGGCGGCTTCTACCGCAACCCCGTCGCCCCCGCCGCCCGCTCCAAGATGAACGTCATCTTCAGCACCGGCAATCCGGAGCTCGACGAGCTCTTCGCCCAAGAATCCACCACCCGCGGCCTGCGCCTGCTGCGCGGCTACAAGAGCATGGGCGGCATGCGCGCCAGCATCTACAACGCCATGCCCCTGCAAGGCGTAGAAGCCCTGATCGAATTCATGCGCGAATTCCAAAAACGCTACGGCTAAGCCTCTGGCTCGAGCGTATAATTAGGCTACCTGAAAATTATTTTTCAGGTAGCCTTCTCCTTTTCAGGTAGCCCTTTTTATCTGGAGCCCGCCATGATCAAAATCGAAAACGCCGTCAGCGAAACCCTGCTCATCCCCCTCTACATGAAATACCGCGCCTCGCAGCAGCCCGACCCCATCCTGCGCGATGAAGCCGCCTGCCGCCTCGTGCCGCAAATCGACTACGATTTCGCCCGATTCGACCGCGCCAAACACACCATCGTCGGCACCGCCATCCGCTCCCGCTATTTCGACCAGATCACCGCCGACTTCATCCGACGCCAAAGCCACCCCGTCATCGTCATCCTCGGCTGCGGGCTCGACAGCCGCCGCGAACGCCTCGGCAGCCAAGCCGGCAACGCCCCCTTCTGCCAGCTCGACCTGCCCGAAGTCATCGAACTGCGCCGGCAGCTCCTCCCCCCGCAAGCCAACGAAACCCTGCTCCCCGCCTCCGCCTTCAGCACCGAATGGATGGAAGATTTGCAAACCCGCCATCCCGAAGCCGCCTTCCTCTTCCTGATAGAAGGCGTGTTGATGTACTTCGCCATCGACACCGTGCGCGGCCTGTTCCAAAACCTCGCCGCCCGCTTCAGCGGCAGCGAAATCGCCTTCGACATGTGCAACAGCTGGACCGTCAAAAATTCCGCCCGTCACGAAGCCATGAAAAATGCCCGAGCCCGCTTCCAATCCTCTTGCGACAACGAGCGCGAAGCCGAACAATGGGCAAACAACCTCCACCTCATCTCCAGCCGCCTCCTCATCGGCGATTTCCCCGCCGAGTGGAAACGCACCGGCTGGCTTTCCCACCGCATCATGCGCCTCGTGCGCGCCATGCGCGAAAGCACCCGCCTGCTGCACTACCGCATTGATTAACCGCCGCTTGCAGCATTGGCCAACACAAAAAGGCTACCTGAAATTTTCAGGTAGCCTTTTTATGCATTGCTCACAGCCGGAATCAGATTTCCGGCTCTGTTTGAAACGCCCAGTGGTTTACCGGGCCGTGGCCATGACCGATGTTGAGCGGGTGGGAAATGGCGGCGGTGATGCACTGTTTGGCGGTGCGCACGGCGTTTTCCACGCTTGCGCCTTTGGCCAGCTCGGCGGTGAGGCAGGCGGAGAAGGTGCAGCCGGTGCCGTGGGTGTGCGGCGTGGGGAAGCGCGGGCTTTCCAGCGTGAACTGCGCGTCGGGCATAAACACCCAATCGCGGCAGACTTGGCTTTGCGAGCCGCCGCTGTGCCCGCCTTTGATCACCACGGTGCGCACGCCGGCTTCCTGCAACAGGCGGGCGGCGCGTTCGGCGTCGGCATCGCTCTGGATGGCGATGCCGGTGAGCGCTTCGGCTTCGGGCAGGTTGGGCGTGAGCACGTCGGCGAGCGGCAGCAGGTGGCGTTTGAGTGCGGAGACGGCGTTTTGCTGCAACAGCGGCGCGCCGCCCTTGGCCACCATCACGGGATCGACCACCAGCCGGCCAAACGGCTTGCCAGCCAGTTTTTCAGCCACGCATTCAATGGTTTCCGCCGTGCCCAGCATACCGATTTTGCAGGCGGCTACCTGAAAATCCGCGGCCACTGCATCGATTTGCGCGCGGATAATATCCAGCGGCACGCCGTGGATGGCCTGCACGCCCAGCGTATTTTGCGCGGTAACGGCCGTGAGCACGCTCATGCCGAACACGCCGCGCATCTGAAAGCTTTTCAAATCGGCCTGAATGCCCGCGCCGCCGCCACTGTCGGAACCGGCGATGGTGAGCGCCTGTGCGATTTTTGTCATGATGATCTCCTCATTCAATCGGTTAAAGCCATTCCACGCGTGCCCGCGCGGCGGCTTGCTGTGCATTGATTGCGCCGAGCTGGTCAATCAACGCCACGGCAAACGAGCCGCTCTGTGTATCCTGCAAGCCCTGCGCCGCCAGCTCGCCCGCCACGGCATACACGGTGCAGGCCTCAGCCACGGCGTGCAGCATGTCGCCCGGTTCGGCCACGGCGGCAAACGCCCCCACCACGGTGCTGAGCAGGCAGCCGGAAGCGGTTACTTTCGGAAACAGCGGCGTGCCGTTGCTCAGCTTGGCGGTGCGGCTGCCGTCGGAAATGTAGTCGGTTTCGCCGCTGATGGCGGCGATGCAGCCGTGTTGCTGCGCGATGCGTTGGGCGATTTCGCTCAAATCGGCCGAGCCGCTGCCCGCGTCCACGCCTTTGGCCTGCCAGGCCACGCCGGCGATGTGCGCCATTTCGCCGGCATTGCCGCGCACGGCGGCGAAGCGGATTTCGCGCAGCAGCCGTGCCGTGGTGTCGCGCCGCAGGGCGGTGAAACCGGCACCCACCGGGTCGAGCACCACCGGCACGCCGGCGCGGTTGGCGGATTTGCCGGCGGCGAGCATGGCTTCCACTTTGTGCACGTTCAGCGTGCCGATATTGAGCACCACCGCCGAGCTGGCGGCGGCAAGTTCGGCCATTTCGTCCACGCTGTCGGCCATAATCGGCGAAGCGCCGATGGCAAGCAGGCCGTTGGCGGAGAAGTTGGCAGATACAATGTTGGTGATGTTGTGCACCAGCGGGTTGCGGGCGCGCACTTGATCCAGATATTTGATTTGCATTGTTTGCTCCTTTGGCTTGGCAGGTGGCGGGCAAGAAAAAACGCCCGCTGCTGGGTCGGGCGTGTGTTGTACGGGAAAGCGCGTGCCTATTCTGCTTCGTTTCCACTTCGTTGAAGCCGGCGCTTTCAGGTAGCCTCAATGAAACGTTCGCGCTGCTCGGATAGTTTCCTACGCCAGTATTAACTGTATCAGGTACAACGGGTATTTTCTCAGCCGCACTGGGCGGCACCCCGACTAATCGCGGGCGGATTATAGCCTGCGTTCCGGTTTTTTGAAACTGCGGCGGGCATAAAGGCTACCTGAAAATAATTCAAACGGCAGCGGCATTTGTGCGCCCTGCCCTTATCCGTTTGAGGCTACCTGAAAACTCAAGTTCCAATTTTCAGGTAGCCTTTGATTTGTTTGCGGCAAAGGCATTCAACCCGCTTCGCTGCCGCCCACCGTGAGCCCCGCGTCGATGCGCAGCGTGGGCTGCCCCACGCCCACCGGCACGCTCTGCCCTTCTTTGCCGCACACGCCGATGCCGCTGTCGAGCGCCATATCGTTGCCGATCATGCTCACGTGCTTGAGCACTTCCGGGCCGCTGCCGATGATGGTGGCGCCCTTCACCGGGTATTGCAGCTTGCCGCCTTCCACCCACCAGGCCTCCGAGGCGCTGAATACGAATTTGCCGCTGGTGATGTCCACCTGCCCGCCGCCGAAGTTCACGGCATACAGGCCTTTGTCGATGGAGGCGATGATTTCTTCCGGCTCGCGGCTGCCGTTTTGCATGAAGGTGTTGGTCATGCGCGGCATGGGCACGGCGGCGTAGCTTTCGCGCCGGCCATTGCCAGTGAGCGGCATGCCCATCAGGCGGGCGTTGGTTTCGTCTTGCAGGTAGCCGGTGAGGATGCCGTTTTCAATCAGCACGGTTTGGCGGGTTTCGTTGCCCTCGTCGTCCAGATTGAGCGAGCCGCGCCGCAGCGCAATATTGCCCTGGTCCACCACGGTTACGCCCTCGGCGGCCACGCGTTCGCCCAGCCGCCCGGCAAAGGCGCTGGTGCCTTTGCGGTTGAAATCGCCCTCCAGCCCGTGCCCTACAGCTTCGTGCAGCAGTACGCCCGGCCAGCCGCTGCCGAGCACCACAGTCATGCTGCCGGCGGGCGCGGGGCGCGATTCCAGGTTTACCAGAGCCTGCGCCACGGCGGCGTTCACATATTCGCGCAGCCGCTTTTCACTGAAATAGTCCAGCCCGTGCCGTCCGCCGCCGCCGGCACTGCCCATCTCGCGCCGTTCGCCCCGTTTCGCCACCACGGTGATGCTCAGGCGCACCAGCGGGCGGATATCGGCGGCGGTGCGGCCATCGAGCCGTGCCAGATAAATCAAATCGTGTTCGCAAGTGAGCCCGGCCATCACTTGCACGATGCTGGGGTCGGCCGCTTTGGCCAGCTGCTCCACACGGTTCAATAGCGCTACTTTGGCCGCCGAATCCAGCCCGATAATCGGGTTGTCGGCGGCATACAGCGCAGGCTGCGTGCGGCTACCTGAAAAACTGCCTGAATCATCCAGCCTAATCTGCCGCTCCTGCCCCGCCGCACCGATGGTGCGCACAGCCTCCGCCGCCTGCCGCAACACCGCCGGGCTGAGGCTGTCGGCATAGGCGAACGCCGTTTTTTCGCCTGATACCGCGCGCACGCCCACCCCTTGGTCGATATGGAAGCTGCCGGACTTCACCATGCCCTCTTCCAAATGCCAGCTTTCATAGGCGGTGCGTTGGCAATAGATGTCGGCGTAATCCACATGGTGCGCGGAAATGGCGGCCAAGGCGCGGCTCAGCTCGGCGCTGTTTAACTGGTTAGCCTGCAAGAGTTGTTCGGAAACGGTTTGTTGGGTGGCATTCATGTGTGCGGACAAAGGATTTGCGTGAAAAGAAAAGCAGCATTATATAACGGAGAGCACCGAACCGACGCGGCAAGCATGGGTTCGCTTTTAATATTGAAAAAATAAATTGACGCAATATAAGCTGATAAAAATATTTTCCAGATAAATATTGATAACAATTATCGTTTATGTATAATACGGACATGCCCTGTCGACCCTCGGCCGGGTAATCCATCCCCTTTCAAATTCCCATAGGAGTGCGCCTAGCGAAACCGATTCCTCTACATCCCAATACTCAAAACCGAAAGCCGAAACCCGCTGCCCCAAACAGCGGGTTTCGGCTTTTTAGCATTTGCCCGTTAGGCCAAAATCGGTTTCACCGCAAAGAACTATATTTGATTTGCGCGATTTAAGCTATAATGCGCCGCTTTTCCACACGGCTACCTGAAAAATTCCACGGCGCTTTGCCGCCGCTAGCCGGCACAATTATCACTACTTCAAGGATTCAGAAAATGGGCTTTTTGCAAGGTAAAAAAATCCTGATTACCGGCATGATTTCCGAACGTTCGATTGCCTACGGCATCGCCAAAGCCTGCCGCGAGCAGGGCGCCGAGCTGGCGTTCACCTATGTGGTGGACAAACTCGAAGAGCGCGTGCGCAAAATGGCGGCCGAATTCGGCTCCGACCTAGTGTTCCGCTGCGACGTGCAGAGCGATGCCGAAATCGAGCAGGTGTTTGCCGACTTGGGCAAACAGTGGGACGGCCTCGACGGCCTGGTGCATGCCATCGCCTTCGCCCCCAAAGAAGCGCTCAGCGGCGACTTCCTAGACAGCATCAGCCGCGAAGCCTTTGAAATTTCGCACGACGTTTCCGCCTACAGCCTGCCAGCGCTGGCCAAAGCCGCCCGCCCCATGATGCGCGGCCGCAACAGCGCCATCGTCGCCCTATCCTACCTCGGCGCAGTGCGCGCCATCCCCAACTACAACGTGATGGGTATGGCCAAAGCCAGCCTGGAAGCCGCCATCCGCTTCACTGCCGCTTGTGTTGGCCCCGAAGGCATCCGCTGCAACGGCGTATCCGCCGGCCCGATCAAAACCCTGGCCGCCGCCGGCATTGCCGACTTCGGCCGCCTGCTCAACCATGTTGCCTCGCAAAACCCGCTGCGCCGCAACGTAACCATCGAAGAAGTGGGCAACACCGCCGCCTTCCTGCTCTCCGACCTCTCCTCCGGCATCACCGGCGAAATCACCTATGTGGACGGCGGCTACAGCATCAACGCCCTGAGCGACAGCGCAGGCTGATTCCGCACCGGCCTGCCCCGCTATCCCAGAGGCTACCTGAAAACAGTTTAACGAAAGTAAAAATCTGTTTTCAGGTAGCCTCTTGCTTAGGCCGCACCAAGACACTGCTCCGTTTTGGTGTTATCCTTAGCGCCTTTCCCACCACATCGTTTTTTGGTTTTGCCGCATGAAAAAACTCCTCCGGCTGGTTTCCGCCCTCATCCTGCTGCTGGCCGCGCTGCTCCTCGGCGCGCCCTACTACCTCGGCATCAAAGCCGAACAAAGCCTTGGTAAGCAGCACGAAATCCTGGCCGACACCTCCTTCCTGCAAATCGAATCCCGCCGCTACGAGCGCGGCTGGTTTTCCTCCACCGAAACCACCGTGGTGCGTTTCAAACCCACCTTCCTCGCGCAGCTGCAAGACAAACTGCCCGACAACATCCAAACCATCCTCAAGCAGCCCATCACGCTGGAAAGCCGTGTAAACCACAACCTGTTTGCCAACGGCATCATGCCCGTACGCGCCGTAGTCGACACCCAGTTCAATTTCGAGCCCGAAAGCCGCGAGATTTTGCAGCGCTTCTTCGGCAGCCAGCCGCCCGCCAGCCTGCGCAACGTGATCAACCTCAACGGCAGCGGCCACCTGTCTTGGCAAGTGCCCGCCTTCAAATACCAAGAGCTTTCCGGCATCGCCATCGATTGGCAGGGCCTCAAAGGCGAAACCGACTACGCCAAATACTTCACCTCCTACCAAACCGACCTGGAAAACCCCGGCCTCACCATTACCCTGGCCGACAAAGGCAGCATCGCCTACCAAGACCTCAAACTGCACACCGAAACCCGCGACGGGCAGCACAAGCTCGCCTTAGGCAGCAGCAAACTCACCCTCGGCCAAGTGCAGGTGGAGTGGAAAGACAGCATCAACTACGACATCCGCCTCAACGATGTGCTCAACATGGTGTCTGACCTGCAGATCGGCAGCTTCATCAACCCCTACGGCCAAGTGCCCCCCGCCAAAATCAGCCTCACCGACCTGCACATCGAAACCAGCATGGCGGAAGACGGCCAATGGGTAAACACCGAAGGCAAATTCGGCTTCGCCAAACTCAACTACGGCAACGACAGCTACGGCCCGCTCGCCATCATCGCCAGCGCCGAACACCTCGACGCCGAAAGCCTTTCCGCCCTCAAAACCCGCCGCGACCAGCTCGTTACCCAACACCTGAACGACGAACAAATGCGCGAAGCCCTGCTCGCCACCCTGCGCCGCGAAGCCGCCGGCCTCTTCACCAACGACCCGGTCATCCGCCTCAAACAATTCGACCTCACCACCCCGCAAGGTATGATCAGCAGCAGCGGCGAGCTCAAATTCAGCGGGCTCACCGCCGCCGATCTAAACGACATCAACAGCATGATGGCCAAAACCGATGCCGATTTCCACATCGCCATCCCGCAGAAACTGATCGAGCAGCTCACCGCCTCCCAGGCCAAAAACTACATCAGCGTCGATCCCTCCCTGCCCAATGCCGATAAAGAAATCCAAGAAGCCGTACGCCTCTGGCTCGACAACATCCTCACCGGCATGGCACGCCAAGGCTACCTGAAAATCGACGGCAACCAAATCGTCAGCACCCACATCGTGATTCGCGACCAAGCCCTCAGTATGAACGGCAAACGCATCGAATCACAGGCCGACCAAGACCTGCTGCCCGACAGCTCCCTGCCCGCCGACGGCAGCGCGCCTGCCGCCCCAGCGTCCGTGCCCGCCCAAGCAAGCCATCCCGCCGCGGCCGCATCCGCTCCGTCGAAGAGCGCATCCGCCCCTTAAACCGAAAAAAGAAGGCTGCCGTTTTTCAGGTAGCCTTCTCACTATTTCCGCCAGCAGAGTTTCTGCGAAGCCAACACCAACAACACGCATCTCTCCAACACGTCGTAACCCATTTTCAGGGAAACCCAGCAACCAAACCCGCCACACCGCCAAAGGCTACCTGAAAGCGTAAGCTTCAACGCAGTTAAAACGATGTTTGCGCGTAGCCCAAGCTGAGTTTCTGCGAAGCTGAAACATCGTTTCAACAAAGTTAAACTGCCCGCCATGCTCCAAACCGACTCCCTCACCGCCGCCGAACCCGAGCGCCTCATCACCGCCCGCCAGATTTCCAGCCAGGAAGAACAGCTCGAACGCGCCCTGCGCCCCAAAACCCTCGCCGACTACATCGGCCAGGCAAAAACCAAAGAGCAGCTCGGCATCTTCATCACCGCCGCCAAACAGCGCAGCGAAGCCCTCGACCACACCCTCCTGTTCGGCCCGCCAGGCCTGGGCAAAACCACCCTCGCCCACATCATCGCCAAAGAGCTCGGCGTGAACCTGCGCCAAACCAGCGGTCCCGTGCTCGAACGCGCCGGCGACCTTGCCGCCCTGCTCACCAACCTCGAGCCACACGACGTCCTCTTCATCGACGAAATCCACCGCCTCAGCCCCGTGGTGGAAGAAATCCTCTACCCCGCCCTCGAAGATTACCAGCTCGACATCATGATCGGCGAAGGTCCCGCCGCCCGCAGCGTTAAAATCGACCTCCCCCCCTTCACCCTCGTCGGCGCCACCACCCGCGCCGGCATGCTCACCAACCCCCTGCGCGACCGCTTCGGCATCGTCTCCCGCCTCGAGTTCTACACCGCCACCGACCTCGCCACCATCGTTGAGCGCTCCGCCGGCCTGCTGCAAATGAGCCTCGACGACACCGGTGCCCTCGAAATCGCCCGCCGCAGCCGCGGCACCCCCCGTATCGCCAACCGCCTGCTGCGCCGCGTGCGCGACTACGCCGAAGTGAAAAGCAACGGCCAAGTAAACGCCGAGCTCGCCGACGCCGCCCTGCGCATGCTCGACGTGGACCACGAAGGCCTCGACATGATGGACCGCAAATTCCTCGAAGCCGTGCTGCACAAATTCTCCGGCGGCCCCGTTGGGCTGGACAACATCGCCGCCGCCATCGGCGAGAGCACCGACACCATCGAAGACGTGATCGAGCCCTACCTCATCCAGCAAGGCTTCCTCCAGCGCACCCCGCGCGGCCGCGTGGCCACCGAACGCAGCTACAGTCACTTCGGCCTACCGTTTCAGCCCTAAAAGCAGGCTACCTGAAAATACTTCCAGCTTTTTTCAGGTAGCCTCTTTAAGCCTGCACGAGGCCAGCTGAAGGCCTAAGCCCCAGCAAAGCCAAAACAAACTTTCCTCGGGAAGCCAAGCTGCTGCGAAGCCAAAGCAAAACGGCGGCCTGCCCGCGCAGCCAAAAACACATTCCGAGCAAACCGCCGCCCTTTTAAAACCCGGCCAAACCAAGCGCCATATTTTCAGGTAGCCTTCTGCCCGCCTGAGGCTACCTGAAAACCTTACCCCACCCCATCAAAACCCATGCCATGACCCAATTCTCTCCCACCGACCATGCCCTGATGCAGCAAGCCCTCGCCCTCGCCTGGCAAGGCCGTTTTTCCACCTCGCCCAACCCCCGCGTCGGCTGCATCATTGCACACGGCAGCCAGATTGTCGGGCAAGGCTTCCACCTCAAGGCCGGCGAACCGCATGCCGAAGTACACGCCCTGCGCCAGGCCGGCGGCGCCGCGCAAGGCGCCACCGCCTATGTCACCCTCGAGCCCTGTGCCCACCACGGCCGCACCCCGCCCTGCGCCGAAGCCCTCATCCGCGCCGGTGTGGCCCGCGTGGTGGCCGCCATGCAGGATCCCAACCCACTGGTGGCCGGCAAAGGACTGGCCATGCTCGAAGCCGCCAGCATCCAGGTAGCCTCAGGCCTGCTGGAAAGCGAAGCGCGCCGGATTAACCGCGGCTTTCTTTCGCGCATCGAACGCGGCCGCCCCTTCGTGAAGCTGAAAACCGCCGCCAGCCTCGACGGCAAAACCGCGCTGTCAAACGGCCAAAGCCAATGGATTACCGGCGAAGCGGCGCGGCACGACGTGCAAATCCAGCGCGCCGAAAGCTGCGCCGTGCTAACCGGCATCGGCACCGCACTGGCCGACAACCCGCGCCTCACCGTGCGCAGCTTCCCCACTCTGCGCCCTCCACTGCGCGTGCTGCTCGACAGCCGCCTGCGCCTGAGTGCCGGCAGCCACCTGCTCGACGGCAGCGCCCCCACGCTCATCTACACCCTGTCCGAGCGCCCCGCGCCCGCCGGAGAAGCCGAAATCTGCCGCCTGAGCCCCGATGCCCAAGGCCGCCTTGATTTGTCCGCCGTGCTGGCCGACCTCGCTGCGCGCGGCATCGGCGAGCTGATGCTGGAAGCCGGCGCCACGCTGAGCAGCGCGTTTCTGGCACAGGATTTGGTGGACGAAATCGTGTGCTACCAAGCGCCCAAGCTGCTCGGCGGCACGCAATCGCCCACCCTGTTCAGACTACCTGAAAACCCCTCCGCCCTCGGCCGTGCGCCCGACTGGCAAACCGTGAGCGTGGAACAGCTGGGCGACGACATCAAATGGGTGTTGCAACGGCGGCGCAGTTGAAGCGTGCGGGCAAATATAGTGGATTCAATTTAAACCGGGACAAGGCGGCGAGCCGCAGACAGTACAAGCAGTACGGCAAGGCGAGACAACGCTGTAGCGGTTTAAATTGAATCCACTATAAAATACCGGCCGCTTGGGCCGGTATTGTGTTTGCGGTAATGGCGAAAATTTTTCAGGTAGCCTTACTTGCTGATTGCTCTTTTTAGTTGCATCCTAAAAAGGAAGACTACCTAAAAATTTGGCACGGCAGAGTGTCTGCGCTGCTTTATTTTTCAGGTAGCCTTCGGGCGTGTTGCCAAACTCAAACCGAGAAGGAAGAGCCGCAGCCGCAGGTGGTGGCGGCATTGGGGTTGCGGATCACGAACTGCGAACCTTGCAGGCTTTCGGTGTAGTCGATTTCAGCGCCGACGAGGTATTGGTAGCTCATGGGATCGACTAGGAAGGTAAGGCCGGCTTTTTCGATTTGGAAATCATCGTCGTTCACGATGTCGTCGAAGGTGAAGCCGTATTGGAAGCCGGAGCAGCCGCCGCCGTTCACAAACACGCGCAGTTTCAAATCGGGGTTGTCTTCTTCCGCAATCAGCTCGGCCACTTTGTTGCAGCAGCTTTCGGTGAAGATGATGGGGTTGCTTTCGTCAATGTCGGACATGATTCATTCCTTTTCTGTGTTATGCCTGTGTGATACGGGACGGGCTTATTGTTGCGCAAAGTGCGGCTTCGGGCAAGCAGGCTGCCGGAAAATGCTAAGCGGCAGATAGGGGCGAATCAGCCGGTTTTAAAGTGCGGCCAAGCCGGTTTAACGCAATTTCCCGCCAAGGCTACCTGAAAACCCGAAGCGCCTCTGCTAGCAAGCCTGCCCCGCCATATAAGCAAACCGTCTAAACAAACAACCAACGATTCTTTCCCTTTTATGCCGCCGCTCGGTAGAGTAGCGCCTGTCTGCAATCCATCCGAAAGGGAACCCATCATGTCGATACGCAAATTCGGCTCATTGCTGGCCGCCGCCGCGCTGCTGGCCGCCTGCTCGCCGCAAGAGGGCGCCTCTGGCAACGGCGCTTCAGCCGCCTCAGCCGCTTCCGGCAATGCCGCCGCCCCCGCCGGCAACATCGTGCTCACCAACGTTTCCTACGACGTGGCGCGCAATTTCTACGAAAAATACAATCCGCTCTTCAACCAGCAACATCCCGACATCACCATCAAACAATCGCACGGCGGCTCCAGCAAGCAGGCGCTGGCCGTGGCCAACGGCCTGCAGGCCGACGTGGTGACCATGAACCAAAGCTCCGACATCGAGCTTTTGGTGGAAAAAGGCCTCGTTTCTCCCGAATGGCAGAGCCGGCTGCCGGATAACGCCGTGCCCTTTACCAGCACCACCGTGTTCCTCGTGCGCAAAGGCAACCCGCAAAACATCCGCGATTGGAACGACTTGGCGCGCGACGGCGTGAAAGTGATCATCTCCAACCCGAAAACCACCGGCAACGGCCGCTATTCCTTCCTCGGCGCCTACGGCTATGCGCTGAAAGCCAATAACGGCGACGATGCCAAAGCACGCGAATTCGTGGGCAAGGTGATGCACAACGTGCCAGTGTTCGACAGCGGCGGCCGCGCGGCCACCACCACTTTTGTGCAACGCCAAATCGGTGATGTGCTGGTAACGTTTGAAAACGAAGCACAGCTCGCCACCAAGCAGTTTGGCGAAGGGCAATTTGAAATCGTGTATCCCGCCTATTCTGTGCGCATGGAAAGCCCGGTGGCCGTGGTAGACAGCGTGGTAGACAAACGCGGCACGCGCGAAGCGGCCACCGCCTACCTGCAATACCTGTGGAGCAAAGAGGCACAGGAGCTCGGCGCCAGCCTCTACCTGCGCCCGGCCAACCCCGAAGTGCTCGCCGCCCACGCTAGCACGCTGCCGCCGGTGGAAACCTTCCGCCCCACCGACGTGTTCGGCCCGTGGAAGGAAATCATGCCCAAATATTTCGGCGACGGCGGCGTATTCGACCAGCTGATGAAGGTGCCGGGCAAATAAGCTTCCTTGGCTTCAACCGATCAAACCTGCTTCAACCCAAAGGCTGAAAGGCTACCTGAATTTTCAGGTAGCCTTTTGGTTTGCAATGTTCACGCTTTGATTTTTTCGTAGCCAACATCAAGGCTACCTGAAAAATAGTTTTCAGGTAGCCTTTTGCGCCTCGGGCAGTCTCACGCCACCATGCCCGCAAGCACTTCAAAATAAGTGGGGAAGGTTTTGTTTACGCATTGCGGGTCGTTGATGACCACGGGCACACCCAGGAGCGATACCAGCGCGAAGCACATCGCCATGCGGTGGTCGTCGTAGGTGTCGATGCGGGCGTTGGCCGCCAGGCGCGGCGGCGGGGTGATGTGGATGGCTTCGGCTTCTTCCTCCACCCGTGCGCCGAGTTTGCGCAACTCGGCGGCCATGGCGGCAATGCGGTCGGTTTCCTTCACGCGCCACGAACCAATATTGCGCAGGCTGCACCGCTTGCCCGTGGCCAAGGCCACGATGGCCAGCGTCATCGCGGCATCGGGGATATGGTTGGCATCCAAATCAAAGGCTTGTATTGGCTGCCCGGGGCGGCGGGCTACCTGAATATAGTTTTCGCCCCATTCCACCGTGGCGCCGATTTTCGCCAGCTCGGCGGCAAAGGCGGTGTCGCCTTGGATGCTGTGCCGCCCGATGCCGTACACGCGCACGGGTGTGGCGGCCAAGAGCCCAGCGGCGAGGAAATAGGATGCGCCGGAAGCGTCGCCTTCCACGTGCAACGCGGCGGGGGCGTGGTATTTTGCATTTTGGCGAAACTCACTGCGTTCGTTTTCAGGTAGCCTGAACAAGCGGTAGTCCTCATGCGCCACGTTCACGCCGAACTGCGCCATCAGCTTGAGCGTAATATCGATATAGGGCTTGGAAATCAGCTCGCCGCACACTTCGATTTCGTGCGCTTCTCCGGTGAGCGGCAACGCCATCAACAGCGCGGTGAGAAACTGGCTGGACACATTGCCCTGCACCGGTATGCGCCGCACGCCGCTTGCGCGGTATGCGCCAATGCGCAGCGGCGGGTAGCCGGCCTGCCCTTCGTATTGCACGCTGGCACCGGCCACGCGCAGCGCGTCCACCAAATCGCCGATCGGCCGCTCGTGCATCCGCGCCACCCCGTGCAGGCGGTAGCGGCCGCCGAGCAGGGCGAGCACGGCGGTGAGCGGGCGGAAGGCGGTGCCGGCGTTGCCGAGGAACAAATCGGCTCTATCCTGCGGGAAACGTCCGCCACAGCCGTGCACGGTTACGCTGTGGGCGCTGTGTTTTTCAATGCGCACGCCAAGGGCTTGCAGCGCGGCGAGCATGTGGCGCGTATCGTCGGCGTCGAGCAGCGATTCGATGCGGCAGGCGTTATCGGATAAGGCAGCCAGCAGCAGCGTGCGGTTGCTGATGCTTTTCGAGCCGGGCAGCGTGATGGCGGCGGGGCGTAGGCGGGCGGCAGGCAGGTAGAGGGAATCGGTCATGGCAAGAACAATGCAAGGAATATGAAGACGGCACATTATAGCCTTAAACCGCCAATCCACGCTGCCCGCAGGCTACCTGAAAATCGCCTGCCGCAACCTAGTTATTTTCAGGTAGCCCAAACAGGCACAAGCCACCCCGGCCGCTAATCATTTATTACCCATCACCCCATTTCCGCCACCAAACGGCAACTTTATTTTACTCATCCCCACTTGTCCTCCCCCCGCCAAAAGCCTATAATCCGCCGCACAAAAGCGCCACGGCACCACCGCCTGCCAAGCAGCGATCGCCATCCCGAAATTTATCCGAAATATGGAGCAATGCCATGAAATTACTTCCAGTTTGCGCCGCAGCCGCCCTGGCTGCCGGTTTTGCCCTCCCCGCTGCCGCCGCACCCGCCCGCGCCGGCAGCGTGGCCTACTCCTGCGACAACGGCCAACGCGCCGATGTACGCTATCGTTTCGATAGAAACGGCAAAGCCGTCAGCGCCGAAGTGAGGGCCGGCAATATCCGCGCCACGCTGCCCGTGAACGCCCGCCGCTCCGACAGCACCGGCACCACCTTCAGCGCCCGCGGCTACACCCTCTCCGGCGGCTACATCGATGCCCACAACTACAGCACCACCGAGCTGGTCGGCCTCAGTGCTAACAACCGCTTCGTGGTGAAAAACTGCCAGCCGCATACCGCCGGCGCCCGCAGCGAGGAGCGCGCCGAGCACGAACGCCCGGCCGCTGCCGGCAACGTGGCCTACCAATGCCAGAACAACCGCCGCCTCAATGTGCAATACAGCTTCAACCGCCAAGGCGTGCCTACCCGCGCCGTGGCCGACATCGACGGCCGCCGCCGCACCCTTGCCTACAACCTCAACCGCTCCGACAATATCGATACCGTGTTCACCAGCAACGGCTACACCCTTTCCGCCGGGCAGCTTGATGCGCAAAACTACCGCCACCAGAGCGGCATCATGATTACCACTCCCGCCAACCGCATCGCCTACAAAGACTGCAGCCCGCGCTAAGGCTAGGCCGTCTGCCAAAACCGATAAAGGCTACCTGAAAACACGCATGTTTTCAGGTAGCCTTTATTTTTCAGGTAGCCTCTATGGCATTGGCTCGCTTACCGGCGGCAACCGCTACATCTCGCCGTAGTTCGGCCCGCCGCCGCCTTCGGGGCAAGCCCAGGTGATGTTGGCTGCGGGGTCTTTGATGTCGCAGGTTTTGCAGTGGATGCAGTCGGCGGCGTGGATGTGCAGGCGCGGCTGGCCGTTTTCCTGCACGATTTCATACACGCCGGCGGGGCAATAGCGGGTTTCGGGGGCAGCGAAGCGGCGGTAGCCGATGTCGATGGCGGCCTGCTCGCTGGCGAGCTTGAGGTGCGGCGGCTGGTTTTCTTCGTGGTGCGTGTTGGCGAGATACACGCTGCTGGCGCGGTCGAAGGAAACTTGGCCGTCGGGCTTGGGATACTCGATGGGGCGGCACTCGGCGGCGAGCTTCAGGCTGCCGCGGTCTGTGCCGTGGTGGGCGAGCGTCCACGGTGCGCGGCCGCGGAAGAGGTACACGTCCAGCGCGCCGTAGCCCATGGCCGGCCAAAAGCCCCATTTGAAGGCGGGGCGGATGTTGCGTGCGCGGTAGAGCTCGTCGTGCAGCCAGGATTGACGGAAGGATTCAATATAGGCGGCGGCTTCTGCGCCCTCTTCCACCGCGCCGTTGTGCAACACGCCGAATACGGCTTCCGCCGCCAGCATGGCCGATTTCATTGCAGTGTGCGCGCCCTTGATGCTGGGCACGTTGAGAAAACCCGCTGCATCGCCCACCAGAACGCCGCCCGGGAAGGTGAATTTGGGCAGGCTCTGCAAGCCGCCTTCGGTGAGTGCGCGTGCGCCGTAGGCAATGCGCCGCCCGCCGGCAAACACGGGGCGGATGGCGGGATGGTTTTTAAAACGTTGGAACTCTTCAAACGGCGAGAGATAGGGGTTTTGATAATCCAACCCCACCACGAAGCCGACGGCCACTTTATTTTCGGCCAAGTGGTAAAGGAAGGAGCCGCCGTAGGTGCGGCTGTCGAGCGGCCAGCCCACGGTGTGCACCACGCGCCCGGGCTGCGACTGCTCGGGCGATACTTCCCAGATTTCCTTAATGCCCAGGCCGTAGGTTTGCGGCTGGCTGTGTTGGTCTAATTGAAACCGGGCAATCAGCTGCTCGGAAAGCGAGCCGCGGCAGCCTTCGGCAAAAATCGTCTGCCTGCCCCACAGCTCCATGCCGGGCTGGTAGGCCTCGGTGGGCTCGCCGTTTTTGCCGATGCCCATGTCGCCGGTGGCGATGCCTTTCACGCTGCCGTCGGCACGGTACAGCACTTCGGCGGCGGCGAAGCCGGGATAAATCTCCACGCCCAGCGCTTCGGCCTGCTCCGCCAGCCAGCGGCACAGCATGCCTAGGCTGATGATGTAGTTGCCCTGGTTGTGGAAGCTGGGCGGTAGGGGCAGGCGCAGCACGGATTGGCGTGTGAGATACAACAGCCGCTCTTGCCGCACCGGCTGGCTCAGCGGTGCGCCCTGCTCGCGCCAATTTGGCAGCAGCTCGTTTAAGGCTTTGGGGTTGAATACCGCGCCCGACAAAATATGCGCGCCCACTTCGGAGCCTTTTTCCACCACACACACGCTGATTTCGCCGCCCGCCGCAGCCGCCAGCTGCTTGAGCCTTATCGCTGCCGACAGCCCGGCCACGCCCGCGCCCACGATGACCACGTCGTATTGCATGCTGTCGCGTGCTGTATTGTCTGCCATATCTTCATTTCCTATTACTTGTGGGCGCATCCCGCCCGCCTCAAAACCAAACTATGATTTTACCATGCCGACAAAAGGCTACCTGAAACGATGTCTTGCCGAAACCGAAACCGTTCAACCCATCGGCAAAATTTTCAGGTAGCCTTTTATCGTGCGGCGCTTCGATGTGTTTGGCGCCAAGCGATTTGCCGCCGGAAGCATCGGCAGGCTTACTGCGCCGTTTGCGCAGCACGTTCGGCTTGCGCGGCGCGTGCCGCCCGGCGTGCTTCGCGTTGCCGCTGACGGGCTTCCAGCCGCTGCCTGCGGCGGCAGCTGGTGGTTTCTTCCGCCTGGATTTGCCGGCCGCTGTTCAGGTCGAATACGCGGGCGGCGCAATAGCCGAGGTCGGGTTGGTAATCCACTTGGCCGGTGATCATTGCCACTTCGTAGTTGTGGCCGGCCTGCGGCACGAAGCTGATGGCGAGACTGCAGGTTTGCCAGCTGTCGGGCGTATTGAGCAGCTGCAGGGTGAGGGGCTTGCCGGCGCGCACGTAAAATTCGGCACTGCGGCGGCTGCCGGACACGTTGTGCGGGTCGGGCATATTCAGGCTGCGGCCGCGGTAGCCGCTGCTGCCCACCATGCCGCCAAAGATGGTGCCGGCACCGGGTTTGCGCCAGTCGAGGCAGTCGGATTCGGGCACGCCTTTCACCAGCATATTGGCCACCACGCGCACGCGGGCGCGTTCGCCGCTTTCGGGTTCGCTCATTTTGGCAAATTGTGTGCCAACGGAGGAGCAGGCGCCTAAGGCGAGCAGCAGGGGGAGGAGTTTGAGGGCGGATGACATTACAAATTCCCTTTATAAACAATAATAACAGCTATCTAAAACCTCTCGCTCACGTTTGATGACAAGCGGGTTCGGTTTTCACTTCGTTGGGGCTTGCGTTTTCAGGTAGCCTGGGAAGCGGCCAGGCTGCCTGCCGGCAATATCCCCGGCGCAGCCAAAATGTTTCCAAACCGGCAGGCTATTTGCCGAACAGCGCCGCCACCATCTCGGCCTGTTCTTCGGTAAACGCGGGTTCGCCGAGGCGGGCGGCCACGGTGAATTCGTTGGCAAATTGCCGCTGCTCAGACACGGCCTGCCATTCTTTGAGCTTGGCGGTTTTGCCTTGTTTGAGTTTGGCGGCGGTTTGCAGGGCGGTTTGTTTGCGGGTGGGCATGATTCAATGTTTGTTCAAACGGCAGGATAAGTTTTCAGGTAGCCCCACGGATGCTTGAGGCTACCTGAAAATGCAAGCCTCAATGCGGATAACAATCCGGCTATTGGGTGAGCAGCTCCAGGGCTTCGCGGTATTTGGCCAGGGTCTTTTGGATGACTTCGGCCGGCACGACGGGGGCGGGGGGCTGTTTGTTCCAGCCGCTTTGTTCGAGCCAGTCGCGGATGAATTGTTTGTCGAAGGACGGCGGGTTGCTGCCCACTCGGTATTGGGCGGCGGGCCAGAAGCGGCTGGAATCGGGGGTGAGCACTTCGTCCATCAGGGTGAGCGTGCCGTTTTGGTCGAGGCCGAATTCGAATTTGGTGTCGCAGATGATGATGCCGCGGCTGCGGGCGTGGGCGGCGGCTTCGCTATACAGGGCGATGGCTTTGCGGCGCACTTCTTCGGCCAGCTCGCGGCCGATGATTTGGGCACACTGCTCGAAGCTGATGTTTTCGTCGTGGTTGCCCACGGCGGCTTTGGTGGAGGGGGTGAAGATGATTTCGGGCAGCTCTTCGGCTTCGCGCAGGTTTTCAGGTAGCCGGATGCCGCACACGGCGCCGGTTTGGCGGTATTCTTTCCAGCCGCTGCCGGCAAGATAACCGCGCACGATGGCTTCGATTTTGAGCGGTTCGAGCCGTTTGGCGACGACGGCGCGTTTTTCCAGCGCGGCGGCGGTGTCGTGCGGCAACACATCGTATACGGTTTGGCCGGTGAAGTGGTTGGGCATGATGTGGGCAAGTTTGCCAAACCAGAAATTGGAGATTTGGGTGAGGATTTCGCCTTTGCCGGGAATGGGTTCGTTTAGGATCACGTCGAAGGCGGAGAGGCGGTCGGAGGCGACGATGAGCATGGTTTGGCTGTCGATTTCATACAAATCGCGCACTTTGCCGGAGTAGATTTTTTTCAGCGGGATGGTGGTCATAATGGCTTTCGCGGGTGGATGGTCGGAAAACCGGTATTTTAGTCCAATTGCCGCACGGAAAGAATGGTGGGGCGGAAATATCGTGTGCGGCGCAGGCCGGAAGGGCAAACTTCGCGCGGCCAACAGTTGCCGAAACGCGCTTTATGCTTGAGAATGCCGGATGTTTCGGCAGGCTGCCCGAAACGGCCTGTATTTTTCAGGTAGCCTTTCCCCATCCAATCCCAACAAGGAAAACCCATGAGCAATTTGATTATCGAAGACATCGAAACCGGCAGCGGCAAGGCCGCCGAAAAAGGCAAACGCATCACCGTGCACTACAGCGGCTACCTTACCGACGGCAGTAAATTCGACTCCAGCCTCGACCGAGGCCAGCCGCTCACCATCATCTTGGGCGTGGGCCAGGTGATCCGCGGCTGGGACGAAGGCTTCGGCGGCATGCGCGAAGGCGGCAAACGCAAGCTCACCATCCCGCCGGAAATGGGCTACGGCGCACGCGGCGCCGGCGGTGTGATTCCGCCAAACGCCACGCTGGTGTTTGATGTGGAATTGCTGAAGGTGCACGATTAAACGGCTTCTGGCAATGCAACGAAAAGGCTACCTGAAAACCGGAAACGGGTTTTCAGGTAGCCTTTTACCAAGCGGGAAATGTTAGAGCTGCCCGCCCATTTGCGCCACTTCGTGCGGGTTGAGCCGCGCTTCGTCTTCCTGCCCCAAGCCCACTAGGCGGCGCAAGCGGGTCATATATAGGTTCACATCCAAGCCCTGCCCGCTGCGCTGCGCCGCCCAGATGGTTTCGGCCAGGGCTTCCATCATGTCGTGCTCGGCACGCACCCAGTCGCCGGCATAGCGGCCTTGCAGTTCGTGGTGGATGGCGCGGATGCCGGGCGGCTGGTCGATGTCGCTCTGTTCTTGGATCGAAAGGTGCAGCGACAGGTGCAGGAAGGGATTGGTTTCGCCCTGCTCGGGCGTCCAATTGTGTTCCAGATAGCGCTCGATGTTGTCTAAATAATGGTGGTATTCGGGGTGCGCTTCGATGATGCGCAGCGCCTTTTGCTGCAATTTGCTCAACTGCAAGGGCGCGAGCCGCTGCCGCCACACTTCGGCGAAAAAGCGGCGCACGTCGTGCGTGTTTACGTCATACATTTTTCAGGTAGCCTCAAGCCTTAGGCACGGATCACCAGGGTGTTGGCCAGCCAATCCTGCGGCGTGCGGCGGCCTTCCGGGTCCATGAACATCATGATGATGCTGGCGGCCAGCAAGATCAGTGCCAGCAGCCCGCCCAACAGCGGCACCAGGCCAAACACGATTTGCAGCACGAAAAACACCACCCATTCGCGCAACAGCACCCCTTTGAGCAGGCCGATCGGCCCACCGTCGTCGCTGATCACGCGGATGTGCATGATCCGTTTGCCCAAACTCTGTCCGGTTTTCACCATCATCATGGTTTGGCCGATGCCGTAAACCAGCATCACCACCAATCCAACCACCGCATTGTTCGAGCCATCCATAAAATTCCGGCCAACTGCCGATCCCGCAAAACCGAGGATAAACCCCGTTCCAAGGGCAAACACAAACATCAGCACCACGTTCAGCGCAAAGGCTGCCACGCGCCGCCACGGCTCGGCCAGTTCCACCTCCATATCGTCGCCATAATCATCGCCTTGCAGGGCGGAGGAATAGTAGGCCTGGCGGAAGCGTTCAGCCGTGCTGCGGCCGGATGAGCGGTTGCGGAAATCTTGCATGATATTCCCTTTCTTATTGTGGTTGAGACGTTTTCTTTTCTTATAGAGGCTACCTGAAACCTGTTTTCTTCCCGATTGTTTTCAGGTAACCCTTGAGCAGATTATACCGCTACTGATAGCGCTGCCCATTGTGCTCCAGCCAGCCGTTTGCATGGCGGCCGGCGGGGTCGTGGTGCGTCCAATGGATCACGCCGCCTTGGGCGTTGTATTCGTATTCGCCGGAAAAACCCACCGTGTCGCCGCGCTGCAAACGCGGAATGCGCGGGGCAAGATCGATATTGTGCGCCACGAGCACGGTTTGCCCGTTTGAAAGCTTCATGATGAAGCGCTGGTGGCGCGAGCCTTGCGTGTCGTCGGGCAGGGTACGGTGCACCGTGCCGCTGCCGCTTACCTGAACGTCGCTGCGCTGCTCGGCAAAAGCGCGGGCAATCAGCTCGGCACCATTGTCGCCGGTTTGGCTGGCAGCGGGCGCGCCATCAGTATGCTGCACGCGCGATTGTTCGACCACAGCAGTCTGCTGCGGTGCGGCGCCCTGCTCCGGCTTGGCCGGCTGCCCGGCAAAGTGGAAATACGCAGCCATACCGAGCAGCGCCAACAGCCACAGCCATTTGTTTTGTTTTCTGTTCATCATCTTCCCAATGTGTTCACATCTGCTTGAGACTACCTGAAAACACGGCGCAAACGATTTTTAGCTTGGCAAAACTCAGTTTTGCTCGTAAGGCATCATTATTCAGGTAGCCTGAAAACCTTTAATCATCATGCCGCACATCCGGCAGCAGCAGGCTCAGCGCAATTGCCAGCAGCGCACACAAGCCCACGCCGGCAAAGCTGAAACTGCCCAGCTTCATCTCCATGCCGCCCACGCCCACCGTGAGCACCGAGCTCACAATCACCAGATTCTTCGGCTGCATCAGGTTTACCCGCGCGTCGATCAGCGTTTTCAAGCCCAGCGAAGCAATCGTGCCAAACAGCAGAATCATCACCCCGCCCATCACCGGCAGCGGAATCGAAGCCAGGAAGGCATTGAATTTGCCGAAAAACGCCATGCAGATGGCAAACACCGCCGCCCAAGTCATGATCACCGGATTGCTGTTTTTCGTGAGCATCACCGCGCCCGTTACCTCGCCGTAGGTGGTAACCGGCGGGCCGCCGATCAGCCCGGCCACGCACACGCCCAAGCCGTCGCCCGCCAGCGTTTTGTGCAGGCCCGGGTCGGCCGCGTAATCGTTGCCCGTTACCTTGCCGATGGCCATGATGCCGCCGATGTGCTCGATCGCCGGCGCAATCGCCACCGGCAGCATAAACAGTGCCGCCTGCCAATTCACCTGCGGCGAATGGAAATGCGGCACGGCAAACCAAGGCGCCGCCGCAATCGGCGCGGTATCCACCATGCTCATCGCCAGCGCTGCCAGATAGCCCGCCGCCACCCCGATCAAAATCGGAATCAGCTTCATCATCTTGCTGCCGAACACCGCCACGATCACGGTTACCGCAAAAGTAAAGCCCGAAAGCAGCAGCGAATGGCCGTAATCCAACACCTGCTTGCCGCCCGCCTGGCCCATCGCCATGCTGCTGGCCACCACCGCCACCGAAAGCCCGATCACCATAATCACCGGCCCGATCACTACCGGCGGCAGCAAACGGTTCACCATCGGCAGCCCGAAATACTTAATCAGCGCCGCAAACACAAAATACATAAAGCCCGCCGCAAACAGGCCGAACATCGTGCCGCCCATGCCCCATTCCTGCATGGCATAAATAATCGGCGCAATAAAAGCAAACGACGAGCCCAAAAAAATCGGCACCTTGCACCCGGTGGCCACCTGAAAAAGCAGTGTGCCGATGCCCGCACCCAGTAACGCCATCGCCGGGTTCAGCCCCGTGAGCAGCGGCACCAGCACCATCGCCCCGAAGGCCACAAACAAAATCTGCGCCCCCGCCACCGCCGTTTTCAACGATTGCAACATCATTTCCTCCTCAACAAACGCCAACAAATCTTAGCATTATACCCCAGCCGCAAAACGCCGCCCAATATGCCGCAGCCGGCAAAAGGCTACCTGAAAAAGGTTCGGCCCGTTAATAAAACCTATCCGCCCACCCATATTAAAATAAAAAATCAATCGAAAAATAATTTTCAATTGACTAAAGCAAACAACTAGCCTACAATCCCGCCCAACAAAGCAATCAAAGCGCACCGCAGCGTGCACCATCATTCCCGTTTCATTTCCATTTTAAGGAGCCAAACATGAGCATCAACATCGGCATGACCGAAACCCAACGCCAAACCATCGCCGAAGGCCTCACCAAAGTGCTGGCCGACAGCTACACCCTCTACCTGAAAACCCACAACTACCACTGGAACGTGGAAGGACCCCAGTTCCGCACCCTGCACCTGATGTTTGAAGAGCAATACAACGAACTGGCCGCCGCCATCGACGAAATCGCCGAACGCATCCGCGCCCTCGGCTACTACGCTCCCGGCTCCTACAGCGAATACGCCGCACTCACCAGCATCAAGGAAGCCAAACCCAACACCGACGCCACCACCATGATCCGCGAACTGGTGGACGGCCAGGAAACCGTGGTGCGCACCTGCCGCGTCTTACTGCCTGCAGTAGACGAAGCCAGCGATGAGCCCACCAACGACCTGCTCACCAACCGTATGCAAACCCACGAAAAAGCTGCCTGGATGCTGCGCGCCCTGTTGGAAAAATAAACCGGCTTCACCAGCCACACCACGCCCGTTGCCACAACGGGCGTTTTTTATCGCCCCATTTGCACAGCTAAGTTTTCAGGTAGCCTCTTTCCGCGCATAAAGGCTACCTGAAAACGCCGGCCAACCCAAAACTTCAGGCCGCCTTCCCATCGGAAAGCGGCCTGCATCTTCATTCATCAGCAATCAAACGTGCACCAGCGTGCCCTCATCCTCGCCGCGCACCACACGTTTGAGCGCGCCTTCTTTGGCGATGCCGAACACCACGATGTTCAGCTTGCGCTCGCGGCACAGCGCCAGCGCGGTGGCGTCCATCACTTTCAGGTTTTTCACGATGGCTTCGTCGAACGTGATGTCCTGATAGCGGGTGGCCGAAGCGTCTTTTTTCGGGTCGGCGGTGTACACGCCGTCCACATTGGTGGCCTTGAGCATGATGTCGCAGTTCATTTCCGCGCCGCGCAGGGCTGCTGCGGTGTCGGTGGTGAAGAAGGGGTTGCCGGTGCCGGCGGCGAAAATCACCACTTTACCCTCTTCCAGATACTGGATGGCTTTGGGGCGGGCGTAGGTTTCGGCAATCTGCTGCATGGAAAGCGCAGACTGCACGCGCGCGGGCTGACCAAGGCTTTCAAACGCGTCTTTCAGCGCCAGCGCGTTCATCACCGTGGCCAGCATGCCCATGTAGTCGGCGGTGGCGCGATCCATGTCGCTGGCCTGCGCCGCGACGCCGCGAAACAGGTTGCCGCCGCCCACCACCACGCCGACTTCCACGCCCATTTGGGCGATTTCCACAATCTGTTTCACAATGCCCATGATGGTGGTGCGGTTGATGCCGAAGGCATCGTTACCCATCAGGGCTTCGCCGGAAAGTTTCAACAAAACACGTTTGTAGCGGATAGTCATGGCGTCTCTCTCGTTTCTGGTTGGTGAACTCAAACGCCCGGCATTATACGCGCTTTCCATCATGTCGGCTGGCCGGTTTCAAACAAAATTTAACATGCCCCGCCAAGCCGCCACGCTGCCGCTTGGGGCTACCTGAAAATGTATTCGTTCAACTTACTTGGCTGCTTTCAGGCTGTTGAAACGGGCTTTTGTGTTTTTCAGGTAGCCTTTAACGGTTATTCAAAAATAGTCTTCCTGGATGAAGTCGTAGCCGTCTTCGATGAGGTGCTGCAAATATTCTTCGAAGCTGTCGGCAATCACGGAGAGCTCGTCGGGATCGTGCAGATAGCGGACGATTTGCCCGGCTTTGCCGGAGGGCGACGGGGTGAAATCGATGAAGAGCTGCGAGGTGCCGCCGTTGTTCATGCAGTCGGAAAAGTGCAGCCAGCGGGCATGTTCGGCATCGCGGGTGATGCGCTCGTCCACGGCCACGTCTTCGGCCGGGTAAACACGGGCAATGTAGTCGGACAGATATTGCTGCGATTTGCTTTCCAGCATCTGCCGGGCGGAGAGCAGATAGTAGGGATATTCCATCACATCGGAGCCGAGCAGGAACAGGCTGAAGGTTTGGCCTTGGTATTCGTGCCAGTAGGTGCCGTCGGCGAAGGCGAGCAGCTCGAGCAGGGCGGCGGGTGTGTGCGGATAGGCGGCTTGCAGGGCGGCGGCATCGGCGGGGCTGATGCCTTGTTTCACTTGGGCAAAACGCGCCCATTCGTCTGCGCCGCCGCGCCGGGCGTAGGCTTGTTGCAGGCCGGCGAGGTAGGTTTGGCTAACGGTCATGATGCTTTCCTTTTCATGTTCATACGGTTGAGGCTACCTGAAAAATGTGTTTGGCGGTTTTCAGCTTCGCGGAAACTCAGCCTTGGCTGCGCCAAGACATCGGTCCACTTCGTTGAAGCTGAGGTTTTAGCTTCGCAGAAACTCCGCCTTGCTTCGCAAGACATCGTTTTAACTGCGTTGAAGCTGACGCTTTCAGGTAGCCTTTATCACTTGGCTTCACTCTGCGGGCGCGGCCAAATCGAAATAGCGCAATACAGTATCCGGCAGCCAATCCAAATCGGCACGGCCGGGAAAGCCGGCATGGCCGCCATATGCGGGCTGCAACAGCGTTACCGCTGCCGACACCTCGCCCGCATCCGGCAGGGAATAGGCGGGAATGAAGGGGTCGTTGCGCGCGTTCAAAATCAGCGTGGGCACGGCGATTTGACGCAGCAGCGGTTTGGCGCTGGCACGGCGGTAGTAGTCGGCGGCATCAGCGAAACCGTGCAGCGGCGCGGTGAAGGCGTTGTCGAAATCGGTAAGGTTGGCCGCAGCCTGCACCGCCGCCGCGTCGATCTGCGGAAACCGTTCGGCTACCGCCGCGGCTTTGGGTAACAGCGAGCGCAAAAAATACGGCGCATACAGCATCCTGCTCAAGCCCTGCTCCAGCCGGCGCGAGGCGGCGGTCAAATCCAGCGGCGCGCTCACCACGGCAGCAGCCTGCGGGATGGCCGCAGCGCCCTGCTCGGCCAGGTATTTGGCCAGCGCGTTGCCGCCCAGGGATATGCCCACAGCGTACACACGGGAGTAGCGAGCCGCCATCAGCCCGAGCATGTGCGCGATTTCAACACTGTCGCCGGAGTGGTAAAACACGCGGGCTCGGTTGGCCACACCGCCGCAGCTGCGGAAATGCGCCACCACGCCGTGCCAGCCCTGCCGTTGCGCGGCCAGCATCAGGGCACGGGCGTAGTGGCTTTCGCTGCCGCCTTCCAGCCCGTGAAACAGCATCAGCAGGGGCGCGTCGGCCCGGCTGCCGTCGACAAAATCGTAGGCCACTTCGGCTTCGCCCAAGCTGTCGGGCAGCAGCTCGCGTCGGTAGGCCGGGCTGCCGATGCGCACGAGCTTGGGCCAGATGCTCTGCATATGCCCTCCGCGCAGCCAAGCAGGCGGCCGATAGGCCGGCAGGCGGTTTGCCAGGTTTTCTGTCATGCTTGAATCCATTGAAAATATTTAATCGGCGGCAGGCGGTTTGCTATCGCTTGCCCTATACCATCGCGCAGCACTATACGCCAACTTGTTTATTGAACAGCATATTTTTCATGCCGCCAAGCCTGTTTCCCGCAAAACACGACACCATCGCCGCACAATCGGGTAAAAACAGCGCACAATCGTTGTCAAACCGCATGCCGATGTAGTAGAGTGTTTCCAGCTGCCGTTAAAGGCAGCCCTTTTTCACAGGAGAACCACTATGCAACGCAAACTGACTATTCTGATGCTGGCCTTGCTGCCTATTGCGTCCGCATGGGCGGCCGACAGCGTAAAAATCGCCAACGATTCCTCCGGCCTGCCGCCGGATCTGGTGCAAAACTTGGCGCACACATCCAAATCCATGGGCGTGAAGGAGCCGATGAACGTGAGCACCCGCAGCGAAGGCGGTGCGCGCTACGCCGTGGTATCCGGCACTTCCGGCACCACCTGCCGCATCAAACTTTCCAACGGCAATCCGCCCACCATCCTGGGCTTGTCCTGCCGCTAAACCTGCCGCCGGATACGCGAACAGCCCGAGGAATCGGGCTGTTTTTGCGTCTGCATTCAATATGCCTGCTGCTTAAAGAACAACTGGGATTAATGTTGGAAAATTGAGCTTTTATTAATAATAGATAAAGACGATTTTTATCCCTTTTGTTATTCACTCAGAGACAAATATTTATTTGTAACATTTCTTTAGCCCGCATGCTCATCCCGAAGCAACAGTAGTTTAAGTTCTTCAACCCATCAAATTTGCCTTCTGTCTTATTGGTAGTGCGCAGCTTCATCAATTTCTTGTTTTATTCAAAAGAGAGCAAGATACCGTTGACAAACAAACAGGATGGTAAAAATCTCTGAAACCCTCATACAGAAAGGCTTCCGGTAATTTTTACCATCTTAATTTATTCTTTGATCCTGAATTTCAGGTAGCCTGCAAACAAATTGAGGCTACCTGAAAACAGCGGGGCTTATGCCGCCTCTTTCTGGCGAAACAGCAAATCCGCCGCGATACCGCTGCCCATAAACACCGCCGTGGCCGCACCCATCAGGGCGAAGGAGAGCATCCAGGCGCCAGAAAACTCATACAGCGCGCCCACCACCATCGGTGCAAACGAGGCGATGATGTAGCCGGAGCATTGCACCACGGTGGAGATACGGCGGTTTTCATCCAGCGATTCGGCCAGGGAAAGGATGGCGGTGAACACCACCACATAGGCACCGCCGCAGCCGATGCCGCCCATCACATCCCACAGCAGCCACAAATCAGGGGCGAGGTAGAAGCCGGTGGGCACGAGGAACCAAGTGGTGCCGGAAATAGCAAACAGGGCGGCGGAGCTGAGCTTCAGGCGTTTGGCCAGGATGGGGATGCCCAGCGCGCCGATGAAGCCGAGCATATGGAACACCGACACGGCCACGCCCGCGCGGTTGGGGCTCATGCCGCTGTCGATCAAAAAGCGCGGCAGCCAGGCCACGATGCCGTAGAAGGCAAAGCAATGGCAGGCGAAGGCGACGATGAGAAAGAGGATGGCTTTGTCTTTGGTGTGGTCCGGGTGGTGCGATTTTTCGCCCGTGTGGTTTTTCGGCAGGATCGACAGGTTATCCAGCACGCTGCGGGCGCGGTGGGTGCGGCTGGTCATGGTTTTGATCCAGAACAGCAGGCAGATGAGGGCAAGCAGAAACCAGCTGGCCAGGGCGAGCTGCCAGTTGGTGTGCTGTGCCAGGGGCGGGGTGAGCGAGGAGGTGATCATGCCGCCCAGGCTCATGCCCAGCACCATGATGCCGGTCATGATGCTGGCGGAGCTTTTGAAATCTCGGCCGATGATGAGGATGCCCAGCAGGTTGCCGACGGTGAGCGAGAGGCCGATGATCACCGTGCCCAGCAGCATCAGTGGCACATTGCCCGCCACGCGGATCAGCGAGCCGGCCATCACGCCGAGCAGGGTGAGCACAATCGCTTTTTCCAGCCCCGTCCGCATGATGAGCCGGGAAGCCAGCGGCGTGAACAGGCCGAAGCAGAGCACGGGGATGGTGGTGAGCACGCCCGACACGGTGGCGCCCATGTGCAGGCTTTGCTGGATGTCTTTGATAATCGGCGGCAGCGCGGTAATCGGCGCGCGCAGGTTGATGGACAGGGTAACGAAGGCCAAAAAGAGCGTGGCGACATAGCGTTTTTTGTGGAAGACCATTTTTGTTTTCCTTATTTTTGTTGGTTCTTGTCGGTTTGAGGCTACCTGAAAATTCAGGCTACCTGAAACCATGTCTTGCAAAGCAAGGCTGAGTTTCTGCGAAGCTAAAGCATCAGCTTCAACGCAGTTAAAACAGCGTTTCAGCCAAGCCGGATTTTAAACCGGTATCACTTGGTAGGCCGCGTCTTTCAGCTCGAAAAACGGCAGCAGCGCGCGCGACACGAACATTCGCTTTTCTTTATCAATCAATACGCGCCACACATCGCTGCGGCTGTCGGCTGCGCCTGCCGCTCCCTGGGCGAAGATTTGCGTGGAGCGGATTTCGGCTTCGGTGGAATCGGGCGCGATCACGGTGGCGCCGAGCATGCCGTTGTCGAAGGGGTAGCCCGTTTGCGGGTTGATGAGGTGGTGGTATTGCCGCCCGCCCGCTTCGGCGTAGCGCTCGTACACGCCGGAGGTCACCACCGAAACGGCCGGCAGGCGGCACACGGCGGCGTATTCGCCTTTGGCGGCATAGGGCTGCTGGATGCCCACGCGCCACAGGCCGTCGGCTTGTTTGGGCGACTGCCCGTGCAGCACCACGTTGCCGCCCAAATCGATGGTGGCGCGCTCAATGCCCGCTTCGGCCAGCAGCCGTTTCACGCCGTCGGCGATGTAGCCTTTGGCAATGGCGCCCAAATCCAGCGACATGCCCGGCTGCGTGAGGAAGGCGCGGCAGCTGCCGGCATCGAGCCACACCAAATGCGGATCGCACAGCGCGCGGGCAGCGGCAATCTGGGTGTCGAACGGCACGATGCCCTGCTTCTGATACGCCCGCCACAACCGGGTGAGCGCACCCAGGGCGAAGTTGAAGCCCGAGCCTTCTTCTAGGCTGGCGGCGTGTGCGCGCAGCAACAGTGCAAACACCTCTTCCGATACGGCAACCGGCGCGATGCCCGCGTTGGCGTTGAGGCGCATGATTTCAGAATCAGAGTGGTGCACGGTGAGCTTCTGCTCCATGCTTTTCACATATTCGAATACGCGCGGCAGGATGTTTTGCGTGTCCGGCTCGAACAGGGTGATGGTGTTCACCGTGCCCATGGCGATAAAGGTGGCAACGTTCATGGCAGGCTCCCCAGAGCGGATGGTTGATAAAAACACGCCCTTTATCCGCATGCTCTCGGACAAAGGGCGGAAGAGGCTACCTGAAAAATTTGCAGCGTTTCAGGCCAAGGGCTGGCTGTCAGCCTGGTACGGCACTGAAGCTTGCGCTTTAGCTTTGCAGAAACTCAGCCTTGCTTTGCAAGACATCGGTCCACTTCGTTGAAGCTGACGCTTTCAGGTAGCCTATGCTGCGGATGCCGGCTTATTTGCCGTGCACCGCGTTTTTGCCCGCCACATAGCCGTAATACATGCACATGGAGTGGCTCACGCCCTTCATGCAGATGGGGTATTCCACGGCGTAGCGGTTGCCCTGGATGTTGCCCGCCACATACAGGCCGGGGATGATGTTGCGGTCTTCATCGTAGGTGTGGCAGTCTTCGTCGCTCTCCAGGCCGCCGCAGCAGGCCAGCATCACGGTGAGCCCGAAGGGCACGGCGTAGAAAGGGCCTTCGGCAATCGGGAACAGGCGGGAGGAAGTTTTATTGAAATCCGCATCGCGTTTCTGAGCGGCCAGCTCGTTGTAGCGGGCGATGGATTTCGCTGCTTCGGCCTGGTTGATGTCGAGCTTGGCCAGCAGTTCTTCCAGCGTATCGGCCTTAAACATATTGCCACCGGCCAATTCGGCTTCAAATTCGGCCTCGCTGCGGTAGCTGAGCGAATAGCGCGGGTGGTTTTTGCCTTCGTATTCGCTGCCGGGGTCGTAGGCGCACACCACGCCGTGGCCGGCGGGCATGTATTCCACCTGTTCGCGCCAGCGGTTGTCGAAAATCTGGTAGCAGCGCCGTTCGGGCTGCATTTCCAGCTGGTTTTCCACCTGCTGGCCGGGCACGTCTTCGTTCATGAAGCGTTTGCCGTCGCGGTTGAGGAACAGGAAGGGCGCGATGCCCAATGCGCCGCCCATGCCGAAGGGGCCGCCCATGTGGTGCGTCATCGGTGCGTGGTTCTGCTGGATGGCGGCACCGATGCGCGCGCCCATTTTCAGGCCGTCGCCGGTGTTGGTGAGGTTGCCTTCCACATCGCGGTTCAACCACACGGATTTCACGCCGTTTTCGCCGATTTCCGGCACGTAATAATCCACGATTTCCTTGTTGCTGCCGTATTCGCCGGTGGCCAAAATCACGCCTTTTCTGGCCGTTACCTTGATGTATTTGCCGGTTTTGGCATCGCGGGCGAACACGCCGCTAACGCGCTTGCCGTCTTGAATCAGCTTCTCCACGAAATGCCCCCAATAGGCCGTGACTTTGCCGGTGTCCAGCGCTTTACCCATATTGGCCATGATGATGCCGGTTTGGTCGGGCATGAAGTGCACCGAGGTGGGGATGGTGGGGAAAGGTTCTTTCGTCCAATCGTAGTGCGGCGGCAGCGGGTAGTACAGCGGCTCCAGGAACAAATCTTTCGATTCATCCGGCACATCGGAAGAAGAGGTTTCGCAAATGTGCATATCCGGTTTGGCGGCAATGAACCAGTCGAACACGTCGGCGCAGTTGTGCGCCCATTTGGCCACAATGGGGCGTTTGTTGCGGTAGGCGCATTCGCGCACGAAGCGGTCGGTGATTTGATCCGGGTCGTACACGTCGCGTCCCCAGCGCGCCTGCACCTTGCCTTTGATCACGGCGTATTCGCCGCTGCGGCATTGCGGGCCGGCCGCTTTTTCAATCACCACCACGTCCGCGCCTTCTTCGGCGGCGGAGCGGGTGGCCACCGTGCCGGCCACGCCGCAGCCCACCACGATCACATCGGTTTCGATTTCGGCCACCACGTCATCCGGATGGATTTCCGGATCTTCGCCCACCCAAGGCAGGCTAGCGTTTTTGCTCGGTTTTTTCGGCAGTTCCGCGCCTGTGGCCTTGGCCACCACGCGGTTTACCGCTTCCAGCAGCGATTGGCAGGTTTCGGTGGCGCCGGACACGATATCCACATCGGTGCCGTTGCTGCTCACGATGCGGTCGGCCATTTCGGCAAACACGTCCACGGTTACGCCCGGCGCGCCGCTGGTGCCGGTGAGGAAATCCAGTTTTTTGATGGACACCTTATCCAAGGTGATGTCTACGTTTACCATGCCGTGGAAATCGGCAAAGCTCTCGCGGTACACGCCTTCGGCAAAGTCTTTGCGCGGCGTGTTGCGGTTGATGAAGGCGCGCTCCTGCCGCGCCATGCAGTCGGTGATGATCGGCCAGATACTTTCAGGCACGCGGCGCGGCACACAATCTTCTTTGCGCATGAACGTGGGCAGCTCTTCGCCCGCCAAGCCTCGGCTCAGCCAATGTTCGTTCACAATCATGCTCTTGCCCACGGCAATCAGGTCGAAGCCGTTGGCCAGGCCTTGCTCGGCATCGGCAATCTGCTTCACGTTGCCCACGCCGATAAGCGGGATTTGCGCCAGCTTGGCCGAACGGCGCGCCAGCAGCTTGGCAATCAGCGGTTCTTTGTCGGCAATGTCGATGATGGACGACTGCATCACATAGTTGGTGGAGAAGTGCAGGTAGTCCAAACCTTTTTCCGCCAGTTTTTCCAGCAGGAATACAGTGTCGTCGAAGGTGATACCGGGTTTTTCCAGCTCTTCAGGTGAGAAGCGGTAGCCCACGGCGAAAGGTTTGCCGGCGGCGTATTTTTGAGCGGCGGCCTGCACGACATCCACCACGGCCAGCGGGAAGGCGGCGCGTTTTTCGCGGCTGCCGCCCCATTGGTCGCTGCGGCAGTTGGAATGCGGCGAGAAGAACTGCTGGAGCAAATAGGTGTTGGCGCCGTGGATTTCCACGCCGTCGAAACCGGCCTGCGCGGCGCGGCGGGTGATTTCGCCGAATTTGGCAATCAGGCTGTCGATTTCTGCCGTGCTCAGTTCGCGTGGCTCTATGTAGCCCAAGCGCTCGGCGGCCACCGGGCTGGGCGCCACGGGCTGCTGCCCGCCGATGAGGCCGGGCAACACCATGCGCCCGCCGTGGTATACCTGCAAGATGGCCTTCGAGCCTTTCTCTTGAATCACTTTGGCGATTTTGGCCAAATCGGCAATCTGGCTGTCGCTTTCCAGGCCCACGCCGTTGGGATAGGCCATGCCCAGGCGTTCCACATAGGCGCATTCCACGATGATGGCGGCGGGCTCGCCGGCGCGGGATTGGTAGTAATCCAGCATTTTTTGGGTAACGCGGCCGCTGGCGGTGGCGGCTTCGGTGGTCATCGGCGCCATCACGATGCGGTTTTTCAGCTCGAGGCCGGAGCGCAGTTTCAAGGGGGTTTGCAGTTTGCTCATGGTGCGATTTCCTTTGATTGGAAAGTTTGCAGGGCGGCTCCCGAGCAGCCGGAAAGGCTACCTGAAAACCGCGGTATCTTTTTTCAGGTAGCCTCTAAGCGGATTGGAGGCTACCTGAAAATTTCGTTGCTATTGCGGCGGGGTGCGGTCTACCAGGCCCATCATCTGGTCGAGCAGGATGGTGATGCCCGCGCTCACGGAGAGGCCGTTTTTCGGCCGGTCGGTGTGCATTTGGCCCTGTTGCAGCATCCAGTTGGTGCCGTTCCAGGTGCGGGCGGCGGAGAGCTGGAAAATCACGCTGCGGTTCAAGGGCACGGTGGCATCCAGGCTCACTTGGAATTCGTTGCGTTTGGGCTGCCAGCCGTCGCTGCCGAGGTAGCGCTCGGCCATATAGCGCTGGCCGTCGCGCGAAATGTGCGCGGTGCTGAAGTTCAGGCCGAGGGTGTCGCCGGGGCGGCTGGCCAAGGGGGCTTGCCACAAAATGCCGGCGTTGGCATAGGTTTTCAGGCCGGTATACACGGTTTGGTTGAACATATGGCTCAGGCTGCCGTACACGCTCAGAGTGGTGGGCGAGGGATCGGCCAGGTTGCCGCCGTCTTTACGCCAAACCACTTTGCGTGCGCCCAGGTGGATGCCGGTCATGCCGCGTTCCATTTGCGCGCGCCCGTAGTAGGGATGCGGGAATTTGTGGTCGGTGTGCATCAGGAAGCTTTCCACTTCCAAGGGGTAGGCGCTCTTGCTGCGGTCGGATTTGTAGTTCACGCCGGCGATATACACGTTGCCTTCGTCTTGGTAGAAGCGGTCGTTGTCCCAGCCTTTTTCCCAGCCGTTGGTGAAGGGGAAGGCCTGATAGGTGCGCCACCAGCCGCCGCTGGCTTCCAGCTGCGGGGTGATTTGGTAGGCGGTGCGCACGCCCCAGCCGGCATAAGGCGTGGCGCTGAAGTGGGCCACTTTCTGCAACACAGGGTTCACGCAGGCAAATTCGTAGGCGCAGAGGGATTTGCCGTAGAAATTACCGGGGTTGCTTTTGCCCAGCTCGATGGAGAGTTTGTCGTCGAGCAGGCGCTGCTCGTAGGTGAAGCGTGTGAGGTGCGACACCCTGGGAATGTAGGGCGGCGGGTTGCCGGCCAAGACGCTGCCTACGTTGTTGCCGTAGTCCAAGCCTTTGGTGTAGGGCGCCCACATTTGCGAGAAGTGGATGCGGCCGCCTTTGATCAGCCCGGCTTTCTGCAGGTCGATATCGGCACCGGCGATGATCATGCCGATTTGCTCGTTTTTATGCGTGTCGATGCCGGAGCTGGGATTGGTGAAGTAGGAATAGGCGGCAATCAGGTGCGGGGTGATGCCGTTGTTGTTTAGGGCGCGGCCGACGGCGGAAAGATTGGGATTGGCGGCGGGAGCGGCTGCTTCGGCCGTGTTTCCTGCTGCCGGAGTATTTTCAGGTAGCCTTTCCGTTTCCGCTGCCGCATAGCGGACTGCCTCTCCGCTTTCCAACACGGCGGCAGGCGCCGAGGCGGCGGTTTCGCCCTCCGCCCACACCAGATTGGCCGAGAGCGCCAGGGCGCAGGCCAAAGCCATTTTGCTATATGAGAAATTCATTTTGATGCCTCCGTTTCACGCTGCTTTTTTCAGTTTGAGCCCCAGCAGGATGCCCACGATGGACACGCCCACCATAAAGAGGAACGACGCGCTATAGGTTTTGGTCAGGTTGTAGATCCACGAACAGGCGATGGGCGAAAGAATGCCTGCCACAAAGCTGAAAGTCATGCTGAAGCCGGCCACGCGCCCGATGATGTGCGGCGGATAGGATTTGGTGATGAACGACATCACCACGGGGTTCACAAACGATTGGAACACGCCCAACACAATCAGGCAGGCAATCAGGCCGGCGGTGTCCGTCCAATTCACAATTAGGTAGCTGAACACGGCGGACACGGCAAACGCGGCCGCCAATACCAGATTGTCTTTCTTGCCTTTGAGCAGCATGCCGGAGATAAAGCCGCTGATCGGCGAGCCGATGGCGAAAGCGATGGCGTAGTAGAACATTAGGTCGGCACCGGCAAGCTGGCCCATGTGCAGTTCGTCACCGATGAAGCTGGAGCCGATGGAGTTCACCGACTGCTGCAGCCAAGTGCCGCCGAAGAAGCACAGCCCGCCCACAATCACCAAAGGCTGGAGCATTTTGAATTTTTCCGGCGGCGGGGCATCGGCATCGGGCGCCGCGCCGGCGTGTTGCACGGCAGCTGGTTTTGGCCCGAGCATCACAGCCACGGTGAGGGCGATACCCAGCGCGTTGATGGCGGAAAGCGTGAGGTAAGACTGCGTCCAGTTGCCACCGGAGGCTTCCACCAGGCGGGGCACCAGCAGGAAGCCTGCGGCAATACCCACCGACACCGCCATGCCCTGCAAACCGGCCACGATGCCGTGCTCGTTTTCTTTAAACCACTGGTGCGACAACACGGCCACTGACACCATAATCGGCCCCGTGCCCAAGCCCTGCAACGCGCGGCTAACAAACAGGCCCACCGGCGAATTGCCCGCCATCAGGCCCACCATATTGCCGGCAATCGCCAGCAGCAGGCCGCCAATGTAGATTTTGTTCACACCGAATTTGTCCACCAGCATCCCGCCGAGCATCACCGCCGCCACAATGAACAAGTTGAAGGTACTCATGGCGATGGTGATGATGGTGGGCGGGGCCATGCCCGAAGACTGCGCGATGCTCCCCACCACCGTCACCGGCGCGATCAAAAGAAGCGAAGTGGACGCGGTAACGATAAACATCACCAAGGCCACAAACCACCTGAAATTCGTATGCATAACAGACTCCTTGCCGGATTTTCCGCAGTTGATTAGGTGCATCCGAATATAGAGAGGAGGCTTTGGCGGTGGAAATTCTTTATTGCGTGGTGGTCATGCATTTTGGGTATAATCAGTAGAACAAAGGGAATATGCCGCCGGCAGCCAGGCGGCATATTCCCATAGCGCCATAATGTGCCCGTTTTGAAATCGGCATGGTGCTCGGCAGCATGGCTTCGGTTTCAAACGGCAAAACAAAGGAGACAACGTATGAAAATCCACCTGTTCCGCGAATTCATCACCTTGGCCGAAACCCTCAATTTCACCAAAGCGGCGGAGAAATCCTTCATCACCCAGCCTGTATTGAGCCGGCACATTAAGGAATTGGAAGACTTTTTCGGCACGCCCCTGTTCCTGCGCGACACCCACGGCGTGAAGCTCACCAGCGCGGGCGAAATGCTGCTCACGGAAGCGCGCAAACTCATTTGGCAATATGAGCATACCCTGTCCCTTATCCGCCAATTCACCGGCCAGAGCCGCCGCAGCATCGCCATTGCCTATCTCGGCGAAGCCTTTGCCCAGCTGCTGATTGGCGTGCTGGAGCAATTCAACCTCACCCACCCCGACATCACCGTGCACTACCGCGACGTGGAATTAGACCAACTGCTGGAACTGCTGGACGACGGCGATGCCGACGTCGGCTTTATCGTCCGCCCCAACCTGATGGAACAATGGCAGGGTTTCGACACCCTGCCCTTCCACACCGACCCGCTGTGCGTGGCCGTGCACCGTTCGCACGAGCTGGCGCAGCAAGGCGGCAAACCCTCGCTGCACGACATCGCCCGCTACCCGCTCATCCGCGAAAACCCGCAGGCCTTCACCCATTCCGACCAATTCAGCACCCACTTCCTCTCCGCCTACCGCCTGCAATACACGCTGTACAAAGAATATCCCAACCTACGCACCTGCTTTTTTAATCTGGAGCGCAACAAAAACACCGTACTGCTGCTGCCCAAACACCGCGCCCGCTCGCTCGGTAGCGAAACCGTGCTCCTGGAAGTGGCCGAGCAGGAATACTTCTACAATATGGAACTGATTTGGAGCCGGAAAAACAGCAACCCCGCCACCGCCCTGTTTGTGAAAACCTTCCAACAGCATTGGCAGGATTCCCATGACGGGCTGGAAGAAGCCGCCCCCCTTTCCGCATAAGCCCGTTGCCGGCACCCTCGCCGAATAGAGGCTACCTGAAAACCCCACAGCATTTTTCAGGTAGCCTTTTTATATGCCAGAGCATCCGAAAACCGGTTTTACGGTTATCCAGAAAACGCATAGGCCGCCACACAAAAAGCATTTCAGTTCCGCCGCCGCCTGGGCTTTAATCCTCAGCGGAAGCGGTTGAAAGGCCGCTATGGAATCGGGAGCAGACTCCCGCAGCGAACAAATTTTAAGGATACTGGATATGGAAAATGTGGTGATTGTGAGCGCGGCGCGTACCGCCATCGGCAGTTTTAACGGCAGCTTGGCAGACGTGCCCGCCGTGGATTTGGGCGCCACCGTGATCCGCGAAGTATTGCGGCGCGCCAATGTGGATGCGGGCCAGGTAGACGAAGTGATCATGGGCAACGTGCTGCAGGCCGGCCTCGGCCAAAACCCCGCCCGCCAAGCCGCGCTGAAGGCCGACATCGGCGAAACAACGGAATCGTTCACCATCAGCAAAGTATGCGGCTCCGGCCTGAAAAGCGTGGCGCTGGCCGCACAGGCCATTGTGGCCGGCGATGCGGAAATCGTGGTGGCCGGCGGCATGGAAAACATGAGCCAGGCGCCCTATGTGCTCGACGGCAGAGTGCGGCGCGGCGTGAAAATGGGCAACCTCGCCCTGCGCGACACCATGCTGGAAGACGGGCTCACCTGCGCCATGAATCGCTACCCCATGGGCATCACCGCCGAAAACGTAGCCGAGCGCTACGGCCTGAGCCGCGAAGAGCAAGACGCCTTTGCCCTGCGCTCGCAAACCCTGGCCGCACAGGCCATCCAATCCGGCGCATTTGAAAAAGAAATCGTGCCGGTCACCATCCCCACCCGCAAAGGCGACATCGTTTTTGCCCAAGACGAACACCCCAAAGCCACCTCTGCCGAATCGCTGGCCAAGCTCAAAACCGCCTTCAAGAAAGAGGGCGGCACGGTAACCGCCGGCAACGCTTCCGGCATCAACGACGGCGCGGCCGCCCTGCTGCTGATGAGCGAAGGCAAGGCCAAAGAGCTGGGCTTGACCCCGCTGGCGCGCATCCGCGGTTATGCCAGCGCCGGCGTGGATCCGAAAGTGATGGGCTTGGGGCCGATTCCGGCGGTGAAAAAAGCCCTGAAAAAAGCCGGCCTGGATTTGGCCGAGATCGATTTAATCGAAGCCAACGAAGCCTTTGCCGCCCAAGCACTCGGCGTGAGCAAAGAGCTGGGCCTGGACATGAACAAAGTCAACCTGAACGGCGGCGCCATCGCGCTGGGCCACCCCATCGGCGCCAGCGGCGCACGCATCCTGGTGAGCCTGCTCTACGGCATGCAGGCGCGCAACGCCCAAACCGGCCTGGCCACCCTCTGCATCGGCGGCGGGCAGGGCATCGCCATGATTGTGGAACGGGTTTGATCCGCCATCGGGCAAGCATGCGGCAAACCCCGCCGTCCGGCAAATCGGGCGGCGGGGTTTGCCGTTGCCGTAAGCGCTGAAAGGCCGGCTGCAAAAAACAACCGCCTTTTCGTATCGTTTTTCAGGTAGCCCCATTCAAACCAATGCGGCTACCTGAAAATAAAATACTGCTCCACGATGCAGCAAGGTTGCCGGAGCAACCGCCCCCTTTTTCCTCTTTTTCCCGTGCCCGGTGAGGCAAAAAAGGCTACCTGAAAATTTCAGGTAGCCTTTTGCTGCAAGATTTATCGGTGAGGACTCCATATCCCTGCCCAATCAAACGGCGGCCTCACAACACATCCATGGCTGCGCAGAATCCTTCGTAAGTGGCTTCTTTTACCGTCCTGGCCTGTCTGGCATCGCCCACCACAATAAATCTCGGGCAAACGCCTTCCAGCCGTTTGACGATATCCTCATTTGAGCGGCTGCCGCAGCAATGCAGCACCAGATCGGCGGAAACCTGCTGCTGATTGCCCTCTTTATCGAGATAAATCACGCCGTCTTCCGTAATTTCCTGTATCTGTACGGAACAGAGGAGATCCATCCCCACTTTGGCCATCCGAGGCATCAGGGCGGTGCGTTGGGAAGGCAGGGCATCCAGCATCACATCTTTCCGCCTCTCCAAAATAGCAACCTGCGCGCCCCATTCGGAAGCGAAGAAATAGCCCGACTCGCAGCCGATATCGCCGCCGCCGATAATCGCCACACGCTTGTTCCTCACCTCATCCGGATGGGTATAGGCATAAAGCGCATGTTTGGCATGCTCGATACCCTTGATATCGGGCACATAAGCCCGCCCGCCCACGGCGCAGATCACATAATCGGGCTGCATCTCTGCAAGCAATTCTCTAGTTGCTTCCGTATTTAGCCGGATATCCACATTGTGGTATTGGCAACGGGCGATCATGGAATCTTTAAACCGTTTCAACGATTCTTTGTCGTTGTCGATATCGGTAAACCACAACACGCCGCCCAGTTTGTTTGATTTTTCCAGCAAGGTTACCCGGTGGCCGCGTTCCGCAGCGGTAACCGCCGCATACATGCCGCCCACGCCTCCGCCCACCACCACCACATGGCGACTGCCTTTCGGCTGTGGCGCATTCCGCCAACGCAATTCCCGTTGCCCGCGGGGGTTGACGGTGCAGTGCCAAAGGGCCGGGATCGGGCGGGCATCGGGATCGGAGCTCAGCGGGTTGAAGCAGGAGCAGCGCAGGCAGGGTGCGATTTGATCTTCTATGCCGTCGCGGGCTTTATTGACAAAATCGGGATCGGCAAACTGTTGGCGCCCCATGGCGACAATATCGCATTTCCCCGAGGCAATGGCTTCCTCGATCTGCTCCGGCGAATTAAACCCGCCCACCGAAATAACCGGCACATCAACATGTTTCTTAATCGCTTCGGCCAGGTCCAAATTGCAGCCGTGCGGATCGAACATGGAGCTGAAGGCTTTGGTGTTGACGTGATCCTGATAAGAGCCGGACGTTACGTGAATCAAATCCACATGGTGCTGGATAATTTTTGCAAACTCGATGCCGTCATCCAGCGTCATCCCGCCCTCCATCCGTTCTGAGCCGGACAGGCGGTATTCAATCAGCAAATCTTCCCCGCAAACCTCGCGGATTTTTTTACACACCATAATCGGAAAGCGCGCCCGGTTTTCCATGCTGCCGCCGAATTCGTCGGTGCGGTGGTTGAATTTGGGCGAGATAAACTGGTTCAGCAGCCAGCCGTGTCCGCCGTGCAGGTTGATGACTTGAAAGCCGAGCGATTTGCACACCCAGGCCACTTCCGCCCATTGCGCGGCTGTTTTTTCCATCATTTCCACCGTCATTTCTTCCACCTGCACGCCGTCTTCGCGCACGAAGGCGGAGGGGCCGATGGGGTTTTTATGGCCGGGGATGGTGTCGGGGTGGTTCATGGCGCCGACGTGGTTGAGCTGGATGGCGGCCACCGCGCCGTGCGCCTTGATGGCTTCGGTCAGAATCATGATGGCCTCCATGTGGATGGTGGACATCGGGTTTTCCCACAGGTTTAAGCCGTGCTCGTGCCGCCAGGAATATTCATGGTCGATGAAGCTTTCGGTAAGCGTGACTTGGGCAAAACCGCCCCTGGCTTTGGTTTCGTATACGTCGATGGCCTCCGGCGTCGGGTAGCCCTGGTCGGTAACGACGCGGTTGGTGGTGATCGGGGAGGCGAACACCCGGTTTTTGAAGGTTACGCCTTTGATGGTTAAAGGCTGAAACATGTGGGGGTATTTGCTGCTCATGATACAACTCCTTGCTGGTAGGGGTGGGGAAATGTGTCGGAGCCTCTTGTGTGGGTTGCCGGCACGCTGCCCGGCGGGCCGTGTGCTTTATGCAGCCTGTTGCGGGGCGGCTGCCTGCCGCAGATGGAATTGGAGGCTACACTGCATTTTCAGGTAGCCTTTTCGGTATTCGTGCCCGGAAGGGGACGATGGGTATAGATGGCATTGGAGGCTACCTGAAAGCGTAAGCTTCTGCGAAGCTAAAATTTTCAGGTAGCCTTTTCGGCCGGTGGTGTTGCTTGGGAAGCCCGGCCTACACCCGTTCAAACAAGGCGGAGAAACCCTGCCCGCCGCCGGCGCAGAAGGTAATCAGGCCGGTGTTCACATCGCGGCGTTCCATTTCGTATACCAGCTTGGTGGCGAGGATGCCGCCGGTACCGGCCAGCGGGTGGCCGAGGGCGAGCGCGCCGCCGTTCACGTTGAGCTTGGATACGTCCATATCCAATTCGCGGATGCAGGAAAGCGATTGGGCGGCGAAGGCTTCGTTCATCTCGATTAAATCGATGTCGGAGAGCGTCATGCCTTTGGCTTTAAGCAGTTTCTGCGTGGCGCTCACCGGGCCGATGCCCATGATGGAAGGGTCCACGCCGGTGGCGGCAAAGCCGCTTACTTTCGCCCAAATCTTCAAGCCCAGGGCTTCGGCCTTTTTGCGCTCCATCACCACCACCGCGCCGGAGCCGTCGCTCATCGGCGAGCTGTTGCCGGCGGTAACGATGCCGTCTTTGATGAAGGCGGGCGGCAGCTTGGCCAGTGATTCCAGATTGCAGTCCGGGCGCAGCGGCTCGTCTTTGGCAAACACCATGTCGCCCTTTTTGCTTTTCACGGTAACCGGAATGATCTGTTCGTTGAAATAGCCCTTATCCCAAGCGGCAGCGGCTTTTTTGTGGCTGTCCACCGCGAATTGGTCGCACTCCTCGCGGGTTAGGCCGTATTTCTTGGCCAGGTTCTCGGCGGTTACGCCCATCGGTATGTCGATTTCCTTCGGCGCAGAGAGCGGCACGGTCCAAGACGGCGGGCGCACCTGGTAGGCGGCGGTGGGCCGATCCATGATGTAGCAGCGGGTGGAGTCACTTTCCACGCCGCCGGCCACCATCACGTCGCCGTAGCCGGCCTGAATCAGCGCGGCGGCATAGGCGATGGCGTTCAGGCCGGAGGCGCACTGGCGGTTCAGGGTGATGCCCGGCACGCTGATAGGCAGCCCGGCGGCGAGCCCGATCACACGGGCAATGTTCACGCAATCGGTGTTGAGCAGATTGCCGAAAATGATTTCGTCGATTTCGGCGGGATCGATGCCTGCCCGTTTCACGGCTTCGCCCACGGTCAGCACGCCCAGTTCGTAGGCTTTAACCGAGGCGATGGCGCCGCGCGCGCGCCCCACGGGGGTACGCACGGCAGATACGATTACGGCTTCACGCATTTTTCTATCCTTTCCTTCTAATCTTTGAAAATCAGGGTTGCTTCGGTGCGTGCAATCACGTCTTCCTTGCTCACGCCGTCAAACAGCTCGCGCACCACCAAGCCTTGTTCGGTCACATCGAAAACGCCCAGCTCGGTGACGATGGTATCCACCACATGAAAGCCGGTGAGCGGCCAGGTGCATTTCTTGAGGATTTTCGCGCTGCCGTTTTTGGCGTTGTGCTCCATCGCCACAATCACGCTCTTCGCGCCGGACACCAAGTCCATCGCGCCGCCCATGCCCATGATGCGGCCGCCGGGAATGCTCCAGTTGGCGATGCTGCCTTCTTCGTCCACTTGCAGGGCGCCGAGCACCACCGCGGTCAGCTTACCGCTGCGCACCAGGCCGAAGGCGCCGCAGCTGTCGGACACGGAGGCGCCGGGCGGCATGGTGACCAATTGCCCACCGGCGTTGATGTAATGCGGGTCTTCCTGGCCGGGAGCGGGCTGGCCGCCGTAGCCGAGCAGTCCGTTTTCGGCATGCAGCTGCACGCCTTCCACAATATAGTTGCGCACCAGGCCGGGGATGCCGATGCCGAGGTTCACCACGTCTCCCGCTTTGAAAAAGCTGGCCACTTTTTGCGCAATCTGTTCTTTTATGTTTGACATCGTTATGCCTCCTCGTTGCTCAAAATCATGTCCACATACACGCCGGGCGTAACGATGGCTTCCGGATCCAGCGTGCCCGTTTCCACAATCTCGTCGGCCTGCACGATCACCAGATCGGCGGCGGTGGCCATGGCGGCGTTGAAGTTGCGTGCGGCGCCTTTGTAGACCAAATTGCCCAGCTTATCGGCCTTGTGGGCGCGGATGAGGGCGATTTCGGCGCGGAAGGGCGGCTCGAAAATGTATTTTTCGCCGTCTACTTCCATCACCTTGCGGCCTTCTTCGGCAATGGTGCCCAAGCCGGATTTGGTCAGCACGCCGCCTAAGCCGGCGCCGCCGGCGCGGATTTTTTCCGCCAGCGTGCCCTGCGGGTAGAGCGTGAGTTTCAGTTTGCCGCTGTGCACCAGGTCGCTCACGGGCGGGTTCATGCCGATGTGGGAATGGTGGCTCACGGCAACCTGCTGGTTGTCGAAAATTTTGCCGATGGTTTTGCCGGGGTCGCCGGCGTCGTTGGAGATGACTTCCAAGTTGTTGAAGCCGTGCTCGACGATGATGTCCACCAGGCGTTCGGGGCAGCCGGTGTTGGCAAAGCCGCCCACCATGATTTTCATGCCGTTGTGAAATTTTTTGGCAATTTCGCTTTTGGAAACAATTTTGCTCATGGGGATTCCTTGATAGCTGGAGTTTAAAGGGGAAGGGAACCTGCCCGCCTGCGGGAAAAGGTTGCCGTTTGTTTGGCCGGCCGCTTAGCGGCTACCTGAAAATTCCGGTTTCGCAAAACTTGCTTGGTTCCATTCCGTTGGAATTCCGCTTTTCAGGTAGCCTGCCGGCTTATTGCAGCGGCACGGATACGCCGAAGTGCCAGAAGCTCATGCGCGGCTCGTTGCGGGAGCGCACGGAGGACAGGAAGCGGGTGTTTACCGAGAACTTGCCGAAATCGTAGCCCACCATCGGGCCGAACATGATGTGTTCGGCACGTTTGCCGGCAGCGGAAATCTGGCCGTTGGGGCCGATGGCTTCGGGCACGGCCACGCCGTTTACCTTGTCGTCGCGGAACTGCTTGGTCCAGTTGCCCAGCGCGCCCACCGTCCATCTGCCGATTTTGCGGGTGGCGGTGAGGTCCATGTAGTAGGTGTTGCCGGAGCGGTAGCCGGTGCGTTTGTTCGGCGCGTTGAAATCCACCGTGTTGTTTACGGTAAACGCCCAGTCGCCGGTGAAATAAGTGAGGGCGAGGTTGGGCTGCAGGGTGTAGTAGCGGTTGGCGAGGTTGTCGGTGGTGGTGGTGTAGCGGCCTGCGGCGGCATCGTAGGCGTAGCTGTGTTTGCCGTTGCGCAGCACCACGGCGGTGCCGGCACCGAGGTGGAAGCCATCACCCAAATCCCACGACAGCATGGCGGGCATCAATACGGTGCTCATCAGGCCGTTGCTGTGGTCGGTTTCGCCGTTGATTTTCACTTCGGCGATTTTGTAGGGTTGGGCGATGCCCATGGCGTAACGTGCGCCCAGCACTTTATACGGGGTAGACCAAATCAGTGAGGCGGCCATGCTGGTGTTGCCGGCTTCGAGGTCGATGCCGGCTTTGTCGCCGCTGCCGTTGCGCAGTTTGCCCCATTCGTAGTCTACGTCGTAGCCCAGATACAGGCCGGGTGGCGGCAAGGCGCCGGTGTGCGAGCCGGTGGTGGCGCCAGGCTGCATGGGGCTGACGCCTTCTTGGGCGTGCGCCGCGCCGAAGGGCAGCAGCAATGCGGCCAGCAGGGAAAGTTTGAAACGGGTGTTCATGTGTTTTGCTCCTCTTTAAATTTCAGGTAGCCTGACCTAACTGAGGCTACCTGAAAATTCGTTATCCGCGTTTTTTCAAACCCAAAATGGCGCGGGCTTCATCGGGCGTGGCCACGGATTTGTCGGCTTCGTTGATGACGCGAATGGCGCGTTCGGTTAATGACAGGTTGGTGGCGAGCACGCCTTTGGAGTAGTACACGTTGTCTTCTAGGCCCACGCGCACATGGCCGCCCATGGCCAGGGTGGTCAGCATGATGGGCAGGTGGTCGCGGCCGATGCCGAAGGCGCCCCAAGTGGCATCTTTAGGCAGCAGGTTACGCAGGTACACCAGGTCTTCCACCCGTGCGGAGGCGGCGCCGAGCACGCCCAACACCAGCTGGAAGTGCATCGGGGAGGCGAGGAAGCCTTTGGCGTTGAAGTATTTCACGCAGGCGTGGATCATGCCGCTGTCGAAAATTTCGATTTCGGTTTTGATACCCAGATCCTGCATGGTTTGGCCGAGTTTGGAGAGGAATTCGGGGCTGTTTTCAAACACGCCGCCGGGCAGCCAGTTGAAAGAGCCGGCGTCAAAGGAGGCGATTTCGGGCTGCACATAGGCCAGGTGTTCCATGCGTTGCTCGTATGTGGCGCGGTGGTCACCGGCGGTGGTGACGTTGATGACGATGTCGCAGGTGTCGCGGATGCGGTCGATGGTTTCTTTGAATTTGTGTTTGTCCATCGTGCCCAGGCCCTGGTCGTCGCGCATATGCAGGTGCACCACGGAGGCGCCGGCCTTCCAGCACCGGTAGGCGTCTTCGGCGATTTCCTTCGGCGTGATCGGCACATTGGGGTTCAATTCTTTGGGAGTAACAGCGCCGGTGGTGGCTACGGTGAGAATAACTTTGTCGCTCATGGTCTATACCTCTTCAACTGAAATTAAGGGGATTGCAGATGGCTCCGCAACGGTGCTGCGAAGCATTAGACAACAGCGGCCGGAGAAACTGAAATGCTATTTATGCGCCTGCTTATGTATTTTTTAGATAAGTGCCAACTCCTTGTCGGCATAAGGGAGAACGGCCCGCGGGCCGCCTGAAAGGCTACCTGAAAAACCAAACCGTTCGCCGGGCCGAAACCTTATCCGGCCTTGCTTTCCCGGCATGCAATAACCCTGTGCCTTAGCCCATACCAAGCCCTTATCCAAAGAGGCAAAAGGCTACCTGAAAACCGGTTTCAGGTAGCCTTTTCTTTTGCCTGCAGCGGCAGGATATTGCTTAATCATTCAGCCTAATATTTTGTTTATAAAAAACTATTCAGATACAGCATAACAAAAAACCGAAATAGAATTTCCCAGCCGCAAAGGGCGGGCGTTAATCTGCCGCCACTTTCAGCGCAACGCCGCTGCCAAGCGTTGGTTTGCTGAAACCCGTTTCTTTCCCCAACCCCGTTTAGGAGCAATATCATGGCTATCAAAGGCAACTACGAAAACGATTCCGGCAAACGCAAAGAGCTGTCCCACAAAGAGCTGAAAACCATCCCCCACATGCCGTTTGAGGAATATTCCGAAATCCTCAAAGGCTGCATCCAGATGAAACGCGAACGCGGCATTTTGGAAGCCCGCATGCACACCAACGGCGGCCCCGTACAATGGAGCGCCGAGCTGCACCAAGGCCTGCACTACTTCTTCAACTGGGCCGGCCGCGACCCCGACAACGAAATCATTATCTTGGGCGGCATCGGCCCCGACACCTTCAAAGGCATCGGCCGCACCAATGAAAAAGGCGAATGGCAGCCCGCCATCGAATTCGCCTCCGCCCCCGACGTGGCCTGGCGCATGTACGAATACCAATACTACGACGGCACCAACGACATCGAAGGCCAGATTTTCGACGTAGAAGTGCCCACCATCGGCGTGTGGACCGGCGCCACCTTCCACTCCGACCTGGTTCTCTTCAGCGACATCACCCTGGCCACCGAAGACGCTTGGACCACCGAAATGCACTTCCGCACCAACATGGTGCCCGGCGACGGCGTGCAAATCGCCTGGCGCGAGCTGATGGGCCGCAAACGCTTCGCCTACGCCGAGCTGACCGGTGAAATCATCACCGCCCGCAAAGCCCTGAAACTGGGCATGATCAACGAAATCTGCACCGACACCGAAGCCGCCTACAAACGCGCTTGGGAAATCGCCGACCTGATCATGCAAACCGGCACCCGCGTTACCCGCCGCATCACCACCCAGATCCTGCGCCAGCCTTGGAAAGAAGACATCGCCAAAGAGCTGCGCGGTTCCTTCGCCACCGAAATGTTCGTAACTGCCACCGAACACTCTCCGCACGAAGCCAGCTTCTGGGATCAGGCCAAAGAAGAGGCCGCCTTGGTGATTGCCGCCGAGAAGAAAGGCAAAGTGATCCGTCCGCGCGTGAACGGCGGCCAGGAAGAAGACGAAATCAAATAAGGTTTGTCTGACTGAAACTCTAGCACTTTAAATGGCAACAAAAACGGGGTTTTGGCTCAATCGCGAGCGCCCCGTTTTTTAGCAAGATTTGCCCATCCTGTATTTTCCACGGAACCTCATCATGAATACCGAAGCCAAACCCAGCCTGAATTTCGGCAAGCAGGGCTGGACTGTCATCATCATGCAAGCCTGCATGTTTTGGGTGATGGCCGGCGCCTGCACGCACGGCCTGAACGTGAGCCTGCCCGAATTGTCCAAACTCTATAACCTGGATTACAAAGAACTGCTGTTTTATGTTACGCCCGCTTCATGGGCGGCCATTCCCGCCGCACCGGTTTTCTCGTGGGCAATCAGCAAAAAGGGATTGAAATTTAATATTGTCTTGTCTTGCTTGGCCTGTGCGATCTGCTTTGGCCTGCTCGGCTATGCCGATTCCATCTTGAGCTTTTCGCTGCTGTTTGCCGGCGTGAGCTTTTTCGGTACCGGCGCGGCCTATGTGGGCGGCACGGGCTTGGTGGCCAACTGGTTTGTGCGCAAGCAGGCTTTGGCACTCGGGTTCATCACCTTCGGGCAAACCTTTTCCAGCGCGTTTTTCGTGCCAGTGCTGGCCGCTTCGTTTGCCATGTTTACCGTGCCGCACGGTTTTTGGATCATGTCGGTGATCATGGTGGCGCTGGCTTTGGTGGTGGGCTTGTTCATTGCCAACAGGCCGGAAGACGTGGGGCTCTTGCCGGATAACGAGCCGGCTCTCATATCTGCCGAGCCCGCCCCCAAAGAGAGCAGCCTCACCAACGGCCAGCTGATGAAAATGAAAGATATTTGGCTGATGGGCGTATCCACCGGCATGATCTATATCATGTTGGTGGGCGTGGTGAGCCAGATGGTGCCGCGCCTGCTGGAGCTCGGCTTCCCGATGGAAAAAGCGATTTTCTACATGAGCGCCTCTGCCCTGTTCGGCACCTTCGGCGCCTACGGCTGGGGCTGGTTGAACAATAAAGTCGGCATCAAAAACGCCATGCTGGTTTACACCGTTTGGTGGATGGTGGCCATCGGCCTGAACATTGCCAACAACTCCACCATCCTGCTGCTTTCGCTGGCCATGATCGGCCTAGCGCTGCCCGGTGCCACCAACTACAGCACGGCTTTCGTTTCCACCAAATTCCCGCGCGCCGCCTACATCAAGGCTCTGGGCATTGTCCACCCCGTACAGTCGGTGGTTCGCTGCTGCGCCTTCTCCATCTTAGCATTCGGGCTGGCTGTGTTTGGCGGTTATACCGGCGCCTATATGCTGCTGATTGCCATCGGTGCCATCACCTTGGTGCTGATTTGGCTAACCGACCTCACCCCGGTTCAAGAACAGTAATTTTCATCACAACCTGCTTATAAATAAAGGAAATATCATGAGATTAAAAAATAAAGTCGCCATCGTAACCGGCTCCAGCTCAGGCATCGGCGAGGAAACCGCCAAACTGTTCGCCCGCGAAGGCGCCACCGTGATCCTGACCGCCCGCAGCAAAGACAAGCTGGCGCAGGTGGAAGCCGAAATCCGTGCCGCCGGCGGCCAATGCGCCGTTATCCCGGCCGATGTAACCCTAGAAGCCGATTGCCGCCGCCTGGTTGAAGAAACCGTGAAAACCTTCGGCCGCATCGATATTTTGGTGAACAACGCCGGCATTGCCGACAAACACATGCCAATCACCAAATGCAGCACCGAATGGTGGGACGAAGTCATCCTCACCGACCAAACCTCCGTGTTCTACCTCACCAAGGCCGCACTGGAGCACATGAAAAAAGGCTCGATTGTGAACGTGTCCTCCATCGGCGGCGTGTTCGGCTCGGCCGGCATTTCCTACTCCGCCGCCAAAAGCGCGCTGCTGGGCATGACCAAAAACATCGCCATCCAGTTTGCCGGCCAAGGCATCCGCTGCAACGCCGTCTGCCCCGGCCCCACCCCCACCCCGCTCAACACGCCGGAAAAACTTGCCACCTTCGACCCATTCGCCGAACAATGTGCCAAACACATGAACATGGGCCTGCCGCACACCCCCGCCATCCAGCAGGCACAGGCGATTTTGTTCTTCGCCTCCGACGAATCCGACGGCACCACCGGGCAGGTGCTGGTGGTGGACAACGGCATCACTTTGTAACCAAACCATTTTAGTGTGTCCTTCAGGCTGCTTTCCGGTATCAGAAAGCAGCCTGAAAATATTTATCCAGCGAAATACCCTCAAATTTTCAGGTAGCCTTCTGCCGAGCAGACGGCTACCTGAAAACTTCCGCACAGCCAAACATACGCCTCAACCGGGTAAACCGCCCTACCCCGCCAGATATTCCGCCCCGCCTGTGCTATGATTCGCCCCTTCCAACACACCACACATCCCGCCATGACCACCCTGCAAAACGACACCTTCCTGCGCGCCCTCGTCAAACAGCCCGTTGCCCACACCCCCGTGTGGCTTATGCGCCAGGCCGGGCGCTACCTGCCCGAATACCGTGCCGTGCGAGCCCGTGCCGGCGGATTCCTCGATTTGTGCAAAAACACCGAGCTCGCCACCGAAGTCACCCTCCAGCCCATCGACCGCTTCGGCCTCGACGCCGCCATCCTCTTTTCCGACATCCTCACCATCCCCGACGCCATGGGCCTCGGCCTCTACTTTGCCGAAGGCGAAGGCCCCAAATTCGCCCGCCCGCTGCAAAGCGAAGCCGATATCGCTGCCCTGCACGTGCCCGACATGGCCAAACTGCGCTACGTGTTCGATGCCGTTTCCTCCATCCGCCGCGCGCTCAATGGCCGCGTGCCGCTCATCGGCTTTTCCGGCAGTCCCTTCACCCTCGCCTGCTACATGGTGGAAGGCGGCGGCAGCAAAGAATTCCGCCAAATCAAAACCCTGCTCTACCGCCGCCCCGAGCTTCTGCACCGCATCCTCGACACCAACGCCCGCGCCGTTACCGCCTACCTCAACGAACAAATCGCCGCCGGTGCCCAAGCCGTACAGATTTTCGACACCTGGGGAGGCCTGCTTTCCGACGCCGCCTTCGCCGAATTCAGCCTTGCCTATATGCGCCAAATCATCACCGGCCTCACCCGCGAAAGAGAAGGCCGGCGCGTGCCCGTGATCGTGTTCACCAAAGGCGGCGGCCAGTGGCTCGAACTTTTGGCCGACAGCGGTGCCGACGCGCTGGGGCTGGATTGGACGGCAAACATCGGCCAGGCGCGGCAGCGCGTGGGGCACAAAGTGGCGCTGCAAGGCAACCTCGACCCCGCCGCCCTGTTCGGCACGCCCGATTCCATCCGCGCCGAAGTGCGCCGCATCCTGCAAAGCTACGGCGCGGGCAGCGGCCATGTGTTCAACCTCGGCCACGGCATCAGCCAGCATACCGACCCGGAAAACGTGCAGGCGCTGGTGGCCGCCGTGCACGAACTCTCCTCCCAAAACGCGGGCTGACTAATTTTCAGGTAGTCTCAAACGCTTTTGGCTACCTGAAAAACAGATTGCCTGAGCCATCAGCGCTTCCATGCCGCCCAAACAAAACAGCCGACATCCCATTAAGGATTCGGCTGTTTTTTCAGGTAGCCTCTCAGGCTGAATAAGCCGGCCGGGCTTAGCCGTTGTTCATAAACGCGGGATACAGCGTCATGCCGCCGTCCACAAACAGCGTAATGCCGGTAACGTAGGACGATTCGTCGCTGGCGAGCCAGGCGGCGGCGTTGGCAACCAGCTCGGGTTCGCCCGCATAGCCCATTGGGATGATTTCTTCCAGCGCGGCTTTTTGCGCGGGGTCGTTCATCTTTTCCTTGTTGATCGGCGTATTCATCGCGCCCGGGCCGATGGCGTTCACGCGGATGCCTTCGCGCGCGTATTCCATCGCCACGGTTTCATTTAGGAGCTTCACGCCGCCTTTGCTCGCCGCATAGTGGGCGAAACGCGGCCAGGGGATTTGTTCGTGGACGGACGACATATTGATGATGTTGCCCTTGATTTTGTTGTCCACGAAATGGCGCAGCGCGGCGCGGATGCCGAGGAACACGCCGGTCAGGTTCACGTCGATGACGCGCTGCCAGTTTTCCAGCGTCATCTCGTGGGTGTGGGCGGGGTGTTCCAAGCCCGCGTTGTTCACGAAAATATCGAGGCGTCCGAAGTGGTCGAGCGCGGCTTGCACCAGCGCGTCGGCAACGCCTTCTTTGGACACGTCGCCTTGTACGGCAACGGCTTTGCCGCCTGCGGCTTGGATTTGCGCGACCACGTCGTCCGCGCCTTTTTGGTCGGAATTGTAGTTCACGACCACGCTGATGCCTTCGCGTCCGTAACGCAAGGCGATTTCCGCGCCCAGTCCTTTGGACGCGCCGGTAACGACGGCGGCTTTGCCGTTCAAATCGGGATACATAGGTAGTTCCTTGTTTTTCAGGTTGGAGAAAAGTGCAGGCTGCCTGCAACGGGTTGGATTAAGGTGTTGGCGGGGTATTCGTGCCAATCATAATGCCGCCGATGACGACCAGTGCCAGGCCGATGAGCACGAAGCGCATTTCCTTCGGCGTTTTCTTCTCGCCCAGCAGGAAAATGCTGCCCAGCGTGGCGATGACCACGTTCATCTGCGACAGCGTGAAGCCGGTGGCCACGCCGTTGCGGGCGGGTTCGATGGAAATCAGGTAGGTCAGTGCCGCGCCGGAGAAAATCACGCCGCCAATCAGGTTTTGCAGCACTTTTTTGTCCCACGGGCGGCTGCCGTCTTTCTCAAACCGCGACAGCAGCACGGCGGACACGGCCATGCCCAGCGCCTGCGGCAGGAATTTTTCCTGGCCCGGGATGTCGGTGAAATTGGGGAAGAAGGAATAGCCGACATAGCCCACGGTGGAGACCAGCAGCGTGATGATGCCCGCCTTCATATTGCCGCCCGCGTCCGGCTGCGGGTTTTCCTGCTTGGTCGTCATCCAGATGCCGACGATGATGAGCGCGAGCGCCACCGCGCCGATGATTTTCTGCTGCGCGCTGCCCCATTCGCCGAACACCAGCACGCCCATCAGCGAAGTGCCCGCCAGCTGCATGCCCGTGGACAGCGGCATGGTTTTGGACACGCCGATTTGCGTGAAGGCGCGGTACTGGTTCATCTGCCCGAACGCCCAAAACGCGCCGGACAAAAAGCACATCAGCCACGCCCACGCGCTGTCCGATACGGGCAGGAAGAAGATGCTGGCCGCGATGGCGGTGAGCAGCACGCCGATGGTGGTGCCCATAATCTGCTGCGACGGGCGGCCGCCGATTTTGGAAACGCACAGCGGCAGGAGGCCCCAAAACAGGGCGGGCAGAAGGCCGATTAGGATGTTCATGTTTTTTCTTTCCGCCGCCCGCTTCAAACCGGGGCGGCAAGTGATGACGGATGTTGGCTTCGCTGAAGCCGACGTTTTCAGGTAGCCTCTAAGCGGCAGAGGCTACCTGAAAACGGCCGGATCCTGAAAGAAGCGGTTCCGGCCGTTTTGCTTAGGCTGCCTGCTTATTTGCCGGCAAATTCGGGCAGGTTGGCGGCAATCAGTTTGGGGGCGAATTCGCGGATTTCGTATTTGGCCGAGTTCGGGTAGTAGCAGTCTTCTTCCAGGATTTTCTGCAATTCTTCGCGGCTGTCGGTGTGGGCGAAAATCACGCCGGCGTGTGCGTCGGTGTCGGTGTAGGGGCCGAGCATCAGGAATTTTCCGGCTTGGAAGTGTTTTTTGAACCACTCGGTGTGCTCCACGAACATTTTTTCGTGTTGTTCGGCGGGCAGGTTAGCATTGACGGTGATGTTGATGATGTACATGGGGTTTCCTTTTGAATAAAAACGGGTTTCGGTAAAATTTTCCGAGGGAGGCTACCTGAAAAATTTTCAGGTAGCCTTTTACTGCTTAAACAGCGATTTCTTTGATTTTGGCGATTAGGCGGGCAGCGTGTTGGCGCGCTTCTTGTTTTTGGGCGTTGATGGCTTCTTCGTTGTCGCGGGAAGTGTAGCCGATGCCGTTGGTGTAGATGGCGCCTTGGTAGTCGAGGTTGCACAGGGTGGCGGTGGTTTCAAACTGGGGCAGGTAGTCTTCCACGGTGTGTTTGAAGAAACCGTCGCGCTGGTACACCGCGGCCGGTGCGCCGGTGGTGAAGGAGATAATCAGCTTTTTGCCGGCCAGCTTGGCGTTCGAACCGTGAGCAAAACCGTGTACGAACACTTCGTCTATCCACAATTTCATCAAGCCGGGCACGGAATACCAAGAGAAGGGGAATTGGAACACGATCACGTCGGCTTTCAAGAGGGCAGACTGTTCGGCTTCAATATTGAAGCGGCGCTCGGGATACAGCGCGTCGAGCTTGCGGATTTCGGCTTCGGGCAGGGCTTTGGCGACTTCGGCTAGGATTTCGGCGTTGGCGATGGAATTTTGCAAATCAGGGTGTCCGGAGACGATGAGTACGTTTTTCATAAAAGATTCCTTGGGTTGTGAAACGTTGAAAAAAGGTTCGGTACGAGATTATACGTTAAATAAGCGGGTTTTCATCCATTTGACGGTATCCACGGTCTGATGGTCGATAAACTGGCTGGCACCGCCGTCCAGCTTGGCGATTTCGGCTTTGTCTTCGTCGGTCAGTTCAAAATCGAAGACGTTTAAATTTTCCGCCATGCGTTCGGGTTTGGTGGATTTTGCTAAGACGACGATGCCGCGTTCAATCAGCCAGCGGGTGATGACTTGGGCGACGGATTTGCCGTATTTTTCGCCGATTTTGCTCAACACGGGATTGCGGAAAATGTCGTTTTTGCCCTCGGCAAACGGCGCCCACGCTTCGACGACGATGTTTTCCGCCTGCAATTGTGCCACTTGTTCGATGCGTTGGTGGAAGGGGTTAATTTCAATCTGGTTGGCCTGCGGCATGACGCGGTTGAACGTACCCAAATCGACGGCGCGGTCGGGTGTGAAGTTGCTCACGCCGATGGCGCGGATTTTGCCCGCCGCCTGATATTCTTCCAGCGCGCGCCATGTGCCGTACACGTCGCCGTAGGGCTGGTGTATCAGCACCATATCGATATAGTCCAGATTCAGACGACCTAAGGAGCGTTCCAGCGAGGCTTTGGCGGCTTCGTAGCCTGCGTTTTCTACCCACACTTTGGTGGTGATGAAGAGTTCTTCGCGCGGGATGCCGCAGTTTTGAATGGCCAAGCCGACTTCGGTTTCGTTCACATAGGCCTGCGCGGTATCAATGTGGCGGTAGCCTGCTTTAATAGCGGCGATAACGGCCTGTTCGGTCTCTTCGGGCGGGATTTGGAATACGCCGAAACCGAGAGAGGGGATTTGGATATTGTTGTTTAATTTAAAGGTTTTCATATTTTTCCTTGCTTGAGTTTTTTTGGTAGCCTGAAAGGCTACCTGAAACTGAAAATGGGTAATGCGACGCTCAAAGGTGCAGGCTGCTTTCAGACCGCCTGAAACGTTTGCTTGCCCTATACGGCTTACCACGGCAGTTGCTTGCCGTCGCGGAAGAACATCCCGCTCGGGCCGTGGTCGGGCAGGGTTGCACCCCACACAATGCTGCGTGCGCCGTCTTCCGGGCTGCGTCCGGGTGCGTCGGGGCGTGTGGAAACCAGCCCGGGACAGATGGAATTGACCAGGATGTGGTCGTTTCGGTAATCCTGCGCCAGTTTCAGCGTCAGGCCGTTGATGGCCAGTTTGCTGAGCTGGTAGGCCGCGATGGACACGTCGCCGAACTTGGCCATTTCAAAGCCCGGATTGTTCACCAGCCCGAAACCGCAATCCCAAAACGAACCCGAACCGCTGGATACATTGACGATGCGCGCGCTGCCCGCCGCTTTGAGCAGCGGGTGGAATTCCTGCGCCATGCGCCAAGTGCCGAAAAGATTGGTGTCAAACTGGCTGCGTGCCGATACCAAATCGGTTTTGAAATCCGATTCGGGGCTTTCCATCAGCACGGCGGCGTTGTTGATGAGCACGTCCAGCTTGCCGAAGCGTTCGCGGACAAATGCCACGGCGCGGCGCACGCTGTCTTCATCGGTAATGTCCAAATGCAGCGGGGTAACGGTCAGGCCTTCCGCTTGCAATTCTCTTGCCCGCTCTTCGGCCTGCCCTGCCTTGCGGGCAGTCAGCACCACATGGAAATCAAGCCGGGCAAGCTGGCGGGCGGTTTCAAAACCCAACGCGCCGACGCGGCCTACACCTGTGACTAATGCAATTTTCATAAAGTCTCCTTATAAAAGGGAATAAAGTTTTCAGGTAGCCTCATTACAGGGCGGCGATTTGCGCGGCGAGCTTTTCCGCATGGGCTTTCGCACGTTCCGCCATTTCCTCCCGCATTTCTTCGGTGGCGATATAGGGCAGGCTGTCGGTATGCACATAAGGTTGCCATTCCATGCCGCACTGTTTCGCCCAGCGGCGCAGCGGGTACAGGAACTCTTCCATCGTGTGTTCCATATAGTTGTCGCGTTCGTACAGCTCGGCCGCGCCGCCGGTGGTGAACGACAAAATCAGTTTCTTGCCGTGCAGTTTGTTGCCCTTACTACCGTGGGCGAAGCCGTGCACAAACACATCGTCTATCCAGCGTTTCATCAGCCCGGGCACGCTGTACCAGAACATGGGGAACTGCATCACGATGATATCCGCCGCCAGCCGTGCCTGTTCTTTGGACACGTCTATCGGCAGGTGCGGATAAGCCGCGTCCAAATGGACAAATTCGGCTTCGGGCATCCGCTCGTGCAGTTCCTGCCAGATGATTTTGTTGGCGAAGGATTCGTCAAAAGTCGGGTGCGATAAAACGAACAGGGTTTTCATCAGGTTTTCTCCAAATCGGTGAACGGATTTTCAGGCTGCCTTTTGGTAGTTAGGGCAGCCTGAAAACGTTTTAAATCCCAAACCCGCCGTCCACTGCAATGTCCGCGCCGGTGATGAAGCTGCCTTCGTCGGAAACCAAAAGCGCGACAATGGCGGAAATGTCTTTGGGCAGGCCGAAGCGTCCCAGCGGTACGAGCGAGGTAACGCGGTCTTTGTGTGCCTGCGCTTCTTCGGCGGAGAGTTCGGTTTTTTCGTAAATCGGCGTTTCAATCGGGCCGACGGCGATGTTGTTCACGCGGATGCCGTCTTTGGCGAGTTCCTTTGCCCAGACAAAGGTCAGCGTTTTCAGTGCGGCTTTGCTGGCGGAGTAAACCGACATGTTCGGCAGCGGCTGGTTGGCGACGGCAGAGCCGATATTGACGATGCTGCCACGGCTGGCTTTCAGAAGCGGCAGGGCTTGGGTGGTCAAATCCACCACGGCGCGCACGTTGATGTTGAACACGGCATCAAATTCGGCCAGCGTCTGCTCGGCAATCGGCGTAACCGGTGCCATGCCCGCGTTGTTTACGATGATGTCCAAGCGGTTGAATTTTTGCTGGATTTCGGCAAGCACGCGGGACACGTCTTCGGTTTTGCCCGCGTCGGCGACGATATAGGAAATATTGCCGTGCAGCGCGGCGGTTTCTTTCAGCGGCGCTTCCTTGCGGCCGGTAATGACCACGTTTGCGCCCATTTGGGCAAGTTTGACGGCGATGTCCTGACCGATACCGCTGCCTGCGCCGGTTACTAAAGCGGTTTGGTTTTGAAGCTGGGACATGATGTTTCCTTTCATTAGGTGGAATCAGTTGAATTGGGAGGCATGATAACGGGGTTGGGAAAATAGCGGAAATCATATTTCCGTATAAACCGGTATCACGAAAGCTGATATTGATGGCTCGGGCAGGGCACCCGGCAGCAAGGATAACCGATAACAATAGTGGATTCAATTACTTTATAAGGGCGTGAATTCAATATTTTTACTCTTTAAAAGATATTTATTATTGAGTAGCACTCTTTAGAATATCCGCCCATTGAGTATCAAAAAAGAAGAGAATTGTGGCACAACTAACCGCATCCGCATTCGACGCCGCCGTCGGCCAACGCATCCAGCTGCGCCGTAAGGAACACAAGATGAGCGCAGAAGTCCTGTCCGAAAAAATCGGCATCTCCCAACAGCAGCTTTCCCGATACGAGCGCGGAGAAAACAAAATTAACCTCAGCCACCTGATTCAAATCGCCGAAATCTTAGACACACCGCTCAACTGGTTTTTCATCGGCTGCTGCGGCAAACCGAAAAACAACGACGAACTCAAGGCGCGGCTGGACTTCCACTGGCAGCAATTCAACGACCAGCAAAAGCAGGCCGTGGTGTTCTTTTTGGATTCGCTCGCCCCAAGCAAATAAGCTATTGGCAAAGCACGTGGAACCCCTTCTTTTATAAAAAGCTACCTGAAAACCTCAGCTTCAGCAAAGCTGAAATATTTTTCAGGTAGCCTTAAGAGCCACATGCTAAAAAACAGAAAATCCGATCATGAATCAAGAAGTAACCATTCCCCCATCTCGCCAAAATCTTTTACGAAAGCGGAAAAATCAAATTCCGCTACTCCCGATACTTATCGCCGAACAACAATTGGATTAGGCACGGCTTATTCGAAGCCTTCTATAAAAACGGCATAAGAGCCTCGGAAGGAAACTACGAACATGGCGCAGAACACGAAACATGGACAGATTATCATGATGACGGCAGTCTGGCTGCCAGAGGAACTTACCGGCACGGAGAACAACTGGAAGACTGGGAATATTGGGATAAATAGTTATCCCGCCTATATCAGATTGATATCTGCCAATTAGATCAATATTTAAGGCTACCTGAAAATTTTTTCAGGTAGCCTCTTTCTTTATTCTGTCTGTATTTCAGCAAACCGCCTACGGATAACACCGCCGCCGGATCTCCACAATCTTCTCCGCCGCCGCCACGCAGTCGGCCACAGGCGCCACCAGTGCGATGCGCACGTAGCCCGCGCCCGGGTTGCCCTGCGCCGTGTCGCGCGCCATGAAGCGGCCGGGCAGCACTTGGATGGCGGCTTCGCGCCACAGCGTGCGGGTGAAGGCCAAATCGTCGCCGTCGGGCACTTTCAGCCACACGTAGAACGAAGCATCCGGCCGCGCCACTTCAAAGCCTTGCGCCAGAATCGGCAGCACTTTGGCAAATTTTTCCTGATACAGACGGCGGTTGGCGGCCACATGCTCTTCGTCGTTCCAGGCGGCGATGCTGGCCATCTGCACGGGAATGCTCATGGCGCTGCCGTGGTAGGTGCGGTAGAGCAGGAAGTCTTTGAGCAGCGCAGCGTCGCCGGCCACGAAGCCGGAACGCAGGCCGGGCACGCTGGAGCGTTTGGAGAGGCTGGTAAACATCATCAATTTGTTAAAACCGCGCCCCAGCTCGGCGGCGGCTTGCAGGCAGCCGATGGGGGCTTCGCCTTCGAAGTAGATTTCGGAATAGCATTCGTCGGCGGCAATCACGAAGCCGTAGCGGTCTTGCAGAGCAAAGAGCTCGGCCCAGTCGGCCTGCTGCAACACGCTGCCGCAGGGGTTGTGCGGGGAGCACACGAACACCAGGCGGGTGCGCTGCCACACGGCTTCGGGCACGCTGCCCCAGTCGGGCTGGAAGCGCGGGGCGGTGCAGTTGGCGAAGGCGGTTTCGGCACCGGCCAACAGCGCGGCGCCTTCATAAATCTGATAAAACGGGTTGGGGCACACCACCACGGGCTTGGTCTGCCCGCTGCCGTCGAGCACGACTTGTGCGAAGGAAAACAGCGCTTCGCGGCTGCCGAGCACAGGCAGGATTTCGCTGTCTGGGTTGAGCGTGAGGCCGTAGCGGCGGTGCAGGAAGGCGGCACAGGCTTGGCGCAGCTCGGGCAGGCCGAGGGTTTGCGGATAGGCGTCGAGGCGCGGTAGGGCGGCGGTGAGCGCTTCGCTGATCACGGCGGGCGCGGCGTGCTTGGGCTCGCCGATTTGCAGCGGCACGGGCGCAACGCCGGCGGGGGCGTCCACGCCTTGCATGGCTTCTCGCAGGCAGGCGAAGGGATAAGGCTGGAGTTGGGCTAAATGCGGGTTCATGATGTGCGCTCGGGAAATGGGGGAAAGGCGGCTATTGTAATCGCCAAGTGGCAATCAGGCTACCTGAAAAACGGGGTGCTACCAAGTGAAGGCGTGATTTCTGCAAAACGAAATGTTCGGGGCGTGCTTTTGGCTGTGCCGCTGTTTTCAGGTAGCCTTTAAGCCGCTGATTGGCATACGGTATGCAGTTGCTTCGGCTGTTGATGTTTTTTCAGGTAGCCTTGATGGCAAACATCGGCAATCTGCAAGATGTGTACATCAATTAAAGGCTACCTGAAAACCCAATCAAAGTTTGGCGTTTTCAGGTAGCCTTTTGTTTCAGCTCGGCTGGCGTTTAGAACAGCGCGTCAATCTCCTGCGAAGGTGCCGCACCGCCGCCTTGCGGTGCCACCGGCTCAACCGGTGTGCCTTCGTCCGGAATCACGGGATCGCCACCAGCGGCTTGGATGTCGGCCGCATCGGGCGCGGCGCCGCGGTTGTCGATGGCTAGGCGCGGGTTGGTGCTCTGCTGTTCTTGCAGGAAGTATTCGCCGCCGTTGCGCACAAGTTTCGCGGGCATCGGCATGTCTTTCTGCGGCACGCCTTTGAGCGCATAGCGCATGTATTCCACCCACACCGGCAGGGCAATGGTGCCGCCGAAGCCCGCGCGGCCCATGCTGCGCGGTTTGTCAAAGCCGATGTAAACCACGCCCACCAAATCGGGATTGAAGCCGGCAAACCAGGCATCTTTGTTTTCGTTGGTGGTACCGGTTTTGCCGGCAATATCGCGGCGGCCCAGCGCGTTGGCACGGGCGCCGGTGCCGCGGCGCACCACGTCTTGCATGATGGTGTACATGATGTAGGCGTTGCGCGGGTCAATCACCTGCGGCGCGCTCTCGCCGGCCACCAAAGGCTTCATCTGTGCGCGCAGGCGGCCCTGGCTATCTTCGATGCGGTCGATCAAATAGGGTGAAACTTTATAGCCGCCGTTGGCAAACACAGCATAAGCCTGCGCCATCTGCAAGGGTGTGGCCACGCCGCTGCCCAAGGCCATCGATAGCGAATCGGGAACCTGCCGGGCGCTAAAGCCGAAACGCTGCACATATTGATGCACTTCGTGCGGCCCGAGAGCCATCACAATGCGGATGGACACCATGTTTTTGGAAGCAGTGAGCGCCTGGCGTAGTGTGATGAAGCCGGAATAGCGGCCGTCAGAGTTTTTCGGGCGCCACGGGCGGCCGCCGGAACCCATGCCGGGCAATTCGAGCGGGGCATCATTGATGGTGGTGGCAGCTGTCATGCCTTTGGCCAGGGCAGCGGAGTAAACAAAAGGTTTGAAAGTAGAACCAGGCTGGCGTTCGGCTTGTGTTGCACGGTTAAAGCTCTTGCTGTGGAAGTCGAAACCGCCCACCAGCGCGCGGATGGCGCCGGTTTTGCTGTCCAGTGCCACAAACGCGCCTTGCAGCTCCGGCATCTGGCTGATTTGCCAGCCTCGATCCAGCTTGCGCACGCGGATAACGGCGCCGGGGCGGATGGCATTATCTTTGCCGTTGTTGATGGTGCGCGCCACATGATTGAGCGAACTGCCGCTGATTTTGATGCGGCTGCCACCTTGCGTATAAGCTTCGATGCCCGAACGGCTGGCTTGTAGTACCACGGCGGGCTGTAGGCCGTCTACGGTGTAAAGCGTATCCAGGTATTGATCTAGGTTTTCGTCCAACGCGTCCGGTTCGATGGTTTTCAGATCAATGAAGGCTTCCGCACCCCGATAAGCGCCCAGCCCGAACCCTTTCAGTGCGCGGCGCAATGCGTGGGTGGCCACTTTCTGGCTTTCCGAGCTGACAGTGGTATACACACGGAAACCTTGGGTGTAGGCATCTTCGCCGTAGCGGTCATACATTTCCTGACGCACCATTTCGGCCACATACAGGGAGTTTTGGTCAATCTCCACCTGCTGGCGCTGGTAATGAAGCTCTTCGGCCAAAGCCTGATCGCGCTGTTGCGGCGTGATCATCTTCTCTTCCACCATATTATTCAGAATATATTGCTGGCGCAGTTTGGCACGGGCTGGATTCACAATCGGATTGAAAGAAGACGGCGCCTTGGGCAGACCGGCTAAAATCGTGGCTTCGGCCAAAGTCAGGTCTTTAACCGGCTTATTGAAATAAATCTGCGAAGCGGCCGCAAACCCATAAGCGCGTTGGCCCAAATAAATCTGGTTGAAATACAGCTCGAGAATCTGCTGCTTGCTCAACGATTGCTCAATCTTATAAGCCAGCAGCGCTTCGTTGAATTTGCGGCGGTAGCTGCGTTCGTTGGTTAAATAGAAGTTGCGGGCCACCTGCTGGGTAATGGTGCTGGCACCGGATTGCACGCCACCAGCACGGAAGTTGCCGATCAGCGCGCGCGCCACACCGGTCACGTCCACGCCCCAGTGCTGGTAGAAGCGTTTATCCTCTGCCGCAATCACCGCATTGATCAACACCGGCGGAAATTCGTCAATTTTGGTAAACGCACGGCGCTCCTCGCCATACATACCGATCAACTTACCGTCTGAAGAATAAATCGTCAGCGGCATCCTCGGCTGATAATTTGTTACCGTTTCCAAACTAGGTAGCTTGGGATAGGCAACCAAAACCGCAATCGCCAGCAGGCCAACCCCGAACAAGGCCAGTCCCAACAGCAATCCAAACACTGTTTTAAAAATTTTTCTGAACATAACTAAAGATTTTTCTATCAATATGTACTTTGACTAAAGTAAACTATACCTTAATTTATGCAAGAAAACGCTAAACCTGATATAAATTTACCTGTGACCGTTTCGCCGGTCTTTCAAAGGGAGGCTTAAAGATGCGAATATCAAAAAAACCAAAAAAATCAAAACAAAAGACCAAAATGTCTTTTGGCGGCAAAGGCTGCTTGGGCGTGGATATTACGCCAAATGCCATTAACATGGTACATCTTGCTGGCAGCGTTCCGGGTAATGTCCGGCTGGAAAACTACACCATCCAGCCACTACCCAAGGGCGTTATTATAAACGGCAACATCGAAGATCATGACCAACTCGTGTCATATTTACAACAAGCTTACCAACAACTCGGCAGCAGTTGCAAGAATGTGACAGCCGCTTTGCCGCAGTCATTAACTACCATTCAAACCATCTCCTATGATGCCCGTAGCTCCGATCTACCTCTAGAGGAGTTTGTAGAATTGGAGGCTAGCCAAACTATCGGCTCAGATAATCTGAGCTATGACTATCAGGAAACTGCCGAATTACAAAATGGTAACGTTATAGAATTAGTCATGGCTGCAGCTAAACGCGATGACGTGGATTTGCGCTCAGACTTGTTTGCGGATGCAGATATCCCTTTATCCCAAATGGACGTGGATACTTTGGCAATCGTAAACGCCTTTTCTATTTGGATTGATCAGTTTGCACCAGACTTGGAACACCAAAAACTGGCTATTTTCCATGTCGACGAAGATCAAACGAAAGCCTTGATCCTCCAAAACGGCAATATCATCTATAAGCAAGAGACCAATTTTGGCAATAAACAACTAACACACAATATCCAGCGTCAATATAAACTGAGTGAGGACGATGCTTGGAGTATGCGTTTCAAGAGCAACAAACCTGCTGACTTTCAAGGAACTGTGGCGGACCATTTCAATAGTCAACTGACTCAGGAAATTCAGAGGGTATTGCAGTTCTATTACACTACAGTAAGCAGTGATTATCAGGACAGTGTAAAACATATCTTGATTTCAGGGTGTCCGTTTATGCAGCCTTTCGGTTTAGCCAAAACAGTTTATGCCCAAACCAATATTTCTACCCAACAGGTAGAACCTATTGTTAGCGCCCAAACTGGTAAAACTGAAAACTCTAAATTCAACCTAGAATCCGGCCAACTGACTGTTGCTTTTGGATTAGCTGTAAGAGGACTATAAAATGATTCCATTAATTAAACTTAATATGCTGCCCTACCGCGAGGAGCAGGATAAACAGAAAAAATCTCAATTCACTCGCTTGATGATTTTCTCTGCCCTCGTAGGTGTAGGTTTGTTGGCCTTTGTATACGTTTCCCTCAGTGGGATGATTTTAAATCAAGAATCACGTAATCAAGAGTTAACAGACGGCATTGCTAAACTTGATATCCAAATTAAAGAAGTTCAGTCATTAGAAGCTGAAAAGCGAGATTTCTTAGCCCGAAAAGCTAAAGTGGAGGAGCTAGAAAATAAACGCTTTGAAGCAGCACGTATGATTGATTCCTTAAATACCGTTGCACCGGAAGGAGTGTATTTGACTGGTATCAAAGCAAAAGATGTCAGCACCTATACTTTAACTGGTAAAGCAACCAGTGATAGTAAAATTGCTGATTTTATGCGTGTTATTCCAACTACCAATGTTTTTGGGCAACCTTCATTGGATAGCATCAACAAAGTAGACTCTGTGCAGGAGTTTGAATTGACTGTAGCTGTTTCCGCATCCGCACCGATAAGTCCTGACTTTGCTAATGCTGCTACCGTAGTAATGCCTGTAGAAACTACTACTTCTTCAGCATCCACATCCAATACGGCTCCAGCATCTGCTACTTCCGCTGTACCTACTTCCTCCCCTACAAATTAACGGAAGGATATAATCATGGCACAAAATTTTGATTTAAATACTTTATATAAACAAAATAAACTGATTCAGCTTGGCGCCGGTATTGCTATTGTCGTACTTCTTCTAACTGCAGGCTACTTTGCCCTATTTCAAAGTCAATGGGAAGAACTGGGTACCTTGGAGCAAAAAGAAGAAGAACTAAAAACAGAATATCAAAATAAAGCTAATCAAGCTGCAAATCTTCCTGTATTGAAAGATGAGTTAGAAAAAATCCGAACTGCTTTCAACGTGTTACTGAAACAGTTACCAACTGATGCTGAAATCCCTAATCTGATTCAAGAGTTACATCAAGCTGGCGCTAAGAACAGCATGCGGATGAACAGTGTGAAACCATTGGATCCGATAGATTTAGACAATGTGCAGCAGCTTCCATATGAAATCTCAATTTCAGGGAACTATGAACAAATTGCACAATTTGTTCGTGATGTTGGCCGTCTGTCACGTATTGTTACCTTAGATAAAATAAATCTTGTTCCTTCGGATGCCAAAGATAGCAACGGATTACTAACACTAACTGCCAATGCCAATACTTATAAAGCATTGGCACCTAGTGAGACTGCTGCAGCTTCTGCCGTATCTCAGGCTGAATAACCAATAAGTGAACTCTTTACGTAAGGATATTTTATGATGAAGAAAAATATATTATGGTTCTCAGCATTCTTTCTGCTGACAGCCTGCTCATTAACCAAGGGAGACTTACAACAATGGATGGACAATGCTCAAACTGAAGCAAAAAATAACGTTCGCCAGCCTGAGATCCCTACGATTTCAAAATCTCCTGAATATGTTGATCCTGTTATCAATGGTTTGAATATTTTCGACTCCAAACGTCTCCGTCCAACCCAACAAAATGGCGTTAACGCTCCGAATCCAAACCGACCAAAAGAAATTTTGGAAAACTTTAGTTTGGAAAGTTTGCGCTATGTAGGATCGATTAAACGAGGGAATCAACTTTCTGCCTTTGTGGAAGCCGATGGTCATACCTATACTGTACGTGTTGGCAACTATCTTGGCCAAAACTATGGTCAAATTACTGCCATTACCCCAGATAAACTGATTTTGTCCGAAGTAACCGAAGACAGCTATGGCGCATGGCAACGTAGAACAGCAGAATTGGAATTAAATACCCAAGATGCTAACCAATCAAAACCTAATTAAACTTACCAAGGGATTTACGTTATGAAACTCAAAAAACTACACTATCTAACCGCTTTGGGTATGAGCTTGGCCATGCAAGGTGTATTGGCTGGTAACATTACTGATATTAATGTATCAGCCTTACCAAATAATCAAAAAGTAGTCAAAATTCGTTTTGACCGCGACATGTTGAAACCAAGCGGTTTTATTACTACCACCCCATCCCGTATTGCTTTAGATTTCCCCAACACAGGAGCAAATCTTAGCCAGCCGGTTCTGCAATATAATGACAGCCTGCTCAGCCAAATCGCTGTTGCCCAAGACAGCAGCAAAACCCGCGTATTACTCAACTTGAACCGCCCTGGCCAATATAATGCAGAAATCAAAGGTAATGAAGTCTGGATTTATATTAATGAAGCTGGGAACTCTCCTGCTACATCTGTAGCAGCAACAACTCCTGCTAATCAAATCCAGCAAGAAACTTTAGCTGTAACTGATAGCAGGCCAGCTACAACTCAAAGTACCCCGGGCAGTAATACTGCTAATGTGGGTGTTGATTTCCACAAGGGTAGCAATAACTCTGGCGTGATTGAAATCAATACTGCTGGTTATCGCGGCACTCCAGAGATTAAACAGCGCGGCAATAATTTGGTTATTTTGATGAAAAATAACCAGCTGCCGGTTGCTGCTCAGCGCAATTTGGATGTAACCGATTTTAGCACCCCAGTTCGTACCATCAATCTGCGTCGCTTGGGTAACGATACCGAGATTACCATTAAGACTCAGGGTGGTTGGGAATACAAAACCAACCAAGCTGCTGGTCGCTACTCTATTACCGTTTCTCCCAAGACTGTAGTAGCCGAAGATGGTATCAATCGAAACCGCAACCGCCACTTCACAGGAAAGCGTGTTTCTTTAGATTTCCAAGACGTAGATGTTCGTACCATCCTACAAATCTTGGCTAAAGAATCCAATATGAATATCGTGGCCAGCGACAGCGTTTCTGGGAAAATGACTTTATCCCTTAAAGATGTACCTTGGGATCAGGCTTTGGATTTGGTAATGCAATCACGAGATTTAGAAGCTCGCCGTAATGGTAATATCATCAATGTTGCCCCCGCCAAAGAGTGGCAAACAATTGATTTGGGCCGTTTAGAAACTGCTAAACGTATTGAAGAACTAGGACCTCTTGAATCGCGTACCTTCCAACTGAAATATAAAGATGTCAATGAATTCCGTAAGATCTTAAACATTAGTGATTCTGGTAGTTCAGGGGGCAGTGGTAATAACAATAACTCCTTGCTTAGCAGTCGTGGTTCTGCAGTTATTGACCCATCAACTAATACTTTAATCATCAAGGATAATCGAAATGTGATTAAAGAATTTGAACGCCTGATTGAACAATTGGACGTTCCTGCCCGTCAAGTAATGATTGAAGCTCGGATTGTAGAAGCCAACGATGGTTTCTCCCGTGCTCTTGGCGTAAGATTTGGCTATGATCGCACTATCGGTTCAACTCGGTTTGGTAGCGGCTTAGGTGGTGGTTCCACTACTACGGGCAACGTCTTCAATCTTGCTCCAAACGTAAACTTGCCAGCAGCCTCAGCTACTTCTTCGCTAACTATTGTCCGCGCTTTATCTTCCGGCGCCCTCGGTCTCGAATTGACCGCTATGCAAGAACAGAACCGCGGTAAGATTATTTCCAGTCCGCGTGTGCTGACTCAAGACCGTAAAGAAGCCACCATCAAATCCGGTCAGGAAATCCCCTATCAGGAAGCTTCTTCCAGCGGCGCCACCAGCACTAGCTTCAAGGAAGCCGTACTGGGTTTAACAGTTACTCCTCAAATCACGCCTGATGGCAACGTGATTATGGACATCAAGCTGAATAAAGACTCAGTAGATGAAAACTGTAGCGTACTGGGTACTCCATGTATTAGCACCAAAGAGCTGAACACCCGTGCCATGGTAGAAGATGGCGGTACCATCATCTTGGGCGGTATTTATGAGGAAAATAACTCCAATGCCCAATACAAGGTACCACTGTTAGGTGATATTCCTGTAGTTGGTAACTTGTTCCGTGGTACTAGACGCAACGAAACACGCAACGAACTGCTGATCTTCATCACTCCGCGCATCATGGGCAGCGAAGGCAACGTTCTGCGCTACTAAGTAGCAATTTTCCGATTGATTCGGTTAAAATGCCTGCCATGGACAACATGGCAGGCAATATTTTTCTCATCGGCTTGATGGGCGCAGGCAAAACCACACACGGCAAGCAATTGGCAGCGCTTTTGCACCGTGATTTTGTCGATAGCGACCAATTCATTTGCCAGCGCACCGGCGTATCCATCCCCACCATTTTCGAGCTGGAAGGCGAAGTCGGTTTCCGCAAACGCGAAGCTGCCGTTATTGATGAGCTCACCCAACGCCATTCTCTAATATTGGCCACTGGCGGCGGCGCTATCCTCTCCCCGGAAAACCGCCAATGCCTGCGTACCCGTGGCACAGTGATTTATCTGCATACCATGCCAGAAATTCTCTACCAGCGCATCCAATACGACAAAAACCGCCCCTTGCTTCAGGTAGCCGACCCCCTCGGCAAACTACAAGCCCTCTACCAACAGCGCGACCCCCTCTACCGCGAAACCGCCCACCTCATATTCAACATCCCGCCGCAACATTCCTGCCCACAAATCACTAAACAGCTGTTGCACCTCATCCAACAACACAGTCCCGAATCCCCATGATGCAAACCCTGAGCGTTCACACCCCCGGCCACAATTACCCCATCCACATCGGCCACCGCCTGCTCGACAATCTTGCCGAGCTCATCCGCCCCCATATCCGCGACAAAGCCGCCATCGTCAGCAACGAAACCGTCGCCCCACTCTACCTCGCCCCCGTAGAAGCCGCCTGCCGGCAGCTCGGCATTGCCGTATGCCCCATCATCCTGCCGGACGGCGAACAATACAAAAGCAACGAGTCCCTCCAGCAAATCTATACCAGTCTGCTACAACACCACGCCGACCGCCGCACCACCATCCTCGCCCTCGGCGGCGGCGTTATCGGCGATCTCGCCGGCTTTGCCGCCGCCACCTACCAACGCGGCATCCCCTTCATCCAAATCCCCACCACCCTGCTCAGCCAAGTCGACTCCTCCGTGGGCGGCAAAACCGGCATCAACCACCCCCTCGGCAAAAACATGATCGGCGCCTTCTACCAGCCCCAAGCCGTCATCGCCGACACCGCCACCCTGCGCACCCTCCCCCCGCGCGAATTTTCCGCCGGCCTCGCTGAAGTCATCAAATACGCCCTGCTCGGCGACATCGACTTCCTTTCCCGGCTCGAGCAAAACATGCCCGCCATTATGCAGCAAGACCAAGCCGCCCTCGCCGGCATCATCCGCCACTGCTGCCAAATGAAAGCCGACATCGTCGAGCAAGACGAAAAAGAGCAAGGCATCCGCGCCCACCTCAACCTCGGCCACACCTTCGGCCACGCCATCGAAACCCAAATGGGCTACGGCAACTGGCTGCACGGCGAAGCCGTGGCCGCCGGCATGGTGCTCGCCGCCCGCCTCTCCGAGCGCAAAGGCTACCTGAAAACCACCGACACCGAGCGCATCATCCGCCTGCTGCAAGCCGCCCGCCTGCCAGTGTCCCCGCCCGATTTCGATGTCGATACCTGGCTCGCCCACATGCAGCACGACAAAAAAAACCAAGCCGGACAAATCCGCCTCGTCGTTCTCAAACAGCTCGGCCAAGCCGCCGTCGAAACCGGCTTCAGCCGCGAAGACATGACCGCCCTGCTGCAAAGCGTTTGAAGCAGCAGTCCGAATTTTCAGGTAGCCTCCCCCGTAGCAGGCTACCTGAAAATTATCCGGCACGCCCAAACCTTGCTCCACCAATTCCATATCAAGAAACACACAACACAGCAGCAAACCATCATTTTTCAGGTAGCCTCCATCCTCCAAACGGCTACCTGAAAACGCAGCTTCAACGAAGTGGGCCGATGTCTTGGCGCAGCCTAGACTGAGTTGCTGCGAAGCCAAAACATAGCTCAGCACAATAAACCCCTCCACCCAAAGGCTACCTGAAACCAACCCGCTCCAGTACAATCCCGCCACCCGTTTTCGTTTCGCCCAACCCAGCGGCCGCAGCCAAACCCTTTTCAGGTAGCCCATCCCCCATGAGCCCCAGCTTCAAACAACAACTCAAGCTCACCGACGCCACCGCCGGCAAGCTCGCCAAGCTGCACATCCGCAGCCTGTGGGACGCCGTGCTGCACCTGCCCCTGCGCTACGAAGACGAAACCCGCCTCACCCCCATCAAAAACGCCCCCGTCGGCCTCTCCTGCCAAGTGGAAGGCGAAGTCACCCACCAAGAAGTGCAGTTCCGCCCGCGCCGCCAGCTCATCGTGCAAATCCGCGACCACTCCGGCAGCGTGCTCCACCTGCGCTTCATCCACTTCTACCCCAGCCAGCAAAAACAGCTCGCCGTAGGCAAACGCATCCGCGCCATCGGCGAAATCCGCCACGGCTTTTTCGGCGACGAAATGGTGCACCCAAAAATCCGCGACGCCGCCGGCCAAAGCCTGGCCGAAAGCCTCACCCCCGTTTACCCCACCGTATCCGGCCTCAGCCAGCCCACCCTGCGCCGCATCATCCGCCAAGCCCTCGGGCAAACCGACCTCGCCGACACGCTACCTGAAAACCTGCTCGCCCGCCTCAAGCTCCCCCCGCTGGCCGAAAGCCTGCACCTCCTGCACGCCCCGCCGCCCGAATACAGCGTTGCCCAGTTATCTAATGGCAGCCTGCCCGCCTGGCAACGCCTCAAATTCGACGAACTGCTCGCCCAGCAGCTCTCCATGCGCCTCGCCCGCGCGCAGCGCCTCAGCGGCCAGGCCATGCCGCTGGTGGGCGACGGCAGCCTCGCCGAGCCCCTGGTGCAGAGCCTGCCCTTTGCCCTCACCGCCGCCCAACAGCGCGTGCTGGCCGAAATTCGCCAAGATTTGGCGCAGCCCCACCCCATGCACCGCCTGCTGCAAGGCGACGTGGGCAGCGGCAAAACCATCGTGGCTGCGCTCGCCGCGCTTGCCGCCATCGAAGCCGGCGCCCAAGTGGCCGTGATGGCGCCCACCGAAATCCTCGCCGAGCAGCACCACATCAAATTCCGCCAATGGCTCGAACCGCTGGGCATCAGCGTGGCCTGGCTTTCAGGCAGCCTCAAAAAGAAAGAAAAAGAGCAGGCCAAAGCCGCGCTCGCCGATGGCCGCATCCGCCTCGCCGTGGGCACCCACGCCCTGTTTCAAGACGATGTCTCCTTCCACAACCTCGGCCTGGTGATTGTGGACGAGCAACACCGCTTCGGCGTCGCCCAGCGCCTCGCCCTGAAAAACAAAGGCTGCGACGTGCACCAGCTCATGATGTCGGCCACCCCCATCCCGCGCACCCTGGCCATGAGCTTCTTCGCCGACCTCGATGTATCCATTATCGACGAGCTGCCGCCCGGCCGCACCCCCATCAAAACCCGCCTGGTAAACAACCTGCGCCGCCACGAAGTGGAAGGCTTCGTGCTGGCCACCTGCAAAAAAGGGCAACAGGCCTATTGGGTGTGCCCGCTGATTGAAGAGAGCGAAGCGCTGCAACTGCAAACCGCCACCGACACGCTCGCCGAGCTGCAAGCCGCCCTGCCCGAGCTCACCATCGGCCTGGTGCACGGGCGCATGAAAGCCGCCGACAAAGCCGCCGTGATGGCCGAATTTGCCGCCAGCCGCATTCATGTGCTGGTGGCCACCACCGTGATCGAAGTAGGCGTGGACGTGCCCAACGCCGCGCTGATGGTGATCGAGCACGCCGAGCGCATGGGGCTTTCGCAACTGCATCAACTGCGCGGGCGCGTGGGGCGCGGCGCGGCCGTGTCCAGCTGCGTGCTGCTGTTTGCCGAGCCCCTGGGCGACACCGCCAAAGCCCGCCTCAAAGTGATCTACGAACACACCGACGGCTTCGAAATCGCCCGCCAAGACCTCAACATCCGCGGCCCGGGCGAATTCCTCGGCGCCCGCCAAAGCGGCCTGCCCATGCTGCGCTTCGCCGATTTGGAACAAGACCTGCCCCTGCTCGAAGCCGCCCGCCAGCTCGCCCCCGAGCTCATCGCCCGCCACCCCGACATCGTAGAGCGCCATCTCGCCCGCTGGCTGGCCAGCCGCGAAGCCTATCTCGGCGTGTGAACGCAAACGGCAAAGGCTACCTGAAAACAAGTCATGCCCTGCGATTTTGGTAATAGGTTTTCAGGTAGCCCTTCTTTTTCAGGTAGCCTATCACGCATCCTTCAGGCTACCTGAAAAACAAACCGCATTTTGCCATTCGGGCAGACACATTTTCAGGTAGCCTTCCCATCCGTCTCAAGCCAAGCCTTGCCACGTGCATTTTCCCCACAACCCGCCGCCCGACAAGCCGCCGCACCCCGCGTTCACACCCCTCTTCGGCTAAAATAAGCAGCCCTATCCACACCACACCAACCCATCATGAACACCCCCGAATTCAACCGTTACGCCCCGCCCTCCACCCCCGCCGAAGAACACCCAGCCGCGATGCCGACGGCTATCTCGGCGAACCGCAATCCGTCGGCCCCGGCCACGCAATCACTTGGCTGCGCAACGCCTGGCGGCTGTTCAAGCAGCAGCCAATCAAATGGCTGGGCGCGTCGCTGCTGATCCTGCTTGCCAACTTCGTCATCATTCTGCTGCCTTTTATCGGCATGTTGCTGCAACCGCTGCTCATGACCTTCCTGCTCGCCGGCATCGCCTATGCCGCGCAGAGCGTCGAACAGCGCGGCAACTTCGGCATCGGCGATATCTTCCTCACCGGCTTCTGGAAAAACAGCAAAACCCTGCTCGGTGTCGGCCTGTTCAGCCTGGCGCTCACCTTCCTGTACGGCATAGCCATATTCATTCTACTTGGTAATGATGGTTTAGACGGCTTAGAAGCTTTCGCCTACAGCAGGCAAAATGATATGCCGGCCGGCATGAACGCCTTGAATATCGGTTTCTTCGTCGTTTACCTGGCGCTCACCTTCCTCGTGCCCACGCTGATTATCTTGCAAAACGAAAAACTGTTCCGCGCCGTCGGCCTGAGCTGCAAAGGCTTCCTCCGCAATATCGTCGGCGCGATATTGTGTGCCCTTTATGTCGGCCTTGCCTTCTGCGGCACGATATTCAGCACCGTGTTTCTAATCGGGCTGCTGAGCTCGCTATCAGCATCATCCGGTATGGGCTGGCTGGTCGTGCTGCTGGTTATCCTCATCATGCTGGCCTTCCTGCCCATATTGTTCCTCCTGCCCTATGCAGTACCGCGACTTGTTTTTCGAAGAAGAATAACATCCGCGCCCGCCGCCAAAGGCTACCTGAAAAACCAAACGCGCTTCCGCCTCATTGAAGCCGATATTTTCGCTTCGTAAAAACCCGGCTGCCGCACCGCGTTGATAGCCGACAGCGCTTCGGCAGCATTTTAGCTGTGCTGAAGCTGGCGCTTTAGCTTCGCAGAAACTCAGCCTTGACTGTGTCAAGACATCGTTTTCAGGTAACCTCTTTCCCGCAACTTTATAGTCAAACCGGGCCGCAATCCGTATAATCCTGCCGCAGCCGCCGCTTTTCCGGGGCGGCGGTTTTATTTCCCGCCTTTCCACCTGTTGCCCGCCAACGGCGCAAAAGGCTACCTGAAAATGTGCGAAGCGAGTTTCTGCAAAGCGAAAACGAGCAAAGCAAATTTCTTCTTTCCCGCCAAGCCCACCCTTCCATCCACCCCATCACATCATGAAATCACACCCCTCCGTTTTCGGCGGCGCCATGATCATTGCCGGAACAGTCATCGGTGCCGGCATGCTCGCCAACCCCACCGCCACCGCCGGCATCTGGTTTGCCGGCTCGCTCGCCGTGCTGCTCTACACCTGGTTTTCCATGCTCTCCAGCGGCCTGATGATTCTCGAAGCCACCACCCACTACCCCCAAGGTGCCAATTTCGACACCATCGTGGGCGACCTGCTCGGCCGCGGCTGGAGCATCATCACCGGCCTCTCCGTGGCCTTCGTGCTCTACCTGCTCACCTACGCCTACATCTTCACCGGCGGCAACCTCACCGCCCAAGCCCTCGGTGCGCCGCTGCCGGTGGGGCAGATCGTGTTCACCCTGGTGTTTGCCGGCTGCGTGTGGTGGTCCACCTTCTGGGTAGACCGCGCCACCAGCATCCTCATCGGCGGCATGGTCATCACCTTCCTGTGGGCCAACGGCGGCCTGCTCGGCTCCGCGCAAAGCGCCATCCTGTTCGACACCCTGAGCAATAGCCACAACGGCAACTACTGGATTTACCTGGGCACCGCCCTGCCCGTGTGCCTCGCCTCCTTCGGCTTCCACGGCAACGTGTCCGGCCTGTTCGACTATTTCCGCGGCGATGCCAAAAAAGTGGCGCGCTCGCTATGGCTGGGCACGCTGATCGCGCTGGTGATTTACGCGCTGTGGCAGTTTGCCGTGCAGGGCAACCTGCCGCGCAGCCAGTTCGGCCCCGTGATTGCCGCGCAAGACAACGTGGCCGCCCTGCTCGCCGCGCTCTCGCAAGTGGCCGGCAGCGGGCTGGTGAAAGTGCTCTCCTTCTTCTCCTACATGGCCATCGCCTCCTCCTTCCTCGGCGTCACCCTCGGCCTGCTCGACTACCTCACTGACCTGTTCGGCTTCGGCCGCAGCCGAGCCGGGCGCAGCAAAGCCGCCGCGCTGGCCTTCCTGCCGCCGCTGATCGCCTGCCTACTGTTCCCCACCGGCTTCGTGCTCGCCATCAGCTATGTCGGTTTCGCCGCCACGGTGTGGACGGCCTTCGTGCCCGCCCTGCTGCTGCACGCCTGCCGCAAAAAGTTCGGCCCGGGCAAGGGCTACCGCGTGTACGGCGGCCGCTGGCTGATGGTGTGGGTGTTCCTGTTCGGCCTGGCCAACGTGGTCGCGCAAGTCCTCAGCCGCGCCAATATCCTGCCCGTGTTTACCGGCTGATTGGTTTGGCAAAAATTTTTCAGGTAGCCTGCCAAGGGCTACCTGAAAATATTTGAGGCTACCTGAAAAATGTAGATCGGCATTCATTCCTGCCCTATGGCTGCTTAGAGGCTACCTGAAAAAAGAGGATGCCGCACGCGCCCTCTTTTATCATGCCTTGCCCGCTCAATTTCCGCGCGGTTCCGCCGCCGTAGAGCCATCCGATTTCGCCGCCCCCAGCAGCCTGCGCACCAACACCGTCAGCGCGAAAGTGGCCGCAATCACCGGCAGCGTCGTGCCCAAAGGCGGCTGCCATTCCAGCATCAGGCGGTAAAACACAAAGCCCGCCAGCCACAGCGCCAGGCTCACCCAATCCGCCGCCCCCGCCGCCGGCGCGCGTTTCAACACAAAATAATCCGCTATCTGCACCGCAATCATCGGCGCAAACACCGAACCGATAAAATATAAGAAGCCCTCAAAACGCCCCACGTCAAACAACAGCGCCAGCAGCACGCCCAACAGCGTTACCCCCGACGCCACCGCCATTTCGCCCAAGCGCGCACTGATGGCATGAGCGCTCACCCCGGCCGAATAGGCATCCAAAAACGTGGTGCTCACCGTAGACAACACCACCACCAAAATCCCCGCCGCGCCCAGCCCCGCATATTGCAGCATCGGCGCGATTTCGCCCTGGCCGGCAAACAGCGCCGCCGCCAAACCGATGGCATACATCCAAGAGCTGGTGCAGAAATAAGCCAGCGTGGCCGAAAGCGTGGCCGGCCGCGCCTTGGCCGCCCGCCGCGTGTAGTCCGACACCAGCGGCAGCCACGACAGCGGCATCACCGCCGCCAATTCCACTGCCAGCCCGAAGCTCATCGCTTCCGATTGCTGAGCAGCCGCCGGCTCGCCAGAGGCTACCTGAAAACTCAGCCACAGCGTGAGCAAAAACAGCGTACCCATCGACACCAAGTTGATTTTGCTGAAATTACGCATCCCGATGCGCAACCACAGCAAAATCAGCACGCCGATGATGATGCTCCACCCAGCCTGTGCCCCGCCCCAGCCCGCCGTGAGCGCCGCCGCAGCCTGCGCCCCGGCGAAAATCATAATCGCCGTCCAGCCCACCAGCTGCACCACGTTCGCCGCCGCAAACAGCAGCGAGCCGTGCCGCCCGAAGGAAAGCTGCACTGTTTCCATCGCGCTGCGCCCCGTTTGCGCCCCAATCAGCCCGGCCAGGTAAAACAGCACCCCGCCGATCACATGGCCGACGGCCACCGCCAACAGCCCCATACGCCAGCCCAGCGGCGCAAACAGCATGCCGGTGAGAATTTCCGCCACCGACACCGCCGCTCCAAACCAAATCAGCGCCGAAGCGCCCACAGAAAGTTTATCGCCTTGATGTTGTTCCATTTAATGCCTGCTCCCAGTTATCCGTTATCGAAATAGGCCGGGCAACTGTGCGGCAAACCGCCATGAAAAAGCCCGGCAACATCGGCCGGGACACACAACGCACACACTGAGAAAAAAGGCAGCCTTGCCTTCGGATGCCGGCGGGCTCCATTCAAACCGAAACCGGCAAGCCAATGCCGTATGGTTTAAACATCATCCGCCATAGTTCCCTACGCCGGTGCTAACCGGATCAGGTCCAACGGGTATCCTCTCAGCCGCTTTGCGCAGCACCCCGACTAATTGCCCGCCGATTATACCCCGCCGCCCCACTTTGTCCAACCGCCTGCCAAACGGGCGCAGGCTAGCTGAAGAATATTCCGGCCACTATGCAGTAACTTTTCAGGTAGCCTCCGGCAGGGTGGGAAGGCTACCTGAAAAATACTTGGCGGTTTGTAGACAGGATTGCAGGCCTGCGGCCGGCTGCCCCTCCGCCTGCTATGCCTGCTGGCTGTTCCAAAAACGCAGCGGATACGCCCATTCGTTAGACATGAAGTGGGGGCTGTACCGTTGCTGGCAGTCGGGCAGATACAGATTCTGCACATCATGCCCCACCACGGGCAGTAACCCCGCAAACGACAGCGCAACCAGCACGTCTTGGCGGAAATATTTGTTGCCTTTGCAATAGGGCGCGATGAGTTTGACCAAATCCCCCAAGGCCGGCTGTTCGGCGTGTGCGGCTTTGACTTGGCCGAGGAATTCGTCCACCCAGCCTGTCGGCTCAAAATCCGTTTGGATATAGGGCATGGGCAGCACGAGGCAAACATAGGGGTCGCAGGCGTGATATGCGGAAAAAACCTTATAAAACAGTTTGTCGGCGATATATTTCGGTGTGAGTGGTTTATCCCACAGTTTCAGCAGGCGTTCGGCGGTGGCGTTGCGGTGGTAATGATGGGTGCGGAACTCCTGCACCACGGAAAAATCGCCGCGTGCGGCAGCGGCGGCAAAACGTTGCTGCAAGGCGGCTTCGTTGGTGTGGTGCAGCACGTGCAGCACGGCTTCGGCAGCTTCAGTAGGAGAAACGGGTGTTTCAGGCAGATTGAAAACAGACAAAATCTCGGCATAGGCTTCCTGCCGCGCATCGTCGTTTTTGGTTTCCACCCAGCCCATTGCCTCGCGGCCTTTTTTGTCATAATTCCAATGCAGGCTGAGCAGCGTATACAGCCAGCCCGCATCCAAACGCATGGCTTTGGCCATATTGGCAATGGTGCGCTTTGCCCCTGCGCTTTGGCTGATTTGGGTGATGCTGAGTGTTTGGCTCATGATTTCTTCTTTGTGATTGAGGCACAGAAGGAATATTGGGTTACGGCTTACCGCCTAACCCAAGCTGCACCGGCTTATTTTCAGGTAGCCTTCTTGTGCAGCGAAAGGCTACCTGAAATCTTGCCGGCCACCTTTTTCAGGTAGCCCTACCAGCTCACGCCCACCTGCCGCTCGCCGAGCAGCGACACCAGCGCTTCCAGCAGCTCAGTGTTCAGGCAGGGCTGCCAGCGGCCGTCGGGGATGAGTTCGCCGGCGGCTTGATCATTGGCATAATGCAGGCGCAGGGGGACGCGTTTGCCTTCGCCGCCCTGTTGCAGCAGCTCGGCCAGGCGTCGGATGTCGTGCTGCGGGGAAAGGTGCAGGGTGAGCGCGCGGGCGTAGTGGCTTCGGGCTTCCTGCAGGGTGTAGACGCGGTTGGCGATGATGCGCAGGCCGTCTTCGCCGCCGTAATCGTCTTTGCTGATGCGGCATTCGGCAATCAGCACCTGGTCGGCGCGCAGGGTGTCGCGGCCGAGCTGTTCGAGCGTTTCGCCGCTGATCATCACTTCGGCTTTGCCGCCGGTGTCTTCCAGGGTAACGAAGGCGATTTTGCCGCGCTTGCCCACCATGCTGCGCACAGCGGTGGCGAAGCCGGCCACGCGCACGTTGTCTTGCGGTTTGAGCTGCGATAGTTTCGCGGGGGCGAACTGGCGCACTTCTTTTTCAGCGGGGCCGAAGGGGTGGCCGGAAAAATAGAAGCCGATAGCCTGCTTTTCTTCAGCCAAGAGCTCGGCTTCGCCCCAGGCCGGCGCATCTGCCATTTCCAAGGGGGCGATGGCGTCTTCCACCATATCGAAGAGGCCGCCTTGGTTGGCGTTTTCTTCTTGCTGCTCGGCGTTGCTCATGGCCAGGTCGATGTTGGCGAGCAGGCGGGCGCGGTTGGGTTCGATGCTGTCGAAGGCGCCGCCGCGCACCAGGGCTTCGATGGTGCGGCGGTTGATGTGTTGGCGGCTCACGCGTTCGCAAAAGTCGAACAAACTGGTAAACGCGCCGCCGGTTTCCCGTGCGGCCACAATGGCTTCCACCGCGGCTTCGCCGGTGCCTTTGATGGCGCCGAGCGCATAGCGGATTTGACGCTGGGCATCGGGCTGGAAATAGTAGCCGGAATGGTTCACATCGGGCGGCAGGAAGCGGATGCCGTTGGCGCGCGCATCGTCGTAGAAGAGCTTGAGCTGGTCGGTGTTGTCCAATTCGCTCGACATGGTGGCGGCCATGAATTCGGCGGGATAGTGCGCTTTGAGCCAGGCGGTTTGGTAGGCTACCAGCGCGTAGGCGGCGGCGTGGGATTTGTTGAAGCCGTAGCCGGCGAATTTTTCCATGTAGTCGAAGATTTCGTCGGCCTTCTCCTGGCTGATGCCCTGCTTGGCCGCGCCTTCGGCGAAAATCGCGCGGTGTTTCACCATTTCTTCCAGCTTTTTCTTGCCCATGGCACGGCGCAATAAGTCGGCGCCGCCCAGCGAATAGCCGCCGATCACCTGCGCCGCCTGCATCACCTGCTCTTGGTACACCATGATGCCGTAGGTGGGCTGCAACACGGGCTCGAGTAGCGGGTGCATGTATTCGAAGCGCGCGCCCTTCATGCGGGCGATGAAGTCGGGAATCAGATCCATCGGGCCCGGGCGGTAGAGCGACACGAAGGCGATGATTTCTTCCAGCTTGGTGGTGTTGGCCTGCGCCAGCATTTTTTTCATGCCGGTGGATTCAAACTGGAACACCGCCGTGGTGTTGGCCTTGCGGAACACTTCGTAGGCCTGCTGGTCTTCCAGGTCGATGTGGTTGATGTCGATGTGTTCGCCGGTGGTTTGGGCGATGAATGCCTGCGCCATTTCAATGATGGTAAGGTTGCGCAGGCCGAGGAAGTCGAATTTCACCAGCCCAATGTCTTCCACGTCGCCCTTGTCATACATCGACACGGGTGAAGCGGATTCGTCTGCCTGATACACCGGGCAGAAATCGGAAATCTTGCCCGGCGCAATCAGCACGCCGCCAGCATGCATGCCCAGGCCGCGCGTGAGGTCTTCCAGCTTTTTAGCCAGCTCCATCAGCTCTTCGGCCTCTTCCTCTTCCAGCACCTTGGCGATTTCCGGCTCGGCTTCCATCGCCTTTTCCAGGCTCAGCGGCTTGTTGGCTTCCAGCGGGATCAGCTTGGAAAGCTTGTCGCACACGCCGAAGGGCAGCTCCAGCACACGCCCCACGTCGCGGATCACGGCTTTGGAAGAGAGCGTGCCGAAGGTAACAATCTGGCTCACCGCCTCGAAGCCGTATTTTTGGCGCACATATTCAATCACGCGGCCGCGGTTGTTTTGGCAGAAGTCGATATCGAAGTCGGGCATTGACACGCGCTCGGGGTTGAGGAAGCGCTCAAACAGCAGCGCATAGCGCAGCGGGTCTAAATCCGTAATTTTTAAAGAATAGGCCACCAGCGATCCGGCGCCCGAGCCGCGCCCGGGCCCCACCGGGCAGCCGTTGTTTTTTGCCCAGTTGATGAAGTCGGCCACAATCAGGAAGTAGCCGGGAAAGCCCATCTGCACGATGGTGCCCAGCTCGAAATCCAGCCGCGCCTGGTATTCGGGCAGCTTTTGCGCGCGCTCGGCCTCGTCGGGATAGAGCGCGGCCAGCCGCTCGCGCAGGCCTTGGTTGGCAAGGTGGGAGAGGTAGTCGTCTAGGCTCATGCCGTCGGGTGTGGGGAACTGCGGCAGGAAGTTTTTGCCCAGCGTGAGCGTGAGGTTGCAGCGTTTGGCGATTTCCACCGTGTTTTGCAGCGCTTCGGGCAGGTCGGCAAAGCGGGCGGCGATTTCTTCCGGCGAGGCAAAATACTGGCCTGGCACAAATTCGCGCGGGCGGCGCTTATCCGCCAGCACCCAGCCGCCGGCAATGCACACGCGCGCATCGTGCGCCTTGAAATCGTCGGGGTTGAGAAACTGCGCCGGATGGGTGGCCACCACGGGCAAATCCAGCTCGGCCGCCAGTTTGAGGCTACCTGAAACCGAAGTTTCCCATTCCGGTTTTTCAGGTAGCCTTTGCAGCTCCAGATAGAAGGCATCGGGAAACCATTGCGCGTATTTTTGCGCGGCGGCGCGGGCGGCTTCTTCGTGGCCGTTCATCAGCTGGCGGCCCACTTCGCCCAGGTGCGCGCCGGAGAGGCAGATCAGGCCTTCGTTGCCGCCTTCGGCCAGCCATTGCGGCGCAAGCTCGGCATGGGCAACGTTGCGGTCGCTGCCCACATAGGCACGGGTGAGCAGCTCGCACAGGCGGCGGTAGCCCGCTTCGTTGCGCACCAAAAGCATGGCGCGGAAGGGCTGCTCGGGGTTTTCCGGGTTGGCCACCCACACGTCCGCCCCCACCACGGGCTTGATGCCGGCGCCGCGGCAGGCTTTGTAGAATTTCACCAGGCCGAAGGTGTTCATCAAATCGCTGATGCCCAGCGCGGGCAGGCCGAAGGCGGCGGCCTTCTTCACCAGCTCTTTGATGCGCAATGTGCCGTCGGTGATGGAAAATTCGGTGTGTTGGCGCAGGGGGATGTAAACGGGGGCGGTCATATTTCGGGCTTGGGGATGGGATGGGGCTACGCGGTTTTAACTTCGCAGAAACTCAGCCTTGACTGCGTCAAGACATCGGTCCACTCCGTTGAAGCTGACGCTTTCAGGTAGCCTGATGGAACAGGATGAGGGCGCACATTGTACCGCAAACGGGCGGCAGGTGCGGCAGGGGCGTACAATGAAAAGGCTACCTGAAAATATCGCCTGCTACAGAATACACTTTTCAGGTAGTCTTTAATGAGAGTTAGTGGATTAACGTTGTATTTGCTGCAATTGGCGTAGAGCAGTTTGTGCAGCAGTATGTCCCTGCGATGCGGCTTTCCCATACCAATAACGGGCACGAGTGTAGTCTTGTGCAACACCCCATCCACTCTCATACAAAACACCAAGATTATATTGTGCAATTGCATCTCCTTGCACTGCAGCTTTTTCAAACCAATTACGAGCAGTAATATAATTCTTCGCTACCCCTTGCCCATTCGCGTATAAAACACCGAGGTTGCGTTGAGCAGATGCATATCCTTGAGTTGCAGCTTGTTCATACCAAGCACGAGCTCGAACATAATCTTGCTCTACCCCTCTCCCACGCTGATAAAAAACGCCAAGATTATATTTTGCACGAACAACCCCTTGTTCAGCAGCCTTTTCAAACCAATTACGGGCAATAACATAATCTTTTTCTACTCCTTGTCCATTTGTGTACAAAACACCAAGATTATATTGTGCAAGTGCATTTCCTTGGACTGCCGCCTTTTCAAACCAAGAGTGAGCACGCGTATAGTCTTTTTCTACTCCATGCCCATCAAAATACAAAACCCCGAGCTTATATTGTGCAGTTGCATTTCCTCGCTCCGCCAATGGCAATAATATTGCTACTTCACGATTATAGTCCCGCCGTTCATGAGCAATAGCTACCTGCTCCAACTGTCGTTGTCCTATCTCCGGTGCAGTTACTGCAGGAAGTGATACCGTCAGCAAACATACCATCAAAACAGATTTTTTCATTTTTATTCCTTAAATTAGATAAATCAGCGAGAAAATAGATTGTAATTATACGGCGTATATTTTAACTCAACTTTCCTTCATATCTAGGCCGCTACATAGCCTATAATCAATATTTATAACAACTTGAGCATTAAAATGCTATGACTGTCTAAAACATCACATAACTTATTATAAATAATCTACTTATTTTTGTATTTTACTACACGACTCATTCTTATTTTTATTTAAATGATTTCCAATATGTATCCATCATCAAGAACAAAACAATTTACTACATCCATTGATTTACTATGTCCACCGATATTCTAAACAATGTCAGATGTCTGCTAAATCTAGTCTTCAAACAAAATCTGTAAGTGTAAACAATACAATTGATTTCTACACATTCCTATTTCAGCTAGCTCCACAGCCACCCCGCAGGCTACCTGAAAACCTTCCCCGCCTCATCATCAAACGGCTTGCGCTGCCAAAACCTCCTGCCCAGCCGCCGCGGCACCATCGCCCCATCCCGCCCCAACACAAAATCCAGCTGCCCGCCGCGCGCCGTGGTGTAGAGCCGGATGCCGTGCGCCGAAAGCCGGTGGCGCACGATTTCAGCCGGATGGCCGTAGGGGTTGGCAAAGCCGTTGGCCGCCACCGCCGCTTCCGGCGCCACCGTGTTCAAATAAGCCGACGAAGAAGACGAACGGCTGCCATGATGCCCCAACACCAGCAGCTGGCTGCGCAGCGAAGCGCCGTATTGCCCCACCAGCCAGCGCTCGCCCGCCACGCCCAAATCCCCGCCAATCAGCAGCGCCTGCCCGCCCGCCACCACGCGCAGCACACAGCTTTGCTCATTATCGTCCGCCTCCGGGCTGCGCGGCGGCGTGAGAAACTCAAAATGCACCCCGTCCCACGCCCAAGCCGTATCGCCCGCGCACCACTCTGCCCCCTGCGCATACGCCTCCGGCTGCCCGGCATACAGCTTGTGCGGCGGCAAGGCTACCTGAAAAGCCGGAAAGCCGCCGTCGTGATCCGCATCATGATGCGACAGCACCAACACATCCGGCGCGCCCAGCCCCTGCGACCACACATTGGGCAACAGCTGCATCTGCGCTGCCCCCGCCGTGCCCGTGTCAAACAGCAGCCAATGGTTTTGCGTGCGCACCTGCACCGCCAGCCCCTGCCCCACATCCGTTATCCGCACCGCCGCCACCCCCGCTTCCGGCGCCGGCGCGCGATACAGGCAAGACGCCGCCAACACCAGCCCCGCCCACGGCCGCAAACCCAAGCCGCGCGGCAGCATCCACACCGCCAGCGCCGCCAACACCGCCAGCCAAAACAGCGGCGGCAAATGCGCCAGCGCCCCCGTCGGCGCCCAAGCCCCCAGCCACAGCACCGCCTGCATCGTATATTCGCCGACGGCCGCCGCCGTTTTCAGGTAGCCTGCAAACGGCAGCAGCACCGCCAGCAATGCCAGCGGCACCAACACCCAGGAAAACCATGGGATCAGCAGCGCATTGGCCAGCGGCGCCAGCAGCGGCACCACGCCGAAAGCCTGCCCCGCCGACCAAAAGCCCAGCAGCGTGGCCGCATACTGCCCACGCAGCGCCGTGCGCCACCTGCCCGCATACAGCCGCCCCTGCGCCGCCCAAATCAGCGCCGCCACCGTGCCGAAGGAAAACCAAAAGCCCACGCCCAAAGCCGAAAGCGGGTCAAACAGCAACACCGCCGCCAGCGCATATTGCCACGCCCGCCACGGCTGCGGGCTGCCGCGCCGGTACCACTGCCAGGCAAACACCGCCAGCATCAGCAGGCTGCGCTGAATCGGCACGCCGAAGCCCGCCAGCGCCGAATAAAACAGTGCCGCCGCCAAACCCGCCGCCAAATACCAACGGCGCGGTTCCGCCAGCGGCAAACGCAGCAGCACCAGCCGCGCCAGATAACCCGCCGCCAACGCCACCATGCCGATGTGCAGCCCGGACACGCTGATCAGATGGTTGATGCCCAAGTTGCGGAACGACTGCCAATGCTCATCCGCCAGCCCGCCGTATCCGCCGCCGCCCAAAGCCTGCATCAGCGCCGCGCCGTTCGGATATTCCTGCGCCGCCTGCTGCCAATCCTGCTGCCGGTTGTAACGCCAGTTTTGCCAACGCGCCTGCCAACCCGTGTCCGGCGGCAATGTCACCCGCTCGTTTGCGGCGGAAGCAATGCCGTCAATGCGCCGGCTCAGCGCCCACGCCTCGCGGTCGAAGCCGTTTGCATTGCGCTCGCCCACCGTCGGCCGCACCCGCACCGTCATCCGCCAGCGGCTGCCCGGCCGCCATTCGCGCAGCTGCCGGTCGGACACCAGCAAACGGTAGCGCTGCCCCTGTTCCGTTTCCGCCCAAGCCTCAAAACGCACCGCCTGCGCCGACATCTCCGCCACAGAGGCTACCTGAAAATCTAGCCGCACCCGCTGAAACTCCGGCTCGGCCGGCCATTGCTGCGCCAGCGCCAGCTGCACCCGCCACACGCCGTAGAGCAAGCCCAAGAGCAAACACCACGCCCCGCGCGCCCGCCGCCAGCAGCCGAGCAAACCCAGCAGCGCTGCCGAAGCGGCCGTGATGGCAGCAAAATGTGCTGCCGGCAACCAAAATGCCAGCAGCACACCCGCTATCCACCACCACAACCCGCCTCGAATCATTGCCATTCCTGCCGTGTACCGGTTTTACAAAACAGCCGCCTTTATAGCAAATCCGGCCAATGCTTGGCAAAATTAGCGCCCATAAATGCAAACCGCCGCCATGCCGGAAACGAAAGCAGGCAGGCGGCGGGCAAAAATAAAGCCTTGCACAAGCGGCAAGGCTTTAAATTTTCAAGTAACCGCTGGATTACTTAGCAGAGCTGGCAGCAGCTTCAACAGCAGCAGTAGCTTCAGAAGCAGCGCCTTCAACAGCGGCAGTAGCCTGAGAAGCAGCGCCTTCAACGGCAGAAGTAGCTTCAGAAGCAGCCTGTTCTACAGCAGAAGCGGCACCGGCAACTTCAGAAGCCATGGCTTCAGAAGCGGCGGAAGCAGCAGAAGCGTCAGAAGCAGCGGGAGCCGGAGCTTCGCCACCACAAGCAGCCAAGAACAAAGACATCAGGGCAGCGGCAAACAAAGATTTTTTCATGTTGAATTACCTCTAAACAAATTCAAGTTATAACTTTAAAAAATTCCCTATCTGCGGACCTCTAGCCGTCTCACAGATAAATTCCAATTAAGAATTGCTGCGCATTATCCGCTGTTTGCCCGTCGCTGGCAACGCAATTATCTTGCTCCGGTTCTCTATCGCCGCACCCGGCCGCTAGCAGAAAGCCGCACCAAACCGGGCATCAATTAACATATTTCACCCAGGCAACGGCACAATTCTATCCTTATAGCCAAAAAATATATATTTTTCATGCCAATATACTGCACTGCTTCTCTTTGCATATTTTTGCATTATACCTACACGCACGATTGTAAAACCCGTTTCCGCAAGCCGATTTAGCGTGTGCAAAAAAACAACAATTCCCGTTTTCCGCCTGCCCGGGCAGCATAATTTTGCCCAAACACGCCATGCCGCCCATTTAAGCAGACATCTCTTGCCAAAGATTTTAACTTGGCAGAAACTCAGCCTGGGCTATGCCAAGCCATTGGTCCATATCGTCGAAGCTTGCACTTTAGCTTCGCAAAAACTCATCCTTGGCTCCACCAAGACATTAGTTTCAGGTAGCCTCGTTATGCGCGCATAGCCCACGCCCGGCATTTGCCGCTAAAATAGCGCCCTTCTTATGCTTCATCCTTTGAAGCCAACATTTTCAGGTAGCCTTATATATGCTCGTCCTCGGCATCGAATCCTCCTGCGACGAAACCGGCGTGGCGCTCTACAGCACCGAACACGGCCTTGTCGGCAACCAGCTGCACACCCAAATGGCCATGCACGCCGAATACGGCGGCGTGGTGCCCGAGCTGGCCAGCCGCGACCACATCCGCCGCCTCGTGCCGCTCACCCAAGCCTGCCTGCGCGAAGCCGGCAAAAATTATGCCGATATCGATGCCGTTGCCTACACCCAAGGCCCCGGCCTCGGTGGCGCGCTCCTGGCCGGCAGCGCCTTTGCCAACGCCCTTGCCTTCTCGCTGGGCAAGCCCGTTATCCCCGTACACCACCTCGAAGGCCACCTGCTCTCCCCGCTTTTGGCCGAAGACAAGCCCGCTTTCCCCTTCGTTGCCCTGCTCGTATCCGGCGGGCACACCCAATTCATGGCCGTGCGCGGCATCGGCGACTATAAACTACTCGGCGAAAGCGTGGACGACGCCGCAGGTGAAGCCTTCGACAAAACCGCCAAACTGCTCGGCCTGCCTTACCCCGGCGGTGCCAAGCTCTCCGAACTCGCTCGCCTCGGCCGCGCCGATGCCTTCAGCTTCCCGCGCCCCATGCTGCACTCGCACGACCTGCAAATGAGCTTCTCCGGCCTCAAAACCGCCGTGCTCACCGCCGTGCAAACCGTGCGCGCCGAACACGGCGGCCAGCTGCCCGACCCCGTGCGCAACGACATCTGCCGCGCCTTCCAAGACGCCGTGGTGGATGTATTGCTGGCCAAATCGCGCCAAGCCCTGCTGCACACCGGCTACCGCACGCTGGTGGTGGCCGGCGGCGTGGGCGCCAACTGGAAGCTGCGCGCCGAGCTCGCCGCGCTGCAAGTGCGCCCCAGCCCCAAGGGCCCGCCTGAAGCCGTGCGCACCTATTTCCCGCCGCTGCCCCTGTGCACCGACAACGGCGCCATGATCGCTTTCGCCGGCGCCATGCACCTGCAAGCCGCCCTCCCCGCCGTCGGCTTCAACGTGCGCCCACGCTGGCCACTGGCGGAAATCGTGCGCTGAACGGTGCCGCATAGTTTCAGGTAGCCTACATTGGATTGGGTAAGGCTACCTGAAAATGAAGCTTCAACGAGGTGAACCGATGGCTTGGAATAGCTCAGACTGAGTTTCTGCCAAACTAAAAGTTATCCGCGCTGTCTAAACGCCCTTTCCCTGTTCCTTATCCAAAATGAGGCTTCTAATTTTCAGGTAGCCTCATCTGCCTCAGATTAAGGCTACCTGAAACCTGTTTTCCCCTTTAGCAGCAACCCCTGCTTACATTTTCAGCTAGCCTCCGCCCCGCCAAAAACCCTTTCCCGATAGCACGTTTGCCCGATTTAACCGCCGCAGTGCTGGCGCAAGCCCGAACGCTGCTTTACAATCCGCACATTCCGCCCGCAAAGCGGCTACTGCAAAGGATTTCGCGATGTCAAAAAAATATTTCGGCACCGACGGCGTGCGCGGCGAAGTGGGTAAATTCCCGATCACGCCCGATTTCGTGTTGAAGCTGGCCTACGCCGCCGGCCAAGTGCTGACCAAACGCGACGACGAACACAAGCCCACCGTGCTCATCGGCAAAGACACCCGCATCTCCGGCTACATGCTGGAAACCGCACTGGTGGCCGGCTTCACCGCCGCCGGCGTGAACGTGATCCAAACCGGCCCGCTGCCCACCCCGGGCGTGGCCTATCTTACCCGCGCCCTGCGCCTTTCCGCCGGCGTGATGATTTCCGCCTCGCACAACCACTACGCCGACAACGGCATCAAATTCTTCACCGAAGACGGCATGAAGCTCTCCGACGAAATCGAGCGGGAAATCGAACAGCAGCTCGACCAGGAAATGCACACCGTCTCCTCCGACCAGCTCGGCCGCGCCAAACGCGTGAGCGGCGCCGACGAACGCTACATCGAATTCTGCAAATCCACCTTCCCCGCCCGCTTAAACCTGCGCGGCCTCAAGCTGGTGGCGGACACCGCCAACGGCGCCGGCTACCACGTCGCCCCCAAAGTATTCCACGAGCTCGGCGCCGATGTGATCGAAATCGGCAACCAGCCCAACGGCTTCAACATCAACCACAAATGCGGCGCCACCTACACCAAAACCCTGCAAGCCGCCGTGCTGCAAAACGAAGCCGACTACGGCATCGCGCTGGATGGTGACGGCGACCGACTGATGATGGTAGACAAACAAGGCAAAGTGTACGACGGCGATTCGCTGATTTACGTGATTGCCCGCGCCCGCAGTAAAACCGGCTCGCTCACCGGCGGTGTGGTCGGCACGGTGATGACCAATATGGCGATGGAGCTGGCCTTGTCGCAGCAGGGCATCGAATTTGCCCGCGCCAAAGTGGGCGACCGCTATGTGCTGGAGCAGCTGCAACAGCGCGGCTGGCAGATCGGCGGCGAAGCCAGCGGCCACATCCTCTGCCTCGACAAACACAACACCGGCGACGGCACCATTGCCGCGCTGCAAGTGTTGGCTGCGCTGCAAACGCTGGATCAGGATTTGGCGTCCGCCGTGGATTGGCTGCCCTTCCCGCAAACCATGATCAACGTGCGCATCAGCAAAGGCCAGGATTGGCAATCCGCTTCCGCCGCCGCGCTGCAATCAGTGGAAACCGAGCTGGCCGGGCACGGCCGCGTGGTGCTGCGTGCCTCCGGCACCGAGCCGGTGGTGCGCGTGATGGTGGAAGCCCGCGACACCAAGCTGGCGCAGCGCTGCGCCGAGCGCATTGCCGAGAGCATCCGTCAAAAATAACGTAGATCCACAGGAACATACCCAACCATGCTCGACATCCTAGAAGCCTTGTTCACCCAATACGGCTACGCCGCCGTATTTGTGGTTTTGGTGGCTTGCGGTTTCGGCATCCCGATTCCCGAAGACATCACTCTGATTGCCGGCGGCGTGATTTCCGGCCTCGGCCACAGCAATGCGCACATCATGGTGGTGGTGGGCATGGTCGGCGTGCTCACCGGCGACGGCATGATGTTCATGCTCGGCCACACCTATGGCGACCGCATCCTCAAAGCCCGCTTCATCAAGCGCCTGATGCCGCCGCACCGCTACCTGCAAGTGCAGGAAAAATTCGACAAACACGGCAGCTGGGTGCTGTTTGTGGCGCGCTTCCTGCCCGGCCTGCGCACGCCCATCTTCATCACCGCCGGCATGAGCGGCCGGGTTTCCTTCTGGCGCTGGCTGCTGATGGACGGCCTCGCCTCGCTGATTTCCGTGCCCGCCTGGGTGTATCTCGGCCACTACGGCGCTGCCAACAAAGACTGGCTGCTGATGAAGGCGCACCAATTCCAACACATCCTCTACGTGCTCATCGGCATCGGCGCCCTGGTGCTGCTCTACTTCTGGCAGCGCAAACGCCGCCGCAGCCAATTCTTCCATGCCAAGCTGCAAGAGCTGCGCCAACAACGGCAGGCCGAGCGCGGCAAACGCCGCAGCGAAAACGAACCGGCCGAATAAGGCTGTTTGCACCGCATCCATTGTTGCCAAACTTTTTCAGGTAGCCTCTTCCGGAAGGCTACCTGAAAATATAGAGAGGATTTCGTAACGTTTGCTACGGTGGCAGCCCGCCATGCCTGCCGCTGCCTGATATATCGGAAAGTGGCAGAATCCGCCCTAAAGCCGTCAGCCGGGCATGATGTCCGGCTGTTGCCATCCACACCCGCCTCCGCCGAGGCTACCTGAAAAATGAAATTCACCCGCCGCCAACTGCTCGGCAGTGCCGCCGCCCTTTCCGCCGCCGCGGCCGCCTCCCGCCTGGGCCACCAATACCTCAACCGCCGCCCGAGCGTGCACATCAACCGCATCGGCCTGCCCTTCGGCCACCAGTTGCGCAACGGCCAGCTCCCGCTCGAACCCCAATCCGAACACCGCTGCCACACCCTCATCCTCGGCAGCGGCGGCGCCGCCCTTTCCGCCGCCTGGTATCTCGCCAAGCATGGCCAAAACAACTTTCTCCTCGCCGAAGGCATCGAGCGCAACGGCAACAACGCCGCCTATGTTTCGGGCAGCCTCTCCGCCCCCGCCGCCGCCCACTACCTCGCCCTGCCCTCGCTGGAAAGCATCTACGTGCGCCAGCTGCTCGCCGACCTCGGCATCCTGCTGAGCGGTATCGACCAGCCCGAGCCCGTCTATCGCGAAACCGACCTCGTCTACGCCCCCGCCGAACGCCTGCTCTACCAAAAACGCTGGCAATACTCCCTGCTGCCGAAAGAAGACGCCGACAGCCGACGCTTCCATGCCCTGGTCGAACGCCTGCGCACCGCCCGCGGCCGCGACGGCCTCAAAATCTTCGCCATCCCCGTTGCCCTCTCCTCCGCCGACGAAGAATGGCGCCGCCTCGACCAACTCACTTTCGCCACCTGGCTTCGGCAGGAAAACTACCGCTCCCCCGGCCTGCTCTGGTACCTCGACTACTGCTGCCGCGACGACTACGGCCAGGGCATCGAGCAAGTATCCGCCTTTGCCGGCCTGCACTACTTCACCGCCCGCGGCCACACCAACGAAGCCGTGCTCACCTGGCCCGAAGGCCTCGCCCACCTTTCCGAAGCCATCCGCCGCCACATCCGCCTGCAAACCATCGAAAGGCTACCTGAAAACCCTGAGCTCACCTTCCCCCAGCCCACCGCCCTGGATGCCACCGCCCTGCAAATCAGCGAAAACAGCGAAGACGTGGCCGTGATCCTGCGCCACAACCAAAGCGGCCGCACCAGCCTCGTCCGCGCCCGAAACGTCATCTGCGCCATGCCCCTGATGGTGGCCGCCCGCATCATCGCCCAGCCCCGGCGCTACGGCTTCTCGCTCAACCTGCCCGCCTACGCCCCCTGGCTGGTGAGCAATTTCGTGCTGCACAGCTTCCCCCAAGAAGCCCAACACAGCGAGCTCGCCTGGGACAACGTCGTGTACGGCAGCCGCGGCCTCGGCTACGTCGTATCCACCAACCAGCTCATCCGCGCCGCCAAGCCCGAGCGCAGCATCTTCACCGCCTACACCGCCCTCAACCACGATAGCCCCTCCGAAATCCGCCGCTGGCTGCTCAAAGCCGGCGAAGAAGAGCTGCTCGAACACGCCGCGCAAGACCTCATCCAAGCCTACGGCCCCAGCTTCTGGCGCCATGTCGCCACCGTAGACATCGGCGTGCGCGGCCACGGCATGAGCTCTCCCACGCCCGGTTACCTCGCCCAAGAAACCCTGCTCAAACTGCGCCGGCACCGCTCCCGCCTCCTCTTCGCCCATAGCGACCTGAGTAGCTATTCCGTGATGGAAGAAGCCGTGTACTGGGGCGTGGAAGCCGCCAAGAAAATCCTGCCGCGCTAAGCCGGCAACATCCCAACCTCCGCACACGATAAAGGCTACCTGAAAATCCACACACCCATTTTTCAGGTAGCCTTGAAACAGCCGGAAACGGTGTGCAAGATTTTGTTTTTTGTTACAATCCCACCATCGGCAACATCCCTTCCCACCTTTGAAAACAGGAGCGGCAAGATGAAACGGAACATCACCCACACGGCGGCGGGCGCATTGGCGGCGCTGCTGTTATGCGGCGCCGGTGCGGCTTGGGCACAACCCACACCAGCGCAAATTCAGCAACAAGAGTTCCAGCGGCAGCAAAACGAACTCGGTATGTATTACCAACAACAGCAGAATAATCGGCGAACTGCCCCGCACGGCCCCTCCGCCGCCGAAGTGCGCGCTTGGGAGCGGCGCGAGGCAGAAGTGCAGGCGCGCATCGCCCGTTTCCGCGCCACGCCGTATTGGATGGCAGTGGCCTACGAAATTCCAAATCGTCGGATCATGTATGCCGGCGGCTACCGCACTGAAGCCGAAGCAGTGGAGAAAACCATGCGTCAATGCGAGCGCGGCCACACCTGCCACCGGGTCGCCACCTTCGCTAACACCTGCGCCATGATCGCCTACCCCGACAACGGCCCGAAAACCCCATCCGACATTTTCGTGGGCAAACACCCAGACAGCCAACAGGCCATCGTGCGGGCGGTGCGCGCCTGCGAAGCGGTGCACGGCTACGACCAATGCAGCTATGCCGACGTGCAAACAAAAACGGGCAATGCTTTCTGCTCCGGCTACGAGTACGGCATTTACCAAAAGTAATCGTTGCCATCAAAAAGGCTACCTGAAATTTTCAGGTAGCCTCTCCATTTCCCGCAACGCTTGCCAATCATCCGCGCGCCTGCCGCACAAAGCGTTCCATCAAATCCCGGCTCTTGATGCCCGGCGCCTGCTCCACCCCGCTGGACACATCCAGCCACGCCGCACCGGTTTGCCGCACGGCTTCCGCCACATTGTCCGCGTTCAGCCCGCCCGACAGAATCCACGGCAGCGGCATGGCGTGCGGCAGCAGGCGCCAGTCGAACCGTTGCCCCGTGCCGCCGTATTGGCCTTCGATGTGTGCGTCCAGCAGCAGCGCGGCGGCATCGGTATAGCGCGCCGCCGCCTCGGCGATATCCTGTGCCGAACGCACCCGCACCGCCTTCCAATACGGCTTGCCGAACTGCCGGCAAAACTCCGGCGGCTCATCGCCGTGAAACTGCAATATATCAATCGGCAGCTGCGCCAGCACCGCGCGGACGTTTCCCGCCGATTCGTTCACAAACAGCGCCACCTTGGCCACTTGCGGCGGCAACGCCGCCACCACTTCCCGAGCCTGCGGCACGCTCACATAACGCTTGCTTTGCGGGTAAAACACCAGGCCGACGGCATCGGCGCCCAGCTCGGCGGCGGCTTGCGCGTCTTGCGGGCGGGTGAGGCCGCAGATTTTTATTTTCGGCATCAGGATTCCTTTCAGGTAGCCTTCCGGATGGGCGGCAGATATTTTCAGGTAGCCTTTGCGTTTTGCAGCACGGCCAGCAGCTTGGCTTCGTTTAAATGCCAGTGGCAGATTTCCTCATCGCCGTGCAGCAACACCGGCACCAGCTCGTTATAGCGCGCTTCCAACTCAGGATCATCATCCACATCAAACACTTGCAGTTCAAAACCATATTCAGCCTGATAGGGCTGCAAAGCGGCGCGCATCTGGTGGCACAGGCTGCAATATTCTCGGAACATCAGGGTGAGGGTCATGCGATTGCCTTCATACAAAACGTTTATAAATCAGGAAACAGCCAAGCGGGCAGCGGCGGCGTGGGCACGCCCCATTGCGGCGGATAGTCCACGCCGGTGAGGTAGAGGCCGTCGGGCATGAAGGTGGGCGGCGCCAGGCGGCGGCTGCGCGCGGCCAGCAGCGCGGCAAACTCGGGCACACTAAGCTTGCCGCAGCCCACATACACCAGCGCGCCCATGATGTTGCGCACCATGTGGTGTAGGAAGGCGTTGCCGTGGAAATCCACCGCCAGCAGCTCGGGCGTGCCGTGTAGCAACACGCTGTATAGGGTTTTCACCGGCGATTTGGCCTGGCACTCGGCAGCGCGGAAGCTGGAAAAATCGTGCTCGCCCACCAGCAGGGCGGCAGCTTGGCGCATGGCTTCGATATTGAGCGCGTAATGCGTCCAACCGGCACGGGCGGCCAACAGCGGCGAGCGCACCGGTGCCGATTGCAGCAGATAGCGGTAGCGCCGGCCGCAGGCATCGAAGCGGGCGTGAAACTGCGGCGCCACCTCGCGCACCTGCCACACGGCCACACCTTCAGGCAGATGCGCATTCACGCCGCGCACCCAAGCCTGTTCCGGCCGGCGGGCGGCGGAATCGAAATGCACCACTTGCGCCGTGGCGTGCACGCCGGTATCGGTGCGGCCGGCTGTGATAACGCTTATTGGCTCTTGGGCAATCGCGCTCAGGGCGTTCTCCAAGGCGTTCTGCACGGTGACGATGCCGTCGGCCTGTTTCTGCCAGCCGAAAAAACGGCTGCCGTCGTAACTGACGAATAGGGCACGGCGTTGCAGGGCGGATGAATGCATGAGATGAGACAGGAAGGAATGTGCGATTATGCTGCTTGGTTTTCAGCTTCGCTGAAGCTGACGCTTTCAGGTAGCCTAATTTGATTATTTTTCAACATGCTGACAGGCACTCTTGCATAATCGTCCGGTGGCAAAAACCCGGGCAATGCTGCCCGGGTTGGGATAGGCTACCTGAAAGCGTCAGCTTCAGCTGAGCTAAAATCAGTGGCCGATGTCGTTCAACAATGCCTGAGCCTGAGCCTGGATGCTGCTGCCTTCCGATTCGTTGATCAGTTCCAGCAGGGTTTGGCGGGCGGTGTTGGCATCGTCGATTTCCAGATACATTTTGGCCAGTTCCAGTTTGGCTTCCAGCGCCTCTTTCGGCAACGGGCCGGCCACGGCAGGCTCGTCCGCCACGGCGGCAGGCTGAGCTGCCGGAGCAGCCTCAACAACAGGCTCGGCTGCCGGAGCAGACGGCGTGTCGAAATCCAGATTGAAATCCATCACATTGGAAACGTCTGCAGCAGGTGCTTCTTCTTGCTGCGGACTACCTGAATCCAGTTCCGGCATCTCAAAAGACAACGCGGTATTTTCCACTGCCGGAGCTTCCGGCTGGGCGGGCACATCGAAATCAACGGTCGGCGCGGGCTCGGTTTGGAAAGACTGCGGTACGGCAGCCGGGGTTTCGTCTAGCACCCAATCCAAATCATCGGCAGCCGATTCGGTTTGAGCAGCAGCCGGAGCGGCTTCAGCTTCCACCGGAGCGGATACGTCGGCGGGATTCTCGCTGCCGAAGTTCAGCCATTCATCTTCTGCGGCGGGCGTTTCTGCTACAGTGGCAACCGGAGCGGCAGGTGCTGCTTGGGCAGGCGCGGCCGGTTCTTCTTCGGCTTGAGCCAGCCAGCTCCAGTCATCGGCTTCCGCCTGTTGGGCGGCTTCGGCGGTGCTGGACGTGCTGCCCAATTGCTGTTGTTCGTCTAGATGGCTCAAATCCAAGCCCAAATCCGCTTCGCTCACCGTTTGCTGCGCGGCAACAGGCGCGGCAGGTGCCGGCTGGGCTGCGGGCGCGGCCGGAGCGATGGGGGTGGCGGCGATGCTGTCGGAATGGTCGGTAACACTCTCGAAATACAGATCGTCATCATCATCTTCATCGGCTGCCGCCTGCGCACGTTTGGGCGCGGCGCCTTTGCGGCGGCGGTTTAACAGCAAATAAGCCAAACCACCCAATACCAGCAGGCCGCCACCGCCATACATGGCCATCTGCATCATGTCCATGCCTTCTTCTTCCATCGGCGGCGTTTCTTCGATGGGTGGAGCCACCACCGGCGGAGTCGGCTCAACCACCGGCTCGGAAGCCATCATATCGGAAGCCTGCTCGGGCATGCTAGCCAATACTTCGGCCTGATCCGCAGGCAATTCGGCTGAAGCAGGCGTAACTACAGGCTCGCTAGCAACCGGCGGTACGGCTGGCTGTTGCTGCGCGGGTTGCACAGGCTCAGCAGGAGGAGCCGGAGGAGTAACCGGCTGCTGCTGTACGGGCACTGCCGGCTTGGTTTCTGCCGGCGGAGTTACCTGCGGCTGTTGGTTGGCCGGAACAGTATCGGCTGCAGCGCGTTCGTGTGTGGTGCTAACGCGGCGCGGCGGATTGTGCGCCAGACGCCGTAGGGTTTCGGCATCGGGGATGGTCAGGGTGGCACCGCGGTACATTAAATCCGGGTTGCCATTGCGGAAAGCACGCGGGTTGGCGGCCACCAACGCATTGATGGTTTGGCGCAGAGTCAGGCCGGAAGGTTTGACCTGTTCGGCAATATCCACCAGCAGTTCGCCGTCTTTAATCTGGTAGCTTCTGCCTTGGATCTGTACTGGCGCTTCACGGCGGGCAGCGGCACGTTCTTGATGTCGGGAAGAACGGCGGCGGCTCGGCTCGGCTTCGGCGCGGCGTTCGCGGCGGGAATGGTTGGCGGCAGCGCCGGGCTGTTGGTAATCGCGGGGATCCAACATAGCGGTGTATTGATGGTTTTGGTTGCCGACACCGAGCCAGAAAGTCATCACCGGCTCTTTAATCGGCGCACTAGAACGCAAACGAATCACGGCACGGTCAGCCCCTTGGTGGGTAACTGTGGCATTCAGATTTGCACCGTTGATGGTGGGCTTGGCCGAACCGGCCAGTGCGCGTGCTTCGTCGCCGGTTACCACTACTGTGGCGGAAAAAGGCTCGTTCAGGCGTGATTGCACCTGCATGCCGCCCATCGCAGCATATGCGTGAACCGAAGCAACCAAACCCAGAGAAGCGGCAATCAGCTTCATTTTATACTGCTTACAAAACATCAAATCCCCCTTACAACCTTGAAGTAATGCTCGTTAAACTCCTGAACTAACAGAAAAATACAGGCCGATAGCAATAACTTCACAGCCCGATTCTGCCTAACGCGCAACGGATTAAATTCTTTAAACCTAGGTATCATATCGTTTATTTCCTATTTATGCCAAGCCATTTCTGCCATTTACCCCGATTTTCTATACAGGAATGAAACATTTTTTAATTATTTAACGGAACCAGGATATTTGAAATTTTCAGGTAGCCTCTCTCCTGCATACTGTTGTCAAGATAGGATGGCAGGCTCAAATATTGCGATATTTGGATGCAGAACCGCCGTATTTGCTTTAAGATTGCCACTTCAGTTGATTTCTCCAATCCACACCCACATTCGATAGAGACACGATATGCTGTTTATGCTCATGGCCTCCGATGTTGCCGGCTCAACCGAAGCCCGCCAAGCCGCCCGCGAGGCACACCTGGCCAGATTAAAAACTTTGCAAGCGGCAGGCAGGTTGGTATTGGCCGGACCTTGCCCGCTGCCGGAAGGCGAGGCCGGATTTTCAGGTAGCCTGATTGTGGCCGAATTCGAATCTTTGGATGAAGCCGAAGAATGGGCCGGGCAAGACCCTTACGTAGAAGCCGGCGTGTATTCCGAAATTTTGATCCGCCCGTTTAAGAAAGTATTGCCCGAATGAATGCGGCGCACACCATCCGCCAGCGTCTTCAGGCAGCCTTTGAGCCCGAACTGCTCGACCTGTTCGATGACAGCCACCTGCACATCGGCCACGCTGGCAACACCGGCGGCGGTCACTATCGGATACACATCGTCAGCCCGCGCTTTGTCGGCATGAGCCGCATAGCCCGACAGCGCGCCGTGCAAGAACCTTTACACGACCTCTATCCCGACCGAATCCACGCCCTGAGCATCCGTGCGCAAACGCCGGAAGAGTATCGGGCCTGAAAATCCCTTATAATCCGAACACAGCTATTTAAAGGACGACAACATGAAACGCACTTCTCTCGCACTGCTGCTCACCACAGCCCTGGCCGCCGCCCCGCTGGCCGCCCAAACCATCGTAACCGTAAACAACACCCGCATTGACAGCACCGAAATCGACCAGCAGGTGAAAATCATCAACGAGCAGAGCAACGGCCAAGTGCCCGACAGCCGCGAGCTGCGCGAAAACATCGCCCGCCGCCTAGTTACCCGCGAGCTGATGATTCAGGAGTCCCGCCGCCTGCGCCTGAATGAAAGTCCAGAATTCAAGCAGATTATCGAGCGCGCCCGCGCCGACGCCCGCAGCAGTGGCGAAGACCGCAAGCCCACCTTCCGCCAAGATTGGGCCACATTCGAAGGCAACGTTACCGCCCAAGCCTTAGTTGCCCACATCCTACGCAACAACCCGGTGAGCGATGCCCAAGTGCAGCAGGCCTACCAGGAAATCACCAACCGCTACCGCGGCACACAGGAAGTGCAGCTCGGCGAGATTATCCTCGATAACGCCGACAACGCCCAAAAAGCCATTTCCGACCTCAAACGCGGCCGCCGTTTCACCGACGTGGCTCGCCAATACACTATCGACCCGCAAAGCAAAGCCAACGGCGGCATCAGCCCCTCCTTCACCCCGCTGAAAGACTTAGAAGAAGGCGCCCCGCTGGTTTACAACGCCGTCAAATCGCTGCAACAGGGCAAATTCACCGAAACCCCGGTGCAAAGTAACGGTATCTACGCCGTTTTCTACATGGCCAACAAACGTGCCGTGCGTGTGCCGCCCTTTGCCCAGCTGAAGCCGCAAATCCAGCAAGATTTGCAAAACCTGCTGATTGAGCAGGAAATCGCCCGCCTCTACCAGCAGGCAACCATCCGCTAACCCCCTTGGCACACCGTAGCGGCTGCTTATCCGGCAGCCGCTACAATTCAATCCATATAACCAATAACTTCCCCACTTAGGAACACGCGCCATGAAGAAAAACACTTTCGCCGCCAGCCTGCTCGCCCTCACCACCTTCACCGCCGGATGGGCAATCGCCGCCGCCCCGCAGATTGCCGAAAACCGTATCGCCCAGCAGGTGAAAACCTTGCAGCAACAGGCCGCCGCCCAGCCCGGCGAACCCGCCCCAAATGCCGAGCAACTGCGCCAATACGCCGTCAAACAGCTGCAAATAGACGAAGTGCTCAAAGCCGCCGCCCTCCGCGCCGGGCTCGATAAAAACCCCGACATCCAAGCCCGGCTTGCCAACCTTGAAGCCGAGTTCTACGCCCAGGCCTACGCCCAACACCTCGCCGATCAAGTGAGCGTGAGCGACGCCGAAGCCCGCCAACTCTATGCCGCCATGACCCAGCAAATCCAGCTGCAACACATCCAATTCGCCAGCCAAGCCGAAGCCGACGCCGCCATCGAATCTCTGCGCAAAGGCCTCAGCTTCGAGCAACTCATGGCACGCCAAACCAACGGCAGCAGCGAAGCCAACTGGCTCAGCCTCCAGCAGCTTCCGCCGCCCATCGCCGACACCGTGCGCGGCATGACCCGCGGCCAAATCCAACCCCTCCCTCTGGGCAACGGCAGCATCCTCCTGCTCAAGATCAGCGCCACCCGCCCGATGGAAGACGCCCCGCCCTTCGAGCAGCTCAAACCCCGCCTCATCGAACAGCTCCAACGGCAACAAGCCCAGCAAACCATCCTCAAACTGCTGCAAGAAAACAGCATCGACCCGAACTGAACCCCGTCAGGCTACCTGAAAACACCCCCTACTTTTCAGGTAGCCTGCTTTCCATCCCCACAACATAAAAAGGCTACCTGAAACCACGTTTCAGCCAGCCTTCCCATGCCCGGCAACCGCTTCAGCCCGCTTCCCCCGCCGGCAGCAAACGGCACACCCCCAGCGTCAACCCCATACACAAACACAGCGGCAGCCACAGCGCCGGCGACTGGCGCGACAGCTCCAGCATAAACACCAACGCCGTCAGCGGCATCTTCTGCCCCACCCCCAAAAACACCACCGCCCCCACAAAGGCCGCCGCACCCGTATCCACCCCCGGCAACAGCACATTCCACCCGCACGCCGCCGCAAACGCAATCAGCCCGCCCAACATCATCGAAGGCGTAATCCGCCCGCCATACGCCCCCGCCAGCGTCGCCAGCAGCAACGCCGCCCACTTCGCCCCCAACAGCCCCAGCGCATAACGCCAATCCAAAGCCGCCCCAAAGCTCAACTGGTTGCCCGCCTTCCCATTACCCATAATCTCCGGAAACCACCAAGCCAACAGCCCAATCAGCCCGAACGCCAACAGCGCCACCCACAACATCCGGGCACTGCGCCGCGGAATTTCAGGCAGCCTTCCCATGCACCAATCAAAGCCCCACACCCCCAAAGCCAACAGCGGCGCCGCCGCCAGCGCCCAAGCATTAAACCACCAAGTCGGCAGCGGAAACGCCGGCATCGGATACTGAATCACATCCCCCAGCCCCATACGCACCACCAGCACCGCCGTACCGCAGGCAATCAGCGCCGCCAGCAGCCGCTCCCGCGACCACGACAGCATCAACGTTTCCAGCGCAAACACCGCCGCCGCCAGCGGCACGTTATACACCGCCGCCAAGCCCGCCCCCGAAGCGCAAGCCAGCAACACCCGCCGCTCCTCCTCATCCAGCCCCCGCCATGCCGACCAACGCTCCGCCAGAGCCGCACTGATTTCCCGCGGCGCCACCTCCCGCCCCAACGGCGAGCCCAAACCCACCGTAACAATCTGCAGCAGCGCGTGCATCAAAGTGGCCGCCAGCGGCATCCTGCGCCCGCTCACCACCGCCGTTTTAATCGGCACCAAGGGCGCCGCCTTGCGGTGCAGCCACACCCAGCCCGCACCCACCACCCCGCCGCACAGCAGCAACACCAGCCAACGCCGCAGCGGCGAGCTATCCTCCACCATTACCCGATACGGCAGCGCCACATCCTGCGGATAACCGAACGCCCAATGCTGCACCGCATGCAGCAGCAGCGTCAGCACAATGCCCGTGATGCCCGCCGCTACGCCGACCACCAGCAGGGAAACAATCAGTTTTGGGGAAAGGGATTTCATGAAAACAAACTTTTCGGAATAACAAGGATGTAGAAAATATTAGCTTCGTGACCGTCTACCGTTTTGGTCGCACGGCAACCCGCTTCGTCCATTTTATAGCGGATCAAATTTAAGGCAGCAAACCCGCAGACAAGATGGGCAATGCGGCAAAATGAGGCAACGCAGTACTGCTTTAAAACTGCTTGACTATATTTTTCAGGTAGCCTCAAGCCGCCGCAATGTAGCCCAAAGAAAACCAAAAGGCTACCTGAAATTTCAGGTAGCCTCACTCGCGCATCAGCCTAAGCCCGGTATTGACGCATGCTCAACGGCAGCTGTTTGGCAGGCGGCGCACACAGATCCGGCGAGTACTTCAACGCGCCCATCGCCGCCCGGATGATGTGCGGCGCGGCTTTGCCAACGCTGAACTGCTCGGGCATATTCAGCCAGATATTCATCAGCCCGCTGATTACCAACATCATGAACACCACCGCCAGGTTCACGTTCAAATCCTCCGGCAGCTGTTTCTTTTGCAGGCTCAGCGTGAGCGTATCGGTGAGCAGGCGCTGCCACATATCCTGATAGCTGCGCATAATTTTTACCACCGCATGGTTCTGCTCGGTGTATTCACATTTCAAATGGATGATATTGCAGAACTTCCTTACCGTTTCATCGGTTTCCAGCCGCTGAAACATATTAATGGTGGCGATCTCGAAGCTTTGCCAGATGTTGGGCGACTGGGTTTCGATGTCGCGCGCCAAGTCCTGCGATATTTCAGCAAACACTTGTTGAAACAAGACCTCAAATAAATCTTCTTTGTTTTTAAAGTGCCAATACAGCGCACCGCGCGTTACCCCGGCGGTTTGCGCAATTTCATTTAGAGATGAACGGCTGATACCACGCGCATAAAACGTATCCAGCGCCGCCTTTAGCAGATAATTGCGCGTTTTTTGTGCTTCGATTTTTGTTTTTCTCATCGTTATTTTTAGTTGTATCTGGTTTATTTATTATCGAATTTTGTCATGCTTAGAGCTTGCTTTCAAGTAGCCGACTAGGCTCTCCGCCCGGCAATGTTGCTTTTTGGTATTTTGCTATATTTTTTGTAAACCATCATAGACAACATACAGCTATGAACGTAAAATGCCGACTTTATTCTCTGCGGCTGCTTACACCCTCCGGGTTCACAAGCAGCCATAATTCGTTAATTAAGCGTTACTTTCATAAGGCAATCATAATGACATACTTCAGCATATCAGGGAAAACAGGCTTCAAACTGAGCGCAATCGCCCTTGCCTCGGTTTTGGCCCTGTCTGCCTGCGGGAAAAACGAGCAACAGCAACAGAACGGCCCCGCGCCGGTGGTCAGTGTGCTGACCGTTAAAGCACAAGACACCACCATCAGTACCAGCCTGCCCGGCCGTTTGGAGTCGTTCCGCTCCGCCGAAATCCGCCCGCAAGTGAGCGGCATTATTCAGCGCCGCCTGTTCCAAGAAGGCAGCTATGTGCAGGCCGGTCAGGCGCTCTACCAGCTTGACGACGCCACCTATTCTGCCAGCTTAGCCAGCGCGCGTGCCCAACTGGCCGCCGCCGAAGCCGCCCAAGCCAAAGCCAATGCCGATTTGGCGCGCTATCAGCCCTTGGTGGCCGCCGACGCCATCAGCAAGCAAGAATATGATGCCGCCGTAGCCGCCCAGCGCTCGGCCGTAGCCAATGTGAGCGCCGCCCGTGCTGCCATCCGTTCGGCACAGGTTAATGTGAACCACGCACGCATCACCGCGCCGATTTCCGGCTACATCGGCCGCTCCAACGTGTCCGAAGGCGCGCTGCTTACCGCCGGTAGCACCACCGTGCTGGCCACCATCCAGCAAACCAATCCGATGTATGTAAACGTTACTCAATCCGCGCTGGACGTGATGAAACTGCGACGCCAGATTGCCGAAGGCCAAATGAGCGCGGTAAACGGCGCGGTGGAAGTATCCATCATCATGGAAGACGGCAGCGAGTACCCGCAAAAAGGCCGACTGCTGTTTACCGACCCAACCGTGAATGAAACCACCGGCCAAGTTTCACTGCGCGTGGAAATTCCAAATGAAGACAACGTATTGCTGCCCGGTCTATATGTACAGGTGCGCCTGCCGCAGGCCCAAGTAAGCAGTGCCTACCTGATTCCGCAGCGTGCGGTTACCCGCGGTGCCAAAGATACGGTAGTCGTGGTGGCAGCCGATGGTTCGATGCGCCCGCAGGAAGTAACCATTGCCGGCCAAAGCGGCAACAACTGGATCATCACCGGCGGCCTGAAGGACGGCGACAAGGTGGCCGTAGACGGCACCATGATTGCCGGCATGATGGGTGCGCAGAAAGTGCAGGTACAGGAATGGCAGGCTTCGCAGCCGCAGCAACCGGCCAGCACCGCGCCAGCCAGCGCCCCAGCTAAACCCGCCGCCGCTTCTACTCCCGCTGCCAAACCCGCTTCTGAAGCCAAATAAAGGGGCTGCACTAAATGGCTAAATTTTTTATCGATCGGCCCGTGTTCGCATGGGTTATCTCTATTTTCATTATTTTGGCGGGTGTGCTGGCCATCCGGCAGCTGCCGGTATCGCAGTATCCGTCTGTGGCCGCACCCACCTTCAACCTCACCGCCACCTATCCCGGCGCTTCTGCCCAAGTGATGGAAGACAGCGTGTTGGCGGTAATCGAGCGCAATATGAACGGTGTGGAAGGCTTGGACTATATGTCCACCTCTGCTGACTCCAGCGGCACAGGTACGGTAACGCTCACGTTTACCCCCGACACCAACGAAGACGTGGCTCAGATTGAGGTTAACAACAAGCTGAACGAAGTATTGTCCAGCTTGCCGACCACCGTACAGCAATACGGCGTGAACGTATCTAAATCCCGCTCCAACTTCCTGATGGTGGTGGCGCTTTCCTCCACCAACCAAAGTATTGAGGAAATGGCTGATTACGCTCAGCGCAACATCGTACCCGAGCTGCAACGTTTGCAAGGCGTCGGTTCGGTGCGCATGTTTGCTGCGCAACGCGCCATGCGCGTGTGGGTGGATCCGCAGAAACTGCAAAACTTCAATCTGTCGTTTGCCGACGTTTCTTCTGCCATCAGCGCCCAAAACGCGCAGATTTCCGCCGGCGCGCTCGGTTCACTGCCGTCCAGCCAGGGGCAAACCATCACCGCCACCATCACTGCCGAAGGCCAGCTCAGCACGCCCGAGCAGTTCGGCAACATCATCCTGCGCAGCACCACCGACGGTGCCAACGTATATCTTCGCGACGTGGCCAAAATCGAATTGGGCTCCCAAGCTTATGATTCCAGCACCCGTCTGAACGGCACGCCCACCGTCGGCGTGGCCGTGATGCTGTCCAACAGCGGTAATGCCACCGCCACCGCCGCCTTGGTAAAAGACCGCATGAACACCTTGGAAAGTTACTTCCCCGGCGACATGAAATGGAGCGCGCCTTACGATACCTCCACCTTCGTAGACATCTCTATTGAGCAGGTGGTACACACCCTAGTGGAAGCCATGGTGCTGGTATTCGTGGTGATGTTCGTGTTCCTGCAAAATATCCGCTACACCCTGATCCCCACCATTGTGGTACCGATCTCGCTGTTGGGCGGTTTTGCCGGCATCTACTACCTCGGCATGTCAATCAACGTACTCACCATGTTCGCTATGGTGCTGGTGATCGGTATCGTGGTGGACGACGCCATTGTGGTGGTGGAAAACGTGGAACGCATCATGTCGGAAGAAGGCTTGCCGCCGCGTGAAGCCACACATAAGGCCATGGGTCAGATTTCCGGCGCCGTGGTCGGTATTACCGCCGTGTTGGTCTCCGTATTCGTACCGCTGGCCATGTTCAGCGGCGCTACTGGCAAAATCTACCAGCAGTTCGCCATCACCATGGTGATTGCCATCGCCTTCTCCGCTTTCCTTGCGTTGTCGCTCACCCCTGCCTTGTGCGCCACACTGCTCAAGCCGGTAGCCAAAGGCCACCACGAAGAGAAAACCGGCTTCTTCGGCTGGTTCAACCGCAAATTCGATGCGGGCAACAAACGCTACGAAAGCTGGGTGGCCGCCCTGCTGCTGCGTGCCGGCAGGATGGTGGTTGTGTATGCCGCCCTCATCGCCGTGGCTGCCTTCCTATTCACCCGCATTCCGTCTTCCTTCCTGCCCACCGAAGACCAGGGTAATCTGATGGTGAGCATCCAGCTGCCGGCCGGCGCCACCAAAGAACGTACCGACGAAACCCTGTTGGCGGTGGAAAAAATCGCCATGGGCATGCCCGAAGTGAAAGACGTGTTTACCGTATCCGGTTTCAGTTTTTCAGGTAGCGGTCAGAACATGGCCTTAGGCTTCGTTATTCTGAAAGACTGGGGCGAGCGCACCGGCCCGGGTCAAGGTGCCTCGTCTGTTGCACAGAAGCTCACCGGCGCCTTTATGGGCAGCGGCCTGATCCGCGACGGTTTCGCCATCGCCATCAACCCGCCGCCCATCCGCGAACTGGGTAACGGCGGTTTGGAATTCCACCTGCAAGACCGCAATAACCACGGCCACCAAGCCCTGGTGGCCGCCCGCGACCAGCTGATTGCCGAAATGCGTAAAAACCCGATGTTCGGCGACACCCGTGCCTCCGGTTTGGAAGACGCGCCCCAGCTCAAGCTTAATATCGACCGTGAAGCCGCCGCCGCACAAGGCATCAGCATGGCTTCCATCCGTACCGCTTTGAGTACCGCATTGGGCGGCTCCTATATCAACGACTTCCCCAACAACGGCCGTTTGCAGCGCGTTTACGTGCAGGCCGATGCGCAGGCACGCATGCAGCCCGAGCAGATTCTGGCCATGACCGTGCCCAACAGCCAAGGCGTGGCCGTGCCGCTCTCCACCGTGGTGAGCGCTTCTTGGGAAACCGGTATGGAGCAGAGCACCCGCTTCAACGGCTATCCTGCCATGTCGATCAGCGGTGCGGTAAACTCCGGCTTTGCCAGCGGCGACGCCATGGCCGAAGTGGAACGCATCGTGTCGCAGATGGACGGTTACAGCGTGGAATGGGCCGACGAATCGCGCGAACAGGCCAGCGGCGCCTCCCAGCGCACCACTCTGTATATCTTCGTATTGGTAGCCGTGTTCCTAGTGTTGGCCGCCCTGTATGAAAGCTGGTCGATTCCGGCCGCTGTGCTTCTGGTGGCGCCCTTGGGCTTCCTCGGCGTGGTGCTGGGCGTGTTCGGCCGCAATATGTTTAACGGGGTACTCGGCTCGCAGGAGCTCTACTTCAACGACATCTACTTCATGGTGGGCATGATCACCGTGATCGGCTTGAGCGCGAAAAACGCGATTCTGATTATCGAGTTTGCCAAAGATTTGCAGGCACAGGGCAAAACCGCCATGGAATCTGCCTTGGCCGCCGCGCATCTGCGTTTCCGCCCGATCCTGATGACCTCATTTGCTTTCATCTTAGGCGTGGTGCCGCTGTACATCGCTTCCGGTGCCAGCTCCGCCAGCCAACGCGCCATCGGTACCACCGTGTTCTGGGGGATGACCATCGGCACGCTCTTGTCGGTGTTCCTCGTGCCGCTGTTCTACGTGTTGGTGCGCAAGCTGTTCAAGCCCACCCAGCATGAAACCGAAATGACAGCCGCCCACACCAACATCAGCCCCGATCAGGCCGAATACTACGTTTCCGAAGCCGAACGCGGCCTCAGCGACGAAGAGAAACAAGACCTGCACCACGACTAATATTTTCAGGTAGCCTCTGCCCCGCATGAGGCTACCTGAAAAATACAAGGACATCATCATGAAAACCGTTTTAAAACCCATCGCCGCCAGCGTGGCCGCAGCCCTGCTGCTCTCCGCCTGCACGCTGGCACCGCGCTATCAGCAGCCGGAAGTGAACGTGCCCGGGCAGTTCCGCTACGACACCGCCGCCCAAAGCAGCAGCCGCGCCGCCGACACCGGCTGGGAAGACTACTTTGCCGACCCGCGCCTCAAATCACTGATTACCCTGGCGCTGAAAAACAACCCCGACCTGCGCATGGCCGCGCTCAATGCCGAAGCCGTACGCGCCCAATACGTCATCACCCGCGCCGCCTCCCTGCCCGGCATCAACGCCAGCGGCACCGGCCAGCGCGCCCGCGTGGCACAAGATTTGAGCAGCACCGGTCAATCCTACATCGCCGAATCCTACAACGTCGGCCTCGGTATCGCCTCCTACGAAATCGACCTCTTCGGCAAAGCCCGCAGCAACAACCGCGCCGCCCTGCAAGCCTACTTCAGCAGCGTGGCCGCCCGCGATTCTGCCCACCTCGCGCTCGTTTCCTCCGTGGCCAAAGCCTACTTCAACGAACGCTATGCCGAAGAATCCATGAAACTGGCGCAACGCGTGCTGCAAACCCGCGAGCAAACCTACCGCCTCAACCAAATCCAGCACAACGCCGGCGTGATTTCCGCCGTGAACCTGCGCGAAATGGAAGGCCTGATCGAATCGGCCAAAGCCGACTACGCTGCCGCCCTGCGCGCCCGCGAGCAGGCGCACAACGCCCTGACCACCCTCATCAACCAGCCCGTGCCGGGCGATCTGCCCGCCGGACTGCCGCTGGATAAGCAGTTCCGCATCACACGGCTGCCCGCCGGCCTCAGCTCCGAGCTGCTGCAAAACCGCCCCGACATCCGCGCCGCCGAGCATGACCTGCGTCAGGCCAATGCCAACATCGGCGCCGCCCGAGCCGCCTTCTTCCCCAGCATCAGCCTCACCAGCAACATCGGCACCGGCAGCACCGAGATGAACCGCCTGTTCGACGGTGTGAACCGCACTTGGGTGTTCTCGCCCACCATCAATGTGCCTATTTTCAACTGGGGTAGCCTGCGTGCCAGCCTCGACGTGGCCAAACTGCGCCAGCAGTCTGCCGTGGCCGCCTATGAAAAAGCCGTACAATCCGCTTTCCAAGACGTATCCAACGCCTTGGTGGCGCGTGAAACCCTGCAGCAGCAATACGATGCCCGCCTGCACACCCAGAAAGCCTACAACGACCGCCTGCGCCTGATCAACCTGCGCTACCGCCACGGCGTGTCCAGCTCGCTGGAAGTGCTCGATGCCGAGCGCAGCAGCTACTCCGCCGATTCTGCTGTGCTCGCCACCCAGCTCAATATGCTGGAAAACCTGGCCGACCTGTATAAAGCCCTCGGCGGCGGCCTCAAGCAATACAGCGAAACCGCGCCCGCCGCCGCAAACACGGCCGCCGCCGGTAACGCATCCGCCCCTGCGGCAAGCGGCAGATAAATTTTCAGGTAGCCTCAGCCTGCCGGCCTCTCCGCAACCCTGCGGCATGGTCGGCAGTTTCTTTTGCTCGTATGCAAACCGGATTTGAGGCTACCTGAAAACTGTGTCTCAAAATTCAGCTGCCTGTCCTTTCCATTTTTCAGGTAGCCTTTAAGCCGCCGGCCATAGATCAACATCACCATGTCGGTAATCAAAAGGCTACCTGAAAAGTTTGAACCGCATAAAACTTTTCAGGTAGCCTCCCGCTCCCGGCCCGCCAATCAATTAGCGCTATAATCTTTCTTTTGCCGCCCCGTTTACCCATCCCGACCGCCATTTTTCAGGTAGCCTCATGGACATCATCCAATACCCCAACTCCCCTTTCAAACTCCACCAACCCTTCCCGCCCGCCGGCGACCAGCCCACCGCCATCGCCGGTCTGCTCGAAGGCTTGGAAGACGGCCTCGCCTACCAAACCCTTTTAGGCGTAACCGGTTCGGGCAAAACTTATACGATGGCCAACGTCATCGCTCAAAGCGGCCGCCCCGCCATCATCATGGCGCACAACAAAACCCTTGCCGCCCAGCTCTACGCCGAAATGCGCGAGTTTTTCCCCGAAAACGCCGTCGAATATTTCGTCTCCTACTACGACTATTACCAACCCGAAGCCTACGTCCCCAGCCGCGACCTGTTCATCGAAAAAGACAGCGCCATCAACGAACACATCGAACAAATGCGCTTGAGCGCCACCAAAAACCTGATGACGCGCAACGACGTCATCATCGTCGCCACCGTGTCCGCCATTTACGGTATCGGCGACCCGACCGAATACCAACAAATGGTCCTGTCCGTCAAAGAAGGCGACACCATCGAACAGCGCGACATCATCGCCACGCTGGTTGCCATGCAATACGACCGCGGCGATTTGGATTTCAAACGCGGCAGCTTCCGCGTGCGCGGCGACGTGATCGACGTGTACCCCGCCGAAAGTTCTGAAAACGCCTTGCGCATCAGCCTGTTCGACGACGAAATCGACCGGCTGGATATGTTCGACCCGCTTTCAGGCAGCCTTATCCAGCGCGTCGGCCGCTACACCGTCTTTCCGTCCAGCCACTACGTTACCCCGCGCGACACCGTATTACGCGCCTGCGAATCCATCAAAGACGAATTGCGCGAACGCATCGAATTTTTCGCCCGCGAACAACGCCCCGTCGAACAACAGCGCATCGAACAGCGCACCCGTTTCGACCTCGAAATGCTCTACGAAATGGGCTTCTGCAAAGGCATCGAAAACTACTCCCGCCACTTCTCCGGCAAAAAAGAAGGCGAACCGCCGCCCACACTGATGGACTACCTGCCCGACAACGCCATCATGTTCATCGACGAAAGCCACGTTACCGTCACCCAAATCGGCGGCATGTACAAAGGCGACGCATCGCGCAAGCAAAACCTTGTGGATTACGGCTTCCGCCTCCCTTCCGCCCGCGACAACCGCCCGCTCAAATTCCACGAATTTGAAAAAGTCATGCCGCAAACCGTCTTCGTCTCCGCCACCCCCGCCAAATACGAAGAAGAACACGCCGGACAAGTCGTCGAACAAGTCGTCCGCCCCACCGGACTGGTCGACCCCCAAATCATCATCCGCCCCGTCGCCACCCAAGTCGATGATTTGATGAGTGAAATCAACGAGCGCATCCAAAAAGGCGAACGCGTGCTCGTTACCACCCTCACCAAACGCATGGCGGAGCAGCTCACCGACTATTACAGCGAACTCGGCATCAAAGTGCGCTACCTGCACAGCGACATCGACACCGTAGAACGAGTTGAAATCATTAGAGATTTGCGATTAGGACTGTTCGACGTACTCGTCGGCATCAACCTGTTGCGCGAAGGCCTCGACATCCCCGAAGTCTCCCTTGTCGCCATCCTCGACGCCGACAAAGAAGGCTTCCTGCGCTCCCACCGCAGCCTGATTCAAACCATAGGCCGCGCCGCGCGCAACGTGAACGGCGTGGCGATACTCTACGCCGACAAAATCACCGACTCCATGAAAGCCGCCATCGACGAAACCGAACGCCGCCGCGAAAAACAGATGAAATTCAACGAAGAACACGGCATCGTCCCGCAACAGATCAAAAAACAGGTCAAAGACATCATCGACGGCGTGTACCACGAAGAAGACAGCGGCAAAGGCCGTGGGAAAGGCAAAAACAAAGTCAAAGTCGGCGAAATCCGCAACGAAGAAGACGCGATTAAAGAAATTGTCAAACTGGAAAAAGCCATGCAGCAGGCGGCCAGGGATTTGCAGTTTGAAGAAGCGGCGGTGTTGCGGGATAGGATTAGGGGAATTAAGGAAGGGTTGTTGTTTGGGGCGGAGTAATTCCATGGATAATCCATGTACGAAACGGAAATTCAGTCATTTGGAAGTCATGCTTGCCTTGGCTACATCATTAGGCAAACAACGTATTGCCAAAAACACACGCCGTCGGGAATGTCATTATTATTTTTGTACAAAATGCCAGTCATATCATTTGACTAGCCAGGGCAGTCTGCGTACATAGCAAGCCGTAGCCTGTATGTGTAGGGTGTGTGCGGTACGCACGCACGCGGGTTTTACTGTTCAAACCATTGCTTCAAACTTTCAAACGACCTCAAACGTTGTCTGAAAATCTCTTAAAGCAAAGGTCGTCTGAAAACCGTCAATCCGTTTCAGCCGGTTTGGTGTTTCAGTAAACCATAGCTGGCAAGGCTACCCGAAATTTTCAGGTAGCCTCTTGTGCAGACAGCAAGCGCAAACAGTCCTGCAAGCCATCACGATTTTATATAATCCTCCTCGTTCTTAACCCTGACAGAAAGCCCCGACTATGCCCGCCACCCAACCATCCAAACCCACTATCTACCGCTTCAAAGTCTCCCTTATCGGCGACCATGCCCAACCCGTCGGCAAGCTGCACCGGATTTTGGAAATTTCCGCCGATGCGCCGTTTACCGCATTGCACGGCCTGATTTTCGACGCTTTCGACCGCACGGATGACCACGCCTTCAAATTCCTGCTCACCCGTAAGGAAATCGACAATGAAGGCGAGCTGTACGACTATCCCGAAGAAGTGTCCTTCCCCGCGCTGTACGAAGATTTCCCGCCGCCCGAAGGCGTAACCGTGCACGATGCCGCCACCTACCGCATCCAAGATGCCGGCTTGCAGGAAAAAGACTGCATCTATTATTGGTTCGACTTCGGCGACGACTGGATGCACCGCCTGCGCTTGGAAAAAATCTTCCAAGCGGGCGACGATTATCCGGAAGAAGGCTATATTTTGGAAATCGCCAAAAAAGTGGGCGAATCGCCCGAGCAGTATCCCGACTACGAATAACGGGCATCAAGCAGGCAATTTGTACCCGCGAACCTTGCCGCCCTATGCCCGAAAAAGGCTACCTGAAAGCGTAAGCTTCAACTCAGTTAAAACCTTCCAACATTTTTCAGGTAGCCTCCCTTTGCAAAATAATGTTTGTTCAGCCGCAGGATGGATTTGTTATCCACCCTTATTCTCTAAGCAACATCAAGCAAACGGCGGATATAAATCCGCCACTACGAAAAAGTTTGATACAGGCTTCTGGCTACCTGAAAACTTCCTCCCCCTTTTTCAGGTAGCCTTTCCCCTTTCCGCCCCATCTTCAAAATACGCCCGCGCCAGTGCCAACACATTATCCCGCAGCGGGTCGTGCTGCCCCTCGTGCCAGGCCAGCGCCACGCTGGTGATCCAAATATCGTCGTTCAGCGGCAGCAGCACGGCGTTGCTCGGCAGATAGCGCGCCGATGAGGCGGGCACCAGCGCCACGCCCTGCCCGCAGCCGGCAAAGGCCACCTGAAGGGCAATGGTACGCACTTCGTGCAGGATATTGGGCGAAAAGCCCGCGCGATGGCAGGCAGCCAACAGGGTGTCGAAAGAATCGGGGCTGATGGCGCGCTCAAACATTACAAAGCCTTCGCCTGCCAAGTCTTTCAAATCCACCGCCGCGCGGGTGGCGAAGGGGTGGCTTTTCGGCAACACCACGGCCAGCGGCTCGCGGCGCAGGGTGTGCAAGTGGATGGTGCTGTCCCACGGGATTTCCAGGCGGGTAAAGGCCAGATCGATTTCGCCCGATTGCAGCAGCGCTTCGGTATCGCCGCTGTCGATTTCGCGCACCTGTATGCTGATATTGGGATAGTGCCGGTGGATGTGCTCGATGAGCGGCGGCAACACTTCCACCAGCGACACGGCAATCGCGCCGATATGCAGGATGCCGCTGCGACCGGCGGCAATTTCATACACGGAGCTTTGCAGCTGCTGCATCTGCTCGGCAAATTTGCGCACGGCGGGCAGGATGGAATAGCCGGCAGCCGTGAGCTTGGTGCCGCGCCGCGATCGCTCAAACAGCACCATGCCCAAGGCGTGCTCTAGCTGTTTGATTTGCTCAGTGAGCGGCGGCTGCGACATATTCAGCTTCTCGGCGGCGCGGCCGAAATGTTCTTCTTCTGCCACGGCGAGAAACAGCCACAAATGGCGGATCAGGCGGAAATTTATCATCTGTTTTCCCTATCACAGGCTTCCTTAGGCAGTATTTTATATATCAGGAAAGCGGCTGTATAGTATGGCCATCTTGTTAATGGGAGCACGTAAATGTTCGGTATCATTAACTTTTCCGCTTATTTATTGGCTGTGCTGCTGCTGGTGCTGCTGCCCGGCCCGAATATGATCTACTGCCTGTCGGTGGCCGGACAATACGGTCGGAAAACGGCATGGAGCGCCTTCGCCGGCATTTTTATCGGCAACGGTGTCCTGATTGTGGCTTCAGCCTTCGGCGCCAGCGCCCTGCTGCAAACCTATCCTTCCCTGTTTACCGCACTGCAACTGGCCGGCGGCGCCTATCTGGCCTATTTGGGCGTGATGCTGCTGCGCGAGGGCTGGCTCAAACTGCGCCACGCCGCCGCAGCCAAAGCCGACAGCCACGCCGCCGAAAGCACCAGGCTGCAAGTGTTCCGCAAATCGCTCACTATTTCCCTGCTCAACCCACAGAGCCTGCTGTTTTTTCCCGCCATCATGGTGCAATTTATTGACATCCGTTATGAACATCCGCAGCTGAGCTTCTTGGTGCTGGGTGGCACGTTCCAGCTGTGCAGCCTGCTGTGCATGAGCACGCTGATCCTGATGGCCGATTCGGTTGGCCGCGTGGGCGCCAAATACAGCCGTGCCGCCGCATTGGGCAAAAGCAGCGCCGGCGCCCTGTTTATCTTCTTCGCCGCCAAACTGTGGCTGGCCAGCACCATTGCCTAACCCTCTCCTCCTTGCTACCTGAAAAAGCGTGCAACGCACTGTGCTCAAACTCCTCTCCTCAAACCACGCTTTTTCAGGTAGCCCTTTTTAAATACACCTAGTCAGACAGTAAAACGGCTTCCCTTTCTCATCTGGCTACCTGAAAAGCGTTTGGCGGCCGCTTCCATACTTTTCAGGTAGCCTTTAATTCCGCTTGAACTTCAACAGGCTGTTTGAAAAAAGTTTTATTCTTAGACAGCTTTCTTCACTCCTATCCAAAAGCCATCTGGAAACCAGCCCTCCACAATATTTTCAGGTAGCCTTCACGCGCACTTGAGGCTACCTGAAAAACATCCCGCCCAATTATCAAATCTGCCCGCCGAATATTTTTCGCCCCCTGCCCTTGAATTCGCCGCCGCCAGCCCTATTTTCTTCGCCGCACAAGCAGCGTGCCGCGCTCCCGCCGGCACATTTCTGTTTACCCTCAATCGGGTAGCAACAAATCATCAAATTCAAATTGGAGAGAAGATTTATGAAAATCCGTCCCTTGCACGACCGTGTTGTGATTAAGCGCTTGGAAGCCGAAGAAAAAACCGCTTCCGGCATCGTTCTGCCCGGCTCCGCCGCCGAAAAGCCCGATATGGGCGAAGTGGTGGCCGTGGGCGCCGGCAAAATGGGCAAAGGCGGCGAGCGCCGCAAGCTGGATGTGAAAGTGGGCGACCGCGTGATTTTCGGCAAATACAGCGGCCAAACCGTGAAAGCCGATGGCGAAGAGCTGCTGGTGATGCGTGAAGAAGATATTTTCGGCATCGTCGAATAAACACCGCTCAAGAGCAAATAATTTCTGATTTTTTATTTTAGGAGTCATACACATGGCAGCAAAAGATGTACAGTTCGGCAACGAAGTCCGTCAGAAGATGGTAAACGGCGTAAATATTCTGTCTAACGCCGTAAAAGTCACCCTCGGCCCGAAAGGCCGCAACGTGGTGCTCGACCGCGCTTTCGGCGGCCCGCAGATCACCAAAGACGGCGTAACCGTGGCCAAGGAAATCGAACTGAAAGACAAGTTTGAAAACATGGGCGCGCAAATGGTGAAAGAAGTCGCCTCCAAAACCAACGATGTGGCCGGCGACGGCACCACCACCGCCACCGTTCTGGCACAATCCATCGTAGCCGAGGGTATGAAATACGTCACCGCCGGCATGAACCCGACCGACCTGAAACGCGGTATCGACAAAGCCGTGGCCGCCCTGGTGGCCGAGTTGCAAAACATTTCCAAAGCCGTGCCGGAAAAATCCAAGGAAATCGCTCAAGTAGCCTCTATTTCCGCCAACTCCGACGAGTCCATCGGCAACATCATCGCCCAGGCGATGAACGAAGTGGGCAAAGAAGGCGTGATTACCGTGGAAGACGGCAAATCGCTGGAAAACGAAGTGGAAGTAGTGAAAGGCATGCAGTTCGACCGCGGCTACCTCTCCCCCTATTTCGTGAGCAACCCGGAGAAACAGCTGGCCGAGCTGGACAGCCCGTTTGTGTTGCTGTTCGACAAGAAAATCAGCAACATCCGCGACCTGTTGCCGGTGTTGGAGCAAGTGGCCAAAACCAGCCGCCCGCTCTTGATTATCGCTGAAGACGTGGAAGGTGAAGCCTTGGCTACGCTGGTGGTAAACAACCTGCGCGGTATCCTCAAAACCGTGGCTGTGAAAGCCCCGGGCTTCGGTGACCGCCGCAAAGCCATGCTGCAAGACATCGCCATCCTCACCGGCGGCACCGTGATTGCCGAAGAAGTGGGCTTGTCTTTGGAAAAAGCCACGCTGGAAGATTTGGGCCAAGCCAAACGCATCGAGGTGGGCAAAGAAAACACCACCATCATCGACGGCTTGGGTAATAAATCCACCGTGGAAGCCCGCGTGGCCGAAATCCGCACCCAGATTGAAACCGCTACCAGCGAATACGACAAAGAAAAACTGCAAGAGCGTGTGGCCAAGCTGGCCGGCGGCGTGGCCGTGATCAAAGTGGGCGCGGCCACCGAAGTGGAAATGAAAGAGAAGAAAGACCGCGTGGACGACGCGCTGCACGCCACCCGTGCCGCCGTGGAAGAAGGCGTGGTAGCTGGCGGCGGCGTGGCCCTGCTGCGTGCTCGCTCTGCCCTGAGCAAAGTGGAAACCGCCAATGCCGACCAGGAAGCCGGCGTGCAAATCGTGTTGCGTGCGGTTGAATCTCCGCTGCGCCAGATTGTGGCCAACGCCGGCGGCGAGCCGAGCGTGGTGGTGAACAAAGTGTTGGAAGGCAGTGGCAACTTCGGCTACAACGCCGGTAACGACAGCTACGGCGACATGCTGGAAATGGGCGTGATCGACCCGGCCAAAGTAACCCGCTTCGCTCTGCAAAATGCCGCCTCCATCGCCGGCCTGATGCTGACCACCGAATGCATGGTGGCCGACATTCCGGAAGACAAACCCGCCGCTCCCGACATGGGCGGAATGGGAGGCATGGGCGGAATGGGCATGATGTAATCACCCCCTAGCCCGCGCTATGTGAAAGCACCCTCGTTTGAGGGTGCTTTTTTAGTGTTTTTTGTCAGATTTTTCAGGTAGCCTTCTCGTTGGCACAACAGGCCGCCAGCTTTCGGATATATTAAAAATTAAGTTAAAACAATTAATAATAGAAATATCTCAGCCGCACCACCATCCAAAGAAAACTTTGGCACAGATTATGCTTACCACTTTGGAGAATCTTTTCCTATCTAATTCCAATTACACCGAATCTACTAAGGACAACCGCTACATGGCTACCGCAACGAGAAAACTTTCCCGCAACCGCAAGCAATCCCGCAATAAACGCAACAGCGGGGGCGGCTCAGGCCGCATAGTTGGCTTGCTGCTGGCCGCCCTGCTGATTGGCGGCGGCGCTTACGCTTATCTGAATCCTGACATCATCGAACAGGCCAAAGAACTGGTCGGCTTGGCCGACCCGGCTGCGGAAGAAAGTGCCGGTGCCGGTAGTGCTGCTCCGCAAGCCCCTGCCGCACCCCTCATCACCGATGCTCAAGCGGTTGAAGCACTGAATATGGCCAAAGTATGGGTGGAAACCCGCTTGGCCAAAGGCACCCGCCTGAACGAAATCAACGAAGCAATCGATGTTCCCTCCGGACAAAAAGCCTTCTGGCAGAGCATCACCCTCAGCCAGGGTGCGATTACCGCCATTCCTGCCGGCGGCTCGGCCGAACGCGCCGTGCTGCTGCTGCCGATGCAGGATCAGGGCAAATTGATTTGGGCTTGTGCCGGCGACATCCCGCCGGTGCTCGAAAGCAGCATCTGTTCCCAGTAAAAGTTACTCTCTAGCTGTTCATTCCAGGCTACTCTGATTTCTCAGGTAGCCTGCTTTTTTGCCTGCCATCCTTGGAAACAAGAAGCACATAGCAAAAAACATCATCCCCTGCCGGCAGTAAACCACAACAGGGGATGATGTTGTTTAGCTAATTAAGCACGCAACTCTTTGGGTAGCACAAACACGATGCTTTCCTGCTCACCCGAGCTTTCCCGCACCGTGGCATAGCCCCAGCCTTGCACGGTATCCACCACTTCCCGCACCAGCACTTCCGGCGCCGAAGCCCCGGCGGTAATGCCCACGCGCTCCTTGCCGGCAAACCATTCTTTTTTCAGGTAGCCTGCGTTGTCCACCATATAGGCATCCACACCCTGCTGCGCCGCCACTTCGCGCAAACGGTTGCTGTTGGACGAATTAGGCGAACCCACCACCACCACCACATCACAATCCGCCGCCAGCTGCTTCACCGCTTCCTGCCGGTTGGTGGTGGCATAGCAAATATCCTCTTTGTGCGGGCTTTTGATATTGGGAAAACGCGCGCGCAGGGCATCGATGATTTCCTTGGTTTCGTCCACCGACAGCGTGGTTTGGCTCACATGCGCCAATTTATTTTGGTTGCGTACTTCCAGTGTGGCCACATCCGCCGCTGTTTCCACCAGCAGCATGCTGCCCGGTGCCAGCTGCCCCATTGTGCCTTCCACTTCCGGGTGGCCGGCGTGGCCGATCATGATGATTTGATAGCCGTTTTCGTCTAACCGCGCCACTTCGCGATGCACTTTGGTCACCAGCGGGCAAGTGGCGTCAAACACGCGGAAACCGCGTTCCGCTGCCTCCTGCTGCACCGCCTTGGATACGCCGTGTGCCGAATAAATCAGCGTGGCACCCCGCGGCACCTCCACCAAATCTTCCACAAAAACCGCACCCTTGGCACGCAGGTTGTCCACCACGAATTTGTTGTGCACCACCTCATGCCGCACATAAATCGGCGCGCCGAACTGCTCCAGCGCCCGTTCCACAATATTGATGGCCCGGTCCACGCCCGCGCAAAAGCCGCGCGGATTGGCCAGCATAATGGTTTTCGCCATGTTTTCCTATCCTCTTGCGTGTGGCTTCAAATTTTCGCTCCACAGAAACCTATCCTTGGCTGCACCAAATCATCATTTTAGCTTCGCTAAAGTTTAAATTTTCAGGTAGCCTATTTTTATTCGTGCTTACCCTGACGCAAACCGTCAATAACGAACAATGCTGCGCCAATGCAAATGAAACTGTCTGCCACATTAAACGCCGGGTAATAATGATTCTGCCAATAAAACAGCAGGAAATCCACCACATGGCCGTAGTTGATGCGGTCGATCACATTGCCGATGGCGCCGCCGATAATCATCGCCGCCGCCACATTGCCCACACGCCCAAACTTCTGCGCGCGTATTCCCGACACTAAATACAGCGTCACCACCACCGCCAAGCCGGCAAACAGATATTTCTGCCAGCCCGAAGCCCCGGCCAAAAAACTAAACGCCGCGCCCGGGTTGTACACATGGGTGATGTCGAAAAAACCCTCAATCACCGGAATGCGCCAATTGAACACCACATGATCCAGCACCCACAGCTTGCTCCACTGGTCGGCTAGCACCACCAAGCCCGCCAACAGCGCATACGGCCACAGGCGGAACCACGCAATCTTATTCATATTCATTTCATATTTCAGCAGATAAAAAGTGGCCGCATTTTACTATAAAGCGCCCGCCAGCGGCCAAACTTAATGCCCCGCCCAAACTGTTTCGCACCACACCCCAAATGCTCCCCGAAAGCACAGGCTTCAACGAAGTTCAAACCATCTGACCCAGCATCGCAAAACCTATTGCCATCATAAGTAATTTCCATTAACATATCGCAACAATACTAATTCTCATCATAAATAAACCACTCCGATAGAGGTGCATCATGTTCGTCTGCGTTTGCAATGCCGTTTCCGACCGCCAAATTCAAGAAACCGTCGCCGCCGGCGCCAGCAGCCTGAGCGATTTGCAAGCCACGCTCGGCGTGGCCACCTGCTGCGGCTGCTGCGCCGATTTAGCCGTATCCTATCTCGGCAAACGCAGCGACAGCCAAGCCACCCCCGCCACCAACGGCAACCTGCAATAACCCCCTGCCCCATCCGACAACATTGACAATGCTGCCCGCCCACGGCAGCATTTCGTTTTTAGCCGAAGCCTACATTTTCAGGTAGCCTCATTAAAGAAAACAACCATGGACCTATTCAACACCCAATCCGTCACCTTCGAACAACCCACCGCCATGCTCCGCGCCTGCCACGGCAAAGTACAGCGCTTCTGCAGCCAGCTCAACATGCTGGAAGGCTACCTGAAGCAGTACGGCTACAACAACATCGCCGAGCAAAGCATTGCCCAAATCCGGCACTACTTCAATGTCGCCGCCCCCCTGCACCACCAAGACGAAGAAGAAGACTTCTTCCCCCTGCTGCTCCGCTACACCCCCGAAGCCCATCCCATCATCCAAGCGCTCGAAGCCGAACACGACACCCTGCACCGCAATTGGGACGAACTCAACCAACACCTCGCCGACCTCGCCCACGGCGCCCCGCTCAACCCCGAACTGATTGCCCGCTTCACCGCCGGCTACGACTTCCACATCCCGCGCGAAGAACAACTCTTCGACCTGGGCGACCAAAAAATCCCCACCGAAGAACTGCGCATCATCGGCAAACGCATGGCCGCCAGACGGCAAGGCTGAGACTGACTGAAAACGCAATCAACAGCAAAGCCAACACAAACACGGCGAACCCCTGCAAGGCAAAATCAAAGGCTACCTGAAAATATTCCAATGCATTTTCAGGTAGCCTCAAACACAACGAAGGCTACCTGAAAACTTTTTAGTTTCGCAGAAACTCAACCTTGGCTGCGCCAAGATATCGTTTTCAGGTAGCCTTTTCTATGCTTACTTATCGCTCTGGCGGTCTGCCGGCAAGGTGGAAACATCCGCTTCAGCCGCCGCGCCGTCAGCCACTGCTGCCGGCGTTTCCTCATGCGCCAGCTTGGCGGTTTGCGGCAACTCGTCAGGCAAATCGGCAGGTTCAGCTGCATCTTCCGGCTCTTGCCCTTCCTGTGACCGCGCTTCGCCATCGCCCTTGCCGCGTACATTGTGGCTGTAATCTTTCGGCGGGCTGGGCTGCTTGCCTTCCATGATTTCCAACACTTGGTCGCGGTCGATGGTTTCCCATTCCATCAAAGCCTTACACATGGTTTCCATCTTATCGCGGTTTTCATCCAAAATCTTGTAGGCCACCGCATATTGCTCATCCAGAATGCGGCGGATTTCGGCATCCACCTCCTGCTGCGTTTTCTCGGAAATGTGCTGCGAACGGGTTACGCTGCGCCCGAGGAACACTTCGCCCTCGTTTTCGGCATACACCATCACACCCATTTTCTCGCTCATGCCGTAGCGCGTTACCATCTCGCGCGCCATCTGCGTGGCACGCTCGAAATCGTTGGAGGCGCCTGTGGAAATGCGGCCCACAAAAATATCCTCGGCAATGCGCCCGCCAAACAGGATGGAAAGCTGGCTGAGCATTTGGTCTTTATACATGCTGATGCGGTCGCGCTCGGGCAGCTGCCAAGTCAAACCCAAAGCCCGGCCGCGCGGCATGATGGTTACCTTATGCACCGGGTCGGTAAACGGCAGGCTCTCGGCCACGATGGCATGGCCGGCCTCGTGGTAGGCGGTGGCGCGTTTTTCGTCTTCGTGCATCACCATGCTGCGCCTTTCCGGGCCCATATAGATCTTGTCTTTGGCGTCTTCAAAATCGCTTTGATCCACCTTGATTTTGTTGCGGCGGCCGGCAAACAGCGCGGCTTCGTTCACCAGATTGGCCAAATCGGCACCGGAGAAACCGGGCGTGCCACGCGCCAGAGACATCAAATCCACGCTCGCATCCAGCGGCACTTTTCTAGCGTGCACTTGCAAAATTTGCTCGCGGCCGCGGATATCCGGCAGCGGTACCACCACTTGGCGGTCGAAACGGCCGGGGCGCTGCAAGGCCGGGTCGAGCACATCGGGGCGGTTGGTGGCGGCAATCACGATAACGGTTTGGTTGCTTTCAAACCCGTCCATCTCCACCAAGAGCTGGTTCAAAGTCTGCTCACGCTCGTCGTTGCCTCCTCCCAAGCCGGCGCCGCGCTGGCGGCCGACCGCATCGATTTCGTCGATAAAGATGATACAAGGCGCGTTTTTCTTGGCCTGCTCAAACATATCGCGCACGCGGGAAGCGCCCACGCCGACAAACATTTCCACAAAATCCGAGCCGGAAATGCTGAAAAACGGCACTCCGGCCTCGCCGGCAATCGCCTTGGCCAGCAAGGTTTTGCCCGTGCCCGGGCTGCCGGCCAGCAGAATACCGCGCGGCACTCGGCCTCCCAAGCTCTGATAGCGGTTCGGCGCTTTGAGGTAGTCTACGATTTCTTGCACTTCTTCCTTGGCCTCGTCGCAGCCGGCCACATCGGCAAAGGTTACGCGGTTGGCATCCTTATCCAAGAGGCGGGCGCGGCTCTTACCGAAGGAAAACGCCCCGCCCTTGCCCCCGCCGCCGTTCTGCACGCGCATAAAGTAAAACCACGCGCCAATCAGCAGCATCACCGGCAACAGGTTGAACAGCAGGCCAGTCAGCATGCTCTGTTTCTCTTCCGGGATATAGCGGAAATCGACGTTTTTTTCCTGCAGCAGCGTCAAAAGTTTGTCGTCTATCGGCGCATTGGTGTAGAACTTGGTCTTGTCGGTGCGCTCGCCTTTGAGCACATAGCCGTTCAGCAACGTTCCTTCCATGTCCACTTTGGCGATTTCGCCTTTGTTTACCTGCTGGATAAATTGCGAATAGTTGATTTGTTGTTTGTTTTCTCTTCCGCCCAGCAGCGTTTGGGTCGAGGCAATCAATACCCCGGCCAAAAACAGCCAAACCAAAATCGTTCTGACGGTGTTACGCACGGTAACCAGCTCCTAATCTAATGCCAACAAAAATAAAAACTACTGAAAATACAGACACAAACGCTAAGCTATCTTTTATTTTTCCCCAAAAGATACACTTCGTTGGAACGGCTGCGCGAAGCCTTGGGTTTGCGCACCAGCACTTGGGCAAATACCCCGCGCATGGCCTGCATATATTCCTGAAAACCCGCACCCTGAAACACTTTCACCAGCATATTGCCGCCCGTTTTCAGGTGGTCGGCGGCAAAATCCAAAGCCAGTTCGCACAATACATAGCTGCGCGCCTGGTCGGTTACCGCATTGCCCGACATATTGGGTGCCATGTCGCAAATTACAAGGTCTAGCACACGGCCGTCGAGCAGGTTTTCCAGCTGGGCCAATACTTCGTCTTCGCGGAAATCGCCCTGAATAAACGATACACCTTCAATCGACTCCATCGGCAGGATGTCCAGCGCGAACACCTGCCCTTGCGCGCCCGCCAGTTTGGCCGCCACCTGCGACCAGCTGCCCGGCGCGCTGCCCAAATCGGCCAGCACCGTGCCGTTTTTAATCAACTTGTCTTTTTCGTTGATTTCCAGCAACTTGTATGCCGCCCGCGCACGGTAGCCGTCTTTCTGCGCCTGATGCACATAGGGGTCGTTCACGTGCTCGTTGAGCCAGGTTTTGGAAGATTTGGAACGGGGCGGCATAGCGAAATCCCAAGCAAAAAACGGCTGCATTGTAGCCGAACGGGCAAAAGGCTGCCGAAGTTTTTCAGGTAGCCGATAAGGCTACCTGAAAATTGCCACTGCTTTGTTATTTGTCAAGCGGCTCAAACATTAAAGCTTTCGCCGCAGCCGCATTCGTTTTTCACATTCGGGTTGGCGAACTTGAAGCCTTCTTGCAGGCCTTCTTTAGTGTAGTCCAGCTCGGTGCCGTCGAGGTAAACCAGGCTTTTGGGATCGACGAACACTTTCACGCCGTGCCCTTCAAACATCACGTCTTCCGGCTGCACTTCATCCACAAATTCAAGCGTATAGGCCATGCCTGAGCAGCCGCTGGTTTTCACGCCCACGCGGATGCCTTCGCCTTTGCCGCGCTTGGAAAGAAAGCTGCTGATGTGGTCGGCGGCTTTTTGGGTGAGGGTAATCATATGGTTTCCTTGCGGTTTAATTGATAATCAGGCTACCTGAAAATAGGTTTGGGTTTTTGATTTGCGTTGAAACATACTCTTTCAGGTAGCCTTCCGTTCTATCCTGCGTTTTCTGCCTGCCGCCGCTTGGCCCAGGGGCCACAGCAGTTTGTATGGCGGCGCGGGATTGCGGGCTGTTTTTCCAACAGCTGCTGCCGGTGAGTGCGGCGCCCTGCTCCAGTATGTCGTTCACTTCGGTAGCGGCGAGCTTATCCACGCTGTCCAAGCCCATTTGCTGCAAACGCTGCAATACGGTTTTGCCAATACCTTTTTCGGCGAGCAGGGATTGGGTTTCTTCGGCACTGAACATGACAGCGGATTTAGCGGGCGGGGGTAATGGTGCCGGCGGCGCAGTCGATGCGGTTGTCGCGTTCGAGCTGGCCTTGGGCATTGTAGGCTTGCGAGCGCACGGGGTAGCCGTTGCGGTATTCCATGCGCGTGATGGGGCGGCCTTGTTGGTCGTAGGCGGGCGACCAGCCTTCGGCCAGGCCGCTGGCGTTGAGCTCGACGCGGGCGCGGGTTTTGCCGTTGGCGTGGAAAGTTTCCACGTATTGTGAGGCGTAGCCGTTGAGGGCGACGGTACGGTAGAAGGTGCCGTTGGCGTTGCGTTTGGAAGTGAAGGCGCCGTTGGGGGTGCCGGCGGGCAGCGGGTAGTTGGCGGCTTCGACTTTGCGGCAGGAATTGCGCACGAGCATGGCACTCATGGCGTCGGTGGCGCGGTTGGACAGGGTGCGCTGCCCGGTTTTGACGGGGATGCCGTTGTCGAAGTTTTCGATGGCGCAGCCTGAGGCGAGCAAGAGCACGGCGGCGGTGAGGGCGAGTGTTTTCATAACGGGCTTTCGGAATAAACCGGGGAAATCGGCTGAGGTGTGCGGTGGATTTTCAGGTGGCCTTTTTCAGGTAGCCTATTTGAGCTGGCTGTCTTTGCTGCCGCGGCGGTTGTAGGCGAGACGGAACTGCTGCTGTTTGTCGGCTTCTTCCTGGCAGTCGATGCACAGGCGCACGCCGGGCAGGGCTTGGCGGCGGGCTTCGGGTATCGGCTCGCCGCATTCGTCGCATTCGCGGGCGCTCTCGCCGCTGGGCAGGTTTTGCCGGGCGGCGGCGAGTGCGTCGTCTAAATTGGCATCGATTTGCGCCTGCTCCGCGCCGTCGGGCGCCCAGCCGCCGGCCATGTTAGGCCCCGTGTTTCTTTTTGTAGTCGGCCACGGCGGCTTTCACGGCGTCTTCGGCGAGGATGGAGCAGTGGATTTTCACGGGCGGCAGTTCCAGCTCTTCGGCAATTTCGCTGTTTTTGATGGCCAACGCGTCGTCCAGGCTTTTGCCTTTCACCCATTCGGTAATCAAGCTGGAGGAGGCGATGGCGGAACCGCAGCCGTAGGTTTTGAATTTGGCGTCTTCGATGATGCCTTGGTCGTTCACTTTAATTTGCAGGCGCATCACGTCGCCGCAGGCTGGCGCGCCCACCATGCCGGTGCCGACAGATTGGTCGTTTTTGTCGAACGTGCCGACGTTGCGGGGGTTTTCATAATGATCGATGACTTTGTCGCTGTATGCCATGATGGTTTCCTTTTTGTTTGAGATGTGGTGGTTTGTGGTGTTTAGGTGTGGAGGCTACCTGAAAGCGTAAGCCTCGGCGAAGCTCACACAGGGCGGCTAGATTTTGCAGGCGCCACCTTCGCAGCCGTCGTCGTTTTCGGAATCGACGCCGCCTTCTACGGTGACACCGTCAAAATCTTCAAGCAGGCTGTCGAGGTTGTCGAGATCGAGTTCTTGGTCGTTCATGGTTATGTTCTTTAAAGTTTAATTTGGAATTTGAGGCTACCTGAAAAATGATTTGGTTGTTTGTTGGGTTCTCAATCCTACCTACTCTTACTTGATTTATTACCTATCAACAAATTTAAAATATTGAAAATCTTCTTCAACTGTTTCCTCTTTCATCAGAAAACCAAGTTTTTCAAAAAGTCGTTGAGATGGAATATTTCTCTTATCAATGATTGCCTCAAAATAAAATCCATCCTCAACTAAGTTCTGAGAGAGAAACTCTGTAGAAAATATTTTTAGGCAATCTCTTATAAATAATTGGCCAATTCCTTTATTTTGATACTTTTCCAAGACCGCACAACCTACTTGCATAACAGGCCTATTATTGTACGACTCAACAGGAACTATTTGGCAAATAGCTCGTACTTCTTTTTTCTGATTTAATATCGAACTATAAGTTATTAATGCATAAGTTAACCTTACCACCCCATTAGGCTTATCTAATTCAATATAATAATTTTTTTCTTCGGAAAGTTTTCTTGGTTGAATAAGTTTCTGATCTAATGCTTGCTGAAAACTAATTAGGCCATTATATGGATTAACTGCCGCCATAAAATACCTCTTTTACTAATAAAAGCTATATTCTTGATAATTTCAATGCTCCGCCCACTCCACTGTGCTCAAATCAATCCCTTCCTTAAACATTTCCCACAGCGGAGAAAGCTCGCGCAGTTTGCCGATTTTGGATTTAATCAGTTCGGCGGCGTAGGCGGCTTCTTCTTCGGTGGTCATGCGGCCGAAGGTGATGCGCAGCGATGAGTGCGCCAGTTCGTCGTTGCGGCCGAGCGCGCGCAATACATAGCTGGGTTCGAGGCTAGCGGAGGTGCAGGCAGAGCCGCTGGATACGGCCAATTCTTTCACCGCCATAATCAGGCTTTCGCCTTCCACGAAGTTGAAGCTGACGTTCAGGTTGTTCGGGGCGCGGTGTTCAAGGTCGCCGTTGATATAGACTTCTTCGATGCCTTCGATGCCTTTCAGGAAAATGTCGCGCAGTTTGCGGTAGTGCGCCATGTCTTGCGCGAGTTCTTCTTTTGCGATGCGGAAGGCTTCGCCCATGCCGACGATTTGGTGGGTGGGCAGCGTGCCGCTGCGGAAGCCGCGTTCGTGGCCGCCGCCGTGCATTTGCGCTTCCAGGCGCACGCGCGGTTTGCGGCGCACATACAGCGCGCCGATGCCTTTGGGGCCATAGACTTTGTGGCCGGACATGGACAATAAATCCACTTTGCCGGCCTCCACATCCACCGGCACTTTGCCGCAGGCTTGGGCGGCATCCACGTGGAAAATGATTTTGCGTTCGCGGCAGATGTCGCCGATGGCTGGGATGTCTTGCACCACGCCGATTTCGTTGTTCACCCACATCACGGAAATCAGGATGGTATCCGGGCGGATGGCGGCTTTGAGTTCGTCCAAATCAATCAGGCCGTTTTCTTTCACGCCGAGATAGGTGACTTCAAAGCCTTGGCGTTCCAGCTCGCGCATGGTGTCGAGCACGGCTTTGTGTTCGGTTTTGACGGTGATGAGGTGTTTGCCTTTGGATTGGTAGAAGTGCGCCGCGCCTTTGATGGCGAGGTTGTCGGATTCGGTCGCGCCCGATGTGAACACGATTTCTTTCGGGTCGGCGTTAATCAGGGCGGCAATGTCGGCACGGGCTTTTTCCACGGCCTCTTCCGCCACCCAGCCGAAGGCATGGCTGTTGGAAGCGGGGTTGCCGAAGGTTTCGGTCAGGTAGGGGATCATTTTTGCGGCCACGCGTTGATCCACGGGGGTGGTGGCGGCGTAGTCGAGGTAGATGGGGGTATGTTTGCTCATGATTGGCTCTTTTGGTTAGTGGTGTGTGTTATCGGATATGGGTTAAATCTATGGTGGCGGTATGATGGTGGTGGGTTTGCTTTTTATCAAGCACATCTTGCAGGGAAACGCTGTGCAGGTAGTCGTTGATGGTGCGGTTTAGGTTTTCCCACAAATCGTGGGTGAGGCAGGGCATGCCTTCGCGGCAGTTGCTTTGCCCGCCACAATGGGTGGCATCGAGCTTGTCTTCGGCGGCGTGGATGATTTCGCCGATGTTGATGCGCTCGGGCTTTCTGCTGAGCAGGTAGCCGCCGCCCGGCCCGCGCACACTTTCCACCAAGCCGGCACGGCGCAGCTTGCCAAACAGCTGCTCCAAATAGGAGAGCGAGATGTGCTGGCGGCCGCTCACGGCGTTGAGGCTGACCGGGTTTTCGCGCCCGTATAACGCCAGATCAAGCATGGCGGTTACGGCAAAACGGCCTTTTGTGGTCAATCGCATAGGGCTGATGTGAGTGCTGCATATGGGAGGCGGATTGTCTAATACCCAAGTATTTTAGTCAAGTATAGCGGGCTTAGTTTTTCTCAATGCAAAAGGCTACCTGAAAACGGTTTGACGCGTTTTCAGGTAGCCTTTGAGGGGCATTGTTGGCTTCTCTTTTTCAGGTAGCCAGAATCTTCTTTCCAATCTCCAGCCCTCCCGGAGCCATATGAGGCAGGCTACCTGAAAATGCTTGAAGCAAAGTCCGTTTAATTTGAAACAGCTTCCAGAATCCAGAGAAACAACATCGTGTTCGCCGCATAAATCGCGCCGGCAACGGCAAAGGGAATCATCAGATTGGGCGACAAGGCCGCGCCGAAGCCGAGCGGGATGGTGGCAAACCACAAGGCGCCGGCTGGCATGCGCTGCCAGATTTTGGGCACACCAGGCATCAGCACGGTTACGCCCACAAACGTGAATATTGCCCACGGAATACCCAGCCAGGCGGAAAACGAGAAATCCGTCAGCCACCCAATCAGCAGGGCGGCGGCCATGCAGCCGATGCCGGTATAGGTGAGATAATTCAATGCTTTGGATGCCGGTGGTTTCATCATAGTTATCGCGGAATGATTCAGGCTACCTGAAAACCATGCAAGCCGTTTTCAGGTAGCCCTTGCCCTGCTGTATGGCCGGGTTTATTGGGATTTCGCCTGCCAAGTGTCGCGCAGGCCGACGGTTTTGTTGAACACGGGTTTTTCGGCCGTGTGGTCTTTGCGGTCGGTCACGAAGTAGCCGGTGCGCTCGAACTGCCAGCGGCTTTCGGCGGGCAAACCATCGGCAAAAGGCGCGGGTTCGGCGTAGGCGGTGATTTCTCTGGCCGATTCGGGATTGAGGAATTGGGTGAACGGCAGGTATTGGCCGTCTTCGCCGCGCACCGCATCGGGGCGCTCCACGGTAAACAGGCGGTCGTACAGCCGCACGGTTACGGGCACGGCGGTGTCGGCGGCCACCCAGTGGATCACGCCTTTCACTTTGCGGCCTTCGGGGTTTTTGCCCAGCGTGTCGTAGTCGATGCTGCATTTGAGTTCGACGATGTTGCCCGCCGCGTCTTTCACCATTTCCTCGCACTTCATCACATAGCTGTGGCGCAGGCGCACTTCGCCGCCGGGGGTGAGGCGTTTCCAGCCTTTGGGCGGGTTTTCGCTGAAATCGTCGGCTTCGATATACAGCTCGGGGGCGATTTTCAGGCTGCGGCTGCCCATGCCTTCGTTGTTCGGGTGGTAGGGCGCGGTGCGGCTTTCGGTTTGGGCTTCGTTGTAGTTGGTGAGCGTTACTTTAATCGGATTCAGCACGGCCATCATGCGCGGGGCAGAGTTTTCCAGCTCTTCGCGAATCGCACCTTCCAACACGCTCATATCGACCACGTTTTCAGATTTGGAAATGCCGGCGCGTTTGGCAAACAGGCGCAGGCCTTCCGGCGTGTAGCCGCGTCGGCGCATACCGGAAATGGTGGGCATACGCGGGTCGTCCCAGCCGGAAACGTGGCCTTCGGCCACGAGTTGGTTCAGCTTGCGCTTGGAGGTAATGGAATACAACAATTCCAAACGGGAAAATTCGTATTGGCGCGGGCGGGTCGGGGTTGGTGCGGGGATGTTATCCAACACCCAGTCGTAGAGCGGGCGGTGGGCTTCAAATTCGAGCGTGCACAGCGAATGCGTGATGCCTTCGATGGCGTCGGAAATGCAGTGCGTATAGTCGTACATCGGGTAGATGCACCATTTGTCGCCCGTGTTGTGGTGGTGGGCGCGGCGGATGCGGTAGATGACGGGATCGCGCATATTGATGTTGCCGGAGGCCATGTCGATTTTCAGGCGCAGGGTTTTGCTGCCGTCGGGGAACTCGCCGTTTCTCATGCGCGTGAACAGGTCGAGGTTTTCTTCGATGCTGCGGTCGCGGTAGGGGCTGTTTTTGCCCGGCTCGGTGAGCGTGCCGCGGTATTCGCGCATTTCTTCGGGCGTTAAATCATCGACATAGGCTTTGCCGTCTTTAATCAGGCCGACGGCGTAGTCGTAAAGCTGGTCGAAATAGTTGGAAGCGAAACGCGGCTCGCCCGCCCAATGGAAACCCAGCCACGCAACGTCTTCCTTGATGGCATTAACGTATTCGTCGTTTTCCTTTTCGGGGTTGGTATCGTCGAAACGCAGGTTGCACAAGCCGTCGTAAATATACGCCAAACCGAAATTCAGGCAGATGGATTTGGCGTGGCCGATGTGCAGGTAGCCGTTGGGTTCGGGCGGGAAACGGGTTTGGATGGCGCTATGTTTGCCGCTTTTGAGGTCTTCTTCGATGATGGTGCGGATGAAATGGTTGTCGGCGAATTGGTCTTTATTAAGCATGGTTTGGGCTACCTGAAAATAATGATGGTCGGGCGGATTTTACCTGAAAGCGCGGGCGGCTGTCAGATACGGCGCTAGCTAAAAGTTTTCAGGTAGCCTTTGATAACGCAGAGGCTACCTGAAAAACGCGAACCAAAACTAATCGATCAGCGAAAAATTCGGATGCGCCAGCAGTTCGGCTTTTTTGGCGGCGAAGCCTGCGGCATCGATGGCACGGGTGGCGTGCTCGAGCAGGCGCACGCGAAAGCCTTCGGCGAGCGCGTCGGCCATGCTGAAATACACGCAGAAATCGGCCGCCAGCCCCGCCACATCAATATCGGTTACGCCGTGGGCGCGCAAATAGGCGGCAAGCTGGGTGCTGCGACGGCGGCCGTTGTCGTAAAACGCGCTGTAGCTGTCGGTGTGCTTGTCCATGCCCTTGCGGAACACGGCGGCGATGGGCGTGGTGTCGAGCTCGGGATGAAACGCCGCGCCGCTGCTGCCGGCAATGCAGTGGTCCGGCCACAGCACTTGCTCCAAACCGTGCAGATTGATGACGTCGAACGGCTTTTTACCGGCATGGGCGGAGGCGAAGCTCTCGTGTCCGGCGGGATGCCAGTCTTGAGAGGCCACCACCAGCGGATAGCCGCCGATAATCCGGTTTACCGGCTCGATAATGGCATCGCCTTCGGCCACAGGCAGGCGGCCGCTTGGCATGAAGTCGTTTTGGATATCGACAAGAAGAAGGGCTCGCATAGTTTTCTCCTAAGTTAAATAACTTTCAGGTAGCCTTCTTGCAAACAGACTACCTGAAAATCCGGCAAGCTACACGCCGCGCAGCAATTCATTTACGCTGGTTTTGGCGCGAGTTTGCACGTCTACTTTCTTCACGATCACGGCGCAGTAGAGGCTGTGCGTGCCGTCTTTGGCGGGCAGGCTGCCCGATACCACCACCGAGCCGGCGGGCACGCGGCCGTAGTGGATTTCGCCGGTTTCGCGGTCGTAGATTTTGGTGGATTGGCCGATATACACGCCCATGGAAATCACGCTGCCTTCTTCCACAATCACGCCTTCCACGATTTCGCTGCGCGCGCCGATGAAGCAGTTGTCTTCAATAATGGTGGGCGCGGCCTGCAAAGGCTCTAGCACGCCGCCGATGCCCACGCCGCCGCTCAGGTGCACGTTTTTGCCGATTTGCGCACAAGAGCCCACGGTGGCCCAAGTGTCCACCATCGTGCCCTCGTCCACATAGGCACCGATGTTCACATAAGAGGGCATCAGCACCACGTTTTTGCCGATGAAGCTGCCGCGTCGCGCCACGGCGCCGGGCACGGCGCGGAAACCGGCTACCTGAAACTGCTGCGGAATCCAATCGGCGAATTTAGTCGGCACTTTGTCAAAATATTTACTCACCCCGTCGCTGGATACTTCGTTATCGGCAATGCGGAAGGAAAGCAGCACGGCCTTTTTCGCCCACTCGTTCACTTTCCACTGCCCCACGCCCTGCCGCTCGGCCACGCGCAGGCTGCCGGAATCGAGCTGATAAATCGTATCGAGCACGGCTTCTTTCACTTCGGCGGAAACGCTGTGCGGGGTAATCTCGGCGCGCTGTTCAAATGCGGTTTCGATGGTGTTTTGTAATGACATGGTTTTTCCTTATGGTTTGGTTGGATGGGGAAAGGGAAGGCTACCTGAAAACCTGCGGCACGGGCATGGCCGTTGCAAACGGCAGCGAAACAAAGCCGCTATTTTTCAGGTAGCCTGAAAGGGGCGTATTGTGCCACGCAAAACGCTTCTTGCGAACCGCCTTCACCAGTTTATGCCCTGCCGCTTGAGCAGGTGCGAAGTAATCGGCTTGTCCAACGGCTGCGCCGTCAGATCGGAGAGGGCCGCCTGGAAATCGTCGAACGGCACGGTTTCGGAGCCGAAACGCGCCAGATGCGCCGTGTCTTGCTGGCAGTCGATCAGCCCGATGCCGCAGCGTTGCAGAAACGGCACCGCGCAGGCAAAGGCGATTTTGGAGGCATCGCTCTGCCAGGCAAACATGGATTCGCCGAAAAACACCCGCCCGATCTGCACGCCGTAGAGCCCGCCGGCCAAAGTCAGCTGCCCGGCCTCGTTGGGAAACCAGCATTCGAAGGAATGCGCGTGGCCGAGCCGGTGCAGCTCGGTGTAGGCTACCTGAAAACTCGGCGCAATCCAGCTGCCGCCCTGCTCCGGCCGCGGCGTGGTGGCGCAAGCGGCAATCACGGCCAGAAAATTCTGATTGGCCGTCACCACATAGGGCTTGTGCCGCAGCGTTTTGGCCAGCGAGCGGCCGATGTGCAGGCGAGGCGGGTAGAGCACGGTGCGCGGCGCGGTGGCAAACCAAAAAAACAGGCCACCCTCCTCATGCCACGGGAAGATGCCCTGTTTGTATGCCGCCAGCAGCCGTTGTGCCGACAAATCCCTGCTCACCGCCACCAAACCTTCGTGCTCGGCAATGGCCGGGCGCGGGTCGGGGAATTTCAGGCAGTCCGCTGCGAGTAGCGGAATATCCGTATGGGTTTGATTGGTCATTGAATGAACCCCGGCCTGCGGCTGATAAAGGCTACCTGAAAATTAAAGTGTAGAAAATAACCGCGTTGTTTACACCACAGGTTGAGAAAAATAAGCCTGCAACACCTCAAACGGCGTATCGCCGT
>NZ_JACSGR010000005.1 GCF_016025525.2 Eikenella glucosivorans | reverse complement strand
GAGTCGGGTATTTTTGTGCATGTTCATGTTTCAGTATTCTCCTAGAAATACTGTAAACAACGCTACTGATTTCTACAGCTTCGGCGAAGTAGCCGTGTTGGTGGGCGTCGAGGATGCGGCCGGCGCATTCGTGGAATTTTTGGTGGGCGAGGAGTACGCGGGAGTATTCGGTGAGGTGGGCGTATTTCTTGCCTTCGCTGTGCAGCCATTTGCCGAGGATACAGAGGTTGTCTGCGCCGACGATGGCGGGGTCGTATTCTTCGGGGTTGCGGTTGCGCAGGGTGAGCTCGAGTTTGTCGATCCAGGCTTTGTGTGCTTCGATGGCGCCGTGCAGGTCTACGATGTCGGCCATGTTTTCCGTCTCCGTTTAGATTGAAATATGGAGTGGAAATTCTAGCAGCGGCGGGGGTGGCGAAAAACGGCGGGGATTGTGAAGCTGGGGCAGGAAAGGGTTAAGACGGCGTCGGCAGGGAGCGGGCTTAGCCGTTAAGATTGAAGCGATTGGCGGCAACAAACAGGCTACCTGAAAATTTTCAGGTAGCCTTTGCTTGCTTGAGCGAGGTCAAAGTTTGATTAATCCAGATTGCCCAATACGATGCGCAGGATGCGGCGGATGGGCTCGGCGGCGCCCCAGAGGAGCTGGTCGCCCACGGTGAAGGCGCTGATGTATTCGCCGCCCATGGCGAGCTTGCGGATGCGGCCCACGGGCACGGTGAGCGTGCCGGTAACGGCGGCGGGGGTGAGCTCGGCCATACTGGCTTCTTTGGTGTTGGGGATAACTTTCACCCAATCGTTGGCGCCGGCGAGCAGTTTCTCAATCTCGGCCACGCTCAAATCCTGTTTCAGCTTCAGGGTGATGGCCTGGCTGTGGCAGCGCATGGCGCCGATGCGCACGCACAGGCCTTCCACGATGGTGGGGCGGCTGCCGCCGAGGATTTTGTTGGTTTCCGCGTCGCCTTTCCATTCTTCTTTGGATTGGCCGTTGCCCAAGTCCACGTCGATCCACGGAATCAGGCTGCCGGCGAGCGGCACGCCGAAATTGGCTTTGGGGTAGTCGGGGGAGCGCAGGAAGTTGGACACTTTGCGGTCGATATCAAGGATGGCGCTGGCGGGGTCGGCCAGCTCGGCAGCCACTTGGGCGTGGATGGCGCCCATGCCGCTGATGAGTTCGCGCATGTGTTTGGCGCCACCGCCGGAGGCGGCTTGGTAGGTCATGCTGGTGGCCCATTCCACCAGGCCGTTTTGGAACAGGCCGCCCAAGGCCATGAGCATGAGGGAAACAGTGCAGTTGCCGCCGATGTAGTTTTTAACGCCGTTTTGCAGGGCAGCGTCGATCACGTCGCGGTTTACCGGGTCGAGCACGATCACGGCGTCTTCTTCCATGCGCAGGGCGGAGGCGGCGTCGATCCAGTAGCCGTTCCAGCCGGATTGGCGCAATTGGGGATACACGGCTTTGGTGTAGTCGCCGCCCTGGCAGCTGACGATGATGTCCATTTTGGCCAGCTCGGCTGGGTTGTTGGCATCGAGCAGGGTTTTGGCTGCTTGGCCGAAATCGGGTGCGGCGCCGCCGGTGTTGGAAGTGGTGAAGAAATATGCTTCGGGAATGTGGGCGAAGTCGTTTTCTTCGCGCATACGCTGCATCAGAACCGAGCCGACCATGCCGCGCCAGCCGACAAATCCTACTTTTTGCATAACTGCTCCTTAAGGGATGAATGTGATGGTAAAGAAGTGTGAAAGGGATCAGACTGCCTTTTTAACCTTGCGGCGGGGAAAAGTAAAGGGAGAAATGGCAAAATAATGCTTTTCAGGTAGCCTATTAGGCATGGGCGGCTGTAGTTTCTAACATAAAGTCGCTATAATCCGCCTTGTTATTTTTTGTCTGCCCGGCCTGTCGGTGCGGGTTTTTCGAAACTTCAGGAAAGGTGAAAACATGAGTTTGAAGATTGCCATCAACGGTTACGGCCGCATCGGCCGCCAAGTGCTGCGCGCCATTTACGAATACGGCTTGCGCGACCAGTTTGAAGTCGTAGCCATCAACACCGGCGGCGATTTGCAAACCAATGCCCACCTCACCAAATTCGACACCGTGCACGGCCGCTTTGCGGCCGAAGTGTCGCACGATGATACCCATCTGATTGTAAACAGCGACAAAATCCGCTTCATGTCGCAGCGTGACCCGGCCGATTTGCCCTGGAAAGAACTGGGCGTAGATTTAGTGCTGGAATGCACCGGCGCCTTCACCAGCAAAGAGAAAAGCCTGGCGCACATCCGGGCCGGCGCCAAAAAAGTGCTGATTTCCGCACCCGGCGGCGAAGATGTGGATGCCACCATCGTGTACGGCGTGAACCACCAGGTGCTCACGCCGGAGATGACTGTGGTGTCCAACGCCTCCTGCACCACCAACTGCCTGGCGCCCGTGGCCAAAGTGCTGGCCGACAGCGTGGGCATTGCCAAAGGACTGATGACTACCATCCATGCCTTCACCAACGACCAGGTGCTCACCGATGTGCGCCATAAAGACCTGCGCCGCGCCCGCAGCGCCGTGGAAAACATGATTCCCACCAAAACCGGCGCCGCCAAAGCCGTGGGCCTGGTGCTGCCGCAGCTCAAAGGCAAGCTCGACGGCTTCGCCGTGCGCGTGCCTACCATCAACGTTTCGTTGGTGGATTTGACCTTTGAAGCCGGCCGCGATACCAGCGTGGAAGAAATCAATGCGCTCCTGAAGGCCGCCAGCGAAGGCGAGCTGAAAAACGTGTTGGGCTACAACGCGCTGCCGCTGGTGTCTTCCGATTTCAACCACACCACCCAGGCCTCCGTGTTCGACAGCACGCTGACCAAGGTGTCCAACGGCAATATGGTGAAAGTGTTGTCTTGGTATGACAATGAATGGGGCTTCTCCTGCCAGATGCTGAACACCGCCCGCGCCATGTTCGGCATGCCGGTGCGGCCGTTTGAATAAGCAAGATTAAGCGGGCTAAGAAGCCTGCTGAGATGATGAGAAGGCTACCTGAAAACGCAGCGCAGCGGAGTTTCTGCGAAGCTAAAAATTTTCAGGTAGCCTTTATCAATGATTCCAAACAAAACACAGCCGCTATTGCAGGCTGTGTTTTTGTTTGGCCGAATTAATAGTATTTCGGCGGCAGTTGCTGGCTGCGCAGGCGTTTTTGCAAACGTTTCACCGCAGCGGCTTTTTTGCGTTTGCGCTCGGTGGTGGGCTTTTCATAGGCTTCACGGGCGCGCAGCTCGGTGAGCAGGCCGGTTTTTTCGATGGAGCGTTTGAAACGGCGCATGGCTACTTCAAACGGTTCGTTTTCTTTTACACGAATAGTAGGCATTTGAAATCCTCAGAATAATGGTTTGCCGGGCGAATTTTTCCCGGGGAAAATAGGGTTGCTTTATCGCATTCGCACCAGGGTGGTGGTGCGGGCCGGATAAGGGCCGGGGTGGAAACAATCACCTCCTAATCGGGATGGCTGCACCGGCAGTGCGGTGCGCCGAAATCTGCGGCAGCGCAAAGGGCTGCACGAAAGGCGCGGATTATGGCGGGGAGGGCGGGATTTGTCAAGCGGGGTAGGAGGGTAACTGAATGCGCTTATTGTTTGTTGTAATTGAGAGATGGGTGATAGACAGAGGGTTTGGTACTATTTTGGATGTATTCTTGCAAATGTCCATCTGATTGCAACACATAATACCCGTTGAATTGCTCATATTGTGGGCAGGGTTTGTATTGGATGCTGTTTTTACTTTCGGTGCGGTATTCGGTGCAGTATTCTAAGGTAAGCCTGCCGTGTTGAATGTAGCCGCGCACTTTACCGTGTGCTTTGATGATGTTGTCAGATTGGATATGTGCCCACTCGCCGCTTACCGTGTTGCCTTGTTGAATCAGATTCAGCGTAAAGCTGTATAGATTTTCAGGTGATCGCCAGAGGGGTTTGGATTCCCACGACCAATTGCCGGAAAAATCAATATCGGGCATAGCGGCCGTAGATAGGGAAACAGAAAGCAGAAGAAGAATAAAGTATTTTTTCATACTAATCTCATTGATAAGTTAGCGTTTGGTTTTGCCATCAAGAAAACTCATACTTTGGTTTCGTTAAAACATTGCTTTCAGGTAGCCTGTGTTCAGTATGTTCGTACAGTAAGACAGGTTAATGATATGAGTTTATCCATATGATTATATTCTAATTTTTCTATCCCTATGCCATATGATGTAGGTTTCGGGACGGAAACCGTTGTCTTTGCATTCCATCAGTGTGTCGTCGGACTGTAGTACGTAATAGCCGAATGAGAAGTGGTATTGTGGGCAGGGAGGATAGAGGCTGGATCGGGGGGCAGGGCTTTTTTCGGTGCAGTATTCCAAAGTGATCCTGCCGTTGCGGATTATGCCACGCACTTTGCCGCTGCTGTCGGGAACGTTTTCTTGGGAGGCACGGCTGATGCTGTGCGACCATTTGCCGCTTACCGTATTGCCTTGCTGCTCGAGGCTCATCTTGAATTGGTTGTCGATAGGGCCATCAACTTCCCTCCATACCCAGTGGCCGGAAAAATCGACGGGCGGCCGGGCGATGGCGGGAAGGGCGATGGCGAGCAGAAGGAAGGAGAGAAATGCTTTCATAACGTTGCTTTGTACCTTGTTTGATGATTTTGATTTTATGGGGGTTTAATTTTTCAGGTAGCCTTTACCCGCTCACTCGGGGCTGAGCCATATGGCGCTGATCATGCGGCCGGTTTGGCCGTCGCGGCGGTAGGAGAAGAAGCGGTCGCGCTCGAGCACGGTGCAGTGTTCGCCGCCGTAGATTTGGCTGACGCCGGCGCGGCGCAGGATTTGCGTGGCGAGCAGGTAGATGTCGGCGAGGTATTTGCTGCTGCCGATGGGCTGGAAGGCGGCTTCGGCGGCAGGATCGACCTGTGTGAAGGCGGTGAGTACGTCGGCGCCCACTTCGAAGGCGTCGGGGCCGATGGCGGGGCCGAGCCAGGCGAGGATGTCGGCAGGCAGGGTTTGCATGGCGGCGATGGTGTTTTCCAACACGCCGCCGGCGAGCCCGCGCCAGCCGGCATGGGCTGCGGCCACGGCGCTGCCGGCGCGGTTGCAGAATAAGACGGGCAGGCAGTCGGCGGTCATCACGGCGCAGGCGGCGCGGCCGCTGCGGTCGAAGGAGGCGTCGGCTTCGGGCGGGGCGGCCAGGCTTTCGGCGGCGGGCACGGCGCGGTTGCCGTGCACTTGGCGCAGGTAGGCGAGCGGCACGGGAACGTGCACTTGCACGCGGCGGCGGTTTTCGGCTACGGCGGCGGGGGCATCGCCCACGTGATCGCCCAGGTTGAGGCTGGCGTAGCGGCCTTGGCTGACGCCGCCTTGGCGGGTGGTGATGAGGGTACGGACGTTGGCGGGGGCGGGCCAATCGGCGTGCAGGAGGCTACCTGAAATTTCAGGTAGCCCTAATCCGGCGGCGAGGCTGTTGGGTGAAAAATGTTTGTTCATTCGGTTTCGCCTGCGGGGCGCAGTTGGGGGCAGACGGCGAGGATGGCGCTGAGCATGGCTTCGCCCAGGCGCAGGGAGCGTTGGCCGTTCCAGCCGAAGTCGTCATCGGGGAGGTTGACGTTGTCTTTGAAGGGCATTTCGAGGGTGTAGGAGAGGCAGCCGAAAGTTTCGCCCACATAGGATTTGGCGATGGCGGGGTTGGCTTGGCCGGGGGCGGCTTTGGGGTAGCCGTGTTCGTCTTGGAAATCGGGGCTGGCTTGCTGCAAGGCAGTTTTGAAGGCGGCTTCGAGCGCGGCGATGCGGGGGCTGTAGGAGGGGTTGCCTTCGGCGCCGGATACGAACACATAAGGCAGGGCTTCTTCGCCGTGGATATCGAGGAAGAGATCAACGCCGGTTTCGTGCATTTTCCGGCGCACGGCATACACTTCGGGGCTGTGCTCGGGGCTGGGGCTTTGCCATTCGCGGTTGAGGTCGGCGCCGGCGGCGTTGGTGCGTTGGTTGCCAAGGCTGGCGCCGTCGGGGTTCATGTTGGGGACGACGTAGAAGGTGGCGCAGTCGAGCAGGGCGCGGGCGGTGGGGTCTTGGTGGTCGAGCAGGCGGGAGAGGAAACCTTCGATAAACCATTCGGCCATGCTTTCGCCGGGGTGCTGGCGGGCGATGAGCCAGATTTTGAGGTCGCTGGCGGCCTGGTGGCCGATGGTGAGCAGGTTGAGGTCGCGGCCTTGCAGGGTGCTGCCGAGGTCGTCGATTTGGCACAGGCCGCTGCCTTGGGCATCGCCGAGCAGGTTGAGGTGCTGTTCGTGGGAATAGGGCTCGAAATAGGCGTAGTACACGCTGCCGGCCAGGGGGGTGTGTTCGATGGTGAGCACGCCGTTTTCATATCGGGTGGGCACGCGGAACCAGTTGCTGCGGTCGTAGGAGGCGGTGGCTTGGTAGCCTTCCCAGCCTTCGGGGTAGCTGGCGGCACCGGCGTTTTCAATGTGGATGCGGCAGGGCTGGTAGGCGGCGCCCTGTAATCGGAAGTAGAACCACTGGCTGAATGGGGCGGCATTGTCGCCGCGCAGGGCGAGGCGAATGTTTTGGCTGTCGGCGCTGTCGATGACGGTGATGGCGCCGGCATCGAAGCTGCTGCTGATTTTGGGCATGGCGGTCTCGTTGCTGGGTGAATGTGGAGCGGGATTGTAATGCTTTTCAGGTAGCCTTTCTAGGCTGGGCACAGAAGGGGAAACGGCGGCAAAAGCTGGATTTTTTGCGGCGGGGGCTCTAAACTGCGCGGCAAACGGGCGCCGATGCCGCAAAACTGCGCGAAAAGCTGGCGGTTTGCGATTTTAGCGCCGCAGAAACTCAGCTTCCTTCGGAAACATCGTTTTCAGGTAGCCTCAAAATTTTGCTTTTTCCTGTTTTTCAATCAAATAAAGGACGAAACCATGAAAATCTTGCTACTCGGCGCACCCGGCGCCGGCAAAGGCACCCAGGCCCAATTCATCACCGCTGCCTTCGGCATTCCGCAGATTTCCACCGGCGACATGCTACGCGCCGCCATCAAAGCCGGCACCCCGCTGGGCTTGGAAGCCAAAAAGATTATGGATGCCGGCGGCCTGGTGCGCGACGACATCATCATCGGCATGGTGAAAGAGCGCATCGCCCAGGCCGATTGCCAAAACGGCTTTTTGTTCGACGGCTTCCCGCGCACTCTGGCGCAGGCCGAAGCCATGCAAGAGGCCGGCGTGCTGCTGGATGCCGTGGTGGAAATCGACGTGCCCGACGCCGTCATCCTCGAGCGCATGGCCGGCCGCCGCGTGCACCTGCCCTCCGGCCGCACCTACCATATCCGCCATAACCCGCCCAAAGTGGCCGGCAAAGACGACATCACCGGCGAAGACCTCATCCAGCGCGACGACGACCGCGAAGAAACCGTGAAAAACCGCCTGGATGTGTACCACAAGCAAACCGCCGTGCTCATCGGCTTCTACAGCCGGCTCACCGGCAGCAATGCCCCCAAATACATCAAAATCGACGGCACCCAGCCCGTGGAGAGCGTGAAAGCCGCCGTATTGTCTGCCCTGGGCAAATAAGGCTTTTCATTTGACGGAAACATTTTCAGGTAGCCCCTTATCCGCTTGAGGCTACCTGAAAAACCGGCAAAGCCAAAATTCCGGTTTCCAAACAGCCAAACCAACTCCCGCAAACAACCGGCGGCTAACCCGCCCGAGGACAAACATGAGCAGCAGCACCCAAACCATCCCCGAGCGCACCAATATCCCGCGCCACGTCTGTGTCATCATGGACGGCAACGGCCGCTGGGCCAAAAAACGCCTGCTGCCGCGCGTGATGGGGCACAAACGCGGCGTGACCGCATTGGAAAACCTCGCCGCCCGCTGCATCGAGCTCGGCGTGGAATACCTCACCGTGTTTGCCTTTTCCACCGAAAACTGGCGCCGCCCCGAAGACGAAGTTTCCTTCCTGATGAAACTCTTCCTGCAGGCGCTCGAAGTGAAAGTGGCCAAAATGCACGAAAACAATATGCGGCTCAAAATCATCGGCAACCGCAGCCGTTTCCCCGCCGCTATTGTGGCCGGCATCGAAGCCGCCGAAGCGCTCACCGCCGCCAACACCGGCCTCACCCTCACCGTGGCCGCCGACTACGGCGGCCGCTGGGACATCCTGCAAGCCGCCAACCAACTGATTGCCGAAGGCAAACGCGAAATCACCGAAGAAGACCTCTCGCAGCGCCTCTCCCTGGCTGAAGCCCCCGAGCCCGACCTATTCATCCGCACCGGCGGCGAAACCCGCATCAGCAACTTCATGCTCTGGCAGATGGCCTACGCCGAATTTTATTTTACCGACGCCCTGTGGCCCGATTTCGATGCCGCCGAGTTCGACCGGGCCATCGCTTCCTTCCGCGTGCGCGAACGCCGCTTCGGCCGCACCAGCGAACAGCTGCCGCCAGACCAGCAGCGGGCATAACGCAAACTTTACTGCCGCAGAGGCAAAAACAGGCTACCTGAAAACGAACCGAAGCACGGTGGTTTTCAGGTAGCCTGTTTGGTTGTTTTGCCCAGAGCTGGGAATCTTCAGGCAAGTATCCGGAAAAGGTTGAAGCCGGGTTACCAAGGCTGCGTGGTCGGGCCGATGGTGAACTCGCTCACATTGGTGTCGGCGGGCTGGCCGATGGCGAAGGCAACCACGCTGGCCACGCGTTCGGCGGGGATTTCGTAGTTGTCGTAGAGCTCGCGGTAGCCTTTGGAGGTGTCGGCATTGGTGATGTGGTCCACCAGCTCGGATTGTACGGCGGCCGGATAGATGGTGGCGGTGCGGATGTGGGTGCCGGCTTGTGCGGATTCCATGCGCAGCGATTCCATGATGGCTTTCACTGCCCATTTGGTGCCGCAGTACACGGCGGCGCCGGGGTAGGCTTTCAGGCCGGCCACGGAGGAGGTGGTGATGATATGGCCGGATTTTTGCGCTTCAAATTCGGGCAGCACGGCGGCAATGCCGTTGAGCACGCCTTTGATGTTTACGTCGATCATGGCGTTCCAGTTGGCGGTTTCCAGCGCGGAGAGGGGCGAGCTGGGCATCAGGCCGGCGTTGAGGAAAATGGCATCGACTTTGCCGAAGGTTTGTTTGGCCAGCGCCACCAGTGCTTTGCTGTCGTCGGGATTAACCACGTCGGTGGCGCGATACACGGCTTCGCCGCCGTTGGCTTTGATTTTGTCGGCAATGGCTTGGAGCTTGTCTTCGCGGCGTGCGCCGAGCACCAGTTTGGCGCCGTTTTCGGCGAGTTTGTAGGCGGTGGCTTCGCCGATGCCGCTGGAGGCGCCGGTGATGATGACGACTTTGCCTTGGATATTGTTTTGCATGATGCTTTCCTTTCGGGAGAGGGTGAAGGGGATACGGTGCATGATAGCGCGATATGGGGCGGCCGGGAAATCGGCAATCGGTATAGGGGATATTGCGGATGCTGATGGCGGCGGGCGAAAGGCTACCTGAAAAGGCGGGTATTCGTTTCAGGTAGCATGTTGCGGCAAGTCGTGCTGTGCCGGTTGTGTGGTTTTCAGGTAGCCTTTCTGTGATTGAGGGCGGGCTGGGAACGGGTTTATTCTTCGCCGAGCAGCTGCTCGCGGGTGAGCAGGAAAACGCTGCTGCCGCCGTCGCTCTGTTCGGGCCAGAAGAAGGGTAGGTCGGGGCGGGCGGCTTCGAGGGTGGCCCGGTTGTGGCCGATTTCTACGAGCAGCACACCGCGCGGATTGAGGAACTGGGCGGCTTGCTTGAGGATTTGGCGGGTGGCGTCGAGGCCGTCTTCGCCGCTGCCGAGCGCCATTTCGGGCTCGTGCAGGTATTCGGCGGGCAGGGCGGCCACGCTTTCGGCGTTGACATAGGGCGGGTTGGAGATGATGAGGTCGTAGGTGCCGGAAAGATTGGCGAAGAGGTCGCTTTGGATGAGGCGGATGCGTTCTTCGAGGCCGTAGTTTTCCACGTTGATGGTGGCCACTTCGAGGGCTTCCGGGCTGAGGTCGGCGGCGTCGATTTGGGCATCAGGGTAATGATGGGCGGCTTGGATGGCGAGGCAGCCGCTGCCGGTACAGAGGTCGAGCACGCGGCGGATGGGGCCGGTTTCATTTGTCCACAGGGCAATGGGTTCGCCGAGCATTTCGTAGATGAAGGAGCGGGGGATGAGCACGCGTTCGTCTACATAAAATTCGAAATCGCCCTGCCAGGCTTGGCGGGTGAGGTAGGGCATGGGGAGGCGTTCGTTTATGCGGCGTTCGGCGAGGCTGAGCACGGCGTCGATTTCTTGCGGCAGGAGGGCGGCGTCGAGATAGGGCTCGAGGGTATCGAGCGGGAGGTTTAAGGTGTGGAGGATGAGGTAGGCGGCTTCGTCGTGGGCGTTGTCGCTGCCGTGGCCAAAGCTGAGGCGGGCTTGGTTGAAGCGGCTGGTGCAGAAGCGCAGGAGGTCGCGCGGGGTGCGGAGGTGTTGGCGGGCTTGGGTGAACATGGTGTGGCGGGGTGGGTTGGGGATGGAAAGGGGGGATTATATAGCGGATTGGTGTTGGGATGAGGGGTTAGGGGCTACCTGAAATTTGTTTTTCAGGTAGCCTTCTTTTGGGTTTGGATACTCAAAGTGTGAGCTTGTTAAAGAATAGAGCAAGCTAGCGATAGGCCTCTTCGGTATCGATGATTTCTGAATAGTTTGGGTCAATATCCCGTTGCAGGAATGCCAGCCATTTTCCCATGGCATAGGCCACCTCCTTGCGAGGGAGGAATAATATCGGTTGATAATCCTCATCCTCCGGATCTTCCGATGCAAATGCAAATTGCATCTTCACTTTATCATCGATAATTTCTGCATACCATGATTCAGAGCCAACCAATCCAGTTTTTGCAAGAGGATTTTTAAGTTTATGCAAAATGGATTTTACTACATCAATCATTCTTAGTTCATATAAATATATACCCAGCATTTTTTCCTCTTCAAAATCAGAATCTCCAGCAGGATATCCATCAAATTTATCTTTAACAGCATGATAAGAAATGGCATCATGCATATATTCTTTCCATCCTTCTGAATATATATTTCTAAAAATTAACTTCATGGTGTATTCCTTTTCATTTGGCTAGGAAATGCTGTTGTTGGTTTCACTGTATGAGGATGGATAAATCCTTGTATTTTTATGTTGGAATGGAAGGACCAGTTCCTTCCCAGCCATTCATTTCTTTTCCTTCTGTCGCTCGTCTGGTTTTGAAAGCCGCATCTGTTTCCACTCTAATCCTATTCGTGCACACCCTGCCGTTTGCGCTGGAATGGGCGTCCCTTGCGAATTGTCCGCATAGTTCGCCGATAATGAGGCTACCTGAAAGCGCAAGCTTCAACGAAGTTAAAACGAGCTCCGCGGGTTTCTGCGAAGCTAAAATTTTCAGGTAGCCTTTTATTGCTTTGGCCGGGCGTTAATCTGTTTCGCTTTCGTCTTGCGGGGTGCTGCCTTCGGGCGTGCCGGATTGGCGTTTGGCGCGGGGGTGGGCGTCGTCATACACGCGGGCAAGGTGGTCGAAGTCGAGGCGGGTGTAGTGTTGGGTGGTTGCGAGCTGGCTGTGGCCGAGCAGCTCTTGCACGGCGCGGATGTCGCGGGCATTTTGCAGCAGGTGGCTGGCGTAGCTGTGCCGCAGCATGTGGGGGCTGAGGTGGCGGCTGCCGTGTTGGGCGGCGAATTGTTGCAGGCGTTTTTGGATTTGGCGGCTGCCGAGGCGCTTGCCGCTGCGGCTGGTGAAGAGTGCGGTTTCGCCGGGAACCGCCATTCTGATTTTCAGGTAGCCTTGGATGGCGCGGATGCTGTGGGTGGTGAGGGGGATGTGGCGCTGTTTGTGGCCTTTGCCGGTGACGGCTACCCAGCCGCTTTGTAAATCTAGGTCGGCCAGGTTGAGGGCGCAGGCTTCGGCGAGGCGTAGGCCGCTGCCGTAGAGCAGTTCGAAGATGGCGAGGTCGCGCTGGCTGAGCCCGTTTTCAGGGGGCTGGTCGAGCAGTTGGTTGAGCGGTTCAGCGGGTACGGCTTTGGGCAGGCGTTCGGGGGCTTTGGGGGCTTTGAGGCCCTGGGTGGGGTCGGCTTTCAGGCAGCCTGTTTGCACCAGCCAGCGGCAAAATTGCCGCCAGGCGCTGAGGCGGCGGGCGATGCTGCGGGGGTGCCGGCCTTCTTGGGTGAGTTGGCGCAGGGCGGCGGTGAAGAGGGGGCGGCCAAGCTCGGCTTGGGGCTGGAAGCGGGCGAGCCAGGCGAGGTCGCGGCGGTAGGCGGCTTGGGTGTGGGCGGAGAGGTTTTGCTGCTGCAGGGTGTGCAGCCAGGGCTCGATTTGCTGTGTCCACGGCAGGGTCATGGCGCGGCTCCGGGGCGGGCGAAATGTTCGCGGAAGGCAGCGGGGGTGCGGGCGAGGCGTTGGGAGGTGTAGTCGTAAAACGCCATGCCGCATTGCACGCGGGCGATTTCGGTTTGGTCTGCTTCGCGGGTGAGCTTGGCAAACAGGGGAAAGCCGGCGCGGCCGATTTCGCCGAGGGCTACCTGAATCAGTAATTCGTCGCCGTGAAAGGCTTGGGCGCGGTATTGCACGGCGGCATCGGCCATGATCAGGCTTGCACCGAACGCGTCGGTTTCGGTGCAGCCGTGCGCAGAGAGAAAGCGCAGGCGGGCTTCGTGCACAATGCGCAGCACGGCATCATTGGCGAGGTGGTTGCCGTAGTTGAGGTGGCCGACTTCCACCGTGATGCGGGTGGCAAAGTCAAAATGCGGCGGCAGGGCGATTTGGATGCGTGCGGCGGCGGGCAAGGTGGGCTCCGATTAGTGGGTGAGGCTGGCATATTAGCATTGATGGCGGATTAACTTAACTTTCGCTGTGGCATTGGCCTGCTTTGCCATACGGATTATATCGTCTGAGGCTTGCCGCCTGCTGCCGAAAATAGGTCAAACCGTTATATTGCCTGCTAACAGAAAGAATTGCGTTTACGGCTGATAAAAATGGCAGATTCCGCCTTGACAAAGCACCTTCCAAACCCATATAGCCTGCGAACCATAATTTAAGCAAAGGAAAAACCAATATGCGATTTGAAAAACTCACCGCCAAATTCCAACAGGCTCTGCAAGAAGGCCAGAGTTTGGCATTGGCTGCCGACAGCAGCTATCTGGAAGCGGGCTTCGTGCTCAAAGCCCTGCTCGACGACCAAAACAGCGGAGCCGCTGCGCTGCTGGCCCAGGCGGGCGTGAACGTGCCGCAGGTGAAACAGCGTTTGCAGCAATATTTGAACAGCCTGCCGAAAGTGTCCGGTCAGGGCGGCGACATCGTGCCGAGCCGCGAATTGCAGGCAGTATTGAACCTGATGGACAAAGCTGCCACCAAACGCGGCGATGCTTACATCGCCAGCGAGCTTTTTCTGCTCGCACTCGTGCAGCAAAATGAAGCCACCGGCAAAATTCTGAAAGAAGCTGGTGCAACCGAACAGAATATCAATGCCGCGATTGACGCGGTACGGGGAGGACAAAACGTGAACGATGCCAATGCCGAAGACCAACGCGAAGCACTGAAAAAATACACCACCGACCTGACCCAGCGCGCCCGCGATGGCAAGCTCGACCCAGTTATCGGCCGCGATGACGAAATCCGCCGCGCGATCCAAGTGCTGCAACGCCGCACCAAAAACAACCCCGTGCTCATCGGCGAGCCGGGCGTGGGCAAAACCGCGATTGTGGAAGGTTTGGCGCAGCGCATCGTCAACGGCGAAGTGCCCGAATCCCTGCGCAACAAACGCCTGCTGGTGTTGGATTTGGCGGCATTGATTGCCGGTGCGAAATACCGGGGCGAATTTGAAGAACGCCTCAAAGCCGTGTTGAATGAATTGTCTAAAGATGATGGCAATACTTTGATTTTCATCGATGAAATCCATACCTTGGTCGGCGCGGGCAAAACCGATGGTGCCATGGACGCGGGCAATATGCTCAAACCCGCCCTGTCGCGCGGCGAATTGCACTGCATCGGCGCAACCACTTTGGACGAATACCGCCAATACATCGAAAAAGACGCAGCACTAGAACGCCGCTTCCAAAAAGTATTGGTTGGCGAACCCAGCGTGGAAGACACCATCGCCATCCTGCGCGGCTTGCAAGAGCGTTACGAAATCCACCACGGCATCGACATCACCGACCCCGCCATCGTGGCCGCCGCCGAATTGAGCGACCGCTACATCACCGACCGCTTCCTGCCCGACAAAGCAATTGATTTGATTGACGAAGCCGCCAGCCGCATCAAAATGGAGCTCGACAGCAAACCAGAGCAGATGGATAAGCTCGATCGCCGCATCATCCAGCTCAAAATGGAAAAAATGCACGTGGCCAAAGAAAGCGACGACGCCAGCAAAAAACGTTTGGAACTGATCGACGAAGAAATCGACGGCCTGCAAAAAGAATACGCCGATTTGGACGAAATCTGGAAAGCCGAAAAAGCCGCCTCTTCCAGCACCGCCGATATCAAAAAACAGATGGACGAGATCAAGGTCAAAATCGAACAGGCCAAACGCCAAGGCGATTTTGCCCGCGCATCCGAACTCGAATACGGCGAGTTGCCGAAACTCGGCGCCCAGTTGCAGGCGGCAGAGAGCAATGCGGATGGCAAAAAACAAAACAAACTCTTCCGCACCGAAGTGGGTGCAGACGAAGTGGCCGAAATCGTCTCCCGCATGACCGGCATCCCCGTCTCCAAAATGATGGAAGGCGAACGTGACAAGTTATTGAGAATGGAAGAAGTATTGCACCACCGCGTGGTCGGTCAAGACGAAGCTGTACGCGCCGTGTCCGACGCCATCCGCCGCAGCCGCTCCGGCCTTGCTGATCCGAACAAACCCTACGGCAGCTTCCTGTTCCTCGGCCCGACCGGCGTCGGTAAAACCGAATTGTGCAAAGCCTTGGCAGGCTTCCTGTTTGACAGCGAAGACCACCTCATCCGCATCGACATGTCTGAATACATGGAAAAACACGCCGTTGCCCGTCTCATCGGCGCGCCGCCCGGATATGTCGGCTACGAAGAAGGCGGCTACCTGACCGAACAGGTGCGCCGCAAACCGTACAGCGTCATCCTTTTGGACGAAGTGGAAAAAGCCCATCCCGACGTGTTCAACATCCTCTTGCAGGTATTGGATGACGGACGGCTGACCGACGGGCAGGGCAGGACGGTCGATTTCAAAAACACCGTCATCGTCATGACCTCCAACATCGGCAGCCAACACATCCAGCAAATGGGTACGGACGATTACGAAGCCGTGAAAGAAGTCGTGATGGAAGACGTCAAAGCCCACTTCCGCCCCGAAATGATCAACCGTATCGACGAAGTGGTTGTGTTCCACGGACTGGATCAGGCAAATATCCGCAGCATCGCCAAAATCCAACTGCGCGGTTTGGAAAAACGTCTGGAGAAACAAAACCTGCATCTCTCCGTCTCCGACGCCGCACTCGACATCATTGCCAAAGCCGGTTTCGACCCGATTTACGGCGCGCGCCCGCTCAAACGCGCCATCCAGTCGGAAATCGAAAACCCGCTGGCCAAAGCCCTGCTCGAAGGCCGTTATCCGCCCGAAAGCACCATCAAGGTGGAAGCCGACGGCGACAGGCTGGTGTTTGCCTGATTTAAGCGCTTAAACCACGAAAAGGCTACCTGAAAAAAGCAACAGCACGAAAATACGGCGATGCCCGTTTTCACCGCATTGAAGCTTACATTTTCAGGTAGCCTCTTTTTCATCTCAATCAATCCCCGGAGCCCGCATGAGCCGCCACAACCTGCAAAACCCCGAACTCGCCGACTACACCTTCCTGCAAAGCCTCTACAACGACAACAGCTTCCCCTTTGAATTCGTCCAACGTGGCGAAGAAATCCTGGCCGACACCTGCCGCCGCATCGAAGCCGAACCGCCCGCTGATGCCGACAGCCTGTATATCCTCACCCAAGCCGCCGCCGAACGCTTCAACAACCTGCGCGACGAATTTGACATCGAAGGCGGCAATATCCTGCGCGACGCCCTGGCCGACGACCTCGCCTACATCGCCCAATGCTACGGCATCTACGACGCCGACATCGACCAACTCACCGCCACGCAAGACAACTGGTAAGCATCATGCCCGCCCCCGGCTACCTGAAAACCAAACAGCGCAACACCCTGCCGACCGCATTCCGGCTTTACGGCAACACCTATTTTCAGGTAGCCTTCCCCGGGCTTAACCCGTTCGAATAAAGGTTTCACCCAACATTAAGCCCACCCTAGCGCGGGCAACGTTGCCGCCAGGCAGCATCGCCCTTCCGGCAAACCCATCACCGCCCCCAACCGATAAAGGAAACCCAATGGCTAAAATCGCCCTTATCATCGGCAGCCTCAGCCGTCCGTCCCTCAACCGCAGCATTGCCGAGCACATTGCCGCCCAAGCGCCGCAGGGTGTGGCAGTGGAAGAAATCGCCCTCGCCGCCCTGCCGCTGTACACGCAGGATTTGGATACGCAGGATATTCCCGCCTACAACCGCGTGCGCGCGCAGCTCAAAGCAGCCGATGCTGTGCTCATCGTCAGCCCCGAGCACAACCGCAGCATTCCCGCCGCCGTGAAAAACCTGATCGATGCCGCTTCGCGCCCCTTCGGACAGAGCGTGTGGAACGGCAAAAAAACCGCCATCGTTACCGCCTCGCCCGGCGGCTACGGCGGCATCAACAGCGGCCTCCACCTGCGCCAAGTGCTGCAATCCCTGGGCGCGGACGTGCTCATTGCCCCCGAAGTGTTTTTAAGCCGTGCCAACGCCGCTTTAAACGAAAACGGCAAAGTGGCAGACGAACGCACCGCAGGCTTCTTAAACAAATTCGCCGCCGCGTTTTACGAATGGGCGGCGCAATAAGGCCAAAGGCTACCTGAAAAATCCCAAACGGTTTTCAGGTAGCCTCTTCCCTTTAAAACCCAACATCATCAGACTACCTGAAAATCGAAAGAACCCCATGACCCTCCACAAACTCTCCGCCAAAACCCACGACGTGGGCGGCATCCCCGTTGCCCGCCTGCTTCCCCAACGCAGCCACCGCACCGTCGGCGCCTGGTGCTTCCTCGATCACGCCGGCCCCGCCCGGTTCTCGGCAGACGAAAGCGGCATGCAGGTCGGCGCCCACCCGCACACCAACCTGCAAACCTTCACCTGGATGCTCGAAGGCGAAATCCTGCACCGCGACAGCCTCGGCAGCCGCCAGCTGATCCGCCCCAAACAGGTCAACCTCATGACTGCCGGCACCGGCGACGAAAGCGGCATCAGTCACACCGAGCAAACCCCCAAAGGCATCAAAGCCCTGCACGCCGTGCAGCTCTGGATCGCCCTGCCCATGCACAAAGCCATCGCCCCCGCCTTCCAGCATTATCCCGAGCTGCCCGAATGGGCAGACGGCGGCACCGACTACATCCTCATCAACGGCAGCCTGGCCGGCCGCACCGCACCCACTGAACAACACAGCCCGCTGCTCGGCGCAGACATCCGTTTCCGGGAACACGCAACACTATGCCTTCCCGCCCAAGCCGGCTGGGAATACGGCGTGCTGGTGCTCAAAGGCAGCGTGGAAATCGGCGGCCAAACCTTCCTTCCCGACGAACTGGCCAAATTCGAACGCGCCGATATCCAGCAAACCTTATCCATCCGTGCTGCCGCCGGCAGCCACATCATCCTGCTCGGCGGCGAACCCCTGCCGCATCCCACGCGAATGTGGTGGAACTTTGTTGCCGACAGCCAGGCTGCGTTGGAGAAAGCCGTGGCCGATTGGAACAGCGGCCATTCCCGCTTCGGCAAAATTGATTTGGCCGGCACAAAACTCAAACGCCTCGCCGCTCCCGAGCTGAAAAACACCATCCGCTGAATGCGCTCAAAAATAGGCTACCTGAAAATAGAAAACAGCCTGCACCCATTAAGGCAGCAGGCTGTTTTCTATTTTCAGGTAGCCTTCCGGTCGGGCAGATTTGCATGGTCAGCGGCTTTGCCAAAAACAACGCTCAAAGCCATAGAGACTCCCCACTTCAGGCAGTTCAACCCGTATTATTCCCCATTGTTGTGCTTGGGCAGCAGAAAACAACCGGCTACCAGACCTGCTGCCAAGGCGGCCATGGCATACATGAAAGTAAGCAGGGCACCATTGAGAAAAGCAGAAAGAGGCAGGTGGAAAATTAGCACGATACCAAAAGAAATGCCGTAAAACACAAGCTTGGCGAGCAGATAGCCCACAACAGCACCCAAGAAAACAAAGATAACGATACCGCGTAGATCACGCTGTAACTTCAGTTTTTTAGCTAGCAAGCCGATGATTAAGGCTGACAACAGGCCTGCACCGCCCAGCATGGTCAGATATAACCATGCCGCACTACCATGCCGACCGTATTTAGTCATGAACAGACCGCAGGGAATGATGCCCATCACGGTTACCAGCCGGCCGATGAGGGATGGTGGAGAATTGGCCTGATTTTGCATGACGGTTTCCTTATATTTGATAGGCAAATGAAGGTAAAGGATTTTTACTGGGATGAATTCTAATATGGCGGTATGGTTTCTGAGAAGCTAAAACAGCCGGGCAATATAATATTTGAATGGTTTACACGAAAGGCTACCTGAAATTTTAGCTTCGCAGAAACTCCGCTGCGCTGCGTTTTCAGGTAGCCTTTGCTTGTTGCGGCTTAATTTGCTTAGTCGATGAGGATTTCGGCAAAACCCAAATGGTGCGCCCATTCGCGCATCAGCAGCACAAGCGCGGCGAAATCAGCGCTGTGCGGCAGCAGGGGCAGGTCGCGGGCGGGGTGGTAGCCGGCGAGGATGGCGAAGGCGGTTTCCAGCGTGTGGATGCTGATGCTGCGGCCATTCTCGTTTGCCAGATGGGGCAGGGTGGCCAGGGCGGCAGCGCCTTCTAGGCGGAGGGTTTCCTGCGCAAAGCGTTTGGGCAGCGGGGCGATGGCGTCTTCAATCCGCATGATGGCGGTTTCCCAGGCGGTTTCGCTTGGAGGAAACGGGGTGAGCCAATCGGCAATGCCGGCCAGGGTAAGGGGCAGCTTGATAGTCTGCCCTTGCCGTTGCAGTTTGATGGGACGGGTGTTTAGGTTTAAAACGGTTTGCATATCAGCTTCCTATCTTCACGGAAGTCATGCTCAGGGCGCTTTCGGCGAAGTGGTCGTTGAAAATCTCTATCGGCTCGCCTTCTTCGCGTTGGGCGGCGGCATAGAGCAGGGGCAGGTAGTGCTCGGGGGTGGGCACGGACAGGGCGGCGGCTTGGCCGAAGCGGGGGTAGTCGATGAGGGCTTTGTGATCGGCGCTTAGCAGGGCGGCGTTGATTTGCATGCGAAACTGCTGTGCCCAATCGTAGGCAGTATGTTCGCGGCGGAGGGCGCGCAGGTTGTGCACGATGCCGCCGCTGCCGATGATCAGCACGCCTTGTTCGCGCAACGGCTTGAGTTTTTTGGCTAATTCGAAATGCTGCGCGGAGCTGAGGCGGCGATCCAGGCTGAGCTGCACGACTGGGATGCCTGCCTCGGGATACAGGTGTTTCAGCACGGTCCACATGCCGTGGTCGAAACCGCGGGTAGGATTGGGGGTCGCACCTTCGGCGTGCAGCAGGCGGCACACTTCTGCGGCGAGCTCGGGGCTGCCTGGCGCAGGATACTGCACTTGGCTGAGCGCGCTCGGGAAGCCGTAGAAATCGTATATCAGCCCGGGCCGGGCGGCAGCGGTGATTTGCAGGCCGTTGCCGTACCAGTGCGCGGAAATCATCAGGATGGCTTGCGGTTTGGCAAAGCTGCGGGCGATGCGGGCAAAGCCTTGATTGAAAGGGCTGGCGGCATTGAGTACGGTCATCGGGCTGCCGTGGCCGAGGAAGAGGGCGGGAAGTTTGCTCATGGTGGTTCCTTGCTGGATGGATGGTGTGGCGCTATTGTGGAATTAGCGGCAAGGAAAATAAAGATGACGAATGGGAAGTTTGTGTTTACGATTGGTTAATCATGAAACAGGAATGGTGGATTGGGATGGATAAAGGCTACCTGAAAAATCTGCAGATGTTTTCAGGTAGCCTTTATTCGGTCAAACTATGTTACACGCTCTCGTCGATTTCTATCTCTTCGCCGGAGAGCAGGGCTTGGATGGCTTCGGCGACGCGGCGGTCTTGCCGCTGGCCTTCTTCAATCATGGCCTGGTTTTCAAACGGGCCGAGTTCGGGGTTGTAGAGCACGGCCATTTTGCCCATGCCGTTGCGGTCCATGCGGAAGAACAGGTTGCCGGTTTTTTCCGCCATTTCGTGCGGGATGCCGAGAAATTCCAGCACGCGCTTGCCGCCGCGCACGGCGGAATCGAAGGTTTCGCGGATGATTTCGTCCGCACCGGCCTGATAGAGTTTGAAGGTGTGGATGCGGTCGAAGGCGCGGGCGACGATTTTGATGTTCGGGTTGGCTTCGCGGGCGAAGCGCACAATCTGCAAGGCCTGTTCGGGGTTGTCGATGGCCACCACCAGCACGCCTGCTTTTTCAATGCCGGCGGTGCGCAGGAGTTCGGGGCGCGAGCCGTCGCCGAAATAGCTTTTCATGCCGTATTTGGTGAAGCTGCGCACCACTTTTTCGTCCGAATCGACCACGGTTACCTGAAAACCGGCCGCATCGAGCATGTAGTACACAATCTGGCCGAACCGCCCCATGCCCACCTGCAACACGCTGTGCTGCTCGTCAATCGCGTCGTCCGCGCGTTGTTCCGCCGCCGCTTTTTTCGGCAGCCTGCCGTGCAGAATCATGAACAGCGGCGTGAGCACCATCGACAGCACCACAATCGCCGTCATATTGGCGTTGTTGGTCGGACTAATCACGCCCTGCGACAGCGCGGTGGTGAACAGCACAAAGGCGAACTCGCCGCCCTGCGCCATCAACACCGCGCGTTCCAAGGCTTCGTCATGGCTGCTTTTCGCCAGCCGCGCCACCGCGTAAATACACACCGCCTTGGCCGCCATCAGCGCCAGCACGCCGGAGGCAATCAGCAGCCAGTTACTGGCGACGACGTTCAAATCCAGCGACATGCCCACCGCCAGGAAAAACAGCCCCAGCAGCAGCCCGCGAAACGGCTCCACGTCCGCTTCCAACTGGTGGCGGAAATCCGATTCTGACAGCAGCACGCCGGCCACGAACGCGCCCATCGCCATAGAGAGCCCGCCGAACTGCATCAGCAGACCGGAGCCCAGCACCACCAGCAGCGCGGCCGCCGTCATCACTTCGCGCGCCTTGCTGCGTGCCAGCAGGCGGAACAGCGGGTTCAGCAGCCACCGCCCCGCCGCCACCAGCGCGGCCACACACAGCAGTGCCAGCCCGATGCTCTGCCACAGCGGCGTGCCGCTCTGCGTGTGGTGCGGCGACAAAAATGCCACCACCGCTAACAGCGGCACAATCAGCAAATCTTCAAACAGCAGGATGGACACCATTTTCTGCCCGCCGGGGGAGGACAGCTCGTTGCGCTCGCCAGCACCGACATCACAATCGCCGTGGACGTGAGCACGAAACCCGACGCGCCGACAAACGACACTTGCCACGAAAAACCGAACAGCATGCCCACGATAGTGAGCAGAATCGCCGCCAGCACCACCTGCATGCTGCCCAGCCCGAAAATCTGGCGGCGCAGATGCCACAGGTGCGAAGGCTTCATTTCCAGCCCGATGACGAACAGGAAGATGACCACCCCTAGCTCCGCCACGTGCAATATGTTTTCCGCTTCGTGGAACAGCCCGAAGCCGAACGGCCCGATGGCCAGCCCCGCCGCCAGATAGCCCAGCCCCAGCCGTTTGAACAGCGGCACCGCCACCACCGCCGCGCCCAGCAGCGCGACCACTTGAACCATACTGACACCGCTGTGTGCAGCCATTTGGATACTCCCTTGATTGAAATAAGCGCAAAGCCGCCTGCTGCGGCAAAAGGCAGGCATTATACTGGAGCGGGCGGATTTTGGCGCGTTGGTTGGGAAGAGGGGTAAAGCAACAGGCTACCTGAAAACGGCGTATTGCGAAGCAAGGTTGAAGTTTCTGCAAAACGCCCGCCCAGTTAAATCGCTATACGATTTTCAGGTAGCCCTTAATTGGGTTGTGAAACGTTATTTCACCAGCTTGAGCCCTTTACGCTTAGCGGCGGGTTTTTCGCCTGCGCCGGGCTCCGGCGGGGTGGCGGGCTCATAGGGGATGACCTCGAAGCTCATGCCTTCGCCGCTTTCGCGGGCATACATGCTGGCCACGTGGCCGACGGGCACCCAGATTTCCTGCGCCACACCGCCGAAGCGGGCGGAGAAGTGGACCCAGTCGTTGTCGATGGTGAGGCCGGAGCTGGCGGTGGCGCTGATGTTGAAGACGATGTGGTCGTCTTTTACAAACTGCATCGGCACGCGGGTGTGTTCGTTTACCCAAACTTGGATGTATGGGGTTTGGCCGTGGTCGCTGCACCATTCGTGCAGGGCGCGCAGGAGATAGGGTTTGAAGGTGGAATTCATCGGGGGTTTCCTTGTGTGGCTACCTGAAAATGCTGCATGAAAAGGTGGGGATCGATGTGTTCCTGCGCTGCTGCAGGCTACCTGAAAATAGGAAATCGGCCGGTGGGGCGTGCTGGATGCGTTGCCCAACCGGCCGGTTTGCTTGTTTAACGGCGCATGGCTTTTTCGGCGGCGGTGAGCGCGGCGATGAAGGATTCGCGCTGGAAGATGCGCTCGGCATATTTGAGGATGGGGGCGGCGGATTTGCCGAGTTTGATGCCGTAGTGGTCGAGGCGCCAGAGCAGGGGGGCGAGGGCGACGTCGATCATGGAGAAGTCGTCGCCGAGCACGTATTTGTTTTTGGCGAAGGCGGGGGCGAGCAGGGTGAGGCCTTGGCTGATGGCGTCGCGGGCTTTGGTTTGCTCTTTGCTGGGGGTTTCGGGGCTTTCGAGTTTCTGCACGTGGCTGAAGAGCTCTTTTTCCATGCGGAACAACACGAGGCGGCCGCGTCCGCGCATTACGGGGTCGCCGGGCATGAGTTGGGGATGGGGGAAGCGCTCGTCGATGTATTCGTTGATGATGTTGGATTCAAACAGGATGAGGTCGCGCTCCACCAATACGGGCACTTGGTTGTAGGGGTTCATCACGGCCAGGTCTTCTGGCTTGTTGAATACGTCTACATCTTTGATTTCGAAGTCCATGCCTTTTTCATAGAGCACGAAGCGGCAGCGGTGGCTGAAGGGGCAGGTGATGCCGGAATACAATACCATCATGATTTATCCTCCCTGAATCAAGTTATGGCGGGTGAGCGGGTTATCCGGGATATGCGCGATATAACAGCTGCTTATTATAGCGGTTTGGCTGTTTGATGGCTAGAAAATCTGTATAACGGTATGATTGTGATGAAATAATCTGATAAAGGAGGGGAAGGGGGAGGCTACCTGAAAAGTTGTTTTTCACTTGGTATGCAACCGGCTGCGCCGCTTTTTGATTCCGGTTTCATGCCGGTGGTGTCGATATTTTTCGCCAAACCCGTTTTCAGGTAGCCTCAAACCTGGTGGGATGGCAGGCTACCTGAAAAAAACGCAGCGGCTTTTAGTTAGCTTGTTCGGCGTCTTCCCGCCAGCCGTTTCGGCGGATGAATTCCGCCAGCGTCATATCGGCGGCAGCGAGGGCGGGCGCCATAATCTGCTGTACGTTTTGGCCGATGAAATCGTGCTGGCCGGGCTGTTCGCCATACACAAACAGGCGGAATAAGTCGGCAATGCGGATGGCTTCGGGGCTGGTTTTCAGCATCCAGCCCTGCCGCAGGCTCTGCGCCACATAGCCTTTGCGGGCGAGGTGTTCCAAAAGGTCGCCCAGCTCGTCGTAGCCCAGGTTGATGTGGCGGCGGAAGTGCTGGGTTTTGATGCTTTTGCCGTGGGCTTGCGCCCGGGCAAGCAGGCTGAGGATGCCGAGCGCATCGTGGAAACGCGTGCCGTGGCGGCCTTGGCGGCGGAAAGCGTCGCCTTCCCAATAGGAAAGCGAGGCGGCCAAAAGCGCGCCGCTCAGAATGACAATCCAATTCAAATTGAGCCACAGCAGGAACATCGGCACGGCGGCAAATGTGCCATACACCAATTTATAGTTGTTGAAATTAGCCACATACACGCCGAAACCGCGCCGCAGCAGCTCGATCGACACTGCCGCCAGCGCCGCGCTCACCACCGCATGCCGCACCGGCACATAGCGCGCCGGCACCAGCTTATAGAGGAAGCACAACAGCACGCCCGTGGCCGTGAGCGCCACGCAAAACTGTACCACATTCGCCAGGAGTGGAAAGTGCAGGTAAAACAGCGTGCGCCGCCACACAATGCCCCACAGCGACATGCCCACGCCCACCAGCAGCGGCCCCAGGCTCAGCAGCGCCCAATACACCAGCACGCGGGTTACGATGCTGCGCGGGCGTTTCACCCGCCAGATTTGGTTGAACGTGCGCTCGATGGTGTGCACCAGCATCAGTGAAGTAATCATCATCAGCGCAATGCCGATGGCCGTGAGCTGGCTGGCTTGCTCGCGGAACTGGAAAATATAGTCGCCCACCGCCTCCACGCCCGCCGGCATCATGATTTCCGACACCAAATCATGAAACTGCCGCGAAAAATCCGCAAACACCGGAAACGCCGACACCACCACGATCACCACCGTAAACAGCGGCACCAGCGCCAGCAGCGTGGTAAACGTGAGGCTTCCCGCCACCTGCGGGATATTCACCTCGTAAAACCGCGCATAAAGGAAACGGGCAAACGCCAGGCGGCGCGAGCGGCGCAAAGGTTCGGGCAGCGAAAATTTAGGCAATAGGCGCATGATGGTGTTCGGGCCGGAAGAGGCTACCTGAAAGCTAAGTCTGGCAAAGCAAGGCCGAGTTACTGCGAAGCCAACAACACGGCAAGCCGCTTCAAACAGATTTTCAGGTAGCCTTCAAATGGTTCGGATAGATTTATTCTTATGCTTCAAAACAATGCGATCGAGTCAGACCAGCAGGCTTAACCCGCCGCCGTGCACATTGTAAAATAATGTTATCCAAAACTCAAAACCGCCGGATGGCGGCAGGAAACACATGAACATCACCGTATTGGCCGTGGGCAACAAAATGCCCGGCTGGGTAGACGAAGCCGTGAAAGAATATGCCAAACGCTTCGGCCGCGACATCAAATACACCCTCAAAGAAATCAAGCCCGAAAAACGCGGCGCCGGCATCAACGCCGCACAAGGCATGGCTGCCGAAGAAAAACGCCTGCTCGAAGCCATCCCCGCCGACGCCCTTTTGGTGGCGCTCGACGAGCGCGGCCTCGCCCCCACCTCGCAAGAGCTGGCAGGCTACCTGAAAAAATGGCAGCAGGAAGGCCGGCACATCTGCATGGTCATCGGCGGCGCAGACGGCCTCACCGAACGCATCAAACAGCAAGCCCACCTGCTGCTGCGCCTCTCCAGCCTCACCCTGCCGCACGGCATGGTGCGCGTGTTGCTCACCGAGCAGCTCTACCGCGCCGTTTCCATCCTGCACAACCATCCCTACCACCGCGAATAACCCAAGTCTCGGCACGGCAGTCGCGCAAAAAAAATCGCCCCGAAAACCGGGGCGCAAAAGGAACACAAACCACTACCAAAACTGGAGAATCCCGCCATTTGGCAGAACCCTGAAAACTGGATATCCAACCATTTCCCAAGGCATGTGGCCTTGCTGTGTTGAACGTGGACGAATCATACCGAAAACCGCGTTATTTAGCAAATGATAATTATTTGTATTATAGTATAAGTATGTAATTATTTGTTATATTTGTAAATATTATTTTGATCGGGCTGCCTGAAAACCAAGCCAATATCCGGTTGGCAGACGATTGGGCTTTTGCGGTAATATGCCGCCCGTTGCCAACATTATAAATCCGAACCCGCCATGAAACATTTGCGCCAAATCATCCTTGATACTGAAACCACAGGTTTTTACCATGATCGAGACGACCGCCTGATCGAATTCGCCGGCTTGGAAATGATCGATCGACGCCTTACCGGCAACTATCTGCACCTCTATGTCCACCCCGAGCGCGATATTCCCGAAGAAGCCGCCAAGGTGCACGGCATCACGTTGGAACAGCTTGAAGGCAAACCCAAGTTTGCTGAGGTGGGGCAACAGATTGCCGACTTCATCAGCGGCGCCGAGCTGGTAATCCACAATGCGCCCTTCGACGTGGGCTTTTTAAACGCCGAATTCCGCCGTGCCGGGCTGCCGAAGGTGGAAGAACTGACCGCCGGCGTGGTGGATACGCTGGCGATGGCGCGTGCCATGTATCCCGGCCAGAAAAATTCGCTGGATGCGCTCTGTGCCCGCTTGGAAGTGGACCGCAGCAAACGCGTGTTCCACGGCGCGCTGATCGACTGCGAGCTGTTGAGCGAGGTGTATTTGGGTATGACCCGCTCGCAGTTCAGCCTGGCCGACCAGTTTGCCGAAGAAGAAAGCGCCGATGGCGCGCCTGCCGCGGCCGCGGCCCCCGCCGAACGCCCGGCATACCTGAAAATCATCGCCGCCGATACCGCAGAAACCGCCGCCCACGAAGCCTATCTGGACGAGCTGGATAAAAAAGCCGAAGGCGGCAGCGTATGGCGGAAAGCACCGTGAGCCGCTATTTCGGCCTGGTACCGGCGGCGGGCGTGGGCAGCCGTTTCGGCGCCGCGCTGCCCAAGCAGTATGTGCCGATTGCCGGCCGCACCGTGCTTGAGCACAGCCTGCGGCGCCTGCTGGCCGAGCCGCAGATTTTTCAGGTAGCCGTGGTGTTGGCGCCGAGCGACGAATGGTTTGAACGGCACGTCAGGCTACCTGAAAACCTGGTGGCGCGGTTGATTGTGTTGCGCTGCGGCGGAGCAAGCCGTGCGCAAAGCGTGGCCAACGGCCTGAACGCGCTGCTGGCGCAGGGGTTGGCGCGGGAGGGCGACAAGATTCTAGTGCACGATGCCGCGCGCTGCTGCCTGCCGGCCGAAGCCTTGCAGCGGCTGCTGGCCGAAGCGGGCGCACACCCCGTGGGCGGCATCCTCGCGCTGCCCGCCGCCGACACGCTCAAACGCGACAACGGCAGCGGCTGCATTGCCGAAACCGTGAGCCGCAGCGGCCTGTGGCAGGCGCAAACGCCGCAGCTTTTCGCCGCCGGCCTGCTGCAACGCGCGCTGGCCGCTGCCGACCCCGCCGGAATCACCGACGAAGCCTCTGCCGTCGAGCGGCTCGGTTTGCAGCCCCTGCTGGTGCAGGGCGACAGCCGCAACCTGAAGCTCACTTGGCCGGCCGACGAACGGATTGCGCGGCTGTTGTTGCAGGATGAGGCCGGCTGAAAGCGCAGGCTTCAGAAAAGCTTAAAAACCAGTCCCCTGCGCCGATCCGAAGATTTTCAGGTAGCCTTCAAATGCGTTTGAGGCTACCTGAAAAAGTTTGTGTTACTTTTCAGGTAGCCTGTTATGCATTAGAGGCTACCTGAAAAATATCCAAGGCAATGAATACAATCCTGCCGCACGCTTGCGCGGATTGGCTATAATCGCCTTCACTTCGGTTCACCCCAACCTAAGGAGGATTTCCAATGAAAGTCAGCAGTTCCGCCATCCAAAACGGCGCCTTTGCCGACCGCTTCGGCAAACGCGGCAGCCAGTTCAGCCTGAACGGCATGCCCACCTATTCCATCCCGTTTGAAATCAGCGATGCGCCGCCCGGCACGCAGTCTTTCGCCGTGGTGTTGGAAGACAAAGACGCGGTTACCGCCAGCGGCTTTGTGTGGGTGCACTGGCTGATTGCCGACCTCACCCGCACTTCCGTGCCGGAAAACGACAGCCAAAGCGCCAAAGATTATGTGCAGGGCGCCAACAGCTGGGCCAGCGTGTTGGGCAAATTCGAGCCGGAAGAAGCCTCGGCTTACGGCGGTATGGCGCCGCCCAACTGCCGCCACCGCTACGAATTATTCGTGTATGCGCTCGACACCAAGCTCAACCTGCCGCAGGGCTTCCGCTACAACGACCTGCACTTCGCCATGCGCGGGCATATTTTGGCCGAAGCCTATCTGGTGGGCACTTATGATGTGTAGTTTGCCGGGCTGATTGGCTGGTAAAGGAAGAGGCTACCTGAAAATTTTCAGGTAGCCTTTTCTGTATCGACAAAGCCTTACTCCGCGCTTTCAAACCCTGTCACTTCCAGCCCGAAGCCGGTGAGGCCGGTGAGGGAGGAGGGTTGCCCGAGCACGCGCATTTTTTTCACGTTGAGGCTGGCGAGGATTTGGGCACCGATACCGTAGGTTTTGCTGTCCCATTTCCAGCTTTGGCTTGGGCCTTTGGGCAGGGTGCGGTCGAGCAGGGCGGCGCCGTCTTCGGTGCGGTGCAGCAGGATGGCGACACCGTGTTCGGCGGCTTGGATGCGTTCGAGCGCGCGGGGCAGCGGCCAGGAGTGGCGGGGGTTGGTTTGCAGGAAATCCATGGCGCTGAAGGGTTCGTGCACGCGAACGAGGGTTTCGGCTTCGGGGGTGGGGCTGCCTTTGACCAGGGCGAGGTGGGTTTCGCCGGAGAGTTTGTCTACATAAACGTATTGGCGGAAGTCGCCCCAGGGGGTGCGGATGGGGCTGCTGCCCATTTCTTCGAGCAGGGTTTCGGTGCGGCTGCGGTATTCGATAAGGTCGGTGATGGTACCGATTTTGAGGCCGTGCTGCCGGGCGAATTCGGTGAGCTCGGGCATGCGCGCCATGGTGCCGTCGTCGTTGATGATTTCGCAGATGACGGCGGCGGGGATAAGGCCGCACATTTGGGCAAGATCGACGCCGGCTTCGGTGTGGCCGGCGCGCACGAGCACGCCGCCTTTCTGGGCGCGCAGGGGGAAGATGTGGCCGGGCTGGACGATGTCTTCGGGCTGGGCGGTGGGGGAGACGGCAGTTTGGATGGTGAGGGCGCGGTCGGCAGCGGAAATGCCGGTGGAGATGCCATGGGCGGCTTCGATGGATACGGTGAAGTTGGTGCCGTATTGGGCGCCGTTTTGCTGGGTCATGAGGGGGAGCTTGAGTTTGTCCACCAGCTCTTCGGCCATGGGCAGACACACGAGGCCGCGGGCGTGTTTAATCATGAAGTTGATGGCTTCGGGGGTGACGAATTGGGCGGCCATGAGCAGGTCGCCTTCGTTTTCGCGGTCTTCGGCATCGGTGATGATGACCATTTTGCCGGCTTTGAGCTCGGCGAGGATTTCGGGGATGGTGGCGATGGGGGCAGGCATGATTTGCGGCTTTCTATTGATGGGAGAATGGGAAGGGCTGGGAACGGGGGCGCTGTGGTCGGCATCGAGCCAAAGGGCAGGCATACCGGCGGCCTGCTCGATTTTGCGGGCTTTGCGCTCGCCGAAAGCTTTGTTTTTTAACAGGGCGGAAAGTTCGCCTTGGTTGATCCCGGTGGCGGCCACGAAATCAACCTGCCGGCCTTGGTGCAGGCGGTTTATCCATTCGCGCAGGTTGCGGCGGCGCAGTTCGGCGGGGGAGGGCGAGGTGGTCATGGGGCAGATGGCGGCGGGTTGGGTTGGCGGAATGCTACGGGGCTTTGCGGGAAAAGTAAAGTTTATTTTCGCTTAATGGAATATTACTTTTTGGTGATGTTGGTACGCTTGGATTTTTCAGGTAGCCTTTGGCGCGGGTGAGGCTACCTGAAAATTAGGGCGGCATTGAGAATGGCATGCAAACAAAAGGGCTACCTGAAAACCGTTGCCGATCTCTAGCCGGTTTTCAGGTAGCCTCTGATTGGGTGGGCAGGGAACCGTTAAGCCTTACACCTTGCCGCCGCGGCTTCCACCGCCTGGGTGAGCTGTTGCGGGGAAACTTCACCCAGCAGCGTTTTGCGGAAGTTGCCGCAGTTCGGCGCGCGAACCACGGTAAAGGGCAGGGCGCCGGTGGGGTTGCCGAGGCCGCGCATCCAGGCCGTGCTGTCGGCGCCGGTGTAGCGCCACACGGGGTAGCGCACCGGCGTGCCCTGCAAGAAGCGGCTCACATCGGCGGGCTTGTCGAGCGCCACACCGGCCATGTCCACGCGCACACCGCGACGGCGGTTTTTTTCGGCGGCATACCATTGCGACAGCGCCGGCATCTCGCGCCGGCATGGCGCGCACCAAGTGGCCCACACGTTCACCACCTGAATCCGTTTCTGCGCTCCAGCATCGAGCGAAGCGGGGCGGTTGTCCGCATGGTTCACCAAATCTGCCGCATAGAGCGGGGCGGCCAAAAGCAGGGCGGCCAATCCAACATATTTTTTCAAAACAGATTTCCAAATTGTGAAAACGAGGGCGTTTATTGTACGATAGCAACCTGCAATCTCCAAACGAGCCTGCCATGAGCGAAACCGTTTTGCTGTACCACAACCCGCACTGTTCCAAATCCCGCGCCGCGCTCGCCTGGCTGCAACAGCAGCCCGGAATCGCCGTGCAAACCGTGGATTACCGCGCCAACCCGCCTTCCGAGGCCGATTTGCGCAAGCTGCTGCACCAGCTCGGCACGGATGACGTGCGCCGCATCATGCGCACTGCCGACGCTGCCTACGCCGAGCTGGGGCTGGATAAAACCGGCCTGAGCCAAGGCGAGCTGATTGCCGCGCTGCACCGGCATCCCGCATTGTTGCAGCGCCCCATCGCGGTGTACCGACAGCGCGCCGCCATCGGCCGTCCTTTGGAAAACATCATCGCACTGTTTGACTAAGCGAGCCTGCCATGCTGCCCTTTTTCCGCGCTTCCCTGTTGCGCCAGATCTGGCGGGGCATCAAGCTCTGCCTGTTTCTGCTGCTGGCGCAGGCTGCGTGGTGCACTTGGCTGGTGTACCGCTACAGCACGCGCACGGCCGGGCAGCAGGCGGATGCGGCGGTGGTGTTGGGCGCGGCGGCATGGGGCAAGAACCCTTCGCCCGTGTTCCGCGAGCGCATCAACCACGGCATCACGCTCTACCGCAACGGATTGGTGCGCAAGCTGATTTTCACCGGCGGCACACCCAAGCCGGGCTATATGACCGAAGCCGAAGTGGGGCGGCGCTACGCGCGCGCGCGCGGCGTGCCGGGCAAGGATATTTTGCTGGAAACCACTTCGCGTGATACGCAGCAGAATTTGGAAAATACCAAAATTTTGCTATACAACAACGGTTTGGAAAACATCATCATCATCAGCGACCCCTACCATCTCGCCCGCGCCGCCGCCGTGGCCGATTACGTGGGGCTGGACTATCAAACCGAGCCCACGCCCAGCAGCCGCTACAGCGGGCGCAACGGCGCGAAGTTTATGGCCACGGAAGTGTTGTCGCTGATGGCTTTTCAGTGGTGGCGCGTGGGCGAAACCGCGCTGGCATACGGTCGGGATAATTTGTCGTTTATGCGCGAGGGGGCGGTGCGGTAGGCTGATTGCCCCGCCCGGTTGATTATTGTTACTCCGCTGGAGTTTTTCAGGTAGCCTCTATGTATCTGTTATTCAAACTGCTGCATATTTTCTTTATTATTTCGTGGTTTGCCGGTCTTTTTTATCTGCCGCGCATTTATGTGAACCTGGCTGCCGTGCCGCCGAACAGCACGGAATACCGCCAGCTTTTGGGCATGGCGCAGCGCCTGTTCAAATTCATGACGCCGCTGGGCATCGGTGCGGTCTTGTTCGGGCTGCTGATTCCGTTTTTCACCGGCTGGTGGGGGCAGGGCTGGGTGCACACCAAAATCACGCTGGCAGTGATCCTGCTGGGCTATCATTTCTATTGCTACCGCCTGCTGCTTGATTTCAAAGAGCGGCGCAACCGCTATTCGCACCGCTGGTATCGTGTGTTTAACGAGATTCCGGTGCTGGTAATGGCGGCGGCGCTGTATTTGGTGGTGTATAAGCCGTTTTGATGGGTTTTCAGGTAGCCTCAATGGATGGGAGGCTACCTGAAAAACGATGGCGCATTTTTCAGGTAGCCTTTGATGTTTCAAACGGGCTGGCCGATTACGCCGCGCCCACAGCTTTCAGCAGCTCCTGCGCCGCCAAAATCCCCAGCTTGTTGCCGGCCAGTGGGCTGTCGCCGGTGAGCAGTTTGCGGTCTTGGTGGACTTGGCCGCTGATGCCTTGGTTCATCACTTTCATGCCCAGTTGCTCCAAGCGGGCGGCGAGAAGCCAGGGCAGTTTGCCGGGCATATAGCCGATGTCGATGTTGGCGCCTTCGTCCAGCGCGTCGGGGAAGACGCAGAGTTCGTAGCCTTTGAAGGGGAAGTCGGCATCGGCGCGGTCAAGCGCGGCGGCGGCAAGGGCGGCGGGGCCGTGGCACAGGGTGATGACGAAACGGTCGTTGGCCAATGCCCAATCTAAGAGGCGTTTGATTTCGCGGCTTTCGGGGATTTTGTTGAACGCGCCGTGTCCGCCGGGAATCAGTACGGCGATGTAGGGGGAGTCGGGCGCGGTTGCGGCGTCGATGATGTCGGCGAGTTTGGCGGGTTTGTCGAGTTTGGGCAGGTATTCTTGGTAGATTTCGGCAACGGCTTGGTCTTCCTGCGGCATGGCCCACATTTCGAATTTGGCGTGGTTGCCGGACAAAGTGGCGACGTCGATTTCAAAACCGGCTTTGTGGATGTGCAGCATGGGCAGCAGGGTTTCGACAGGGTGGTTGCCGGTGGAGAACCATTTGCCGTTCTGCATTTGCAGGTAGCGTTCGTCGGTGGCGACCATCAGGACTTTGTGTTTGCCGCCGGTGTAGGCTTTTGCGAATTTTACGCCGTCGAAGTCGGTTTTCGGGGCGGTGTATTGCGACAGGGAGTATTCGGAGGGGAAGAACGCGTTGTGTTCGGCGCGGTCGGGGACGGGGGTTTTGGAGAGTTCGGTCATCGTTATTCCTTGATAGATGTAGTTAAAAAAATCCTGCGGGTGCAGGCTGCCTGAAAATGGGCAGACACAGAATGGGGGCGGCAGGCGGGCTTTTCAAGAAAAACGGATGCAGGGCTGAGAATAGGCTACCTGAAAATTCTTGGCGGCACGGAAGCGGTTTTTTTCAGGCAGCCTGAAACCGCTTGGCAGGCACGCCTGCGGCCGGCGTTCCGTTTGGCTTGCTGTCGCATTGGGGAAACGGATATTCAGCTATAATCCCGTTCCCGTTCCAACCAGCATTGAGGAAAAAAAATGGCTCTGCAACCCGTACCCCTGGAAAAGTTCTACCGCCTGCTCAACCACGGCCCCACCGTGATGGTGTCCGCCAAACACGGCGGCGTGGAAAACGTCATGTCCGCCGCGTGGTCGTGCGTGCTGGATTTTTATCCCAACCCCAAAGTAACCGTCGTGTTGGACAAAGCCGCCTACACGCGCGGATTGGTGGAAGGCAGCGGCTATTTCGCCCTGCAAGTGCCGTTTGCCAATCAGGCGGCAACCGTTATCGCCATGGGGCAGAGCCGCAAGGACAACCCGAACAAGCTCGCCGACAACGGCGTGGAACTATTCTATTTTGACGACGCGGATATTCCGCTGGTCAAAGGCTGCTCCGCCTATATTTTGTGCAAACTCATCCCCGAGCCGCACAACCAGCAGACGCACGATTTGTTTATCGGCCAAGTCATCGCCGCCTACGCCGACGACCGCGTGTTCCGCAACGGACATTGGGAATTTGACGAAGTGGGCGACGAATTGAAAAACCTGCACTATGTGGCGGGCGGGCAGTTTTACATCACGGGCAAGGGCGTGAACGTGAAAAGCGATTTGCCGTTCTAACGGCCCGAAGCATACGAAAACGGCTTGAAACCAGATGGGGCGGTTTCAGGCCGTTTTTTGTGGTGGCGGGGTTTCAGGCTGCCTTTTGATTATTCTTCCGACGGCGGCCGTCCGAAATATCGTTTATATTCCCGTGAAAACTGTGATGCGCTTTCATAGCCGACTTGGTGGGCGATGGCGGCGAGGGTGAGGTTCAGGCTTTTGGTTTTGATGAGGCGTTGGGCTTCGGTCAGGCGCAGTTGTTTTTGGTATTGCAGGGGGCTGATGCCGGTGAGGTGGCGAAAGTGGTGGTAGAAGCCGGAGAGGCTCATGCCGCAGAGGTCGGCGAGCTGCTGCACGCTGAGGGTATCGGCGAAGTGGGTTTTCAGGTAGCCGATGGCGCGGCTGATTTGCATGAGGTGGCCGCCGAGGCGGATGATTTGCCTGATTCTCTCGCCTTGTTCGCCGATTAAAAGCCGGTAGTAGATTTCTTTTTGAATCAGCGGGGCGAGGATGGGAATATCGTTTGGATTTTCCAGCAAATCGAGCAGGCGGATATAGGCGCCGATAAGGGCGTCGGACGGGGTGCCGACGGTTAATGCGCCGCTGTCGCGGGTGTCTTCGCGCACGACGCCCATTTCCTGCATGACGTTGAGCAAAAGCTCGCAGTTGAGGTTGAGTTTGATGCCGAGGTTCGGGCAGTCTGCGCTGCCGCTCAACACGTCGGCAATCAGCGGCAAATCCACCGAATAGCAGGCGAGTTGCCCGTTGCCGTAGCGGTATTGGTGTTCGCCGAGGCGCACGCTTTTTTCGCCTTGCAAAATCAGGCAGATGCTGGGTTCTTGCAGGTAGCTGATGTCGGCGGCTGGGCTGTCCGTGCGGTAGAGGGTCAAATCGGCGATGGGGGTTTGCCAATCGATCTCTTGGGGCAGAAGGTCTAACGTCTTTTGGGTGAGCTGTTTTAGGTTTGCGTTCATCGTTTTACATTCAATATTGTCGGTATTTGTATAATCAGGCAAGCATTTTGGAGAATCGTGTTACCGCTTTTGGTTTGCCTGATTCTATAATTATCCTGTTTTTCAACCATGAAGCAAGAGGATAATGATGGCACAGAAATTTTTTATCACCGGCGCGTCCGGCGGTTTGGGTTTGGAACTGGTGAAAACCGTGCTGAACGCGGGGCATACGGTGGTCGCGGCGGTGCGCAAGCCCGAGGCGTTGGCGGCTTTGCAAGACGAGTTCGGCAGCCGCCTGATTGCGGAAAAACTGGATGTAACCGATTTGGGCAGCCTGCACGCCGTCGCTGCGAAGCATCAGGACATTGACGTGTTAATCAACAACGCCGGCGGCGCGATTTTGGGCGCGATGGAAGAGCTGACCGACGCGCAGGTGCAGCAGCAACTGGATTTGAACCTGATCGCGCCGATTCATTTGACCCGCGCCTTTTTGCCCGCTCTTCGCGCCAAAAAATCCGGCGTGATTGTGTTCATCACCAGCATCGGCGGGCGCGTCGGCTTTGCGTCGGGCGTGATGTACCACGCGGCGAAGTTCGGACTGGAAGGCTTTGCCGAAGCGCTTGCGCAGGAAATCAAGGATTTCGGCATTAAAACCGTGATCGTCGAGCCGGGTTCGATGAAAACCAATTTTGTCAGCAATTTGAACTGGACGGCGGAAAGCGACGCCTATCAAGGCACGACTGTCGCCCAAATGCGCGCCTACATCGCCGAACACGGCGAAGCCAATATTTCCGGCGACCCCGAAAAAATCGCGGCGGCGATTTACGAGTTGACCCAACAGGAAAGCCCGCGCCTGCGCACCGCTTTGGGCAGCGACACTTACGCCACGTTGGAACAGGCGTATGCCAAGCAGTTGGAAGATTTACGCGCGCAAGAAGGTTTGGCGGTGTCCGTGGCATTTGAAGGCAAAGCCGGGTTTATGCCCAACAGTTGATAAAAACGTTTGAAAAAACGACCGCACTTTTTGTGTCAATAAAAAGGTCGTCTGAAAACTCTTTTCAGACGACCTCGAACGGAAAATAACGGCTTAAACCGCAGCCGCCGCTTCGGCAATCAAATCGGCAACGGCTTGCGCTTGGGAAGCCAAAGAGGCATGGCTGGCTTCAAGTTCGATGACTTTTTTCGCATTCAAACGCGCCGCCATCATTTTTTGGTTTGCCGGATGAATCATACGGTCTTGCAGGGAAATCTGATACCAGCTCGGTTTCACTTTCCACGCGGGAGCCGTCACGGTGTCGCCGAAGGTGCTGCCGACCGGGGCTTTTTGCGTTACCGCCAAGACATAAGCGGTTTCTTCGTCCAAATCCTGACAGAAACTTTCGCGGTATTTGTCTTGGGCGACCCAAAGGTAGCCGTCGCTGTCGGGTTGGATGTTGCCGAAGGCTTCGGGCGGATTGGCTTGGCTGATGGCGCCTGCGCTTTCGCCTGCGTCAGGAGCGAAGGCGGCGATATAGACCAGGCCTTTTACGTTCGGCAAATCGCCCATTTCGGTGATCACTTTGCCGCCGTAGGAATGACCGACCAGCAACACGTCGCCGTCGATCTGTTTCACCATTTTGCGGGTACGCTCCGCGTCGTCGGCAAGGGATGTGAGCGGGTTTTCAACGGCGTGGATGTCGTGAAAGCCTTTGGCACGCAAAAGCGGAATCACTTTCGCCCAATGCGCCGCGCCGCCCCAAAAGCCGTGTACCAATACGATGGCAGGTTTATTCATGTTTGCTCCTAACTGATTGAATGTGTGCAAAATTGCATAGATAAAACGAAGCGGCATTATCACAGAAAAGCAGGACGAAGCGTAGCGGTTTTTTGTAACTTTATTTTTTGGCGCAAATCGGAATCTCGGTGAAACCGAGGTCGTCTGAACGCGGTCTCCCTGTTTCAGACGACATTTATTCACAACACAAGGAAACTTTATGCAACATCTCGACAAAATCTACATCAACGGCGAATTCGTCACCCCGCACGGCACGGAAGTGTTAGACCTCATCAATCCCGTCACCGGCGAAAAAGCTGCCGACGTGCGCCTTGCCGACGAAGTGGACACACAAAACGCCATCGCCGCCGCGCAGGCCGCTTTTCAAACCTTCCGCTACACCGGCAAAGAAGAGCGCATCGGCTACCTGAACAAGATGCACGAAATCCTGAAACGCCGCCGCGACGAGCTGGTGGAGGTGATGATGGACGAATACGGTTGCCCGCTGTATTTCTCCAGCCTCTTGATTGACGGCGCGGTGCAGGATTTCAAAAACATGGCGGAACTGATGAAAACCTACGATTTGGAACCCATCGTCGGCCGCTCCAAAGTGCGCCTCGAACCCGTCGGCGTGGTCGGCGTCATCATCCCGTGGAATTCCAGCAACGGCTTTATCGCCACCAAAGTCTCCGCCGCCATCGCCGCCGGCTGCACCGTCGTCATTAAACCGAGCGAACTGTCCGCACGCCAAACCCAAGTCATGATGGAATGCTTCCACGAAGCGGGCCTGCCCAAAGGCGTGGTGAACTTCGTGCCGGGCAAAGGCACCGTGGTCGGCGCGGAAATCACCCGCAACCCGGGCATCAACAAAATCACCTTCACCGGCTCGACCGGCGTCGGCAAAACCATCGCCAAAGGCGCGGTTGACACCATGAAACGCGTTACCCTCGAACTGGGCGGCAAAGCGCCGAACATCGTACTGGATGACGCCGATTTTGAAACCGTCATCCCGCAAGCCCTGTTCGCCTGCTACATCAACAGCGGCCAGGCCTGCGTCGCCGCCACCCGCCTGCTCGTACCAGCCCACCGCCTGAACGAAGTGAACGACATCGCCCGCAAAGCCCTCGCCGAAAGCGTCAAAGTCGGCCTGCCGCAAGACCCGACCACCACCATCGGCCCGATGGTCAGCGAAGGCCACTACCACAACGTGCAAAACTACATCCGCATCGGTATCGAAGAAGACAAGGCCGAACTTTTGGCGGGCGGCCTCGGCAAACCCGAAGGACGGGAAGCGGGCAACTTCGTCAAAGCCACCGTCTTCACCAACGTGGACAACCGCATGCGCATCGCCCAGGAAGAAATCTTCGGCCCCGTCTTGTGCATCATCCCCTACAAAGACGTGGACGACGCCATCCGCATCGCCAACGACAGCCCGTTCGGCCTGGCGGCGTATGTGAACGGCAAAGACCGCGCCACCATCGACTACATCGCCAGCCGAATCGACGCAGGCAGAATCTGCATCAACGGCGACTTCCACGACGACATGACCCCCTTCGGCGGCTTCAAACAATCCGGCTACGGCCGCGAATTCGGCGCGTATGGACTGGATGCGTATTTAGAACCGAAGGCGGTGATCGGCTAAAAAGCGCGTGAAAAGTGCGGTCGGTTTTTTGAGGTGTTTTTAAGGGTAGATAAACGCTTGAGATGTTGACCGCACTTCCCCAAAATAAAAATGCCGTCTGATTTCAGACGGCATGATTTTTAATACGCACTGGCCCGATTTTCTTCGCGCCATTTCTTTTCGCCTTCCGTGTTCGGCATCGGCGGTTTGAAGCCGTTGACCGTCCAGAGTTCGATTGGGGTTTCGCCGATATGCAGTTCCCAACGGTAGTTTCGGTCTTCGATGTAGGGTTTCAAAATCCGTGAGCAAGCCGCCAAGAATTTTTGTTGGGTTTCTGCGTCTTTGATCGAGCGGGCGATGTGGTTAATCGTCACGCGCACGAAGTCGGTGGTCGGTTCGCCGCCGATGTAAAGTTGCTTGTCGTTCAACGGGTGGAACAGCACGTTTACATAAAAACGCGGCAGGAAACCGGCGTATAAATCGGTGATTTTGGTCGCCATTTCGGCTTTGTCTTGGTCGCTGAATGCGTTTTCAGGGTGATAAATTTTCCACATTGGCATGATGTTTTCCTTCTTTTTGCTTAATTGGATTGATAACGTGCTGCCGGTGCGCCGGTTTGGGTTAGGGCTTGCATCAGTTGTCCGCGTGCGCCTTCAAATTGCTGCCATTTTTCGATTTCGTGCAAGTTCGGGTAGCATACGGTTTCGCCTTGGTCGAGTGCGGCAAGGGCGGTGTCCACCAGTGTTTCCGCGCTCATAAATAATTGTTCGGGGAATGGGGACGGTTTGTCGCCGAAAAATTCGGATTTCACCGGTCCGGGCATCACCACTTGGGCGAACGCGCCTTGCGGTTCAAGTTCGGCGTGTAAGGCTCGGGTAAAATTCAACACATAGGCTTTGGATGCGCTGTACGCGCCTGCACCGGCGGACGGGTACATCGCCACAATCGAGCCGATGTTCACGATTTTGCCCTGTTTTTCTGCGCTGAAACGTTTTGCCGCCGCCAATGAAAGGCGGGACAACGCCTGCACGTTCACTTTAATCATATTGTCCATTTCCGCCCAGCTCACGTTGCCCACAAAGCCCAACGCGCCCAAGCCTGCACAGTTCACCAACACATTCAGTTGCGGCAGGGTTTCCACTAATTGCGCGGTGCTGCTTTGACCGTCTTCCGCAGCCAAGTCAGCGGCGTGGATTTGCACATTTATGCCGTAAGCGGCTTGCAATTTATCCGCCAACGCTTGTAAACGGTCAAGACGGCGTGCCACCAATACCAAGTTGTAGCCGCGTTGTGCCAAACGGTCTGCGTACACTGCGCCGATACCTGAAGAGGCGCCGGTGATAAGTGCGGTTTGTTGATTGTTCATCATTTGTTTCCTTCTATTGTTTAAAACGGGTTATCGGTTGAAAGTGACGCCATTGTAACTTCAATAATTAGAGTTGTAAACTCTTATGATTAGAGTTTTGAGAATTTTTTTGTTAAAATAGCACCCAAGCAATCCAAACAAAGGAAAAAATCGAATGAAATCAAATGATTTTGATAATATCGTCTGCCCGATTGCCGATGTACTCGGCGTGATGGGCGACAAATGGGCAGGGCTGATTTTGCGCGATTTAATGTTAGGTGTGAGCCGATACAGCGATTTCAGCGAAAGCAGCAACATCACCCACGCCACTTTAAGCAGCCGTTTAAAACAGTTGGAACAGCACGGCTTAATCGAGAAACAGCAATACCAAACCAGCCCCGCGCGCTATGAATACCATCTCACCGAACAGGGTAAGGATTTGGCGTTGGTGATGGTGGCATTGGCGCAAGTGGGCAGTAAATGGAATTTATCCGGCTGGGAAAAAGTGCCGCTGCGCTTCGTCCGCAAAAGCAACGGCAACCCCCTGCGCCTAGCTTTATTGGACAGCACTTCCGGCGAATGGGTGGGGTTTGATGATGTGGCAGTAGAAAAGGATAAGGTGGAAAAGGATGTGGCGAAGTAGAGGGCGGTTTGCAAATTGTCTTTAAAATTTGACTGGTTGGGGGTGTGCTTGCCAGCCCACCGTTTACATTTTATGGCGGGTTAGCAAACCCACCCTATGGTTGGAATAAAAAAGGTCGTCTGAAAACTAAAATCCGTTTTCAGACGACCTTCAAGCCATTAAAACTGCTATCTCTGTTACTCCCAAAATCTTAAAATCTGTTTTATAGTAAATTAAATTTAAACCGTTAGCGTTGCCTCTCCTTGCCATACTTTTTAAATGTAATCCGCTATATTTTAGGAGAATTCCAATGAGATTAATCTTACCCACCCCCGTTGCTGCTTATTTTGCCGCTGCCGATTTGCAAGCCATCGCCGACTGCTTCACCGCAAACGCCGTGGTTTACGATGAAAACCGCGAACATCGTGGCCACGCCGCCATCCGGGACTGGCACGCCGCATCTGCCGCCGCCGTGCAGGTGGTCAATACCCCCATTGCCGCCACAACCCACGGTAACCAGACCGTCGTCACCGCCGAAGTCAGCGGCAACTTCCCGGGCAGCCCGATCAAGTTGCAATTTGTCTTTACCATTTCAGGTAGCCTGATCGAACGGCTGGAAATCAGCGGATAAAACCCGCCCGGCAACCTTGCCAAATCACGGCGAATGGACGGCATCACGTCCATTCACCGGTTTTTTAATAAAAGGACAAACAAATGAATCCCTACACCGTAATTACCGGCGCCAGTGGCGGCATTGGCGAAGCCGCCGCACGCCTCTTCGCCGCGAAAGGCAAAAACCTGATACTCGTTGCCCGTCGCGAACAGCAACTCAACGAAATAAAAAACAGCATTGCGGCAGCATTCCCCCATATCGACATCATCATCAAGCCCTTTGATTTAAGCGACATTGAGCGACTGCCCGAACTCTACCAAAGCATCGCGCAATACCCGCTGGAAACCTGGATTAACAACGCCGGCTTCGGCATTCTCGAAACCGTCAAAGAACACGATATCAACCGCGTATTAAGCATGATCCGCCTGAACGTGGAAGCCCTGACCGTGCTGTCCATCCTCTTTGTCAAAGACCATGCGGATAAAGCGGGCGCGCAGCTCATCAACATCTCCTCGGGCGCGGGCTACAACCTCGCCCCGCTTGCCACCAGCTATTGCGCCAGCAAATACTACGTCAGCGCTTTTAGCGAAGGCCTTGCGCACGAAATGAAAATGACCGGCGCCAAACTGCGCGTCAAAGTCCTCGCCCCCGCCTCCACCAAAACCGATTTCGCCAAAACCGCCATGCAGGATGACAACATTACCTACGGCGAAGACAGCCTCTATTTCAACAAATACAACACCGCCGAAGAAATGGCCGGATTCCTGTATCAACTGTATGACAGCGACAAAACCGTGGGACTGGTCAATCACGAAACCTTCACCCTGAACCTGCTTGAGCCGCAATTTAATCATCTCTATCCGCAAGACTGAGGAAAAGCCACGAACCTGCCCGCTGCCGTGCGAACAGTCAATACTTCGATTGCGTTCCAGTTCGATTTCATGTGATAAAATCAACTGATTAGGCAACCCTGTATTCAAGGCTGAATAAGGCTGTCTGAAAAGAAAAACAAGGAGGAAAACAGATGAAAATCGTTATTTTCGGCGCGACCGGCATGGTCGGACAGGCGGCATTGAAGCAGGCGCTGCTTTCAGACGACGTTGAGGAAGTATTGGTGGTCGGACGAAACGCCCTGACCGAACAGCCCAAACTCAAGCAAATGGTTTTAACAAACCTTGCCGCCCCCGACGCCCTCGCCCAAATCCAAGGCTACGATGCCTGTTTTTTCTGCATCGGCGCCACTTCAAGCGGCATGAGCGAAGACGAATACCACCGCTTTACCTACGATTTCACGCTTGCCATTGCCCAAAATTTGTGCAAACACAATCCTGCCATGCACTTTATCTACATTTCCGGCGCAGGCGCGGACAGCAGCGAAAGCGGCAAAACCATGTGGGCGCGGGTGCGCGGTAAAACCGAAAACGCCTTGGCCAAGCTGCCGTTTAAAGCCGTCAACAATTTCCGCCCTATGTTCATCCAACCCGTTGGCGTCGAATCCAAAACCGCCTCCTACCGCTGGATGTACCGCCTGATGACCCCGTTTTTCCCGCTTATCCGCGCTCTGAGCAAAGGTGCGCTTACCAGCATTGAACTCGGCAACGCCATGCTCAATGCGGTACGCACGGGTGAGACGCGCAAAGTCGTCGAGGCGGAGGAAATCCGCAAGCTTGCCAATGCCAGCCTACAGAACTTCTAACAAATTGGGCATCCAATATTGCCAGTTCCTATTTTTATTTATAACACAATGTAGTTATTTTAAATAATTGAAGATTTCAGTGATTTTTATTATTTTATTTGGGCTTTAAGTTTGAAAAAGCAAACCGGCCATGTAAGGCCGGTTTGCTATATCCAAACGATCTCCTGCCTAATCACAGGCTCCACACATAATTGAGCCATTCGTTGTCCTGCTCGGCACCGAGGCGGGCGTAGAAGCGCTGGCCGCCTTCGTTCCACGGGGCAACCGTCCATTTGATTTGCACGCAGTTGTGTTTTTGCGCTTCTTCTTTGAGCGCGAGCATCAGCTGCTCACCGATTTTTTGGCCGCGGTAGGCCTCGTCCACATACAGCTCTTTGATGTATACGGCGGGGCGGTTGTGCAGGGTGTAGGGCAGGAAGTAGTACACAATCATACCGGCCAGCTTGTCGCCGTCGGCGGCCACGAAGCTGTAGAAATCGGGCGGGTTTTTGCGGAAGCCGCTGTTTACCACCACTTCCGGCGTGATGGCGAAGGCGTCGATGTATTTTTCAAACACGGCCAGCCCCCTCATCAGCTCCCACAGCTGCTGGGCGTCGCTTTCCACGGCTTTGCGGATCACAATACTCATGTTTTGCTCCTATGCGGTTAAACGGAAAATCCGAGCGTAAATATACGCCGCTGTATGGCAAAAGGCTACCTGAAAACGTTTGGTAGGATGTGTGGCGCAGCCACGCACGCGGATGCGGAGTTTCAAACAACGCGTGCGTGCGTTCCGCACACTCCCTGCGCATGCTTGGAAGGCTACCTAAAAAATATGGGTAAGCGGGGATGGGGCTTCAATGCCTGGGTTGCAGGCGGCGGAGTGTGCTTAGCGGCGCGGTGCGGCGCAAACGGAGTGGTTTAGGCCATCGAACGCTTTGCATTCCGTGTAGCCGCCTGATCGGCATTGGTTTAGGGCGTCATGTTTTGCATCTATCAGATGCTGTCCTTCGCCGAAGAAATAGTAGGTGTCGCCGTGCGCATCTTTACCGCCGGCCGTGAGCAGGCATCGGTTTTGCGTAACGATTGCGCGACAATTGCGCCCGCCTTGCTGCCGGCAGCGCTCTAGGGCTTTTTGCCTTGCCTCGCTTGCGGTGTAGCCCGTTTGGGTGGCGAAAACGCGGTTGGGTGCAGCGGCCAAGGCGGCAAAGTTGAGTGGCGGGAGGTTTGAAAAGTCCAAGCCCGGTATTTTGCCGCTGTCACTGTCGTAGCCGCCGCCACGGGAGTTATTAATGCACGAAGGGTTGCCGTACACTTGCGTGCAATATCCTGCGTGTTGCATTTGCCGCTGGTGTTCTCGGAGGTTTGCGGCGGTGTCCGCCGCTGCAAACTGGCTGGCGGTTAAGCAACCGAAGGCCAGCAGCGCGGGCAAAATGATTTTTTTCATGGGTTCCCTTTTTGAATCATGGTAAAAACGGCAGGTCGGAGAGGCGGCCGAAGGAAGCGGAGTTTCTGCGAAGCTAACTAAAAGTTTCGGTGGTGCGGTAGGATGTGTGGCGCAGCCACGCCCGCGGGGATAGGGGGTTTCAAGCAACGCGTGCGTGCGTTCCGCACACACACTACTCATGCCGCGGCTAACCCAATCTACGCAGGCTGACATTTTTTCAGGTAGCCTTTAGACGGGTTGAGGCTACCTGAAAAACCAAATCGGCCGGTTTGCAGGGCGCTCCATCAAAACGCTTGCGCTGTTCCGTGCTATTGCGGCAGCGGGCTGAACAGCGGGTTGAAGCTTGACATCGCCAGCGCCTGCGCGTAATCGGGCACGGGTGCGCTTTCCGGCAAGACATCGTGCAGCAGGCGGATGTGTTCCACCCGGCATTCGGCCATCAGGTCGAGGAAGTTCTGCACCACGCCGTCCACCGTATCGGCGGGCGAGAGCTGCCAGCGGAAGATTTGCGGCACCAGGCCGTAGCTGCTGTCGGCGGCGCTGAAGCTGAAGGCGATCTGCCCGCCCTCAAGCGCGGCCACCGCCACGCCCACACGCGGGCTTTGCAGGCGCACGGCGCGGATGGCGTTGGCGGCGAACACGTCCAGCGCCATGCGCTGCCGCATTTGGCTGCCGCTGACGATGGCGGAGAGCGGCGCGGCAGGGTCGAGCGGGTTGGCAAACAGGGTGAGGCCGGGCGCGGCCAGCCGCTCCTGCCAATACTGCATCAGCGGCAGCGCGGCCAGCCGCTCCTGCCAATACTGCATCAGCGGCAGCGCGGCCTGGCCGAGCTTGCCGGAGGCCTCGGGCGCGCCGTAGCCCAAGGCATACACCACGTGCACGCTCTGGCCGGCTGGGATAGCGATTTCAGCTGCACCGGCGTGTGCGGCGGCAAAGGCTTTGGCGGCGGTGCGGCTCTGTTTGGCGGCAAACCACTGCTCCAGCTTGACTTGGCTGATTTGTTCGGCGGTAAACAGTGCGGGCAGCCACATGGTGTGCATCAGATGGCGGGTGGTTTCAAACCCGGCCAGCTTGGCATTGAGCGCGGCGGTATCGAGGGAGGCGGGCAGGGAAACGGCTTGGTTGCAGCCGGCCACCAGCACCACGGGCAGGGCAATCCAGCCACATTCTTCGGCAGTTTTCGGCTGCAACACCTGCTCCATCGCCTGCCACAGGGCGCGGTAGGTGGCATCGCTCGGCGCCATGCTCAGTGCCACAGAGAGAGAGGTGAGGTGGCGCGTTTGTAGCATTTGAAAAATCAGGCTGTACAGGGTGTCGCGCGAGAGGGTGGATTGGGCGCGGGAACGGCCGGCGGCCAGGGCTTCGGCGTGCAGCAGCAGCTCGTTTTTCACCGGTTCGGCGGGGTAGGGACGGGGATCGGGGAGGAGGCGGAAGTTCATAATGATGGTGATGGGCTAAGGTTGGGATGGGAGCGGTGCTGCAACATGTGCATGATGAGACGGATGAGGGTGTCTTTTTGCACGGGTGCGGATTCGGCCACCAACAGGGTGAGCGCGGCCAAGCCGGTATCGTTGATGACGGCGCGGCCACTTGCATCGAACAGGCGGCGGTTTTGGTGTAGGAAATCAACAAACAGGAAGGCGCCGCTGCGTTTGTTGCCATCGGCAAAGGGATGGTTTTTCACGATAAAGTAGAGCAGGTGGGCGGCTTTGCTTTCGATGCTGGGGTAGGCAGGTGAGCCGAATACGCTTTGCGCGAGATTGCCGAGAATGGCAGCTAGTCCGTCTTCGCGTTCGCGGGCAAACAGATCGCTGGCTTCGCCACGGGCGATGAGTTCGGCTTTGAGCTGGTTCAGGGAGCGGCGCGCGGCTTCGGGCGTGGGCAGGCTGCCGCCGTTTTCGCCTGCCGGCTCTTGCAGCAGGCCTTCGTCGTATTGTTGCAGCCAGAGGAAGGTGTGGGTGTAGCGGCTGACGATGTTGACTAGGCCGCGACCGGCTTCCAGTGTGAGGGCGGGCGAGGCGGCAGTGGTTTGAATCAGCTGCAGGGCGTGTGCAAGCTCATCGGCATTTTGCTGAAGGCGTTGTTGGTTGAGCGCGTAGCCTTTGAGCAGGTAGTCTTTCAGGCGGGCGGTGGCCCAGCGGCGGAAGGCGATGCCTTGTGCTGATTTAATGCGGTAGCCTACGGAAATGATGGTTTCCAGGTCGTAGAAGGTAACGGGGCGGTCGGCGGAAGCAATATGCATTTTTTGCATATTGCTTTTTTCGCTAATTTCTCCTTCGGCTATGGCATTGTTTATATGGCGGGAAATAACGGATTGGTTACGCCCGAACAGGGCAACCATCTGCGCTTGCGACAGCCATACGGTGTCGGTATCGAAGCGGACTTCCACTTGGGTTTGCCCGTCTGCGCTTTGGTAGATTTCGATGGGGTTGTTCATGTGTTTGATGTGGTGGTTGGATGAGGCTACCTGAAAAATTTGGCTTCACTATTTTTCAGGTAGCCTTCTGCCTAATCGGCCAGTGGGGCGAGCATCTGGGCAAATGCCTGCCCGAATTGCGCGAGGCCGTCTTGCTGGATCCGGGCAGCTAACGTTTCGAGGTCGATGCCTAAGGCGGCGATTTCGTCCAAAACCGGCTGGGCGGGCTCGGCTGGGTGGGAGAGCGCATCGGTAGGGCGGCCATGGTCGGCAAAGGCTTCCAGCACGGCGCCGGGCAGGGTGTTCACCGTATGAGGGGCGATCAGATTATCCACATAGAGGGTGTCGGGGTAGGCAGGGTTTTTCACGCCGGTGCTGGCCCAGAGCAGGCGGGCGGTGGGCACGGTATCGCCCGGCTGGCTGAATTCGTTCTGCCAGTCCCGATAGGCGGCCTGGGCGAGGGCGAGGGCGGTTTTACCTTGCAGGTGGGGCGGCAGCTGTGGGTCGAGCGCGCTGTCGATGCGGGAAATGAAGAAGCTGGCCACCAATTGCGGCGCGGGCTGGCCGGCGCGTTGCGCGAGGCCTTGGCGGTAAGCGGCATAGGCACGCAGGGTTTGGGCGCGGGAGAAGAGCAGGGTGAGGTTGATGTGGATGCCGTCGGCCACCAGCTCGGGCAGGGCGGCAAGGCCGGCATCGGTGGCGGGGATTTTGATCATGGCGTTGGGGCGGCCGATCAGTTTCCACAGGCGGCGGGCTTCGGCGATGGTGCCTTCGGTGTCGTGCGAGAGTGCGGGGTCGCATTCGAGACTCACCAGGCCGCTGTTGCCTTCTGCGGCAAACTGCGCGGCAAATACATCGCAGGCGGCCTGCACATCGGCGATGGCGAGGGTTTCGTAGCGTGCCTTGGCAGAAAGCGGCTGCTGCTTCAATTCAGCGATTTCGGATGTGTATAATGTGTCGTTGGCCAGGGCTTGGCGGAAGATGGCCGGATTGGACGTTACACCGCTCACGCCGCGTTGTTGCAGTTTGGCGAGCGAGCCGGAGCGCACAAGGGAACGGGAAAGGTTGTCGAGCCAGATCTGCTGGCCGAGGCGTTTGGTTTCCTGCAAAATATTCATATGGTTTAAGCCTGATTGCAAATGATAGAAAATAAGAGCGCCGGCGTTTGTTCCGCCAAACACCGGCAGACCCCGCAAATTACCCGATTCCGGCAGCCGCCGCAAGCCGGAAAGTAAAACACAAAAGAGCAGAGAAAACAGTATGACCACCGAACAGCAATATCTCATCCATGCCCGCGAAGTGTTGGCAATCGAGGCCGACGCCCTGCGCGCCTTGTCTGATTCCCTAGATGCCAGCTTTGCCCGCGCCTGCGAAGCCCTGCTCGCCTGTGAAGGGCGCGTGGTGGTGAGCGGCATCGGCAAGAGCGGGCACATCGGGCGCAAAATTGCCGCTACGCTGGCCTCCACCGGCACGCCCGCCTTTTTCGTGCATCCCGCCGAAGCCGCGCACGGCGATTTGGGCATGATTGTGGACGGTGACGCAGTGCTCGCTATTTCCCATTCCGGCGAGAGCGACGAAATCGCCGTGATCCTGCCCGCGCTCAAACGCAAAAACATCACCCTCATCGCCATGACCGGCCGCCCTGAATCCACGCTGGCGCGCCATGCCGACATCCACCTCACCGTGGCCGTGCCGCAGGAAGCCTGCCCGCTCGGCCTCGCCCCCACCAGCAGCACCACCGCGGCGCTGGCGCTGGGCGATGCGCTGGCCGTGGCACTGCTGCGCGCCCGCGCCTTCACGCCGGATGATTTCGCTTTGAGCCACCCCGCCGGCAGCCTGGGCAAACGCCTGCTGCTGCAAGTGGCCGACGTGATGCACGCGGGCGACGAGCTGCCCATGGTGCGCCTGGACACGCCTTTTGCCGACGTAATCGTGCGCATGAGCGAGAAAGGCCTGGGCATGGTTACCGTGGCCGACGAAGCCGGCTACCTGAAAGGCATCTTCACCGACGGCGACCTGCGCCGCCTGTTCCAGCAGCAGCGCGATTTGTCCGGTCTCACTGCCCAAGCCGTGATGGGCGCCAACCCGAAAACCATCACCCCCGAGCGGCTGGCCACCGAGGCGCTGAAAACCATGCAGCAAAACCGCGTGAACGGCCTGCCGGTGTGCGATGCGGAAGGCAGGCTCCTGGGTGCGCTGAATATGCACGACCTGCTCAAAGCGCGGATTGTGTAGCGCGGCTGCGCTAATCGAAGGCTACCTGAAAACTTAAAGCAGGATTTCAGGTAGCCTTTTGCTAAATTGCAGTTATCCGGCATACAACTCGCCAACACGCTTTCAAGGCTCGTACGCAAGGCACGGTGATGCCTTGGCAGACTGAATAGGCCGCCAAATGCTGCCTGGAAACGATGCCTTGGCGCAGCAAAGTTGAATTGCTGCGAAGTCAAAGCGGGTGGTTTCAGCAAAGCTGGAAATTGCTGGCAAATTTTCAGGTAGCCTCTGCCGGGGCTACCTGAAAAATATTTGGCTGTTGATATGGCTTTGTCTCGTTTGATGCAGTGCCCGTTTGTCTTTTGCACGGTAATTTAATTTTATTGGCGTTTTGTTTTAACTTAGTTGGAATTTTGCTTTCAGACGACCACAAGAAAGAATAATGCAAAGCGGTTTATTGCGTATGAAGTGTATTTGCTTCGATAAAATTGCCTGCCTGCCGATGATGCCCGCTTGACCTGACGGGCGCTTATTCTTTACGATTGCTTGCAAAACCTGCCGCAGCCGACAAAACGGTGTTTTTTGCCGCAAAACAGAGGCCTGGCGTGCCGGATAGTGAACAAGTTGTCTAAAATCGGCTTGGTTCGGCGGGGCGGGAAGATGGGCGGCGAAGGCTGCCACCCGCGGCGGTGAGCGAATTGTTGCAGAAAGGCTGCAACGGGTAATTTGCCAATCTGAAATATAGTTGAAGCGATTGTTAGTTAGGGGCGGTCGGGATCAGCCGGCCGCCGCCTGTTTTCAAGAGGTATCCGAACGTGTCTAATCAGCAAAATTCCAAGCGCGAAACCTTCTCCAACCGGCGGGCGTTTATGTTTGCCGCCATCGGCTCCGCAGTGGGTTTGGGCAACATCTGGCGCTTTCCTTATGTGGCTTATAAAAACGGCGGCGGGGCGTTTATCCTGCCGTATTTGGTGGCGCTGCTCACGGCCGGCATCCCGCTGCTGTTTCTGGATTATGCGGTGGGCCACCGCTACCGCGGCTCGCCGCCGCTGGCTTTCCGCCGCCTGAACCGCAAGTTTGAAACCATCGGCTGGTGGAACGTGCTGGTGAACGTGCTCATCGGGCTCTACTACGCGGTGATTTTGGGTTGGGCGGCGAGCTACACTTATTACTCGCTCAACGCGGCTTGGGGCACGGATCCTTCTTCCTTCTTCTTTAAGGATTACCTACAGATGGCATCGGATGTGTCGGCGCAGATGCAGTTTGTGGCGCAGGTAACCGTGCCGCTGGTGCTGGTGTGGTTGGCCACGCTGCTGATTCTGGCCTTCGGTGTGCAGAAGGGTGTGGCTCGGGCTTCGGCGTTTTTCATGCCGCTCTTGGTGGTGATGTTTGTACTCTTGGTGGCGATTGCGTTGAGCCTGCCGGGCGCGGCTAAGGGCCTGGATGTGCTGTTTACCCCTGATTGGGGCAAGCTGGCCAGTTCGGATGTGTGGATTGCGGCCTATGGGCAGATTTTCTTCTCGCTCTCGGTGTGCTTCGGCATCATGATCACTTATTCTTCCTACATGAAGCGCAGCTCGGATTTAACCGGCACCGGTATGGTGGTGGCCTTTGCCAACAGCAGCTTTGAATTGCTGGCCGGCATCGGCGTGTTTGCCGCGCTGGGCTTTATCGCCACGGCCAGCGGGCAGCAGGTGGGCGACGTGGCTGCCGGCGGCATCGGCCTGGCCTTTATCGCCTTCCCCACCATCATCAACCAGGCGCCGTTCGGTGCGCTGATCGGCGTGCTGTTTTTCGGCTCGTTGGTGTTTGCCGGGCTCACTTCGCTGATTTCGGTGCTGGAAGTGGTGATTGCGGCGGTGCAGGACAAGCTGAAAATCGGCCGCGTGGCCGCCACGCTGGCGGTGGGCGTGCCGATGATGACGGCTTCGGTGCTGCTGTTCGGCACCACCACCGGCCTGCCGGTGCTGGATGTGCTGGATAAATTTGTGAACACCTACGGCATCGTGGCTGCGGGCTTCCTATATGTGCTGTGCGTGGTGCTGGGGCGCAACTTGGCTGTGCTCACCCGCCACCTGAACAAAACTTCTTCGCTGAAAGTGGGCAAAACCTGGCTGCTGTTTGTGGGCGCGGTCACGCCCTTGGTGCTGGGCACGATGCTGTTCACCGACACGCGCTCGCTGCTCACGGAAGGCTACGGCGGCTACCCGGGCTGGTTTGTGGGCATTTACGGCTGGGGCACGGCCATCGGCGTGGTGGTACTGGCTTTCGGTCTGTCATTTTTGCCGTGGCGGGCGGATGCTGATTTGGATGTAAGCGAAGACGATGAAGGAGAAGAATAATGAGCACGATTGCGATGGTGATGATGGCGGTGGCGCTGGTGGTGATTTGGGGCGGCCTGGTGGTGTCCCTGCTGCGCTTGCCGGAGGATGAGAGCAAACATCAGGATTGATGCGGCTTTAATCGGAAAAATAGAGGCTACCTGAAATTTTCAGGTAGCCTGTTTATATGCGGCAAAAGCAGGTGTCGGTAGTTTCTGGAAAGTATCCTGACGTTTCAGCTAAGCTGAATATGCCGCACCCAAAGCTGCCGCATGATGGGGGTGATGTTGAACATGTCGTCGCAGTCGTCGTCGCGCAGCGGCCAATAGCGCGCTAACGGGTGGAAAACCTGTCATTGCTGCGCCAGCAGGATGCAGACGGTGTGCTCGATTTGCTCTTGGGAAGGGAAACGGCCGGTTTGCTAGGCGGCGATGGATTGGGGCAGGCGATTGGGGTTGGCGTTGTGTAATTTCCCAGTCTTGTATGCCGAGTGGTAGTTGAGGCCGAGGGTGCGGCTGAGGTTTGCGTAGAAGGGCATGATTTGGACAGGCTTTGCTTGGATAGGCTGTGATAAAGGCTACCTGAAAACCTCCAAATGGTTTTCAGGTAGCCTTTTATTGTTGGGGTGTAGCTAATAGGGCAGCTGTTGCAGGCGGGCGATGCGGTCGTCGAGCGTGGGGTGGGTGCTGAACAGGGAGCGCAGGGCGTTGTCGTTGATGCCCATGGCGCTCATGTCTTGCGGCAGGCCGCCGGTGCTGCCTTTGAGCCGTTGCAGCGCGGCAATCATTTTCGGCGCGCCCACCAGCTTGGCGGCGCCCGCATCGGCGCGGTATTCGCGCTGACGGCTGAACCACATCACAATGATGCCGGCAATCCAGCCGAAAATAACCTGGAACACCATGCTCACCAGCAAATACACGCCCTGGCTGCCGCTGCTGTTTTGGTTTTGCCGCAGCGAGGAAGCCACCGCACCGGCAATCAGGCGCGAGAAAAACAGTACGAAGGTGTTCACCACGCCCTGAATCAGCGTGAGCGTAACCATATCGCCGTTGCCCACGTGCGCCATTTCGTGTGCCAACACGGCTTCCACTTCATCGCGGGTCATGCTGCGCAGCAGGCCGGTGCTCACGGCCACCAGCGAATTGTTGCGGCTGGCGCCGGTGGCGAAGGCGTTGGGCTCGGGCGCGTCGTAAATCGCCACTTCGGGCGTTTGCAGGTTCCACTGCCGCGCCTGGGCCTGCACCACGTTGAGCAGCCAGTGTTCGGTTTCGCTGCGCGGCTCGCGGATCACGTGCGCGCCCACGGCATGTTTGGCGGTGCTTTTCGACATGAGCAGCGAAATCAGCGAGCCGGCGAAACCGGCCACGGCGGAGAGGATGAGCAGGCCGCTGAGGTCTTGCGGGTTGGCGCCGAACAGCCCGAGCAGGAGGCGGACGGCCAGCAAGACGGCCATGTTGGTAGCGAGGAAGAGGAATATGCGCTTCACGATGGTTTTGCTTGGGTGGTGGGTGGTTTGGAGGCTACCTGAAAAATGCTGCGGCTGTTTTTGGTTTGGCAGGGATTAATCTTCTGCCATGCCAGAACATGGCTTTCATTTCGTTTGAGCTTCGCTGAAGCTTAAGTTTTCAGGTAGCCTTTAGGTGCTGCTATTCTAATCTAAAATCCAGTTAAATCCACTATCTTTGCCAGCTTTTAATCCGGCTGCAGCCGTTAATCCAGCTGGGCGACGGTTTTGCCGATGCCGCGCAGTTGGGCGAGTTTTTGTTCCACCGCCTGCTGCTGGCGGCGGAATTCGGCCAGCTCGGCGGTGGTGAGGCGTTTGGCGGGCAGGGCGACGCCGGCGGGATTGACTGGCACGCCGTTGAGGCGCACTTCATAGTGCAGGTGCGGGCCGGTGCTGCGGCCGGTGCTGCCCACGAAGCCGATCACGTCGCCGGCGCGCACGCGTTGCCCGGGGGCGGCGTTGGCGGAGAAGGCGCTCATGTGGCCGTAGAGCGTTTGCATGCTGTCGCTGTGGCGCAGGATGACGGCGTTGCCGTAGCCGCCTTTGGGGCCGCGGAATTCGACCACGCCGTCGGATGGGGCGTGGATGGGCGTGCCGGTGGGGGCGGCGTAGTCGATGCCGGTGTGCATGCGCAGGTAGCCCAGCACGGGGTGGACGCGGATGCCGAAGGGGGAGCTGATGCGGCTGCCGGGCACGGGCTGGGTTTCGAAGCCTTTTTTCAGCGGCTGGCCGTGTTCGTCGTAGTAGCGGCCGTTGCCGTCTTCGCCGAAGTAGTAGGCGCGGTAGAGCTTGCCTTGGTGGGTGATTTCCACGGCGAGGATGTCGCCCATGGAAATCTGCTGGCCGTGGAAGTAGTTGACGTTGTAGAAAATGCGCACGGTGTCGCCGGCGTCGAGCTTGTAGAGGTCGAGCCGGTTGCTGAAGAGTTCGCGCAGGGAATCGCGCACTTCGGCGGGGATTTCGGCGCGCGACATGGCGCCGGCGGTGGTGCCGCTGGAGCGGATGATGACGGATTTGAGCGTGGGGATGACGCTGGTTTTCACGTCGTCGGTTTTGGCCTGCCATTGCTGGTTGGCATACACCAAATCCACCAGCTGGGTTTCGCCGTTGTCGTCGTCGTTGAAAAACTGCACCTGAACGGGCTCCCGTTTGGCATTGAAACGGATGCTGACGATTTGGTCGGGTTGGAGGTGGGGCTGTTTGCCGCCGGATGAGGCGGTTTGGGCGAGATCCTGCACTTGGGCGGCGCTGAGGGCGAAGCGCTGGAGTACGTCGCGCAGGGAGTCGCCGGGCTGAACGACTTCGTCGCTCCAGTAGGCGGTGGCGGCGGTGCTGCCTTTGGCCTGCACGGGAGGCAGTTTTTCGGTGATTTGGGCGCTTTGTATGCGTTCGTCGGTTTTCGCACTGCCGGCCAATATGGCAATCAGCACAAACAGGCCGAGGAGCGCGGCGGCCAGATAGGCGGCCAGGCGGGCGCGGCGAGGCAGGCGGGAAAATCGGGCAAATAGGGCGGGCATGTGTTGCGGAAAGCTGGGCGGCGCGGGCGCCGGCATCGGGAAATCAAGGATGCGGTATTTTAATGGATAGGCCGCGGGGGCTGCCTGCCGTTTTGCGGTTTTTTACTTGCGCCCGGGGCGGGGTGCTGCCGGAATGAAACAGGGAGGGATGAGAATGAAGTGGATAGCGGTGTAGGGGAGCAGGCTACCTGAAAAACGGGGTTTATTCGGGATTTGGTTGCAGCAGGACAGGCTACCTGAAAACCTGTTGCGGATTTTCAGGTAGCCTGTTGGAATGCTTGGGTTTAGTCGTAGCGGCGGCAGCTGATGTTGGTGTCGGCGCAGAAGATGGCGTTTTGCTCGGCGGTGCAGGCGCGGCGCACTTGGGCGCGGGCGAGGCCTTCGTTGTGGCTGGTGGCTTCGTAGGTTTTGCGGAAGGGGGAGATGCTGCACACATACACGGGATCGCGGCCGGTGCGGTGCTCGATGATGACTTCGTTGGTTCGGCTGCCCTGAGATTGGTTGCGCTCGAGGATGGCGATGCGGTTTTCCAGGTCTGCAATGCGCTGCTCGAGGGCAGTGATGCGGGTGCTGTCGTTGGAAACGGCGGGGGCGGCGGAGAGGGTGGCGGGCAGGAGGGTGAGGATGGCCAGAGCGGGTAGGAGGTGTTTCTTCATGGGGGGTTCCTTGCTTGGGGAAGTTTGATTGTGCTGAGGCTGTTTTTCAGGTAGCCGGATTAGGGGGATAGGCTACCTGAAAATCGGGGAATAAAACAGGGTAGGTGTGAATGAATGGGGTGCCGGCGCTGTTTGATTTGGTTGGTATGTTTTCAGGTAGCCTGCTTTGGGCAAGAGGCTACCTGAAAAACTTGGTGGCCGTTACGCTGCCTTACACGCCGGTCAGGTTGCAGAGGTATTGCCACAGGAGGGGCACGGGGCGGCCGGTGGCACCTTTTTCTTTGCCGGATTTCCAGGCGGTGCCGGCGATGTCGAGGTGGGCCCAGGTTTGCTCTTTGGCGAAGTGGGCGAGGAAGGCGGCGGCGGTGAGGGTGCCGGCGGGGCGGCCGCCGATGTTTTGCAGGTCGGCGAAGTTGGATTGGAGCTGCTCGCCGTATTCTTCAAACAGGGGGAGCTGCCAGGTTTTGTCGCCGCTTTGGCGGGCGGCGGCGAGCAGGCTGTCGGCGAGGGCTTGGTTGTTGGCGACGAGGCCGCTGGCGATATGGCCTAGGGCGATGACGCAGGCGCCGGTGAGGGTGGCTACGTCGATGAGGGCGGCGGGCTTGAATTGGGCGGCGTAGGTGAGGGCGTCGCACAGGATGAGGCGGCCTTCGGCGTCGGTGTTGAGGATTTCGATGGTGGTGCCGTCCATGGCGGTAACGATGTCGCCAGGTTTGTTGGCGGCGGCGTCGGGCATGTTTTCGCAAGCGGGCACGATGGCAACAAGGTTAACGGGCAGCTTGGCGCGTGCGGCGGCAATGAAGGTGCCGATTACGCTGGCGGCACCGCACATGTCGAACTTCATTTCGTCCATTTCGGCGCCGGGCTTGAGGGAGATGCCGCCGCTGTCGAAGGTGACACCTTTACCGACGAGGACGACGGGCGCGGCGTTTTTGTCGGGCGCGCCGAAGTAGGAAAGTTCGATGAGGCGGGGCTCTTGGGCGCTGCCTTTGGCCACGGACCAGAAGGAGCCCATGTGCTCGCGGATGTAGTCGGTACCGAGGATTTTTGCGGAGGCGCCGGCGGCTTGGGCTTCGGCGCGGGCGGTGTCGGCTAGGTAGGCGGGGGTGCAGATGTTGCCGGCGGTGTTGCCGAGGTCTTTGCACAGGTTGATGCCGTGCAGCAGGGCTTGGGCTTGCTCGAGGGCGGTGCGGGCGGCTTCGTCGGCGGCGGGGGCGTAGAAGTCGGCTTGTTGGAGGGCGGCGGGTTTGGCGGTTTTCTTGAAACGGTCGAAACGGTACACAGCCTCGCCCAAGGCGGTAGTGAGCGCGGTGAGGGCGGCAGGCAGCTCGGCGGCAGCGAAAGCGCTCAAATCGATGGCGAGGGCGGGCTGTTTCTGCACCCAGGCGGCGGCGTGGCGGAAGGCTTTGGCGAGGGTGTCGCGCTCGGTGTTGCTAAGGCGGAGCACGGCGATGTCGCTGAAGCTGCCGTTGGCGGGAATGCGGGCGGCAGCGAAGGGTTCGCTGTCGCTCAGGCCGGCGTACAGCAGGGCGGCGGTGGGGTCGGCGGGGGTGGTGGTGCTGAGGTAGAGGCGGGCGGGGATGCCGGCGGGCAGGGCGGTGGGGTGGAGCTGGAATTGCATGACGGTTTCCTTTAATTGTCGCTGTGTGAATAAACAGGCTGGATTTTAGCGGCTGGGGTGGGCAAAGGCTACCTGAAAAATACCGCGCTGATTTTTTAGCTTCGCAGAAACTCAGCCTTGCTTCGCAAGACATCGTTTTCAGGTAGCCTTTATGTGCATGGGAACGGGTTACGATACCTGCTGCCGATACCATTCGATAAAGTCTTGCGGGGCGGTGAAGCCGATGAGCGGGCTGCTGCGGCGGCCGTCGGGGTGGATCACGAAGATGCCGGGCGGGCCGGGCAGGCCGTATTCTTTCAGCAGGGCGCGCTGCTCGGGGGTGTTGGCGGTGAGGTCGATTTGGAAGATGCGGTCGCCGGGGATGGCGGCCTGCACTTCGGGCTGGTTGAAGGTTTTGTGTTCCATTTCCTTGCAGCTGGCGCACCAGTCGGCATAGAAATCGAGCAGCACGGGTTTGCCGTCGGCCAGGGCTTGGCGCATGGCCTGGTCGAGCTGTTGCGGGGCGGTGAACACTTGATGCGCCTTCTCCTGCGGCGGCAGCAGGTTGAGCGCCTGGTGCAGGGCGGTGGGCTGCATGCGCACACTCTGCACGGCGAAAAACACGCCCCCGGCCAGCAGCACGCTGCCCAAACCCATGGCCAGCGGCTTGAGCTGGCGGGAACGCAGGTGTTTACCCAACAACAGCCCGCCGGGAATTACCAGCAGCAGGGCATATAGCGCCACGGTCACGCCATAAGGCAAGAAGGGTGCAGCCAAATACACGGCCACGGCCAAGAGGATGATGCCGAAAGCGTGCTTGATGTTGTTCATCCATGCGCCGGCCTTGGGCAGGATGTGGCCGCCGAATGTGCCCACCAGCATCAGTGGCAGGCCGGTGCCCAGCGCCATGCTGTATAAGGCCAGCCCGCCCAGCGCGGCATCGCCGGTTTGGCCGATGTAACCCAGAGCCACGGCCAAGGGCGGCGCCACACAGGGCCCGACAATCAGCGCCGACAGCATGCCCATCACAAACACGGAGGCCATTTTGCCGCCGGAAAGCCTGCTGCTCTGCTGCTGGAAATAGCTCTGGATAAAGGAGGGCAGCTGGATGGCGAACACGTCGAACATACCCAGCGCCAACACCACAATCAGCCCGGCGGCGGCCAGCACTACCCAAGGCTGTTGCAGCCACACGGTGAGCAGCGAGCCGGTGAGCCCGGCCAGCACGCCCACCGCGGCATAAGTTACCGCCAAGCCCTGCACATAAATGGCCGATAAAGCCAATCCGCGCCGTTTGCCGGCATTGGCCCGGTCGCCCACAATGATGCCCGACACGATGGGCAGCAGCGGATACATGCAGGCGGTAAAACTCAAGCCAATGCCGAAGCTAAAAAAAGCCAGCAGGTTTGCCCCCAAAGTGTCGCGCGAAAGGGAAAACGGGCTTTTGCGCGGCTGCGGAATCGGGCTTGCGGCGGGCGCGCCATCCTGCGGCACGGTAAAACGGTTACCGCCGGCCGGCGTGCCGGCATTGTTGCCGTAGATGCCCGAACCTTTGATTTCAATCGTTTGCGTTACCGGCGGATAGCATACGCCCGCATCGGCGCAGCCTTGGTAACTCAGCGTGAGGCGGTAGGCGGCGGGCGGCGGGTTTTGATAGGGCAGATTCACCGCCGCTTGGCGGTAGAACACGGTTTGCTTACCGAAAAACTCGTCTTCCTTTTCCTTCCCTGGGGAAAACTCGGCAGCGCCGAGCAGGCCGGCGGGCTCGGTGGCGGCGCTGATTTTCTCTTGATAGAGGTAATAGCCGTCGGCAATGGCGAATTGCACGGAAACGCCTTGCTCTTCCGCAATCACGGTGGGGCGGAAAGCCTGCTCCGCCGGCAGCAGGCTGTCGGCATCGATGGCCTGCGCCGCCAGGCTCGTGCCGAGCAGGGCGGGCAAAATAAGGAAACGGATAAATCGCTTAAACATGAAAGGCTACCTGAAAACAATGCTGCATCCAGTTAGATACTTTATCCCCCTACCGCATTGGTGCGCCTTGTATGGGAAATAAATTATTCAACTGCAAATATGCGCGGATTATAAGGAAATATTCCCCCCGCCGCCATGGCCTTAATTTAACAGGGCGATTAAACAGATTTACCCGGCCGGCCGGACGACAGCGGGATGCGGCGCCGGATTTTCCCCGGCCCATCCAATAGACGCAGCGGCCGCCCCATTTCTGACAGCACCCCGCCGAATGCCGTAAAATAATGTCGAGCGCCGAGTGCGCTTGAAAAACCCCGCTCCCGCCCCATTTGCCAGGGCAACCGTTTTATTTTTGCCGAGGAAAACCATGTCCCACCATAATCACCACCACCAACACGCCGAAACCGAACAGTCGCAACACGAAGCCGCCGCAGAAACCCCCGAACAGGCTGCGGACGAAATCCAGCCCGAAGCAAGCCCGGAGCAGCTCAAGCAGCGCATCGCCGAGCTCGAAGCCGAGCTGGCCGACATCAACAAATACCACCAGGCCGAGCTGCAAAACCTCAACCGCCGCCATCAGGAAGAAATCCAGTCTGCCCACAAATTTGCCGCCAAGAAATTTGCCGAAGAGCTGCTCAAAGTGAAAGACTACCTCGAAATGGCGCTGCAAGACCAAAGCGGCAACTTCGATGCCCTCAAAATGGGCGTGGAAATGACCCTCACCGAGCTCAAACGTGCCTTTGAGCAGGCGCAAATCAAAGAAATCCTGCCCCAGCCCGGCGAAAAGCTCGATCCGCACCGCCACCAAGCCTTCCAAACCGTGGAAAGCGATCAGGAGCCCAACACCATCGTCAGCGTGATGCAGAAAGGCTATACCCTGCACGACCGCGTGCTGCGTCCCGCCACCGTGTCTGTGGCCAAAGCGCCGGAGGCCTAAGGCTTAGAAGCGTAGGAATGGAATAAATTTCAGGTAGCCTCTGCCGCGTGCGGAGGCTACCTGAAAAATTTTGTACGGATAATCAAGCCAGGGCGCTGTGCAGCGGCACCACGTCGTTGTGCGGCTGCTGTTCGGCCTGCCATAAGTCATAAGCGGCCTGCATATTCAGCCACATGCTGCCGCTGGTGCCGAGCAGAATCGACAGGCGCACGGCCATATCGGCGGAAATGGCGGCTTTGCCGTTGAGGATGCGCGATAGGGTGGCGCGGGTAATGTTTAGGTGTTTAGCGGCATCAGTAATGCTGGTGCCGCCCAGATATTCGCGCAATACCAAGCCGGGATGAGGGGGATTGTGCATAGGCATAATTTTGATTCCTTAGTGATAATCTTGATAATCCACAATTTCGGCATTAGTGCCGTTGAATTTGAAGGTAACGCGCCAATTACCGTTTACCTTTACACTCCAATGGTTTTGCAGGTTGCCGCTTAGCTGGTGCAGCTTCCAGCCGGGGGCGTTCATATCTTGCGGGGATTTGGCGTGATCAAGGGCAAACAGGATGAGTTTGAGCTTGGGTGCATGTGCGGTTTGGATACCGGATTTGCTGCCGGTTTTAAAGAAAACTTCCAAGCCCTTATGTTTGAAACTGATGATCATGGCTGTCCTTTTGTATAGCGAAACTATACGGAGGCCGAGGTAGGATGTCAAATGGGATAAAAGGCTACCTGAAAAATACAGCGCAGTTTTGCGCAGCGATATTTTTCAGGTAGCCTTTTATCGTGCCGGGCTTGGCGGGAGGGCAAACTTATGCGGCGGCGGGCAGCTCGAAGATTTCGCGCAGCAGTTGCTTGTAGAAGGCGAAGGCGGTGAGGGAGCCTTGCAGGGCTTGCTCTTGTTCGGCGGGGCTGAGGCCGAGTTGGTTGAGCTGGGCGGCGAAGTTGCGCCAGTGTTTGCCGCGGCCTTCGGCGTGGGGGCCGAGGTGGCGGGCGCCGTGTTCGGCGTTGTAGCCGAGCTTGTTTTGCGCGTCTTTAAACAGGAAGGCGGCGCCAACGTTGGAGCCTTCGGCGCAGTAGAGCCAGCCGATGGCTTCGGCGCCCTGCGGTTGCGGGATGGGCAGGGATACGGCTTTTTCGGCGGCGCCGAGGTCTTGCAGGTCGAGCAGCACGTCGTCGTAGCGGGCGAGCTGGGCGAGGCCGGGAATTTTCTCGTTGAGCTGCGGGTTTTTATAGATGTCGTCCACGATTTTGTGGAACACGGCTTGCAGCTGGAGGAAGCGGATGTAGTTTTCGGGGGTGTCGAAGGGTTTGACCGACATCACGAGCTCGTCCACGCTGTCGTGGGTGGCGCGGCTGTTTTCTTTGAGGTATTGGTTGAACGGGATGGGGGACATGGTTGGGTTCCTTTTTGTGTGAACGTGTTGTGTTGCTGCGTTTGGCAGCCTGATGCGGGCAGGCTACCTGAAAAATGGGTGGCTTCGGTTTGGCGGAAGTTTTAGCTTCACAGAAACTCGGCTTCCTTCGGAAACTTCGTTGAAGTTTATGTTTTCAGGTAGCCTGTTGGGAGGGAGAGGCTACCTGAAAAACCATCTGTGCAATCAGACCAAGGCTAGAATTTGGCTTCGATAACGAGGCTGAAGTTGCGGCCGGGGGCGCTGAAGCGTTCGATACCGGCATGGGTTTGATTATCCACGCGGTTTACGGTACCGAATTCGCGGATGCTGCGCAAAGTTTCCCAAGTGTAGTAGCGGCGGTTGAATAGGTTGTAGATCCCGCCACGGATAGTCAGGTGTTTCCTGAATTGGTAATTCGCGGTTAGGTCGGCCAGCCAGATGTTGCTGCTGTGCCGAACGAAGGGGAAGGTACGTCCGGTATCGTCATAGGAGGCGATGGTATCTTCTGGTTTTTTACGGGCGAAGTAGCTGATGTTCAAATCTACGCCCCAGCGGTTGTCGGGCTGCTGGTAGCCAAAGCCGATTACGCCATTGAAGGGTTGGATGGCATTAATCGGAATATGGCCATCGGCTTCACCTTTGGTGTAGTTGGCGGCGAGAGTGGTGTAGCTGCCTTCAGGTAGCCCGATGCTGTCGAGATTCCAACGGGCTTTTAATTCCACGCCTTTGATGTCGGCACGAGAGCGGTTCTCGTTCTGGTAAACATCGGCATATTCGCGGTTGCTGAGGGTTTTGGTAGTGTAGTTCCAAGTCCGCACTTCCCTGAAACCTCGGTGTACGAAGTCGATGAAATCGCTGTAGCGGGTTTTATAGCCCGACAGGCGGACATGCCCCCAATTACCATGCACGTCTACACCCAATTCAAAGTTTTTGGAGCGTTCGGCTTTCAAGGCCGGGTTGGGCTCGACATAAAACAGGGTGTTGGGGAAGTAGAACCACATTTCATCGGTGGTAGGGGCGCGGAAGCCTGTGCTGTATTTGCCTTGCAGGGTAACGGATGGGGAAATATTCCAATCCAAGGCGGCCACATAGCTGGGGGCGCTGAAACGTGCCTGTTGGTTCCAAATCCCTTTGGCTTCGAGCTGTCCTTTCACGTCGGGGTTAAAGCTGTCTGTGTCAAGTGTATGCATTCTGGTACGGTCGTAACGCACGCCCAAATTCAGCTTAAAACGTTCGCTGAAACGGAAGGTGTTGTTCCAATACACATTGTAGTTGGTGGACTGGGTGCTGACCAGGAACTCTTTGTGGTCGCTGTTGGAAGCCAAGCGATCCGGATAGAAAACAAATGAAAAATAGCTGGTGTTGTTATTGGTGTTGCGTTTGCGTGAACCGCCTATGCCGTAGGCCATATCCCAAGTGGTGTTTTGGCTTAAATCGAAATGTTTGTCGGCCGCGATTTTGAATTGGTTGGTTTCATAGTTCAGGCTGCGACGGATAAAGTAGTTTTCGGCATTTCGACCGACACGGTTGATATAGGCCTGAGTGGGAATATCCCAAGTCATGGTGGTCATGCGGATTTTTTGGCGGTCAAAGTTTACCGTTAATTTATTCCACGGCCCCCATTCCAATAGGTTTTCATACTCCAAGCCAACGCGTCTGCGGTAGGCAACGTCACGCCGGTAGCGATAACTGGTATCACCATATGACTGGAATAAGTTGGATAATTCGTCTGTTTCTCGGTCTTGGCGCGTGGTTTCGTAAATGCCGCTCAGATAGTTGCGGTCATTAAAATGATAACCCAGCCGGAACAAATCGGAATGATCTTCCGTATTCTGCGGATCGGGAATACCGCGAGCTACGCCACTATATGTTGTCCAACCAAATTGGTAATTATTGTTGAAATTAAGGTTTACATTCTTGCCTTCGTCGTGGTTTTTGGTTTCATGCCCATTGCGTACCGTACCCACTACCAAGGCGTCAAATCCACCCAAGCGACCGGCTGCGGTAATACTGGCCAGCCATTGCTCAGAGCGGCTGAAATAACCGGTTTTCATGGCAACATAATAGGGTTTTTCCTCGTCAACATAATCGCGCGGCGATTTGGTGCGGTAAATTACCGCTCCGCCCAAAGCGCCGCTACCGGCAGTAATTGAATCGGCGCCTTTGCTGATGGTTACTTCGCTCATGTGCTCCATTTCGGCAGCGTTGCGGTTGGCATTGAAGTTGCCGTATGCACCAAAGAGCTCTTGGAAGGCGGAGGAAGAACGGCTTTCACCCTGATCCAGCCCATCCACCACAATGGCCACGCGGTCTTTATCCACACCGCGGATGCTGAAACCATTGGAACCAGCACGACCGCCTTCGGCCACGCTGATGCCGGGATCATAGCGCACCATATCGCGGATGTCCTGCACCATTTCTCGATCCAATTGCTCGCGACGGAGGCGTTCACGGCCAAGCTGACGCGGAGCATGCCGTCTCCCGCGGATTTGGATGGTTTCCAGCTGGCCGGACATGGCATCGTTGCCGGAACTGCTTGTTTCACCTACCGCCCAAGTCGGGGTGGAGAAAATACTGCATAGTGCCAAGAACAAAATGCTCGGTTTATGATGAATATGTGTTTTCATAGCTGTTATTGAGCCATCATTGGATAAAGGCTACCTGAAAAATAGATTAAGGGTTAATCGGGGTCAGATCGGTAGAAGTGGTATTTCTATCGCGGTTGTTGTCGGGAGCCGCTCCGCCAAATACGCTATCCAATTCAGGCTTGTTACCAAAAGTAACTTTACCGCCGATTTCTGTGCCTGCTGGGCCGGAGTATCCTGACTTACCAAAAAAACCACCGTTTACTTGCCCACTTTCACCGCCAGAAGAAACTGTGCCGCTAAAAGTATTGTTCTGCACGTTAACTTCGCCGAAAGTGATGTCTGGGCCGAAGTCGGCATTGCCTTTAATGGTTCCACCGACTTTGCCGGTGTTGAAATTAACGGTTAGCAAAGAACGGACTCGCCGAGAAGGATCGGTATCGGTATTGTAGGAAGAGGCAACAACTGAGCCGTTCTTGACGCGGAAAGCCCATACCTCGTAAGAAGCTTTGCCTGTGGGTACTGTCGCCCCATCTCGTTTCTGCATATCGGCAACATTGGCCAAAATACCGCCAGCGAACAAATCGGTTTGCCCATCTGCTCCAATCCAAGCACCATAGCGTACGGATTGCAGGTAGCCTGCCGGGAAATAGGCGTTTGCCGTTTCACAGCACACCAGCAATTTGTGACCATCGGGCGTAGCCTGCGGTTCGAACTTGGTTGGTTGGTTTTTATCTGGAACAAAACGACCAGAGAATTTAGGTGGGTCTGTAAAGCCGTCAAAGGCATATTCTGTACCATTGGGCGCCCGATAAATAAACTTGTCTACTGGAAAAGATGAGCCAAAAAGAATCCGATCCCACGACACATAACGCAACTGGCCATTTCCTGTTTGGAACACAGTTGGCGTTTCACCTGTACTGGCCGGACCAAGGATTTTGCTTTGGTCTGCAGGCATCAGCGGCGGAACCGGAGCGGTACCGCTGGGAATAGTTACTCCGCCATTGCCGGCACACCCGGCCAGCGCAACAGCCACAGACAAAGATAAAATCAAGCGTTTCATGGTTAAATTAAACCTGTCTTTGTTAAGAATAATGGTAATATATATCATTTTCTGTAACAATGAAACTCTTTGTTGGCAGAAAATATGGCTGCCTGATTAGGCCGGCATGGCAATAAATAATCTTTTTTCAAATAAATAGTTGTAGATATGCAGAGAAAAATCATCATGGCGGCTGCCTTGGCAGCGGTGTGTGCGGCGCAACACAGTTTGGCCGACACGCCTGAACAGGAATTGAAACAACGTTTACAGTCCGGGCAGGCAGCCGGGCAAGACCAAGGGCGTTTTTTACAATCTGGGCAGCAGCAATGGCTGCGGCAGCTGGAGCAAGGCAGAGAAAACCCGCCTGCTACAGAAACATCGCAGCGGCAGCCGAGAGTGGTTACGCAGCAGGACCTGCTGCAACAGCCGCAGCTGCTGGCGAATATGCTGGTGCAGGTGTTGAACAGCCGTCCGCAGCCGGAACTGCTAGCGGATCTGACTGCGCTGTATGCGCAAACGCCCAATCCGGATACGGTGTTGCTGCGGCGTGCGCAGGGCATGTCGGCGAAATATCAGGGAAACTACGCGCAGGCGGTGCAAACCTATCGCGGGTTGGCGGCAGAACAGCCGCAGGATGCGCGTATCCGCCTGGATTTGGCGGCGATGCTGGCGGAAGACAAACAATGGCGCGAATCGGCGCAGCTGTTTGAGGAGGTGCAGCGCGAGCCAGAGGTGCCGCAGGAAGTGCAGAATAATGTGCAGCAATATCTGGGCTATATCGCCAAACAGCGGCAATGGCAGTGGGGAGGAGGGCTGTCGCCGGCGTTCGACGACAATGTGAACAATGCGCCGCCGCAACATTGCAGCCCTTTCGGTTGCAGCCGCGAGCGACCAGAAAACGCAGCGGGCGTGGCCTACAGCCTGAGCGTGGCGAAAAACCAGCCCTTGGCCGGGCACCACAACCTGCGCGTGCAGCTGGATGTGAGCGGCACGAATTATTATTGGAGCAATAAATCGGCTTATGACGGCGCTTATGGGCGTTTGGGTGCGGGCTGGCTGTGGCAGGACGCGCGGCAGCGGCTGATGGTGCTGCCGTTTTACCAGTTTCAGCTCAGCGGCACAGACAATTGGGAAGGCCGCAAGCCGCAAAACAACCACACGCTGAAAATGCATATGTGGGCGCATGCGGGCGGCTTGCGCGCGGAATACGGCCGCCTGCTCACGCCGCGCTGGCAGCTTTATACCGCGCTGGATGCCTACCGCCAGCGTTACCGCATGGATGAGAAAGCGGAGGTTTACAACGGCTGGTATCTGGGCGAAAGCGTGTCGCTGGCTTGGCGCGCCACGCGGCGCAACACGCTGTATGCCGGCCTGAGTTTCAACCAAATGTTGCCCGATAGGAGCAACCTGCCCGAGCGCTACGGCCGGCCGGGCACGCGCCCGAACGATGCCGCCTACCGCCGCCACGGCATCAATGCGGGCTGGATTCACGATTGGGACGCGCTGGGCGGTTTGTCTACTCGGCTGAACGTGGCGCTGGGCGAGCGGCGTTTCCGCGGGAGCACCATCAATATTGATCCGGTGCGCGGTTTCGTCCCCGAGCGGCGGCGCGACCGCGAAACGCAATATTCCGCCGCCGTGTGGCACCGAAACTGGCGCATCTTGGGCCTGACGCCGAAGCTGAATTTTTCCTGGCAGCGTATCCGCAGCAGCCATGTGTGGGCAGAGCGGGAGAGCAAGCAGGTGTTTTTGGAATTGGAGAAAGAGTTTTAGCGGCGGGGAGAAGGCTACCTGAAAAAGGTTTTGGCTTGGCGGAAATGCTGACTGGGGTTTGCCAAAATTTTCAGGTAGCCTTTTGAGGCGGGTAGATGCTTAGAAACAATGGGTTTTGCTTGTTGCCTTTACCTGAAGGAGGATTAAGCAGTGGGGCAGATATTCATATCCGGTAATATACGGGATTTCCGGCTGCCGCCATGCCGGAAATCCCAGGTTCGGAAACCCGATCTGCTGCATGGCTTGCAGATATGATTCTTGCAAAGCCTTGTGCCGAAAAGAAGGCTACCTGAAAATAATTTCAGGTAGCCTTTATTTTGCGGCGAAACAGGCGAGACACTTAAGAGGCTGAGCCTTGGCCCTGCTGGCTTTTGATGATGCTCATGCCGGCGGAAACCAGGCCGCCGATATCGGCCACGTTGGCGGGCATAATCAGGGTGTTGCCTTCTTTGGCCAGTTTGGCGAAGGCTTCCACATATTGTTCGGCCACTTTCAGGTTCACGGCCTCGCTGCCGCCGGGCTGCTGGATGGCTTCGGCCACCATGCGGATGGCGTCGGCGCTGGCCTGCGCCACCAGTTTCAGCGCTTCGGCTTCACCTTGGGCGCGGTTGATGCGGGCCACTTTTTCGCCCTGAGAGGCGTTTACAGCAGCTTGGGCTTCGCCTTCGGATTTTTTGATTTCGGCTTCGCGCTCGCCCGATGCCAGGTTGATCTGTTCGATTTTCAAGCCTTCAGATTGGGCGATGCGGGCGCGTTTTTCACGCTCGGCGGTGATTTGCGCCTGCATGGCGCGCAGGATTTCCTGCGGCGGCACGAGGTCTTTGATTTCGTAGCGCAACACTTTCACGCCCCAGGATACGGCGGCTTCGTCCAGCGAGGCGACCACGGTGCGGTTGATGTCGTCGCGCTCTTCGAAGGTTTTATCCAGCTCCATGCGGCCGATCACGGAGCGCAGGGTGGTTTGTGCCAGCTGGGTGATGGCGGTGATGTAGTTGCTGGAGCCGTAGGAGGCGAGCTTGGCGTCGGTTACCTGAAAATAGATGATGCCGTCTACGGTGAGCTGGGTGTTGTCGCGCGTGATGCACACCTGGCTGGGCACGTCCAGCGGGATTTCTTTGAGCAGGTGTTTATAGGCCACGCGGTCGAGGAAGGGGATGAGGAAGTTGAGGCCGGGATTAAGCACGGCGTGGAAGCGGCCGAGGCGTTCGACCACATAGGCTTCCTGCTGCGGCACGATGGTGATGGCTTTAAAGCCGAACACAACGACCACGGCAAACAGGATAAGGGGCAGGGTGAGAAAGTCCATCAGTTTTCCTCCAAGGGTTGCAAAATCAGGATGTTGCCGGATTTTCCGGCAATGCGGGCGGTTTGGCCGGCCTGGGCGGCGAAATCGGCTTCGGCCTGCCAATAGGTGCCGCGGTATTGCACGAGCCAGAGCTTGCCGGATTGCGGCTGGTGCAGCAGCACGGTGTTGCCGATGTCTAAGTCTACATCTTCTGTGGCAGCCGTGCGGTGGTTGCGCCGCCAGCGGTACACGGCAGCGATGCCGGCGGCCGATAACACCACGGCCACCAGCAGCGCGGCACCACCGCCCGCACCCAGCCAGGCGGCCACGCCGGCGCCGGCCAGCGCAATGCTGACAACCAGCAGGTAAAACGTGCCGCTGAACATTTCCAGAATCAGCAGGGCGGCTGCGGCGATAAACCAATACCAGTGGTGCATGGGCGGCTCCTTTCTTTGGTGTGGGCGGGGTTAGCTTTGCAGAAACTTGCTTCGTTTGTTTTAGCTTCGCAGAAACTCGTCTTCCTTCGGAAATATCAATCTATAGTGGATTAAATTTAAATCAGGACAAGGCGACGAAGCCGCAGACAGTACAGATAGTACGGCAAGGCGAGGCAACGCCGTACTGGTTTAAATTTAATCCACTATATTTCGTTGAAGCTTCGTTTTCAGGTAGCCTTTGGGCGGCGGATGAGGCTACCTGAAAAATGGGTGTTGCGCCAAATAGTGTTTAGGATTGGGCTTCGATCAGGCGCGGCAGGGCGGCGGTGAGGTCGATGCCGGCGGCTGCGGCAGTTTGCACGAGCCGGCGCGGGTCGGCGCCGGCGGCGGCTTGGCCCATTGCCCAGAGCAGGCTGCTGCGGGTGCCGCTGCGGCAGTAGGCGAGCGCGGGGGCGGGATGGCTGGCTATGTGCTCGGCGAAGGTTTGCGCGGCGGCGGTGTCGATTTGCGGCATGAGCACGGGCTGGTGGAGCACATGGGGGATGCTGGCTTCGGCCGCCCAATGGCGGATTTGCTCGAAGCTGGGCTGGCCGGGCTCTTCGCCGTCGGGGCGGTTGCAGATGATGGTTTGGATGCCGGCGGTTGCGGCGGCTAGGATGTCTTGGCGGCTGATTTGCGGGGAGACGAACAGGCCGTCGGCAAGCTGGGGGAAGGGGGATTGGGGCATGGTTTTCCTTGATTGGTGGTGGTTTCGGTGTTGGTTGGCCGGGCGGGTAGCCGACCGGCCCGGCGGGCTGCTGCTTATTGCTGCGCCTGCTTGGCATTGACCAGCTCGATGGATTCTTTGGCGGTGAGGTGGTCGATTTCGAGGATCATCACTTTCACGTAGTCGAAATGTTTGCTGATGTAGCTGAGCAGGCCGGGCTGGCCGGGGGAATATTTGTGGCCGACGGCCTCGAGGGCTTCCTGTTTTTCGGCGGGGTCGGTAACGGTGCGGACGGTGCCGAACACGATGGCGCTGCGGAAATAGGTGGTGAATTCGGGGGCGATGATGTCGTTGAGGTCGACCACGCAGAAGGAAACGTGGTTGTCGCGGGCGAGCAGCTCGTGTTTGTGGCCTTCGGGTGCGCCGTGCAGGATGATTTTGCCGTTATGGTATACGTAGCTGATGGGCACGGCGTAGGGGTAGCCGTTGTCGCCGTGCAGGGCGAGCACGCCGGATTTGCCACGTTGCAGAATGGCAATGGCTTCTTCTTGCGATAACTGCTGGTTTTTGTGTTTCATTTCTCTAAACATGATTCTCTCCAAATGTATCCATTTCTCTCAAAACCGGTGGCTTGGGCTACCTGAAAAAAGTTTGGGAAAATCGGAAATCCGGTTTTCAGGTAGCCTCTGGCCGACGGGTGGAATCATACCAAATTTTGCGGGCGGCGGCTTGGGCTGCGCGGCGTTTGGCGGGCTTATTCATACACGGCGGCGGCTTGCAGGATGTCGGCGAGGGCTTGCCAGCTGAGCTTGGTTTCGCTGAAGGGCTGTGGCTGGCCGGTGCTGTGGTAGTAGGCTTCCATGTCAGCTATCCAGCCATGCATGGCTTGCAGGAAGTCGGGCAGGGCGGCGTTGGGGAAGGTTTGGGGGTTGGGGGCTTGGGCGAAATCGCTGAGGAAGGCGAGGAAGTCTTGCCGGGTGCGGATTTTTTGGGGCATGGCGCGGTTCCTTTTGGATGGTTTGGCGGAAATCCTACCTTTTGTTTTCAGGTAGCCCTCGGCGGGGAGTGCGGCTACCTGAAAAATCCGCCGCATGATAAAACCGGCGGCGGAAAGTATGTTTCCGGCCGCCGGTTGGCTTTAGGCAGAGGCTTGCAGGATTTTGCCGATGATTTCGCCGCTGTCTTTGGAGAGCTCGGGGCTGGCGGCGAGTTTGTCTAGCTCGGCGCGCATCAGGCTGCAGCGTTGCGGTTCGAGCTGGGCGCAGATGTTGAAGGCTTGGGCCAGGCGGGCGGCGATTTGCGGGTTGAAGCGGTCGATGCGCGCGATTTGCCCGGCGAGGAAGGCGTAGCCGCTGCCGTCTGCAGCGTGGAAGTGCGGCACGTTGCGGCCGAAGCTGCCGAGCAGGGCGCGGGCTTTGTTGGGGTTTTCCAGGCTGAAGGCGGGGTGCGCCAGGGCGGCTTGGATTTGCGCGGGGGTGTCGGCACGGTGGCTGGCGGCGATCAGGGTGAAGTATTTGCACATCACCAAGTCGTCGTGGCGGAACTTGGCGGCAAACTGCTCGAGCAGGCGGTTGCGCTCGGGGCGCTCGTTGTGGTTCACGGCGCTGAGGATGCCCCATTCGTGGGTCATGTTGTGCGCCATTTGCGGATAGCGTTCGGCCACTTCGGCGATGTGCGCGGGGCGGGCGCGCAGGATGAAGGCGCGGCACACGTTGCGCAGGGCGCGCCAGCCGGCCTGCTGCGGATGGTATTCGTAGGGCTCGGCTAGGCCGGACTGCTCTTCTTCCATGCGGCGGGCTTCGGCGTTGAGGGTGGCGAACTGTTCGGCGAAGTGTGAGGCAATCAAATCGAGCAGGGCTTCGCGGGCGCGGTGGATGATAAGCGGGTCGATATTTTGGCGGCCGGCCCACAGTTCGGCTTCGCCGGGCACGCCGAGCAGCACGGCTTGGAAGGCGGCGCCGATGTCGGCACGCAATACGTAATCGATGGCTTGCAACAGGGCGCGGTGTTCGGGCAGGGGGCTGCCTGAAACCAGGGCGGCTTCGTTGGCGGCGATGGCGCGGCGGTAGAGGGTTTGCGCGGCTTCCCAGCGGGCGAAGGGGTCGCTGTCGCAGGCGAGCAGCACGGAGAGCTCGTGGTCGCTGTAGGCGTAGTGCAGGTTCACGGGGGCGGAGAAGCCGCGCAGCAGGGAGGGCACGACTTGCCGGTATGCGCCTTCGAATTGCAGCTCGATGCTTTCTTCGGCCTGGCGCAGGGTGAGCACGGCTTCGGTTTGCTCGTGGGCATTTTCAGGTAGCCTGAAGGGGATTTGCTCGCCGAAGCTGTCTTCGTCGGCGCTGAACAGGGCGAGTTTGAGCGGGATCATCATCGGCTGTTTGGCGGCCATGTCGGGCGTGGGCGGGATGCTTTGGCGAATGTTGAGCACAAAGCGGTTGCCAGCCTGAAGGCTACCTGAAACTTCCAGCACGGGCGTGCCGGCCTGGCTGTACCACAGGGCAAACTGCTCGAAATCGAAGCCGTTGGCGTCGGCCATGGCGGCGCGGAAGTCGTCGCAGGTAACGGCTTGGCCGTCGTGGCGCTGGAAATAGAGCTTCATGCCGCGTTGGAAACCTGCTTCGCCGAGGAAGGTGTGATACATGCGCACCACCTCGGCGCCTTTTTCATACACGGTGAGGGTGTAGAAATTGTTCATTTCCACATAGCTGGCGGGGCACACGGGATGGGCGGTGGGGCCGGCGTCTTCGGGGAACTGGTGGGCGCGCAGGAAGGATACGTTTTCGATGCGGCGCACTTCGCGGCTGGCGCGGTCGGCGGAGAACTCTTGGTCGCGGAACACGGTGAGGCCTTCTTTGAGCGAAAGCTGGAACCAGTCGCGGCAGGTCACGCGGTTGCCTGTCCAGTTGTGGAAGTATTCGTGGGCGATCACGCCTTCCACACGCTCGAAGTCGGCATCGGTGGCGCTGCGGCTATCGGCCAGCACGCAGGCGGTGTTGAAGATGTTTAATCCTTTGTTTTCCATGGCGCCCATGTTGAAGTCGCCCACGGCCACCACCATGAAGATATCCAAATCGTATTCGAGGCCGAAGCGGGTTTCGTCCCAGCGCATGGCGTGCTTGAGCGATTCGATGCCGAAGCGCACTTTGCCGGCGTCTTCGGCGCGGGTGAAGAATTCGAGCGCCACTTGGCGGCCGCTCTTGGTGGTGAAGCTGTCGCGGGTGCACACCAAATCGCCGGCCACGAGGGCGAAAAGGTAGCTGGGTTTGGCAAAGGGGTCGTGCCATTCGGCCCAGTGGCGGTTGTCTGGCAGGCTGCCGCTGCCGGTGCGGTTGCCGTTGGAGAGCAGCACGGGGTAGCGGGCGCGGTCGGCGCTGATGCGGGTGGTGTAAACGCCCATCACGTCGGGGCGGTCGGGGTGGTAGGTGATTTTGCGGAAGCCCTCCGGCTCGCATTGGGTGTAGAGGTTGCCGCCGCTCTCGTAGAGGCCCATCAGGGATTTGTTGAGTTGCGGTTGGAGGCGGGTGGCCACGCTGAGGGTGAAGGGTTGGGCGGGCACGTTGGGGATGCTTAGGGTGTTGTTTTCTAAGCTATAGCCGTTTTCAGGTAGCCTTTGACCGTTGACGGCGAGGGAGACAAGCTCGGCGGAGCCTTGCAGCACGAGGGTGCCGCCGGCACCGGTTTGCGGTTCGATGGAAAGCTCGGCGGCCACGGCGGTGTGGTCTTCGCGGATGTCAAAATCGAGGTGGATGGCGGGTACGAGGTATTCGGGGGCGCGGTAGTCTTTGAGGTATTTGGCGGTTTGCTGGGGCATGGTGTGCGGCCTTGGCTGGGATGGAAAGCGGGTATTCTAGCGCAAAACGGGCTGAAGGGAATTTCAGGTAGCCTCAAGTGCGGGAGGGCTACCTGAAAAATATTGTCGGCTAACCGGCCAATTCGTCGATGCTGCCGGCCACTTCTTCCAATTCGCCGCCGTCGCTCGACCAAACAAACAGGGTTTCGCCGAGCTGCTGCGGGGATTGGGGCAGGAGCACCAGTAGTTCGCCGCCTTGGTTATCGCCGATGACAACGGCTTGGGCGGGGAAGCCCGGCCAGTTTGCGCGGGCGGCGGCGGTTTCTTTGGCGATGTGGTTGCAGGTGCGGCGCAGGCGTTTTTTGTCGGATTGGTCGAACACGGGCAGGAGCAGGAAGCTGCTGTCTTCGTTGCCGGGCTCAAGCAGGATTTCGCCGCCGTTTTCGGCTACGAGCCGGGCTTTGAAGCGGGGTGGAAATCGGATGCCGAGGGCTTGTTCGGCGGCTTGGATGTATTGGGGATCGACGGGGAAGGGCATGGGTTTGCTCCTGATGGTTGGGGGAGGTTGCGGCATGCAGGGATGCCTGGATTATTGATTAGCTTTGCAGAAACTCAGCTTCCTTCGGAAACATTGTTTTAGCTTCGCAGAAACTCAGCCTTGCTTCGCAAGACATCGTTTTCAGGTAGCCTCAAATGCGGCAGAGGCTACCTGAAAATATTTCTGCTATTTTTATTTGCGCCAATAGGCGGGGGTAAACAGCATAAACACGGTGAAGATTTCGAGGCGGCCGAGCAGCATCACGATGGTGCACAGCCATTTTTGGATGTCGGCAAGGTTGGCATAGCTGCCGGCGGGGCCAACGCTGCCGAGGCCGGGGCCGGCGTTGGTGATGCAGGCGGTGGCGGCGGTGAGGGCGGTGACAAAGTCGAGGCCGGTGGCCATCAGGGCGAAGGTGGCGAGGATGACGGTGAGGAAATAAACGGCGGTGAACACGAGCACGGTCATGGCGGTGCGCTCGGCAATGTGCACGCCGTTGATTTTCACAGTGTGCACGGCGTTGGGGTGCAGCAGCAGCATCATTTCGCGCAGGCTGAATTTGAACAGCACCACGGCGCGGATGGTTTTCAGCCCGCCGCCCGCGCTGCCGGCGTTGGCGAGGAAGTTGGCGAGGAAAAACATCCAAAGCGACACGGGCAGCGGCCAGGCGGCGAAGTTGGTGTTGGCGTAGCCGTTGGCCAGGCCGATGGAAACGAAATTGAAGCCCACGTAGCGCAGGGCGTGCGACCAATCGCTGTAGAACTGCTTGTGCCACAGGTAGAGCGCGCACACGATGATGCTGGCAATCAGCCCCACCACCATCACGCGCACTTCGGCGTCTTGGCGGTAGGCCTGAAGGCTACGCTGGCGGAAGGCGTAGTAGTGATTGGTGAAATTGATGGCGGCCACGATGCTGCCGAGGCAGAGGATCATTTCGATGGGCACGGAATCGAAATAGGCGATGTTTTGGTCGTGGGTGGAGAAGCCGCCCAGGCCGATGCACGACATGGCGTGGCACACGGCATCGAGCCAGGTCATGCCGGCCAGGCGCAGGGCAAGGCAGGTGATGAGGGTGAAGCAAACGTAGATCAGCCAAAGGTTTTTGGCGGTTTGGGAGATGCGCGGGGCGAGCTTGCTGTCTTTGTGGATGCCGGGGATTTCGGCTTTGAAGAGCTGGGTGCCGCCCACGCCGATCATGGGCAGGATGGCCACGGCCAACACGATGATGCCCATGCCGCCCACCCAGTTGAGCATGTGGCGCCAGAAGTTGAGCGAGGGCGGGAAACTGTCGAGGTGGTCGAACACGGTGGCGCCGGTGGTGGTGAGGCCAGAGATGGATTCGAAGAAGGCGTCGGTGTAGCTGATGCCGGGCAGATACCAATAAAAGGGCAGGGAGGCGACCACGGCGAAGCCCACCCAGAGCAGGAACACGAGGGTGAAGCCGTCGCGGGTGCGCAGCTCGCGGTGGTGTTTGCGGGTGGCGATCCAGATGATGCCGGAGCCGCAGATGGTGGCCAGCGCGGTGTCGGCAAACACCCAGAAGGCGGCGTCTTGATAAATATAGGACACCAGTGTGGGCGCCAGGAGCAGCAGCGAAAAGATGAAGCCGAGGCGGGAGAGGACGTGGATGATGGGGGCGAGTTTGTGGTACATGGCAGCGGGCTGTGGCGCGCGGATTATTCGGGGTAGGGCGGGTGCGGGGTGTTTTTAGTTATGTTGAAGCCCACGTTTTCAGGTAGCCTGATTGGGCGGTGCGCATATTTTAACCCATCGGCGCAGTGGGGTGGCGTTTGGATAGGCTACCTGAAAAACAGTTCTGCCTACCGCGCGCTATTTTTCAGGTAGCCTTCCGGTGTGTGCCGGCCTGTGTCGGAAGCAGCCGGCTTTGGCTATAATGTCGGGCATTTCCAACGCTTCGATACCAAGGGAGTTCCTATGCGCTATCCGCCGTTTGCCCGCGCCGCTTTGCTGGCGCTGTTATCCGTATCCGCCATGCCCGCGCTGGCCGATAATGCCCAGCGAGTCCACCAAGCCTGTTCGCGGTATTTGGATGAGCAGCCAAGCCATGATTACGGCCCCATGGTAGGCTTGAGCCGCCACCAAAGGTTCGGCGGCACCCGCGCCGTGCCGCCGGCAGCCATGATGAACCGCTCGGTGGCTTCGTATGAAGTGGCGCCTTCCGCCGCGCCCGCGCCGCAAGCGGCAGCCGCCAAAGATTTATCCCAAGGTGCATACGGCTCGCTTCGTGCGCGGCCGCAGGCAAACCGCCCGCCGCTCCCGCGCCAGAACACCGAGCGCTACGCCCACCACGAGCCCAACCCCGTGCATGCCGTGGCCGAACAGCCCGTTTCCACCTTCAGCATCGACGTGGACACCGGCAGCTATGCCAACGTGCGCCGCTTCCTCAGCCAAACCCGCCGCCTGCCGCCCGCCGATGCCGTGCGCATTGAAGAAATCATCAACTATTTCGACTACGGCTATGCCGCCCCAACCGACGGCAAACCTTTTGCCGTACACACCGAAACCGTGGATTCCCCCTTCCGCAGCGGCGCCAAAATCATCCGCATCGGCATTCAGGCCAAAGAGATGAGCCAAGCCGCCCTGCCGAGCGCCAACCTCGTGTTCCTGGTGGACGTGTCCGGCTCCATGTATAGCCGCGACAAACTGCCGATGGTGAAATACACCCTCTGCACCCTCGCGCACCAAACCCGCGCCCAAGACCGCATCACCCTCGTTACCTATGCAGACGGCAACAAAGTCGTGCTCCCGCCCACGCCCGGCAACCAGCGGCAGAAAATCCTCGCCGCGCTCGACAGCCTGCGCGCAGGCGGTTCCACCGCCGGTGAAAACGCCATCCAGCAGGCCTATCAGGCCGCCCAGCGCGCCTATATCCGGGGCGGCATCAACCGCATCCTGCTCGCCACCGACGGCGACTTCAACGTGGGCATCACCGATTTCAACACGCTCAGAAGCATGGTGGCCGAAAAACGCAAGAGCGGCATTTCCCTCACCACCCTCGGCTTCGGCAGCGGCAACTACAACGACCGCCTGATGGAGCAGCTGGCCGACGCCGGCGACGGCAACCACAGCTACATCGACAGCCCGGAAGAAGCGCAGAAAGTGCTGCACCGCCAGCTTTCCTCCACCCTCGCCACCGTGGCGCAAGACGTGAAAATCCAAGTGGAATTCAACCCCGCCACCGTGAAGGAATACCGCCTCATCGGCTATGAAAACCGCCTGCTCGCCCGCGAAGACTTCAACAACGACCAAGTCGATGCAGGCGACATCGGCGCCGGCCACAACGTCACCGCCCTGTATGAAGTCATCCCCGCCGGCCAAACCGGCTGGCTGCCCGAAAGCCGCTACCAGGCCGCCCCCGCCCGCGCGGCAAACGACAAGGCCGGCAGCGAATACGCCTTCATCAACCTGCGCTACAAACTGCCCGGCCAAAGCAGCAGCATCCTCATCAGCCGCCCCGTGGCCGCTGTCAGCAAGCCGCTCGCCCAAAGCAGCAACGCCACCCGCCAGGCCCTAGCCGCCGCCTCGTTTGGCGAACTGTTGCGCGGCGGCAAATACAGCGGCAGCTTCGGCTGGCCGCAAACCCTCGAGCTCGCCCGCAGCGCCCAATCCCCCGACCGCCACGGCCTGCGCCGCCAGTTTGTGCACCTGATTGAGCAAGCCCAGCAGCTCAGCAGCAAGCCGCAATAAATTTTCAGGTAGCCTTTATCCGCATTAAAGGCTACCTGAAAACACATTTGCAAAGGAATAAATATGAAACTGATCCGATGCTTCTCCTTGCTACTCATACTGTTGGGCAGCACCGCAGCCATGGCCGCCTGCGGCAGTGACGGCACCCGCCAATGCTTTGCCGTGCGCGATAACCGCATCATCAGCCGAGGCAGCTGCCAAGTTTTCGTCTGCTCCAACGCGCGCGAACACATGGAAGAAATCGATTTTGGGCAATACCGCCTGTATAGCAGCACATCCATCGGCAGCAACCGCTTCTCCGCCTCCATCAACAACCAAACCGCCATCCAAGTGAAAAACCACCACTTCGGCAACGATACGCGGTGCTTCAAAACGCGCAGCGGCAGCACCATGATTTGCGTGTCGCCCACGCCGCCGGAAGCAGCAGAAAATCCCCACCGCGAGCCATAAACAGCGGCTGCTTTTTGATAATAGAGGCTACCTGAAAATCTCCACCCAAATTTTCAGGTAGCCTCCACGCCCCAAACAAAGGAACCACCATGCCCCTTTCCCCCAGCATATTCAAAGCCTACGACATCCGCGGCATCATCGGCCAAACCCTCACCGAAGAAGCCGCCGAACAAATCGGCCGCGCCATCGCCGCCCGTGCCGCCAAGCAAGGCTTGCGGCAAATCGCCGTGGGCCGCGACGGCCGGCTCAGCGGTCCCGCCCTTGCCTCCGCCCTCATCCGCGGGCTCACCGCCGGCGGGCTAGATGTGGCCGACGTGGGCATGGTGGCCACCCCCATGCTCTATTTCGCCGCCGTGCGGCATTGCCACGGCAGCGGCGTGATGATCACCGGCAGCCACAACCCGCCCGACTACAACGGCTTCAAAATGATGCTCGGCGGCAACACCCTGGCCGGCGAAGACATTCAGGATTTGCGCCGCAGTATCGAGGCGCAAGATTTTGCCGCAGGCAGTCCGCCAGGCAGCGTGCGAGAATTGGCGGTGGCCGACGAATACATCGCCCACATCGCCGGCCACATCCGCCTGCAGCGCCCGATGAAAATCGCCATCGATGCCGGCAACGGCGTGGCTGGCGCCTTTGCCGGGCGGCTGTATCGCGCGCTGGGCTGCGAAGTGGAGGAACTCTATTGCGAAGTGGACGGCCGCTTCCCCAACCACCATCCCGACCCTGCCAAACCCGCCAACCTGCAAGACCTCATCCGCGCCGTGCAGGGCGGGGCAGCCGAAGTCGGCCTCGCCTTCGACGGCGACGGCGACCGCCTCGGCGTGGTAACGCGCAGCGGCAGCATCATCTACCCCGACCGCCAACTCATGCTCTTCGCGCAAGACGTACTCGCCCGCCATCCCGGCGCCAAAGTGATTTACGACGTGAAATCCACCCGCCTGCTCGCGCCGTGGATTCGGCAGCACGGCGGCGAACCCGTGATGAGCAAAACCGGCCACAGCTTCATCAAAGCCGCCATCAAACAGCACGGCGCGCTCTTGGCCGGCGAAATGAGCGGCCACGTGTTTTTCAAAGAACGCTGGTTCGGTTTCGACGACGGCCTCTACGCCGGCGCGCGCCTGCTGGAAATCCTGTCAGGCAGCCCCAACCCCAGCGCCGTGCTGGAAGCCCTGCCCGAAGGCGTATCCACCCCCGAGCTGAACATCGCCCTGCCTGCAGGCGCCGACGGCCACGCGCTGATCGCCGAATTGGCTAAAGCCGCCCGCTTCGACGGCCTGCAAGAGCTCATCACCATCGACGGCCTGCGCGCCGAATTCGCCGACGGCTTCGGCCTCTTGCGCGCCTCCAACACCACGCCCGTGCTGGTGCTGCGCTTTGAAGGCGACAATCCCGCCGCGTTGGAGCGGATTCAGGCGCAGTTCCAAACCTTGGTGGAGCAGCACGGCGGGCTGGAATGGCCGCTGTAACGTGATAACCGTCGCATAATGCAAACCGCACCGTGGAAATACGGTGCGGTTTTTGATTGATTGAGCGGCCAAAGGCTACCTGAAAACTTTATCTTTGCAGAAATGCAGCCTGCCTTAGCAAAGCATTGTTGCAACTTGCGTTGCGCCGGTTTTCAGGTAGCCTTTTCCTTTTGCCGGCTGGCTTATTTGCTTCTGCTGCGGCGTTGGGCTTGGCGTTCGGCGCGTTGGGCTTGCAACTGGGCTTCGTGTTCGCGGGCGGCGGCGAGCCAGTGTTGCCATTGCTCGGGGGTTTCGAGGGTGATGCGGCCGATTTGGCCGTCGCGGAAGTCGGTGAGGAGGGCTTCGGCGGCTTTTTGGTGGTTGATGCGGCCGCCGCTGAGCAGGGCGCCGCGCCGGCGGCCGACCCATTCGAGCCAGTCGCTGTCTTGCCAGCTTGGGCTGTCTTCGGGATCGGCTTGATAGCGCGCTTGCAACAGGGGTAGGTAATGTTGGCGCAGGTAGTCGAGCAATTCGAGGGCAACGACTTCTTCATCGAGGGCGTTGCGGCCGACGGCGCCGCTGGCGGCGAGATTGTAGCCGCTTTGTGGGACGATGATTTTGGGCCAGAGCATGCCGGGGGTGTCGTAGAGCCAGAAGTCGTCGGCAAGGAGGAGGCGCTGTTCGGTTTTGGTGATTCCGGGTTCGTTGCCGGTTTTGGCGGATTTTTTGCCGGTCATGCCGTTGATGAGGGTGGATTTGCCAACGTTGGGGATGCCGCAGATGAGGACGCGCAGGGGGCGGTCGATGCCTTGCCGGTGGGGGACGAGGGCGCGGCAGGCGGCGGTGATTTTTTGGGCGGCCTGGCGCTCGGAGGCATCAAGGGGAATGGCTTGGGTATTAGGCCGGCTTTGCAATTCGGCAAGCCACACTCGGGTGAGCTCGGGGTCGGCGAGGTCTTGCTTGTTGAGCAGGTAGAGCTTGGGTTTACCACGGGAGAGCTGGGCGAGCAGGGGATTTTGGCTGGAGGCGGGCAGGCGGGCGTCGAGCATTTCGATCACCATGTCGGTGCTTTTCAGGCGCTCGATGAGGGCTTTTTTGGTTTTGTGCATGTGCCCGGGATACCATTGGATGCTCATGTTTTTCTTTCTGTGGGGTTCAGGTGGCCTTTGCTGGGCGGTATTGTAGCGGAAATCGGGATGGGGGATGGCGGTGTGGGAAGGGATGTGTCCGTTTCGTTGGAGTTTTGTTTTCAGGTAGCCTGCCGGCATGGGGGAGGCTACCTGAAAATAAATGCCTGCTTGGCCATGCCGGGCTGGCACCATGCTCATGATTGTGGACACTTATTTTTCAGGTAGCCTTTGGCGGAAGTGAGGCTACCTAAAAATGTCGGTTTTCACAAAATTAAAACGTTATTTAAAAAGTTAAGTATTTACATGCGGCTGCCGTTGCCGGGGAGCTGGCGGTGGCGCACCCACACGGGGTAGTCGCGCAGGCGTTCGGCCACGGCTTCGGCCACGAATACGGAACGGTGCTGGCCGCCGGTGCAGCCGATGCCGACCACGAGCATGTGCACGCGGGTTTGGCGGGCGTATTCGGGCAGCCAGCGGTTGAGGTAGCCGCTGATGTCGGCCACCATCTGCTGCACGGTTTTGAAGCGGGCAAAGTAGGCGCGCACGGCTTCGTCGCGGCCGGTTAGCTCGCGCAGGGCTTCGTCGTAGTAGGGGTTGGGCAGGGCGCGCACGTCAAAGAGGAAATCTAAATCGAGCGGGGCGCCATATTTGAAGCCGAAGGATTCCACTACCACCTGCAAGCCGCCTTGGCTGAGGGCGAGCCATTCTTGGATGCGGAATTTGAGGTCGCCGGTGCCGTCGAGGGAATTATTGATGCAGAAGGCGAAGTCTTGCCAGGGCTGCAATATCTGCCGCTCGGCGGCGATGCTTTCGGCCAAGGTGAGGTTGGTGGCGGCGAGGGGGTGGCGGCGGTGTTTGCCGTCGAGGCGGCGGATGAGGGTGGCATCGTCGGCATCGAGGAAGAGCAGGCGCACGGGGTGGCCTTGGCGGCGGATGGCGCGCAGGCAGTTTTGGATGCCGTCTTTGGCATAGGGCACGCGGATATCGAGGCTGACGGCGAGCTTGCTGATTTTGCCGGCGGCAGATTGCGCCACCAATTGGGGCAGCAGCGCGGGCGGAATATTGTCCACGCAGGTGAAGCCCATGTTGTCGAGCAGTTTTAGGGCAACGGTTTTCCCCGAGCCGGCGGGCCCGCTAATCAGCACTATCCTCATGGCTGCGTTCGTCTTCCCTCAATAGGGCAGTGTGGCGTTCCAGAAATTCTTTGGTGCTGTCTTTGCCGCGCGCCTGCAAAATATAGTTGCGCACCGCCGCTTCCACCAGCACGGCCAGGTTGCGGCCCACGGCCACCGGCAGCGTAACCGAGCGCACGGCCACGTTTAGGATGGTTTCGGTTTCGCTCTGGATGGCGAGGCGGTCGAGCGTTTTCATGTAGCTGTCGTCGGCCAGCGTGAGGTTGATGATGAGTTTGAGCGGTTTGGAGGGCAGCACGGCGGTTTCGCCGAAGATGGTGCGGATGTTGAGCACACCCAAGCCGCGCACTTCCAAAAAATCGCGCAACACCGCCGGGCAGCGGCCTTCCAGCGTTTCCGGGCCGGTGCGGTAGAGCTCAACCGCATCGTCGGCCACCAGGCCGTGGCCGCGCGAAATCAGCTCCAGCGCCAGCTCGCTTTTACCTAGGCCGGATTCGCCCATCAGCAGCACGCCGATTTCAAACACATCGAGAAACACGCCGTGCTTCACGGTGGAAGTGGCGAGCACGCGTTGCAGGTAAATCCGCAACACGTCCATCAGGAAGGGGCTTTCGGTTTTGGAAGTGAGCAGCGGTACGTTGTGCGTGTGGCAGTAGTCGCGCAGCATGAAGGGCACGGGCAGGTCGTTGGCCACGATCACCAAGGCGATGCTCAAGTCGAACAGCTCATCGAAGCTGGCTTTCACGTCGCCGCCGGCCATTTTGTTGAGATAGGCCACTTCGGCCACGCCCAACACCTGCACCTGGTTGGGATGGATGAAATTCAGGTGGCCCACCAGCGCCAGAACGGGCTTGTCGGCATCCACGCTGATGCGGTTGTCGGCGCCGGCCGTCCCTGCCGACCAAGCCAGATTGAGCTTGGTTTGGTTGTCTTGATAGAGCTTGCGGACGGAGATGCTGGGCATGGGCGGCCTGTGCGGGTAAACGGGTAAAATGCTTATTCGGTGAGGATGCGGCGGGCTTCTTCGGCACTTTGTGCGGCCAAAAGCTGCTCGCGTACGGATTTTTCGGAAAGTTTGCCGGCCAGGGCGGACAGCACTTCCAGATGCGCGCCGGAAGCGTTTTCCGGCACCAGCAATACGAACACCAGCGACACCGGCTTGCCGTCGGGCGCGTCGAAATCGATGGCTTCTTTGAGGCGGATGAAGGCGCCGGTGATGGCTTGCACTTCGGCATGGCGGCCGTGCGGGATGGCCACGCCGTGGCCCAGCGCGGTGGTGCCGAGCTTTTCGCGGGCAAACAGGCAGTCGAATACGGCGGCGCGGCTCAGTCCGGTTGTGTTTTCCAGCAGCAGGCCGGCTTCTTCAAACAGGCGTTTTTTGCTGCCCACTTCCAAATCCAGCGTGATTTGCGATACGGGCAGAATGTTGCCGATCAGGCTCATGTTACTTCTCTTGCGTAAAAATACATTAAGGGTACGGATTGTACCCGTGCCGCCGGCTAAGGGCAATTTTATGCCGCATAGCCAAGTTTTCAGGTAGCCTCAAGCCGCACTGTAGTGCGCCAGCAACCCCAGCCACAATGCCCAGCCGATGCGGTTGTTGGATAAAAACACGGTGAAGCAGGCTTGGCGGTTCCGGCTGCGGATGGCGCGGTATTGGCCGCATTGGTGCCACACGGCATAAGCGAGCGAGAGCCAATATGGCCAGCGTGCCTGAATGGCGCAGCCGGCAGCGGCCATCAGCAGCACGAACAGCGCGTGGCACAGCATGGCGGCTTCGGCATCATGGCGGCCGAAGGTGATGGCGGAGGTTCGGATGCCGATTTTCAGGTCGTCTTCCTTATCGGCCATGGCGTAGATGGTGTCGTAGGCCAGCGTCCAGCAGGCGTTGGCGGCAAACAGCAGCCAGGCCAGCGGCGGGATGTGGTTTTGTACGGCGGCGAAGGCCATGGGGATGCCGAAGGAGAAGGCCAGCCCGAGATAGAGCTGGGGCAGCGGGAAGAAGCGTTTGGTGAAGGGGTAGCTTAGGGCGAGGAACAGCGCAGGCAGGCTCATCAGCTTGGTGAGCGTGTTGAGCGGCAAGAGGCAGAGCAGGGCGAGTAGGCACAAAACCAAGAGCAGGCACAGGGCTTCGCGCGGGCTCACGCGGCCGGTGGCGAAGGGGCGCTGCTTGGTGCGCTCCACCGCGCCGTCGAAGTTGCGGTCGGCATAATCGTTGGCCACGCAGCCGGCGCTGCGCATGAGGAAGGTGCCCAGCGCGAAGGCGAGCAGGATGGAAAAATCGGGCAGGCCGCCGGCGGCCATCCACAGCGCCCACAGAGTGGGCCACAGCAGGAGCAGGGTGCCGATGGGCTTGTCGGCACGCATCAGTTGCAGATACACGGCAAGGCGGTCGGCTTGGCGGGGGGAGAGGAATGAGGAGATGGGCATGGGTTTTCGGGAGTGTGGTTTTTCAGGTAGCCTTCGGGCGCGAGGAGAGGCTACCTGAAAATAGGGTGTTCGATTAATGGGTGTGCAAATTTCATTTTAAAAGGCTACCTGAAAAAGTAGGGCTGAGTAAGCAGTGAAAACTTACGGGCAATTTTTCAGGTAGCCTTTCGGCTGTGAAGGAGGCTACCTGAAAAATAGCCACTAGTCCGCGGCAGCCAAAAACCGCCCCAATTCCGGCGTAAACCCTTCGGTCAGCACCATCGTTTCGCCGTGCAGCGCAAACTCGGAGCGGCGCAGCCAGGCAGCTTGGGCGGCCTGCGCCTGTTGCGCGCTCGGCACGGCGGCGAAGGCGAGCGGGCTGCGTTGCCAGGCCAAGCCCGTGCCGAAGAGCTGTTTGCCCAAAGGGCGAGTGCCGCAAGCCAGGATACTCTGCCACTCGGCAGCTTCACGGCGGCACACGCTGCGTGCCCACACCACCGGTGTGCCGTCCAGCAGCAGCCATACCTGGCGCACATGAAACGCCGCCCCGGCCAAATCCTCGCCCGGCCACAGTTGCACGGCCTCGCCCTGAAAGGCTACCTGCACGCGCAAATCCGCGCCGGTGGCTTGCAGCGCGGCGGTGAGCGAATCGGCCTGCATCAGGCGGCGCAGGGTTTCGGGTGCGGGGGGAGGGGCAGTTTGCCAAGCGAGCGGCGGCAAGGTGGCGGGAAACGGGGGCATGGGTGTGTGCTGGATATGGTTGTGTGGGGGCGAAACGGTGTTTCAGCTAGCCCGAAAGGCTGGAAAAGCAGTAAGATGCGGATTGTATCAAAGAACCGGAGAGCAAACATGAATCTTATTTTGTGGCGGCACGCCGAAGCAGAAGACGGCTCGCCCGATTTGGAACGCGAGCTCACCGCCAAAGGTCGGCAGCAGGCCGCGGCCAGCGCCGAATGGCTGCGCCCGTATCTGAACGGGCGGGTGGAAGTGTGGGTATCGCAGGCGCGGCGCAGCCGACAAACCGCCGAGGCGCTCGGCCTGCCTTATGCCGTGAAGCCCGAGCTCAACCCGATTAACCATGTTGAAGCGCTGCCTGCGCTGATTGCCGCGCACGAAGGGGCGGATTACCTGATATTGGTGGGGCACCAGCCTTGGCTGGGGCAGCTTTGCAGCTACCTGCTCAACGGCGGCTGGCTGGCGGGATCGTATTGGACGGTAAAGAAATCGGGTATTTGGTGGTTTGGCGTGAAAAGTGCTGCCGACGGCCGGCTCTATGCCAAACTGAAGGCGGCGATAACGCCGCAGCTCTTGTTGCCCAACGGCTCAAGCCAAACTTGAAACCGGCCCGAGCGCGCCCATTTGGGCGGCATCGCCCCGCAAGGAGTTTGCCATGAAGCAAGACAACCCCACCCGCCCCGAAGATTTCGTGCCCGAGTTCCGCCGCCGCAATTTTGAGCCGGACGGCTTCTTGCGCAAATTGCGCCGGTTCGCGCTACGGCTGGGGCGGCCGGTGGTGGAACAGCTGTATGCGCTGTATTTCCTGTTCCAGTCGCCCGCCGTGCCCAAACGCGCCAAGCTGATTATCGTGGGCGCGCTGGTGTATTTCGTGAGCCCGATCGACAGCATCCCCGACCTGCTCGGCCCTTTGGGCTTCAGCGACGACATCGCGGTGATCACGCTGGTGTATGCGCAGGTGAAAGATTATCTGACGGAAGAAATGAAAATCCGCGCGCGCTCGGCGGCGGACAGGCTGACGCGGAAGTAGGGCGGGAAAATTTCAGGCATAGTCGATTAAATTTAAACCAGTACAGCGTTGCCTCGCCTTGCCGTACTATCTGTACTGTCTACGGCTTCGTCGCCTTGTCCTGATTTAAATTTAATCCACTATAGCCTCTAAGCACTTAGAGGCTACCTGAAAACAGTGAAGCAGAAAAAGGCTACCTGAAATTTTCGTTTTTCAGGTAGCCTTTGGTTTGGCTGGCGGGTTTGGCCTGCGCGGGATTTAAGGCAAACATCTTTCCCTGCCAACGCCGCATCATCAGGCGCACCGTTGAGTTCGCCGTTTAGGTGAAAAATACGTCGGGCAATTTTCAGGTAGCCTGGCAAGCGCTTGGAAGCTACCTGAAAATTTATCCATACAACCGGCGCTGCCAATCCTCGCACCTGCCCGTTTCCAGCCTGCGCTCAAACATCTGCCGCCACGATGCGGGCAAGGGCAGCGCCAGCACTTGGCGCAGCTCGGCGGCATCGCAGCTGCGGCTGTCGATGAGCGCCAGAATGCGGGTGAGCGGCCAATCGGGGAAGGGGCGCGAGAGCAGGGAAATGCTGTCTCCCGCCCGGATGCCGCCTGTTTGCCGCACGCGCAAATACCAGCCGCAGCGCAGGTTGTGCTGCACCTGCTCGGCCATGTCGGCTATTTCAAAACGCTCGTTCAGCTTCCAGCAGGGCTGCCGCCCCTGGCTCACTTCAAACTGCGCCGTGCCGATTTGCCATTGGTCGCCGAGGCACACCTGCCATTCGTCGGTGCCTTCTATACACAGGTTTTCGCCGAAGCCGCCGGCGCGGAAATGCGGGTTGCCGGGGAATTGCCGCTGCCAGCGGGCGTAGTGGGCTTGGGCGTAGCAATGCAGGGCTTTGTCGGGGCCGCCGTGGTAGCGCGGATCGCCCACGCCGTCGCCCGCCAGGCCGGTGGTGCTGACGGCGATGGGGCCGGCCACGGGCTGCTTGTCGATGCCGCTCACTTGGTTGCGCGCAAACGCTTTGGGCTGGCCGACGCGGATTTCGCGCACGGTGGCGATGATTTGGCTCATGGGGTGCTCTCTGGGAAAGGGTTTGCCCGATTATATAACTTTGCTGCTGCGGCGGCAGCGGAAGGCTACCTGAAAACTTGAAACGGCGGCAAAGCGGGGGCATACTTGGCACGTTTCTTGTTGGATAAAAAGGAGAAAAATATGCGATTGGTGATTGCCGCGCCGGCCAACGGCGTGGAACTGAAAAACGCGCTCAAGGCGCATTTGCAGGCAGATTCGCGCGTGAAGAGCCTGCTGGATTTGTCGGTGCCGGAGGGCACTTATCCGCAGCTTTCCTTTGCCGCCGCGCAGGAGGTGGCCGCCGGCCGGGCCGACCGAGCCATCCTGATTTGCGGCACAGGCGTGGGCACGGCGATTGCGGCCAACAAGGTGCGCGGCATCCGCGCGGCCACGGCGCACGACCTGATCACGCTGCGCGGCTCGGTGGAAAACTACGATGCGCAGGTGCTGTGCATGGGGCAAAACGTGATTGCCGCGCCGGCGGCCTGGGCGCTGGTGGATATCTGGCTGAATTTGCGCCACGACACGGGCAGCGGCTATGCGCCGAAGGTGGGCGAGATTGCGGCGTTTGAATGCGGGGAGGATTAAGCGCTTGAGCGGTCGGGTTTGATATAAGCAAAGCTGGTTTTCAGGTAGCCTTTGAGTGCGTGGGGCTGACTGAAAACGGAATGGCTTGTTTATCTGACTAGGGCTGGAATATTTTCAGGTAGCCTGCTGTGCGGCAGAGGCTACCTGAAAATTTTTGCGCGGCTTGGGTTTAACGGCGGCTTAATCGGTGGCGGAGCCCGCGATGCCGGTGTAGCGGCCGTTGCCGGGGCTGTATACCGTCCAGAAATAGGCGCCCCACCATTCGCGGCCGTCGTCGAAGTAGCTGGAGCAGTCGGTGTTCCATGCGTAGGCTTCGATGTCGCTGAGTTTGCCGAATAGTTGGCGGCAGAAGCGGAGGAAGTATTCGCCGACTTCGCGCGGGGAGGCGCCGAATTGGGGCGGGTAGGGCGGGTTGAGGAAGGCGTGGCAGAAGGCTGTGTCGGGTTGGCGGCGGGCGAGGGCGGGCTCTGCGCTGGCTTGGCTGTCGTGGTAGAAATGTTGGCCGAATTGGCTGCTTTGCTTGTTCCAATCGCGCACGATGAGGCGGTTTTGCGCAAGGTCGAGCTGGTTGCCGTAAAACTGCCCGGCGCTGATTTTGCGCCCCATGCTGCTTTGCAGGCTGAAATGTTGGCTGATTGGCAGGGGGTTTTGCCTGGGCAGTTGGTGCTGCGCTTGCAGGCGGGCGAAGCGTTGGGCGGCCTGTTCGTTGCGCTCGGCAATCACGGCGGCGAGGGTATGCCGGGCGGTGGCGAGGTGGTATTCGCGGCGTTCGGCTTCGTTGGCGGCGGCGGTGGCGTAGGCGAATTGTTGGAAGTCGAGCACGCCGCCGAGCGCATGGAAACGGGCGATTTCGGCGCGGTGTTGGCGGTATTGCCATTCTGGCAGGCCGGCGTGTGAGAGGGTTTCGGGGCGGGGAGTGGGAAACATGGGCGGGAAGGTTTCAGGTAGCCTGGTTGGGAGGCGGTGATTGGATTGTCGCTTAAATGTCGGGCGGTGGCAAAGCGTGATGCCGTGCGGATAGCTGCCGGAAAGCATAAGCGGATTTTTTCAGGTAGCCTGCTGCGGGATTGAGGCTACCTGAAAATGATTTGGCCGGATTGATTGCTGCTTAAGCTGCCCCCAGCCGTTCCGCCAAAAACCCCGCCAACGCATCAATCTTCGCTGTGTTCCTGCTGTCGGGCGGATACACCAGATACACGCCGTCGGCTTCGGCGGTTTGCGTGGGCGTGATTTGCCAGTCGGTTAAGACGGTTTTCAGGCTGCCTTTTTGCAGATGCGGCGACACCAGCCAGTCGGGCAGATGACTGATACCCTGCCCGTCCAGCGCGGCGGCAAGCAGCATGGCGGCGCTGTTGCCCGACAGGTTGCCGCGCACATTGATGCTTTCGGTTTGACCGTCTTGTCGGAAAAACCATTTGGGCGCGTAGCCGCGATAGATGTAGGGCAGGCAGTTGTGCCGCGCCAAATCCTGCGGGGTTTGCGGCTCGCCGTACAGGGCTAGGTAGTCGGGGGCGGCGACCAGAAGCCGCGTCTGCGGGGCGATTTTGCGTGCCACCAGCCGCGTGTCTTCCACCCGCCCCAGCCGCACCGCCAAATCGACCGGCTCGGCGAACAAATCGACAAAATGGTCGGCAGCATACAGTTCCAGTTCGATTTTGGGATAGCGGCGGGCGAAATCGGACAACAGCGGCGCAAGTTTGCACGCGCCGTAATCGGTGGGAAAGGTGAGCCGGAGTTTGCCTGACGGCTCTAAAATTTCGTCTTTAAGCGACTGGTTGGCACGCGCCAAATCGTCCAATATCGGGCGGGTTTTCTCCAGATAACGCTCGCCCGCGTGCGTCAGCGACAGCCTGCGGGTGGAACGGGTAAACAGCGGCAGCCCCAGGCTTTCTTCAAGCTGGTCTATCTGGCGGGTGACGGACGAAACGGCAACGCCGAGGGCTTTGGCGGTAGCGGTAAAGCTGCCGGTTTCGGCGGTGTGGTGGAAGGTGGTCAGGGCGGAGAAATAGTCCATAGGGTTTCCTGTTGCAAGGTCGTCTGAAAGCGAAGTGCAGGCTGCTTTTTAGGTTTCAGACGACCTTTTATTGCATAAAACGCAAAACTGTTTCCAATTTTACCTATATTATCATTTAACACAAGAAGAATATAATACACGCAACAACCCATCCCAACGGAGCAAACATTATGAACAACGTCCCCAATCTTTCCATCCTTGGCCAAGACAACAGCCGCCTGTTTGAAAACGCGGCAGGCAGTTCGCCGGATAAGCGCGCATTGCCACCCGAATTGGCGCAGCACAAAGCCTTTTCGCAAGTGTTTCAAAAAGACAAACTCACCATCGGCCTGATTGCCCCGTTCAAAGGCTATCCCGATTCGCCGATGTCCACGATTGAAGACTTGGGCGAGACCGCCGCGCTGGCGGAAAAACTCGGCTTTACCGCCTTGTGGCTGCGCGACGTGCCGTTTTACGACCCCAATTTCGGCGATGTGGGGCAAGGGCTGGATCCGTTTGTGACGCTCGGCTATCTGGCGGCAAAAACGCAAAACATCGCGCTTGGCACGGCAGGCTTGGTTTCGCCGCTGCGCGAACCCATCCACATCGCCAAAGCCGCCGCCAGTGCGGAAGTTTTGACCGGCGGACGCTTTATCCTCGGCCTGTCCAGCGGCGACCGTCCGGTGGAATATCCTGCTTTTAAAGCCGATTTCGACAACCGCGCCGAACGTTTCCGCGAAAGCTGGGACATGATACGCACGCTGACGACGCAGGATTTCCCCCGTTTTGACGGCACGCACTACGGCAATTTGAGCGGCAATATCGACCTGATTCCCAAAATCCCGCACCGTCTGCCCATGGTCGCCATCGGCCGCGCCAGACAGGAATTGAGCTGGCTCGCCAACACCGCCGACGGCTGGATTTGGCACGGCGTAAACCCCAAAGATACGGCAAAAATCGTCAATACTTTGAAAGAGTTGAACCAAGACGGGCAATGGCATCCGTTCGGCTACGCCAATTTTGTCGAACTCTCGGAAAATCCCGACGAACCGGCCAGGCTCTACAACAACATCTATCTGCGCGGCGGCAGCAAAGGCCTGCTGGAATTTTGGCAGCAGCAGAAAGAACAAGGCTTGGCGCACGTTACCGTCAACTTAAAACCCACTCGCCGCCCCGCTGCGGAAACCTTGCAGGATTTGTCGGAAAATGTGCTGGCGAAGTTGTGAAGCTGAAAAAAGGCTACCTGAAAATTTTCAGGTAGCCTTTTTTGCCGGCCGGATTATGTGTAAATAATGAGGTGCGCACTAAAGGCAAACAGCCGAACTGCCCTGCTATTTTTCAGGTAACCTTCCCCGCCTGCCGAAGGTTACCTGAAAATTCCAAACAGCAAGCCGCAGGCTTTCCCCTCGGCGGCAAACGGCGGTACAATCGCGCCCATTTCTTTTCTGCGGCCGCAGCGGTGCGGCTGCGTTTCCCCATCTGATTGAAGGAACCAACATGGCCGATGCCGATATGCGGGCCGCTGCCGAAGCGGATTTGGTGTACAAACTGGAAGACAAACCGCCCTTTGCCAACGCGCTCTTAAGCGCCATCACGCATCTGCTGGCGATTTTCGTGCCGATGGTGACGCCGGCGCTGATTGTGGGCGGGGCGCTGAACCTACCTGTGGAAACCACGGCTTATCTGGTGTCGATGGCGATGGTGGCTTCCGGCATCGGCACGTTTTTGCAGGTGAGCCGCTTTGGGCCGGTGGGCTCGGGGATGCTGTCGATTCAGTCGGTGAACTTTTCCTTTGTGGGCGTGATGATTTCGCTGGGCTTGGGCTACCAGAAAGAAGGCCTAAGCACGGATGTGATGCTCTCCACGCTGCTCGGCGTATCGTTTGCCGGCGCTTTTCTGATTTGCGCTTCGGCTTGGGCGCTGCCTTATCTGAAACGGGTAATCACGCCTACGGTGAGCGGGGTGGTGGTGCTGCTGATCGGTTTGAGTTTGATTGATATCGGGATTACGGATTTCGGCGGCGGTTTCGGCGCGAAGGGCACGGAGGCGTTCGGCTCGGTGCAGAATATCGGGCTGGCGGGCTTTGTGTTGGTGATCGTGTTATTGTTCAATTGTATGCGCAATCCGCTGCTGCGCATGAGCGGCATTGCGGTGGGCTTGGTGGCGGGCTATGTGGCGGCGTTGGTGATGGGGATTGTGGATTTCACCCCGCTGCAAAACGCGCCGCTGTTCACGTTGCCGGTGCCGTTTAAATATGGCTTTGCCTTTGATTGGAGCGCGTTTTTGGTGGCGGGCACGATTTATCTTTTGAGCGTGTTCGAAGCGGTGGGCGACCTCACGGCCACGGCGATGGTGTCCGGCCAGCCTTATGAGGGCGACGAGTTTCAAAAACGCCTGCGCGGCGGGGTGTTTGCCGATGGTTTGGTGTCGGTGATTGCCACCGCGCTGGGCTCGCTGCCGCTGACCACATTCGCGCAAAACAACGGCGTGATCCAGATGACGGGCGTGGCTTCGCGCCATGTGGGGCGCTATATTGCGGCGATTTTGGTGCTGGCGGGGCTGTTTCCTGTGGTGGGCCGTGTGTTTACCACCATTCCCAGCCCGGTGTTGGGCGGGGCGATGGTGCTGATGTTCGGCCTGATTGCCATCGCGGGCGTGCGCATCATCATGACGCACGGCATCAACCGCCGCGAAGCGGTGATTGCGGCCACTTCGGTGGGCATCGGCTTGGGCGTGGCCTTTGAGCCGGAGGTGTTCCGCGCGCTGCCGGAGGTGTTCCGCAATGCGATTGCGGCGGGCGGGATTACAGCGGTGGTGCTGAATTTGATTCTGCCGTATGACGAGAAGGATAAGGCGCTGCATTTGCAGGAAGATGAAGCGGCCGGATAGCTTTTGGCCGTGCCAAAGCCGATATTTTTCAGGTAGCCTTTTGAGCGATAGGGCTACCTGAAAATTTTTGGAGCGGGGATAGGGTTTGAAATGATGGGCGGGCTTGCCGGATAAAGAAGGTGTCAACTTCGTTGAAGCTTACGTTTTCAGGTAGCCTTTGGGCAATGCGCTTAACCGAAACTGCAATTTTTGTATTCGTTTTCTTTCTGCTTGAGGGTGGCGCGCAGTTTTTTGCTGTGCTGCGGGTGCAGGTTGGCTTCGGCCAGTTTTTGTTGGATGGCGGCGATTTCGCGTTCCAGCTCGTGTTTGTATCGGGTGAGGCGGTAGGCGAGGTCGGCTTGGTATTGATCGCGTTCGCTGAGGAGCTGCTGATGCAGGGTTTGCCAAGCTTTGATTTTGCTTTTCGGTGGCAAGGGGATTTTGTAGGAGAGCTCGACGGTGCGCCCGCCGCACTGGGGACAGAGCACGCTGATGCCGGATGGCGCCATGTGGGATTTGGGCCGGCGCACGGCGCGGCGGCAGTGGAAACAGACGTAGTTGGTGTTGCTCATGATGGGTTTCTTGGTAAAAAAGGCTACCTGAAAATTCAGGTAGCCTTTATTTATTCGGCTGAGGCTTCTTCCCCCTTGCCGAACGTTTGCCGCAATTTGGCCCAGCCCAGCGCGAGCACGAACAATATGGCCTGTAAAATCACGATGCTGGGGCCGGTGGCGGCGTTGAGGTGGTAGCTGAGCAGGGTGCCGGCCAGGCTGGTGAACACGGAGGCGAACACAACGATGAGCATCATGCGGTCGAAGCGCTTGGTGAGCAGGAAGGCGGTGATGCCGGGGGAGATGAGCATGGCCACCACCAGCACCACGCCGGCTACCTGCATGGCGGTGATGATGGTGAGCGCGAGCAGGATGAGCAGGCCGTAGTGCAAGAGCTGCGGGTGCAGGCCGGCGATGCGGGTTTGCGTGGGATCGAAGCAGTAGAGCAGAAAATCACGCCGTTTGAGCAGGATAAGCAGCACCACAGCGGCGCAGATGGCGAGGGTTTGCAGCAGCTCCGCGCGACCCACGCCGAGCACGTTGCCAAACAGGATATGGGTGAGGTGTTGGTCGGTTTCCACTTTGGTAAACAACACGATACCCAGCGCGAACATGCCGGAGAACACGATACCCATCACCGTATCTTCCTTCAGGCGGCTGTTGTTTTTCAGGTAGCCCACGCCCACCGAACACAGCAGGCCGGAAGCAAACGCGCCCGCCGCCAGCGGAATGCCGAGCACGAAAGCCAGCACAATGCCGGGCAGCACCGCGTGCGACACTGCGTCGCCCATCAGCGACCAGCCCTTGAGCACCAGATAGCAGGAGAGCAGGCCGCAGGTGATGGAAACGATGAGCGCGGTGAGCAGCGCGTTTTGCATAAAGGGGAAGGAGAGCGGCTCGGCGAACCAATTGATGAGCTCAAGCACGGCCAGCCTCCGTTTCTTCTTCAATCTGCGGTACGGCGCCGAACTTCTGCCGCAGCAGGCCGTATTTCGGCGCAAACACAAAGGCGAGCAGGAAGAGCAGGGTTTGCAGGCACACAATCACGCCGCCGGTGGCGCCGTCGAGGAAAAAGCTGATGTAGGCGCCCAGCGCACTGGTGGCGGTGCCGAGCACCACGGCAATCAGCGCCAGCTTACCGAAGCGGTCGGTGAGCAAATAGGCGGTGGCGCCGGGCGTGATCACCATGGCGATTACCAAGATCGCGCCCACGGTTTGCAATGCGGCCACTACGCAGGCACTGAGCAGGCAGAAAAACAAAACCTTATAGCGCAGCGGCGACAGCCCCACCGCCACCGCCTGCGTTTCGTCGAAAAACACCAACAGCAGGTTTTTCCACGTGAGCAGCAAAAACAGCAGGCACACGCCGATGATGATGGCTACCTGAAAAATGTCTTCGTCGGCAATGCCCAAAATATTGCCAAGCACGATTTCCTGCACGTTCACCGAGGTCGGATTCACCGACACGATAAACAGGCCCACGGCGAAAAAAGTGGTGAAGATAAAGCCGATGATGGCATCTTCTTTCAGATGGGTCAGCGCCCGCACCCACAAAATCGACAGTGCCGCCAAAATGCCCGACACAAACGCGCCGGCGGAATAGGGCAGTCCGAGCGCATAGGTAACCGCCACGCCGGGCACCACCGAGTGCGACAGCGCGTCGCCGATCAGCGACCAGCCCTTAAGCATCAGATAGGCCGACAAAAAAGCGCAAATGCCGCCCACCGCTGCGCTCAGCACGATGGCTTTCACCATGTATTCGTAGGCAAACGGTTCCAGCAGCATGTCTAGCATGGGGGCTCTCCCTCGCTGTCGGCTTGCTCCGGGCAGCCGCCGGCGCTGTCGCGGCACGGGGCAGGCGGATCGTTTTTGGTTTGGCCGTAGAACACGGCAGGGCGTTCGTCGTCGGTGAGCACGGTCAGCACGCGCTCGTCTTCGTCGTCGTGCAGGTGGCTGCCGGAGAGGCGGAAGTGGCGCAGCACGCCGCCGAAAGTTTGCTCCAAATTGTGCTGGTTGAAGGTATCGGCGGTGCTGCCTGCAGCCAGCACGGTGCGGTTGATCATCACCACCTGGTCGCAGAAATCGGGCACCATGCCGAGGTTGTGGGTGGACACCAAAATCAGGTGCCCCTGCGCGCGCAGCTGGCCGAGCAGCTCCACAATCGCGTCTTCGGTTTTCACATCCACGCCGGTGAAGGGCTCATCCAGCAGGATGATTTTGCTCTGCTGTGCCAGCGAACGCGCCAGAAACACGCGTTTTTTCTGCCCGCCGGAAAGCTCGCCGATTTGGCGCTGCGCCAAGTGGGCAATGTTTACCCGCTCCATCGCCTCCTGCACCTTGCGTTTGTCTTCCGCTTTGGGCAGGCGCAGAAAATTCAGGTAGCCATAGCGCCCCTGCATCACCACGTCGTACACCGACACCGGGAACTGCCAATCCACTTCCTCGCTCTGCGGCACGTAGGCCACCAGGTTGCGTTTGAGCGCCTGTGCCACGGGTAGGCCGCACAGGCGGATTTCACCCCGGCGCGGCTTAATCTGCCCCATCAGGCTTTTAAACAGAGTGGATTTTCCGCTGCCGTTCACACCTACCAAGGCGCAGGTGGTGCCGCCTTCCAGCGTGAAGGAAACATCGCGGATGGCGGTGTGGCCGTTGCTGTAGCGAACCGTTACCGATTCAACGTGAATGGAGGCAGCGGGTTGGTTGGGCATTATTTTCCGAATCCTCTGGCAATGGTGGAAACCGTGGTGTTGAGCAGGTCGAGGTAGGTGGGCACCGGGCCGTTTTTGGCAGACAGCGAATCCACATACAGCACGCCGCCGTATTTAGCGCCGGTTTCGCGCGATACCTGCTGTATCGGGCGGGGCGATACGGTGCTCTCGCTGAACACCACCGGGATATGGTTCTGCCGCACAGTGTTGATCACGCGGCGCACCTGCTGCGGCGTACCCTGCTGCTCGGCGTTAATCGGCCACAGATACACTTCTTTGAAGCCGTAATCGCGCGCCAGATAGCTGAAGGCACCTTCGCTGGTCACCAAAAAACGCTGGTTTTGCGGCACGCGCGCCAGTTTTTCGCGCAGCGGGCGGTCTAAGTTGCGGATGCGCTGGGCGTAGGAGGCGGCGTTGCGGGTGTAGGTGGCGGCGTTGCGTGGGTCGTGCTTGATTAACGCATTTTTAATATTTTCAACATAAATTAAAGCATTGCGCGTAGACATCCAGGCGTGCGGATTGGGGCTGCCGCGGTAGGGGCCTTCATGGATCGACAGCGGGGTGATGCCCTGCGTGACCACTACGGCCGGCTTGTTGCGCACGTTTCGGAAGAAGCGCTCAAACCAGCGCTCCAAATTCAGCCCGTTCCACAGCACCAAATCGGCGGATTGAGCTTTGGCGATATCTTGCGGGGTGGGCTGGTAATCGTGGATTTCCGCGCCTGGCTTGGTAATCGACTCCACTGTGGCCGCATCCCCGGCCACGTTCTGCGCAATGTCTTGGATCACGGTGAAGGTGGTCACCACTTTGAATTTGGCATCAGCCGGCGCAGCGGCACCCATAACGGCCAACACACACAGCATGGACAATAATCGACGCATCAGTTTTCTCCTAAATCTGAATTTTGGTTTCACAATATTGCTTGGATGGAGGCATTTGCCTGCGCCGCATACTATCTTAAATAGGAATTACTATCAATAATTAAATACTGGAATCTATTATTCCGATAGAAAACAATACCCACAATCGATATGGGGCTATTTTATGCCGATTCGGCCGAACATTTCCAGTAATCATAGCCAGCGGCTATATAGTGAATTAACTTAACTTTTGCTGCCGCATTGCTGCGCCTTGCCGTACAACTCTTCCCTATCCGGCTGACCATCCGGTATTAAACCCGCAGAATCTTCGGTGGCCTAACAATCAATAGGGCTACCTGAAAAATAAAATTAATTTAAATCATCAGATTATTTTTCAGGTAGCCTTTTGCACACTCAGGAAGGCGGCGGTTTGCCCGCCTTCCTAGCCGCGTTTTTTTGGCGGTGGAAACGCATGAGTTGGCGCACGGCGTGCACGGTGGTGGAAAGGCCGCCGGCCAGCAGCAGTAGCATTACCGGCCCCGCCAGCAGGTAGGGCGCAAACCACAGCAGCAACACAACCACCAGCATGCTGATACCCAGGCTCAGATAAGACTTGGCCTCGTTTTCGTCCACCGTGCGCGTGCCGTAGAAATTGCCGCGGAACACGCTGGAGAGCTGCAAGAGTTGGCGTGCGGCGGCCTGAGCCTGCTGGCGGCTGCCGATGCGGCGACGCGAGAGCATTTGGTGGCGGCGCCGGATGGCGGCGCGGCGTTCGCTTTCGTTGAGCACGATTTCTGTGGCGTTGGCGAGGTCTTGTAGAAACATCTGCTCCAAATGCCGCACCACCACCGCATCTTCAATCACCACATCGAGCTCGCGGTTCATATGCCAGCTGGCAAAATTCAGATTGGTGGAGCCTACCCGTGCCCACTGGCCGTCAGCGATGGCACTTTTGGCGTGGATCATCGGCCCGTTCCATTCAAACACGCGCACGCCGGCTTCGAGCAGGCTGCGGTAGCGGGTGCGCGACACGCGGCCGATCCAGCGGATATCGGAAGTGCGCGGCACTAGGATGCGCACGTCCACGCCGTCGTTGGCGGCATTGATCAGCGCCTGTGTGTAGAGGCGGGTGGGCATAAAATAGGCATCGGTGAGCCACAGATTGCGGTTGGCCAGCGCCAGCGCGTTCAAATCCAGCCGCATCATATTGTTGTTGCTCGGCGTGGTGGCAATCACGCCGGCGCGCACCGTGCCGGCAGGCGCGGGGCAGGGCGGATGGATGTTTTCAGGTAGCCTTTTGCCCTGCGAATGCAAGGTGTCGGCCAATGCCTGAACCACTTCGCCCACCGCCGGCCCTTGCAGCTTCAGACCCGTGTCGCGCCACGGCACCACGCCCTCGGCCGGATTACCCTCCCATGCCGACGACACGCACAGCCCGCCCACAAAGGCGGTGTGCCCGTCGACCACAATCGACTTGCGGTGGTCGCGCGAAAATAAGCCGAAGCCGCTGGCGAAACCGAGCGGGTTGTAGGCCACCACCTCCGCGCCCGCCTGCTTGAGCGGCATAAAAAAACGGCGCAATACCGGCCACAGGCTGCCCAGCCAGTCGTATACCAACACCACGCGCACGCCTTGGTGGCATTTCTCTATCAGCAAATCGCGCAGCCGCTGGCCGAAATCGTCGGCAGCAAAAATATACATTTCAATCAATACATATTCTTCCGCTGCTTCGATGGCTTCCAGCCAGGCGGGAAAGTTTTCGCCGCTGTCTTTCAGCACCACCACCGAATTGCCGGTATGCATTTCGCCGCTGCTCGAGCGGGCGTGAAGCTGCTCCAGCAGGGGGTGCTGGTCGGCGAGAAAGTTGTGTTGGCTGTGCGACATGGGCTGGATTAAGAAACGGTTTGGCGGTGGATGATTTGGCGGATCAGCAGGCGGTTGGGCGCGAGCGCGGCGGCCACTTCCGGCTCGGCAGGCAGCGGCTGCCCGAGCATTTGTGCGGCAACGAGTTCGCCGCACAAGGGCGCGGTGGCGAGGCCGCGGCTGCCGTGCCCGCTGTTCACAAACAGGCCGGGCAGATGGGGGCAGGGCTGCGCGGGCAGGCGGTAGTTTTTGTCATGCGCCAGTTTGGCGTATTGCAGACGCATGGCTGCCCAATCACCCAACGCGCCAACGGCGGGCAGGTGGTCGTAGCAATCGGCGCGCACGGCGGCGTGGCCGGAATGATAGTGCGGCAGGGCGGTGGCCAGTTCAGGCGAGAGTTGCGCCAGCTTGGCTCGGTTGGCGTTGTCTTCCGCGGGGAGGAGCACACTGCTGGAACTATTGGGCACGAAGCTGGCGCCGAAGCAGTGCTGGCCGAGGTATTCGGGCGAAATGTAGCCGTCGGCACTCAGGGCGCAACTCAGGCGGCGGCTGAAGGGCGAGGCGTCGGCCAGGCTGGTTTGGCCACGGATGAATTGCAGCGGCAGGGCTTCGGGCAAAATATCGGTCAATTGCTCGGCGCCGCAGCAGAATATGATGTGGCTACCTGAAAATGTTTGCCTGCCTTGCGGGGTATCGGCGCTGAGCAACCATTCGCTGCCGCGGCGCTGCAGTCCGGTGAGGCGGTGGCGGGTGAGCAGGCGGATATATGGGTTATTAAGCAGGGCGGCGGCGAAGGCGGGCGGGTTCAGCCACGCGCCTTGCGGCCAGAACAGGCCGCTTTGCCCGCCCAGCGGGATGCCGGCCAGCGCGGCGGCTTCTGCGGCATCGGCGGCGCGATACAGATGGCGGTTGGCGCTTTGCTCCGCCAGCTGGCGGTTGCGACGGGTTTCGCTTTGATTGTGGTTGAGGTGCAATACGCCGCAGGCCTGCCAATCGGGGCTGTTTGGCAGGGCGTGTTCGAGCAGGCGGCGGCTGTAGCCGTAGCTGCCGAGCAGGAGGCGGGTTTGCAGGGTGGGGTGGGCGGAGATTTTGGCGTAGAGCAGGCCTTGGCGGTTGCCGGAGCCGGCGCGGGCGGGCTGCGCTTCTTGTTCGAGGATCAGGCTTTCGATGCCGCGGCGGGCGAGGGCGTGGGCGGTGGCGGCACCGGCTATGCCGCCGCCGATAATCAGCACGCGCCCGATCGGCAGGGGCGGCGGGGCGATTTGCCAGGGTTTGGCCGGGCTCGGCTGCTGCGGCACGGGCGGGCGGTTTTGCCAGAGCAATGCGCCGAAGCCGTATTGCTGCAATGCTCCGGCGGCGGCGGTGGGCAGCAGGTAGAGGTCGCGTTGCAGCGGGTTGGTGTGCGCGGGGATGAAGTTGGCGGCGGGGGCGGCGCAGGTTTTCAGGTAGCCTTTGCCGGGCTGATTGAGGCTACCTGAAAAATCATCGCTGAGGAAAACGCAGGCGGCTTGGGGATGCGGGGGGAGGGCGGCGGCAAGTTCCTGCTCGGTGGGGATACTTTGCCAGATAAGGGCGGGGGTCATGGTTGGGTGTTTTCGGGCAGGTTCTGTATCCATTGCCATTGCTGTTGCAACACGTCTTGCAGGGCACGCTGTTTTTGCTCGGGGGTTTGCAGGTTGCTGGTGATGCGCTGGTAGTCGAGGGCGAAGCTGGGGCGGCTGATGCTGCCGTTGATTTTGAGGGGAAGCCAGAGGTTGCGGCCGGCGCTGGCGAGGACGGCGTAGTTGAGGGAGTTGTTGCGGATGTCGAAGCTGCCTTGGCCGCTGAGGTTGAGGCTGTCGCTTTGCAGGCTGAGGCGGGGGGTGGTACCGATGCCGTTTTCTACGCGGGCTTCGATGCTGAAGTGGCGGAAGGGGGTGCTGCTTTCGGCGTTGTAGCGGATGAGGCTCTGGGCGTGGAGGGGAGCGGGTTGGTTGAGGAGCTTGGCGAGGTTGATCCCTTGCCAGGCACCGTTGTCGAGCATGATGCGCCCTTCGCCGGCGAGGGTGGTGTGCCATTCGCTGCGTTTGAGGCCTTCTGCACTGATTTGGAAGGCGGCATTGCCGTGACCGCTGAGGTGGTTGAAGCGGAAGGCGTCTTGCAGGAGGGGTTTGATTTGGATGTTGTTAAAGTTGAGGATGGCCTGCCATTTGGGGCGGTTGCCGGCATGGAGGACGGCGCTGCCGGTGGCTTGGCCGTCGTAGAGCTGCATGCGGATGTCGTCGGCGCGCAGTTGGTCGGCGTCGAGCCGGAGGGTGGAATGGAAGTTTTGGATTTGCAGGCCGGAGCCTTCGAGGCTGCCGATGTCGAGGGCGAGCTTGATTTGGCGGTCGCGCAGGGCTTGCGGCCAGTAGCGCAGCCACAGGGGGTCGGAGTTCTCGGCGCCGTCGCTGCTGCCGGGGAGGTATTCGCCGAGGGCGAGTTTGGCGAGTTTGGCTTCGGCGTCGATGCTGTAGCCTTGTTCGCCGGGGCGGCCTGATATTTTCAGGTAGCCTTCGTTGTTGTCGAGGCTGCCTTGCAGCTGTGCCTGCCAGCTGCCGGCTTTGCCGGAGATGCTGCCGCTCCATTGCCCGACCCATGAGGGCATGCTGTTGGGGGCGGCGGTGTGGCGGGTGTTGAGAAAGAGGTTGTCGGCTTGGAAGCTGCCGGGCTCGGCTTTGAGGCGGCCGTTGGCGCTGTAGCTGCTGTTGGCGCCGTTTTGCTCAAAGGTGCCGCTGATTTGGAAGCCGCCGATTTCGAGGGTACGGTTTTGGTAGGAGGCTTTGTTGATGCTGCCGCTGCCGGAATGGAGCAGGGCGGGAGCGTCTTGGCCGGATTCGGGCTGCTCGGTGGTGAAAACGATGTGGGTTTCGGGTAGGACGGCGCCGGTGGGGGAAAGCTGCCAATTGCGTGTGTTACCTTCTATATTGAGCGCCCAGCCGGGAATCTGCATGTTGAGCCGGCCTTCTTTGGTGTTGAGGCGGCTTTGTTCGGCGGCGTAGTCGGCGTTGCCTTGCCAGGAGGCGGTGAAGGATTGGCCTCCGGGCAGGAAACCGGCGAGGCTGGCTTGGAGCTGCTCGATGTGACTGCCGTCGTAGCTGCCTGCGGCCTGCAGGCGGTATTCCTGCGGGGCAAACAGGCTGGCAGCAAGGTCGAAATTGCCGTCGCCGCGGTCGATGAAACCGGATACTTGGCGCAGGGATTGTTTTTGTTCGCCGTATTGGATGCGCAGGTTGCTGTTGTCGAGTTCGATGCGCTGGGGCAGGGTGTGGTTGCCGGCCTCGCCGGAAGTGAAGCCGGCCACTTCCCAGCGCCCGCCGTCCAGTCGCTGCACAAATACGGTGGCACCGTTCAGGCTCAGGCTGCGGATGTCGGTGTCGCCCCATAAGGCTGACCAGCCGAAGGAAAGGCGCACGGTTTCGGCATTCAGCGCCGGCCCTTGGTTTTGCGGCCGGGTGAGGCCCACTTGGTGCAGCACCACGTAAGGATAGGGGAACCAGCCGCGCTCGATTTGCCCACCGTCGAATGCAAACTGCCTGCCGCTGCCGGCCAGCACGGTATTGGCGGTTTGGCGGATGTGCGCCTCGCTAAACAGGTGTTTCAGCCCGAAATGCGCGCCCAGCCACAACAACAGCGGCACAAGCAGGCCGAAACACATCGTTTTCAGCCAAAATTTGCCGGAGTAGAGCAGTTTAATCATCAAAACGTCGCGCACGGGGAACCAAACCAGCCGAAAGGTAGCCGCTTTAAGCCTGTCTGGCAAGGATTTTAGCCGATTTTTGCAGAACGGTCGGGCAGGGCGGTGCGATAGGTGGAGGCTACCTGAAAAGCAAAACGGTTTTTCAGGTAGCCTTTAGCCGTTTTAAATGCGGATACGGTATGCCGAATGGTTATATAATGCCACCCTTTCCCTTCCCGCCCGAGCGCACCATGCAGCTTGCCGATTTCGATTTCCACCTGCCCGAACACCTCATCGCCCAACAGCCGCCCGCCACGCGCGGCAGCAGCCGCCTGCTCGACGCCCGCCCCGGCCATCCCCTGCAAGACAGGCAGTTTAGCGAGCTGCCCGGGCTGCTCGGAACCGGCGACCTGCTCGTGTTCAACAACACCAAAGTCATGAAAGCCCGCCTGTTCGGGCATAAAGCCAGCGGCGGGCGCATCGAAGCCCTGATTGAGCGCGTGGAAGGCGAACACACCGCCCTAGCGCACATCCGCTCCTCCAAATCGCCCAAGCCCGGCAGCATTTTGCAGTTTAACGGTGGCATCCAAGCCCACATGCAAGAGCGCCAAGGCGAACTTTTCCGCCTGCAATTTTCAGGTAGCCTCAATGTGTATCAAATCCTTGAACAAACCGGCCGCCTGCCCCTGCCACCCTATATCGAACGCGACGCCAACACCGACGACGACGAACGCTACCAAACCGTCTACGCCAAACACCAAGGCGCCGTAGCCGCCCCCACCGCCGGCCTGCATTTCACCCCCGAGCTGCTCGCCGCATTGCAAGAAAAAGGCATCCGCCGCGCCGAAGTTACCCTCCACGTCGGCGCCGGCACTTTCCAGCCCGTGCGCAGCGAAAACATCGCCGAACACAAAATGCACAAAGAATGGTACAACATTCCCGCCCAAACTGTTGAAGCCATAGCAGAAACCAAAGCGCGCGGCAAACGCGTGTGGGCAGTCGGCACCACCTCCATGCGCAGCCTCGAAGCCGCCGCCCAAAGCGGCTGCCTGCAAGCCGGCGCCGGCGACACCGACATCTTCATCACCCCCGGCTACCGTTTTCAGGTAGCCGACGGCCTGATCACCAACTTCCACCTGCCCAAATCCACCCTGCTGATGCTTGTGAGCGCCTTTTCCGGCATCGAACACATCCGCGCCGCCTACCGCCACGCCATCGAACAGCAATACCGCTTCTTCAGCTACGGCGACGCCATGCTGCTCACCCGCACCGAAGCCATTTGAACAGCCGGCTGGAAGCCAATCCGTTTTTCAGGTAGCCTCATGCCGTACTGAAAGGCTACCTGAAAAACAAATAACCACTATTTTCAGATAGTTCAAGATTAAGGCTACCTGAAACCATCCCATCCAACCCAAAAAGGAGAAAACCATGCCCCAAGAGCACCTCAACCCCCTCGTCCTCCCCGACGGCCAAGGCAACTTCGGCCAACACGGCGGCCGCATCGGCCATCCCGCCCTCGCGCAAGCCCTTGCCGAACTCGAAGCCGGCTTCCACAGCATCATCCGAGATGCCGATTTCATCCGCGAAATGAAACGCCTGCAAGCCACCTACGTCGGCCGCCCCAGCCCCATCTACCACGCCCGCACACTCTCCCGGCGCGGCGCCCAAATCTTCCTCAAACGCGAAGACCTCAACCACACCGGCGCCCACAAAATCAACCACTGCATCGGCGAAGTCTTGCTGGCCAAAAAGCTCGGCAAGAAAAAAGTTATCGCCGAAACCGGCGCCGGCCAGCACGGCGTAGCGCTCGCCACCGCCGCCGCCTTACTCGGACTCGAGTGCGAAATCCACATGGGCGTAGTCGACATCGCCAAAGAGCACCCCAACGTATCGCGCATGAAAATCCTCGGCGCCAAACTCGTACCCGTATCCGCCGGCGCCGGCACGCTCAAAGAAGCCGTAGACAGCGCCTTCGCTGCTTATCTCGAGCAAATCGACAGCAGCATATTTGCCATCGGCTCCGTGGTCGGCCCCGCGCCGTATCCCGAAATGGTGGCCTATTTCCAAAGCATCGTTGGCCATGAAGCGCGCGAACAATTCCAGCGGGAGCAGGGCGGTTTGCCGGATGAAGTCATCGCCTGCGTGGGCGGCGGCTCCAACGCCATCGGCCTGTTCAACGCCTTTATCGACGACCAACAAGTCGCCTTGGTCGGCGTCGAACCTGCCGGCGAAGGCCTCGACAAACCCGGCCGCCACGCCGCCACCATGAGCAAAGGCAAATTCGGCAATATCCAAGGCTTCAACTGCTACTACCTGCAAAATGAAGACGGCACGCCCGCCGCCGTGCATTCCATCGCCTCCGGCCTCGATTATCCCGGTGTAGGCCCGCAGCACTGCTATCTGAAAGACATCGGCCGCGGCCGCTACGAAACTGCCACCGACGACGAATGCCTCGCCGCCTTCCTCACTTTGTCGCGCGAAGAAGGCATCATCCCCGCGTTCGAATCCGCCCACGCCGTGGCCTACGCCTTACGCCGTGCCTCCGAGCTCGACAGTAATAAACGTCTACTGGTCAACCTCTCCGGTCGCGGCGACAAAGACATCGATTTCGCGCTGGAAAAACTCGGCTTGGAATAATCCAGCAAAAACAGGGCAGCGGTACATTTTCAAGCCAGTATTTAATCTGCCACAAAGCAAAAGCCGTCAAACTAGTTTTCTCGTTTGACGGCTTTTCTATTTTATAGCTGCCTAACATATAATTTTACATAATATACATTATACGAACTAACGTTTAAGCCGCACGAATCCTCCCCGGTATTGTGCCGACATCCTCGGCACGATGGTTTTAAGCAGCGCGTCAAAGTATGCCCGCCTGATCCGCTCCCGGTGTTTCTCCCGTGCCCTGGGATATTCCAAACAGGCAATGATTTCCAAGGGTTCGACTCCTACCGCCTCCGCAATATCCAGTACTGAAGCCAGCGGCAGGCGCAAACGGTTTCGCCGGTATTGGCTGATGTAGGTCGCCGGTATGTGCCAGCTCTTGGCTAATTGGTAGTCCGAATAGATACAGGCGTGAAACTTGTACAAATCCAGCCATTGCGAAGCGGTAAACATAATAATATCAGCACATTGTGAAACAAGTTGCTGATATTATGCCGTTTGGTGCGCGGATGCGTAAGAGTGAGCGGATGCGCAGTAGGCAAAAAGGCTGCCTGAAAGGGTTTTTAGGTAGCCGTTTAGAAGATCAGAGGCAAAAATTTTCAGGTAGCCTGCCGTGCGTTTGAGGCTACCTGAAAACGAGTGGTGCCGGCTATCGGCAGGTGTGCTTACAGATACACGATTTCGCCGCTGCGTCCTTTGCTGTCTTCGCTCATCCAATAGACGAAATCGGGGGCGAGCTCGCTGGGTTCCTTGCGGTCGTTGCGGGATTCGCCGGGGTGGGTTTTCATGCGCTGGGGGGAGTTGACGGCGCCGGGCACAAGCACGTTGGCGCGCAGATTGGGGAAACGCGCCCATTCGTCGGCGGCGACTTTGCAGAGGTAATTTAATGCGGCTTTGGAGGCGCCGAAGCCGCCCCAGTAGGCCTGCGGGGTTTCGCCGTGGCTTTCGCCGATGAAGGCAACGGAGGCATCGGGTGCGGCTTGCAGCATGGGCAGGCAGGCGCGGGTGAGTGCCATGGGGGCGACGGTGTTGATGCGGTATTGGTTTACCCATTCGGCCACGGTTTGGAATTCGAGCGGGGATAAGGCGTAGAAATAGGCGGCGCTGTGGATGATACCGTTGAGGCGGCCGCCGGTGGCTTCGGCCACGGCTTGGGCGAGGCGTTCGTATTCTTTTTCTTCGGCGGCGAGCAGGTCGAACACGACGGCAAAGGGCTCGGGGCAGCCGGCTGAGACGATGGCGTCGTAGATTTTTTCCAGTTTTTTCTGATGCCTGGCCACCAACACGACGGTGGCGCCGGCTTCGGCGCAGGCGCGGGCGGCTTCGGCGCCGATGCCTTGGGAAGCGCCGGTGATGAGGATAACTCGGTCTTGCAGTTTGTTCATGTGGGCTTTCTGTTGATGCGTTGGGTGATGCGTTCGGGCTTGGGGTTTTAGCTTCGGCAGAAACTCTGCTTCCTTCGGAAACATCGTTTTCAGGTAGCCTGATGCTTTGGCCAAATCCTTTTATAACCGAATGAATGATATTTTGCCAAGCTTCCAGCCTTTTGGCTGTTTGAGGCTACCTGAAAAAGGGTTTTACGGAATGGAAGCGGCATAGTGGTATGGGCATGCGCCCTACCCTATGCCTATTTTCTTGCTCGGAAGCGGGGCGGCGACGGGTGGTGCGCCGCCCTGCCCCGGTTTTCAGGTAGCCTGCTGTTTGGCGGGATATGCCGGGCAATCAGCTGCCGATTTTGATCACTTCAGCGCCGGTTGGACGGCCGATGATCAGTACATGCGCGGGATTGTTGGCAAAAAGGCCGTTTTCCACCACGCCGGGGATGCGGTTGATTTCTTCTTCGAGCTTGAGCGGCTCGTTGATGGGCATATCGTGCACATCAACGATTTTGTGGCCGCTGTCGGTGGTGAAGCCGATGCGCAGTTGAGGGGTGCCGCCGAATTTGAGCAGTTTGCGTGATACGAGGGAGCGGGCGGCGGGGATGATTTCGATGGGCAGGGGGAATTTGCCGAGGCGGCCGACGTATTTGCTTTCGTCTACGATGCAGACGAATTTGTCGGCGGCGCTGGCGACGATTTTTTCGGCCAACAGCGCGCCGCCGCCGCCTTTGATCATTTGCAGGCTGTGGTTGACTTCGTCGGCGCCGTCGATGTACACGGGCAGTTCGTCCACCTCGTTGAGCGCCACTTCTGGAATACCGTATTGTTTCAACAGTTTGCTGGTGGCTTGGGAGGTGGAGACGGCACCCTTGATGCGGATGCCGCTCTCGGCCAGCTCTTCGATGAAGAAGTTTACGGTGCTGCCGGTGCCGATGCCGATGTAGGCGTTTTCGGGCACGAATTCGAGGGCTTTTTGGGCGGCGGTGCGTTTGAGTTGATCTTGGGTGGACATGGGGTTCTCCTGTAGCAGATAGGTGGCCGGGCTGGGTTTCAGGTAGCCTTATTCTACTATGGGGCGGGAATTTAGGTAAGCTGGCGCCCTGCCCTTTTGCTTTGGGGATGGGATTTAGAACCTTGCCCAGCCGGCAAAATCTTCGTTGATCTTCCAACCGCTTTTGGTGGGTTCGGTGGCATTAGCGGGAAATAAATCCATGACGCAGTCTTGCCATGCGCCGGGAAAGCCTTCTTTGCTGGGATAAGCGTATTGCGTTTGTTTTTGCAGGCGCAAACCGGCTTGCAGCAGCGCGGTGAGGCGGTTAAGCGATGCCTGCACGGCGGCTGTGCCAACCGCATCGAAATAATCTTGGCGGAAGCTGAGCAGCAGGCCACTGTGTGGGCTGCCATAGCTGTGTTGCCATATCAGGCTGAGCCCGGGGGTGGTGTTTTGCTTGGTGCAGGAAACGGGACTGGGGAAAAAAGCTTGCAGGAAGCTGAAATAGAATGTATCCGGATTGGGGCTGCGGTAGCAGTTGTCGGCAAGTTTTTGCAAGCTTTCTTCGCTCCATGACAAACGGCCGAGTTTGAGCTCTTTGCCATTGTCGAACTGGCTGGCGGTGATGCGAGGGGTGCCTTTGATTTTGCTGGCGAAAGGGGTGAGTTCGGCGATAAAGGCGGGCCAGAAGGCGCGGTTTTCAAGATGTTGCTTGAGGGTATGCGTGGAGAGGAGGATGAAATTTTGGTGGAGGTTGGTGAATTTCATGATCACTTGCTTCCTCAGGCGGTGGGCTACCTGAAAATCCGGCAGGCGGTTGGGGAATAGTTGTTAATTTCTGTTTTCAGCCAGCCTTTTCCAGCAACACGACGGCTTGTGCTTCGATGCCTTCCATGCGGCCGAGGTAGCCGAGTTTTTCGTTGGTTTTGGCTTTGATGTTGATGTGGTTTTCAGGTAGCCCGAGGTCGGCGGCGAGGTTGGCACGCATGGCTTGAATATAGGGGCGTAGTTTGGGCTGCTGGGCGATGATGGTGCTGTCCACATTGACGGCGCGCCAGCCTTGGGCTTGCACGGCGGCGTAGGCTTGGCGCAGGAGGGCGCGGCTATCGGCGTCTTTGTGTTCGGCGGCGGTGTCGGGGAAGTGGGTGCCGATGTCGCCGAGGGCGGCGGCGCCGAGCAGGGCGTCGGTGACGGCATGCAGCAGGGCGTCGGCATCGGAGTGGCCGAGCAGGCCTTTTTCGAAGGGGATACGTACGCCGCCGAGGATGAGGGGGCGGCCGGGGGTGAGCTGGTGGACGTCGTAGCCTTGCCCGATGCGGAACGGGGTCATTTGGGTGCCTTTGGGTGGGTGAATATAGGGTTGGGTTGTGAGAAGCGTGGGCGTTTGTGCCGCCCTGCTCTCTTTAATAAGCGGATGATTTTTAAGTGGCTGGTATTTTCAGGTAGCCTTTTGGCGCGGACTGGAGGCTACCTGAAAAATGATGGCGGCCAAGCGGCGGGTATCGTGTACCCTGCCCTGCGGGCGGGTGGGTTGGCTGAAAATCAGTTGTCGATTAAATGACCGAGCTTGGCGGCTTTGGTTTTCAGGTAGCCGGTGTTTTCGCTGTTTTGGCCGACTTGCAGGGGCACGCGTTCGACGATATGGATGCCGCTTTGCTCCATAATGCTGATTTTGTTTGGATTGTTTGTGAGCAGGCGGATGGATTTTACGCCGAGGTGGTCGTAGATGGCTTTAGCGAGGGTGAAATCGCGGGCATCGATGGGCAGGCCGAGGGCGAGGTTGGCTTCTACGGTGTCGAGGCCTTGGTCTTGCAGGGCGTAGGCGCGGATTTTGTTGATGAGGCCGATGCCGCGCCCTTCCTGGCGCAGATAGACGATGAGGCCGCGGCCTTCGCGTTGCACAGCCTGCATGGCGGCTTGCAGCTGGGGGCCGCAGTCGCATTTTCGAGAAAACAGGGCATCGCCGGTGAGGCATTCGGAGTGGATGCGGGAGAGCACGGGCGCGCCGTCGGCAATGTCGCCCATGCTCAGCGCGGTGTGTTCTTGACCGTTGGGCTGTTCGAAGCCGTGCATGGTGAAGATGCCGTATTCGGTGGGCAGGCGGCAGGAGGCGATGTATTTGAGCGGGGTCATGATGTGCTTTATGTGGTGTGTGCGGAGGGTTGTTTTGGTTTCAGGCAATCTTCAGTTTTCTTTGCTGCCGCCTTCTTCCTGCAACAGGGCGGCGAGCGGTTCGGCCAGTGCCAGGGCGAGGCCGATCCAAAGGCTTAGGGCTGTGTCGTTGAAGGCGGCGGGGCTGCTGTGCTCCAGATAAACCACGCCAAGCACGCGGCCGCTTTCGGCATACACGGGTACGGCGAGCTGGCTGCCGGGGCGGTGGCGGCTGCCGGCAAGGTCGCCGTTGGCCAGCCATTGGGCAACGTCGTCGATCTGGTTCAGCCAGCCGGTTTGCGCACTGCGGGCGGCGAGGTGGGCAATTTGCACGGCCTCCAAATCCTGCCCCACGGCCAACAGTTTTTCCAGCGGCTCGCCTTGCGCGGTGAGCTGGACGAGCCGGTCGGGCGCGGACAGCAGATACACGCCGGCGCTGCGGTAGGGGTTGGCACTGTAGGCGGAATCGAGCGCCATAAAGATTTGGCGCAGCAGGGCGTGGTTGGATTCGGTGCGCGGCAGGTGTTCGGACAGGGTGCCGCCTTCGCCGCGATACCACAAAACCTCAGGCTCGATCTCTGCCCGGCCGGCAGCCATCACGCTGCCGGCGGCGAGCATGGCGATTTGCACGGCTTCGGGCGGCAGTTTCAGGCCTTGGGTTTGCAGGTAGTCTTGAATCAGTTCGGCGCTCATGGCTGTCTTTTGCGGGATGGCGGTGGGAAAAGTGGGTAATGATACTGCCGAGGCGGAAAATTGACAATTTCGGCGGGGATAGCGGCGGGCTATCGCCGCCCTGCCATTTTGTGTTTGGGGTTTGCACATCCGCTTTTCTGTGCGGGCGGGCTTGCCCTCTCATTTGGCACGTTTCTCAAATCCGGCATGATTTTTCAGGTAGCCTCATCCGCCAAGGGAGGCTACCTGAAAAAGTTTGGTTTGCCTGCGCGGCAAGGCCGGTTTACGTTTCACTGTGCAGAAACCCGCTGCACCCGTTCCAGCTTCGTTGAATCGGCCGCTTTCAAGCGGCACTAGGCTTTCACCACCAAGGTTTGCAGCAGCATATCCTGCGGGGTTTGGTAGTTGCGGCTTTTGCGGCAGAGCATGACGAGGTAGGCCAGCTGCACGACGTAATAAACGATGCTGCCGACGGGGCGGCCGAACTGGTTGATGAAGGTGCAGGCGGTGAGCAGGATGATGAAGAACAAGAGTTCGCGCACGAGCACGTATTTCACAAAGCCGGGATTGGCGCCGGTGTCGGTGATCAGGCGGATGCGGAGGATTTTCTGGCCGATGCTCTGCCCGCCGAGGCTCATGATGACGGCCTGGCAGAGCAGAAGCAGCACGGTGAGGCCGCCGAGAACGAGCGCGGAGTTGTACAGCCAGGGCAGATTGGCGCGCACATAGCGGGGGTTGGCGGCAATCGTCATGCTGAGCGCGACAAACAGCAGGGGCAAAATGCGGTCGATGGCGCCGGCGAGCAGGCGCTGCCAGGGTTTGGCCAGCTCGACTTCCCGCAAACGGCCGTCGGCTGGCGGCTCGGTGAGGGATTCGGGGGTGCGGTAGGCTTGGCGGAAGTCTTGCATGGGTTTCCTTGGCGGGCTGGATTATAGGGAAGGCTACCTGAAAATCTGGCCGCGATAAATCGGTGATTTCAGGTAGCCTTCAACCTTAGCCTTGTGCAACAGGCTTAGTTTTTAATCACCAAGGTTTTAGCCAGAAGGTCTTGCAAAGTTTGGCGGTTGCTGCTTTCTCTGAAGAGCATGACGATGCAGACGATAGCCGCAACGAATGCCAACAGGTTGCCCAATGCTTCGCTGAATAGGCCGATGATGGTGAAGATCATATTGTAGGCGAATTCGCGCACGAGCACATATTTTACGAAACCGGGGTTGTCACCGTCTTCGGTAATCACGCGGATGCCGATGATTTTCTTGCCAATACTTTGGCCGTCGCGTGTCATGATGACCAAGTTGTAAATCAATAAGCCGAGAATGGCCAAAAGGGCAACGATGATTAAGGCCATTGCTGCCCCGCCGCCGCTACCGCCCATTATGGGCAATAAAATAGCGGCCAGGATACCGATACCGGCAAAGGGCAAACCATCCATAATTCTGGCGCCCATCCGTTGCCAAGGGGAAGCCAGCTCCACTTCCATTTCATCAGCATCGTGTTCCAATGCGGTAGCGGTGTAGGCTTGGCGGAAGTCTTCGTTTGGGTTACTGCGGAAATCTTGCATGAGTGTTCTCCATCGGGCGGTGTGTGAAAATGAGGCAAACGGTGGCAGGAAAGCCGAATCGTTTGCCTGATTTTTATTTTTGCCCTGTTGTTAAATAGACGTTGTTGAAGGAGCGTGGATTTTAACAGTTTGCAGGGGTTTGTAAATATTCATCGTTTCTAACTTCGTTGAAGCTGCGCTTTCAGGTAGCCTCGTTCACACCCTGCTGCGGTTGGCTTCGGCCATCAGAGTGAGCAGCTCTTCGGTGGTGTCCCAGCCGATGCAGGCGTCGGTGATGCTTTGGCCGTAGGTTTCGGGCTTGTCTTGGCGGCCTTCCACAAGGTGGCTTTCCACCATGATGCCCATGATGTTTTGCTCGCCGTTTTTCAGCTGGGCGGCCACGTCGCGGGCCACTTCCATCTGGCGGGTGTAGTCTTTGCGGCTGTTGGCGTGGCTGAAATCGACCATCAGCCTGGGTGTAACGCCGGCTTTGGCAAGCTGGGCGGCGGCGGCTTTTACGTGTTCGCTGCTGTAGTTGGGCTCTTTGCCGCCGCGCAGGATAACGTGGCAGTCGGGGTTGCCGGCGGTGTGGACGATGGCGGAGTGGCCGGCTTTGGTAACGGAGAGGAAGTGGTGCGGGTGGGAGGCGGCGCCGATGGCGTCGATGGCGATTTTGAGGTTGCCGTCGGTACCGTTTTTGAAACCGACCGGACAGGAGAGGCCGCTGGCGAGCTCGCGGTGCACCTGGCTTTCGGTGGTGCGCGCGCCGATGGCGCCCCAGGAAATGAGGTCGGCATAATACTGGGGGGTGATCATGTCGAGGAATTCGGTGGAGGCGGGCATGCCGAGCTGGTTGAGTTCGAGCAGCAGGCGGCGGGCTTGGCGCAGGCCGAAGTTGATGTCGAAGGTGCCGTCGAGGTGGGGGTCGTTGATGAGGCCTTTCCAGCCGACGGTGGTGCGGGGTTTTTCAAAATAAACGCGCATCACGATGAGCAGCTCTTTCTCGTGCTTCTGGCGCAGGGGGAGCAGGCGGCGGGCATATTCGAGGGCGGCTTTGGGGTCGTGGATGGAACAGGGGCCGATGATGACGAGCAGGCGGTTATCGCGGCCGTGCACGAGTTCGGCGATTTGGCGGCGGGTGTTTTCCACCAGCTCGGCGGCTTCTTGGCTCACGGGGAGTTCGTAGAGGTGGGCGATGGGGGGGAGCAGCTCGCTGATGCTGCGGATGCGTACGTCGTCGGTGGGGCCGAAGGGTTGGTGTGGGGTCATGGTTATGTGATCCGTTGATGGGGTAATGAGAAAGGGGCTTATTGTGGACTGGAGGCGGGGGTTGTGGCAAGGGGTGTATTTGGCTGAAACCGGTGTGGCGGATTGGCAGGCAACCTCTATCCGCTTGAGGCTACCTGAAAATTTCTGGGTTTGGGCGATTGGCGGATTTCAGGTAGCCTTTGAGCAGAAGCAAAGTTTTGGTTTGCTGCCCTCTTCCTGCCCCCTGTCGCGGGAGCAAGGGGGGGGGTTCTGGCAAATAACAAATTTCAGGTAGCCTGCATCATTCATGCCGGCGCTGGCACGGGTTTGCTGCGCAAACTCCCCTCACTCCGCGCGACTGCCCCGGCATGAAGCGGCACAACACAGCGCATGAATGGCGCAGATGCTGTTTGATATTGGCTACCTGAAAAATTCCGGAGTTAAACAATTTTGTCGGTTTCAGGTAGCCTGTGCCGCTCCCTACCAGGCTTGGCGGCGTTTGAGTTGGAGGTAGCGGTTGATGAGCTCGGTGCTCAGCTGGTTGGGCAGTACGTTGACGGCATTGATGCGGGCGGCATCGAAATGGCGGATGGCTTCGGCCACATGGCTTTCGTATTGCAGGGCGCCGAGGTAGGCTTGGGCGTCCTCTTCGTTGCGCACGGGCTGTTGGCGCACTTCTTCGGGGGCGAGGGGGCGCAGGCCGCCGAACAAAACCATGTGGTGTTTGCGCAGGCGTTGGATGTGTTGCAGCAGGTGGCGGCTGTCTTCATGGTTCAAGTGGGAGAGCACGACTACGAGGGCGCGGCGCTTTTGCTTTTGCAGCAAAAGGTTGACGGCGCTTTCAAAATCGGCAGCCTGCTGCGAGGGCTCGATATCGAACACGCCCTGCACCAGGCGGCCGAGCTGCTCCATGCCTTTGTGCGGCGGCACGAAACGGGCTTCGGGCTGAGCGAAGGTGAGCAGGCCGACGGCATCGCCGTGTTTGAGCGCGGTGTAGGAGAGCAGCAGCATGGCTTGCAGGGCGTGGTCGAAGTGGCTTTTCCCTTCCATTTGCAGGCGCATGTTGCGGCCGCAGTCGAGCAGGAAGATGAGCTGTTGGTCTTGCTCGTCTTGGTAGGTGCGTACGATGGGGCGGCTCATGCGCGAGGTGGCTTTCCAATCGATGTTGCGGATATCGTCGCCGTCTTGGTAGTCGCGCAATTGATGGAAATCCTGGCCAAGGCCCAAGCGCGGCAGCTTTTTCACGCCCACCAGGTTGAGCCAGCGTTGCAGGCCGATGAGGTCGGCGCCGAGGATGCGGCTGAAATCGGGCAGCACATCCACTTTGTCGGCCAACGCGTGCCTGTGCCGCCGCTGCCACAGGCCGAAGGGGCTGGGCAGCCAGTATTCGATGCCGGCAAATTCGGCGCGGCCGCGCAGGCGGGGGGTGATTTGGTAGCGGATGGTGGAGAGGCGGCCGGGCAGCGTGTCGATGAGCAGGTGCGGCGTATCGGTGTGCCAGTTGTGCGGGAAGAGGTCGGCCACCAGCATGGTTTGCGGGCGGCGCCACAGGCCTTGCCCAGGCGGCATGAGCGTGATTTCCACGCTGTGCGGCCGGCCTTGGATAAACTGGTGCGGCAGGCTGCGTTCCCACTGCGGCACAGGCGGATGGCGCTGCCACAGGGCATCCAGCAGAGCACCGAGCGCCAGCAGCAAAGCCAGGCCGCCGGCAACATATTGAACGATGCCGCCAACGCCCTCATTCAGGTAGCCGGCCAACCAGCCGGCAACGCACACGGCAAGCAGGGCGGCAAACAGCAGCACCAGCAGTCTGGACGGTCTCATGGGCAAGCCTTACAAGCGCGGCGCAGGCACGGAGGCGGCCAATTCGTTTAACACCTGCTCCACCTGCACGCCTTCCATTTCCATCTGAGTGGAGAGGCGCACGCGGTGGCGCATGGCGGGCAGCCAGATGGCCTTGATGTCGTCGGGGGTAACGAAATCGCGTCCGGCTAAGAGCGCATAGGCGCGGGCGCAGCTGATGAGCGCAATGCCGGCGCGCGGCCCGGCACCCACCGACAACGCCGGCCAATCGCGGGTGGCGGCCACCAGGCGCACGGTGTAATCAATAATCTGCGGGTCCACGCCCACCTGCGCCACCAGCTTTTTCAGCTGCTCGATCTGCTGCGGCTGGAACACGTGGGATGGCTGGCTGCCGCTGAGCAGGTCGTTGTTGCTGCTGTTGATGACAGCGCTCACCATGCGCGCTTCGTCGGCGGGGGCGGGATAACCGATCATCACTTTGAACATAAAGCGGTCGAGCTGGGCCTCGGGCAGCGGATAAGTGCCTTCCTGCTCGATCGGGTTTTGCGTGGCCAGCACCATGAAGGGGCTGGGCAGGTGGTGGGTGTGGCCGTCGAGCGTGACGCTGTGCTCCTGCATCACTTCGAGCAGGGCGGACTGGGTTTTGGCCGGGGCGCGGTTGATCTCGTCGGCGAGCAGCAGGTGGGTGAACACCGGGCCTTGGCGCAGCTCGAAGCGGCTGTTATGCGCATCGTAGCGGTAGTGGCCGGTAACGTCGGAGGGCATCAGGTCGGGCGTGAACTGGATGCGGCGGAACTCGCCGGCGAAAGTTTGTGCCAAGGAGCGCACAAGTAGGGTTTTGCCGGTGCCGGGCACGCCTTCGAGCAACACGTGACCGCCGGCGAGGAATACGGTGAGCACCTCGTCCACCACCTGCTGCTGGCCGATGAGCACTTCGTTGAGCCGCGCGCGCAGCATCTGAATGGCGCGCACGCCCTGCTGCATGGCGGGATTGGCGGTATGCTGGCTGGGCTGGGAGAAATTGATGTCCGTCATCGAATCATCCTTTGGGTTGTGTGGGTTTGTTGGTTAATCGGGATTGGGATTTCAGGTAGCCTGTGTCTGGCTTGAGGCTACCTGAAAATCCGGCAGGCATATTTTTCAGGTAGCCTTTGGCTGCCGCTCAATACCACGAGCGGTTGATCTTGCGCATGATCCGCTGGTGCGAAGAGAGCATCTGCAACCACTGCACCAGGTTGATGCTGTCCGGCAGCGGTTTGAGCCACGGTTCGACTACGGAAGGCGGCAGCTTAGTTTGCGCGCTGAGGAATTCGAGCTGCTTGCGGCTGCCCATCTGCTTCCAGGCAGGATGGCGCTGTTGCAGGGCTTCGAGCAGGCGGCGCTGCATATCGTTCAGGATGGCGCGGCGGCTCAGGTGGCGGGTGAGGAACTGGCCTTGGGCGAGCAGGTGCTGTTTCAGGTAGCGTTCCGGCGCGGGCGGCAGCTGCTGCACCACGCCCACGCGCACCACGATGCGCCACAAGAGCACCAGCGCGGCGGCAAAAGCCAGCGCCCACAATATCGGCTGGGCTTTGATCATCTGCCAGAGCATGGGCGAAGAAGCGTCCATACTGTTCGGATAGAGGCGGTTCACCAAAAGGATGCGTTCTTTTTCCTGTGCCAGATAGACGGCGAGGTAGGCGTGGTCGAAGAGGGCTAGGCTGTTGCCGGCAAAGTCGGGGCGTTCGGGGTTTTCGAGCCATTCCGAATCAAAAGTGAGCAGCACGCTGCCGTCGCCGTAGGCCATGCGGACGATTTGCACGCCGTAGGCGTTTTTGCCTTGAAACAATACGGCGGCGCCGGGCTCTTTACCCTTGCCCTGCTGCGGTACCCATACGGTGCCGTTTTGATAATAGCTGCCGGCGATGTTGAGCGTGGCGTTTTCAGGTAGCCGCACGCTGCTGAGTCCGGCATTGCAGCGTTCGCTCACTTGCAGCGGCTCAGCGGTGCCGATTTGCTGTTGCGCCTGCCGGACGCGTTCGGCGGCTTTTACGCAAGCAGGCAGCTTGGGCAGGGTTTCGGTGTTGATTTCGGGGGCCTTGGCGGTGCCGATTTGCAGGCGGCGCAACAGGGTTTGGCGGAAATTCGGCTTGTCTTCGCCACGCTTGGCGGGCGTGCCGTCGGCACGGAGCGGGTTGTCGTCGGCATCGGGAAACATGGCCAGCACGAGGTGGTTGCCGCGCCCCACCCAGCCGAGCAGGCGTTCGGCGTCTTCGCTGCTTTCCAGATTGTTGTCGGCAACAATCATCAGCTGCCCGTTGCCGTATTCGTATTCTTTCAGCCCGCTCAGGCCGTACATGCTGCGGCGGTTTTCCACGTTGGCGATGCCGGCGTTAGTGAGCAGCCGTTCCAGCGCGTAGAGGCTGCCGCGCTGCATCTGCTGTTGGGCATCGAGCGACTGCCAGGTTTGAGCCTGCCGCTTGTCGAGGTTCGCGGCCACGATTATCCCGCCGAGCAGCAGCACGGCCAGCAGGCCGATAAGCAGGGTCTTTTTGTTTTTCATGCCGCGCCCTCCCCTACCCGGGAAAGGCTACCTGAAAATTCCGAGTTGCCGCTGCCGGCAAACATTTGCCGGTATTCGCGGCACAGGCGGTGTACGGTTTCGCGCTCGGGCAGGCGGTGGGCATAGGCCAGGGCAACCCATTGGTCGGTGAGCGGCTGCCAATAATCCAAGAGCTGCGGCTGGCGCTGGCGCACGCGTTTGAGCACTTGGCCTTCGGTGTCGCTGCTGCGCAGGGGCAGGCCGTAGCGGCGGCTGATTTGCGAGAGGCTGCCGCGATAGAGCAGGCTCATGGCGGCGCGCGGGTCACGCTCGTATTCGGCCAGCACGGCGGCAGCCACGTCGCCAGGCAGGCTTTCGGGGGTAATCTTCATGCCGAACAGGGTTTCCGGCACTTCTTCGCCTTCGTTCAGGCCGAAGCCGCCGTTAGCCTGATACCAGCGATAGAGCAGCCACAAGACCAGCGCCAGCAGGAGGCCGATGAGGGCATACATCAGTGCGTTGAACCACGGCAGGGGCGGGGTGGGAATGTTATCCGGTAGCGGTGAGCGGCTGTTCTGTTGCTGTTGTTGTTGCTTGTTGCAGCTGCCCCAGCAATATTCGGTGTCGTTTTTCAGCTGCCGGAACGGCGGTTTTTCCAAGGTATCCTGCCGCACCTGCTCCACTTGGCTGCGGCTGGGCAGCGGCTCGGCATGCAGGCTACCTGAAAAACCGAAACCGATAAACACGGCCAGCAGCAGCGCCCACAACGTGCTGCTCTGCCCCAGCAGGCGGTCTTGGATTTTGCGCGCGGCCAAGCGGATATCCCAGCCTTCGGCACGGGTGCGCGCATTCAGATACAGCGTGAAGCCGCAGGCCACATACAAAGGCCCCCAGAAACACAGCAGCAGCATATACAGCACATTTGTCAAATACTCAAACAGTCGCCCTTCCCCCGCACCAACCAGCATACCGATCTGTTCCAGTGCCTGCGAAGAACGTATCCCACCGAAGGGATTGCCCACGATGTTTTGCGAAGGGTCGCCCGTCCACAGCCAAAACAGCAGGCTGAGCAGGCCGAGGCTCAAAATCATCTCCAGATGGATACCGAAAAAGGTGAGCCACACCGCCCCGCCGCCGCTCTGGCGCGAAAGCTCGTTGCAACGGCGCTGGTGCGCCTTACCCGATAACCGCTCCAACAGCGTTACAGGCAGCACCAAGCTGCGGCGGAAACTGAAACGCCGCCAAGTCAAATCACCAATCAGGCGCGGCCGCCACATCTGCCCCAAAGCCGCCCGCACACACTGCCGATACGTCGGCAGCGGCTCAAACACCTGCTGCGACATCAGCCACAACACCGGCGCCTCAAACAGCGGCTTGAGCCACCAAATCAGCAAGCCAGCCCATTGCGGCTGCCGCCAGCACAGCAGCAAAATCAAGGCATACACCGGCAGAGATAAAGTGGCCCACACCGCCATATACAGCCAAGGCCGCTCCTGAAACAGGCGCGCGCCCAAATCGAGCGCTTCCCAACCGCTGCGCGGGCGGAAATTGAGGCGGGTTTCCCAAATATTCATGCCGCCCTCCTGCCTGCATACAGCAGATAGGCATACACCAAAAGCCACATTGCCACGGAAACAATATATTTGAAAATCATCGGAATACTGGTAATCGGCGACCAAAAGCCTTCAATAAACGCGGCGATAAACAACAGCAGGAAGCCTCCGTTCATCAAGCCCGCCGCCTGTTTGCCCTGAATGCGCAGCGCATCACGGCGCGACATTCCCTGCGGATTGAGCAGCGCCAAACCCAAACGCAGGCCGCCAGCTGCCGCCAGCACGATGCCGGTGAGCTCGAAAGCGCCGTGTGTGCCCACAAAGGAGAAGAAAGCCGGGCCGGCCGGATTATGCACCATATAGCCCATCGCTCCGCCGATCACCCAACCGTTGCTCACGGTAACGTACACCGTACCCAAACCGAACAGGATGCCGCTGGCAAAACTTTGAAAAGCGATGGTGATGTTGTTGAAAATATAGAAGCCTGCCATGGCAAAGTTTTGCCAGGCCTCGCGGTTGGTGCCGTCGGCATATTGATCCATCATTTCCTGGTAGGAATCGGCCAGCCCCGGGCCATGGTTCAGGCCGGCGATTTTCTCCACGCTCTCCGGCACAAAAGCCGTGAGCAGGAAAGCCACGATAAACGGCAGGTAAAACAGCGCGTGCGCCAGCCACACCAATTTTTTCTCGCGCCGCACCAGCTGCGGGAAGCCGTGCCGCACGAAATCACGGAAGCGCACCCACAGCGACACCTGCTGCCCCACATACAGAATCTGATGCGCCCGCTCGCACAAGTATTGCAGATAATCGGTGAGGCCGCCGGAATAGCGCCGGTCGGTGGCCACCGCTAGGTGGTGGCACACGGTGCGGTAGTCCTGCATAAACAGGCTGATTTGCTTGGCAGGCAGACTGCCGCGCCGCGTTTCCAGCTTTTGCAGATCCTGTTCGAACGAGCGCCAGAACGCCTGATGCTGCTCTTCGAAAAACAACTGCCTCATTCGGCCGCCCTCCTCTGTTCGCCCGCGTAGTATTTGGCCAGGCCCAGAATCAGCCGTTCGGCGCTGCGTTCGTCCTCATCACGGCCGAAAATCGCGCCCGCCATCATTTGCGCTAGCTCGGCGGTGCGCGCGGCGCTCAAATGGCGGCGGCGTTCCACAAAGCTCAAAATCGCCTGTTGCTCTTCACGGGTGAGCGCCACCGGCGGGGTCACGGCCTGCACGCCGCCCAAATCCATGCGCTGCGCCTGGCCGCGGGTTTTGTCGGCATACACCACCACGGTGGAAGCCAAAATATCCCCCAGGCGGCGGCCGTAGGGGTTGCACAGGCTGGTAACCAGGCCCACGCCGTAAAACATCGGCATGCCATCGAACACGCGCAACAGGTTGCGCAGCAGCGAGGCCGACCAGGTGATGTGCGTGCCGTTGTCGTTGACCACGCGCAGGCCGAAGATTTTCTTGCCCGGGGTCTGCCCGTGCCACCACACCTCAAACACCACGAAATACAGCCACACGGTGAAGAAACCGTTTACAAACAATAGGAAGAAAAAGACACCCTCGCTGATATTTCTGCCGGAGGCCGAGCTGAACACAAAGGCAAGCAGCATAGTGGAAAGCGTAAACCAAACCATGCGGATGATGAAATCGACAAACCAGGCGCGCGAACGGGCAAACACCGAGGCCGGGCGCAGATAAATATCAATGGCTTCCGGCGTTTCGACTTTGAGCAGGGTATCCAGCCGTGAGGAGAGGGTTTCGGACATAGTGGAGAGTGTGTGCCAAACTGGGCGGTTCTGCCGCCGCTGAAATGGGCGAACTTTGCCCGAAACACGGGCTTTTGGCAAGCTTTCGGCGGGAAGAGGGGCGGAGAGTGTAGCGGGATTTTTCAGGTAGCCTGTTTTCAGGTAGCCTATCCGCCATGCAGGCTAACTGAAAAAATTTATAGTGGATTAAATTTAAATCAGGACAAGGCGACGAAGCCGTAGACAGTACAGATAGTACGGCAAGGCGAGGCAACGCTGTACTGGTTTAAATTTAATTCACTATACCGCATGGAATGTGCGCCGGATGGCGAGCAACCACAGGGCTACCTGAAAAGCGTAAGCTTCAACGCAATTAAATCGATTATTAGCAGCATGGGTGATGGTTTTGTTCGGAATATCGGCGTTGGCTGCACCCTTTGCCACGCCTAATCAAGGTGATGAAAAGGCTACCTAAAAATTTTCAGGTAGCCTCTTATGGCTTAGAGATAAGCTTCTTCAGTATCGATGATTTCCGAATAGTTCGGGTCAATATCCCGCTGCAGGAATGCCAGCCATTTTTCCATGGCATACGCTACCTCCTTGCGGGGCAGGAATAATATCGGTTGATAATCCTCATCCTCCGGATCTTCCGATGCAAATCCAAATTGCATCTTCACTTTATCATCGATAATTTCTGCATACCATGATTCAGAGCCAACCAATCCAGTTTTTGCAAGAGGCTTTTTAAGTTTATGCAAAATGGATTTTACTACATCAATCATTTTCAAATCATGTAAATACATGCCTAGTATTTTTTCTTCTTCAAAATCAGAATCTCCAACAGGATAACCATCAACTTTGTATTTAACGGCATGATAAGAAATTGCTTGAGTAATATATCTTTTCCATGGCTCGGCATAGATAATTCGAAATATTAATTTCATAGTATGCTCCTTTTAATTATTAATCAGAACTAGGAAAAGCAGTTGTTGATTTTCCTGCATGAGGATGGATGAATCCTTGTATTTTTATATTGGAAGGACCAGTTTCTTCCCAGCCATTCATTTCTTTTCCTTCCAGCGGTTGTCTGACTTTGAAGGCTGCATCTGTTTCCACCTTAATCCTATCCACCGACCAGTGATCCGGGAACATGGTGGAAACGCCGTTACCGGTTTTGGGCAGATAGCGCCTGGTTTTGGAATCGTAGATGGAGACTTTGGCATCGTATGTACCATCCGGGTAGGTTCGCTCAATCCTGTCCACGCGTACCCTGCCGGTTGCGGTGGAATGGCCGCCCCTTGCGAATTGGCCGCGCGGTTCGCCAAATGATGAGGCTACCTGAAATTTTCAGGTAGCCTTTTTCAGGTAGCCCTTACAGCGTGGCGATGTCGATGACGAAGCGGTATTTCACGTCGCTTTTCAGCATCCGTTCATAGGCGTCGTTGATGTCGGCCATGTTGATCATTTCCACGTCGGCGGTGATGTTGTGTTCGCCGCAGAAGTCCAGCAGTTCCTGCGTTTCCTTGATGCCGCCGATGACGGAGCCGGCCACCGCGCGACGGCCGAGGATCATCGGCACGGTGTTGAGCGGCGGGGTGACGTCGCCGAGCAGGCCGACGTACACCAGGGTGCCGTCGAGTTTCAGCGTCGGCATGTAGGGGTTGACGTCGTGGCCGTAGGGCACGGTGTCGATGATGAGGTCAAACTGGTTCGCCACGCTTTTCATCTGCGCGTCGTCGGTGGAGATGACGACGTTGTGCGCGCCGAGGCGTTTGGCGTCTGCCGTTTTGCCCGGGCTGCGCGAGAAGAGGGTGACTTCCGCGCCGAGGGCGTGCGCGAGTTTGATCGCCATGTGGCCGAGGCCGCCGAGGCCGATGACCGCGACTTTGCTGCCTTTGCCGACGTTCCAGTGGCGCAGCGGCGACCAGGTGGTGATGCCGGCGCAGAGGATGGGCGGCACGGCTTTGACGTCGAGGTTTTCCGGCACTTTCAGCACGAAGGCGTCGCTGACGGTGATGGTTTTGGCGTAGCCGCCGTAGGTGGGCCGGCCGTCGTGTTTGTCGATGCCGTTGTAGGTGCCGACGAAGCCGTTTTCGCAGTATTGTTCGAGGTCGTGTTTGCACGGCTCGCAGTGGCGGCAGGAATCGACGAGACAGCCGACGCCGACGAGGTCGCCCGCTTTGTATTTGCTGACGTTCGCACCGACGCTGCGCACGCGGCCGACGATTTCATGGCCGGGGACGACGGGGTAAATCGTGCCGCCCCAGTCGTTGCGGGCGGTGTGCAGGTCGCTGTGGCAGACGCCGGTGTAGAGGATGTCGATGACGACGTCGTCGGGACGCGGGTCGCGGTATTCGAAGGTGAAGGGAACGAGCGGGGTGTCGGCGGAATGTGCTGCGTAGGCTTTGACGGTTTGGGTCATGGCGGGGTCTCCTGTGAAGGGTGGGGAAAGGGGTGCAGGCTGCTTTCGGGTGCGTGCAGCCTGAAATGGGGATATGCGGCGTATTCTAACCGAACCGCCCGCTGCGGATTAGCCCTTATTTGCTGCATGGGGTTGTGAGCAGGGTTCATAAATCGGCATAGAACCCGGTGGGATGATTTTTCAGGTAGCCTACTGCAGCGATGTGAGGCAGCCTGAAACCTTATGGCTTACAACGCCCGAATGTGTTTTGCTGGCACGCCGCCCACGATGCAGTTGCTTGACACGTCTTTGTTCACCACCGAGCCGGCGGCTACAACCACATTGTCGCCGATGGTTACGCCCGGCAGGATGGTGGTATTGCCGCCAATCCAGCAGTTTTTGCCGATGACGACGGGGCGCGTGGTGGTTATCAGATATGGGCTGCCGTCTTCGCGCGTGCCGAAGCGGTGGCGGTAATCCAAGGCGTGTTCGCCGCAGTAGATTTTCACGTCGGGTCCGAGCAGGGTGCGCTCGCCGATGACGATTTTGTTGGAATCCAAAAAGGTGGCGTTCATGTTCACAAACACATCGTCGCCTAGCTCGATGTGCTGTCCGTAAGTGCAGCGGAACGGCGGTAGGATGACCGCGCCCCGTCCTTTTTTGCCGACCATTTCCGCCACAATGCGGCTTTGTTCGGCGGGGTCGTCGCTTTCATTGAACCGGCGCAGCCGTGTTTTGGCGGTCAGAATCATTTGTTGGATTTCGGGGTCGCGGTAATCGTATTCCAGCCCCGCGAGCAGTTTTTCGTGTTCTGTCATGTTTCTCTTCCTTTGGGTTGGCAGTCGGTGCGGGTCGGGCATGAATGTCCGACCTACTGCTTTCAGGCTGCCTGTCGTTTTTCAGGTGGCCTTTCCCCATATGAGAAAAGGACTTTCAGGCAGCCTGAAACGCCTTAGTGCACGGGATTGGCAAACATCCGCTTCACTGCGTCGGTGCGCCATTGCAGATAATTTTTCGTCTGCGCGCCGTCGGGGTTGGCGGCTTCAAAGGCGTGGTACAGGCCGGGCAGCACGTGCAGCTCGGTGGGCACGCCGGCCTGAATCAGGCGGTTGGCGTAGTCCACGTCTTCGTTTACGAACAAATCCAAATCGCCCACCATCATGAACACGGTCGGCAGACCTTTCAGGTTTTCCGCCAGCGCGGGGGAGAAGTAGGGCATTTGGTCGGGGCGGATGGTTTGGCCGCTGCGCAGTGCCGTCCAGCCGGTGCGGTTGGCGCTGGGCGTCCACACAAATTCACCTGCGTTTTCATTGCGGTAGGGCGATTCGCTCGTGCCGGTGCGGTAGTCGAGCATGGGGTAAATCAGCACCTGGCCTTCGGGCGTGAGTTTGCCCTGGTCGCGGGTGTAGAGTGCCAGCCGTGCGGTGAGCCCGCCGCCCGCGCTTTCGCCCATCAGCACCACGCGTTCGCTGTCCAGCCCGTGCCGTGCGGCGTTTTTATAGACGTATTCCAAGCCGCGATAGGCATCGTGCAAATCGGCAGGGAAAGGGGCTTGGGTGGCGAGGCGGTATTCCACGCTGACCACGGCGGCCTGCTGGCGGTCGGCCATCGCTTGCAGCGCGTCGCCGCCCATTTTGGCGTTACCTAGGATATAGCCGCCGCCGTGGATGAAGTAGATGACGGGCAGTTTGCCGCCGCCTGCATTGCGCGGTTTATAGACATACAGCGGCACGGCAGGTTCACCCTTGGCGGCGGGCACGCGCCAGCTTTCGGCAGGCTGGCTGCTTTCGGCGGCGCGGCGGGCATTGCGTTCGTCAAACTGTTTGCGGACGGCGGGGTCGCCGAAATCCACCACCCAGCCTTTGGCGGCTTCGCGGTAGGCGGGATCGACGCGGTCGAGCGTTTTTAAATCCTGCGCGGCGGCGGTGGAGAAGGCGGCGGCGAGCAGGGCAAGCAGGAGGGTTTGTTTCATTTTTGGAGTCCTTGCATGAATAAAAGAATGGGTTTCAGGTAGCCTGAAACGGGGTTAAAGGCTACCTGAAAATGTGAGTTTCAACGGAGTTAAAACGGAGAGCAGCGCAGTTTCTACGAAGCCAAACGGCAAACGCCTTACGCCTGCCCTTCCCAGCCACCGCGCGTATCGACGCCGGTTTCCTGCGCCAAGCGTTCGAGTTCGGCGACCTGTTCGGCGGTCAACACCAATTTTGCGGCTTCGGCAGCGTCGGTAACATGGTGCGGTTTGGTCGCACCGATGAGCGGCAGCGTGCCTTTGGCAATCGCCCAAGCAATCGCCACTTGTGCGGCAGAGGCGTTGTGCGGTTTGCCGATTTCGGTCATGGTGTCGGTGAGTTTTTGCAGTTGTGGCAAGACGTTATTGTAGGCTTCGGCGCGGCGGCTGCCGACAGGCAAGGGATTTTGTGCGTTGTAACGACCGCTCAACGCGCCTTGTTCCAATACCATATAGGCAAAGAAGGCGATACCGTTTTCGCGGCAATATGCCAGCGTGCCGTCGTCAATGGAATTGCGGTAAAGCAAACTGAAATGGTTTTGCACCGCGCCAAGTTTCAGCCCTTCGGCGGCAAGGATTTCGACAACGCGTTTGATTTGTTCGAGGTTGTGGTTGGATACGCCCACCGCTTTGACTTTGCCGCTTTTGAGCGCGGGAATGAGATACGGCGTCCAGCGTTCCACGTCCAGCGAATTGTGTATCCAGTAGAGGTCGATGTCGTCCACGCCCAAGCGTTCCAAGCTGCCGTCCAACATGGACACAAAAGGATCGGCTTGGCTTTCGTCGGCAAGATTGGGCGTGAATTTGGTGGACAGGATGACGCTGCCTTTGGGTGCTTGGCGGATGAATTTGCCCAACTCTTTTTCAGAATCGCCCAAGCCGTAAGCATAGGCGGTGTCCCACAGGTTCAGACCGGCTTTCATGGCGGTGTCGAACACTTCTTTCATTTGCGCTTCGGTCAGGGTTTGCCCGAACACGGCATCGCCGCCGAATGTGCCGACGCCCCAAGACCAGGTGCCGAGAGCGATTTTTGGGTAGGTTTTCATGGTGCTTATCCTTTAATTATGGGTGATGAAAGGGGGCGGGCTGCGCTTGTTTTGACTGTGCTGAAACTTCACAAAAACTTCGCTTCCTTCGGAAGCTCCGTTTTCAGGTAGCCCGACTAGATGGTGGTGATGATACGGCAGCCGTAGAAATGGGGGAAATGGCAAATCGATATAGCGGGTATCGCGTGGCGCGATAATGGAAAGGCTACCTGAAAATTTTTGCTTTGCAGAAAAACGTTTTGCTCGTTTTCACTGCGTCGAAGCCATGTTTTAGCTTCGCAGAAACTCGCTTGGTTCATTTTCAGGTAGCCTTTATGCGGTTTAGGGCAATTTGCCGTAATCTTCATCCGACACGGACTCCAGCCACTCGTTGCGCGTGCCTTCGCCGGGCACTTCCACCGCCAGATGCTGGAACCACGAATCTTTCGCCGCGCCGTGCCAGTGCTTGACGTTGGCGGGGATGTTCACCGTGTCGCCCGCTTTCAGTTCGCGCGCGGGTTTGCCCCACTCCTGATAATAGCCGCGCCCGCCGGTAACAATCAGGATTTGCCCGCCGCCTTTTTCGGCGTGGTGGATGTGCCAGTTGTTGCGCACGGACGGCTCGAAGGTCACGTTGTACACGCCGACCTGTTCGGTGGAGAGCGGGTTCAGGTAGCTCGGCCCGCTGAAATATTGCGCGTAGGCATCGTTCGGCCGGCCGATGCCGAAGGGGCTGAGCGAACGGGGCGCGGCCATTTGGCGCACGGCGGCGATTTGCGCGTCGGTGAGCCCGTTGCGTTTGCCCACGGCGATGTGGCTGGCAAGCTGGCCGTCCGCGCCGTGCAGGCTGCTTAAAATGGTGATGGTGACCAGCTCGCGCTCCTGCCAGTCCAACACGTTGCTGGCGAAGATGTCGCCGAACAGGTGGGTTTTCAGGTAGCGGTCGATGTCGGGCGACAGGGCGGTTACGTCCACCGGCCGGCCGACCAGTTCGGTTTGGGTTTTCGTGCCCAGCGCGAGCAGGTCGGTGTCGCGCGGCAGCGGCGCGGGGGCTTTGCCTTCATCGGTTTTTTGTCCGGCGGCGCGGCGTTCTTTCACCACGCCGTCCAGCGTGGCGAGCGCGTTCAAGCTGCGCGGGAAGCCGGCGTAGGCGTAAAGCTGCACGAACACGTCGCGCGCTTCTTTCACGGTGATGCCGCCGTCTAAGGCTTGGGCAAGCGCGGTTTTCAGACTGCCCGTGTCGCCCGCTGCGGCGGCGGAGGCGATGGCGGCAAGATGTTGCTGGCGGGGGGATAGGGATGACATGGTTTGCTCCTTGTTTGGCGTTGGGACGGGGGTGCGGGCGGCGGCAGGTGCGCCGAGGGCGAAGATAAGGCTGCCGATAAGCGCGGCGGCGAGAGGTTTGGGCATGGAGGCTCCTGTACGGCGGGGCAAAGGCACAATCGGCAAATCCGCCGAACTGCGCCCGTTACCTGACCGGCACAGTGTAGCCGTCTGCGCAGCTGGGATAAACGGGGTTGGATCGATAAGCCTGATGAAGGGGGTTCATCAATGCCGGTTTGAGGCTGCCTGAAACGGAGCTTCCGCAAGGCAGCGGAATGGCTGCGGAGCTGAAATTTTAGCTTCGCAGAAACTGCGCTGCGCTCCGTTTTAACTCCGTTGCAGCCCACGCTTTCAGGTAGCCTTTGATGCTATTCCTGCCGACTGCGTTTGTTGCTGTGGAGCCAAACGTCTGTACCACGCCCATAATAACCGGTATCCGCCCACTCAATCGGCAAATGCTAACCGAGGTTGCGGCGCGACATATTGATTTGAGGCAGCCGTTTTGTTTCGCCCCTTTATTTTTCAGGTAGCCTTCGCAAGATGGAGGCTACCTGAAAGCGATGCCTTGCGAAGCAAGGCGGAGTTTCTGCGAAGCTAAAGCACAGCGCCCGCACAATTAAACGGATGCAGTGAGGACCTCTGCGAAGAAAAAACGCCAACGCAGCAAAATCATCGCGTCAGCTGCTCCACCACCTGCCGCTGGTATTCTCCCAGCCGCGACGGGGTTACGCCTTCAAACGCCAGCGGCGGCAGATAAATCATGCCCGCGTGCAGCGCGCTGGCCTTCATCGGCAGGAACACGTCGGCCAGCGGCACACCGATGCGGCCGTTTTTGCCGTAGGTGCTGCCGCCGCCCGCCGCTGTGGTGATAATCAGCATTTCCTTGCCCTGCCACAAACCCGGGCCGACGCTGCCCCAAGTGTCGTTCAGATACGCCTTCATCATCGGCGTGATGTTGAACCAGTGGGTGGGGAACATAAACACGATGCGGTCGTGTTCGCGCGTGATGCGGCGTTCTGCCTCGCCGTCAATGGCGCGGCTGTCGAAGCCGTAAATGCTTTCCAGATTGCGCACGGTTACGTTGTCCACCGTCTCCGCCGCCTGCTGCAAACCTTTAATCATCACGGATTGGTCGGGATACGGATGCGACACGATAAGCAGCGTTTTCACCCGCGCCCAGCCGCCCGTTTTGACGGTATTTGAGGACGAAGCGGATGCGGATGCGGCGGAAGCGCGGTTCGGCGTATTGCCGTTATCCTCGGCCTGCGCGCAGGCGGGCAGGACGGCGGTGGCGGCAATGACAGCTGCGCTTTGCAGCAATTTGCGGCGGTCGATGGGGTTCATGATACCTCCTGGTTGGGCGGGGTAAGGCACTGTTGTTGGAAACAGGCAGATGGCTTAGGGGATTAGGCTACCTGAAAAGGGGTAAAGCAAGTTTCTGCGAAGCTAAAACGCAGCTTCAACGAAGCTGAATCCGGCCTCGGCTTAACCGGCACTACGGCGGTGCCCCGGCCTTGATTTAAATAGCTTTGCCGATTTCGTAGGCTTCCTGAATGTGCTGTTGCAGTTTGCGTGCATTCCACGAGTCTTCAGCGATGACTTGCCCGGCGTCTTTCCAGCGCAGGTAGCGGCGGATGATAGCGAAGTGTTCGACGAGGAGGCGGATGTCTTCGCCCTGGCCGTAGCCGGCAAGCAGGGTGACGCAGGCTTTGCCGTCTTTCAGTTCGTGGTTGATTTCGTAGAAGCGGTCGATGACGGCTTTGAGCTGGGCGTTCATGCCGAAGTAGTAGAGCGAGGCGGCAAATACGACGACGTCGGCCTGTTGCAGGCGCGGCAGGACTTCGCGGTGGATGTAGTCGTCGCTGATGATGGTGCGCTCGGCGGCGTCGAGTTTGAGGAACTGGACTTTATCGGCTTCCAGCCCCGCGTCGAAGCGGTAGATGTCGTGGCCGTTTTCTGCCGCGCCTTTCATGCAGGCGTCAGCGAGCTGGTGCGAGGCGCCGTGCGGGTGCGGGCTACCGGTGAGCATGACGATGTGTTTCATTGTCTTCTCCTGGTTTCAGGTTGATTTTGCTGGGGATTTTTAGCTTTGAAAACTCAGCCTCCTTCGGGAAACCCGTTTCAGGTAGCCTCTATGTAGGCAGACTGAAAGTTTTCCTACAATGGTAGCCGAGGCTGGGAAGGGGCATATTGATTTGAGGCAGTTTTTTTCAGCCTAGATTGTTGTTTTCAGGTAGCCTCTAGGTTGCTGGCAGGCTACTGAACGTGTTGGCTTTACGGATTCTCAAACCGCAGCCCTCCCTTGTTCATCAGCAGTGCGGGCGTGATGGCGATACTTTCCTTGTTCGTCGCCATGTCCGCCGTGCGCGTCAGATAGTCTTGGAAATGCGGCGTGCGGCGGTGGGATTGGTAGGCGGCTTCGCTCTCGTAAATCTCGTAGAAATACCAGCGGTTGGGGTTGCCCTGCTCGGTGGCGGCATAGATGGCCAGCACGCCGCGCTCCACTTTGAGCGACTGCGCCATTTCGGGCATCACGATAGCTTTGAAGGCCTGCGCGTGTTCGGGTTTCACGTCCACGATAACCAAGTTGTTGATGGTGCGGGCGGTTTGGCGCACGCGTTTGTCGCCGAGAAACTGCGGTTCCAGGGCGATGCGGCGTTTGTGGTCGGTGAGGATTTCGGGGGATTTTTGCAGGAAATGTTTGTATTGCGGCGATTGGGTGTGGACTTGGTAGGCTTCGTTATCTGCATAGATTTCAAACATATACGCCATTTCCGGGTTGTCGCGCCGTTTAGCGGAATACATGGCGAGCGTGCCTTTTTCGCCGCGCACTGAGGCAGTGATGTTGTTGCGGCCGACTTCGTCATACGCGGCGGTTTGGCCGGGCTGCACGCCGAGTTCGAACATATTGAAAACAGGAGCGGCGTGGGCGGAAAGGGACAGGGCGGCCACGGCGGCGGCAAGGTATTTTTTCATCATGCTTTTGCTTTCTTTCGCTGGTTTCGGATGGTTGCAGACGGGTGCATGATAACCCAAGCCCGCTTCCGGCAGAAATCGCCATTCCATATATCCGCTATCACGCGGCCTGATGGCGGGAAAATGGATATAGCGGATTAACTTCCGATACGGCCTTGGCCCGCCTTGCATCGACAAGATGTTAATCCGCCATATAAGGCTACCTGAAAAATCAAACGCACCGTTGCGGCTTGGAAACGGCAATGAGGCTACCTGAAAAACGCCATCCGGTTTTCAGGTAGCCTCTTTCATGTGCCGCACTATGCCGCCGGGTGCGCCAAAGCTTCGCCCAGCCCGGTGCGCCGGCTGTTTTTGCGCCGCACCGCTTCTTCCAGCACGGCCATGCTGCCGGCATAGCCGAAGCGCTCGCGGGCGCGGGTAACCGCGGTGTAGAGCAGCGTGCGGTCAAACAGCGCCGAACCGGTTTCATCGCCCAAGAGCCACACCTCTTCGTATTCCGAGCCCTGGCTTTTGTGCACCGTCATGGCGAAGGCCGTGTCGTGCGCGGGCAGGCGGCTCAGCGCCACGGCGCGGAAGCCGCCCGCGTCGGGGAAGAAGGCGGCCAGCCCCTCGCCCTGCGGCAGCACGATGCCGATGTCGCCGTTAAATACCTTCACCGCATAATCGTTTTCCGCCACCATCAGCACCTGCCCGGCAAACCAGCCCTGCGCCGCCCTGCCCTGTGCGGCCAGCAGGCGCAGGTATTCGCGGTTGAATTGCGCCGCCTGCTCGCGCCGTGCCGCCAACACCACCAGCCGCTGCTGCTCGGCAAAGCAGGCTGCCGCATCGCCGCCTGCCACCGCCTGCCAATAGCCAGTATGGCGTTTGGCAAACGCGCGCGCCAAGTCGGCCAGATTTTCAGGTAGCCTCAGCAGCTCTGCGGGGAAACGCTCAAATGCAGCCGCGGCACCTTCCGCATTCCCGGCCACCACCGCCTGCGCCAATGCGCCCACGCCGCGTTGCGGGTCGAAACGGTGGCTGCGCTCCAGCCGCGCCACGTTGCCGGCCAAGGGCGGCGGATTGCCGCTTACGGCAAAAGGCATGCTGCCGCCAAGCCAGTCGGCCAGCTGCGCGGCTTGGTCGGCAGTGAGCACGGTGGGCTGCGCCAATACGGGCAGCACCGCGCCGATGCCCACCGGCGGCAGCTGATTTTCGTCGCCCAGCAAAATCAGCCGGCCATGTTCCGGCACGGCACACAATAATTGGTGCAGCAGCGGCAAATCCAGCATCGAGGCTTCGTCGGCCACGATAATGTCAAAAGGCAGCGGCTGTTCGCGGTTAAACTGTGGACGGCCGTTGCTGCCGCCCAGGCGCAGCAGGCGGTGGACAGTTTGTCCTTCCAACGCGGTGAGGTGCTGCCGCACGGCTTCATCGCCGATATCGAAGGATTGCAGTGCACGGTGCAGGGAACGGGTGAGGTGCGCGGCAGCTTTGCCGGTGGGCGCGGTGAGCGCGATACGCGGCAGACTGTCGGCATCGTGGCACAGCAGGGCCAACAGGCGCGCCACAGTAGTGGTTTTGCCCGTGCCCGGCCCGCCGTTTACCAGCATCAGCGGCTGCAATACCGCCAGCGCGGCCGCCAGCCGCTGCCCGTCGTAGCCCGCATCGGGAAACCAGGCCTGCAAGCGCTGCCGCAACCAGGCGTTTTCAGGTAGCCCCACCCGGCCGCGGGCAATCCGCTTGAGTTCGGCAGCCACATCTTGCTCCAGCGCAAACAGCCGCCCGCCAAACAGCTTGCGCCCGCGCAACACCAGCGGCGTGAAGCCCGCGCCATCGCCCACAATCGGCGCGGCTTGGCGCAGCTCATCGGCCTGCTGCGGCGTGAGCGTGATGTAGCTGTGGCCGCCTTCCTGTGCGGCAAACAATTCACCCAACAGCGGCAATACGGGCGCGGCGGCCTGCGGCGCCAGGCGTTGCAATACTTCGGCAGCGGCCTGTGCGGCCAGGGACAGGGTTTCGGAGCTCATGTTTTCAGGTAGCCTTTTGGATTTGCTAGGGCGTTATTATATAAGCAGGAAATCACGAACACACGCGCCAATTCAAATTAGACAAAAAGTATAAATATCTCACCATAAACTATTTCTAAACTTTATTTTCTCAGAAATCTTGCTAAATTTAGACATTATGTGCATAATGCGCAAAAAACAACCCAACCGGAACACAATGATGACCCCGCAAACCCTCTACGACAAACTCTGGAACAGCCATATTGTCCATCAAGAAGAAGACGGCACCGTCCTTCTCTATATCGACCGCCATCTGGTGCACGAAGTGACCAGCCCGCAGGCCTTTGAAGGCTTGAAAATGGCAGGACGCAAGCTGTGGCGTATCGACAGCGTGGTGTCCACCGCTGACCACAACACGCCCACCGACCATTGGGACGAAGGCATCAAAGACCCGATTTCCAAGCTGCAAGTGGACACTTTGGACAAAAACATCAAAGAATTCGGCGCACTGGCCTACTTCCCCTTTATGGACAAAGGCCAAGGCATCGTGCATGTGATGGGCCCCGAGCAGGGCGCGACGCTGCCGGGCATGACCGTGGTTTGCGGCGACTCGCACACCAGCACCCACGGCGCGTTCGGCGCGCTGGCGCACGGCATCGGCACCAGCGAAGTGGAGCACACCATGGCTACCCAGTGCATCACCGCCAAAAAGTCCAAATCCATGCTGATTGAAGTTTCAGGCAGCCTGAAACCGGGCGTAACCGCCAAAGACATCGCGCTCTATATCATCGGCCAAATCGGCACGGCGGGCGGCACGGGCTATGCTATCGAGTTCGGCGGCGACGCCATCCGCAGCCTGAGCATGGAGGGCCGCATGACCCTGTGCAATATGGCGATTGAAGCGGGCGCGCGCAGCGGCTTGGTGGCGGTGGATCAAACCACAATCGATTATGTGCAAGGCCGCCCGCTCGCGCCCAAAGGCGAAGATTGGGACAAAGCCGTGGCCTACTGGCGCACGCTGGTGTCGGACGACGGCGCGCAATTCGACAAAGTGTACAACTTCCGCGCCGAAGACATCGAGCCGCAGGTAACGTGGGGCACATCGCCCGAAATGGTGCTGGGCGTGGACGGCAAAGTGCCGAATCCCGCCGACGAAGCCGACCCGGTGAAACGCGGCGGCATGGAACGCGCCTTGGAATATATGGGCTTGCAGGCCGGCACGCCGCTGAACCAAATCCCCGTGGACGTGGTGTTCATCGGCTCGTGCACCAACAGCCGCATCGAAGATTTGCGCGAAGCCGCCGCCGTGGCCAAAGGGCGCAAAAAAGCGGACAGCGTGAACCGCGTGCTGGTGGTGCCGGGTTCGGGTTTGGTAAAAAAGCAGGCCGAAGCCGAAGGGCTGGACAAAATCTTCACCGAAGCGGGCTTTGAATGGCGCGAACCGGGCTGCTCCATGTGTCTGGCGATGAACGCCGACCGCCTCGCGCCGAAAGAACGCTGCGCCTCCACCTCCAACCGCAACTTTGAAGGGCGGCAGGGCAACGGTGGCAGGACGCACCTCGTCAGCCCCGCGATGGCGGCGGCGGCGGCCGTGGCCGGGCATTTTGTGGATGTGCGGCAACTGGCTTGATGGATTTTTCAGGTAGCCTCTATGCAGCCCAAAAGGCTACCTGAAAAAGTTAAAATACCCAATCCAAGCAACCACGCAACAGATTAAACCCATGAACCCTCTAAAACTAAAAACAGCCCTCCTCCTCGCCGCCCTTTTCCCCGCCCTGGCTGCCGCCGAGCCCGTGGCCGCGCCCACGTCCGAGCAATGCCGCACCGTGCTGAGCGAATTCGCCATGTTTGAAGCCTTCATCGCCGCCTGCCCGCGCATCGCCCGCGCCGAAATCGACACCCGCACCCGCCTAAACAACGTCTACGAAGGCTTCGCCCGCTACGGCGAATGCAGCAAACAAATCGAAAGCGAGCCCGTGGCCTCCATGCTGCGCGAACACCCCGCCATCCGCCTGCTCGGCCAAGACGGGAAACGCCGCCCCAGCCGCGCCGAAGCCGACGCCTTCTGCCGCCGCCACCGATCCGACCTCACCCGCATCGTGCGCAAATACAACCCCGGCCGCGACCGCTGAACCGCCTCCGCATTCAAAGGCTACCTGAAATGCTGCCTCGGCAAAATCAAAGCAGCAGCGGCAGCCAGGCAAAAGTAAAATCCGATAAATTCAGGCTAAACCAGCCGTAGCAAGTACCTTTTTAGCCGATAATACCGCCCGTGCGAGTCAATCGCGCACCTTTCAATTCTTAAACCTAAGGAGCTGAAATCATGAAACAACTTCTCATCCTCGCCATTGCCGCCATCGGCCTTTCCGCCTGTTCCAGCACCTGGCACGGCGTAAAAGAAGACACCGCCAACAACATCGACAACACCCGCGAAGCCGTGCGCAAAGGCAGCAACGCCGTTGGCCGCGGCATCTCCCATGTGGGCGAGAAAATCGAAAGCGCCACCGAATAAACCAGCGCACACAGGCAGCCCCGCGCTGCCTGTTTTATCCGCCGGATTAAATATAATATATTGAAGATAAATAATTTACTCTATCTGCCTGCCCACCCACTTTTCAGGTAGCCCCCATCCCACGAAAACCACCGCCATGAAATCCTTCACCCAGCTCACCGCCCTCGTCGCCCCGCTCGACCGCGTCAACGTCGACACCGACGCCATCATCCCCAAACAGTTTTTAAAATCCATCAAACGCTCCGGCTTCGGCCCCAACGCCTTCGACGAATGGCGCTACCTCGACCACGGCGAGCCCGGTATGGACAACAGCAAGCGCCCGCTCAACCCCGATTTCTCACTCAACCAGCCGCGCTACCAAGGCGCACAAATCCTGCTCACGCGCAAAAACTTCGGCTGCGGCTCCTCCCGCGAACACGCCCCTTGGGCGCTCGACGACTACGGCTTCCGCGCCGTCATCTCCCCCAGCTTTGCCGACATCTTCTTCAACAACTGCTACAAAAACGGCCTGCTGCCCATCGTTTTAACCGAAGAACAAGTCGAACAGCTCTTCCAGGAAACCTATGCCACCGAAGGCTATCAATTAAGCATTGATTTAGCGCAGCAAACCGTTACCACCCCCGGCGGCAGCGTGTTCACCTTCGACATCACCGAGCACCGCAAACACTGCCTGCTCAACGGCCTCGACGAAATCGGCCTCACCCTGCAACACGCCGACGAAATCCGCGCCTTCGAAGCACAACGCCGCCAAAGCCAGCCCTGGCTGTTTAACAGCTAAAATCAGGCTGCCTGAAACCGCACCGTGTTTTTCAGGTAGCCTCACCCTGCTTTATCCAACCCTAACTATAGGAAAACCCATGAAACCTTCCCTCTTCCTTGCCGCCCTGCTCCCACTCCTCATCCAGCCCGCCCAGGCCGAAGCCGTGCGCAGCAAAGACCAAGCCGTCGAGCGCGTGTCCGCCTCTATCGCCCGCCACAAACTCACCAGCCTCAAGCCGGAATGCCTGCTCTTCATCACCACAGAAACCACCAAAGGCTACACTGTGGACGTGCGCGAACAGCACAACGCCCGCTGTGGCGGCGACTCGCAAACCGCCCCGCGCCTGTTCAGCTACGAAGTGGACAAAGCCAGCGGCAATATGCGCGTGGACGACCCCGTGAGCGGTGACACCCGCGCCATCGACTAAACCCTTTGCAGGCTACCTGAAAGCGCAAGCTTCAACGCAGTTAAAACGAAGTCTTTCGGAGTAAGGCTGAGTTTCTGCAAAGCTAAACCTCCATCCCTTTTCAGGTAGCCTTCCCGCGCCCAACTGCTCGGCCAACACCGCGAATGCGCCGCTCTGCGCGGTAAGGAGATTAAAATATCAGGACAAACATGAACCGTAACCAACTGGCAACCCTGATTGACGCCGCCATCCGCGCCCCTTCCGGCCACAACACCCAGCCTTGGCGTTTTGCGTGGGAAGCAGACGAAATCGTCATTTCCCCCGATTTTTCGCGCGAACTGCCCGCCGTGGACGGCAACCGCCGCGAACTCTTCATCAGCCTCGGCTGCGCCGCCGAAAACCTGTGTTTGCAGGCATCTGTTTTGGGTTATGCCGCCGAAACCCGCATCAGCGGCAACACCATCCGCATCCGCCTGCACGCATCCGAACAGATGACCGCCGACCCGCTTGCCGTCTATATCCGCCAACGCCAAACCAACCGTTCGATGTACAACGGCAGCCTGATTCCCGAAGGCTACCTGAAAACCGCGCTGTCCAATTTGCCCGGCAACGGCATCGAAATCCATCTGTTCGGCCGACAAAGCGAGGCTTTCAGGCTGCTTGCCGAAGCCGTGATGCAGGGCAACGCCGCACAAATGTCCGACCCCGCGTTCAAAGCCGAATTGCTGTCGTGGATACGTTTCAACAAAAAACACGCCGAACGCACCCGCGACGGCATCAGCTACGCCGCCCTCGGTGCGCCCAATCTGCCGCGCTGGCTCAGCGAACCGATTGTTAAATTCATGCTCAACGCCAAAACGCAAAACAAAACCGACCGCAAAAAAATCGCCGCATCGTCGCATTTGGCACTGGTTACCAGCCCCGCTGACAACCTTGCCGATTGGGTGGCCACCGGCCGCAGCCTGCAACGCTTCCTGCTCTCACTCACACAGCAGGGCATCGCCCACGCCTACCTCAACCAGCCTTGCGAAGTTTCCGCGCTGCGGCAAAAGCTGAAAAACGAGCTCTTTCCCCGCAGCAGTGAACAGCCCCAACTGCTGCTGCGCCTAGGTTACGCCGCCCCGCTGCCCTATGCCGAACGCAGGCCGCTGCACGAAGTCTGCCCCGACGTAGATTCTAATACTGCCACTCAGCCTTCACTTTTTCAGGTAGCCCCATGAAAACCCTGTCCGACCTCATCCACACCGCCGATCCCGCCTGGCCGCTCATCCAAGAATGGCTCGCCCAAGCCGCCAACCCCGTGGAAATCCTGCCGCGCCAAGCCGAGCAGGCTGCAAGCGAACTGGTGAAAACCCAAGTATCCACCCGCTCCACCATGGGTGCCGTGGTGTATGAAACCGGCGGCATCCTGATCGACCACGGTTGGCTGCGCATCCTCGGCTCAGGCAGCCCCCGCCTGCCGCGCGGCCTCGGCAGTTGGAACCTCGGCCGCACCCAAAGCGCACCCGGCGCACCCGCGCCCTACTACCTCATCGCCGACGACGCCGCAGGCGGCTATTTCGCCCTCAACGGCGGCGGCTTGCAAGGCACACCCGGCAACGTATTCTACTTCCCGCCCGACACCCTCAAATGGGAAGACTGCGGCAAAGGCTACACCGATTTCCTGAATTGGGCATTCAGCGGAAACTTGGCACTCTTCTACGAAAACGTCCGCTGGCCCGGCTGGCAGCAAGACATGGCAACGCTCGACGGCAACAGCGTCTATTCCTTCTTCCCGCCGCTGTGGTCGGCAGAAGGCGCAGACATCCGCCAAACCACCCGCCGCACCGTGCCCATTGCTGAACACTACGCCGACACGCTGGGCAGCCAAGCTTCCGTGTAAACCGCCCGCCGTTTTTAGTTTTCAGCTCCGCAAAAACCCGCCCTGCTTGTTTTAAAGATAGCCATGATCACCGACGCCATCGCCCACGCTGCCCGCTACGCCGCGCTGCACCCCGACTTTCCCGAAGCCATCCGCCTGCTGCAAACCCTCGATTTCGCCCGCCTGCCCGACGGCCAAATTCCCTGCACCAACCCCAACATCCGCCTGTTTCTCCAAACCGAAACCCTGCGCGCCGCCGAAACCGCCCGGCCCGAAGCCCACCGCCTGCACATCGACATCCAAGCCCCCGTCAGCGCCGCCGAAACCTACGGCTGGATCGACAGAGGCTACCTGAAAAACAGCTCAGGCTACCACCAAGAGCGCGACATCGAATTCTTCGATTGCCCGCCCCAAAGCTGGCTCACCCTCACGCCCGGCGAATTCGCCCTCTTCTTCCCCAACGACGGCCACGCACCCCTCGTCGGCCAGCCCGGCCAGCCCCTGCGCAAAGCCCTGTTTAAAATCCGTATCGAAGAATATAGAATCGCAGTTTAAACGCCTGGCAATCCAGCTTTCCAGACAGCCCCAACCCGAAAAGGCTACCTGAAAACCTATTCCTACCCTCCCACAAGGACTTATCCATCATGACCAAAAAACTAGCCATCCTCCGCGGCGACGGCATCGGCCCCGAAATCATCCGCGAGACCGTACGCGTGCTCGACAAACTCATCGCCCAAGGCCTCGACGTTACCTACGAATACGCCCCCTTGGGCGGCGAAGCCTACGACCAGTACGGCCATCCCTATCCCGAAGCCACACAGACATTGTGCCGCAAAGCCGACGCCGTCCTGCTCGGCGCCGTCGGTTCGCCCCAATACGACAACCTCGACCGCCCCCTGCGCCCCGAACGCGGCCTCTTGGCCATCCGCAAAGACCTGAACCTCTTTGCCAACCTGCGCCCCGCCATCCTCTACCCCGAACTGGCAAACGCCTCCACCCTCAAACCCGAAATCGTCGCCGGCCTCGACATCCTCATCGTGCGCGAGCTCACCGGCGACATCTACTTCGGCGAACCGCGCGGCATCCGCACGCTGGAAAACGGCGAGCGCGAAGGCTACAACACCATGAAATACAGCGAAAGCGAAATCCGCCGCATCGCCCACGTCGCCTTCCGTTCCGCCCAAAAACGCAGCAAAAAAGTCTGCTCCGTCGGCAAAGCCAACGTCTTGGAAACTACCGAACTGTGGCGCGAAATCTTCGAAGAAATCAGCAAACAATACCCCGACGTCGAACTCACCCATATGTATGTGGACAACGCCGCCATGCAGCTCGTGCGCGCACCCAAACAATTCGACGTCATCGCCACCGGCAACATCTTCGGCGACATCCTCTCCGACGAAGCCTCCATGCTGACCGGCTCCATCGGCATGCTGCCCTCCGCCTCGCTCGACGAAAACGGCAAAGGCCTATATGAACCCTCGCACGGCTCCGCCCCCGACATCGCCGGGCAAAACAAAGCCAACCCGCTGGCCACCATCCTCTCGCTCGCCATGCTGCTGCGCTACAGCCTGAACGACGAAGAGCGCGCCGCGCAAGTCGAAGCCGCCGTGCAAAAAGTGCTGCAACAAGGCCTGCGCACCGGCGACATCCACGAAGCAGGCACCACCCTCGTATCCTGCTCCGGCATGGGCGACGCCGTGCTCGCCGCCTTATAATCCGCCAGCCCAACAGGCTACCTGAAAACAGATTTCAGGTAGCCTCTTAACGCGCCAACCATTAAAGGAACACCAATGAGCACCCTCCCGCCCTGCCCGCAATGCCAATCCGAATACGTTTACCAAGACGGCAGCCATTTCGTCTGCCCCGAATGCGCCCACGAATGGCCGGCGCAAGCCGCAGCCACCACCGAAGGCGATGCCGACCAGGCCGTCACCGACGCCCACGGCGCGCCCTTGGCCGACGGCGACAGCGTGGTATTGATTAAAGACCTCAAAGTGAAAGGCAGCTCGCTGGTGCTGAAGCAGGGCACCAAAGTGAAAAACATCCGCCTGCAGGAAGGCGACCACGCCATTGCCTGCAAAGTGAACGGCACCGCACTAAACCTGAAGGCCGAATTTGTGAAAAAAGCCTAAGCCCGCCAAGCGCACAAGAGGCTACCTGAAAATTTCAGGCAGCCTCTTTTCCAATTAATTCAAACTATTCCAAACAAGCAGAAGGCTACCTGAAAACATCCGAACTGTTTTCAGGTAGCCTTTACCCATCTTAACCCGCCCCTAATTTTGCGCTAATTGCCCGCCCCTATACTGCGAACCGTTGCAACAAACAACCCATTTTTCCCCAACCCGACGCCGTATCCCGGCAGGAGAACCCATTATGAAAATCATCTACTCAAGCGCCCTTTTAGCCGCCCTGTTTGCCGCCGCCCCCGCCTTTGCCGACGGAGACCAGCTGCACTACGAACGCAACCGCCAAAGCTACATCAGCCACGAGCGCGCCGCACAAATCGCTGTATCCGCCGTGGGTGGCGGCCAGGCCACCGAAGTCGAATTCGACCGCAGCCGCACCAAGCCCGACCACTTCGACGTAGACGTGCGCGCCGCCGACGGCCGCAAACACGAAGTGGAAATCGACGCCAAAACCGGCAGCGTATTGTCCAACCGCCTCGACGACTAAACCATCGGCTGCCCGAACGCACGCCGCGTGCCGGGCAGCCCGCAATCCATTCGCAGGAACCGCACCGTGATTAAAATCCAACTCGACCCCGAAGGCAGGATCAAAACCGCCGCCACCCTCAAACAATGCCTCGCCGCCGTCAAACGCGCCGCCCTTTGGTTCGCCCGTATCCTGAAGCAACGCCGCCCCACGCGCAGAACCCTGCTGAAAACCGGCGTCCTCGCCCTCCTGCTGGGCAGCGCCGCCGGCGTGGGCGCCAACTACCTGCCCAAGCTCGCCGGCCAGAGCAACATCACCGCCGTGCAGGCCGCGCAAAGCGCCTTCGCCGCCACCCGCGGCGGCATCATCACCGAAGCCGAATTCAAAATCGGCCGTCAAGGCAGCCGCTACGAATTCGAAATCCTCAGCGGCGGCCGCAAATACGAAGTGGAAGTGGACGCTATGAGCGGCCGCACCCACGTTGCCCAAGACAGCTGAGCCGCCTGCGCCCAAGTCAAACAAAGGCTACCTGAAAACATCCCAACCGTTTTCAGGTAGCCTTTTGTTTGTTTCGGCGGAAGCCTTACAGCGTGGTATTCAGCGCCGTATCGATATCCTGCCAAATATCTTCGATGTCTTCGATGCCCACGGAAAAGCGCAGCAGGCCTTCGCGGATACCCAGTTTTTCCTTCACTTCGCGGCTCATGCCGCTGTGCGACTGGCTGAAGGAATGGTTCACCAGGCTTTCCACCCCGCCCAGGCTGGCGGCCATGTGCAACAGTTTCAGATGGCGGATCACCGAATCGGCTGCGGCCTGGCTGTCGTTCTTCAGATACACGGACACCACGCCGCCGAAGCCGCGCATCTGGCGTTTGGCCAGCCCGTGGTGCTCGTGGCTCGGCAGGCCGGGGTAGAACACTTTTTCCACCGCCGGATGCTGCTCCAGGCGGCGGGCGAGTTCGGCGGCGTTGGCCAGGTGCTGCTTCATGCGCACGGAAAGGGTTTTGATGCCGCGCAGCACCAGCGCGCAATCCATCGGCCCGGCCACGCCGCCGGTATTCACCAGCGTGCTTTGCAGGCGCTTGGCCATCGCTTCTTCCTTGGCCACCACGATGCCCATCAGCACGTCGGAATGGCCGCACAGGTATTTGGTGGCGGAATGGAACACGATGTCGCAGCCCATGTCGAGCGGGTTTTGCAGATAGGGCGTGGCGAAGGTGTTGTCGATGCCCACCACGGCGCCGGCAGCTTTGGCCTTCTGCGCCAAAAGCGGGATGTCCACCAGCCGCAGCAGCGGGTTGCTCGGGCTTTCCAGCCACACGAGTTTCACTTGGTGCCCAGCCAGGAGCGCGTCTAGGTTTTCAGGTAGCGTGAGGTCGGCGAAAATCACGTTCACGCCCCATTGGCGGTACACTTCGGTGAGCAGGTCGTAGGCGCCGCCGTAGATGTCGGCCACGGCCACGATGGTGTCGCCCGGGCGCAATACGGTGCGGAACACGGCGTCGATGCCGGCCATGCCGCTGCCGAAGGCGAAACCGGCGCAGCCGTGCTCCAGCGCGGCCACGGTGTCTTCCAGCACTTTACGCGTGGGGTTGGCAAGGCGGGAATAGCGGTAGGGGATGCTTTCGCCGATTTGGTGCATGGCAAACATGCTGTTTTGGTAAATCGGCGGCATGATGGCGCGGTTGTGCTCGTCCGGATTGTAGCTGCTGTGGATGATTTCGGTGTCGAAACGCATGGGGTCCTCCTTGATTTTAACTTCGTTGAAGCTGGCGCTTTAGCTTCGCAGAAACTCAGCCTTGCTCCGCAAGACATCGTTTTAACTCCGTTGAAGCTTACGCTTTCAGGTAGCCTGTTTGACGGCTGCAACACATACAAAAAAACAGCCGAGCGGTGTGGCTGGCTGTTTTTCTTCTCGGCGGCAGAGCCCGAAGCTCTGGCAAAACAAATTCTGGCGGAAAGGAAGGGATTCGAACCCTCGATACGCTATTCACGTATACACGCTTTCCAGGCGTGCGACTTCAACCACTCATCCACCTTTCCAAGGTAAGCGCGGATTATACTGAAGCCCCCCGCCCAGCACAACAGTTTTTACCATAATTGTTTTACCCTGTTCGCCCCTGCCGACAATTCCCCGGCAACAGCGACAGCCCGCCCTCTTCCCGCAGCCTGCCCGCCTTTTCCGGCAGCGGCGTGAGCGGATACACCGTTTTCACCGCCACCAAGCCGTAAACCGCCGCAGCCGTCGGCCACCAGCGGTTGCCCGCCAGCTCCATAAAGCGCCAGCGCCGCAACGCCCCCTCCCCCGCAAACGGTGGCACATAAGCCATAAAGCGCCCCAATTCCGGCCGAAACCCCGTTTTATCCAGCAGCTTGCGCACCTGCGGCAGCGGCAAGGCATTCCTCCGCAGGCCCAAATCTTTTTCAGGTAGCCCCAGGCGCCACAGCGAATACGGGTTAAACCCGCTCAACACCAGCCGCCCATACGGCGCCAACACACGAAAACATTCCAGCAAAAGTTCCTGCGGCCGCCCGCACAGCTCCAAACCGTGCGGCAGCAGCAACACCCGCACGCTGCCCGAAGCCAGCGGTAGCTGCGGCAGCGCGCAGCGCACTTCCGCCGCGCCCGTATCCCGCCCCAGCCGCAACACCCGTTCCGGCCAGCAGCCCCACTCGGCAAACGAAGCCGCCACGGCAAGGCCGCACCCGTCATCCAGCTGGCCGCTAAAAAACTCCTGTTCCAGCTTTTTCAGGTAGCCTCCCGGCGCGGTTTCGTCCAACCAAGCGGCCAATCTAAATTCCTCTATCATGCTGTCCTCGTGCTATCATTCCGTTTTTCCATGTAAACCAAGCGAAAACGTCCCGCCTGCGGCTTGACACCGCCACAACCCAGCCTTTAATATCCAAAAAATTTTAGCTAATCATAACGTTAAATCAAGCAGACCAGCCCTGCCATGAGCAAATTCAAACTTCTTTCCCTTGCCGTCTTAAGCTTAGGCTTCCCCACATCCGCTTTGGCGCAAACCTACACGGCCGAGCAAGTCGCCTCCGCCATCACCAACCTCAACGCCGCCATCCTGCGCAACCCCTCTTCCAACTACAACAACCTGTGGGGACGCATGCGTAAAGACTTCCGAATGAGCGAAGTCAATCCTGAAATCGTGCGCCGCCACGAAACCTACTACAGCACCCGCAGCGCCTATTTCAACCGCACCGTGGAGCGCAGCCGTCCCTATCTTTACCACATTCTCTCCGAAGTGGAAAAGCGTAACATGCCCTCCGAAATCGCTCTGTTGCCGTTTATCGAGAGCGCATTTGTCACCAAAGCCCGCTCCCCCGTGGGCGCCTCCGGCCTGTGGCAGTTTATGCCCGCCACCGGCCGCCATTACGGCCTGGCGCAAAACAACATCTACGACGGCCGCCACGACATCTACGCTTCCACCGATGCCGCGCTAAACTACCTGCAATACCTGCACAACATGTTCGGCGACTGGTCGCTCGCGCTGGCCGCCTACAACTGGGGCGAAGGCAACGTCAGCCGTGCCGTAAACCGTGCCCGCAACCAGGGTCTGGAGCCGGTATACGAAAACCTCAACATGCCGAACGAAACGCGCAATTATGTGCCCAAACTCCTCGCCGTGCGCAACTTGGTGAACAATCCGCAGGTGTTTGGCCTGAACCTATCCAACATCGAAAACAAGCCCTATTTCCAAGCCATCAACATCGACAGCCCGATGGACATCAACGCCATCACCCGCCTGGCCAACATCAGCCAGGCCGAATTTGAGGCGCTGAACCCCAGCTTTAAAGTGCCCGTGTTCCTGCCCGAAGACGGCCAACGCAAGCTGCTGCTGCCCGTGGGCGCCGTAAATGCCTTCGAGCGCAACCTGCGTAGCGCGCCCAAAGAATCCCTGCTTTCCTACGACATCCTGCGTGCCGACGGCGCCACCACCCTCAGCGACATCGCCGACCGCAGCGGCATCAGCGTGGGCGATTTGCGCCGCACCAACGGCTTAAGCGGCAACACCATCCGCGCCGGCCTGCCCATCCTCGTGGCCAAAAACAGCCTGAACAACAGCCAGCTCGGCCGCGGCGTGCAGATGCTGGCCGACAACAAACCCGCCGACGACCCGCTCGGCCGCCTGATCCGCCAAAACAGCGGCAATCCCCAGCCCGAACCCGCACGCAACAGCAACTTCGCCCGCAACGAGCCGGCACCCGCCCCATACGTTGCCCCCGCCAAACCCGCCGCCGTGCCTGAGCCTGTGCCTGCCCGCAGCCAGCTGACGGTACAGCTGTCACAAAACACTTCTGCCCCGGCGGCGAACAACACCGCTGCTGGAGCTAATCCCAGCCACACGCCGGCTCCGGCCGTTCAGCTAGCCTCCGCTCAGCCGGCGCCCGCGGCAGCAGCCATTGCCGCTCCCACACCCACCCATACCGCACCCGACTCCGCCACCCTCGCCGGCAACCCGGCCGACGACGGCAACGACACCGAATCCGCCCTGGCCGGCAACACCGCCGTCCCAACCCAGCCCGACCCGCTGATGGCTCTGGCAGGCAACACTTCCGCCAGCCAAGAAACCCCGGCCGATTCCGATGCCGAAATCGCCGAACGCGCCGCCGCCTCCGTACGCGCCTCATTGGCACAAAGCGAAGCCGCCGAAGCCCGCGCACAAGCCCAAGCCGAAGCACGCCGCCCGGCCAATGCCGGCTTTGCCCGCCTCGCCAGCAACACCGGTGCCGAACAACGCCGCGCCGCTCGCCAAGAACAGCAGGCACAGCGCCGTGCCAACCAAACCGTCACCCACAAAGTACAGGCCGGCGAATCGCTCTACGGCATCGCCCGCCGCTACAATATAGACGTAGCCGAACTGAGCCGCGCCAACAACATCCGCGGCAACAATATCCGCCCCGGCCAAGTGCTGCGCGTGAGCGCCGCTTCCGGCAACAACAGCCAGACCGCCGCCCGCCATGCCGACAACCGCAGCAACAGCCGCAACGAACGTAGCGAACGCAACGGCAACCGCGCCGACAGCCGCAACGAACGCAACAACAGCCGCAATGCCCGCCAGCAAACCGTCTCCCACACCGTGCGCAGCGGCGACACCCTGCAATCCATCGCCCGCCGCTACAACACCTCCGTGGCCGACATCAAACGCAGCAACAACCTCAGCGGCAGCACGCTGCACCCCGGCCAAAGGCTGCGCGTATCCGGCGGCACCTGATTGCCAGCCTAGCCCCGCCATATTTTCAGGTAGCCTCCAAAGGCTACCTGAAAATATTTGAACCCCTATTCAACACATCAAACCAAGCAGTATCCAAGCAACCATGAACGCACAAAAACGCCGCGAAATCTTCCAACGCCTGCGCACCGCCGACCCCCACCCCACCACCGAACTCGTCTTCCACAGCCCCTTCGAGCTCCTCATCGCCGTCCTCCTCTCCGCCCAAGCCACCGACAAAGGCGTCAACAAAGCCACCGCCAAACTCTTCCCCGTGGCCAACACCCCCCAAGCCATCCTCGATTTAGGCCTGGAACGCCTGATGGAATACACCCGCACCATCGGCCTCTACCAAACCAAATCCAAACACATCATCGCCACCTGCCGCCTGCTTTTGGAAAAACACCACGGTCAAGTGCCGCGCACCCGCGAAGAGCTCGAAGCCCTGCCCGGCGTCGGGCGCAAAACCGCCAACGTCGTGCTCAACACCGCCTTCGGCCAGCCCACCATGGCCGTGGACACCCACATCTTCCGCGTGGCCAACCGCATGAACCTCGCCCCCGGCAAAAACGTGCGCGAAGTGGAAGACAAGCTCATGCGCCTCGTGCCCAAAGAATTCCTGCTCAATGCCCACCACTGGCTCATCCTGCACGGCCGCTACACCTGCAAGGCGCAAAAACCGCTGTGCCACGAATGCATCGTATACGACCTGTGCGAATACAAAGGCAAAACGGTTTAGGCATAAGCAGCACGAACAGCCCCATATTTTTCAGGTAGCCTGTTACAGCCAAGAAAGGCTACCTGAAAATACGGGGCTCAGATTTCGGGGCGGGCATGCCGCCCTGCCAAACCTCAACCCGGATTCCGCCGAAACATCAATCTGCCGCACAAAAGTTTCAGGTAGCCTCCCAGCGGTTTGGAGGCTACCTGAAAACAACGGGCCTATTCAAAGCATCAAACGCACCGCTTCACGAACGGAAAAAGCGGCGGATATCCTGCTCCAGCGTGTCTAGCATTTCATAGCGCTTACGGTACATCGAGCGTTTTTTACTTTGGATGTCTTCCAGCGGTGTGCGCTCGATTTGCGCGGGCAGGCGCCAATAACCGTTGGCATCCAGCCGGCCTTGGTTTTCCTGCCAGAAGGCGTCGTAGTTGAACAGCAGGCGGCTGGAGTCGTTCCAGCGGAATTTGGCCTGGCTTTTGTGCGGGATGCCGTAGAGCTCGCAGCCCAGCTCGGCGGCCATCAGCTTGAACACGTTCACCATCATAAACATCGGCCGCACGCCGTGCAGCTGTTTGGTGGTGTGGCGGATCAACTCGGGCGCGTCTTCGCTGTGCGGGCCCTGGATGGAGGTAATCAGCAGGCCGTTGGGCGCAACAAAGCTGAACACGGCATCGTAAATGCGGCTGCGCTCGGTGCTTTGCAGGCTCACCAGGAAGAATCCTTCAAGCGGGTCTCGCGGATCAACACTCAAGCTGATATAAAGATCTGCCGTAGGGCGATTAAACACAACTGTACGCTGCGACACCCATTCCTGCCATTTTTCGGCGGAAGGCTTGGTTTCGGCCAAAGTAAAGTTGTCCACCAGCGCTTGCAAACGCTCCGCCTTGCCAAACCGCTTATCCGCATAGGTATCCAATACAGAGCGTGCAACATAAGGGTTGCGCTGGAAAATAGGCGCCCACATCGGGTGTCGGTTGATGAATTCGGTAAATTGATTGCACTGCCGCCGCGCCAGCAGGCGCTGGATTTTGTCGCGCAGATACACCACCGCATATTTGCGCAGGCCGCGCTCGCGCAGGTTGGGATATTGCTCGTCGAAAGTGGGAAAATGAAACAAATCAGGCATAAATTTCAGTATTCGTGCTGAATAGCGGCCTGCCGGAAAAGCAAGCCGCTGGAAACACAATCAAAAATAAGCAGCCGGTTCTGGCTGCCAAAGGCAGCCAAGCTTACCCGATTTACCCACTGCCTTGCAAGGCAGGCCAGCACCTTTGAGGCTACCTGAAAAACAAAATCCGACAGGCCGCCAAAAACATTCGGCATGGCAGCGATGCGGTTTTCAGCCAGCAGATTACCCACTTTCAATATCAGCCAGCGGGCAGGCATCGCAGCAGGAATGAAGTTAATCCTCCATAGCCTTTCTTTCTGCCGCCCACCACCACATCTTGCCCGAAACCCCGCCGCACCCTATGATGTCGGCCACTCCGCACGCTCCATCACAATATGCCCGCCATCCCCCTCACCACCCCGCCGCTCGCCCCGCAAACCCGGCATACCCTGCTCCAGCTCGGCATTGCCAACACTTCCGCCCTGCGCCGCACCGGCCCCGCCGCCGCCTTTTTGCTGCTCAAAGCCGCCGGGCTCACCGTTACCGAATCCACCCTGTGGCAACTCGTTTTACTGGCCGAAGGGCGCACTGGCCACCTCAACGACGGTGAGAAAGCCCAATGGCGCAGCCGCTTGCGGGCGCACCGCCCCGTGGCCGTTTTCCCTCCGGCCGACGACATGGCGCATTGGATGCGGCAGGCATTGCAACAGGCCGGGCAGGCCGCCGCGGCAGGCGAAGTGCCGGTGGGCGCCGTGGTGGTGCGACGTGGCGAAATCGTCGGCAGCGGTGCCAACGCCTGCATCAGCGGGCACAGCGTGTGCCGCCACGCCGAAATCCTCGCCCTCACCGAAGCAGGCAGAAAGCTCGGCAACTACCGCCTCGACGGCTGCGACCTCTACGTTACCCTCGAACCGTGCAGCATGTGCGCCGGCGCCATCATGCAGTCGCGCATCCGCCGGCTGGTTTATGCCGCCGCCGAACCGAAAAGCGGTGCCGCCGGCAGCGTGCTCGACCTGTTTGCCCACAAAGCGCTCAACCCGCACACCGCCGTATTGGGCGGCATCCTGGCCGACGAAAGCTCGCGGCTCCTGCAACGCTTTTTCAACGAGCGGCGGCAGGACAAACCGGCTACCTGAAAACCAAACTGCCGCAGGGCAAACCATCCTGCCCGCCATTTTTCAGGTAGCCCCTCATCCTGCCTGCTCCGGCACAACCGGCTACCTGAAAATATGGGCCATACAGTTGCGCTCGGCTATACCGGTGTTTCTGCGAAACCAATCCATTTTCAGGTAGCCTTTCCCGCCGCCCCGCGCTACAATCCGCGCCCGTCCGTTTTACAATACTGCCAACAGCAAAGGAAAACCCATGGCACACCAAACCAACAAAGGCAAAATCCGCGACAACGCGCTCAAGGCGCTGGTGCGCTCCAACCTGTTCCGCCACAAGGTGGAACGCAAGAAAAAAGGCAAAGGCAGCTACCACAGGCAAACGGCCAAAAAATGGCGGGACGGTTTTGAAAACCGTCCCGTTTCATTTGGGCTGGCTGAAGGCTATTTTTCCTAGGCTGTTTTGTTCCATTTTTGCAATAGCTTGCCTGATAATTTTCGTTACTGCTTGCCTTAAATCTAATTTTTTCTTATACTGAAAACGTAATTTCTTAGCTCGTTCGCAGCTTTATTTAAGTTCCGTTCTGGAACAATAATCTCCATATCCCCTTATTTAATTTTTAACCGATTGCAAAACCCACCAGCGTCGTAGGTTTTTACTCGGATACTGGTGCTGGCTTTGCTCATAATGATTGGAGCTTGTAATGCGCACCATAGTATTGGTTTATTACCGCTGTTTCAGCAAAAAATGCTACCGTGTTCGACCACATGTATCCCAAATAAGCTTGCCTGCCAAATTGCTGAGCAGTTTGAATCCAAATCAGCTAAAGATTTATCTTTGTGGCTATGTAGGCTGCTGTCTCGATGATTTTCTTAGCTATCAAGTTGTACCTATGGCTACTTATCCATTAGTTTGGGGAAAAAACTATGATAACTAAATTACGTATTACTATCCGTTTACTACCTGAAAAGCCTGCTGAATATCGTGTTTGCACTGTAAGTAACCGCAATATACTAGCTAAACTAAACAAAGCAGAAGTATCGATTTATGTGGCAGGCTGCCTTCGTTTGATGCCTGAACAAGTAATCAAATGGGAGAAAGCGCCTGAGGAATTTTATCAAGCAGACAAACTGCTGGAATTAATGTTTTCAGACGGTTTTATACGCTATAACTCAGAAAATGATCCAATGCTTTTAAAACAATTTAAAAATGATAGTGATGATGACAGTATCTATGATAGTAGTATTAGTTTTAAATTAGAAGATCTGCAAAAATATGATAGCCGCAGCACACCAGAAATTAAAGGATTGTTTATAGGAGCTCCTAGGACAAATATTCCTATCGAAGAGCACGTTTATTTCTGTCCAGTACTGGTTAGCCTGGATACAAAACAAGAGTTTCAACCTAAACTGAAAATAGAATATGATGTAGATTCATTTGATTTTTCTTAAACAGAACATAGCATTACTTAATGGAATAAAATATGCAAAATTTAAAAAAAATTGCCATTGAAGCCCATTCAGCCAGCTTTAAAAATAAATCTGCCCTAGAAAAAGAACAATTATGTGGCTGTTTCTATTGCCAGCGTATTTATTCATCCAGCAAGTTGAAAGATGAAAATTTTATTCCTGAGGATGACGGTGTTTGTACTGCTTGGTGCCCGTATTGCGGTATTGATAGTGTAATCGGAGAATCGCAGGGATACGAGATTACACCCGAGTTACTCGCTGAAATGAGAAGGATATGGTTTGATTCGTAATTAGGCTGAACAGTCGCCTTAATAATCTCCATTCCGTGTTCAAACGGCTACCTGAAAATCAAGCCGGCTGTTTTTCAGGTAGCCTCTTGCTAGCACTATGCATTGCCGCCAGACAACACCACATAGCCAAAGGCAATCAACACCAACACCAGCATCAGCCAAGTCAGGGGCGATACTTTCAACTCTTTATAGCGCAGCCCGATTGCCTTGCAGGCCCGATAACGCAGGAAATACGGCAAAAAGGCGTAGGCGAGCATCACGCCCGCTGCCAGCCAAAACAGGATTTGCCCTGCCAGCGGCGGCACAGAATCCAGCACGCCCGTCATCCAAACAAACAGGGCAAGCAGCGCGGGTATGCCGAGGGTGTATGCCCATATCCGCCTTGCCTGCCGCCAATGAATCGGCAGTTTGATAAATTGGTAGTTCGTACCGGAAAGCAGAGTGGGATTAACCGACAAAACCCGCGCGCTATACAGCGGAATCAGCGGTATCCACAGCGCCACAATCCAGGCGGTGGTGATGTAGCTGCCGTCCGGTTCGTAATCGCATTCGCCAACAAATGTAGTGCCGAAGCCATTGAGTGTGAACATGTTTTCTCTTCCTTTATTTTCTTATTAGACCATCTGAAAAAGGCTACCTGAAAACCGGTTTTGCGTTTTCAGGTAGCCTCAATCATCTATTGCCGCTTCTCCTGCTGCCACGCCCGATACGAGCGGACGGCGAAAATCAGGCACACCACCCATGCTGCACCCAGCAGCGCCCACACGCCCGTTGTGCCGAACTCGTTAAATAGCCAAGCAATGGCGCGGCCTTTGCGGCGGGCGTTTTCGGTATCAACCACATTCACCGTGCCGCCGCGCGTGATATACCAGCCCAGCGCGGGCAACACGATGAGGGCAGACAGGTTTTGTAGCAGTTTCTTTAAATGAGCGTTCATGGCACTGCTCCTTACTCAATCCCTTTTTTCGCCAGATAGCTTTCGTAGTCGCCCATGTAGTATTCAAAGCCGCCCTTGCCGTCCAGCTCGATAATCTGCGTGGCCAGCGAGGAGACGAACTGCCGGTCGTGCGACACGAAAATCAGCGTGCCTTTGTATTTTTCCAGTGCCATGTTCAGCGATTCGATGCTTTCCATGTCCATGTGGTTGGTCGGCTCGTCCATAATCAGCACGTTGGGGCGCAGCAGCAGCAGTTTGCCGTACAGCATACGGCCTTTTTCGCCGCCGGAAAGCACCTTCACTTTTTTAACGACATCGTTGCTACCGAACAGCAGGCGGCCGAGCGTGCCGCGAATCACTTGTTCGTCATCGCCTTCCTGCCCCCATTGGCGCATCCATTCGGTCAGGTCCATATCGCAGTCGAAGTCGGTTTCGTGGTCTTGTGGATAGTAGCCGATGGTGGCTTTTTCCGCCCATTTGATGCTGCCTGAATCGGGTTTGATGTCGGACAATTTTTCGTCAAACGCGCCCGCCAGCAATTTCAGCAGCGTGGATTTGCCCGCGCCGTTGGGGCCGATAATCGCCAACCGCTGCCCCGCTTCCAAAATATAGGACAGCTTTTCAAACAAGGTTTTATCGAAGGCTTTGGCCAGGTTTTCCACTTCCACTGCTTGGCGGTGCAGCTTGTTTTTCTCGTCCGTTTCAAAGCGGATATACGGGTTTTGCCGCGTGGAGGGTTTCACTTCCACCATTTCGGTCTTGATTTTGTCGGCCTGTTTCAGGCGCGAAGTGGCTTGGCGGGCTTTGGATTTGTTGGCGCTGAATCGGGCGACAAACTCTTGCAATTCCTGCAATTTTTCTTTGGCTTTGGCGTTGTCTTTCAGCGCGCGCTCGCGCGATTGGGCGGAGGCGAGCATATAGTCGTCATAATTGCCGGGGTAAACCGTGATGGTGTTGTAGTCCAAATCCGCCATGTGGGTGCAGACTTCGTTCAAAAAGTGGCGGTCGTGGCTGATGATAATCATGGTGCTGTCGTATTGGTTCAGCACGCCTTCCAGCCAGCGGATGGTGTTGATGTCCAAGTTGTTGGTCGGCTCGTCCAGCAGCAGCACGTCGGGTTTGGAGAACAGGGCTTGCGCCAATAGCACGCGCAGCTTGAAGCCGGGCGCGACTTCGGCCATGGTCGCATTGTGCAGGTTCTCGTCTATACCCACGCCGCTCAACAGTTCGGCGGCGCGCGCTTCGGCGGTGTAGCCGTCGTATTCGGCGAACTTGGCTTCCAGTTCGGCGGCGTGCATGTAGTCTTCTTCGGTGGCTTCGGGGTTGGCATAAATTGCATCGCGCTCGGTCATCGCCGCCCACATTTCGGTGTGCCCCATCATCACCACGTCCAGCACGCGTTGGTCTTCATAAGCAAACTGGTCTTGGCGCAGCTTGCCCAGCCGCACGCCGTTTTCTATCGCCACTTCGCCGCTGGTCTGCTCCAAATCGCCGCCGAGAATCTTCATGAAGGTGGATTTGCCCGAACCGTTCGCGCCGATTAGCCCGTAGCGGTTGCCTTCGCCGAATTTGACGGAAACGTTTTCAAACAGCGGCTTCGCGCCGAACTGCATGGTGATGCCGGAAGTGGAAATCATGGGTGTGTGCCTTTGCGGAAAATGGAATAGAAAAAGCGGGTGATTTTAACACAATCAATATTTTCTGTACTAAAAACAGCCCTCCGGCACATCTTGCGGCTGAAGCCATTCTTTCTTCATGTCAGGCAATGAGCCGCAGACAGTATGAGCAATACGGCAAAGCGAGATAACGCAGCAGGAAGAAAGAAGAGCTTTAAGCCAAGCTTGCAAAATTTTCAGGTAGCCTTTACCCTAGCGCACCTACCATTTTTTCATTTTTTAGCAAACAACATGAAACCCTTCCGCACACTCCTTCTCACCGCCGCGCTCGGCTGCGCCGCCCTAGCCGCCCAAGCCGAAACCCGCGTGCTGCTCGAAACCAGCCAAGGCAACATCGAGCTCGCCCTGAATGAAGAGCGAGCCCCCAAAACCGTGGAAAACTTCTTGGCCTACGCCCGAAGCGGTTTTTATAACGGCACCATTTTCCACCGCGTGATTCCCGGTTTCATGATTCAAGGCGGCGGCCTCACCGCCCAAATGGCCGAAAAATCCCCCACCCGCCCCGCACTCGTAAACGAAGCCGCCAACGGCCTGAAAAACAACCGCTACACCGTGGCCATGGCCCGTACCGCCCAGCCCCATTCCGCCACCAGCCAGTTTTTCATCAACGTGAAAGACAACGAATTCCTCAACCACACCGCCCCCACCGCCCGCGGCTACGGCTATGCAGTGTTTGGCAAAGTGGTGGCCGGGCAAAACGTGGTAGACCAAATCGCCGCCACCCCCACCACCAGCTCAGGCATGTATCAAGACGTACCGCGCACGCCCATCGTCATCCGCCAAGTGCGCATCCTTTCCCAGTAGTTTTCCCAACCACATCAGGAGATTGTCAGCATGAAAAAAGCCCTCGCCCTTGCCATCCTCGCTGCCGCCTTTGGTAGCGCCCAGGCCGACACCTACAAAATCGACAGCCACCACGCCAACGCCCGCTTCGCCATCGACCACTTCAACACCAGCACCAACACCGGCGGCTTCTACAACCTCAGCGGTACCGTAGAATACAACCCCCAGGCCAAACGCGGCAGCGTGAACATCGACATCCCCGTGGCCAACCTGCGCAGCGGCAACGAAGATTTCGACAAACACCTCGCCTCCGCCGACCTCTTCAACGCCGCCCGATATCCCAACATGCGCTTCGAGTCCACCCGCTTCAACTTCCGCGGCAGCAAGCTCGCCAGCGTAGACGGCCGCCTCACCCTGCTCGGCCAAACCCACCCCGTGCGCCTCAACGCCGACCGCTTCAACTGTTACCACAGCCAGCGCGCCAACGCCCAAGTGTGCGGCGGCGACTTCAGCGCCACCATCGACCGCAGCAAATGGGGCATGAACTACCTGCAAGGCATCGTCAGCAACCAAGTGAAGCTCAACATCCAAATCGAAGCCGTCAAACAATAATCCGGCACAACAAAGGCTACCTGAAAATTTCAGGTAGCCTCTTCCCTTTCTCCCAACCCAATTACAGGACAGTAAACATGATCAAACTCCACACCAACTTCGGCACCATCGGCATCGAGCTCGACCACGAAAAAGCCCCCGAAACCGCTGCCAACTTCGAACAATATGTGAAAGACGGCTTCTACGACGGCCTCATCTTCCACCGCGTCATCAAAGGCTTCATGATCCAAGGCGGCGGCATGGACGAAAACATGCAGGAAAAACCCGGCCGCGCCCCCATCAAAAACGAAGCCCAAAACGGCCTGAAAAACAACAAATACACCCTCGCCATGGCGCGCACCCAGGCCCCGCACAGCGCCTCCTCACAATTCTTCATCAACACCAAAGACAACGACTTCCTCAACCACACCTCGCCCAGCCTGCACGGCTGGGGCTACGCTGTATTCGGCAAAGTCGTGGAAGGCCAAGACGTGGTGGACGCCATCGAAGGCGTCGCCACCAAACGCCACGGCTACCACGACGACGTGCCCGTGGAGCCCGTGGTCATCACCAAAGCCGAAATCGTTTAAACCAAGCAGCCGGGCCGGCACGAACCAGCCTGCCCGGCTTACTGGTAAACAAACATTCCAAACAGGAAGCACAGCATGATTTTCATCTTCGGCAGCAAAGGCTATTTCGACGACCTCGGCGAAAGCGGCGAAACCTGCATCTGCAGCAATTGCAACAACCGCGTCAACCTCCACATCACCAACGCCTACACCAAATTCACCCTCTTTTTCATCCCCCTGTTCCGCATGGAATCCAAATACTACCTCACCTGCCCCATCTGCTCCCACGGCTGGAAGCTCAAACGCCAAGAAGCCAAACAACTGCTGCAAACCCGCTAAACACCATGTCCATCGATTTCGGCATCGCCACGCACCATTCCGGCAATGTCCAGATATTTCAAGCAACCGTCAAAGTCAAATCAGCCCGATCACTTTCAGGTAGCCCCTACGGTTTGCAATGAGGCTACCTGAAAACACAAACATAACCGAAGCCCAAACAACCACCCCCCATCCAACCCAACCGCCATGAAACTCAAAACCTTCCTCAAGCAAGCCGCCTCCGTCCTCCGCCGCCTCGACCAACTCCTCCCCCCCGAGCCGCACGATCCCGACTGGCAAGCCCTCGCCTACCGCTGGCAGAAACACGGCAACGGCGGCCAGCTCACCGCCCTGCCGCGCCCCCACACCTTCCCCCTCTCCCGCCTTGCCGCCATCAGCCAGCAAACCCAACTCCTCGTGCGCAACACCGAACAATTCCTTGCCGGCCGCCCCGCCAACAACGCCCTGCTCACCGGCGCCAGAGGCACCGGCAAATCCTCCCTCATCAAAGCCCTGCTGCACGAATACGCCGAACACGGCCTGCGCCTCATCGAAGTCGACAAACACGACCTCGCCGGCCTGCCCGCCCTGCTCGAACTCCTCGCCCCCCGCCACGAAAAATACATCGTCTTCTGCGACGACCTCTCCTTCGAAGACGGCGAAGACAGCTATAAAGCCCTCAAAACCGCCCTTGACGGCGGCCTCTCCCGCCGTGCCGAAAACGTCCTCGTCTACGCCACCTCCAACCGCCGCCACCTCATGCCCGAACACATGGCCGACAACATCGGCAGCACCGGCGCGCGCGGCGAAGTCCACCCCAAAGAAGCCGTAGAAGAAAAAGTCTCCCTCTCCGACCGCTTCGGCCTCTGGCTCAGCTTCTACCCCTTCAGCCAAGAAGACTACCTCGCCGCCGCCGAAAGCTGGCTCGCCGACGCCGGCCTCCCACTCGACGACACCGCCCGCCGCGCCGCCCTCAACTGGGCGCAAATGCGCGGCAGCCGCTCCGGCCGCACCGCCTACCAATTCGCCTGCGACTGGGCCGGCCGCCTGCCGCAGGAAAGAACACCCGATTAAACGCCGCCAACAAAACAGGCTACCTGAAAAATTTCAGGTAGCCTGATGAAACCCATCGCTAGAAAAAGCACAAACAACACCACAAGTTCTTACACTAAAACGCCTCGCCCACCTTCACCCCGCCGGCCACATCCTGCGGCGAAGCCAGCGCGGCGGTAAAAGCTTGGGCGGCCTGGAACTCGGGCTGACCCATCAGCGCCGCATATTCGGCACTCGTGCCGCGGCCGGCCATGTATTGCCAACGCACGGCCAGCTGCGGGTTTTCAGGTAGCCTGAAGCCTTCCAGCAGCTCGTCCACCCAATCCGGGCGGTTGCACACCAGCACAATATCGCAGCCGGCAGCAAAGGATTGCGCGGCCCGCTCGCGGATGCCGCCCGCCGCGCCCGCCCCTTCCATGGTCAGGTCGTCAGAGAAAATCACGCCGTTGAAGCCCAATTCCTGCCGCAGAATCCGCTTCAGCCACACACTTGAGAAACCGGCCGGCTGCGTGTCCACCGCCGGATACACCACATGCGCCGGCATCACGGCGGCCATGCCCGCGGCAGACAAAGCGCGGAATGGCTGGATATCCGCCGCCATCAGTTCGGCCAGGCTGCGCGGGTCTTCCGGCAGCACGTAATGGCTGTCGCCTGCCACAAAACCGTGGCCTGGGAAATGTTTGCCGCAGCTCTGCATGCCGCCGCGGTTGAGGCCGCGTTGCAGGGCCAAAGCCAGCGCGGTTACGATTTCGGCTTGACGGTGGAAGCTGCGGTTGCCGATCACGGCGCACTGCCCCCAATCCAAATCCAGCACCGGCGTAAACGACAAATCCACACCGCAGGCGCGCAGCTCCACCGCCAGCACCCAGCCTATCTTCTCCGCCGCCGCTTCCGCCGCAGCCTGCCCCTGCTCTTCCCAGATTTTACCCAGCACATTCATGGCCGGCAGGCGGGTGAATCCGTCAATAAAGCGCTGCACGCGCCCGCCTTCGTGGTCCACAGCAATCACCAGTTCCGGCGTGCGCAACGCCTTGATTTCGGCACACAATGCCTGAAGCTGGCTGCGGCTCTGGTAATTGCGGCGAAACAAAATCACGCCGCCGACGGCGGGATGCAGCAGGCGCTGTTTTTCCTCCTCGCTCAAACGGTAGGCGGCAACATCGGCCATAATCGGGCCGCGCGGCAGGCAAACGGGGGGCATAGCAAATCTTTCTGCGAGTTTGATTGAAGCGCGGATTTCATCACTTCCGCCGCGAAAACACAAGCTGCAGCCTTTTAATTCTGGTAAAACCGATTGAAACGGCGCGGCAGAAATGCTGTAATGCCAGCCGTTATTTTCTTTGTCCTTCAATTAGGGAGTGTTATGCAAAAAAATATGTTCCGCACCTGTTTGCTCGCCGCCGCCGTGATGTTCGCGCTGGCCGCCTGTAACCAACAGCCCGCTTCCGGCAGCGCCTCTGCCCCGGCAGCCGCTTCTTCGGCTTCCGCCGCCTCATCCGCCAGCGCCCCGGCCGCGTCCGGCGCCCTGGCCAATATGAACGACCAGCAGAAAGCCAGCTTCTTAATCGGCTACCTGCAAGGCAGCCAGCTCAAAGAAGCCAGCGACAGCGGCATGGAATTGGATATGGAAGCCGTGGTGAAAGGCCTGCAATCGGCTATGGCCAGCGAGCCCCAGCCCGTGAGCGATGAAGAAGCCAATGCCATCCTGCAGCAATATCAAACCTCCCAAATGGCCAAGCTCGCCACCCGCCAGCAGGAAGCCGGTAAGGCCTTCCTTGAAGCCAACAAAGCCAAAGAAGGCGTGAAAACCACCGCTTCCGGCCTGCAATACAGCGTGAAAACAGAAGGCACCGGCAAGCAGCCCAACGCCAACAGCACCGTTACCGTACACTACGAAGGCAAGCTGGTAGACGGCACCGTGTTCGACAGCTCCATCCAGCGCGGCGAGCCCGCCACCTTCAAGCTGAACCAAGTCATCAAAGGCTGGGCCGAAGGCCTGCAGCTGATGAAAGAAGGCGGCGAATACACCCTCTACATCCCCGCCGAACTGGCCTACGGCGAGCGCGGCAACCCCGGCATCCCGCCAAACTCCGTGCTGGTATTCGACATCAAGCTGATTAAAGTGCAGTAATTTCCGGCCACGGCCAATAAACAGCAGGCTACCTGAAAACATTTTTGGTTTTCAGGTAGCCTTTAATCTACGCCCAAAAGGCTACCTGAAAAACGAATCCGCCCACTAGCCCAAAATTTCAGGTAGCCCCTATAATCCCGCACTCCCCATCCAGCAGGCTTCCATCATGCAAAAAATCTTCGTCCTCTACACCGGCGGCACCATCGGCATGAAGCCCACCCCCGCCGGCCTCGTTCCCGATACCGCGCTCGCCGAAAGCGCCCTCCAGCCCTATGCCGGCCAAGCCGCCTTCCGCTGGCACATCTGCCAGCCCCTCATCGACAGCTCCAACGTCACCCCCACACACTGGGCAGAATGGCTCGCCATCATCCAAGCCGCCCTCCCCGAACACGACGGCATCCTCATCCTGCACGGCACCGACACCCTCGCCTACACCGCCAACCTGCTCGCCCTCGCCCTCGGCAACCACGGCAAACCCATCGTCCTCACCGGCTCGCAAAAACCCTACCACGCCCCGCACAGCGACGCCCCCGCCAACCTGCAAACCGCCGTTGCCGCCCTGCAAAATCCCCAGCTGCACAGCACCGTCATCGCCTTCGCCGGCCGGCTCTACCCCGCCGTCGGCAGCAGCAAATACAGCACCGAGCGCGACGACGGCTTCGACAACCCCCACTTCGGCACCTGGCAGCCCGAGCCCGCCCCCCAACCCGGCAAACTCAGCGGCCTCCCTCTCCGGCTCGACCCTGCCGCCCGCGTGTGCAGCCACCTGCTCACCCCAGGCCACAGCACCGAGCAAACCGCCCACAGCCTGCGCCACTTCCCCCAGCAGGCCGCCATCCTTCTCGGCTACGGCCAAGGCCACGCCCCCTCCAGCCCCGAACTGCTCGACGCCGTGCGGCACTTCACCCGAAACGGCGGCCTGTTGCTCAACATCAGCCAAGCCCACCACGGCCGCACCGGCACCGCCTACGCTCAAGGCAACGCCCTGCGCCAAGCCGGCGCCGTGGGCGGCGGCAAATGCAACATTGAAACCGCCACCGCCCTCATGACCCTCGCCGCCGGCAACCGCTGGACAGCCGACCAGTTGCAACAAGCCCTGCAACAACTGCATTTGGTCTAACTGCCCTGCTGCACAACAAAAGGCTACCTGAAAAACTTCAATCGTTTTCAGGTAGCCTTTTCTATACGGCAAGGTTTATCCTGCCGTCACGCGTTCGCCCGCCTTACAGCGAATAATACATCTCGAATTCCAGCGGGTGCGGTGCCATGCGGATGCGGCGCACGTCTTCTTCTTTGAAGGCGATGTAGCTGTTGATCCAGTCTTGGCTGAACACGCCGCCGCGCAGCAGGAATTCGTGGTCGGCTTTGAGGGCTTCCAGCGCTTCTTCCAGGGAGGCGCACACGGTGGGCACGAGCGCGTCTTCTTCCGGCGGCAGGTCGTAGAGGTTTTTGTCGGCCGGATCGCCGGGGTGGATTTTGTTCTGAATGCCATCCAGCCCGGCCATCAGGAGCGCGGCAAACACAAGGTAGGGGTTGGCCGTGGGGTCGGGGAAGCGCACTTCCACACGGCGGGCTTTCACGCTGTGCACGGTGGGGATGCGGATGGAAGCGGAACGGTTTTTGGCGGAATAGGCCAATTTGGTGGGCGCTTCAAAATGCGGCACGAGGCGTTTGTAGGAGTTGGTGGAGGGGTTGGCGATGGCGTTGAGCGCTTTGGCGTGCTTGATGATGCCGCCGATGTAGTAGAGGGCGGTGTCGCTCAGGCCGGCATAGCCGTCGCCGGCAAACAGGTTTTGGCCGTTTTTCCAGATGGATTGGTGCACGTGCATGCCGCTGCCGTTGTCGCCCATCAGGGGTTTGGGCATGAAGGTGGCGGTTTTGCCGAAGTTGTGCGCCACGTTGTGAATCACATATTTCATGTCTTGGGTTTGGTCGGCGCGGTGCACCAGGGTGCTGAACTTGGTGCCGATCTCCATCTGGCTGCCGGTGCCGACTTCGCCGTGGTGCACTTCCACAGGAATGCCGATTTCCTGCAAGATGTTCACCATGGCGGAACGCAGGTCTTGCCCGCTGTCTACCGGGGCCACTGGGGCATAGCCGCCTTTTACGGTGGGGCGGTGGCCGGTGTTCTGGCCGTCGAGGTGCAGGCCGCTGGCCCAGGCACCGCTCTCTGAGGTGATTTCGAAGCGGGCTTTGTGCATATGGGTTTCGAATTCGATGCCGTCGAACACGAAAAATTCGGGCTCGGGGCCGAAAAAGGCGGTATCACCCACGCCGCTGGCTTTGAGATAGGCTTCGGCGCGGCGGGCGATGGAGCGCGGGTCGCGGTCGTAGCCTTGGCCGCTGGCGGGGTCGATCACGTCGCAGGTGAGCACCACGGTGGCATCGTCGTAGAAAGGATCGATGAAGGCGGTGGCCGGATCGGGGCGCAGCTGCATATCGGAAGCTTGGATACCTTTCCAGCCGCCGATAGACGAGCCGTCGAAAGGCTGGCCGTTTTCAAACCATTCTTCCGGGTCGTCCAGCACCACGGCGGCGGGCACGGTGAAATGGTGCTGTTTGCCTTTGGTGTCGGTAAAACGTAAATCGACGAAACGCACGTCGTTTTCTTCAATCATTCTGACTACGTTGGTAACGGACATGGTGGCACTCCTCTGTGCGGAAACAAAATCAAGCAGGCATTCTGCCACAACTGCCGCTCGGCGGTATAGATTTTTATCATATTTATATCCATCGCAACAAAAGCCGGAAGGCTACCTGAAAAAGGCTACCTGAAACTCCGAAAATGTTTTCAGGTAGCCTTTTTCAGGTAGCCTCTCACTCTCCGGCAAGCATTAGCGTGGGCGATCAGCAAACATGGCAGTAAACGCAATTACCGCTTGAAAAGCAGCCGCCCGCCCCCACGTTGCCCCGCAATGAGGAAAAAGCAAAGCCTCAACCCTATTTCAACCGAGATAACAAGAGAAAACAATGAGCCAAAATCAACATACATCCAGCAACATCCAAACCCTGCCGATGTTGCCGCTGCGCGATGTGGTGGTGTATCCGCACATGGTGCTGCCCCTGTTTGTGGGCCGCCCCAAATCCATCGCCGCGCTCGACGCCGCCATCGAGCAAGACGGCCCCGTCTTCCTCTTAGCGCAGAAAAACCCCGCCAATGAAGACCCCAATGCCGATGATTTGCACGCCATCGGCACGCTGGCCAACATCCTGCAAGTGCTCAAACTGCCCGACGGCACAGTGAAAGTGCTGGTGGAAGGCATCCGCCGCGCCCGCGCACTCGAAATCGACGACAGCGGCGATTATTTCCAAGCACAAATCGAAATCCTGGAATCCGCCGAAGAAGCCGACAGCCGCGACTACGAAGCACTGCGCCGCACACTGCTTGCGCAGTTCGATCAGTTCATCAAGCTCAATAAAAAAATCCCCGGCGAAGTGGCCAGCACCATCCACGGCATCGCCGACCCGAGCCGCTTGGTAGACACCATCGCCGCCCATCTTCAGCTCAAGCTCGAACAGCGGCAGGAAATTTTGGAAATCATCAACGTGGCCGAACGCATGGAGCACCTGCTCGGCCAGCTCGAAGCCGAGCTGGACATCCTGCAGGTGGAGAAACGTATCCGCGGCCGCGTGAAACGCCAGATGGAAAAATCCCAGCGCGATTATTATTTGAACGAGCAGGTGAAAGCCATCCAGAAAGAGCTGGGCGAAGGCGACGAACGCGAAGAACTCGACCAGCTCGAACAGCAAATCCGCGAAGCCGGTATGAGCAAGGAAGCGGAAGAAAAAGCGCTGGGCGAAATGAAAAAGCTGCGTATGATGCCGCCCATGTCAGCCGAATCTTCCGTGGTGCGCAATTACATCGAAACGCTGGTGGACATTCCTTGGAAGAAGAAAAGCAAGGTCAGCAAAGACATCGTACAGGCCGATTTGGTGCTCAATGCCGACCACTACGGCCTGGAAAAAGTGAAAGAGCGGATTTTGGAATACTTGGCCGTGCAAAAACGCATGAACAAACTCAAAGGCCCGATTCTGTGCCTGGTCGGCCCGCCCGGCGTGGGTAAAACCTCGCTCGGCCAATCCATTGCCAAAGCCACCGGCCGCAAATACGTACGCATGGCCTTGGGCGGCATCCACGACGAGAGCGAAATCCGCGGTCATCGCCGCACTTACATCGGCTCCATGCCCGGCAAAATCATCCAAAATATGATTAAGGCCGGCGTGAACAACCCGCTGTTCCTGCTCGATGAAATCGACAAGCTCGGCCGCGACTTCCGCGGCGATCCGGCCAGCGCGCTGCTGGAAGTGCTCGATCCCGAGCAAAACCATTCCTTCGCCGACCACTATGTGGAAGTAGATTTCGACCTGAGCAACGTGATGTTCCTGGCCACCTCCAACAGCATGGACATTCCGCCTGCCCTGCTCGACCGCATGGAAATCATCCGCCTCTCCGGCTACACCGAAGACGAAAAAGTTAATATCGCCCTGCAATACCTCGTGCCCAAGCAGATTGAGCGCAACGGTGTGAAAAAAGACGAAATCGACATTCAAGAAAGCGCCGTGCGCGATATCATCCGCTACTACACCCGCGAAGCCGGTGTGCGCTCGCTGGATCGCGAAATCGCCAAAATCTGTCGCAAAGTGGTAATGAAGCAGGTGCTGGAGCAAGATAAAAAAGCTGCCGGCAAACACGCCGCCGAGCCGAAAACCGTAGTCGTGGATGCCGCCAACCTGCACGATTACCTCGGCGTACGCCGCTTCGACTACGGCGTGGCCGAAAGCGAAAACCGTATTGGTCAGGTAACTGGCCTGGCGTGGACTGAAGTGGGCGGCGAACTGCTCACCATTGAAGCAGTGGCCCTGAAAGGCAAAGGCAACATCCTACGCACCGGCAAGCTGGGCGATGTGATGCAGGAATCCATTTCCGCCGCCTGGAGCGTGGTGCGCTCGCGTGCCGAAGTGCTGGGCATCGCACCGGATTTTTACGAAAAAACCGACATCCACGTGCACGTGCCCGAAGGTGCCACACCGAAAGACGGCCCCAGCGCCGGCATCGCCATGACGCTGGCCATCGTGTCCGCCCTCACCGGCATTCCGGTGCGCGCCGACGTGGCCATGACCGGCGAAATCACCTTGCGCGGCGAAGTGCTGCCCATCGGTGGTTTAAAGGAAAAACTGCTGGCAGCCCTGCGCGGCGGTATCAAGCATGTGCTGATTCCCAAGGAAAACGTGAAGGATTTGGAAGAAATCCCGCAAAACGTGAAAGAAGGCCTGAATATCCATCCGGTGCGCTGGATCGACGAAGTGCTCTCTTTCGGCCTCGAATACCAGCCGCAGCCCTGGCAGGATGATCCGGCTGCCAAGCCGAAAACCCCGGCCAAAACCGGCGGCCGGGCCACCAAGCATTAATGCACAATCCGGCAGGCTTTGTTGTGTGAAAGGCTCAATCCTGCCGGATTCCCTGAAAATAGCCATCAGCCGGCCGTTTATTTGCTTGACCAATGATTTTGGACTTGCTATAAAGCAGCCTGTTACAAGTAAAAGCATTGCTTGCCGATGCAAATCGGCAGATTTTCGTTACTCCTCAACCAGAAAGGGACTTATTGTGAACAAGTCTGAATTGATTGAAGCGATTGCCAAGGAAGCCGATATTTCCAAGGCTGCTGCCGGTAAGGCATTGGATGGCCTGACTAAAGCCGTTACCACCGCCCTGAAAAAAGGCGACACCGTAACGCTGGTCGGCTTCGGTACTTTCTACGTGGGCGAACGCGCCGAACGCAAAGGCCGCAACCCGCAAACCGGCGCCGAGCTGGTTATCCCGGCTGCCAAGTCTCCGAAATTCCGTGCCGGCAAAGCGCTGAAAGACGCGCTGTAAACCACGCACCATACGATTGCCAAAAAAGACAGGTATTTTGCCTGTCTTTTTTTGCCTGTCTGTTTATTTTGCCCATACGGACGGAAATGAAATTTTCAGGTAGCCTATTCTGGCTGAGGCAGTTATTTTTTCACACCAAGCAGCAAGCCGGAGGCAATACAACAGTACGGCAAGGCAAACTGACGCGAAAGGAAGGAACAAATGCTTCGGCTATATATTTTCAGGTAGCCTCAAGCCCGCTCAGAGGCTACCTGAAAATATCGATTGCCAATATGCAGCCCAATCTTTCCTTTCCAGCAGGCAAAACCAATTGGGCAAACCGCTAGCCCGCCACCGTCAGAACCGTTACAATACCGCCTTTCCCCCAACCACCGCATCACGTTTATGTTTGCCATAGTCGAAAAACACCGCCGCCTGTCCCAAATCCTGCTGGCCGGCGTTAGCATCACCTTCATCGGTTTCGGTGCAGAAACCCTGTCTTCCGGCATCCGCAGCAACTACATCGGCAAAATCGGCGACACCACCATCACCGCCGAAGAAGTGCAAGACGTTGTCCGCGCCGCACATCGAAGCGGCAACAACGATATTACCAACGAATCCGTATTCCAATCGCTGGTGCAGCAGGCCTATATCGAACAAGGCGCAATGGAATTGGGCGTGGGCGAACTGTCGGTTGAACAGATTAAAAACGTGATTGCGCGCGATCCCTCCTTCCAAACCAACGGCCAATTTAACCCCGAGCTGCTCAGAGCCTATCTGAGCCAAAACGGCCTGAGCGAAGAGCAGCTGATTACCAATATGCGCCGCCAATACCGCCGCCAAACCCTGCTCAGCCTGCTTTCCAACGGCAGTATCGTCAGCAACAGCCAAGCCGAGCAACTCCTAGGCATGATCAACACCGAGCGCGAACTGCGCACCGCCCCCTTCAAAGCCAGCGATTACGCCGCCCGCGTGCAGCCCACCGATGCCGCGCTGAAAACCTATTTCGACGCCAACAAAACCCGCTATGCCCTGCCCCTGGCCGTGAAGCTCGAATACATCGAGTTGAGCCTGGAAGAACTGGCCAAACAGCAAACCGTCAGCACGCAGGAATTGCAGGAAGCCTACCAAAACCTGCCTACCGCCGGCAGCGAAGCCAAACCTTCGTTTGACAGCGTGAAAGCGCAGCTGGAAGAAAGCGTGCGCCAACGCAAAGCCGCACAGGCCATGGGCAAAGCCCGCGAAGAGCTGGAACAGCTCGCCTTCGACCACCCCGACAGCCTGCAAAAAGTGGCCGAACAGATGAAACTGCCGCTGCAGAAGCAAGACGAATGGCTCAGCGAGCCCGACGTATCCGCCAGCCAGCTGCCCGATGCGGTAAAACAAGCTATTTTCAGCCCCGACGTAATCGAACGCCGCCACAACTCCGAATTGCTCGACATGGGCAACGGCGTGCTGCGTATCGTACGCGCCACCGACGTGAGCAAAGCGCGCAACCAATCGTTTGAAGAAGCCAAAGACAATGTGCGCCGCGACTACGTTGCCGCCGAAAGCGCCAAGCTGGCACAAGCCGCCGCCGCCGAAGCACTGGGCAAACTGCAAGCCGGCCAAGCCGTGGCCGCGCTGCAATGGGGGCAGGTAGAAAAAGTGGGCGCCAACCAGCTGCAGCAAAACCTCGGTATGGAAAACTTTTCCGCCATCGTTAAAGCCCGGCCGCAAAACGGCAAGCCTGGCTACGCGCTGGTAACCCTGCCCGGCAGCGGTGCCGCGCTGGTGGAAGTGCGCTCCGTTTCCCTGCCGGAAAACAGCAAAGAGCAGCTGCCGCAACTGCGCCAGCTGGCCGGCCAGCGCAACGGCGAACAGTTCTACACCCAATTCCTCCGCGGCTTGGAGCAGAAGTTCCCCTTACGCAGCGGCAACCAAAAACTGAATCAGGAAGAGCAGTAAATCTGCCTGCCCGATACCGCACAGGCTACCTGAAAAATTTCAGGTAGCCTGATTTAATGTCGGCAGGCTTTATCTCGTGTGAAAACGCGTGAGCAACGATCGTGCTCAAGCCTAACTGTTTGCGCACAAAGGCTACCTGAAAATGATCGGCCCTGCCGTTTGAAACTTCCTTGCGGTTTAACCTTTCAGCTAGCCTGCGTTGTTTCGCTTCAACCGCCTTCCTGCAAACCGTGCCCTGGGCAACTTCCCATTCTCCTTATCCTGCAAATAAGCAGGCTACCTGAAAATTTCAGGTAGCCTGATTTGATTGGCTGCTGCTTTGCGATTTGGTTTTAACTTCGTTGAAGCGCACGCTTTCAGGTAGCCTCCAATTTTGCAGCCGGCGCAACGGTTAAGCATGCAGCACTATCCTGCCCTAGCCCGCCGCCAAATTGCGCAATTCACGCGCCGCATCGGCGATTTCTCCGGCGGTCAAACCGATCGGGCCGATACCTCGGGCGGCCAAAAGTTCTGCCGCCGTGCCGTGCAGCCACACCGCTGCACAGGCCGCTTCCTGCAGGGGCAGGTGTTGCGCCAGAAGTGCGGCCAGCAAGCCGCTCAGCACATCGCCGCTGCCGGCGGTGGCCAGCCCGGGGTTGCCGCTGTCGTTTTCATACACGATGCGGCCGTTTGGCGTGCACACCACGGTTTGGGCGCCTTTGAGCACCACGAAGCTGCCGTAACGCTCGGCAATCCGCGCGGCAGCCAGATAGCGGTTGCCCTGCACTTCGTCCACGGAAACATCCAGCAGGCGCGCGGCTTCCAGCGGGTGCGGCGTGAGAACGGCGTTGTTGGGCAGGAACAGGCGCTCCACCGCCAGCATATTGAGCGCGTCGGCATCGAGCAGCAGTGGCGCGTCGGCATGGATGGCGGCGGCGGTGGCCTGCTCCAGCAGCTGGCGCGAACCGTCGCTCATGCCCAGCCCGCAGCCCACGGCATACACCGTGATGTCGCGCCGCTGCAGCAGCTGCACGGCGGTGGTGAGCATGATTTCGGGATAGTTGGGCAGATAAGGCAGCGGCAGGCCGTTTTGCGCAAACCCGAGCCACACTTTGCCGGCTCCGCCTTTCAAAGCCGCGCTGGCCGCCAGCACGCCGGCACCGCTCATGCCGGCCGCGCTGCCCACCACCGCCACTGTGCCGAAAGTGCCCTTGTGGCTGTCTTCGGCACGCGGTTTGGCCAAAAGGGGGAAACGGAAACGCGCGGTGTGCTGCCACTGCGCCAAAAGCTCGGGTAAATCCGCCATATCGAACCTCGTGTGATGAAATTAAACGAAATGCCAAGCAAACGGCATACCGAGCGCACGGCTGCCGTCAGGAATGTTGAGCTAGGGCAAAAACGGTGCCGGCCGCCACTGCCCCGGTGCCAAGCCGAGCTGCCACAAATCCAGCCGACCGATGCCCACGCGCACCAGCCGCAGGCAGGGATAGCCCGCCTTGGCCGTCATGCGGCGCACTTGGCGGTTTTTGCCTTCGCTGATGCGGATTTCCAGCCAAAAGTCCGGCACACTCTTGCGCTCGCGGATGGGCGGCACGCGCGGCCACAGGCGCTCGGTTTCCCATTTTTCAGGTAGCCTGATTTGCGCCGGGCGGGTAACGAAATCGCCCAGATCCACGCCGTGCCGCAGCAAATCCAGCTTGGCTTCGTTTGGGCTACCTTCGAGCTGCGCCCAATAGGTTTTCACCGTTTTGTGGCGCGGATCGGCAATTTTGGCCTGCAGGCGGCCATCGGCAGTGAGCAGCAGCAAGCCTTCGCTGTCGGTGTCCAGCCGGCCGGCGGGATAAACGCTGGGCAGCGGGATAAATTCTTTGAGCGTGCGGTGTTTTTCGTGCGGGCTGAATTGGCAGATCACACCGTAGGGCTTGTTGAAAACGATTAAATCGGACATGGCGGTATGGGTGGGGAATAAAGGCTACCTGAAAACGTGAGCTTCAACGAAGCGGACCGATGTCTTGCAGAGCAAGGCTGAGTTTCTGCGAAGCTAAAAGCAAGATAGCTAAAAGTTTAGAGGCATATCAACGATTGGTTGCGGCACAATAATCCTGCCAGAAGAGAATATCTTCATCCAACACGCAGCAGTATCGGTGTGCAGTCGGATAAGGGTTGGCAATCACGACGCCTTCGCTCACGCAATAATCGTCGCCGCAATCCATATACAAATAGAGATAGTCGCCTGCTTTAATCGTGCGCATATCGCCGTCGAAGCAGCAAACGCTATCCGTTTGCGTCAGCCCGACAATGTGCCGGCTTAAACGCTCGTTGTCCAAATCGGCATAAACCCGTTCGACCAAAGGAATGAACTTCATGGCACTCATTTTATCGCTAACATTTTCAGGTAGCCTGCCCGTAAACAAACTGTCCGAATTATATAGCTGAAACCATTGCCATTCCAGCCATATCCGCCCCGCTATCCACCGTATTTCCAAGCGTCCCGCCCCGCACAGCAGTATAATCACCCCAGGCCCGCTTGAGGCTACCTGAAATGATTCCACCCTCCCCCAACGAGACCGCCATGCCCGCCCCCATCCGCACCGGCCGCGCCGCCGACCAACTCCGCCCCGTCAGCATCACCCCCCACTTCCTCCCCCACTCCCACGGCTCCGCCCTCATTGCCTGCGGCCACACCAAAGTCATCTGCACCGCCAGCATCGACGAGAGCCTGCCGCCCTTCCTGCGCGGCAAAAACCAAGGCTGGGTAACCGCCGAATACGGCATGCTCCCCGCCTCCACCGCCTCCCGCATGCGCCGCGAAGCCGCCCAAGGCAAACAATCCGGCCGCACCCAGGAAATCCAGCGCCTCATCGGCCGCTCCCTGCGCGCCGCCGTTGATTTGAGCCTGCTGGGCGAGCGCCAAATCCTCATCGACTGCGACGTGATCCAAGCCGACGGCGGCACCCGCACCGCCAGCATCACCGGCGCCTACGTCGCCCTGCACCTCGCCATCGGCAAACTCCTCGCCGAAGGCAAACTCGCGCAAAACCCCCTGCGCGAACAAATCGCCGCCGTTTCCGCCGGCGTGGTGGGCGGCACCCCCCTGCTCGACCTCGACTACCCCGAAGACTCCGGCTGCGACAGCGACGTCAACCTCGTGATGACCGCTTCCGGCAAAATCATCGAAATCCAAGGCACCGCCGAAGGCGCCCCCTTCAGCATCCCCGAGCTCACCCGCCTGCTCGAGCTCGGCCAAAAAGGCACAGCCGAACTGTTCCAGCATCAAACCAACGCCCTCGCTGCCGCCCGCCAAATCAAATAAATTTCAGGTAGCCTTCAGCACATATGGCAGGCTACCTGAAAATAAAATCTGCTTACCAAACAAATATTAAACAGGAGAACAACATGAAACTCTACACCAGCTCCACCTCCCCCTTCGGCCGCCTCGTCCTGCTCGCCGCCCTGCCGCGGCGCGACATCGATTTTGCCATCGCCTACGTCAATCCTTGGGAAAACCCTGCCGAACTCCAAGCCCTCAACCCCTTCTCCCAAGTGCCCACCCTGCAAACCGACAGCGGTGCCATCATCTGCAACAGCCCGTTTATCCTAGATTTCCTGCTCGGCCACCCCCTGCACAACGCCGCACAAAGCGCCGCCGCCGGCTACGCCTTCATTTTGCTCGAACAGCTGGTGAAAGTCTTCGGCCTGCAAAAATTCAAAACCGAAAACACGCCCGACCACCCGCTGCTCGAGCGCGCCCGCGCCGCCTGCATCCGCGGCCTGAGCCAAGCGCCGCAGCTCGATGCCGCCGCCGGAGACCTCGGCAACCTCGCCTTAGGCATGGCCTTCGTTTTCATGCAATTCCGCCTGCCCGATTTGCAGCCCCACCTCAGCCCCGCCAACCAAAACGCACTGGAGCGCTTCACCGCCCGCACCGATGTGCGCGCCGTGTCGCCCGAAAACCTGGAGCACCGCCCCGCCACGCTTTCACAATTGCGACAAAGCATCGCTTGAGCCCCGCTTTCTTCAGCAAACCCGCCGAAGCAGCAAAAGGCTACCTGAAAACCGTTTGGCCTGTATTGCCCAAATGGTTTTCAGGTAGCCTTTGCCTGTTGTGGCGCAACGCAGACGCAGATGGCTTCCACAGCAGGAAAAAAACAGCCTGCCGCCGATGCGGGCAGGCTGTTGGCGATAGCGCTTGAGGTTTGGCAGTGGTTTGTGTTTTAGTCCTCTTGCGCCGCCAGTTGCAAATAGTTCTGCAAGCCCATGCTTGCCACCAGGTCGAGCTGGGTATCCAGCCAGTCGAGGCGTTCTTCGTTTTCGTCTTTCTGCTTTTCCAGCAGTTGGCGGGAAACGTAGTCTTGCTTCTCTTCGCACACGGCGATGGCTTCAATCAGCGCCTGGTGTTTGTCTTGCTCTTTTTGCAGGTCGCAGCGGATGATTTCTTCGGCGCTTTCGCCGATAAGCAGTTTGCCGAGCTCTTGCAGGTTGGGCAGACCTTCGAGCAGCAGGATGCGCTCAATCAGCGCGTCGGCAGACTTCATCTCGGTGATGGACTGTTTGTAGAAATAGCCGCCGAGCTCTTCCAAGCCCCAGTTTTTCAGGATGCGGGCATGCAGGAAATACTGGTTGATGGTGATGAGCAGGATGCCGAGGTTTCTATTGAGCTGGCGGATAACTTCGCGGTCGCCTTTCATGGCTTGTCCTTTCCGGTTTACAGCTGGCTTTGCAGGTAGTTCTGCTCGCCAATGAGGTCGATGAGGCGCAGCTGCTGTTCGAGCCAGTGGGCGTGGTCTTCTTCGGTGTCCTTGAGCTGGGCCACCATCAAATCGCGGGTTACATAGTCTTGTTTTTCTTCGCACAATTTGATGCCGCGCTTGAGGTTGTCGCGCACTTCGTATTCGGTGTCCAAATCGAATTGCAGCATTTCGCGCACGGTGCGGCCGATGCGCAGCGGGGCGGGCACCATCTGCGGGGTGCCGCCGAGCATGAGGATGCGGCGGATGAAATCGGCGGCGTGCTCGGTTTCGTCTTCCATTTCGTGGCCGATGCGGGCGAAGAGCTTGCTGTAGCCCCATTCGTCGTACATGCGTGAGTGGATGAAATATTGGTCGCGGGCGGCGAGCTCGCCGGCTAGCAGCTGGTTCATGTAGTCGATAACTTCTTTGTTGCCTTGCATTTTCTGCTCCTGATTTTTGTGATGGATGGTGTGCGGCAGCGGGATTTCGGTGCTGCCCTTTTGCTGGGGCGGAATTATACGCAGCTTGTTGCGAAAATTCTCATCTCGCAGTTATAAATGCGAACAATTATCCTGTAAAACAAGCGCTTCGCTATTTTTCAGGTAGCCTAAAGCCAAATAAAATAAAAGGCTTGGCTACGGGCTGCCAGGCAACTGAATCTGCCAACAATTCTCATTGCCCGGCAGATTTACTTTTCTTTGCATTAGGAGTGTGTCTTTTGGGGAATGCTTTTGGAAACATTGGCTTGCAGATGATAACTATTGGCGTTCCACCGCCGCTGCCCATGGCGGAAAATTTTCAGGTAGCCTCTTTCATGCTTGGGAGGCTACCTGAAAATATTGGGAGCGGCAGTTCTATCCGATGGCCACATAAGTCACTGACAACACTTCAATCTCCTCCCTGCCTTCCGGCCCGTGGAACACAATTTCGTCGCCCTCGCGCGCTTTGAGCAGGGCGCGGGCGAGCGGGGAAGTCCAAGAGATTTTGTTGCGGGCGGTGTCGATTTCGTCCACGCCCACGATGTGCACGGTTTGCTCGCTGCCGTTGCCGCGCAAGAGTTCCACCGTGGCGCCGAAAAAGATTTGGTCGGTGGGCTCGCGGGTGGCCGGGTCCACCACCTGCGCGGCTTCCAGCCGTTTGGTGAGGAAGCGGATGCGGCGGTCGATCTCGCGCATGCGGCGTTTGCCGTAGAGATAATCGCCGTTTTCGCTGCGGTCGCCGTTGGAGGCCGCCCAGTTGACGATTTGCACGATTTCGGGGCGTTCTTTATTCACCAGCTGGTAGAGCTCGTCTTTCAGCGCCTGCCAGCCGACTGGGGTGAGGTAGTTGGGGATCGTGTTGTTCATGATTTCGGTTTCATCCAATTTTTCAGGTAGCCTGTGGCATAGAAAGGCAATTCACACTTCCCATATCAGCCCGGCCACGGCCAAGCCGGCAGCGGTGCCGACCATGGCCACGCGGCTGCCGCGCTGCCAGCGGTTGCCGGCAAACGCTTCGTGCAGCACGGTGGGCAGCGAGGCGGAAACCTGGTTGCCGTGTGTGGGGTAGATGTTGATGAGGCGGCGCTCGCTGATGCCGAGGCGTTTGGTGATGTGCTGCATGCCGAGGTGGCTGGCCTGGTGCACCAGCCACAGGTTGCAATCGGCAATGCTCATGCCGGAGAGCAGCTCGCCCAATATTTCCGGCAGCACTTCGGCGCTGCGGCGGAACAATTCGCGCCCGTGCATTTTGAAATAGAAATCCTGCGGCTGCATGCCGGACACCATATTGCGGCGCGTGCCGCCGGCGGGGATTTGGCACAGGGAAACCGCGTCGGGATAGTTTTTCATCACAAAGCGGCGGATGCCGCCCGCGCCGTGGCCGCGCTCCACGATGGCGGCGGCGGCGCCGTCTCCGAAAATCAGCGAGGATTCTTCGTCGGCCCAGTTCAGACCGCGCGAGGCCAGGTCGCAGGCCACGATGGCGATGCGGCGGTGGCAGCCGCTGTTGAGCAGGGCGGCGGCGTGTTGCAGCGCGGGCAGGAAGCCGACGCAGCTGGCGTTGAGGTCGTAGCCCGCCCGGCCTTGCCAGCCCAGTTGCGCCAGCACATGCGCGGCGGTGCACGGCAAGGCCTGTTCGGGCACGCCGTTCACGTTAATCAGCAAATCGATGCTCTCCGGTGCGATGTCGCCGCGTGCGCAGGCATCGCGCACCGCCCGCGCCGCCAGCTCGGATTGCTGCAAGCCGGGCTCGGCGTGATGCCGGTGCACAATGCCGCTGCGCTTCTGCACATAGCCGCGAGGCTTGCCCAGGCGTTCGTCTAGCTCGGCGGAAGTAACGATGTTCCTAGGCAGGGCTTTGCCGGTGGCGAGCAGGGAAAGGGGGAGGAAAGGCATAAGGGAAGTGTGTGTGATAACAAGGCGGCTATTGTAAACCCGTGCGGCAGGCGGGGAAAGGCTACCTGAAAATCGCCTTGCCCGTTTTAACTTCGTTGAAGCTGGCGCTTTAGCTTCGCAGAAACTCAGCTTTGGCTACGCCAAGACATCGTTTTAGCTTCGCAGAAACTCAGCTTTGGCTACGCCAAGACATCGTTTTCAGGTAGCCTCTGCCGTTATAATACGTTTCCCTCAAAGCAACCCAAAAGGCAACCGCCATGAACCACTTCAGCGCCATCGGCCTGCACACACAAAACCAAGACGATCTCATTGAATTCATCAACCGCTGCATCGAGCAGATTGAGCAAGGCCGCCCCGGCTGCCAAAGCAGCGAAGGGCAAAGCGCCGGCTACCACGTCTACACCGACCCTAGCGGCGCCCAACTGTGGATCATTACCGACCAAGACGGCAGCATCCTCACCGTCGAGCCCGGCCTCGCCGCACAGAGCACGCAAACCATCGGCATCCAAGGCAGCCGCGGCCACGAAGACGGCACCGGCGATCTCCACGTCTGGATCAACGGCAACCAGTTCGATGAAAACGGCGCCTGCATCAGCGGCGACTACCCCCTGCTCTTCTCCCAGCCCGACTTCCAAACCCTGCCGCCGGATTTCCCCGCCCAAAGCCTGCCCGCCCGCCTATATGCTATCGCCGAAGAAGCCGAATGCTTCGAGAGCCCGGAAGCCTACGAAGCCATGCAAGAAAGCCAGCCCGAAGGCGAAATCCAATACGCCGCCAACAGCATCATCCCCACCGGCCTGTTCGTCAGCGAAAACGACCCCGACGCCGGCCCCCAGCCCACCGCCTTCTTCAACGGCACCGTTACCGCCGCCGAAACCCGCACCAACCAACTGAGCGGCCAGAAGTTTTACTGGTGCCGCCTGGCCACCTACTGCATGGAAATCGAAGCCGTGTTCCCGCTGGAAATGCTCGAGCACGCCCCCGCCGCCGGCAACCTCATCAGCGGCCACTATTGGCTGGGCGGGCGGATTGAAGCCTAACCGCAGCCGATGCAGCAAAGGCTACCTGAACAATAACCGCACGTTTTTCAGGTAGCCTTTCGGTTTGAATACTGAAACAAATCAGCATATCTAAATTAAAATAAATTTTTCACCACAACCCTATCGTGCTCGCCACCCATCTGCTGGCGCAGCCGAACGGAGCGCGGTTTTTCGGGAAACAAGGGCTTGCATGTTCGAAGCGGCGAAGCCGCAAGTTGCGAGCCCGCCCGGAAAATTGCACGGAGTGAGGGAAGTTTGGCAAAGCCAAACCTGTGCCCGCAGTCGCCTTTCTTTTGCTTCCTTTTCTTTGGCGAAGCAAAGAAAACGAGGTCTCCGCAGGAGGGCGAGTTTCTGCGTAGCTAAAAGGAAGTGCCCGCGCCGGCATGAGGCGCAAGGGTGAACGAAATATAAATGGCGAAGGCTACCTGAAAATCAGTAGGCTACCGGAAGCATCTACTTTCAATAAGCTTCCCAAAAACCGAATGTCTGCAAAATCAAAAACAGAACCCATACTTTCGTTATCCAACCTTCCTCCCGCTCAAATGCCAGCCGTCTTCCGAATGCAGCTTGGAAAGCAGCCACAGCAACACCACCCCACCCACCGACAGCGACACATAAGTATGGCTGAACGCCCGCTCCAACAGCGCCCCGCTCTCGCCCACCGCTGCGCGGTACACCCCCAGCACCACCGCCGCCACCGCAATCCCGATACCGATGCCCACCTGCTGCACCACGCTCAGCATGGTCGAGCCCGCGCTCGCCTCCGCATCGGATAAATCCCCCACCGTCAGCGTATTGATGGCAATAAACATCAGCGACTGGCACAGCCCGTATGCCCCCACCAGCAACATATAAAACGTCATCGAGCTGCCCGAATCCAGCAGCCCCAGAGAAGCCACAATCAGCGACATCGCCAGCGCCATGCCCAACAGCGTGTTTTTATAGCCGAAGCGCACCAAAATCGGCGCCGTAAAAGGCTTCATCACCATCGAGCTCAAAGCCACCGGCGCCAGCATCCAGCCCGCCATCTCCGCGTTGTAGCCGAAGGCCACCTGAAGCATCAGCGGCACCAAAAACGGAATGCCCGAAGCCAAAATGCGGAACATCAAATTCGCCGCCAGCCCGATGCGGAAAGTGCGCACCCGAAACAGCGACAACGGCAGCAGCGGATTGGCCGCCCGCCGCGCATACAACACATACAGCCACATCGCCGCCGCGCCCAGCCCCACAATCAAGAGCGCATGCCAAATATTGTGCAGGCTTTCCGCCGCCAGCTCCAGCCCGTAAGTCAGCCCCACCAAGCCGCTGGCAAACAGCAAAAACCCCTTCCAATCCAGCGGCTGCGTATCCATGCGCACATTCGGCATATAGCGCCCCGCAATCCAAATCCCCGCCAGGCCGATGGGGATATTGATGAAGAAAATCCAGTGCCACGACAAATTCACCGCCAGCCAGCCGCCCAAAATCGGCCCCACAACCGGCCCGATCAAGCCCACCACAGCCATCAGGTTCCATGCCGCCACCAGCTCCGATTTCGACACCGTGCGGATCACCGCCAAGCGCGCCACCGGCACCATCAGCGCCCCGCCCACGCCCTGAAGGATTCGCGCCGCCACCAGCCAATCCAGCGTTTGCGCCGTAGCGCAGGCCACCGAGCCCAACACAAACACCGCCACCGCCAGCCGGAACACCCTGAGCGTGCCCAGCCGGTCGGCCAGCCAGCCGGACAAAGGAATCAGCGCCGCCACCGTGAGCGCGTAGCTGATGATGGCCAGCTCCATCTGCAAGGGCGATTCGTGCAGGCTCGCCGACATCACCGGCAGCGCGGTGTTTAAAATCGTGGCGTCCAACGACTGCATAAACAGCGCCACCGCCGCCGTCCAGGATAAGCCTTTTTGTTGTGCGTTCATAGAGATATGCTTGATTGTGGCAGAATTGCCGTTTGGTATGTGGCAGAAAAGGCTACCTGAAAGCGTGAGCTTCAACGAAGTTAAAACGATGTCTTGGCGTAGCTAAGGCTGAATTTCTGCGAAGCTAAAGCGTGAGCTTCAACGAAGTTAAAGCCGGCAGCCGGTTTTCATCGCCGGCCAAATAAAATCGAAGCCGGGCAGCAGGCAGTACCGGCAGCGCGGCAAAGCGTGGCAACGCCATATCGTTTAATTGGGGGCGGCTACGGCTGTGTTGAAACCAAGATTTTCAGGTAGCCTGTTGCGAGCATCAGAGGCTACCTGAAAAACGAAATGCCAAACAACATGCCGTTTTGATGGAAGCTTTCCTTTCGGGCAGCCTCCCTGCCCCAGGCCAACCCGCATCCGCCCCGCAAGCCGGCCCAAACTGCCCTTCCTGTTTCAGATAACCGCCAATTTTACAGGAAAATACAAGTTTTCCTTTATTTATCCCGCCATATTTATTTACAATGAACTGTTTTTAGCAAAACTGCAAAAAATTTTACTGAAAAGGGAGTTTCAAAAGCCATGCAGATTACCGACCTACTCGCCTTCAGCGTGAAAAACAAAGCGTCCGACTTGCACCTCTCGTCCGGCCTGCCGCCCATGATCCGCGTGCACGGCGACGTGCGCCGTATCAACCTGCCCGAAATGAGCGCCGAAGAAGTCGGCAACATGATTGCCTCCATCATGAACGACCACCAGCGCAAAGACTACCAACAAAGGCTGGAAACCGACTTTTCCTTCGAGCTGCCCAACATCGCCCGTTTCCGTGTGAACGCGTTCAACACCGAGCGCGGCCCGGCTGCCGTATTCCGTACCATTCCGAGCAAAGTGCTCACGCTGGAAGAATTGAACGCCCCCAAAGTGTTCCAAAAGATTTCCGACCAGCCGCGCGGCCTCGTACTCGTTACCGGCCCCACCGGCTCCGGCAAATCCACCACCCTGGCGGCAATGATCAACTACATCAACGAAAACCACCACCACCACATCCTCACCATCGAAGACCCGATCGAGTTTGTGCACCAGAGTAAACAGTGCCTGGTGAACCAGCGCGAACTGCACCAGCACACCCACAGCTTCGCCAACGCCCTGCGCTCTGCATTGCGTGAAGACCCGGACATCATCCTGGTGGGTGAGATGCGCGACCCGGAAACCATCGGCCTGGCGCTCACCGCCGCCGAAACCGGCCACTTGGTATTCGCCACCCTGCATACCACCGGCGCCGCCAAAACCGTGGACCGTATCATCGACGTGTTCCCCGCCGGCGAAAAAGAGATGGTGCGCTCCATGCTTTCCGAATCGCTGCGCGCCGTAATTTCGCAAACCCTGCTCAAAACCAAAGACGGCAAAGGCCGTGTGGCCGCGCACGAAATCCTGATTTCCACCGCCGCCGTGCGCAACCTGATCCGCGAAAACAAAATCGCTCAGATCGGTTCCGCCCTGCAAACCGGCCAAGCGCACGGCATGCAGACGCTCGACCAATCGCTGCAAGCCTTGCTCAAACGCGGCGTCATCAGCATCGATGCCGCCCGCGCCAAAGCGCAAAACCCCGACCAACTGGTTTAACCAGCCAACAAAACAAGGGAAAACATCATGTCAAACGACCAGCACAAACAAAATCTGGCTGAGCTGCTCTCCGAAATGGCCAACAGCAGCGACAACCTGCCGCCGGAGCCTGCCCCTGTTTCCGCTGCCATCACGCCGGAAGGGGATTTGTCGGACATCGAAAGCCAGTTCTCCGTTCCGCCGATACCCGACGACAGCCTCAGCCCGCAAACAATCGATATCCCGCCGCTGCCGGATATGCCCGAGCCGCCATTCGCCCAGCCGGAAATCGTGGCGCAAGCTGTACCACCCGTACCGCCTGCCCAGCCGGTACAGCCCCAGCCCGCCCAAGCGAAACCCGCGCAGCCGCTCAGATCGCGCTTCGCCCAAATGGCACAAGGGCAAATGCAGGTTGCACCGTCTCAGCCGCAACCCGCTCCTGCCCAAGCCCAGCCCGCGCCCGTTCCGCAACAACCAGCTCAGGCCGTGCCTCAGCCGCAGGCACGCCCCGCTGCCGCCGCGCCCAACCATCCGCCGCTGCATGCCGCCCCGGCACAGCCGGTTGGCCACGGCCCGAACCAGCACCTCACCCGCGAGCGCGCCAAACTGCACCCGCTGCTGGAAAAAATGGCCGACGAATCGCTCAAGCGCAATGCTTCCGATATTTTCATCAGCAGCAACTTTCCGCCCTCCTTCAAAATCGACGGCACCTTGGTGCCCGTGCCGGTGAAACCGCTCACCGAAGAAGAAGCCGCGCAAATCGTATATTCCACCTTCAACGACGAGCAGAAAGCCAAGTTCCCGGTGGAATGGGAGCTGAACTATTCCCTGCAATCGCAAAACGGTATCCGTTTCCGTGTGAACGCTTATCACGAGCAAGGCCGCATCGGCCTGGTGATGCGCCGCATCACCACCAACATCCTCACTGTGGACGACCTGCGCCTGCCGCAAGTGCTCAAAGAGCTTTCTATGCGCAAGCGCGGCCTGATTATCCTGGCCGGCCCCACCGGCTCCGGTAAATCCACCTCGCAGGCCGCCATGCTCGACTGGCGCAACAAACATTCCGCCGGCCACATCGTTACCATCGAAGACCCGATCGAGTATATCCACAGCCCGATCAAGAGCATCATCACCCAGCGCGAAGTCGGCCTCGACACCCACAGCTGGGGTGCCGCCGTGCAGAGCGCCATGCGTCAGGCGCCAGACGTGGTCTGCGTGGGCGAGGTGCGTAACGAACACTCCATGGAATACGCCCTGCAACTGGCGCAAACTGGCCACCTGTGCTTCTTCACCATCCACGCCACCAACGCCAGCCAAACCGTTGAGCGTATTATGAACTTGTATCCCGAAGAGCGGCACCAGCAAATCCTGATGGACTTGGCCTTGAACCTGGTGGCCATCATCGGTCAGCGCCTGGTGTTGAAAAAAGGCGGCAAAGGCCGAAACGCCATCATCGACCTGCTCATCAACACCCCCGCCATGCAGGATCACGTGTTCAAAAACGAGCTGCTCGAAGCCCGCGAGCTGATGGAACGCGCCGAAGACGACGGTATGCAAACCTTCGACCAAGACTTGTTCCGCCTCTACATCAACGGCGAAATCGACTACGACGAAGCCCTGCGCCAAGCCGAATCTGCCAACGACTTGCGCCTGCGCATCAAGCTCTACGAAGAAGGCCGCGAAAGCACGCACATCTTCGAGCGCGTAAACGATTTGAACTTAATGTAAGCAGTCGGAAGGCTAACAGAGGCTACCTGAAAATATGCGCCGCAGTTTTCAGGTAGCCTCTGCCTTTCAACACACCCCACCATTTTCAGGTAGCCAGCCACATCATGCACACCACCCATCCCACCGAATACCGCCGCGGCCTCTACAGCGTGCTCGCCTGCTACCTCATCTGGGGCTTCTTCCCGCTCTATTGGCTGCCCCTGGTCGGCCAGCCCATCAGCGCCGGGCAGCTCATGGCGCACCGCATCGTGTGGGCCTCCCTGCTCGCCATCGGCGCCATCGCCTATTCCCGCTCCAGCCGCACCCTGCTGCTGCAGGCCCTGCGCCATAAACGCACCCTGCTCACCTTCGCCGCCTGCGCCGCACTGCTCGCCGCCAACTGGCTGCTCTACCTTGCCGCCATCACCCAGCGGCAGGTGCTGCAGGCCAGCCTCGGCTACTTCGTCACCCCACTGGTGAGCATCCTGTTTGGCCGGGTCTTCCTCGGCGAAACCCTGCGCCCGCTGCAAATCGGCGCCATCGCGCTGGCTGCCGTGGGCGTGGTGTGGCTCTCCGTGTGGGGCGGGCAGATGCCGTGGCTCGCACTCGGCATCGGCCTCAGCTGGAGCCTCTACGGCCTGCTGCGCAAACTCGCCCCGCTGCCCGCCCTGCCCGGCTTCACGCTGGAAACCCTGTTGCTGCTGCCCTTCGCCGGCCTCTACCTCGGCTGGCACCATGCACACGGCAGCCTCGTGTTCGCCCAACTGCCGCCATTGCCCTTGGCCATCGTCATCGGCAGCGGCGCCGCCACCATGATCCCACTGTTGCTGTTTGCCGCCGCCGCACAACGCATCCGCCTTTCCACCATCGGCATCCTGCAATACCTCTCGCCCAGCCTGCAATTTCTGCTCGGCCTCACCGCCTTCCACGAGCCCTTCAGCCGCACCCAGTTTGCCGGCTACCTCTGGGTGTGGGCCGGCGTGGTACTGTTTATCTGGGGCGCACGCAAACGGCAGGCTTAAGCCGCAAAAGGCTACCTGAAAACCTTGCCCGCCCCTTCAAGCCATACAAGCCAACCCAAAGCCCCGAAACCCGCCACACAGATTTTAGCTTCGCAGAAACTCGCTTCCTTCGTTTTAACTGCGTTGAAGCTCACGCTTTCAGCTAGCCTCAAACACACCAAAGGCTACCTGAAAATATACCCGCCCATTCCAACCGCCTTCCAGCACACCCCACGCATTCCGCTATATAATCGCCCCATTTCCCCTCAAGGCTACCTGAAAACATGAAAGCCATGATTCTGGCCGCCGGCCGCGGCGAAAGAATGCGCCCGCTCACCGACACCCTGCCCAAACCCATGCTCCCCTGCGGCCGCGAGCCCCTCATCGGCTGGCACCTGCGCCGCCTCGCCGCCGCCGGCATCCGCCAAGTCGTCATCAACCACGCCTGGCTCGGCGAAAAAATCGAACAAAGCCTCGGCAACGGCAGCCGCTACGGTCTCTCCATCCAATACTCCCCCGAAGCCCCCGGCGGGCTCGAAACCGCCGGCGGCATCGCCACCGCCCTGCCGCTCCTGGGCAGCGAGCCCTTCCTCGTGATCAACGGCGACATCCTCACCGATTTCGACTGCCGCGCCGCCATCAGCCGTGCCGCCGCCCTGCCCGCGCACACCCTCGCCCACCTCTGGCTCGTGCCCAACCCCCCGCACCACCCCCAAGGCGACTTCCGCCTGCTGCCCGGCGGCCAAATCGCCGACAGCCAAACCGGCAGCAGCCCCGCCCACACCTTCAGCGGCATCGGCCTCTACCACCCCCGGCTCTTTGCCCGCACCGCCCCCCACCAGCGCGCCAAACTCGCCCCCCTGCTGCGCCAAGCCATGCAGCAAGGCCTCGTGAGCGGCGAACTGCACAGCGGCCTCTGGCTCGACGTCGGCACGCCCGAACGCCTGCAAGAAGCCGCAACCCTCGCCGCACAATGGTAGCCCCGAACCAAAGGCTACCTGAAACGCCCAATCCCCTTTTCAGCTTCGCAGAAACTCACTTCATTCGTTTTAACTGTGTTGAAGCGCACGTTTTCAGGTAGCCTCTTTCCAACCCCATTCCTTGAAACCTGCCCGCCATGAACCCTCTCCAGCAATACGCCCAAGACCCCCTCAACGCCGAAGCCGCCCAACGCCTCGCCCAACAAATCATCTTCGGCCCCTTCGCCTTCCAAGCTTCCCGCCTGATGGTGAAATTCGGCATCCTTGAGCGCCTCAACCGCGCCAAAGACGGCCAAACCCTCGCCGACATCGCCCGCGAAGCCCAAATCAGCCCCTACGCCGCCCAAGTGCTGCTCGAAGCCTCCCTATCCATCGGCACCGTGCTGCTCCAAAACGAGCGCTACTTCATCAGCAAAGCCGGCTGCTTCCTCATCCAAGACAAAATGTCCCCCATCAACATGGATTTCGTGCACGACGTGTGCTACCAAGCCATGTTCCACCTCGAAGCCGCCCTGCTCGAAGGCCGCCCAGCCGGGCTCGAAGAATTCGGCAGCTGGCCCACCGTCTACCAAGGCCTCGCCCAACTGCCCCCGCGCGTACGGGAAAAATGGCTCGCCTTCGACCACTTCTATTCCGACCAATCCTTCCCCGCCGCCCTCAAAATTATTTTCGCCCAGCCCGTACACCGCCTGCTCGACGTAGGCGGCAACACCGGCCGCTGGGCGCTGCAATGCGTCGCCCACAGCCCAAGCGTACAAGTCACCATCATGGACCTGCCCCAGCAGCTCGAGCTCATGCGCGCCCACACCGCCGGGCACCCCGGCGCCAACCGTATCCACGGCCACCCCGCCAACCTGCTCGACCCCGCCGTCCCCTTCCCAGCCGGCTTCGACGCCATTTGGATGAGCCAATTCCTCGACTGCTTCACCGAAGAGCAAGCCACCTCCATCCTCCGCCGCGCCGCCGGCAGCATGAGCCAAAAGAGCACCCTCTACATCCTCGAGCCCCTGTGGGACAGGCAAAAATACGAAACCGCCGCCTACTGCCTCACCCACACCAGCCTCTACTTCACCGCCCTGGCCAACGGCAACAGCAAACTCTTCCGCAGCGACGACCTCGTCCGCTGCATCGAAGCCGCCGGCCTCAGCATCACCCAAATCCACGACCACCTCGGTCTCGGCCACAGCCTCCTGTGCTGCCAGAAAGCATGAAGCAGAAAAAAGGCTACCTGAAAAACCAAATTATAGTTTTCAGGTAGCCTTCACAAACCAATTTCAATAAAAGGAAACCCCATGCCAGCCCCCAAACTCACCTCCATCCTATCCGCCGCCCTCCTCATCCTCCCCCTCACCGCCCAAGCCAAGCAACCCTCCGGCCTCCCCGCCTTCCTCCGCAGCATCAACCAAGCCGCCCCCATACAATCCGGTCCCATCACCATCAGCCGCGCCACCCAACAAAACGGCCACATCCTCATCCATGCCGCCATCAACAGCCAGCAGCTCCCCCTCCCGCCCCAAACCCAGCGCGAGCCCACCATCCAAGCCCTGCAAACCCTCACCGAAGCCGCCTGGTGCCAACACCCCCGGTTCCCCACCCTCAACCAAAACCACAGCCTCACCGCCCGCTATCAAATCAGCGGCGAAACCCAGCCCATCAACATCACCCTCCCCGCCGGCCGCTGCACCCAGATTCAAAGCAGCCAAACCCCCGAACAGCAAGCCGATGCCGTCCAAATCGCCGACCTCATCCTCCACCTCCCCGGCATAAACCAACGCCTCCCCCTCACCGACGGCAAGCTCACCCTCCAACGCATCGATTTCCACCACCCCAGCCAAACCCTGCACAAACACCTCACCCTCAACGAGCCCGCCCTTGCCTGCGCCCCCGAAGCCCAAATCCGCGAGCGCATCCAAAACGAAGCCCGCGCCCTCGAATGCGAAGACCCCATCCTCGCCCAAAACAACCGCCACTACCCCACCACCCACCACTTCACCCTCCCCAACCGCACAGAAACCTTCGAAACCACCATCCCCAAAAACAGCTGCACCCCAGCCGCTAAACCCAACTAAGCCCCAAAGGCTACCTGAAAACCCCAGATCCGGCATAAATTCCCAGCATTAGCCGTTTTCAGGTAGCCTCAAACCCCTTTCACCAACCGCCCCGACTCGTTCGATATCACCCTCCCCAAAGGCTTCTGCGCCACCCGCCGCTAAACCCCGCCCCAAGCAAAAGGCTACCTGAAAACCGCAATCCAAGTTTTCAGGTAGCCTTTTGTCTGTGGCAAGCCGCTTTGTTTGGCAGCTTCCAAGCTTTGCAGATAGTTTTCAGGTAGCCTCTTCCGCTTCCGCCCCCGGCCACAATTCCGGCTGGCTGCCCTGCGGCAAAAGGTGGCTGATGCCCAGGCCGATCAGGCGGTAATCGCTGCCGGCGGGCATCCGCTGCGCGAGCTGTCGGGCGGCCTGCTCCAGCGCGGCGGCGTTTGGCAGCACGGAAGAATAGGTTTGCGAGCGGGTGAGGATGCGGAAATCGGCGGTTTTCAGCTTGAGGGTGAGCGTGTGCGCCTGCACTTGCTTGCGCTGCGCCTGCTGCCACAAATCTTGCGCCAAATCCGGCAGGTGGCGGAGGATTTTGGCCAGCGGCAGGTCTTTGGGCAGGGTGATTTCGGTGGAGATTTGCAAGCGTTCGCGCTGCGGCTGCACGGGGCGGTTGTCGATGCCGCGGGCGAGGTCGTGGAGGCGGTAGCCCCAGCGGCCGAACAGGTTCACCAGTTCGCCGCGTTGCATTTTTTGCAAATCGCCGGCGGTTTTCAGGCCGAGGGCGTGCATTTTTTGCAGGGTTTTCTTGCCCACGCCGGGGATTTTGCCCAGCGGCAGGGTGAGCAGGAATTCGGCAATGCGCGGCGGGGGGATGACGAATTGGCCGTTGGGCTTGCGCCAGTCGGAGGCGATTTTGGCGAGGAATTTGTTGGGCGCGATGCCGGCGGAGGCGGTGAGGCCGGTTTGGCGCAGGATTTCGGCGCGGATGGCGCGGGCGATTTCGCTGGCGTAGGGCAGGTTTTGCTTGTTGCGGGTAACGTCGAGGTAGGCTTCGTCGAGCGAGAGCGGCTCGACCAAATCGGTGTGCTGCCGGAACACGGCGTGAATCTGCTGCGACACTTCGCGGTAGAGAGGGAAACGCGGCGGCACAAACACGGCCTGCGGGCACAGCCGCCGCGCGGTAAGGGCCGACATGGCGGAATGCAGGCCGAACCGCCGTGCCTCATAGGAAGCGGCGCACACGACCGAGCGTTTGCCTTCCCACGCCACCACCAAGGGCTTGCCGCGCAAATGCGGCTGCTCGCGCAGTTCTACCGAGGCGTAGAAGGCGTCCATGTCGATGTGGATGATTTTGCGATCGGCGGGCATGGCGGGACGTCGGAGGGAGAATAGAACAGATTATACGCGGGCGGCGCGGGGCAAATAAGTGAAAAGGCTACCTGAAAAAAGGCCGGCAGTTTTGGCTTGCATTGCGGCTGGCATTTTAGCTTCGCAGAAGCCCGTCTTCCTTCAGAAACCTTGTTTTAACTGCGTTGAAGCTTGTGCTTTCAGGTAGCCTTGGGGTTGTATGGCTTATTTTTCTAATGCGGGCAATACGGAAGTGAACATAAACCGCTCCACTACACGGATAAATTCAGCTTTATCCCGGGTTTCAAACCTGCCGATAAATTTATCTATTTCAACATCCTGCTTCGTTTTACCCTTTTTCATGGAAAAAAAACGGACAACCAGGCAGCCGTTTGGGTCGCCCTCGGGCTCGAATGATGAATCGAAACACAGCTTTTTATGCGGATTGGTGGCGCATAGCAGATATTCCCCGTAATACCAATCCAGGTTTTCGGGCGAAAGCGGCACTTCATACAAATTGTTGATGTCGATTGTCCAGCCGTTGGCCACTCTTAGCGGTTGGATGTTTTCCCACAGTTCGCTCATATTTTGATTGCCTGCAACACGAAACAGCCCATGATTTTCAGGTAGCCTCCACGGGCGAAGAGGCTACCTGAAATTTGTTTACCCCGCTTCTTGCCCCGTCTCCTCCCCTGCCGCTTCCGCGCCCACGCCCAATTCGGGCAGCACCAGCTCCCCCAATTCGGCCAGCGGCGGCAGGGCTTCGAGGCTGCTCAGCTGCAAATCGTTGAGGAAGGCTTTGGTGGTGGCCCACAGGCTGGGGCGGCCCACAGTGTCGCGTTTGCCGATGTTTTCTATCCAGCCGCGTTCCTGCAGGGTCTGCATCACGTTTTGCGACACGGCCACGCCGCGGATGGCTTCAATGTCGCCGCGCGTTACCGGCTGGCGGTAGGCGATGATGGCCAGGGTTTCCATCACGGCGCGGGAATAGCGCGGCGTGCGCTGCTCCTGCAGGCTGCCCAAGCGCTCGAAGGCGGCAGAGGCTACCTGAAAACGCCAGCCTTCATGGCTGCGCACCAGCTGCAACGCCCTATCCTGCCAGCGCTGTTGCAGGGCTTCGAGCACATCTTCAAGCTTATCGGCGGAAAGCGGCGGCTGGCACAGCTGGCGCAGGGTGCGCTCGGGCAGCGGCTCGGCTTGGGTGAGCAGCGCGGCTTCGATCAGGCTTTCGGGGGAAGGGGTTTGCGGCATGAATGGTTTGATGTGTGTCGGGTTAGTTTGGCAAAACGTCAGGCACGGACGCAGGGCTGCTTTTTTCAGGTAGCCTCCAAGCAGAGGAACAGCTTTACCGCGACGGCATGCTGTCGGTTGCTATTTCATTGCAAACCGCGGCGGCGTAGTCTTCTCTGCCTTTGCTGGCATAGGTTTCGTATTGTACGGCTTGGCTGCCGGCATACACTTGGCCGTTTCTCTGCTGCAGGTGCAGGCCGTTGTCGAGGCGGATACTGTTGCCGCGGCGCTGCCATCTGCCGGCGGCGCTGTCTTCTTTGTAGTTCGAGATGGAAAGCAGGCAGTATCGGCTGTTGGGCAGCACTTCGATCACCAGCATTTTTCGGATGTCGGCACCGCCGTGGACGCCCCATTCAACGTGTTTGTATGTGCCTGCGCCAAGCGGTTGGGCTGAGGCGCACAAGGGGGCGAGCAGCAGGAAGGGGAGGAGCTTTTTCATGGGTGTTGTTGATGAATGATGAATTTCAGGTAGCCTCAAGCAACAGGCCAAAGGCTACCTGAAAGCGCAAATTTGCTTTAACTGCGTTCAAGCTTTGCCGAAACCCCGTTGAAGCTTTTTCAGGTAGCCTTTAACCGGCTGATTATTCTTGATACACGAAGGCGGCGCGCTTGATGTGGCACAGGATTTCGTAGGGGATGGTGCCGGCGGATTGGGCCACGGTATCCACGGAAACAGCGTCGCCCCACAATTCAACTTCGCTGCCCACACCTTGGTGGTGGTCGAGCTCCACGGTGAGCATGTCCATGCTCACGCGGCCGATGAGGCGACTGGGCTGGCCGTTTACGGTGAGCGGACAGCCGCTTTGCGCGGTGCGCGGGTAGCCGTCGGCATAACCGCAGGCGGCAATGCCGATGCGGGTGGAGCGTTCGGTAACGAAGGCGGCGCCGTAGCCCACGGGCTCGCCGGGCTGGAGGGTGCGTTCGGCAAAAATGCGGCTGGTGAGGCGCATCACGGGTTTGAGCTCGGGGCAGGCGCCGGGGAAGGGCTCGATGCCGTAAAGGGCGAGGCCGGCACGACCCCAGTCGCGGCGGGCGGCGGGATGCGCGAGGATGGCGGCGGAGTTAGCCAGGCTTTGCGCGCCGGAAAGGCCGGCCACGGCGGTGTCGAAGGCGGCGAGCTGGGCGGCGGTCATGGGGTTTTGCGGCTCGTCGGCGCAGGCGAAGTGGGTCATGTTCACAATATGCGCCACCTGCGGGCTTTGGCGCAGGGCTTGGTGCGCCGGGGCGAAGTTTTGCGGGAAGAAGCCGACGCGGTGCATGCCGGAATCCATTTTCAGCCACACGGTTACCGGCTCGCGCCAGCGGTAGGCCAGCAGGCTTTCGAGCTGCCATTGGTTTTGCACGCCCGGCCACAGGTGGTATTCGTCTACGGCGACGTATTCGGCGGGCTCGAACACGCCTTCGAGCATCACAATGGGCGCGCTGATGCCGGCTTCGCGCAGCTCGACGGCTTCATCCAGCGTGGCCACGGCGAAACCGTCGGCCAAGTCGGCCAGCGCGCGGGCGCAGCGCACGGCGCCGTGGCCGTAGGCATCGGCTTTGATCACGGCGAGCAGCTTGTTGCCGTGCAGGCGTTTGAGCAGTTGGTAGTTGTGGCGCAGGTGGCCGAGGCGGACGGTGGCGGTGAGCGGGCGCATGGTGTTTCTTCTCTCTAAATAGTTTGAGTGAATCGGGTTTGGGTTAAACGGATGGTTTGAATGCCGGCACGAAGCACGAGGGGAACAAGGTGCACATGATAAAGGCTACCTGAAAATCGTTTATGGTAAAAACGCAAAGTTCCGTGAAATATTGCCTTCAGCGCGGCCGCCTGAAACCTGTTGCAGCCATGCCTGCCAAAGGCTTGAGCAAACACGGCGGCAAGCAAAAGGCTACCTGAAAATTTTCAGGTAGCCTCTCCCGTGCCGCTACATGCGGATGGAAATAAAGCTGCCTTCGTGCAACTGCTGGAGCAGGCGCTGCATGGCGGCTTGGGTTTTCTGCGCGGCGATGGCTTCGTGCACCCCGGCGCGGACGCGGTCTTCCGGCGTATTCGGCGTACGGGTTTCGATGAGGCGGATCACGTGCCAGCCAAACTGGCTGCGCACCGGCTGGCTGATTTCGCCCGGCTTCAAGGCGCTCATGGCACGCTCGAATTCGGGCACGGTGTCGCCCACCGACAGCCAGCCCAGCTCGCCGCCGTTGCCCGCGCTGCCGGCATCCTGCGAATACTGCCGCGCCAGCTGGCCGAAATCGGCGCCGCCCCGGGCATCCTGCGCCACGCGTTGCGCCAGGCGCTGGGCACGTTCGCCCTGCCCGCTGATGAGGATGTGCTGCGCATGGTAGCGCGGTTTGGGCGCGGCCTGCGGCAGGGTCATGCCTTGGGCGCGGGCGCGGTTGATGGCGGCGGTTACCTCTTCCTCGCTCACTTTGGCCTCGCTCGCCACCTGCCCCTGCTGCACGCGTTGCGCCAGCAGGCTGTCGCGCACTTGGCGGCGCAGGCCGGCTTTGTCGATGCCCAAGCGCGCCTGTGCGGCTTCAAACTGCGCCACGCTCTGGCGGCGGGCAGCGGCGATGCGGGCGATTTCGGCTTCCACTTCGCCATCCGGCACCTGGATGTTGTTGCGCCGCCCGGCCTGCACCAAAAGCGACTGGTTCACCAGCTGCATCAGGGTTTGCCGCTGCAAATCCTGCTCGGAAACCTGGCTGCCGCGCGGCAGCTGGCTGCGGCTGTGGGCGATGGCCTGACTCAGCTCGCGCTGGGTGATCACTTCGTTTTCCACCACGGCCACGATGTTATCCACCGGCTTAACCGTGTCGGCCAAGGCTACCTGAAAAGTCAGGCACAGGCCCAAGGCCGAAAGCAAAGGTTTCATTTTCATTTACGCATTACCTCATCAATGTTGGTGTAGCCAGGGATCGACTGGCGCAGTTGCTCGAAAGGATTGTTGCCCAGGCTGCTCAAGTCGCGCAGGCGCAGCTGGAGGAAGAAGGCGTTTTTGCTGGAGTTCACGCCGTTCACATAATGCTGGCCGACGGCGCTCAGGCTCCAGCAGCCGCAGCCGCTCACGTATTCCATGCCCAGGAGGTGTTCCACCGGCTTGTGTTCGCTGAAGGAATAGCTGTGGCGGCCCACCAGATACAGGTTGCGGTTGACCGGCCATTGGAAATACACGTCGGCCTGACGCACTTTGCCGTATACGTCGTCGTAGATTTCGCCGCGGCGGCGGTATTGGTAGCGCGCGCCCACGGTTTTGCCCGGCTCGGGGCTGTAGCGCAGGCCGAAGTTGTATTTGGCGGCGGCGTTTTGGCTGGTGTCGTAGTGCACTTCGCTGTTGAGCCAGATTTTGTCGGTCACGCGGCCGTCGGCAAAGGCAAGCAGGTCGGAATGACCGCTGCGGCGCTGCACGCGGCTGCCGTCGAGCAGCACGTCGTCGCGGGTGAAATACAGGCGCTGGCCGATGCCGGCGGAAAAGCGCTCTTCGCCGTTTTTGGCGTCGTACAAACGGGTTTGCACGGCCATGGTGAGGAAGTTGGCGGCGTTGATACGGTCGTGGCCGGCAAATCGGTTTTCACGGAACAGTTGGTCGTAGCCGAAGCCGTTTTCGGAGGTGTCGAACAGCGGGATGTCGTTCTGCTCTTTGGTGGGGATGTAGGTGTAGAACAGGCGCGGCTCAAGGGTTTGCACGTAGTTGCGACCCTGCCAGCTGGCCGGTCGTTCGAAGGTCATGCCGCTATCGACGCTGAAAATGGGCAACACGCGGCTGAAGCGGCGGGATTGCTGGCCGTTGAAGCTTTCCAAATCATAATAAGTGGCGTGCAGGGCGGCTTTCGGGCGGATATAGCCCCAACTGCGGTTGAATTCGGCGCTGATGCTGGGGTTAAGCACCAGGCGGCTGCCTTCTTGCTTGCTGTCGTGGCGGAAATTGCTGTATTGGCCGAACATCTGGAAATGGGCGATGCCGAAGCGCCGCTGCCACTGGCTGCTCAAGCGCGGCAGTAGGGCATAGGGCTGGTCGCCCTTATAGCCATCGGCGTTGGCCAGGGTTTGGTATTTCTGCACGGTGGCGTAGCTGCTGAGGCTGCCGCCCCACAGGTTGGTTTGATGGCGCAGCCACAGCTGGCGGTTGAGGTTTACATTGGTGGCGATGTCGGTGCGGTTGTAGAAATCGCGGTAGTAGTCATCGTCGGAAACCTGGTGAAAATCCACGCCGGCAGTGAGGTTGCGGCCGAATTGGTGTTGGTGCTTCCAATCCACCTGGCTGCGTGTATCGTGGCTGCTGAGCTGGTCTTTTGGCAGCACGGCCAGGCTGATGTCACCCTGGTATTTGGGCTGCAGGTAGCGGAACTGGCCGGCCAGCTGCAGGCCGCGCCGGCTGTAAAGCTTGGAAGTGAGGGTGAGGTCGTAGTTCGGTGCAAGGTTGAAATAATAGGGAACGGTAATCTCCGTACCGTCGGAACCGGCTTTGAACGTGGGCACCAATAGGCCGCTTTTGCGGTTGCCGTTGAGCGGGAAATCGATCCACGGCGTGTAGAACAGGGGCACGCCGCCCACCACCAGCGAAGCGTTGCGCGCCACGCCGATGTTGCGGGCATAGTCCGCCTCGATGCTTTTGGCGCGGATATACCAGCTCTCGTCGCCGGGGTTGCAGGTGTTGAAGCGGCCGTTTTCCAGGCGGTAGCGGTTTTCGCCGTCCATGCGCAAGGTTTGGCTGGTACCTTGCAGGCGGCGGCCGTCCTCGCTTTCGGCTTCGAAGCGGGCATTGCTGGCTTCGCCTTGGCGGGTATCCATCTTATACCGCAGGTTTTCGCCGCTCACGCGCCCGCCGCCCTGCTCCAGTGTGAAGCGGTTGCCGGCACGCACGGTGTCTTGCGGCTGGTCGTAATCGATCCATTGTGCGTTGAGCACCTGCTGGCCGCGTTCCACCACTACATTGCCTTCGGCGTGTACGCGCACGTCGCTCTGGCCGATGACTCGGTCGGCATTCACTCGGGTGGCGCCTTCGGGCGGTTCGCCTTCGCCGCTGGTTTGGGCGGGCGCAATCATGTGTTTGGGCGCATCTGGGCGGTGGCAGGCCGCACCGCCTTCCGCAGCCAGCGACAGGGGTTCGGCCAGCAGCGCGGTGGGCAAGCTCAAACCGGCAATCACGGCAGCCGCCATCGGGCTCAATCGGAAAAAGCAAGACAAAGAATCACCCCAAATTTCTTGCGGACAGTTAAAATGGCGCATATTTTAACCCGAAAAACATCATGGAACGAGAAAAAGAATTGCAAACTTGGCTGCAGGAACGTTATCCGCAGCAGGATTTCACCCTGTCCTTCGCCGCTGCCGATGCCGATTTCCGCCGTTATTTCCGCGCAGTATTCGCCAACGGCGAAAGCATTATCTGCATGGACGCGCCGCCCGATAAAATGAGCATCGAGCCCTATCTGCGCGTGCGCGAGATTTTTGCCGCCGTGAACGTGCCCAAAATATTTCATTACGATACGGTTCATGGTTTTATGGCGCTGGAAGACTTCGGCAAAGTACCCTATCTGGCCGCGCTGCAACACGACCCCAGCCCCGAAGTGCACCGTGCCCTGTTGCTCGATGCCCTCGATACCTTGGTGGCGCTGCAAACATCCAGCCAGCCCGGCAGGCTGCCTGAATACGACGAAACCGTGTTCCGCCGCGAGATGCAGCTCTTTCCCGATTGGTTTGTGGCCAAGGAGCTGAATCAAAGCCTGAATTTCAAACAGCAGCAACTGTGGCGGCAAGCGCTCGACACCCTGTTGCCCGTGCTTACCGCCCAAGCGCAGGTGTATGTGCACCGCGACTTCATCGTGCGCAACCTAATGCTTACGCCCGGCCGGCCCGGCGTGCTCGACTTTCAAGACGCGCTCTACGGCCCGATTTCTTACGACTTGGTCTCCCTCCTGCGCGATGCCTTTATCGAATGGGAAGAAGAATTTGTGATTGATTTGGCCGTGCGCTACTGGGAAAAGGCCCGCGCCGCCGGCCTGCCCGTGCCCGCCGATTTCAGCCATTTCTACCGCGATTTCGAATGGATGGGCGTGCAGCGGCATTTGAAAGTAGCCGGTATTTTCGCCCGATTGTGGCACCGCGACGGCAAAGATAAATACCGCCCCGAAATCCCCCGCTTCCTCAACTACCTGCGCCGCACCACCCGCCGTTATGCCGAGCTCGCCCCGCTCTACGAACTGTTGCTCGAACTGGTGGGCGATGAAGAATTGCAAACCGGTTATACTTTCTAATCAAATTCTTATGCAGAGAAAAGGCTACCTGAAAACGGGCAACACTATTTTTCAGGTAGCCTTAATTCCAGTTTGCCTATTTAAACACCCTCTTCACCATTCAAATATTCCAAAGCGTGCCAGCCTGTTTCACAAAAATCTTTTACACAATATAGGGTTTACAAACCCGCCGTTTTTGCCGAAAATAACTAAGTTTTCGTTTTCACCGTTAAAACAAATATTTGCCCATTCGGCGCAGCATCTGCCGGGTGGAATTACGCTTCAAACTCAATACAACATATTGATAGGTAACAAATGTTTGCATTCAAAAAACACTGTGCGCTCATCCTCGCCGGCTTAGGCCTCGCCCTGGCCAGCCTGCCCGCCGCCGCACAGGACGACATCGACGTACTCGGCCAATTCCTCGAGCAAAACCTGCCCGTGCAGGACGACCCGCTCGGCACCTTCCTCAGTAGCCGCCCCGCCGAAAAAGTGGAAGCCCAGGCCGCCGTGGCCGGCCCTATGCTTTCTTCGCAATCCGCCCTCATCATGAACGGCCGCAGCGGTGAAATCCTGTATCAGAAAGGCATCGACCAAGTCCGCCCCATTGCCTCCATTTCCAAGCTCATGTCCGCCATGGTGGTGCTCGATGCCCGCCAAAACATGAACGAAACGCTGGAAATCACCGAAGCCGAAATCGACCGCCTCAAAGGCACCGGCAGCCGCCTCTCCGTCGGCACCACCCTCACCCGCCGCGAAATGCTGCACTTGGGCCTGATGAGCAGCGAAAACCGCGCCATCCACGCCCTTGCCCGCAACTACCCCGGCGGCCTGCCCGCCTTTATGTCTGCCATGAACCGCAAAGCGCAGAGCCTCGGTATGCAGCAAACCCGTTTCTACGACCCCACCGGCCTGGATTTCCGCAACGTATCCACCGCCCGCGATTTAAGCCTGATGGTGCGCGCCGCCCACGAATACCCGCTCATCCGCCAGTTCTCCACCTCCAATTCCGGCTCCGCGCACACCAGCAACGGCCGCACCCAGCAATACCGCAATTCCAACGCCTTGGTGCGCGAAGGCAGCTGGAACATCTCTCTGCAGAAAACCGGCTATATCCGCGAAAGCGGCCGCTCCATGGTGCTCTATGCCAACGTGCAGCGCCAGCCGCTGGTGATCGTGCTGCTCAACTCGCCCTCGCCCACCACCCGCGTGAACGACGCACGCGCCATCCAAAACTGGGTGAGCGGCCGCGAAATCTAAGCTCTGTTTAGCTTCGTTTGCATTAAACACGGCAACACAAAGGCTACCTGAAAATCGTTTTTCAGGTAGCCTTTGTGTTTACCGCCGGCATTCAGCCAGCCGGCAGGGCAAACCGCAGCTTTACCCTGCTTTGCGGCGCGGGTAAAACTGCACCACATTTTCGTTTTCCGGCAGCTCCCGCTGACGCACGGCATGGCCGTACACGGTTTCCAGGGTAACGGTGTGCAGCAGGCCTTGGGCGAAGCCTTGGTTTACGGCGTTGCGGGCGGCGGCTTCGTCGGCAAATTGCAGCGCGGGCCAGATGCCGAGCGTGTCCATGTCTTGCCAGAAGGTGTCGGCGCGGGTGTAGGCCAGTTGCAGCTTGGCGGTGTCCATTACGGGGTCGTAAAAGCCGTGGTGGAACAGCATGTCGCCGAGGTCGTGCATGTCGGCGAATGGGCTGGCTACGGGGATGTTGCGGGCTTTCAGGTAGCCGGTGATTTCGGCGAGGGTGTCGAGGCCGAAGTGGGTAAGGAAAAGCAGGCCATCGGTTTTCAGGGCGCGCGCCCAGTTTTCGATCACGGGCACGGGGTTGGCGGCGGCGGGCACCAGGCCGAGGTTGCACCAGAGCCAGTCGGCCCGGGCTTCGGGCAGCGGTGCTTCGGGCGCTTGGCAGTGTTGGGGCACGGTTTGGCCTTTGCCGGCAAGGCGTTGCCAGAAGCTGCTATGACGTGCGGCGGCGGCTTCGCGCAGGTAGTCTGCACGGCTGTCGTATTCGCTGAATGCCGCCTGCGGGTAGCGCGCGGCAAGCAGGCGGCGGCTGCTGTCGCCATCGGCGCCGAACAGCAAAACGTGCTGTGGGGCGGCGGCGATGAGGGGCAGGCGTTGGTCGGTGTCTTCGGCGAAGCGGCGGTGGATAAGCCAGCGGTCGGTGGTCATTTTTCAGGTAGCCTGTGGTGTGTGGGATGGCATTTTCAGGTAGCCTTTTTTTTTGCGGCTACCTGAAATTGGTGTTCTCATGTTTTCAAATTATCATGTTTTCAAATGGCAGCCGGTTTTTCAGGTAGCCCGATGAACTGCCGGTAGGCGGCGGCAAACTCACCCTCGTGGCTTAAAAACGGGATATGCGCGGCTTTTTCAATCAGCAGCAGTCGGCTGCCCGGCAGGTGGCGGTGCAGGTATTCGCCCATGCGCGGCGGGGTGATGCCGTCTTTGCCACCGAACACGAGCAGCACGGGGCAGCGCACCTGCGGTAGCAGCGCGCGGGCATCGGTGTGTACGGCGGCTTCGAGCGCGGCTTCCAAGCCGGGCGGCACGCCGTGGCGTATCATATCGGGCAGGGCTTCGTTGGCCAAATGGGCGCGTTCGGGGATGTGCAAAAATTGCAGTTGCAGAAACTGCCCCATGTATTTGGCAAAATCCTGCGCAAACAGCGGTATCATCTTGCCCAATGCCGGCTTGGCCAAACCTTCGGGATAATCCGGCGCGGCGGTGAGGCGGGCGAAACTGGCGGTGAGGCACAGGCTGCGCACTTTCTGCGGATATTTGGCGGCAAGGTGCAGCGCCACCAGCCCGCCCAGCGACCAGCCGAGCAGGTGCGCGGGTTCGCCCAACTGCGCGGCCAGCGCGTCGGCCGCGGCAGCCACGTTGAAACTGCCGTCGAACTGCGCCGCCCCGTGGCCGGGCAAGTCGGGCGCGGCAATGCGGCATTCGGGCAAATCGGCGGCCAACAGGTCGAAAATATGGTGGTTGGCGGCCCAACCGTGCAACATCAAAACAGGAATCGGATCAGACATATGGCGCTTTCAACTTGGTTAAGCGGGCAGTGGCGGCATTTTGGCGAAACTTTTCAGGTAGCCTCAAGCCGGGGCAAACGCTGCGTATTATGCCACGAATCTTCCGGCAGCCAGGCGCTGTGTGCCGCCTGCACGGCAGATTTGCACGCCCTGCGGCTGGATGCGCGCCGCCGCTGCCCGCTGTGCGCCGGCGTGTCCGCCTCCGGCCTGCCCTGCGGCCGCTGCCAGCAAAAAGCACCGCCGCAGGCCATGCTCCGCGCCGCCTTCCGCTATGCCCCGCCGCTCAGCAACCTGATCTATGCCTACAAATTCCTCGGCCGCAACGATTTATACGCCGCACTGGCCGAGCTGCTGCTGGCCGACGTGCCCGCCTGGCCGTCGCCGCCGGACGTGGTGATGGCCGTGCCCCTGAGCGTGCCGCGCCTGCACCAGCGAGGCTTCAATCAAAGCCTGATCCTGGCCGAAGCTGTGGCAAAAAGCTTGAATTTGCCGCTTCTGTCGCCATTTGCCGTGAAACGCAGCCATCGTGTGCCGCAAAGCACCCTGCCCCGTCACCAGCGCGCGCAAAACGTGCGCGGGATTTTTCAGGTAGCCTCAAATGCCGATGTAAAGAAGCGTCATGTGTTGTTAATCGACGATGTTGTTACCAGCGGTGCAACAATCGGCGAACTTGCCCGAAGTTTACGGCGGGCGGGGGCTTCGGCGGTTTACGGCTGGGTGCTCGCCCGCCCCGAATGAAAAAAATTTGACCGCCCCGCCCCGCTGCGGCATCATGCCTCCCGTTTCCAAGCGGCTGATTTGCAATAAATCAGCCAAATTTATTTAAACCGCGCTGCATTCCGTTTCATGTTCAGCATCGTTTTATACCAGCCCGAAATCCCGCCCAACACCGGCAACATCATCCGCCTCTGCGCCAACAGCGGCGCCGACCTGCACCTGGTGAAACCGCTCGGCTTCCCGCTGGATTCCGCCAAAATGAAACGCGCCGGGCTGGATTACCACGAATTCACCCACATCCGGCTGCACGAAACCTTTGCCGACTGCCTCTCTGCCTTGGAAGGCCGCCGCATTTTCGCGCTCACCACCAAAGGCCGCACCCGCCCCGACCAAGCCGCCTTCCGGCCGGACGATGTATTCCTGTTCGGCCCCGAAACCCGCGGCCTGCCGCCCGACATCCTCGGCAGGCTACCTGAAAACCAAAAACTGCGGCTGCCCATGCTCCCCGGCAGCCGCAGCATGAACCTTTCCAACACCGTAGCCGTGATGCTGTACGAAGCCTGGCGGCAAAACGGTTACCAAGGCGGCGTATAGGCAAACAGACAGCTTGCCCCAACCGCCCTATTTGCTTGTTTCACTCGAGAACGGAGTTTGTTTTGGCTAAATTGAAAAATGCCTTCTTCATCGGTGTCACCGCCTGCATCGGCCTGTGCACCGCCCTCATCAACACCGCCGCCGCCGAGCCCAAAGCCGCGCCGGTCAAACCCGCCGCCCAGCAGCACCACAGCCAGGGCAGCCTGCATGTAGACGCCGTGGCCAAGCCGGAGCGCCTGCACCAATCCGCCAACCGCAGCTACCAAGTGCGCGGCGTGCGCTACACCCCGATGACCAACGTGCGCCAGTTCAGCCAAACCGGCCGCGCCTCCTGGTATGGCCGCCAGTTCCACGGCCGCCTCACCGCCTCCGGCGAGCGCTACGACATGAACCTCATGACCGCTGCCCACAAAACCCTGCCCATCCCCAGCTATGCCCGCGTGACCAACCTGTCCAACGGCAAAAGCGTGGTGGTGCGCATCAACGACCGCGGCCCCTTCCACAGCAGCCGCGTGATCGACGTATCCCAATCCGCCGCCCGCCAGCTCGGCTTCATCCACGCCGGCACCGCCAACGTGCGCATCGAGCAAGTTTTGCCCAACCAGGCGCGCGCCGAAGCCGACACCCGCCAGCCCGCCGCCAAACCGGCCGGCAACATCTACGTGGATTTGCGCCGTTTCGACCAGCGTAAAGCCGCCTACGATTACGTGGTGCAAACCACCACCCGCCTGCGTCACACCAACAACACCTCGCAGCAGGTATTCATGGTGCCGCAGCGCAACGGCGGCTTCCTCGTGCGCATGGGCCCCTTCTCCCACCAAGAAAAAGCCGACCAAACCAAAGCGGCCGTTACCGAGCTGTAAGCCAAGCCGTCATGCAAACAGGCTACCTGAAAAATTTCAGGTAGCCTTTTCCTTATCCGTACGCCTTTCCGTGCGCATCCCGTCCAGCCCAATTGCGAACCACTCTTGCCTAACGCGCCTTCTTGTGATTAAATGTTATGGTATAACACATGAAAGGCAAATCATGAAACCCAATATCCACCCCGAAAACTACCGCACCGTCCTGTTCTACGACAGCAGCGCCGAAGAAGGTTGGCTGATCAAATCCTGCGCCCCCACCAGCAGCACCATGCAGTGGAAAGACGGCCGGGAGTACCCCGTATTCATGCTCGACACCTCCGCTGCCTCCCACCCCGTGTACACCGGCCAGCAGCGCGAACACAACAAACAAGGCCGCGCCAGCGCCTTCAACCAACGCTACAGCAACATGATGGCCGCCCTGAAAAAGGAAAACTGACATGCAAGTGCTCTCCTCCCTCAAAACCGCCAAAACCCGCCACCGCGACTGCCAAGTAGTGCGCCGCCGCGGCAAGGTGTACGTCATCTGCAAAACCAACCCGCGCTTCAAAGCCAGACAGCGCTAACCCAGGTCATCTGAATAAAGGCTACCTGAAACCCAAGCCTGCTCTGCGAAACCAAAGCCGCCGCCCGGCACGGCAAGCTCCTTCCTCCGATTCAATGCCTTGCCCGCCGGCGCGCTCCGCTCTCCTGTTCAAGCAAAGGCGCTTTGGTTTCGCAGAGCAGGTTTCCGCCGAGCTGGATTTTTCAGGTAGCCTTTCGCCGCCAAACACTCGTTTCTTGCGCCGCAAGCGCGTATAATGCGCCGCTTTACCACGTCCTTCCCGCGCATAGGCATGAGCGAGCACACCCCCTCAGAAAGCAGCGGCATCGGCAAAGCCATCAAACGCTACCTGATCACCGGCCTCTTGGTCTGGCTGCCCATCACCATTACCCTGTGGGTGGTCACCTACATCGTTTCCACCACCGACCACCTCTTCAACCTGCTGCCCAGCCAATGGCAGCCGGAAAGCTACCTCGGCTTCAACATCCCCGGCCTCGGCTTTATCTTCGCCATCGTCGTGCTGTTTATCACCGGCGTGCTCGGCGCCAACGTGCTCGGGCGCAAAGTGATCGAAGGCTGGGATAGCCTGCTCGGGCGCATCCCCGTGGTGAAATCCATCTATTCCAGCGTGAAAAAAGTGTCCGAGAGCCTGCTTTCCGACAACAGCCGCTCCTTCAAAACCCCCGTGCTGGTGCCCTTCCCGCAGCCCGATATCTGGACCATCGCTTTCGTATCCGGCAGCCTTTCCGAATCGCTGCTGCAAGGGCTACCTGAAAACACAGAATACGTTTCCGTGTATGTGCCCACCACACCCAATCCCACCGGCGGCTACTACATCTTCGTGCGCAAGCAAGACATCCGCCCCCTGGCCATGAGCGTGGACGAAGCGCTGAAATACGTGATTTCACTGGGCATGGTTGCCCCCAACGACCATAAAACCAACGGCAAAGCCCCCGCCCCGGCCAAGCTGCCCGAGCCTGCCGAATGATTTTTCAGGTAGCCCCTTCATCCGACCCCAAAGGCTACCTGAAAACCCCGCAAACCTTTACAATTACCCCTTATCGTTTAACAAAACACTTTCAGGAAACACCGAAATGCGTACCAACTACTGCGGCCTCATCAGCGAGCAATACCTAGACCAAACCGTCACCGTGAAAGGCTGGGTGCACCGCCGGCGCGACCACGGCGGCGTAATCTTCATCGACCTGCGCGACCGCGAAGGCATCGTGCAAGTCGTGATCGACCCCGACACGCCCGAAGCATTCAAGCTGGCCGATTCCGCCCGCAATGAATACGTTTTAAGCATCACCGGCCGCGTGCGCAACCGCCCCGAAGGCACCACCAACGACAAAATGGTGTCCGGCAAAATCGAAATCTTGGCCAAAGAAATCGAAATCCTGAACCCCGCCGCCACGCCGCCGTTTATGATTGATGACGAAAACATCAGCGAAACCGTGCGCCTGCAAAACCGCGTCATCGACCTGCGCCGCCCCGTGATGCAGAAAAACCTGCGCCTGCGTTATCAGGTGGCCATGGGCGTGCGCCGCTATCTCGACGCGCAAGGCTTCATCGACATCGAAACCCCAATGCTGACCCGCTCCACCCCCGAAGGTGCGCGCGATTATCTCGTGCCCAGCCGCGTGCACCCCGGCGAATTTTTCGCCCTGCCGCAGTCGCCGCAGTTGTTCAAGCAATTGCTGATGGTGGCCGGCTTCGACCGTTATTACCAAATCACCAAATGCTTCCGCGACGAAGATTTGCGCGCCGACAGGCAGCCTGAATTCACCCAAATCGACTTGGAAACCTCCTTCCTCTCCGAAAACGAAATCATGGACATCACCGAAGGCATGGTGAAGGAAATCTTCCGGAACACCATGAACGTCACCCTCGGCGATTTCCCGCGCATGGAATACCGCGACGCAATGTTCTACTACGGCTCCGACAAGCCCGATATGCGCATCAGCCTGAAATTCACCGAGCTGACCGATTTGATGAAAACGGAAGAATTTAAAGTGTTCCGTGGTGCGGCAGACATGAAAGGCGGCCGCGTGGTGGCGCTGCGCGTGCCGAACGGCGCGAAACTCAGCCGCAAAGAAATCGACGAATACACCCAATTTGTCGGCATTTACGGCGCGAAAGGCCTGGCCTACATCAAAGTCAATGACGTAAGCAATTTGAGCAACGGCGAAAACAGCGGTTTGCAGTCGCCTATCGTCAAATTCCTGTCTGAAGCGGCCTTGAAAGAAATCATCGAGCGCACCGGCGCGCAAAACGGCGACATCATCTTCTTCGGCGCAGACAAAGCCAAAGTGGTGAACGAAGCCATCGGCGCGCTGCGGATTAAAATCGGCAAAGAGCACGGCGCAGAAAACGGCTATTTCACAGACGAATGGAAACCGCTGTGGGTGGTGGATTTCCCCATGTTCGAATACGACGAGGAAAACGACCGCTGGGCCGCCATGCACCATCCATTCACCTCGCCCAAGCCCGGCCATGAAGACCTGATGGCAAACGACCCCGAAAACTGCCTTGCCCGCGCCTACGACATGGTGCTCAACGGCTGGGAAATCGGCGGCGGCTCCATCCGTATTCACCGCGCCGACATTCAGGAAAAAGTGTTCGCCGCGCTGAAAATCACGCCCGAAGAGCAGCAAAACAAATTCGGCTTCCTGCTGGACAACCTGAAATTCGGCGCGCCCCCGCACGGCGGTTTAGCCTTCGGCCTCGACCGCTTGGTGGCACTGATGGCGCAAGCCGAATCCATCCGCGACGTGATTGCCTTCCCCAAAACCCAGCGCGCGCAAGACTTGCTGGTGGACGCCCCCAACCACGTGGACGAACTCCAACTGCGCGAACTGCACCTGCGCCTGCGCCAAAAAGCAAGCGAGCAGAAAGAGAACTAAATCCCGCCTGCCGGTAAATCAAAGGCTACCTGAAAATTTCAGCTTCGCAGAAACTCTGCTGCGCTGCGTTTTCAGGTAGCCTTTTCCATCTAAAAAGCAGCTAAATCTTTGCTATAATTAAAATATTATTATTACTCATTCCCGTCATGAAAACCCTTACCCAGCTCACTGCTGTCCAACAGCAATACATCGATGACCACTTTCATGAAAACGCCGCCTACACCCGTGCCCAATTCTCCCAGCTCACCACCCCCGCCGAGCTGCACTATCTGCAAGAGCAACACAATTGGGACGGCGATAACACCCTGCTGCAATGGATAGCGGAAAGTCCCCTCTGCAGCCGCGCCACCGCCCTCACCATGTTTTGGCTGTCCAATCCACACAACTTCCAAAGCCAAGCCTTGGACAGCAACCCCAACAGCAACACCGATAACCAAATCTTCCAGCTCCTGCAAACCATCATGGCCAACTACACACAAGGCTTCTACTGTGAAACTGCACACCATTTCGATCCCACTCCCTACTGCACAGAAAGCCTCATCATTCCAGACAGTCTTTCTCAACCCAGCCAAGGTGAAGAGCCCTACCTCTATTGGGAAGAAAGTGAAGTAGCAGAGCTGTTTGGAGAAGAGCTTGCCGCCGCCCTACGCCGCTGCGACCGCATGGATCTATACAATATTGCCATTCTCACCCCCGCTTACGAGCTACCTGACCGCGCTTGGCCTATCTGCAACCACCCCCTTTGCGACCGTGCCATCGCCCAACTCGTGTTCTGGCGCATCCGACACCAATGCCACTCCCTCTCCGACAACGCGTTTTGTAGCGAATTCATCCGCCGCTGGCAAGCTGGCGATTGGGCACAGCCCCATCTCGCCTACCACCCTCAAACCGACACCACTCACCAAACTCCGCCCGTGGCATGGGAAATTCCCGCCATTATGTGCCAAGCGGTATAGCTTTATTTTTTATTTTCCAAAAGCACTTCCAAAAACCAAAGGCTACCTGAAAATTTCAGGTAGCCTTTATTCGCTAATAGCCTTTATTCGCCAATCAAGCCGCGTTAAGAGCCGCTAAACATACTCTTAAACCACAGCACGATGCTGTCCCACAGGCGGCCGAAGAAGCCGGCTTCGGCCACGTCTTCCAGCGCCACCACGTCTTTCTGCGCCACCACGCGGTTTTGCGCGTCCATGAATTTCACCGTGCCCAGCACCTGGCCTTTGGTAATCGGCGCGAGCACGGGCTGCACGGTTTCCAACACCGGCTGCAGCTGCGCGGCCTGGCCGTGCGGCACGCTGATGTAGGTAGCATCGAGAAAGCCTACATTCACGGCGTTTTCTGCGCCTTTATACACCTTCACCTGCGAAATAGCAGTGCCGGCATCGTAGAGCTTGGGCGTGTCGTAGGCTTGTAGCGCCCAGTTGAGCAGTTTGCTGCTCTCGGCGGCGCGCGCCTGCATGCTTTCGGTGCCCACCACCACGGAAATCACGCGGCGGCCGTTGCGCTTGCTGGAGGCGACCAGGTTGTAGCCGGCGCTGTCGGTGTGGCCGGTTTTCATGCCGTCCACGTTCGGATCGCGGTAGAGCAGCAGGTTGCGGTTGGGCTGGGTGATGTTGTTGTAGCTGAAGGATTGGATGGCGTAGAGCGGGTAATATTGCGGGTAGTCGTGGATGATGGCGGCGGAAAGGGTAACCAAATCCTGCACCGAGGTGTAGTGCTGGGCGCCGGGCAGGCCGGTGCTGTTTTCGAAATTGGTGTCGCGCATGCCGAGCCGTTTGGCTTCGGCGTTCATCAGCTGTACAAACTGCGCTTCGGTGCCGGCCACGGCTTCGGCCAGGGTGATGGAGGCATCGTTGCCGGATTGCACAATCAGGCCTTTGAGCAGGTCGTTCACGCTGGCGGGGGTTTTCGGGTCGAGGAACATGCGCGAACCTTCCACTTTCCAGCCCTGCTCGGACACGGTGAAGGTTTGTTCCGGCTTGAGCTTGCCTTCTTCCAGCGCTTTGAACACCAGGTAGGCGGTCATCAGCTTGGTGAGCGAGGCGGGCTCGATGTGTTCGTTGAGCTTGTGCGCGGCAAGCATTTGGCCGCTTTGCGCGTCAAACACGGCATAGGCGGAGGCTTTGATTTCAGGTAGCCCTGCAGTGGCAGAAGCTTGGGCGGGGGCGGTATTGGCCGTAGCGGCGGGGGAAGATGCGGCGGCTGGGGCCGAAGCCTGGTTGGCGGCGGCGGATGCGGCCTGGGGCGCGGCTTGCGCCTGCCAGCCGGCGAGAATGAGGGAAACGGTGAGGAGGGTGAGTTTCTGTTTCATTGCGTTGTCTGCGGGTTTGGTTGGATTGGTTTGCTTCAGGCCGGCTGGAGGCTACCTGAAAGCGTGAGCTTCAACGAAGTTAAAACGATGTCTTGGCGTAGCCGAAGCTGAGTTTCTGCGAAGCTAAAGCGATATTTCGGCGCAGCCGAAGCTGAGTTTCTGCGGGGCTAAAACACGGGCAGATGTTTTTCACTGCTGCCAAAGCCACATTTTTCAGGTAGCCTTTATGGCACCGAGCCGTGAGCCAAATCGCGCCGATTATAGCTGCTCAAACCTGCCTTGCTAAGCGCTTAACCTGATTTTTCTTGCCAGCGGCGGCGCAATCGGAGTATCTTGCCGCCTTTTCCAGCCCATTTCACGCCCATCATGCCGCAAGACCACACCGACTACCTCACCCGCATCCTCACCGCCTCCGTTTACGACGTGGCCGACGAAACCCCGCTCGATTTCGCCCGCAACCTCTCCGCGCGCAGCGGCAACCGCATCCTGCTCAAGCGCGAAGACCTGCAGCCGGTGTTTTCCTTCAAAATCCGCGGCGCGTACAACAAAATGGCCAAGCTGCCGGCCGCACTGCTGCAAAAAGGCGTGATCACCGCCAGCGCCGGCAACCACGCGCAAGGCGTGGCGCTTTCCGCGCAGAAGCTCGGCTGCGAGGCCACCATCGTGATGCCGGAAACCACGCCGCAGATCAAGGTGGACGCAGTGCGCTCGCGCGGCGGCAACGTGGTGCTCAAAGGCGTGTCGTTCAACGATGCCTACGACCATGCCGTGCAACTTGCCGCCGAGAGCGGCCAAACCTACATCCCCCCCTTCGACGACCCAGAAGTGATTGCCGGACAAGGCACCATCGGGCTGGAAATCGTGCGCCAGCACCCCAAGCCGATCGACGCCGTGTTCGTGCCCATCGGCGGCGGCGGGCTGGCGGCCGGCGTGGCCGTGTTCATCAAGCAGGTGCGCCCCGAAATCAAAGTCATCGGCGTGCAAACCCACGATTCCTGCGCCATGAAAACCTCTATCGAACACGGCCGCCTGGTTGAGCTCAAAGACGTGGGCCTCTTCTCCGACGGCACCGCCGTAAAGCTGGTGGGCGAAGAAACCTTCCGCCTGTGCCGCGAGCTCTTAGACGACATCATCACGGTGGACACCGACGCCATCTGCGGCGCGCTCAAAGACATTTTTGACGACACCCGCAGCATCTGCGAGCCGGCCGGCGCACTGGCACTGGCCGGGCTCAAAGCCTACACCGCCCGCGAGCAGGCACAAGGCCAAACCCTGATTGCCATCACCAGCGGCGCCAACATCAATTTCCACCGCCTGCGCCATGTATCCGAACGCAGCGAGCTGGGCGAAGGCAACGAAGGCATCTTCGCCGTGTCAATTCCCGAACAGCCCGGCAGCTTCCTCAAATTCATCAACGTATTGGGCAGCCGCAACATCACCGAATTCAACTACCGCTACGGCGACGACGCCACCGCCCACATCTTTGTGGGCATCCAAAGCCGCGGCCCCGCCGACCTGGCCGCCATCAGCACCGAGCTCACCGCAGCCGGCCTGCCCAACACCGACCTCACCGACGACGAAACCGCCAAAATCCACATCCGCTACATGGTGGGCGGCCGCACCAACAAAGTGGCCCACGAGCGCCTGTTCAGCTTCGAATTCCCCGAGCGCCCCGGCGCGCTGGCCTACTTCCTCGGCCGTATGCAAAGCAGCTGGAACATCACCCTGTTCCACTACCGCAACCACGGCTCCGACTACGGCCGCGTGCTGGTGGGCATCGACGTGCCGCCCGCCGACAGCCAAGCCTTCGCCACCTTCCTGCAAGAGCTCGGCTACGTGCACACCGAGCAAACCGGCAACGCCGCCTACCGCCTGTTCCTCGGCCAGGCCTAACCTACTGCCCGCCGCCTAATCCGCATCAATCCGTATATAATTTTCAGGTAGCCTTCCTGCCCTTCAGGCTACCTGAAAACCCAAACCCCTTAACAAACAAAGAGAACCACCATGCTCGCCCCCCAACACCTGCTCTGGATCAACGGCCCCGCCGGCCGCCTGCACACCATCTACCTGCCGCCCGAAGCCCCCGAGCGCGGCGTGGCCGTCGTCAACCACCCCAACCCCCTGCACGGCGGCACCTTCACCAACAAAGTCATCCAAACCGCCGCCAAAGTCTATGCCCGACTCGGCTTCCACTGCTACCTGCCCAACCTGCGCGGCGTGGGCGAAAGCGACGGCGAGCACGACTACGGCCGCGGCGAAACCGACGACTGCCTCGCCGTGATCGACTACGCCCGAAGCCAACACCCCCAAGCCGCCCAACTCCTCATTTCCGGCTTCTCCTTCGGCGGCTTCGTGAGCCTGTTTGCCGCCCAACAGCGCCGTCCCGACGCCCTCGTGCTCATCGGCCCCGCCGTCGGCATGTACGAAACACCCGCCGCCCAGGCCGCCGACCCCGCCCGCACTCTCGTTATCCACGGCGAAACCGACGAAATCGTCCCTCTGGCCAACGCCCTCACCTGGGCCGCCCCGCAAGACATCCCCGTGGTCGTGTTGCCCCAATCCTCCCACTTCTTCCACGGCAAACTCATCCCCCTGCGCGACACCCTGCAGCGCTTCGTGCCCAGCGTGCTGGAAAAGTAAAGCCGACATATTTTTAGCGTCGCAGAAACCCACTTTGTTCATTTCCAGGTAGCCCCAAGCATTGAGGAGGCTACCTGAAAAACCCAAACAACTTTTCAGGTAGCCTGAAACACACAGAGAGGCTACCTGAAACCTAATCCGCCAAACATCATGCCCGCCAGCCAAGCCGCCATCGTCCTCACCACCTGCCCCAGCCAAGCCGAAGCCGAACGCATCGGCAGCCTGCTGCTGCAACAGCGCCTCGCCGCCTGCGTGCAATACCAAACCATCCAAAGCCAATATATCTGGCAGGGCGAAATCTGCCGCGACAACGAAATCCGCCTCACCATCAAAACCGCCACCCGGCATTACCCCGCCGTCGAACGCCTCATCCTTGAGCAGCACAGCTACGACTGCCCGCAAATCCTGCTGTTGCCCGTATCCGGCGGCGCCGCAGGCTACCTGCAATGGCTGCAAAACAGCCTCGCCCCGTGATGGATACCGCAGCCGCCATCCAAGCTGCCATTGACGAAGGCGCACAACACGGCCTCGCCCGGCTCAACCTTTGGCAGCAAACCGTATTCCTCGTTGCCGAAGCCGAGTTGCTCGCCGACATGGGCGCCGAATTTTGTTCGCAATACCCCGCCGACACCTTCGCCGACACCTTCGCCGCCGCCTTCCGCCGCATCGGCGCACAACACATCGCCGGGCTGTTTACCCGCCTCGCCACTCATCCGCACGATACCGAATGCGAACAACGTCTGGCCGCCGCCCTGTCCAACCGCGAAGGCTACAACTACCAAACCCTGACTGATTATGTAGTTTCCCAACAAAAGGCTACCTGAAAACCTGAATGCCGGTGCCAACTCGAATATGCCGGCCACAGCAAAACAGGCTATCTGAAAACGCAGCGCAGCGAAGTTTCTGCGAAGCCAAATTTTCAGGTAGCCTGTGTCGTATCCGCCGTCTGTTTCGGCAGCGCGGCCTGACCGGCGATTAAAAGAGGTTCAACACCGGCCAGCCGTGCTGCTGGGCGGCGGCGAGCAACACCGGGTCGGGGTTCACGGCCACGGGGTGGTTTACCTGCTGCAAGAGCGGCAAATCGTTGCGGGAATCGCTGTAAAAATAGACTTTTTCGTAGTCGGCCTGGGTGTGGCCGCGCTCGGCCAGCCATTGCCGCAGGCGGGTGACTTTGCCGGCCTGGAAGCTGGGCGTGCCGAGATAACGGCCGGTGTAGTTGCCTTTGGCGTCGGTTTCCAGGCTGATGCCGATTGCTTCGCCGATGCCGAATTCGCGGGCGATGGGGGTGATGATGAATTCGTTGGTGGCGGTAATCAGCAGCAGGCTGTCGCCGGCGTCGCGGTGGCCGGCCACGAGCTGGCGCGCCATCGGGCTGATGTGCGGCAGGATGTGGCGCTGCATGAATGTGCGGTGCATGGCGTCAAGCTCGGTGCGGCTGCGTTCGGCCAGCGGGCGCAGCACGAAGGCGAGGTAGGCGTCTAAATCGAGGCAGCCGTCGCGGTAGTCTTGGTCAAACCGGCGGTGGCGCTGCATGTCGGCTTCGTCGAAAATGCCTTCTTCGTGCAGGAAGTTGCTCCATTCGGTGCCGGAATCGCAGTTGATGAGGGTGTGGTCGAGGTCGAAGATGGCGAGGTTCATGGGCTGTCCTGTTGCAGCAGCCGCTTGAGCAGCGGCACGGTGATGGGGCGGTGTTGGGAGAGGGAGTAGCGGTCGAGGGCGTCGAGCATGGCCATCAGGCTGCCGATGTCGCGGCTCCAGTGGTGCAGCAGGTAGCGGAAAATGTCGCTCGACACGTTGAGCTGGCGGGCTTGGGCGGCGGCTTGGAGGGCGGCCAGTTTTTCTTCGTCGCTCAAAGGCTTGATTTCATACACCAGGCAGTAGCCCATGCGGGTGCGCAAATCTTCGCGCACGGCGAGGCGCGGCGGCGGCACGTTGGCGCCGATCAGGAGTGCGCCTTCCCCGCTTTGGCGGATGCGGTTGCACAAGTTGAACAGCACGGCCTGCCCTTCGGCATCGAGCTGTTCGATTTGGTCCAGCGCGAGGCGGCAGCCTGCGGGCGGCAGTTCGCGCAGCGGCTCGGTGGCGGCATCCAGATAACGCGCAGCCTGGCCGGTAGCTTGCGCCTGCGCCGCCCACGCGCGCAGCAAATGGCTTTTGCCGGCGCCGGCCGCGCCCCACACATACACGAACGGCTCGCGCTGCCGCCGCAACACTTGCAGCAGCTCGCCGTTGCCTTGGCCGAGGAAAGTGTCGAAGCCGGGCGGGATGTCGGGGAAGTTGAGGATTAACTGGTTCACAGTGGATAAGGCTATCTGAAAACGATGTCTTGCGAAGCAAGGCGGAGTTTCTGCAAAGCTAAAAAATGCCTGCGGCTAACACCGCTTTTCGGCAAAAGGGCAAAATAAGGCTACCTGAAAGTGCCGCATCATTTTTCAGGTAGCCTTCCCTGCGCTAGGCCGATTCGCGGATGCGTCGCAGCACTTCTTCTTTGCCGATCAGCGCCAGCACAGCATCCACGCTCGGGGTTTTCGCCGTGCCGCACACAGCCAAGCGCAGGGGCATGCCGAGTTTGCCCATTTTGATGCCTTCGGCTTCGCAGAACGGGGCGAACAGGTTGTGGATATTTTCCGCCGTCCAATCCTGCTCCGGCAGCTCGGCCAGCCGGTCGGCAAAACGCTGCATGCGGGAGGGGGCGTCGGCATCCCAATGTTTGGCCACGTCGGCTTCGGCGGGCACGCCTTTGCGGTAGAAATAGGCGCTTTCGGCGGCCAGTGCGTTCAAATCGTGGGCACGGTCTTTCACCAGGGCGAGCACGTCTTCCAGCTTGGGGCCGGATGAAACGGCAATGCCTTGTTGCTCTAAGCGCGGCAGTACCAATCCGGCCAGAGCGGCGTTATCGGCGGCTTTGATGTGCTCGGCGTTGATCCAATACAGCTTTTTCGCATCCATGCGGCTGGCGGAGGAGGAAACATGCGACAAATCAAACCATTGCACGAATTGCTGCATGGTGAAGAATTCGTCGTCGCCGTGCGCCCAGCCGAGGCGGGCAAGGTAGTTGAGCAGGGCTTCGGGCAGGATGCCGAGCGCTTCGTATTCGGTGATGGCCACGGTGTCGCCGCTGCGTTTGGAGATTTTTTTGCCCTGTTCGTTCAGGATCATGGGCAGGTGGGCGTATGCGGGCGGGGTGGCGCCGAGGGCTTTGAAAATGTTGATTTGCTTGGGGGTGTTGTTCACGTGGTCGTCGCCGCGGATCACGTGGGTGATGCCCATGTCGTAGTCGTCGGCCACCACGCAGAAGTTGTAGGTGGGGCTACCGTCGGCGCGGGCGATGATGAGGTCGTCGAGCGCGGCGTTGGGGATGCTGATTTCGCCTTTTACTAGGTCGTGCCAGGTGGTAACACCGTCCAGCGGGGTTTTGAAGCGGATAACAGGTTCGCGCCCTTCGGGGATGGGCGGCAGGGTTTTGCCGGGCTCTGGGCGCCAGCGGCGGTCGTAGGTGGCGGTGCCTTCGCGCTCGGCGCGTTCGCGCATTTCGGCCAGCTCTTCTTTGCTGCAATAGCAGCGGTAGGCATGGCCTTCGTTGAGCAGTTTTTGTATAAGCTCTTTATAGCGCGGGAAGTTTTGGGTTTGATAAACGATGCGGTCGGCATTGTCGGCGTGCAGGCCGACCCACTGCATGCCGTCGAGGATGATTTTGACGGATTCGGCGGTGGAGCGCTCCAGGTCGGTGTCTTCGATGCGCAGCAGGAATTCGCCGCCGTGGTGTTTGGCGAAGGCCCAGCAGTAGAGGGCGGTGCGCACGCCGCCGATGTGCAGGTAGCCGGTGGGGCTGGGGGCGAAACGGGTTTTGATGGTCATTGGTGGCTTTCGGAACGGGGGATTTTGAAAGACGGTATTGTATCGCCAAAGGGCGGGTTTTTTCTAGCTCGGGCCGGGGCGGTAAGGATAAGGGCTACCTGAAAGCGATGTCTTGCGAAGCAAGGGTGAGTTTCTACGAAGCTAAAATTTTCAGGTAGCCTGAATGGCATGTATTGGCTTTGCTTGTGTTAAAGGCTACCTGAAATTTTCAGCTTCGCGAAATTTCGCTGTGCTGCGTTTTCAGGTAGCCTCATGCGTTTCACGGCATCAGCGCTCAATCCAGCGGCGCTTCCGCACAGCCGGCATCCAGCACATGATGCACCAGCCTGCCGCCGCAGTATTGCTCAATCAGCGTGCCCAGCTCTTCTTGCGCCGCGCGCAGTTCTTCATCGCTCACTTCCGGCAGCGCCTCGATCACAAACACGCAGCGCGTTGTGTTTTCGGTAATCACCGTGCGCGCCACTTCGCGCCAGTTCCAGCGGCGGCAGATGGCGCCTGCGTCGTCTTTGTAGAAAATCTCGCCTTCCGCCGGTGCCTGCGCTTCGTCTTTGCCCAACACCACCACCGGCACTTCGTCCGTCCCGGCGTAAGTGAGCTGCAAATCGCCCTGCATCGCGCTCAAATCTTCGCCGCCCACCGGCACGGTGTATTTCAGCGAGATGTAGTTATAAATGTCCACCAGCGGGCTGATGCTGCCCAGCTCCTTGCCTTTGGACACACGCTTGTACAGCGCCTCCACCGAGCTCGGGTATTCCTTGGCCTTCACGCCGAATTTGCGGTAGGCCTCGCGCCAGGCCGCAATCTTCGGCAGCTGCGCCACCGGCTGCCCTGCGCAGGCCGCCGCCGCATCCGCCGCCGCCTGCTGCAACTGCGGCAGGAAAGCCGCCGCGTCCACCTTATTGTTCACACCGTCCGCCACGCTCACGCCGATGCGCAGGCCGGCAAATTCCTCAAACAATTTTTTGTTTACCATGAATTTCATCGCTTCATCTCCTAAACTTAAACCAGCAAAGTGCGGCAATTTTGCCCTGCCTGCCCTATAATGCCAAGCCTTTTCATGCTGATTTCTTCAGGCTACCTGAAAGCGTAAGCTTCAACGAAGTGGACCGATGTCTTGCGCAGCAAGGCTGAGTTTCTGCAAAGCTAAAGCGTAAGTTTCAACGCAAATAAAACCATGCCCCACGCCCCCTCCAGCGCCCCGCCCAATATCGCCACCCTGTTCGGCCAGCCCGTTACCGACCTGCCCGCCGACCTTTTCATCCCGCCCGACGCGCTGCAAGTGGTGCTGCACAGCTTCGAAGGCCCGCTCGATTTGCTGCTCTACCTCATCCGCAAGCAAAACATCGACGTGCTCGACATCCCCATGCTCAAAATCACCGAGCAATACCTCGCCTACATCGCCCAGATGAACGAGCAAAACCTCGATCTGGCCGCCGAATACCTGCTGATGGCCGCCGTGCTGATCGAAATCAAATCCCGCCTGCTGCTGCCCGTGCCGCCCGCCGCCGAAGAAGATGATTTGGCCGACCCCCGCGCCGAGCTGGTGCGCCGCCTCTTGGATTATGAGCAGATGAAGCTCGCCGCCCTCGGCCTCGACGCCCTGCCCCGCGCCGGCCGTGATTTCGCCTGGGCCTACCTGCCGCTGGAAATCAGCGCTGCCGTGCAACCGCCCGAAGTGCGCCTCGCCGACCTCACCCAAGCCTGGCTGGCCATCCTCGCCCGCGCCGGCCAGCGCCGCAGCCACACCGTGGTGCAGGAAAACGAAGCCCTCTCCGTGCGCGCCACCATGAGCCACATCCTGCACCGCCTGCAAGAAGGAGGCTGCCGCTTCAGCCGGCTGTTTGCGTCCGAACGCAGCGTGGCGCAGGTGGTGGTGTGCTTCATCGCCCTGCTCGAGCTGGTGAAAGAAGGCCTCGTGCGCCTCACCCAGGAAGACGGCGCGTTCGGCGACATCCTCGTCAGCCTGCCCGGTGAGGCGGACGAATATGCCGCGCTCCAATCCGAAAGCGATGCAGAAAAAGAGGCTACCTGAAAAATTCCCTGCTGGTGTTAACTGCATTGAAGCTTATGCTTTGGCTTTGCGGAAACTCAGCCTTGCTGCGCAAGACATCGCTTTCAGGTAGCCTCCATTCTTGATTATCGCCCGCATCAGGGGTAGAATTTTCCGCGTGGGAAATGCCTCATTCCCGTTTCGGACGTAGAGATCAGGGTGCGGCGCGTGTAACACGCTCTGGCATTAATCGCTTGAGGATAATCCCACTTTAAAGAACGGTGCGAAAATCGCGCCGTTTCCTAATTCCACCCTATCTGTTCCGATTTTCAGGTAGCCATCCTTCCCTCCTAATCCATCAGAAAACACCATGCCCGCCAACCCAGCCCTCTACCGCATCCTCAGCCAGCACTACCTCGACCTCCCCCATTCCCGCGCCATCGGCCTGCGCTACGAAGGCATCCGCGGCCGCCGCCCCGTGCTCAGCTTCGACTGGCAGCCCCACCTCGTTGGCCGCCACGACACCCAAACCATCCACGGCGGCACCATCACCACCCTCGTCGACATGGTTTCCGCCTGCGCCGTCACCGCCCAGCTCCCCGGCGCCGAAATCCTCGCCACCCTCGACATGCGCATCGACTACATGCACCCCGCCACCCCCGGCCGCCGCATCTACGGCCGCGCCGAATGCTACCGCCTGGCCGGCCAAGTCGCCTTCGTGCGCAGCAGCTGCTACCAAGAAGATCCCGCCGACCCCTTCGCCCTCGGCATGGCCACCTTCATGCGCACCCCCCTCACCCCCGAAGAACAAGCCAAACTAAAGGAAATGTTGCAAGCATGAGCACCCCCTTCACCCACATCCCCGAGTTTACCGCCCGAGCCGCCGACCTCATCCCCTACACCGAATTCATCGGCCTGCAATGCGGCGAATCAAACGGCAACCCCCTCTTCGCCCTGCCCTATAAACGCGAAAACATCGGCAACGTCTTCCTCCCCGCCCTGCACGGCGGCATGCTCGGCGGCTTCATCGAAAGCTGCGCCGTCCTCTTCCTCTACCACCAGGCCGGCCTCAGCGAGCTGCCCAAAATGATCGACTTCTCCCTCGACTACCTGCGCAGCGGCAAACCCGAAACCACCTACGCCCGCTGCTCCCTCACCCGCCAAGGCAGCCGCATCGCCAACGTCGCCGTGGAAGCCTGGCAGTCCGACCCCGCCAAACCCATCGTCGTCGCCCGCTGCCACTTCCAAATGCCCGCCAGCCACGCCCGCCCGCCGCGCTAAACCTTCGGCAAGTTTTGACACACAAAAACCACAGCATCCATATCGATGCTGTGGTTTGCTCTTGGGCGGCACAACAGGCTACCTGAAAATCCCACCATGGTATTTTTCAGGTAGCCTTATTCATTAGCTTTTATATTGAAAATATTGGTAATTATTTAGCAAAAAGGCTACCTGAAAACATTAATCACAGCGTAGCTCACAATATCCGCAAATTCCCATTCCGTCTCACATCATTCGCACCCATAAAAAACCCGCACGGCGCAAACCGTGCGGGTTTCAAAACTCTGTTGGTGCCCAGGAGAAGACTCGAACTTCCACACCCGTGAGGATACCAGCACCTGAAGCTGGCGCGTCTACCAATTCCGCCACCTGGGCTTTGCTTTAATCGGAGCTTTGCGTTAAAGTGCGTTGCTCTTTATGCAAGAAGCGCGCATTATAGCGCCAATTTTCCACTTGTCAATTTATATATGAAGAAGAAAACCTCACTGCGCCTGCAAGACCCTTATCTGCAACGGGAAACCCAACGCTACGAACACCCCCTGCCCAGCCGCGAATGGATTACCGAAATGCTGGAAGACCGGGGCATCCCGCTGAAAACCGAATCCCTGGCCATCCTGCTCGACATCGCCGAACACGAAATGCCCTTTTTCGAACGACGCCTCGGCGCCATGGCTCGTGACGGGCAAATTCTCATCAACCGGCGCGGCATGGTGTGCGCCGCCGAAAAACTCGCACTGGTGAAATGCCGCATCGAAGCACACAAAGACGGCTTCGGTTTCGCCGTGCCGCTCACGCCCGACGGCCAAGGCGACTTTGCCCTCTCCGCCCGCCAGATGCGCGGCCTGATGCACGGCGACACGGTAACTGTGCGCCCAGCCGGTACCGACCGGCGCGGCCGCCGAGAAGGCCAGGTGCTCGATGTAATCGAACGTGCGCAGAAAACCGTGGTCGGCCGGCTTTTGGTGGAGCGCGGCATCGCCATGCTGGCACCGGAAGACCGCCGCCTGCCCGACAACATCCTGCTCGAACCCGACACACTGGGCAAAGCCAAACCCGGCCAGGTGATTGTGGCAGAAATCGATGCCTATCCCGATGCGCACCGTCCGGCCGTAGCCAGCGTGGTGGAAATTCTGGGCGATTACGCCGATAGCGGTATGGAGATCGAAATTGCCGTACGCCAGCATCATCTGCCGCACCACTTCTCCGCCGACTGCGAAAAAGCTGCCGCCAAGATCCCCTCATCCGTGCGCAAATCCGACCTCAAAGGCCGCGAGGACCTGCGCAACCTGCCCTTGGTTACCATCGACGGCGAAAGCTCGCGTGATTTCGACGACGCCGTTTATGCTGAAAAACAAGGGCGCAACTTCCGCCTGGTGGTGGCGATTGCCGACGTGAGCCACTATGTGAAGCCGCAAGATGCGATTGACGCCGACGCGCAGGAACGCGCCACCAGCGTGTATTTCCCGCGCCGCGTGATTCCCATGCTGCCCGAAAGCCTGTCCAACGGCATTTGCTCGCTCAATCCCGATGTGGAGCGCCTCTGCATGGTATGCGACATGGTGTTTACCTACGCCGGCAACCTCAAATCCTACCGTTTCTACCCTGCCGTGATGCGCTCGCACGCACGCCTCACCTACACCGAAGTGTGGGACTGGATTAAAAACGGCAGCAGCAACCCGCTCAAACCGCACATTGACACGCTCTACAAGCTCTATCAAATCCTGCTGAAAAAACGCCAGCAACGCGGTGCCATGGAGTTTGAAAGCACCGAAACCGAGATGATTTTCGACAAGCAGGGCAAAATCAAACGCATCGTGCCCGTGGCGCGCAACGAAGCCCACCGCCTGATTGAAGAATGCATGCTCGCCGCCAACGTGTGCGCTGCCGAATTCCTGCTGAAAAACCAACACCCCGCCCTGTTCCGTAACCACCTGGGCCCCACGCCCGAAAAACTCGCCACCCTGCGCGAGCAGCTCGGCCTGCTCGGCCTTTCCCTCGGCGGCGGCGACAAACCCACCCCGCTCGACTACGCCGCCCTGTTCGCCCAAACCGCCGAGCGTCCCGACCGCGAGCTGATCCAAGTGATGCTGCTGCGCTCCATGCAGCAGGCTGTATACGAGCCCGGCAACAGCGGCCACTTCGGCCTCGCCTATGCCGCCTACACCCATTTCACCTCACCCATCCGCCGCTATCCCGACCTGCTCGTACACCGCGCCATCAAAGCCGTGCTTTCAGGTAGCCGCTACACCCCCGCCGAAAATTGGGACGCGCTGGGCATCCACAGTTCCCAATGCGAGCGCCGAGCCGACGAAGCCAGTCGCGACGTGGAAAACTGGCTCAAAACCTACTACATGCAAGACAAAGTGGGCGAAGTATTCAGCGGCACGGTAAGCGGCATGGCCGGCTTCGGCCTGTTCGTCACCCTCGACGACATCCACATCGAAGGCCTCGTACACATCAGCGATCTGGGTGAAGACTACTTCAATTACCGTGCCGACACCATGAGCATTGAAGGAGAACGCAGCGGACTGCGCTTCGGTATGGGCGACAAAGTAGTGGTTCAGGTAGCACGCGCCGATTTGGATACCCGCAAAATCGACCTCTCCCTCATCAGCGGCGGCAACCTGCCCTCCCGCAGCGGCAAAACCGCCAAAAGCAAAGCCAAAGCCGCCACTGGAAAAAGCAAGCCCGCGGCAGGCAGCCCAAATGGCAAAGCAAAAAGCAAAGGCAAAACCGCAGCCACCCCGTCCAAGCAAACCCGTAGCCGCAAAAACGGCAGCCAAGCGGCCGCAAAACCCGCAGCCCCGGCCAAACCCAAACGCAAACCCCGTTCCCGCAACACCGGCACTTAGGCTGGCTGAAAAGGCTACCTGAAAAATTCCGGTTCACGGCAACCATGCCCGTATAACCCGTTTCAACTCCGTTGAAACCCACGTTTTAGCTTCGCAGAAACTCGCTTTGCTCCTTTTCAGGTAGCCTTTCTTCAAACGCCAAGCCAGCAAAAAGCCCCGCATCAGCGGGGCTTCAATCTGGTGCCGGTAAAGGGAGTCGAACCCCCGACCTTCGCATTACGAATGCGCTGCTCTACCAACTGAGCTATACCGGCAAACGCGCGCATTATAATACAAACCCTCTACCGAAGGACACCGCTCTTCAAATAAACCCCAGCCCGTTCCATTGCAGCCGGGATTAGCCATACGGCACCCGCTCTGCCCATTTTGACCATGTTGAAACTCATACGTTCGGTCAACCTTTTCGAAAGATCGCCTTCTCCTGCAAACAGCCAGGCTCCCAAAAACAAACAGGCTACCTGAAAACCGTATAACCCGTTTTCAGGTAGCCTGTATGCTGTCTAGATGCTTAATCGTCTAAATGGTCCGACCGCGCCAGGATGGTGCGTTTGCCGTTGGTGTCGGCAGCCGACACGATGCCTTCGGCTTCCATTTGGTCCACCAGCGTGGCGGCTTTGTTGTAGCCGATGCGCAAGTGGCGTTGGATGGAGGAGATGGTGGCCTTTTGTGTGCGCAACACAATGGCCACGGCTTCGTCGAACAGCGGGTCTTTGGTGCTGCCGCCGATGCCGCTGTTGGCGTTGCTGAACAAATCGTCGCTGCCCACGCCGGAGGTGAGGATGTCTTCCACATAATCCGGTGCACCGAAGCCTTTAAGATATTCGGCCACGCGCTGCACTTCGCTGTCGGCCACGAAGGCGCCGTGCACGCGCTGCGGGTAGCCGGTGCCGGGCGGCAAAAACAGCATATCGCCTTGGCCGAGCAGGTTTTCCGCACCCATTTGATCGAGGATGGTGCGGCTGTCCACCTTGGAGGCTACCTGAAAAGCGATGCGGGTGGGAATGTTGGCTTTAATCAGGCCGGTGATCACGTCCACACTGGGGCGCTGCGTGGCGAGAATCAGGTGGATGCCGGCGGCGCGGGCTTTCTGCGCCAGCCGTGCGATCAGCTCTTCGATTTTTTTGCCGGAAGTCATCATCAGGTCGGCAAATTCGTCCACCACCACCACAATACTCGGCAGCCTAGTGAGGAGCTCGGGGTTGTCGGGGGTGAGGCTGAAAGGGTTGGCCAGGTGCTCGCCGCGCTCGGAGGCTTCTTTGATTTTCTGGTTGTAGCCCGCCAAATTCCGCACGCCCACATGGCTCATCAGGCGGTAACGTTTTTCCATTTCGTTCACGCACCAAGTGAGCGCGTTGGCGGCCAGCTTCATATCGGTTACCACTGGCGCAAGCAAATGCGGGATGCCTTCGTAAACAGACAGTTCCAGCATTTTCGGATCGATCATGATCAGGCGCACTTCATCGGGCGTGGCCTTAAACAGCAACGACAGGATCATCGCATTCACACCCACAGATTTGCCCGAGCCGGTGGTACCGGCCACCAAGAGGTGCGGCGCCTTAGCTAAATCAGTTACCACCGGCTCCCCGGTAATATCCTGCCCCAGCGCCAGTGTGAGCTTGGATTTGCTCTCTGCAAACACCGGCGAATTAAACACTTCGCTCAAACGGATCATCTGCCGCTTTGGATTGGGCAGCTCCAAACCCATGCAAGTTTTGCCGGGAATGGTTTCCACCACGCGAATGGCAGCCACTCCGAGCGAACGAGCCAAATCTTTTTCCAAATTAATCACAGAGTTGCCGCGCACACCCACATCCGGCTCAATTTCATAGCGGGTAATCACCGGCCCGGCATAAGCATCTACCACGTTTACTTTCACACGAAATTCGGCCAGCTTTTCTTCAATTTTGATGCTGTTCTCCAACAGCTGCTCTTCACTCAGGATGGCATTGCTGTCGTGTTGCGGCGGCAACAGCAACTCGTTCATCGGCACATGGTAGTGGCCAAAATCAGCAAACGATACCGCGGGCACAGCGGATACGGGTGTGGGAGTCGGCGGTAAATCGGGCAGCGGTGGGATGGTCGGCGCGGCAGGCTGGTTTTGCCAAGCCGCTTCGGCCGCGCCCTGCTCCAAGGCCTGCTGCCATTCATTGCCGTTATCGAACTCGATGCTGTTGTCGGCTGCAGGTGCCTGCTCCGCCAGCGAGTAATCGGGGCGGAAATGGTAGCCGGCGTTGGGCTCGGCTGTTCCGGTAGTTTGCTCGGGAGCAACTTCGGCAGGCTCGGCCTGCCCGGCTGAACGGTTGCCAATCAGCCAGGGCGGGGGGTGATCGCTAAGAGTTTGCTCGGGAAAAATATTTTGCGGTTCGGTGGGCACCGCCGACTCCTCCTCGGCAGGCGGATTGGGCTGCTCTTCAGGCCCGGCGGCCGGCTCGAACGGAGTGAAGCGGGTGGAAATCGGCGCCAAGCTGCTCTGCGGCGGCCACACCGGCATTTTCGCGCCTTGGCTGTGGCTCACGCGCGCCGCTGCCGGAATCACGCTCTCGCGTACGGTCTGACGCTTGAAGCGGTTGCGCTGGCGGTTGGCCGGGGCATCGGTTTTGGCCAGATTGGCCAAGATTTCGTCTTCGCCGATCACGGCCAAATCCAGCTGTTGCGGCGCGGTGACCGGCTCGGCAGTTTGTCCCGGCTGCCGGCGCGCGCGCAGGCGTTGGCGTAGGAGGTTGTTGCGGATGTCATCGGGGCTGATGGTGTGCGGCGTTTCAGCCGTTTTGGTTGCCGGCGGCTGGGGTTCGGTCGGCAGGTGTGCTTGGATTTTTTCGCGCACGTATTGCAGAGCCGGGTCGGCAGGGGTGATTTCCTCGCGCGGGGTTTCGGCGTGTGTCGGCGCTTTAATCGGCCAGTTCAGCACCACGGTTTCCAGCGGCTTGGCTTCGGCGCTTTCCTGCTTGTGCAGCATGCGCGTAGCCTCTGAAAGGGAAATCACAACCGGCTCTTCGCTGGGTTGTTCGGGATTTTCAGGTAGCCTGTGGCGGGTGGCTTCGGCTTCGGTGATTACCGGCAAATCGGCTGCCGGATCGGATAGGTTGAGGGTTTCAACTTGTTCGGCTTGCGGTTTTTCAGTGGCGGTTTCGGCTTGTTCGGTTTGCGAAGTCGGGCTTTCAATGGCAGTTTCCGGCGCTTCAGCTTGAACGCTTTGCCCCGGCGCTGCTGCAGCGGCTTCATCTTCAGCAATCAGATTGGCTTCTTCCGGGCTGAAAATCGGCAGTTCCTCCTGATTTTCGCTCACATTGCGGCGGCGGGCTTTTTTACGGCTGCCCACAGTGAGCTGTTCGATTTTCTGGCGCAGTTCGTCCTGCACTTTTTGGTAGTGCAGCTTCACTTGGGTTTGCGCGCGCTGCGGCAGCACATTGGGGCGGGCGGGTTGTTGCGGTGGGATTTCTTCTGTTGATTCAGGCTGTTCCTTATTACCTTGATGGCGATTGAGATAAGTAAGCTCTAATAGCCATTCGCGCTCCTCACGGGCACGCCACCACAGCAATCCGGCGATACCGGCCAACAGCAGAATCAATAGAATGGCTAAAAACATAAAACGGCAGCTCCCAATTTTCGCGTAAAGGCTGGTATTTTAACGTGTTTACAGCCGAAATCAAACTTTGAGGTCTTGGCAACACCTTCATCTTTGGCATATTTCTGCGATACGCCTTTCGCACGCTTACCTATCTACATGATATGTCTGCGCGTTCTGCAACACTATCACTTTAAACCGTGCTCAAATCTGAGGTTTTACCAAGGCCTTGGCCAGCCACAAGCGGACGGCACGTTTACAGCCGGATTTCGATGTTGTCGATCAGACGCGTGCTGCCCAAACGAGCAGCGGCCAGCACCACCAGCTCGCTGTCCCCCACATGGGCTACCTGAAGGCTGCCGGCATGACGAATTTCCACGTAATCCACCTGCCAGCCGGCCTGCGCCAGATTGGTCACCGCCTGTTGTTCCAAACCGGCGTAGTCGCGACTACCGGATTCGATGGCGCGGGCAACGGCCTGCAGCTCACGGTAGAGCTGAGGCGCTTGGGCGCGCTCGGCCGCGCTCAGGTATTGGTTGCGGCTGGAAAGCGCGAGTCCGTCGGCGGCACGGCCGATGTCTACCGGCACGATTTTCAGGTTGAAATTCAAGTCGTCTACCATGCCTTGGATGATAGCAAGCTGTTGGTAGTCTTTTTTACCGAAGCAGGCGTAATCCGGCTGCACGATATTGAACAGCTTGGCCACCACGGTGGCCACGCCGCGGAAATGGCCGGGCCGGAAGGCGCCGCACAATTCGTTTTGCAGGTTGGGCGGCTCAACGTTGTATTGCTGGGCCACGTGCGGGTAGAGCTCGCGCTCGTCCGGCGCAAACACCACGGCCACGCCTTCGTTTTGCAGCTTGGCGGCATCCTGCTCCAGCGTGCGCGGATAGCGGTCGAAATCCTCGCCTTGGCCGAACTGCAGCCGATTCACGAAAATACTGACCACAACTTGTTGTGCGCGTTTGGCCGCCTCGCGCACCAGAGCCAGATGCCCTTCGTGCAGGTTGCCCATGGTCGGCACCAACGCCACGCTGCCGGCTTGGCGGCGCCAGGTACGCAGTTCTTCAATCGTATGGATGATTTGCATAATGGTTTGCCCGATAATCAAAATGCGGCGCAGTATACTCCGCTGTGCTTAGTGAGGCTACCTGAAAACCGCCGCTTCGCTTGGATTTTATTTTCAGGTAGCCTCTTGCCTGATAAAGTCTGCCGGAGACCGCATGGCGTTACCAGATTAATATTATCAGGCTAGGCCGAATACGCCATCCGAAACAAAGGCTACCTGAAATTTTTCAGGTAGCCCCTTATATCGAACAGCTCAACGCTTAGCGGGTCGGCTCGACATTGCTGCGGAAATCGTATCCATGCGAATTTTGCGGCAAGTTGGACGAATGCGGACCGCTGTAGCCCATATCATCTAGATCGTGACCGGGCTCGGTGGCCAAATCGCCGATGGATACGTTAGCGGTGGATTCCAGAATAATGGCAGAAGAAACGTGCTCGCCGGCATTATATACCATAGCCAAGCCGATTTCCTCAGACGGAATAGCCACATATCTTACCCTCGGATTCGAAATCATATTGGTGCGAACCGGGCGGGGCTGGCGATAGAGGCTAACCACGGTGCCTTTATCCAAACCGTCAGCAATCCCTTTGTTCAGAATAACGGTACTGAACTGACCGGCTTCGCTAATGCCATCCAGCACATCCACAGCAATGGCGCGTACTTGGCTTTCGGGCTCGTGCGGCATCATGTTAAAGGCGTTTTCCTCACCGTTGTAGTGCAACAAGTAATCACCCTGGCGGATTTCGGCCACCTGTTCGCGAATCTGCAATGCCTGCGCAGTTTCTACAGGCTCTTTTCCTAACGCATGTACGCGGCTGTAATACTGATTGCTCGGCAGAGTCTGGCTTTCGCTCTCAGAACGGCGCTCCAAGGCGCTGCTGGTTACCGGCAAGGTAGCGAGCTTGCCGCTGAAGGTTACCAGCTGGCCGATGAATTTGCCGGTTTCCGGATCGCGAATGTCTTTAATCGGGCGGTAAACCAAGTATTCGCCCGGCTGAGTGATGCCATAGGCGTACACGCGGTCACCCAAGGAATACATGGTTTTGCCCTCCGGCCCGGCTACAATGCGTGGCGCTTTGTTGCTCTCATCGCGGGCGATTACCTGCGGATGTTTCATAAACATGCGGTAATAGTTGATGTTGATGGTGGAGATACCGTAGCCGGAAGAGGTTTCACGCACGCGCGGCTGCAATTTGACAGTGGGGATGCCGCCGCCTTCAACGCGCAGGCGCGGCCGACCGTTGACATAATGCAACACCAAGACTTGCCCCGGATAAATCAGGTGCGGATTACGGATGGCGCGGCGGTTGGCGCCCCACAGCTGCGGCCAGTGCCAAGGGCGGTAGAGGTATTTGCCGGAAATGCCCCACAGCGTGTCGCCGGTGCGCACGGTGTAGCGTGCGGGGGCGTTGGGGCGCACGCGCAAATTAGGCGCGGCCTCGGCGGGCAGTGCGGAAACAGTCAAGCCAATGGCGCAAAGCAAGGTTATAATATGTTTTCTCATGAGAGAGCTTCCCTTTAGGATTAACGAACCTGATAACGCTTTATTTACGTTGTTGTTGATGAAATTAACGGAATCATAGAACATTTTAGGTATCTTGCGCCAGTATTCGGGCGAAAAAACCGTTACAACCGTAACAAGAACGTAACTATCTATGCACACTGAAGAGAGAAATCAAATGGCTTTACTAAACATCCTGCGATACCCCGACCCCCGCTTGAACCTGGTTGCCAAGCCGGTAAAACAGGTGGACGAGCGCATCAAGCAGCTGGTGGCTGATATGGCCGAAACCATGTATGAGGCCAAAGGCATCGGCTTGGCTGCCACCCAGGTAGACGTACACGAGCGCGTGGTGGTGATGGATTTGTCCGAGAGCCGCGACCAGCTGCAAGTGCTCATCAACCCCGTGATTTTAGAACGCCACGGCGAAACCGTGTATGAAGAAGGCTGCCTGTCGGTGCCCGGCGTATACGACAAAGTTACCCGCGCCGAAACCATCGTGGCCGAGGCGCTGGATCTCAACGGCCAGCCCTATACCATTCATGCCGACGGTCTGCAGGCCATCTGCATCCAGCACGAAATCGACCACCTCGACGGCAAAGTTTTCGTGCAATACCTGTCGCGCCTGAAGCAGGAACGCATCAAAACTAAGATGAAAAAACTCGACAAACACACGCTGTAAACGCAGCAAGAGGCTACCTGAAAACCATGATCCGCAAAGTAATCTTCGCCGGCACGCCCGATTTCGCCGCCGCCGCCCTGCGCGCCATTGCCCAAGCCGGCTACGACATCCCGCTGGTGCTCACCCAGCCCGACCGCCCCAAAGGCCGCGGCATGAAGCTGCAAGCCTCGCCAGTAAAAACAGCCGCGCTTGAACTCGGTTTTCAGGTAGCCCAACCAGAGAGCCTAAAGAACGAAGCCTCTCAGGAAATGCTGCGTTCCATTGAAGCTGACATCATGGTGGTGGCCGCCTACGGCCTGCTGCTGCCGCAAGCCGTGCTGGATATTCCGCACCACGGCTGCCTCAACATCCACGCCTCCCTGCTGCCCCGTTGGCGCGGCGCCGCCCCCATCCAACGCGCCATCGAAGCCGGCGACAGCGAAACCGGCATCTGCATCATGCAGATGGACGCCGGGCTCGATACCGGTGCCGTCATCAGCCGCCACCCCTGCCCCATCCTCCCTGCCGACAACGCGCAAACCCTACACGACAAACTGGCCGACATCGGCGCCCGCGCCATTGTTGCCGATTTGCAACACTTTTCACAACGCACCGCCCAGCCGCAGCCCAGCCACGGCATCACCTACGCCCGCAAATTAAACAAAGCCGATGCCCAAATCGACTGGATGCAGCCCGCTGAAGCCATCGAACGCCGCATCCGCGCCTTCAACCCTGTACCCGGCGCCTGGTGCAGCTATCACGGCAAACCGATGAAAATCTGGTCGGCGCAAATCTGTGAAGCCGGCGGAGAAGCCGGCAGCGTATTGCAAGCCGATAAAAACGGCATTCAGGTAGCCTGTGGTAGCGGCTCCCTGCTCATCCAAACCCTGCAACCCGCCGGCAGCGCCCGCATGGAAGCCGCCGCCTTTCTGGCCGGCCACCCCATTGCCGCCGGCAGCCGCTTCGGAGCGGAAAACGCATGAGCCTAGCCAACGTCCAAACTCTCGCCGCCCACAGCGTGGCCGCCGTTGAAGCCGGCCGCAACCTGTCCGACGTGCTGGCCGAAATCTGGCGAGGCCACCCGCAACTTCCCCCGCAAGAACGCGGCGCCCTGCAAGACATCGCCTACGGCTGCCAGCGTTTTTCAGGTAGCCTGCGCGCCCTGCTCGGCCTCATGCTCAACAAACCCCTGCCCCGCGCCGATATCCGCAGCCTGATACTGGTGGCGCTCTACCAGCTCGCCTACAGCCGCAACGCCACACACGCCGTGGTAAACGAAGCCGTGCGTGCCGCCGGCAAAATTGGCAAAGGCCAATACAAAGCCCTCACCAACGCCCTGCTGCGCCGCTTCCTGCGCGAGCGCGATAACCTCATGCAGCAGGCGCAGCACAGCCCAGAAGGCCGCTACAACCTGCCCGCCTGGTGGCTCGCCCGCTTGCAGCAAGACTACCCGAACCACTGGCAGCAAATCACCGAAGCCTTCAACAGCCGTCCACCCATGACTCTGCGCATCAACCGCCGCCACAGCGACGCGGAAGGCTACCTGAAAATTTTAGCCGAACACGGTATGCAAGCCGAAGTCCTTGGCAGCCACGCCGTGATACTGGCCGCCCCCGTGCCCGTATCCGCCCTGCCCCTGTTTGCCGAAGGCGGCGTATCCGTACAGGATTGGGGCGCGCAACAGGCCGCCGCTTGGCTCAACGTGCGCAATGGCGAGCGCGTGCTCGACGCCTGCGCCGCACCCGGCGGCAAAAGCGGCCACCTGCTCGAATGGGCAAACTGCCAGCTCACCGCCCTCGACATCGACCCCGAGCGCCTGCAGCAGGTGTACGACAACCTGGCCCGCCTGCACCTGAATGCCGAACTGCACGCTGCCGACGCACGGCAATGGGCTTCGTGTTATGATGGCCCGCAGTTCGACGTAGTCTTGGCCGACGTGCCCTGTACTGCCTCCGGCGTGGTGCGCCGCCACCCCGACATCAAATGGCTGCGCCGGGAGCAGGATGCCGCCAACACCGCCGCCCAGCAGGCCGGCCTGCTCGATGCCCTGTGGCAAACGCTCAAGCCCGGCGGCCGCATGCTTCTCTCCACCTGTTCGCTATTTGACGAAGAAAACGGCAGCCAGCTGCAAGCCTTTTTACAACGCCATGCCGATGCTTCCTGCCGGCGCAGCGAAACCCTGTTACCCAATCCGCACCAAGATGGCTTCTATTACGCGCTTATCGACAAAACTGCTTAGCCTGCTGGCCTGCTGCCTGCTGGCTTTCGCAGCCGTGGGCGCGCAGGCGGACGGTATCAGCATCACTCGCTCCACCGCCACCCTCACGGCAGACGGCCGCCTGTCGGTAAACAGCCGTTTCCAAACCGAGTTGCCCGAGCAGCTTCAGGTAGCCCTCAAGCAAGGCGTGCCCCTCAACTTCCAGCTCAGCTACCGCCTGCAATCGCCCACCCTGGCCGCCTACCGCTGGCGGCTCGGCCAATTGGTCGGCTCCGCGCAAACCATCAACTACAAGCTCGCCTACCACCCGCTCACCGACCGCTACCGCGTGAGCGTGGGCACGTTCTCCACCGAATACAGCACCCTGCCCACCGCCCTGAAGGCCGTGGGTGCAGTAGCCAACTGGCAGGTGCTGGATAAAGGAGCACTCTCCGGTTCTTCTCCCGCCGAGGTAGCCGCCGATGTGCGCCTGAGCCTGAGCATCGGCGATTTGCCGCGCCCGTTCCAGATCAACGGCGAAACCTCCAAAAGCTGGCAGATCGATTCCGGCTGGCGCAAACTGCTGATCAGCCAGCAATAAAGGAGAACCCATGCGCCGCCTGCTCATCTTCATCGCAGTTCTGGGCATATTGGCCCTGTATGTGCTGGCACTCGCCACCGGCCACACCAGCAAACTGGCACAATATTTCTGGTGGATTCTCACTTTCAGCGCCTCCCTGCTGGGCATCCTGCTCACCATCTTGATTTCCCAACTCTGGAAGCTGTGGCACAACCGGCGCCAGCGGATTTTCGGCTCGCAAATCGCTACCCGCCTGGCATTGATGTTTATGCTGGTGGCAATTTTGCCCGGCCTGTTCCTGTTCGGCGTATCGGCGCAGTTTATTTCGCACAGCATCAATTCCTGGTTCGGCAACGAAACCGAAGAAGCGCTGGAACGCAGCCTGAGCCTGAGCAAATCGGCTTTGGATTTGGCACTGGATACTTCGGTACGCAAGGCGGCCAATATTCAGGTAGCCTTAATCGGCGAAATGTCGCTGCAGCAAGACGCGCGCCAGGCTTTGGGGCAGCTCGCCGACAACAGCGGCTTCGCCCAATTGGCGCTGTTCGACACGCAAACCCTCAACCGCGCCGCCGAATACCGACAGCCCGATGCCGATACATTGCCTCCGCCCGAGCTCACCCGCGACACCCTCGACGAAGTGCAAACCACCGGCACCGCCCGCAGCCTGGCCAACATCGGCAACACACTCTACGCCCAAGGCTGGCTCGCTCTGCCCGAGCTGCACGGTCAGCGCTACATCCTGTTTTTCCGCCAGCCGGTGCAAAAACAGGTGGCCGATGACGCCACCCTGATTGAAGCCGCCCGCGCCCGCTACGCCGAAGTGAGCTACGCCAAGCAAGGCCTGCAAACCTTCTTCCTGTTCACCCTGCTGATGGCCACCCTGCTGGCCATTCTGCTCGCGCTCGTGATCGCACTCTACTTCGCCCAACGCTTCACCGCGCCCATCCTTTCCCTAGCCGCCGGCGCCCGCTCCGTGGCACAGGGCGACTATTCCCAGCAGCTCGAGGTATACCGTAACGACGAGCTCGGTCGCCTCACCACCCTGTTCAACCACATGACCGCCGAGCTCAACACCTCACACAGCCGGCAGGAAGCCGCACGCCACTATCTCGAATGCGTACTCTCCAGCCTCACCAGCGGCGTGCTCACCCTCGACGACAAAGGCTACCTGAAAACCTGCAACAGCAGCGCCGGGCAAATCCTCATGCTCGACTTAAACACCTGCCGTGACAGCAATATCCACGAATGGCACCGCCTTGGCGTTGCCCAAGCGCTGGCCGCACAAGTTTTGCTCGCCATCCTCGCCACCGCAAACGACGCCAAACCCATCCAGCTTACCTACGCCGCACCCGACGAATCACGCATCCTACTGGGCAAGGCCACCCCCCTGCCCGAAGACAACGGCGCCGGCACCGTGCTCGTGTTCGACGACGTAACCGCACTGGTGCAAGCGCAAAAAGAAGCCGCCTGGGGCGAAGTGGCACAACGCCTGGCGCACGAAATCCGTAACCCGCTCACCCCCATCCAGCTCTCCGCCGAACGGCTGGCTTGGAAGCTCGACGGCAAGCTCGACGACAAAGACGCCGCCATGCTCACCCGCGCTACCGACACCATCGTCAACCAAGTGGCCGCCATGAAAGACATGGTCGAAGCCTTCCGCAACTACGCAAAAGCACCGAAACTCAAGTTGGAAAAAATCGATTTGCACCGCTTGGCTGCCGAAATCCTCGTGCTATACGAAAGCTCAAATTGTACATTTCACGCCGATTTCAGTAATATAGAAGCCGTAATCGAAGCAGATGCTGGCGCCATGCGGCAGGTTTTGCACAACATCCTGAAAAATGCCGCCGAAGCCGCCGCTGCCGACGAGCAGCCGAAAGTTAGCGTCGCCACCGAAGCAGAAGACGGAAAAATCGTCCTAACCATTTGCAACAACGGAAAAAGTTTTAGCGAAGACATGCTCCGCCAAGCCTTCGAACCCTATATCACCGACAAACCCGGCGGCACCGGCCTCGGTTTGCCCGTGGTGAAAAAAATCATAGACGAACACAACGGCCGCATATCGCTGGCCAACCGCCCCGAAGGCGGCGCCTGTGTGAAAATTACTTTACCCCTACTGATGGAAAACGATGCGCAGCAGTGATATTTTGATTGTCGATGACGAAGTGGGCATCCGCGATTTGCTGTCGGAAATCCTGCAAGACGAAGGCTATTCGGTTACCTTGGCCGAAAACGCCGAAGAAGCCCGCCAACTGCGAAACCAGACCCGCCCCACCATGGTGCTGCTGGATATCTGGATGCCCGATTGCGACGGCATTACACTTCTGAAGGAGTGGGCCAAATCCGGCCAGCTCAACATGCCGGTAGTGATGATGAGCGGCCATGCCAGCATCGACACCGCCGTGGAAGCCACCAAAATCGGCGCGCTGGACTTCTTGGAAAAACCCATCGCCCTGCAAAAGCTACTGGCCGCTGTAGAACGCGCCTTCAAACACAGCGCCATGCAGGCTGCCTCCACCATGTCGCTGGATAAACTCGGCACCAGCGAAGCCGTCAAACAGCTCAACCAGCAGCTCGAACGCGCCGCCCGTACCCAAGCCCCCGTGCTGCTAACCGGCGAGCCCGGTTCACCCTTCGAAATGGTGGCGCACTATTTCCAAACCGGCAACGCCCCGTGGGTAGAGCCCGGCAAAATCGAGCAAATCAGCGGCAGCCCCATCGAACTGCTGCAGAAAGCCAGCAACGGCGTGCTCTATTTGGGCGACATCGCCCAATACGGCAAAAGCATCCAGCAAGGCATCCTTTTCCTGCTCGGCAAGGCCGACCGCTACAACGTGCGCATCATCTGCGCCTGCAGCCAGCCCGTACAGGAGCTGCTCACCAACCCCGATTACGACAGCCGCCTGCTCAACAGCCTCTCGGCCATCATGGTCAGCATCCCCCCGCTGCGCCACCAGCCCGACGACATCGTCTTCCTGGTCGAACAGCTGATTCAGGAATTTTCCGAAAGCCGCAAAACCGCCGTCAAATTCAACACTGCTGCCCTCAATGCCCTGCGCCAATACGACTGGCCCGGCAACTTCGAGCAGCTGCGCAGCGTGGTGAAAAGCATCGTGCTCACCGCTGAAAGCAAAGAAATCGGCCTGGAAAACGTGCAGGCCGTGCTCAGCCAGTTCGCCCCCAGCCAGCCTTCCGAGCTGGTAGGCGGTTTCAACTTCGACCTGCCCCTGCGCGAGCTGCGCGAAGATTTGGAGCGGCGCTATTTCGAATACCACATCGCCCAAGAAGGCCACAACATGAGCAAAGTGGCGCAGAAAGTCGGGCTCGAGCGCACCCACCTCTACCGCAAGCTCAAACAGCTCGGCATCCAGTTTTCACGCCGCAGCGGGAGCGAAAGCAAATAAACCCCCGCCTCACGCAGGCTACCTGAAAATGCCCATTCGCTATTTTTCAGGTAGCCTGAATATCGCCTACACTTACACCATCCATACGCCAATAGGCTACCTGAAAATTTTCGAGCTATCTCTATTGATGCAGCCGCATAACAAAATTTAGCAAAAGCCCAAGCACAACAAAATAGTTAGCGCCGCAAGAGGCTGCCTGAAACCATCCCATATATCGAAAAATCAGCAACAATAGCTGCACAAACCGCGCATCTTAGCGTATCATTGCGGCGGTTTATACGGCTAAATCATGTTAAGAAACGCCTCCCGCCGCGCCCTATTGCCCGGGCAAGTTTCGCCGCCGCGCCCACACAGCCGGCCGCCGCAAACAAGGAACAAACCCATGAAACAGATTTTTCTCGATTTCGAACAGCCCATCGCCGAACTGGTGCAAAAAATCGACGAACTGCGCTTCGTGCAAAACGACTCCGTTCTCGACATTTCCGAAGAAATCGAACGCCTGCAAAAGAAAAGCAACGAGCTCACCAAAAGCATCTTCGCCAAGCTTACCCCCGCGCAGATTATGCAGGTTTCCCGCCATCCCCAGCGCCCCTACACGCTCGACTACATCGAAGCCCTGTGCACCGATTTCGAAGAGCTGCACGGCGACCGCCATTATGCCGACGACCACGCCATTGTGGGCGGCCTGGCCAAATTCGAAGGCCAGAGCGTGGTGGTGGTCGGCCACCAGAAAGGCCGCGACACCAAAGCCAAAATCCGTCGCAACTTCGGCATGCCCCGCCCCGAAGGCTACCGCAAAGCCCTGCGCCTGATGCAGACGGCTGAAAAATTCGGCCTGCCCGTGCTCACCTTCATCGACACCCCCGGCGCCTACCCCGGCATCGGCGCCGAAGAGCGCGGTCAATCCGAAGCCATCGGCCGCAACCTCTACGAACTCACCCGCCTGCGCGTGCCCGTGATCTGCACTGTGATCGGCGAAGGCGGCTCCGGCGGCGCATTGGCAATCGCCGTGGGCGATGCCGTGAACATGCTGCAATATTCCACCTATTCCGTGATTTCCCCCGAAGGCTGCGCCTCCATCCTGTGGAAAACCGCCGAAAAAGCCCCCGATGCCGCGCAAGCCCTCGGCATCACCGCCAAACGCCTGAAAACCTTGGAGCTGATCGACCAAGTCATTCCCGAGCCCTTGGGCGGCGCCCACCGCGACTACGAAGCAGTGATGGCCAACGTGCGCAAAACCATCCGCCAGCAGCTGGACGATTTGGAGCACCAACCCATCGACCAACTGCTCGCCAAGCGCTTCGACCGCATCATGGCCTATGGTAAATACACCGAAAAATAACCCCTTGCGGCAACTCGTTGCCCAACAATGGCCGGCTGCGAAAGCCGGCCGTTTTGCCGTGGAAGTCGGCTTTTCCGGCGGCGTGGATTCCGTGGTGCTGCTGCATGTTTTGTGCAGCCTGCGCAACGAATTGCCGCTGGATTTGAGCGCAGTACACGTGCACCACGGCCTTGATGCCGCCGCCGACGAATGGGCGGCGTTCTGCCGCGAGCTGTGCCGGCAATGGCAGATACCGCTGCGGGTGGAACGCGTGCAAGTGGAATTCGGCAGGCTGGGGCTGGAAGCCGCCGCCCGCGCCGAACGTTACCGCTGTTTTGCCCGCAGCCCTGCCCACGCCGTCGCCCTGGCGCACCATGCCGACGACCAGGCCGAAACCATGCTGCTGGCCGCACTGCGCGGCGGCGGCCTGCGCGCGCTCGCCGCCATGCCCGCCCTGCGCGCGCTGAACGAAAGCGTCAGCCTGTGGCGGCCGCTGCTGGCCGTTTCCCGCGCCGAATTGGTGGAATACGCCCGCGCGCACCGCCTGCCCTGGGTGGAAGACGACAGCAACGCCGACACCGCCCTGCTGCGCAATTGGCTGCGCCGGCACGGCCTGCCGCCGTGGCAGGCCCGCGTGCCTAACCTCCAGAACCAACTGCTCGCCAGCGTGAACCAGCTGCAACGCGATTTGGCCCTGCTTGACGACTACACCGAAAGCGAACACCAAAGCCTATACGATGCCGCCGGTCGTTTTCAGATAGCCTCCTGGCGGCGGCTCAGCCCTTTGCGGCGGGCGCACCAACTGCACGTTTTCGCCCGCCGCCACCATCTCGGCAGCCCCTCCGCCGACGGCGTGCAGCAGTTTGCCGACACCTTGGCCAACCCCACTGTCCCGCAGGCCGAATGGCCGCTGCCGCACGGCCGCGCCGTCCTCTATGCCGGCCGACTGTTTGCCGTGCCCAATGCGTGGGCAAACGGCCAACCCTTTGCCCAACCCGCCTGGCAGCCCGCCCTACACGGGCTACCTGAAAACCTGATCCGCCCCGATAGCGGCATCTGGCGCACCCCCGAGCCGGGCGACACCCTGCCGCTGCCGCACGGCCGCAAGAAAGTCGGCCGCCTGCTGCAAGAGAAAAAAGTGCCGCCCTTTATGCGCGCGCTGTGGCCGCTGTGGGCAAGCGAGCAGCATGGCTGCCTCGCCGCCGCCAACCTGCAAACGCATTGCAAACTCTCCGTACCAAACGGCTGGCAGGCGCATGCCGAGGAGCTGGAACCCTTTATTTTGACCGGCTCGGCAAGCAGGGGCGAAGGAGAAAAGGCTACCTGAAAAAGTTCGGGCTTCGGCGGAATGGAGGACTGGATTTTTTCAGGTAGCCTGTATGGGGTGTGGGTGGTGGAGTATAGTTCTGTTGGCCGTTTCAGCCGATTTCAATCGGCTGTGTGTTGAAACGCGGCGCGGTGTATGAATGCGATAAAGTAGCGTATTCAGCCGCCTTCGGGCGGCTGTGTGTTGAAACTTCGGGAGCGATGTGGTTGGCGGCAGCGACGGCGTCAGCCGCCTTCGGGCGGCTGTGTGTTGAAACCAACCATACACCCCCCCAACAGGCTACCTAGAAAACATCTTGCCTTCGCCCGCCACCGCCCAACCAAACCCCACCACCATTTTCAGGTAGCCTTCCCCCCGCACAAACCCGCCGCAGCCTTTCCCCGCTGCGCTATAATACCCGCCCCGTCCACCACACACAGGCCGCTCGCCATGCTCCCCTTCCCCCCGATTGCCCGCCCGCTCAAATTCTACGCCGTGGTGCCCGATGCCAATTGGGTGGCGCGCATGGTGGCCGCCGGTGCAAACACCGTGCAGCTGCGCAGCAAAACCCTCAGCGGCGAAACCCTGCGCCAAGAAGTACGCCGCGCTGTGGCCGCCGCACGCGGTTCAGCCAGCCAGCTTTTCATCAACGACCATTGGCGGCTCGCGCTGGAAGAAGGCGCCTACGGCGTGCACCTCGGGCAGGAAGACATGGATAGTGCCGACTTCCCCGCCCTCGCCGCCGCCGGCATCCGCCTCGGCCTGAGCACCCACGACGAAGCCGAAATGGCGCGCGCCCTGGCCGTGCGCCCCAGCTACGTGGCCTGCGGCGCCGTGTTCGCCACCGCCACCAAAGCCATGCCCACCGAGCCGCAGGGGCTGGAAAAACTGCGCCGCTACGTGCAACTGGCCGGCAGCACGCCCACCGTGGCCATCGGCGGCATCACGCTGGAAAACGCCCCCGCAGTGCTGTCCACCGGCGTGTCTTCGCTGGCCGTGGTCAGCGCCGTTACCCAAGCGCCCGACCCCGCCGCCGCCGTGCGCGCCTTCCAAAAACTGTGGCCGGAATAAGCCCGCCGCCGTGTGAGGCTCTACCTGAAACAAACCGGTGTTGAACCGATAGAAACATCGTGCGTTCCATGCCGGCCTAAAAGTTTGCCGCCCTCTCCCACAGAGGTTTAAGCTTCCGACAAACCAAATTTTTCAGTTAGCCCACTCCTTTGCAGGCTACCTGAAAAACTATAAAACACTAACCTAATTCATTTCCGCACCATTACAAGCCGTCTGAAACGCTCCCTCGTTTTTCAGGTGGCCCCTTCTCCCCGAAAGCCCAACCCATGTCCAACCGCCGCCTCATCTACGGCTTCCACGCCGTCAATGCCCGCCTGTGGCAAAACCCCAAAAGCCTTACCGAGCTCTACGCCCTTGCCGGCCGCCACGACGAACGCATGCGCCAAGCGCTGGAAAAAGCCGCCGAAGCCAATATCCCCGTGCACTTCGTGGAAGCCGCCCGCCTCGACAATCTCTGCCGCCACGCCCGCCACCAAGGCATCGCCGGCTTCATCGACGCCTCGCACAACCACATCCACCTCGACGACGTGCTCGACAACCTTGCCGAGCCGCCCCTGCTGCTCATCCTCGACGGCATCACCGATCCGCACAACCTCGGCGCCTGCCTGCGCGTGGCCGACGCCATGGGCGTGCACGCCGTGATCGCGCCGAAAAACCGCAGCGTCGGCCTCAACGCCACCGTGAGCAAAGTAGCCTGCGGCGCCGCCGAAACCGTACCCTACATCGCCGTAACCAACCTCGCCCGCACCCTGCGCGAGCTCAAAGAGCGCGACATCTGGATCGTGGGCACCGACATGGGCGGCGAGGCCGACCTGTTCCACTACGACATTCCCGCCGCCGTGGCCTGGGTGATGGGCAACGAAGGAGAAGGCATGCGCCGCCTCACCCGCGAACACTGCGACGCGCTGGTGTCCATCCCCATGCTCGGCACGGTGGAAAGCCTCAACGTATCCGTGAGCACCGGCATGGTATTGGCCGAAACCCGCCGCCAACGCATGCTCAAAACAAGCTGATATGCAGCACCCACTTTTTCAGGTAGCCCCTCCCTCGCGCATCAAAGCTATAGGGAATTAACAAAAATCAGGACAAGGCGACGAAGCCGCAGACAGTACAGATAGTACGGCAAGGCGAGGCAACGCAGTCTTGGTTTAAATTTAATCCGCTATACCTGAAAACTGGGTGCCATTTTTCAGGTAGCCCCCACATCATTCGGGCTACCTGAAAATTAAATTTCGGCACAGCCAAACCATCCGCCCCTCCCCCATATCTTTTTGGTATCCCCGCGCAAACAAAACGGTATTTTCCTATCGCCCGAGCGCCGCCTATACTGCAAGCGCATCTAGAACTTTCCCCAACGCAACAGAGAGGTGTAGAAAATGCCGAACCCGCAAAAATCCCCCGTCCACGACCTGCGCTCCGCACTCGAACTTTTGAAAACCCTGCCCGGCGAATTGGTGTCCACCGATGTGGAAGTCGATCCGATTGCCGAACTCTCCGGCGTGTACCGCTACGTCGGCGCCGGCGGCACCTGCCAGCGGCCCACCCGCAAAAACGGCCCCGCCATGGTGTTTAACAAAGTGAAAGGCTATCCCGGCATTCAGGTGGCCATCGGCTTGGTCGGTTCGCGCAAACGCGTCGGCCAGTTCCTCAACTGCCCGCCCGAACGGCTGGGCTTCCTGCTCAAAGATTCCGTGCAAAACCCGATCCCGCCCGTACTGCTCGGCGAAGGGCAGAAACCGCAATGCCAAGAAGTTGTGCATTTGGCCAGCGATCCCGGTTTCGACCTGCGCACCCTACTGCCCGCGCCCACCAACACCGTGGAAGACGCCGGCCCCTACTTCACCATGGGCCTGTGCTACGCTTCCGACCCCGACACCGGCAAATCCGACATCACCATCCACCGCCTGTGCGTGCAGGGCAAAGACGAGCTTTCCATGTGGCTCACCCCCGGCCGCCACATCGACGCCTTCCGCCAAAAGGCCGAAGCCGCCGGCAAACCGCTGCCGATCTCCATCAGCATCGGCGTGGATCCCGCCATCGAAATCGCCGCCTGCTTCGAGCCGCCCACCACGCCGCTGGGTTTCGACGAATTGAGCATTGCCGGCGCCCTGCGCGGCCACGGCGTGGAAATGGCCAAGTGCCTCACCATCAACGAGCGCGCTATCGCCCATGCCGAAGTAGTGATTGAAGGCGAACTGCTGCCAGATGTGCGCGTGCGCGAAGACCAAAACAGCAACACCGGCAAAGCCATGCCCGAATTCCCCGGTTATACCGGCGACGCCAAGCCCGCCCTGCCCGTGATTAAAGTGAAAGCGGTTACCCACCGCAAAAACCCGATCCTGCGCACCACCATGGGCCCGGGTGAAGAGCACGTCAACATGGCCGGCATCCCCACCGAAGCCAGTATTTTGGACATGGTGGAACGCGCCATGCCCGGCCGCCTACAAAACGTGTTTGCGCATTCTTCCGGCGGCGGCAAACTCCTGGCCGTGATGCAGTTTAAGAAAACCACGCCCGCCGACGAAGGCCGCCAGCGCCAAGCCGCCCTGCTCGCCTTCTCCGCCTTCCCCGAGCTCAAACACGTGATCCTGGTGGACGAAGACGTGGACATTTTCGACACCGACGACGTATTGTGGGCCATGCAAACGCGCTACCAAGGCGACAACGACACCATCTTCATCCCCGGCGTGCGCTGCCATCCGCTCGACCCCTCGCAATCGCCCGCGTTCAGCAACCGCCTGATTCAGGAAGGCACCTCTTGCAAAACCATTTTCGACTGCACCGTGCCGCTGCACCTGAAAGAACACTTCCAGCGCTGCAAATTCATGGAAGTGGACGTGAAACGCTTCCTGCCGGATTTTTAAACGGCATAGGCTGATTTTCAGGTAGCCTCAAGCCCCTGCGGCCAAGCCGCGTTGAGGCTACCTGAAAAACCAAAAACAGCGGCGCACCTCGCGCCACCACCCCATCCACCAAGGAGCCATCATGGGCAAACAACGCATCATCCTCGGCATCAGCGGCGCCAGCGGCTTCCAATACGGCCACAAAGCCTTGCAGCTCTTGCAGGCCGTGCCCGATTTGGAAGTGCACCTCGTCGTCTCCAAAGGCGCGGAAATGACCCGCTCGCTGGAAACGCCCTACAGCCGCGAAGAAATCCTCGCCATGGCCAGCGTGGTACACCCGATTCAGGATTTGGGCGCCGCCATTTCCAGCGGTTCGTTTCAAACCCTCGGCATGCTGGTGGCGCCCTGCTCCATGCGTTCCCTGGCCGCCATCGCCCACGGCCTGAGCGACAACCTGCTCACCCGCGCCGCCGACGTGGTGCTCAAAGAACGCAGGAAGCTGGTGCTGATGGCACGCGAAACGCCGCTGAACCTGGCACACATCGACAACATGCGCCGCGTTACCGAAATGGGCGGCATCATCTTCCCGCCCGTGCCCGCGCTCTACCACCGCCCGCAAACGGTGGACGACATCCTCACCCACAGCGTCGGCCGCGCGCTGGATTTGTTCGGCATTTCGGTTAAGCACCTGCCGCGCTGGGGCGGCGGACAGGAAGGCGCATAAATTTCAGGTAGCCCAAAGCCGTATGCAGGCTACCTGAAAAATAGCAACCCAGCCGCACCCAATCCACACAGCCGCAAGGCATTCCCCCTTCCCTTCACACAACCGGACGGCGCACCGCCGCCGCACGGCCGGGGCAGGGTTTGCCCGAAAAACGGTTTAACTTAATTCAAACCACCGAAACCTTGGCAAAACCTCGGATTTGAGCGCAGTTCGAAGCGATAGCATCGCAGAACGCGCAGACATACCATGCAGGTAGGCAAGCGTTCGAGAAGCACATCGCAAAGAAATGTGCCAAAGACGAGGAATTTGCAAAGGTTTCATCATAAAAGGAGATTTATCATGACCATGCCCATCGGCCCATTCGTAAACGGCAGCGCCGTCGTGCTCGGCGGCCTGCTCGGCGCATTCCTTGGCGCGAAACTGCCCGAACGCGTGCGCGCCAGCCTCAACCCCCTGTTCGGCCTCACCTCCATCGGTTTGGGCGTGATGAGCATTCCCGGCGTGAAATACTATGCCGCCGTGGTGCTGGCCGCCGTGCTCGGGCTGGTGATCGGCGAGTTGTGCTATTTGGAAAAAGGCATCGGCAAGGCCGCCGGCAGCGCGCGCGGGCTGATCGACAAAATCTTCCCGCCCAAAGAAGGCATCAGCCAGGAAGAGTTTTTGGATAAATACGTGGCCATCGTCGTCCTGTTCTGCGCCAGCGGCACCGGCGTATTCGGCTCCATGCACGAAGGCATGACCGGCGATCCCTCCATCCTCTACATCAAAACCATTTTGGATTTCTTCACCGCCGGCATCTTCGCCATCACGCTGGGCTACGCCGTATCCGCCATCGCCGTGCCGCAGCTGGCCATCCAGCTTTCCCTGTTTTTCCTCGCCACCCTGATCGTGCCGCTCACCACCCCCGAAATGCGTGCCGATTTCGCCGCCGCCGGCGGGCTGATCATGCTCGCCACCGGCTTCCGCATCACCGGCATGAAGTCTTTCCCCGTGGCGAATATGCTGCCCTCGCTGCTGCTGATCATGCCCATCTCCTACCTGTGGGCAAGCTATATCGCCGCGCATTAGCCGCCACAGCAAAGGCTACCTGAAACTTCCATTTCGCAGCCAAACGTCAAACTCCGGCGAAACCAAACGGCGCGACAGGCTCCCTGAAAGCTGTCACGCCGTTTCCGTTTGCCGGGCAATATTTCTCACCTTACTGAAGCTTCGCAGAAACTCACTGCACACGTTTTAACTTCATTGAAGCTTGCACTTTCAGGTAGCCCCTATACCGTTCCCCGCCCGGCTGCTACCATTCGCTGCGCAAAACCGTTTGCACCACATCCGCAGCACACATTTTCAAGTAGCCTTTCCACCCTCCGTCACCGCTCCACACCATGCCTCCCCTGCCCGCCAACATCCGCACCTTCCTCGCCGAACACCACGTTGTCAGCCTCGCCGCCTGCCATGGCAGCGAGTTGTGGAGCGCCAGCTGCTTCTACGTATTCGAGGAAGCCGCCGCCCGCCTCATCGTACTCACCGGCAAAACCACCCGCCACGGCCGCCTCATGCTGCTCAACCCGCACATCGCCGGCACCATAGCCGGCCAGCCCGCACGCATCCGAGACATCTGCGGCATCCAATTTGCCGCCCGCGCCGAATGCCTCGCCGAGCCTGCTGCCCGCCGCGCCGCGCTCGAGCTCTACACCCAAGCCCACCCCGTGGCCAAAGTCTTCCCCAGCGACATCTGGCAGCTCAGTCTCGAGCACATCAAACACACCAGCAACCGCCCCATCTTCGCCCATAAAACTCATTGGCGGCGCGATGAAGGAAATCACTGATCCACCCAAATTACTGAGCTTCTGCCTCCTTTAAAATACAAGATGCTACCTGTTTCAAGACAACGCATGAACACCATCCAACAAACAATACAATTTACTGACTAGCTCAAAATCTTGAAAGAATTGCAGGCCAAAGCCGCTTTTCTGAAGTGCATCAATCGGATGGCATTGCCTGCTGTTTTGTCCGGCAGGATAGCGGCATGTCTCTCTATTTGAAAAGTCGTCGATGGCAACAAAAAGATAGTCGCACCTGTCGGTGGTTTTCCGGCCTTTGAACAAGTGGCAAACTAGGGGGGGATGACACTTCAGTATTTCCCTAGAAACATTGCAAACACTGCTATTGCTTTCCACAACACAGGCTACCTGAAAATAGAAAGCAGTTCGAGGCTATCACTGCACAAGCGGCTTTAACTTGGCAACATGATTTTCAGGTAGCCTTTAATCGTCGCCCAAAACAAACTCCCCGGCTGGAAACCGGGGAGTTTGAATATTGGCGGAGTAGGAGGGATTCGAACCCTCGATACAGGTTTTAGCCCATATGCACCCTTAGCAGGGGTGTGCCTTCAGCCTCTCAGCCACTACTCCGAATTCGGAACGGCGGATGATATAGGAAACGTGTGTAAAAGGCAAGGTGTTTTGTATGCCAAAATTCAAAATATCGCCAAGCGGGTTGAGATATTGGGAATTTTATTTGCCCACATCGGGCGCCGGCAAAGGAGGGCAGTATGGCAGCTTACCGTTGGAATACGGTTTGCTATAATATGCAAAGAAATATTTGTGTAACTTTACCATTTATTGCGGTTCGGAATATTCGTCAATTTGCTGAAGGCAAAAATATTTCCGAAGCGCACCGGATTGAAACAGTATGAAACGATTAGGCATCAGGATGAGCGGCAAAATCGGCAGGGCTTTGTCGCATAAAATCAAGCAGACACAGCGGCTGTCGCGCAAAACGGCAGCAGTGATTCTCTTGCTGGTGGGCGCGGCGCTGGTGTCACTGGTATCGCTGGGCTTCGCCAAGCTGGCGGATTATGCGTTGGAGCTGAATCGGGAGTGGTCGCGGCAATATCCTCTGGCGGCGTTTGCGGTGCTGCCTTTGGGGCTGATGCTGATTGTGTGGCTGACGCGCCGCTATGCGCCTTATACGGCAGGCAGCGGTATTCCCCAAGTGCTGGCCACGTTGTCGATGCCGAAGGTGAAAGGCGGCAACCGTTTGGTGGCACTGGGGCGAACGATCTTAAAAATCCCGCTCACCTTCTTGGGCATGTTGGCCGGCGCTTCCATCGGGCGTGAAGGGCCGTCGGTGCAGGTGGGCGCGGCAGTGATGCTGGCCTGGGGCAGTTGGTGCAAACACTATAATCTGGCCTTCAAACGCCTGCAGGAGAAGGAACTGCTGGCGGCTGGCGCTGCCGGCGGTTTGGCCGCAGCGTTTAATGCGCCGCTGGCCGGGGTGATTTTTGCGATTGAGGAGCTGGGCCGCTCGGTATCGCTGCATTGGGAGCGGCAGATTTTCATCGGTGTGCTGGCTTCGGGTTTCTTCTTGGTGGCGATTGAGGGGAACAGCACTTATTTTCAGGGCTTTAATGCCGGGCAACCGGTGGAAAATATGTTGCCGTGGGCGCTGTTGTGCGCGGCGGTATGCGGCGTGGCGGGCGGTTTGTTTGCCCGCTTTTTGAGCAAGGGGGCAACATGGCTGGCGCTGCCGAAATGGCGCAATTGGATGCGGCGGCACCCGATTTGGCTGGCAGGCATTTTCGGCCTGATGCTGGCGGCGCTAGGCGTGTTGTTTAACGGCCAAACTTATGGCACGGGCTACGATATCGCGGCCGCTTCGCTGCATGGGCACACTGATTTAACGCCCGGCCTGGCCGGAGCGAAATGGGCGGCTACGGTGCTGTCATATTGGGCGGGCATTCCAGGTGGGATTTTCACGCCGTCGCTGGCCATCGGTGCGGTGTTGGGCGTGCATATCGCGCAAATTGGCGGCGATACGGCGCCGGTGGCGATTTTGGCGTTGTTGTGTATGGCGGCATTTTTGGCGGCAGCCACGCAGGCGCCGCTCACGGCCAGTGTGATTGTGATGGAAATGACAGGCAGTCAGTCGCTACTCTTTTGGATGCTGGTGTCGTCGATTGCGGCATCGATCATTGCGCGGCAGTTCTGCCCGCAGCCATTCTACCACTTTGCAGCAGGGCGCTTCCGCCAGCGGCTTCGCGAGGAATTGCAGCAGAAACAGTCTGATAGGGTGGAGCAAGAAAAGGGCATGGCAGAAGCAGCAACGTTGCCGCCGGTAGAGAAATAGGGGTAGGGGCTACCTGAAAAGGGCTAGAAGGCAAAAGGAATGAAATCCTCCGTTTTGCCTTCTAGCCCTTTTCAGGTAGCCTTGATACCACAGCCCTTATGCATCTAGGCTTTGGTCCATATCGGCGGAGGGGCGCACGTTGCCCTGCCCGATCACGCGGGCGGGCACGCCGACCACGGTGCTGTGGGCGGGCACGTCGTTTACCACCACGCTGCCGGCACCCACTTTGGCGCATTCGTTCACGCGGATGTTGCCGAGGATGGAGGCGTTGGCGCCAATCATCACGCCGTCGTTGATTTTGGGGTGTCGGTCGCCGCCTTCTTTGCCGGAGCCGCCGAGGGTGACGCCGTGCAGGATGGAGATGTCGTTGCCGAGCACGGCGGTTTCGCCCACCACGAGGCCGGTGCCGTGGTCGAGCATGATGCCGTGGCCGAAGCGGGCGGCGGGGTGGATGTCGATGCCGAATACTTCGGAGGCGCGGTTTTGCAGGAAGTAGGCGAGGGTTTTGCGGCCGTGCTGCCACAGCCAGTGGTTGATGCGGTGGGCCTGTACGGCGTGGAAGCCTTTGTAGTAGAGCAGCGGCAAGTAGTAGGCGTCGCAGGCGGGGTCGCGCTCGTAGTAGGCGATGATGTCGGCCTGCATGGCTTTGGAGATACGGGTGTCGCTGCTGAGGGCTTGGAAGAAGATTTCGTTGAGTGCGCGGCTGTCCATCACGGGGCTGGTGAGCTTGCTGGAGAGATGGAAGGCGAGCACGCGGTCGATGCTGCTGTGGCGCAATACGGTTTGATGCAGGAAGCTGGCCAGCATGGGCTCGCTTTCGGCGGCTTCGGCGGTTTCGGCCAGGATGGTTTGCCACAGGGTGCGGCTGTCTTCGTAATCGAGGGTGGTCATTTTGCTTTTCAGGTAGCCTTTTGGCGGCTGTAGGCTGGGGTTTAAATGATTGGCTTGGCTTGTTTCCCGTATCGGTTTGAGTGTGCAGCGGGGCTGATTAGTTTTCAGGTAGCCTTTGTTGGGGCTACCTGAAAATATAATACTGGGCTTATTTGCCACGCATCAGCTCGAAAAATTCGTCGTTGGTTTTGCTGTCTTTAAGCTTGCCCACCAGAAACTCGGTGGCTTCCAAATCGTCCATCGGATGCAGGAATTTGCGCAACAACCACATGCGCTGGAGCTGGTCGTTGGACACGAGCAACTCTTCGCGGCGGGTGCCGGATTTATTGATGTTGATGGCGGGGAACACGCGTTTCTCGGCCATGCGGCGGTCGAGGTGCAGCTCCATGTTGCCGGTGCCTTTGAACTCTTCGAAAATCACGTCGTCCATGCGGCTGCCGGTTTCCACCAACGCGGTGGCGATGATGGTGAGCGAGCCGCCTTCTTCGATATTGCGGGCGGCGCCGAAGAAGCGTTTGGGGCGGTGCAGCGCGTTGGCGTCCATGCCGCCGGTGAGGATTTTGCCGGAAGTGGGGGCGACGGCGTTGTAGGCGCGGGCGAGGCGGGTGATGGAATCGAGCAGGATCACCACATCTTTTTTGTGTTCCACCATACGCTTGGCTTTTTCAATCACCATCTCGGCCACCTGCACATGGCGTGCGGCCGGCTCGTCGAAGGTGGAAGCCACCACTTCACCGCGCACGGAACGGGTCATCTCGGTTACCTCTTCCGGGCGCTCGTCAATCAGCAGCACAATCAGCACCACGTCGGGATAGTTGGCGGTGATGGCGTGGGCAATGTTTTGCAGCATCACGGTTTTACCGGTTTTCGGCGGTGCCACCAAGAGGGCGCGCTGCCCCATGCCAATGGGGGAAACCAAATCGATGGCGCGGGCGGTGATGTTTTCCTCGGCTTTGATATCGCGCTCCAGCTTGAGCGGGCGGGTGGGAAACAGCGGGGTGAGGTTTTCAAACAGAATCTTGTGTTTGCACACTTCCGGGTCGTCGCCGTTGATGGTGTCAAGGCGCACCAGGGCGAAATAGCGTTCGTTGTCTTTGGGCACGCGCACGCTGCCTTCGATGGTGTCGCCGGTGTGCAGGTTGAAGCGGCGGATCTGGTTGGGCGACACATAAATGTCGTCGGGGCTGGCCAGATAGGAAGTGTCGGTGCTGCGCAGGAAGCCGAAGCCGTCGGGCAGGATTTCGAGCGTGCCGGAGCAGGTGAAGCTTTCGCCCTGCTTCATCATGTGGCGGACGATGGCGAAAACCAAATCTTGTTTGCGCAGGCGGTTGGCGTTTTCAATTCCGTGTTGCTCGGCCATTTCCAGCAGTTTGGAAATATGCTGGGTTTGTAGTTCGGAAACGTGCATAGGGTTGTGTTGTCGAATAAAAAATATGGAATGGGGGGCGATATGAACGGCGGTTCAGATTGCGGGGGAGGTGAAAGATGTGTGCAGAAATGGAAGCGGGATGGAAACTTTAAGAATTTTGCGGCGGCGCGCGCCTGAGAAAATTAACTGCTTGCCGCAAGCCGGAAAGGCCGGGCGATAAAACGGGCGGCATTCTAGGATTTTGCCCGGGGATTGTCAAGAAAGGCCACCGCCGGCAAAGCGGCGGTGGCGCGGGATTTTGCTTTACAGGGAAGCATTGAGGAAATCGACGAGCTGGCCTTTGCTCAGGGCGCCCACCTTGGTGGCCACGCGCTGGCCGTTGTTGAACACCATCAGCGTGGGGATGCCGCGCACGCCGAATTGGGCGGGGGTTTGCTCGTTGTCGTCGATGTTGATTTTCACCACTTTCAACTTGCCTTGCAACTCTTCGGCGATGTCGTCCAAGATCGGGGCAATCATTTTGCAGGGGCCGCACCAGGGTGCCCAGAAATCCAGCAATACGGGCAGGTCGGATTTCAGCACGTCTTGTTCGAAGGCGGCGTCGGAGGAATGGGTAATCAGATTGCTCATGTTTTGTCCTTTTCAGATAGGGATTGGCTGATGCCCGGCAAGATAAGGGTTTTGCGGCAAAATAACAAGGGCGGCGCGGCAATAGTGCTTATAGTTTCCGGCAATCGGCCGCACGCTAAAGGCTACCTGAAAATTTCAGCTTTGCAGAAACACGGCTGCAACTGCATCGAAACCTCGTTTCCGCTTCGCAGAAGCTCCGCTCCTTACGGAACGCTCACCTTCAGCCAGCCCGAAGCCGTCTCAGTTCAACACCAAATTCACCAGCACTTCTTTCAGCAGGAAGCCCATCACGCCCAGCCCGAGCACAAAAAACAGCACGGCCATGCCGAACTTGCTGGCGCCGGATTTCTTGCCCAAATCCCAAATGATAAAACCGATAAACAAAACCAGCACACTGAGGCCGATTTTCATGCTCCAGGCGGAGAATTCGGCTTCGGTCATGATGTATTCCTTTGCAATGGTGTGGGAAACGGTATTATAGGGGAAATCTGCGGCGGTGAGGCCAGCTGAAAGCGATGCCTTGCGAAGCTAAAACGCAGTTTCAACGAAGTTAAAACAAAAAAGGCGGCACAGTGTGGTTTCGGCAAAGCCAAAATTTTCAGGTAGCCCCTATCCGCGCAGGGGCTACCTGAAATTTTCGCCTACTGCTTCGGCGTGTTGATGTTGATCAGCCCGTTGAGCACGCCGTCCAAGCCGCCATACACGGAAATCTTGTCGATTTTCTCGGTTACCTTCTCCAGCGTTTCCAGCTCTTTCAGGCGCAGGGCCACCGGGTTTTCCTCCATCACGCGCGCGGTGTTGAGCAGCGAGCGGGTGGACGCGGTTTCTTCGCGGCGGCGGATGTTGTTGGCCAGCGCGGACTTTTCGGCTTCCACCACGCGGGTGAGGATGCTGCGGATTTCGCCGGGCAGGATGATGTCTTTCACGCCGGCGTCGCTGATTTCGATGCCGCGCAGGTTTTTGGCGCGCATGGCGGCGGAAAGCTCGGCGTCGATGGCCTGTTTGTCGGCCAAAAGCTGGTCCATCGTTTTGCCGCCCACCACGGCGCGGATGGCGAATTGCAGCTCGCGGTAGAGGTATTGCTCCGGCTCGCGGTGCTGGGCCAGCCACAGCGGCGCATCGGTAACGCGGTAGTTGCACACGGCGTTCACGCGCAGGGTAACTTTATCTTCGCTCAGCAGCTCCTGGCCGGAAATTTCGCAGGTTTGCGGGCGCAGGTCGATGATTTCGGCGTGCAGCTCGCGGTTGGCCGACCAATAGTAATACTCGCCGGCGGGCAGCACGGGCTGCAGCTCCTGATTGATATACAGCAGGCCTTGGTGCTGGGCGGGCACTTGGAAGAAATACACGATATCGGCCAGGCTGCTCCGCCAGAAATCAGCGGCTTTGAGCTTGGCCTGCGTGTCGGCATCAATCCGCAGGCCGTTTTTCAGATCAACGGTTTGGACGGCATACGGCGCGGCGGCCTGCTTCCAGAAATAGGCGCAGGTGTCGGGCGCGATGTAGCCCGCCAGTTTGCCGCCCACGAAATACAGTTTCAGCTCGTCTGCCCCGGCTTCGACACATTCGAAATGCTCGGCCACCAGCGCGGGATTGTTTTTCGCCCACACCTGCACTGCGGCGGCATCGTCGAACACGGGCTGACGGCTGTTGGCAAACAAGACCTTCATGTCGTTTCCCGCCGATAGGTGCAGCACATATTCGCCTGTGCCGAACACGGCCTGCAACTCGCCGCGCACCGACACCAGCATTTTTTCGTCGGCGCTCACGGTGTATTTTTTCAGCGGCGCCTGCAATTTCGGCTGCTGCAACAGGGCGGCTTCCACGTTTTCAGGTAGCCTGAAGGCGTCTTGCGGCAAGGGGCAGGTGTGGATTTCGCCGCTTTCCGGCTTCCAGAAGGCGCGGCTCTCACCGCTGGGGATGATTTGCGGTGTGAGGTAGCGGTCGTGCCACACCAATGTGTCGGTGCCGATGGGGCTATCGATGATTTGCCAGAATTGATCGGCTTTGGCGCGTTGGAAGCGCAGGCAGGCCGCCGCTCCGTTCCATTGCACGGCCAGGCTGTCCATTTTGTTTACGATCGTTTCGCATTTTTTGCCAAGGTGCCACACGGTATGCTTGCCGCTGCCGCGGATGCCGTGCAGGCTGCCGTCGAACACAATGATGGCACGCTCGTTGGGAAGGAGCTTGAGTTTGCTGAAGAACATGATGTTTTCCGTGTTTGAAAATTTGCAAGCTTGAGTTTTCAGGTAGCCTTTAGAAACATAGTGAGGCTACCTGAAAATAAAAATGGGGCAATCTGCGCTGCCGCCGTGCCGGCCTGATTGGCAGCAGGCAGCGTGTGGGTGGCGGGGAACAAGCCGGTTGCCTGGGATGGATGGCTATTGTTGCTGCCCAGCCATCCGCCCGCATAGGTTTCACATCCTGCCTAAACCGTTCTGCGGGGGAAACGGGCTTGCCCGCTGCCGCTTCAGCCGTGCCTGCGGCCAAGAGGCCGGTTTGCCCTGTGCGTTGCTGCCAAACGGCACAGCGCGGCGCAAGGCAAAAGGCGGGCGGCGCAAATTGCGGGTACTGCCGGGTATTGCCAGATACTACTTTGTTCCCATAACAAAGGGGGGACTCGAACCCCCTCGAGATTGCTCTCTTAAACCATTGGTTTTGAATGCGGGAATCGAACCCGCTACACTAAGATTTACAGTCTTATGCTCTACCGAATGAGCTAATTCAAAGTTTCGGCATGGGCACAGCCGCTTGGCAGCGCCTGAGCCAAACCGAGCGCGCATCATAAAGGCAAAACTGCATACGGAATCGGCACGCCGCCCGCACAGGTTTATCGTTGCGAGATAACACCGCTGTTTCGGCATTTAATCTGCGGCAGGCGGATTGTAGGCAAAACAGCGCCTGAAAACAATTCGCCCGCCCGATGCCGCCGCCCTGCCCGTGCCGCCGCTTTTTCCGCCCCTGCCCTTGCGCTACAATACGCCCCGCCAAAACAATCAAAGGAGACACAAATGAACATCACCGTTATCGACCACCCCCTGATCAAACACAAAATCACCCTGATGCGCAAAGCCAGCTGCAACACCTACCAATTCCGCACCCTGGTGAAAGAGCTCGCCCGCCTGATGGCCTATGAAGCCAGCCGCCACTTGGAAACCGAGCCCTTGTCCATCGAAGGCTGGTGCGGCCGCATCGAAGGCCAGCAGATTAAAGGCAAAACCATCACCGTGGTGCCGATTTTGCGCGCCGGCCTGGGCATGCTCGACGGCGTGCTCGACCTTTTGCCCACCGCCAAAATCAGCGTGGTCGGCCTCCAGCGCGACGAAGAAACCCTGCAGCCCGTTTCCTACTTCGAAAAACTGGTGAGCAAGATGGACAAACGCCCCGCCATGATCCTCGACCCCATGCTCGCCACCGGCGGCTCCATGGTAGCCACCATCGACTTGCTGAAGAAAAAAGGCTGCCGCAACATCACCGCCCTGGTGCTCGTGGCCGCGCCCGAAGGCGTGAAGCTGGTCAACGAAAAACACCCCGACGTGAAAATCTACAGCGCCGCGCTCGACAGCCACCTCAACGAAAACGGCTACATCATCCCCGGCCTGGGCGATGCCGGCGACAAGATTTTCGGCACCAAGCAGCCGGTTTAAACCCCAGGCTCATCGCGCCAGCAGGCTACCTGAAAAGCGGATAACCCGTATTGGCCGACCAAAATATTTTTCAGGTAGCCTATGTTGCCACCGTTTAAACCCACCCCCTGCCGTGAACAAAGGCTACCTGAAAACGGCAAACCCTTTTTCAGGTAGCCTTTATTTCGCCAGTTCAACCCCTCCCAAGGCCGCCAGCAATATGGTTTCCACCCTCACCCTGCTTTCCCTCGCCGCCACCGGTTTTCTCGGCGGCGGCCATTGCGCCGGCATGTGCGGCGGGCTGAGCACCGCTTTCGCCCTGCAACTGCCGCCGCAGGTGGGGCGCGTGAAACTGATTGTGCTGATGAACCTCGGCCGCCTCACCAGCTACAGCCTTATCGGCCTACTGCTGGGCGGCCTCGGCCAATTCGGCATTTCGCTCGACCAAACCCGCCTGCTGCAACACGGCCTCTCCCTTGCCGCCAACCTGCTGCTGTTGCTTATCGGCCTCTATCTGGCCGGGCTCAACGCCTACGCCGCGCAGGTGGAAAAACTCGGCCGCCCCGTCTGGCGGCGGCTCAACCCGCTGCTCAACCGCCTGCTGCCGATTAAAAACACGCCCGCCTGCTTCGGCGTGGGCGTGTTGTGGGGCTGGCTCCCCTGCGGCATGGTGTACAGCGCCTCGCTGTATGCCCTGGGCAGCAGCCGCGCGGCAGACGGTGCGCTGATGATGCTCGCCTTCGGCCTGGGCACACTGCCCAACCTGCTGGCGATGGGACTGTTTGCCAGCCAAATCAAACCGCTGTTGCAACACCGCCTGTTCCGCCTGTTTGCCGGGCTTTCCGTCAGCCTGTGGGCGGCGTGGCAGTTGTGGCACGGAATTTCAGGCTGGCTTCAGGCTACCTGAAAACGAAGTTTCCGAAGGAAGACGAGTTTCTGCGAAGCTAAAACGAAGCTTCAACGCATTTAAAATGCCAAGCCCTTTAACCTGCCAATCCGCCCCCGGCACCCCCGTTTCCTCAAAACCAAACCCCACCAGCAAACTATCCCGCCATGCCCCTCATCTCCCTGCACGACTACCTGCGCCCCTGGAAACTCTTCAGCTTAGCCTGCGGCATCGCCATCCTAATCGCCGGCTCCTACCTCCAGCCCGCCCCCGATTGGGACATCCCCATCAGCTTCCTGATGGCCTTCAGCACCTACCTGTTCGCCCCCATCACCTCCCGCACCCTGGCGCGCCGCCAATGGAAATGGCTGCCGCTCGCCCTGTTCGGCATGTGGTTTTCCGTGGACGGCATCTATTGGCTTTATTGGTCATGGCAAAACCCGGCCGCCCTCGCCATGATGCGCAGCGGCAACGCCCCCGCCTCCGCCTGCCTCTACGGCCTGTGCGCCATGATTTGGCTGCACGACGGCCCCTTGCGCGAAGCATTGCGCCTGAAGAAACCGGGCAACCCTCATTCATAAAGCCGCATGGCAAAGGCTACCTGAAAAAATTTTCAGGTAGCCTCTTTATTTGTGCTTTCGCTTCACCAAAGCTTGCGTTTCAGTTTCGCAGAAACTCGGTTTCGGCGGCACCGAAACATGGTTTTTCAGGTAGCCTCAAGCCTTCATCTGCCCGCCTGTGCACGCAGCTGCTGCAAATGCGCGCGCACTTCGCCCACCTTCTCTTCGGTAAACAAATCCTCGATATTGCGCCAGATGCTGTGGAAGCCGTAGGGGCCGTGGCGCATTTCGTTTTTGGCACGCTCCACGCTCCAGCCCTGATAGATGATGCGGTACATTCCCGCAATCAGGCCGGTGCGGTCGGCGCCGTGGTAGCAGTGGACCAACACCGGCCCGGCCGCCTGCCGCCGCTCGATCAGATACAGCGTTTCGGCCACTTGGCGCGGGGTAATCCGCCAAGTGAGCAGCGGGCGGTTGAAGAGCTCGATTCCCCGGTCGGCCAACACTTTGCTGTCTTCGCTGCGGTTGAAATAGCGCAGGTTGACCACGCTTTTGATGCCCAGCGACTGCAAACGCGCGGCATCTTCTGCCACCGGCTGCTCGCCGCGATAGAGTTTGTCGTCCACCCGATAGAGGTTGGATTCCTTGTGTACCGGCTCCGCCCAAGCCGCCTGTTCGGCCGAAGCCGCCCGCGCTTGTGCCTGAGTCTGCGCCTGCGCCTGGGCGCAAGCGGCCAAAGCCAGCAGCACAATCAGGCTGCTTATCCAAGATTTATTCATAGTGCGTGTATCCCGTTTATCGTGATGACATTTTCAGGTAGCCTCAAACGCGGCTACCTGAAAAATATCAGCTTTTGCAAAGCAAAAAAAGCAAAACCGCCGCCACGCAACCATCATCGCGGCAACACATAAAGCGCCGCATTGTAAGCAAGCCGGGCGGGCGCGGCAAGCATTAATTTCCATCAAACAATTCAAATTATTATCATGGCACGCACCAAGCCGGAACCGTTTTTCAGGCAGCCTCCCCGCCGCGCCGCACTTGGAGGAACTGCTTGAAAAATGTACAATCCCAACTTTACATTCGGCACCGTTATGCAAATCGGCCCCTACACCGTCTCCCCTGCCGTGGCACTCGCGCCGATGGCCGGCATCACCGACAAACCCTTCCGCATGCTGGCGCGCCAATTCGGCGCCGGCTGGGCGGTGGGCGAGATGATCAGCAGCAACCCCGAGCTGCAAAACACGCGCAAAACCCTCAGCCGCGCCGACCACAGCGGCGAAAGCGGCGTGATAGCCGTGCAGATTGCCGGCAGCAACCCGGCCCAGATGGCCGAAGCCGCCCGCTACAACGTAGCGCAGGGCGCGCAGCTGATCGACATCAATATGGGCTGCCCGGCCAAGAAAGTGTGCCAAGTGCTCGCCGGCAGCGCCCTGTTGCAAAACGAGCCGCTGGTGGCCGAAATTTTAAACGCCGTGGTGCGCGCCGTAGATGTGCCGGTTACGCTGAAAACCCGCCTGGGCTGGCACGACGAACACAAAAACATCCTCACCATCGCCCGCCTGGCCGAAGAAGCCGGCATCGCCGCCATCGCCATCCACGGCCGCACCCGCACCCAAATGTACCGCGGCCAAGCCGAATACGGCCTGATTGCCGAAGCCAAAAGCCGCCTGCGCATCCCCGTGTGGGCCAACGGCGACATCGACAGCCCGCAGAAAGCTGCGCGCGTGTTGGCCAGCACCGGCGCCGACGGCATCATGATCGGCCGCGCCGCCCAAGGCCGGCCCTGGCTGTTCCGCGACGTGGCACACTATTTGGCACACGGCAGCCTGCCGCCGCCGCTGCCTTTTCAGGTAGCCTCAGAAGCCCTGCTCGGCCACATCCGCGCCATGCACGAGTTTTACGGCGAGCCCACTGGCATGCGTATCGCCCGCAAACACATCGGCTGGTATCTGGCCGACCTGCCCGAAGGCGAAAGTGAACGCCGCCGCCTGAACGCGCTCGACAGCGCCGCCGCACAATACGACGCCCTGGCCGCCTTCCTCGCCGCGCAGTCCGCACAACACGAACATTGGCCCTGCCCCTGGTGGCAGAGCACCGGGGGCTAAACCCCGGTTTCACGGTTTCATCACACAATAATAAGGAGAGCAACCATGCTCCGGCAGAACAGCCATATCATCACTTGTATCGAAAACAGCCTGCAGCAATACTTTGCCGACCTCGACGGCCAGCCCGCCCACGATGTATACCACATGGTGCTGCAACAGGTGGAGCTGCCCCTGCTGCGCTGCGTGATGGCGCATTGCGAAGGCAACCAATCCAAAGCCGCCCAAGTGCTCGGCCTCAACCGCAACACCCTGCGCAAAAAGCTCAGCGCCCATGGCCTGATTTAAGCGCAGCCAAAATACCCCTTCCCGGCTACCTGAAAAATTTTAGCTGATTTTTGGCAAAGCTAAAATTTTTCAGGTAGCCTCTTAACCCCAACAAGGAACACCCAATGACCCAAATCGGCATCATCATGGGCAGCAACAGCGACTGGGCCGTGATGCAGCACGCATCCGCCATCCTCACCCAATTCGGCATCGCCCACGAAACCCGCGTCGTCTCCGCCCACCGCACGCCCGACCTCATGTTTGAATACGCCGAAACCGCCCGCGAGCGCGGCCTGCAGGCCATCATCGCAGGCGCCGGCGGCGCCGCCCACCTGCCCGGCATGGTGGCCGCCAAAACCACCCTACCCGTGCTCGGCGTGCCCGTGCCCAGTAAATACCTGCACGGCGAAGACTCCCTGCTCTCCATCGTGCAGATGCCCAAAGGCATCCCCGTGGCCACCTTCGCCATCGGCGAAGCCGGCGCCGCCAACGCCGCCCTGTTTGCCGTTGCCCTGCTCGCCAACCAAAACCCCGAATTGGCCGACAAGCTCGCCGCCTTCCGCGAGCAGCAGCGGCAAACCGTGCTCGCCATGGAGCTGCCCGCGGCAGAATAAAGATTGCCGCAAAGAGGCTGCCTGAAAGCGTGCCGGCAAGCGTTGTATTTCGCCATATTTGCCCGATTTTATTCGCCAAAACCGCCCTTCTGTGCCACAATCCCGCCATTTCCTCCCCACACGAGAAACCCCATCATGACACAAGAAACCGCCTTGGGAGCCGCCCTCAAATCCGCCGTGCAAACCATGAGCAAGAAAAAGCAAACCGACCTCATCGCCGACCACATCTACGGCAAATACGACGTGTTCAAACGCTTCAAACCGCTCGCGCTGGGCATCGACAAAGACCTCGTGGCCGCCCTGCCCCAATACGATCCCTCTTTGATCGCCCGAGTCCTCTCCAACCACTGCCGCCGCCCGCGCTACCTCAAATCGCTGGCACGCGGCGGCAAACGTTTCGACCTGAACAACCGCTTCAAAGGCGAAGTCACCCCCGAAGAGCAGGAAATCGCCAAGCAACACCCCGCCGTGCAGGAGATGCTCGCCCGCCAAGCCGCCAAGCAGGCTGAAAAACAAGCTGCAGAAACCGCAGCCGCAGAGGCAAACACCGCCGAAGCCGAAACCACAGCCGAACAGCCCGCCGCCCAAACCGCAGCGCAAACCGTTGCCTCCGCAGCAGATACCCACTCTCCCGCGGCCGAATAACACCGCCCGCCGCCATAAAGGCTACCTAAAATTTTTCAGGTAGCCTTTGCTGTGTTTGACCAAGAGAGCATCAACAAAATATACACCAGCAACGCTAAAGGCTACCTGAAACAGTTTCTCCATTTTCAGGTAGCCTTATATATTTGCTCCCTAGTGGAGCTTTAATTTTCACGGTATCTTTGGCATATCAGCCAACATCGTCAAGTAAGGCTGAATAAAGCTCCCTTCACAGCTAACTGAAAGGAGCTTTATTCATGACCGCCGTCGCCATTTCCCGCCAATATCCCTGCGTAGTCCTGTCCAATCGTTACTGCTCCCTGTTCAAAGAAACAGTGAGCTGTCTGTCTATCGCCCTGACCGAAGAGAACTCGACCGTGATCGATGTCGCGGCCTTCCCTTCCGACGGGCTTTATATTTCCCCCGTATTCCGCCTGAATGCTACCCGCCATGCCGAACAGCTCGGCGTATCGCTTTATTTGGAAGAGGTGCTGTAACCATGTCCGAAATCCATCAAACTAATCATCAGACGGTTGCCAACCTGCCTGAAACGGCAGAAACGGCTTGCGGCAGGCCGGTGCCGGGGGCAGGCGCAGCCGGACACGGCACCGGCCTGCCGCAAGCCGCCCCCGCTAGTAACACGGGGGGACGAAAAGAAGGGTCTGAAGCCGAAAAACCCGTCAGCGAAATTTACGAACATATTGTCATGGTCAACGGCAAGGCCAAATCCCTGCCCCTGCGGCGCGGGGTCGGCACTGCCGCTTTTATCGACACCCTCAGCTTTACCGTGGCCGAATCCGTCTTCTTACGGCCCGATCAATTGGGCACCGAAGAAGAACTGGCGCAAGCCGTTTCCGCCGAACTGGCCGAAATCATGGGTTACGGCCTTTCCTACCAAAAGAACGGCATGAACGGTTATGCCGTGTCGTGGCACATGGGCAGCGAAGCCGTCAATTACGGTTATGTCGCCTTCGGCGGCAGGAATCAGAAAGAAACCGTGTTAATTCACTTCACCGGCCACGGCCTGATTGCCGCATTGGATGGCTGGGAGCGCCGCTTATATGACTGGATGCAGCATAAAGCCCCGTATGCCCGCATTACCCGTGCCGACCTGTCGCATGACTTTTTAAACGGTGAATACAGCGTGGATCAGCTGTATGCCGATTGGCAAAACGGCGGCTTTACCGCTCGAACTACCACCCCGCAATGCCAGTTGCTCGGTGCCGATTGGCAGCAGCCCGGATTGAACCGCGGCCGCTCCGTGGTCATCGGTAGCATGAAAAACGGCTCCCGCGTGCTGGTCGGCTATGAAAAGGGCAAAGAACAGGGAGATCCGAACAGCCCGTGGGTGCGGGTCGAATTCCGCCTGCGCAATCGGGATATCGTGATTGACCACGAAGTATTGATTAACCCCGGTGAATTCCTGACCGGCGCTTATCCCGCTTTCGAACAGCTGTTTGCCCGTTATAACCATGTGCCGGAGAAATGCGAAATCATAAAAAAGCAGCAGGAAATCGGCTTTGAGCATGTCGTCAAATACGCTCGCATGCAGTGCAGCCCCGCTATCGCCATGCTGAAGCATTTCGGCTTTGACAACGACGAAATCATAGATGTTTTGTTCAATCCGCAAGCCGATTTGCCGAAAAGACTGACCCCGGAAGCGTTTGATTGCCGCTTCCTGCAAGAAAGGGAGCGATTCTTCCACCTCCATCAACGCATGCCGTTGAGCGAGATAGAAATCATCGAAAAACTGGGCGCCAGCTTGGAGCCCAAGCCTTTGCCCCGCCTGCGGCATAGAAGTTTGCAGGAATATTTGCTGTTGAAGCAGCAGAAACAGATGAATGCCCTGTTTGGACAAGTGGCGGATGAAGACTACCGTCATCGCACTTACGAGGAATGGGCATATGACCGTTATGCCACGCCGTACAGCATCTTGAATCCTGTTTTTACCACCCGACCGAAAGGAAACTGAAATGAAAGTATCTGTTAAGAAAATCAAATGGAACAAAGGCCAGACTGAAAACGGTCAAGCCTACGATTACACCCGCATTGTGGTGGAAATTCCTGTATTCGAAGGCTCCGCCAACGAATTCGGCTTTGACACCCTCGAATGCGAATATGGCTTGGCCGATAAGCACGTGGAGTTGCTGCAATACCGCGGCAAGATGCCGTTTGAAGCCGAAGTCGAGATTATGCCGGTGAAGAAGGGCAATAAAACCCTGCATCAGGTGATGAGCTTCAAACCGCTGGTAGGAAGCAAGTAAGCATTCCGGTTTTGTCGCTGCCCGGGCGGCCGGTGACGTTAAACCTTTCAGAAGCCGCCCACCAATCAAGAATTAACGCCACACGGGCAGCGTTAATCGAAGCAGTCGCCCGGATAACTTAAAAGGAAAACGCAATGTTGAACCTCAAAGCAGCAAAAACAGCCGCCCTCGGCTGTATCGTAACCCTCCCCTTGTGGGCAGCCAGCGCTTACGCCGCCGTACCTCAGGAAGTGAAAACCTCCATTGAGGCTTCCAAAACCGACGGACTCGAAGCCGGCTGGATCGTGGTCGGTGTGGTTGCCGCCCTGTTCGTCATCGGTATCGTCAAACGCATGATCCGATAAGGAGCATATCGTGGGCTATCAGGTAGGAAATCAATGTATCGCCGACAAAGTACAGGCCGAAAACCATTATTTCAGCCTGATAGTCCCCACGGTAGGCCAAGACGGCAGATTGCACCAACCCACTTACAGCAACGGCCAATGGCAGCTTAACGGCCAAACCCTGCAAATCAGCCTGCCTGAATGCGATCCCGTTCAAAACCTGCAAGACGGCGCAGAGCTCGGCTGGTATCTATTCGGCATCATGGCCGCAGTGTATGTATTCGGCATAATCAAGAAACAGCTAAGGTAGTGAAATGCTGGACTTTTATTTTTACTTGGGTTTAGGCGTGGTAGTGATGATGGGCGTGATGTTGTTTAAAGATTGAGCGGCATGTTAAATTCCTTTTGTCCGAACAACGTGATAGAAGGAATTTAAGATGAAAGACTTAGATAGTTTCTGGATAACGGAAGATGAATTGATGCGTCGCTCTTATGAGCCGCGTTATAGAGGCAAACCGCTTGCGTGGGTTTTTTATGAAATATATAGAGAATTGGAAAAACCGGAACAAATCCCGCTCTCTGTGTTTTCAAATTTCTATAACAGGATGTCTGAAAAACACGGAACTTTTGAACTTTTATTCTCGGATAATTCATTTTTTATTTTCGGTACCGGGAAATATGACATATTTCATCCGCCATCTGGTTTTTTTGAGCATATTAGTTCTGATTAGTAGTCCAGTATTCGCACAGTTAGTTATTGATAATGCAACTGGTAAATTAATTCCATTAAGGGAAAATTTCGCTACTAGTGGTATTAGACCTGTTTATGATGTTGGTGCGGGTAAAATTGCTCAACAATATAGCTACGCTCACGATTTATCTAGTCTTCGCTCCGCTATGACCGGAGCCACCGCCACAGCCCGCCTCCCTGTTGTCGCCACCCGCACCGTTCCCCGTGCCGCCGTCGTCTCCAAAGTCTTCACCAACGCCCGCGCCGTCGGTCTCGG
>NZ_JACSGR010000004.1:213834-261510 GCF_016025525.2 Eikenella glucosivorans | reverse complement strand
AGCTCAGGTTCAATTCAGCGCCCGGAAGCAGCGAAGACGCGAACTATACGCTACCCAAACTACAACTGTCAAATACTAAAAAATAAAAATATCGCATAATCCTCGCAACACTTAGGTATCATTGGAAATTTAATTTAAAACACATCCGGCCCTCCAGCATCAAAATAACAGGCTACCTGAAAAAAGCCCCTAAACTAAAGCTGAAACCGCCCCCGCTTCACCTGCATCCCATATTGCAATTTCGCCGCCAAACCGTGATTGCGCAAGGCATGGGTGAGCGCCACCGCCAGCCCGTCGGCGGCATCGGCCTGCGGTTTGCCGGAAAGCTTCAGCATCTGCACCACCATGTGCTGCACCTGCTCTTTGGCCGCCTTGCCCTGCCCCACCACCGCCTGCTTCACCTGCAACGCCGTGTACTCGTACACCGGCAGCCCGCGCAACACCAGCGCCGCCACCGCCGCCCCGCGCGCCTGCCCCAGCATCAGCGTGGCCGCCGGGTTCACGTTTACAAACACCTGCTCTATCGCCGCCTGTGTTGGCTTATACGTGTCAATAATCTCGCCGATGTGCTGCACGATAATGCCGATGCGGCCGGCCAGCTCGTCGCCCGGAATGGTTTTGATGCAGCCGGAAGCCACATAGCGCTGGCTCTGCCCCACCACATCAATCACGCCAAATCCGGTTACCCGGCTACCCGGGTCGATGCCCAAAATCCGTATTGCTTTCTGCATAGTCGTTCCGTTCAAATTGCCCAAACTGGTTTTCAGGTAGCCTTTAGCGGGTAAACAGGCTACCTGAAAACCGATCCGCCGCATTATAGCCAAACAAATTCTTTTCCCCCACCAAGCATCAGCCCGCGGGCAGCGCAAACCGTACTATAAAGCAAGCCAACGCGGCAGATAACAAGAAACAGCCGGCCATACCCAGCCAAGTTTTCAGGTAGCCCATACGCCCTGTTCGGGCGCGCAAATTTGAAGAAGCCTAGATAAAACGGTAAACTGCGAGCCGTTTCAAACCTCACAGAACACCTCATCGCCGCGATGAAGCCCGCTTTCGACATCAAATCCGCCCGCCTCGACGCACTGGCTATCCAGCTCAACAGCGCCGACCCGGCCGCCATCCGCCAAGCATTAAATGAGCGCGCAGCCCAATATGCCGAACTCAGCGACATGCCGCTGCTGCTCGACCTGCAAGCATTCGGCGAACCCGGCGATTTAGATTTAGACAGCATCCTCGGCCTGTTTGCCGAACACAGCCTGCCCATCGGCACCCTGCGCCACCGCGGCGAAGCATGGCAAACCCTCGCCCGCGAGCACCATCTGGCCTTTTGCGAAGAAGGCATAAGCAGCAGCGAAGAGCCGAAAGAAGCCGGCAGGCTACCTGAAAAAAGGCTACCTGAAACCTCCGCCGAGCCGCAACCCGAAGCCCGCCCTACCCTCGTGGTGGAAAAACCCATCCGCACCGGCCAGCAGGTATACGCCGAACAAGCCGACCTCATCGTATTAGGCATGGTGAGCGAAGGCGCCGAAGTGATTGCCGACGGCCATATCCACGTTTACGCCCCCCTGCGCGGCCGCGCCCTGGCCGGCGCCAACGGCAACCAAAACGCCCGCATCTTCGCCCAATCCATGCAGGCCGAGCTGGTATCCATCGCCGGCATCTACCGCACCTTCGACCAGCGGCTGCCCCCGCACCTACACCGCCAGGCCGTACAGATATATTTGCAGCAAGAGCGGCTCGCCATTGCCGCCCTCAGCGACATCATTTAACCAACGCAATTTAATATACCGCAACACACCGCGCAAACGGCGGCCAACCCTTTTCCGTTTTTCAGGCAGCCTTTTTCAGGTAGCCTCAACAGCCCGCCAACCATTTAAACAACTTCAACAACAAATTCACCGAACAGAAAGGACTGTTACCGTGGCAAAAATCATCGTAGTAACCTCAGGCAAAGGCGGCGTGGGCAAAACCACCACCAGCGCCAGCATCGCCAGCGGCCTCGCCCTCAAAGGCCACAAAACCGCCGTGATCGATTTCGACGTCGGCCTGCGCAACCTCGACCTCATCATGGGCTGCGAACGCCGCGTGGTGTACGACCTGATCAACGTCATCCAAAACGAAGCCTCGCTCAACCAGGCCCTGATTAAAGACAAACACTGCGACAACCTCTTCATCCTGCCCGCCTCGCAAACCCGCGACAAAGACGCGCTCACCCGCGAAGGCGTGGAACGCGTGCTCACCGAGCTCACTGAAAAAATGGACTTCGAATTCGTGATTTGCGATTCGCCCGCCGGCATTGAAACCGGCGCGCTGATGGCGTTGTATTTCGCCGACGAAGCCATCGTTACCACCAATCCCGAAGTATCCAGCGTGCGCGATTCCGACCGCATCCTGGGCATTTTGCAGAGCAAGAGCCGCCGCGCCGAAAAAGGCGAACAGGTGAAAGAGCACCTGCTGATCACGCGCTACAACCCCGAGCGTGTGGAAAGCGGCGAAATGCTGTCTGTTAAAGACATCGAAGACGTGCTGCGCATCCCGCTCTTAGGCGTGATCCCCGAATCGCAGAATATCCTGCAGGCATCCAACGTCGGCCTGCCGGTGATTCATCAGGAAGGCGTGGCGGCGGCCGAGGCCTATAAAGATGTGGTGGCCCGCCTGTTGGGCGAAAACCGGCCGATGCGTTTTTTGGAAGCCGAAAAGAAAGGCTTCCTGCAACGCCTGTTCGGAGGTTAAGCCATGTCTTTAATCGATATTCTATTTGGCAAGAAACCCAAATCCGCCAGCATCGCCCGCGACCGCCTGCAAATCATCATTGCGCAGGAGCGCGTGAAATCGCAGGCGCCGGACTACCTGCCCACCCTGCAGAAAGAATTGCTGGAGGTGCTGTCGAAATACGTGCATGTTTCGCTCGACGACATCCGCATTTCGCAGGAAACGCAAAACGGCGTGGATGTGTTGGAGCTCAATATCGTGCTGCCCGACATCCAGCGCAAAAGCGAAGAAGGCTAAACCATGACCCTAACCGAATTGCGCTATATTGTGGCGGTGGCGCAAGAACGCCACTTCGGCCGCGCTGCCCAGCGCTGCTTCGTTAGCCAGCCGACTTTATCTATTGCCATCAAGAAATTGGAAGAAGAACTGTCGGTATCGCTGTTTGACCGCAGCAGCAACGAAGTCAAGCCCACCGAAACCGGCGAGCGCATCATCACGCAGGCACACCGCGTGCTGGAAGAAGCCGACCGCATCAAGCACCTGGCCGCTTCCGAGCAAAACGAGCTCTCCGGCGTGTTCAAGCTGGGGCTGATTTTCACCGTGGCCCCCTATCTGCTGCCGCGCCTGATCCTGTCGCTGCGCAAAATCGCCCCCGGCATGCCGCTGATGCTGGAAGAACACTACACCGCCAACCTCACCGACTGGCTGAAAAAAGGCGAGCTGGACGCCATCATAGTGGCCGAGCCTTTTCAAGAGCCGGGCATCGTTACCGAGCCCTTGTATGAAGAGCCGTTTTTCGTGATTGTGCCCAAGGGGCACGAGTTTGAGGAGCTGGATGCAGTATCCGTACAGCAGCTGATCGACCAGCAGGTGTTGCTATTGAGCGAAGGCAACTGCATGCGCGACCAAGTGCTGGAAAGCTGCAGCAAGCTGGCTTCCCGCCAGCGCATCGTCGGCCTGGCCAACACCCTGCAAGGCAGCTCCATCAACACCATCCGCCACATGGTGGCTAGCGGCATGGGCATCAGCGTGCTCCCTTCCAGCTCGCTCACGGATAACGACCACCTGCTGTTTTCCATCATCCCCTTCGAGCCGCCCGTGCCCAGCCGGCGCATCGTGCTGGCTTCGCGCCGCAACTTCGTGCGCCCGCAGGCCTTGCAGGCGCTGCGCCAGGCCGTGATGCAATCCCAGCTTGCCGGCGTGCGCTTTGCCGAAGCTTGAAGTGCAATATAGAGGCTACCTGAAATCCCCAACCATTTTTCAGGTAGCCTCAACTGTGATTTTGTTCCACCCGCAAACCAAGTAAAATAGCGCGATTATTTTATCCGCCCCACACCGCCATGCTCACCTTCCAACAAATCATCTTCAAACTGCAAAACTACTGGGCCGGCCAAGGCTGCACCCTCCTCCAACCGCTCGACATGGAAGTCGGCGCCGGCACTTCGCACCCCGCCACCTGCCTGCGCGCGCTCGGCCCCGAGCCCTGGTTTGCCGCCTACGTGCAACCCAGCCGCCGTCCCAAAGACGGCCGCTACGGCGACAACCCCAACCGCCTGCAACACTACTACCAATTTCAGGTAGCCCTCAAACCTGCCCCCGCCAATATCCAAGACCTCTATCTCGATTCACTGCGCGAACTGGGCATCGACCCCAAAGTCCACGACATCCGCTTCGTGGAAGACGACTGGGAAAACCCCACCCTCGGCGCATGGGGCTTGGGCTGGGAAGTTTGGCTCAACGGCATGGAAGTGACCCAGTTCACCTATTTCCAACAGGTCGGCGGCATCGACTGCGCGCCCGTCCTCGGCGAAATCACTTACGGCATCGAGCGCTTGGCAATGTATCTGCAAGGCGTGGAAAACGTCTATGACCTCGTCTGGGCGAAAACTTTGGACGGCAACACCGTTACCTACGGCGACGTTTACCACCAAAACGAAGTCGAGCAGTCCACCTACAATTTCGAATACAGCGATGCCGACTGGCTTTTGCGCCAATTCAACGACTACGAAGCCCAAGCCAAACGCCTGCTCGCCGTGGAAGACACCAGCCTCGCCCTGCCCGCCTACGAACTGGTTTTAAAAGCAGGTCATACGTTCAACCTCTTAGACGCACGCGGCGCGATTTCCGTTACCGAACGCGCCACCTACATAGGCCGCATCCGCGCCCTGAGCCGCGCCGTGGCGAACAAATATGTGGAAAGCCGCGAAAAGCTTGGTTTCCCGCTGATGAAACACAAATAAGCGGTAGTCGAAAAAAGGGTTGGAATATTCCAACCCTTTTGTTTTGCCTCCGCGATATGGCATTAACGCCATTCGCGGCATTCGAAGCTTTCTGCCTTGCCTGCATCACCGCCGGTATAAAACGCGATTTTCGGATAGGCGCAAACCGGCATTTGTTTGCCAGGGAAGGCTTTGCCTTGGGCAACCATGCGTTCGGGGGCTTGGTTTTTGCCGTGCCAGTTTTCCAGCAGCGTGAGCGGGTCGAAGTCGTTGAAAGCCTGTCCGCCGCCGCAGTGGTTCATGCCCGGCACCATAAACAGGCGGCTGAAACTTTGGGCGTTTGGCGTGTCGGCGTTCATCTGTTTGAACCATGCCACTTGGTCTTTGGCGGAGAACACGGGGTCGGATACGCCTGTCAAAACAATCAGTTTACCACCGCGTGCTTTAAAGCTGGACAAATCGGTGGATATAGCATCGTTAATCGCGCCGGTTTGGTAGGTTTTGGGCGTGTCGCGGTCGAAATCGAATTTCGCCAAATCAAAATTGGGCACGGCGGGGGTCATGAAATACCAAGTCAGCGAGCCTGCGCCGAGGGTTACGCTGCGGGCATCGGGCTGGGCGGTTTGCGAGCTGCCCAGTTTCCAGGCGCGCCAGTCGGGCTGGTTTAAGCCCGTGTCGTAATACCAGCCGCTGTAAATTGGGTTGCCGCGCGAGTCTTTTGCGCCGTCCATCACGGCTTTGAGCGCGGCGGTTTTGGCGCGGGGCAAACCTGCGTGTTCGGCTTTGAAATCGCAGCTTTCCCACGCGTTAATCACGCCGTCTTTTAAGCCGTCGCGGGCGTCGCAACGGTTTTTCACCGCTTGGCTGACTTTATCCAAATCGGCTTGGGTTAAGGCATTGGCCAGGATTGGCTTGCCTTGTGCATTGCGCGGGGCGATTTTGAGAAACTGCTGGTAATCCCACTGCTGGGCGACGGCGGCGCGGGAGAGGCGGAAGCCGGGGTTGGCGGCAATCACGCCGTCAAATTCCAAGGGATAACGCTGGGCGGCTATCATTGCCTCGCGTCCGCCGTTGGAACAGCCCATAAAGTAGCTGTGCTGCGGGGCGGCGGCATACATTTTTTGAATCAAAGCCTTGGCAACGTTGGTAACTTTGCCCGTGGATTGGTAGGCAAAATCCAGCCGCGCCTGCTGGTCTGCGCCGAAATCGGGCGTGGGCGTGGGGTGGCCACCGTCCATGCTGACCACGGCATAACCGCGCATCAAGGCAGGCGTGGCGGTGGTGGTATTCACGGGGATGTTGCCGACGGCGGGTGCGACAAAGCCGTCCACCCCGCCGCCGCCTTGGAACAGGAAGTTGCCGTTCCAGTTTTCAGGTAGCCTCAATTGGAATTTCGTGCCGTAGTGTTTGCCATCCGCCCCTGTGCGCGCGCCGATTTCGCCTTCCACAATGCAGTGCGGTTTCGCCTGCTGGGCATTGACCGAGCCGCCCGTAAAGGCAGACATGGCATCAGCGGCGATTTCGCCGTTTGACCATTCGGTTTTGGTGATGGCGGTGTTGGGCAGGACTGCGTTTTTCAGGGCAAGGCATTGCTGTTGCGCGTTGCCCTGTGCGGGTGCGGCCTGGCCTGCGGTGCTTAAGCCGGCCAAAAACAGGATGGCGGCGAAAGGGGAAAGTTGGTGCATAACGCTTCCTTTGCGGTGGGAAAATCAACGATTTCAGACAATACGGTATGGATTTCGGAAAACCATGCCGGTCTTTTTCAGGTAGCCTGATTAGCCATCAAGGCTACCTGAAAATGAGCAACAGGGGTTTCTGCGGAGCAAAAACCGATAAAGGCTACCTGAAATTTTTCAGGTAGCCTTTTGCGTGCCTCACAATACGTTGGCCAGCAGGCTTTGGCCGAGGTAGCCGCCCTGCTCGGCGCCAGGCAGGGTGAAGAAGTAGCCGCCGCCGAAGGGGCTGATGTATTCCTCCAGCGGTTCGAAGTCGAGCAGCTTCTGTACGAAGATGAAGCCGTCGTCGAGGTTGGCCTGGTAGCAGATGAAGATGAGACCGACGTCGAGCTGGCCGGATTTGGCCAGGCCGCGCGAGTAGTCGAAGGGGCGGCGGTAGAGCAGGTGCCGCCTCATGAATTCGGGGTCGCGCGGGTTGGCCAAGCGCATGTGGCTGTCTTTGGGGATGGTGCGGCCTTCGGGGTCGGAGGCATAGTTGGGGGTGTCGTGTTCGTGTTGCATGCCGAGCGGGGCGCCGCTGTATTTGTCGCGACCGAAGATGGTTTGCTGCTCTTGCAGCGGGGTTCGGTCCCAAAATTCGACGAAGTGGCGGATGAGGCGCACGCCTTGGTAGCTGCCGTTTTGGGCCCAGGCGGGCTCGTCTTGGCTGTTTTCGGCCACACCGGTCCACAAAACAGAGTCGGCGGTTTTGGGGTCGGACACGTCGGGGTTGCCGGAGCCGTCGCGGAAGCCGAAAAGGTTGCGGGCGGCGGTGCCGGGCTCGGTTTTGGGCAGGAAGCCGTCGATGCTCCAGCGGATCACGGCGAATTGGGCGGTGTTTTTGATGATGTCGCGCAGGGCGTTTTGGCAGGTTTCGGGAGTGAAGGCGCAGATTTGGATGCTGAGGTCGCCGTCGCACCATTCGCGTTGTAGTTTGTCGTTGGGGAAGTCTTTCATTTCCTGCAGGTGTTTGGGCTTGTGGGGGGCGAGGCCGAAACGTTCGTCAAACAGGCTGTTGCCCACGCTGAGGGTGATGGTGAGGCCGTCTGGTTTCACGACTTTGCCGAGGATGCCGCTGCCTTGCGGGGGGAGCTTGGGATCGCCGTCTTGCAGCTCGCCGCCTTTGGTGAGGAAGTCGGCGCGGGCGGTGATGGCGCGGAAGAGGTGTTCGAGCTCTTTGGGGGTTTTGGCGAGCACGTCGAAAGCGGCCATGATGGCGAATTGTTGGTGCGGGGTGGTGATGCCGGCCTGGTGCGGGCCGTAGAAGGGGAAGCTTTGGTCGGAATGGCCGGCGGCATCGGCGCTGCCGGGCTGGGCGGCGCCGGAGGCGGCATTGCTTTGGCTGCCGTTGCTCATGCCGCAGGCGGCGAGGCCGGCGGCTGCGGCGCCAACGGCGAGGCCTTTGAACAGGGTGCGCTTGGAGGGGGACTGGGGTTGCTGCTCGGCGGGTTTCATGATTTCTCCTTCTGGCAGAATGGTTTCAGGTAGCCTGTGGATGGCCGAATATAATTTCAGGTAGCCCCGCGGATGATAGAGGCTACCTGAAAATGCTTTTTTAAACTAAGTCAAACATTCGGTTTGGCTGATTAGTTCAAACCGAGGATGCCGCGCAGTTTGGCCAAGTCTTCGGCCAGGGTGTTGATTGGTGCCTGCAAGGTTTTGCGGTCGGCTTCGGTGAGCTTGTCGTAGGGCTCGAAACCTTTGTCGTTGCGGTATTTGGCGAGGATGTCGGTAACCTGTTTGAAGTTGGCATCCACTTTTTCCAGCAGGGCTTTGTCTTTCTCGGCAATCATCGGGCGGAACAGCTCGACGATTTTCTGCGCTCCTTCCACGTTGGCTTGGAAGTCGCTCAGGTCGGTGCGGCTGTAACGGTCTTCCTCGCCGCTGATTTTGCTGTTGGCCACTTCTTCAATCAGCACGGCGGCGCCGCCCACGACTTTGGTCGGCGGGAAGGTGAGGATGTCGATTTCCTGTTTCAGTTTCTGCACATCGGCCAGGAGCTTGTCGGCCACGGGCTCCATGCCTTTGGTGGTGTTCAGCGTCCACAGGGAGTGTTCGATGCGGTGGAAACCGCCGAAGCCTTCGTCTTTCTCGCCGAGCTTGAAGTCGTCGGCGCGGGCGTCGATGGCCGGGTCGAGCTCGTTAAACAGCTCGGCAATCGGCTCGATGCGCTCGTAGTGGCTGCGCACGTCGGCAAACATGGCTTTGGCTTCTTCGGTGCGCCCGCCCTTCACGGCGTTCACGAAGGCAGTGGTTTTGGTAACCAGCAGGTTGGCTTCGTTCTGTACGTAAACCTTGTAGTCGGCCAAAGGCTGTGCCAGTTTTTCCATATCGGCTTCGCCGGCAGTTTCCTTGAAGCCGCTGTCGGTTACCACCAGTTTGCCGCGCGGGTTGTTCAAGAGGCCGCAGGTCATTTCGTATTCGCCGGGCAGCAGGGTGACGGTCATCTTATCGCTCAGGGTCGGAGCGATGTTTTCACGCTCGTCCACCACCATCACGCCTTTGAGGATTTCCCATTCCAGCTTGCGGGTACTGTTGTTTTTGATGTTGAACACCACCTGGCCGCTGGGCACGGTCATTTCCATCGGCTCGCAGGCGTGGTCGTTCACCGCGATGTTGTAGCTACCGTCGGCATTGGCGGTGGCTGCGGCGCCGGAAGCGGCAGACGCGCCAGAAGCAGCGGGCTGGCTCGGGGTTTCGGCAGCCGGCGGCTGGCAGGCAGCCAAACCGAAAGCGGCAAACACGGCCAGAGCGGTAAGATTCAGTTTCTTCATAGTAAGACCTTTCACATGGCAAAAACTAAGAGGTTTGGGAAGATACGGCAGCCGGCTTACTGCCGCGCAAAAACAGGAACAACACCGGAATCAGATAAGCAAAATACAGGATAAAATCAGACAACACCGGATGATGCGTGTAACCGAAGAACCCGCCCATCAACACGCCCAGCGGGCTGTCTTCATGCAGCACGCCCGACCAATCCAGCGGCATCGGCGAAGACCAATCAAACGGGTTCACCTGCCACACATTCCACACCCCGGACTCATGCAGCGCGCGGAACGCCCCGGCTGTGAGCCCGGCAGCCACGAAAATCAGGAAAATGCCGGTCCAGCGGAAAAAGCGCGCCAAATTGATGCGCACCCCGCCTTGGTAAATCAGCCAACCCACCAGCGCCGAAGCGGCCAGCCCCAGCACCGCGCCCAGCGGCATGGCCGCGCTCTGGCTCTGGTTAAACACCGCCAGCAGGAAAAACACACTCTCCATGCCTTCGCGCGCCACCGCCAGAAAAGCCATGCCCACCAGCGCCCAGCCGTGACCGCTGCCCCGGTTCAGCGCATCCGTTACCGACTGCTGCAAATGCTGCTTGATCGACTTGGAAGCCTTCTGCATCCACAACACCATATAAGTGAGCATCGCCACAGCCACCAGGCCGATCACACCCACCACAAATTCCTGCTGCTTTTGCGGAATCTCACCGGTTTCCTTGTAGATCAGCCAGCCGGCCAGCAAACACATTCCCGCCGCCAGCGCCACGCCGAGCCACACTTTCGGCATCATGCGCTGGTAGCCGCCCTGCTTCAGGAAGCCGGCCACAATCCCCACAATCAGCGCCGCCTCGATGCCCTCGCGCAGCATAATCAAAAAGGCGATCAGCATGGCCGCCTCTCCTTTACACAAATTTGAACTTGCCCGATTATATCCCCGCCTTCCGGCAAAATGCAAACAATTCCCAATTAAACCCGAACAAAATCAGCACAATCTGTCAAGCAATTAAATCCACAAGCAAAAAACAAAAGCCCGGCTATTTGCCGCCGGGCATGAAAACCTTTTCGTTAGCACACTTATCAATATCCTCACCACCAATACGGATAATACGGCCGGTACATCATCCACTCCAGCTCACGCCGACGCTCGCGCCGCTCCAGCTGCTCCAAGCGCTGCCGATACACCAAATTCTCCCAAGCCATCCGGTAGCAGGCCTGAAACCCCGGTTCCGTCACCTTCCTGGTATATTCCTGCCGCAGCTTGGCCTTCTGCACATCCGGCACACCCAGATAATCCTCCTGCTGCAAAGCAATCAATTCCGCCGCACGCCGGTCGCACTGCGCCGCCAGCGCCACCGCTGTCTGCTTCATCTCCCGCTCCCGCGCCGCCTCATAGGCCGCCCGCTGCTGCGGCGTCATCACACAACCTGCCAGCAGCAACCCGGCAAAGGCTACCTGAAAAATAGATCCCTCCCATTTCGCATACATCATTCTTTCCTCCTTAAGCGGCTGCCTGCACAATGGATTCATCATACACCATCAAACCGATGCCTCAAACCTCCGCTGTTTCACAGCAGCTGAAAGTCCAACGGGGGCAAGGCATGGCTGCCTTCACCACACCCGAGTGCTGCGTTTGGCTACATGGCTGCCTACCTTTTTCAGGTAGCCCTTTCCCCGGCTCCGTTTTTGAAAAACTGCCGATTATTCTTTACAATGCCACTCCGGCAGCAATGCTGCCTTGTAAACAACCCAGAAAGGAATCAACTGATGAAATCCAAACAAGCCCTGTGGCTGCTGTGCCTCTCCGCCGTGCTCGGTCTCTCCGCCTGCGGCGGCAAAAACGAAGGCCAGGCTCCTGCCCAACAGGAAGGCCAAACCCAGGCCCAAAGCCAAGACAGCGCCAAACCTGAAGCCGAAAGCAAGCCCGAAGCCTCTGCTATGGACAACTTCCTGAGCAACGCCGAAGCCCTGCAGGCGGCCGAAGATTCGCTCAAAGCCCTGCCCCAATTTGAAGGCAAGCCCCTGAGCATCTTCCAAAATATCCAGTTCTACGGCGGCAGCCGCCCGCGCATCGAAATCGACGTGCAAGACCCGAACAAGCCGGAAAATATCGACCACTACACCTACGAAAACGGCCAGTGGGGCGAGCCCCAACCCGTGCAGATTTCCGGCGGTGGCGACATGAAACACAACGTAACTCCCTTGGCCGACATTAAGTTCGCCACCGTGGCCACCATCGCCCAAACCTGGGCCGAGAAAGCCAAAGAAGTAGAAGCCACCGAAGCCGAGCTCGATTTCGTAAGCTTCCAGCTGTGGGTGCCCAACCAAACCCGCCGCTGGATTACCTCTTCCATCGAAACCCCGCGCGCCAAATACTCCGTTGATTTCAAACTGGATGGCAGCCTGCAAGAATTCAAGAAACGCTAATTCTTAAAGCGATTTGGCAAGTCAAAGAGGCTACCTGAAAACCAAAAACCGTTTTCAGGTAACCTCTTAATTTGTCCACACCGCCCGCTTGAGAACGTTTCCAATCAAACACACAATCAGGCAGCCCAAAGGCTGCCTGAGAACACCGGTTTCAACAACACCAATATCCCGCTGCTATTTTTCAGGTAGCCCTGCCCACCGTCACCCGATACTGCTTCGGCGTTTGCCCGAAATACTGCTTAAACGCCCGGTTGAAATGCGATTCCGACACAAAGCCGTTGTCCAGCGCAATGCGCAGCACCGTGTCCGCGCTGTCCGAAAGCTGCACCGCCGCCTGCTGCAAGCGGATCGACAACACAAACCGGTGCGGGCTCACCCCCACCACAGACTTGAACAAACGCATCAGCTGCGCCCTCGAGAGCCTAGCCACCTCCGCCATCCTGTCCACCGGCCAATCCTCCTGCGGCGCCACCAGCACCGCCTGCAACACCGCGTTCAGGCGCGGGTCGGCCAGCTGCGACAAAAACGACGGATCGCTGCTCTGCTGCCGATAACGGCGCAACACCGCCACCAGCATCACCTGCGACAGTGCGTTCACCACTGTGCCGCTGCCATAGCGCGCGCCGTCGGCCTCCTCCAGCATGGTCAACGCCACCTGACGCATTTCCGGCAGCGGCAACAGCAGGTATGCCGGCATGCCCAGCCACAGCGCGGCATGACGCGTGTAGTGATAACACCCGCACAAAAGCTGCAGGCTGTTGCCGCCGCAGTCTTTGATGGTGAACACGCCGCGTTCGCTCAGCTGCGGCCGGCCCGGCGGCTGGCGCAGACCTTCCAGGCTGTCAGCAATGCTGTGCGGCGTGTCATACGGCAGCAGCACCGCGTCGCCGGTGTGCAGCGCCACCGCCGGTCCGTCGCCCACGCGCAGCCAGCCGCTGCCGGAGAGCACCCAGTGCAGCCGCGCCGTTTCCGGCTCGGTGCCGTGCCCGAGGTGAAAGCCGCCGCCCAAGCGGCAGCACACGTCTATCCGGCCGCGTAATCTGGCCAGATACATTAATTTATCTAACACATCCATGTTTCCTCCCCTCCTGTTTTCGTTTTGCACGGCATTTTCTGCCCGCCGGCCTATCCGGCCGGGCAACAGAATGAGACAATCGGGCAAGCCGCACGCCCTTTCCGCTAGCATAATACGCCGCATCAAGCAGCCGGACAGATGTTGTAATCCGTTCGGGCTATATTTACTCCAACCCGGTATTTTACACAAGGAGCATCATCATGTTTTTAGATTGGAAGAAACACGCCGCCCACGTCAAACAATCCTTCGCCAAGCTCGGCAAAGCGCATCCGAAAATGCTGGCCGGCTATGCCGCGCTGGATAGCGCCGCCGCAGCCGAAGCGCTGGATACCAAAACCCGCGAGCTGATTGCCCTCGCCGTGGCTGTTACCACCCGCTGCGAAAGCTGCATTTCCGTGCACGCCCAAGCCGCCGTGAAGGCCGGCGCCACCGAAAGCGAAATCGCCGGCGCGCTCGCCACCGCCATTTCCCTGAATGCCGGTGCCGCCTACACCTATTCGCTGCGCGCCATGGAAGCCGTGGAAGCCAACCGCGAATAAGCGGCGAAACATTTTCAGGTAGCCTTTGCCGCCGCGCTTGAGGCTACCTGAAAAAAGTGATACGGCTCACGCCAACGCGCAAAAGAACACCCACTGCCAAACCGAGCCGTATCACTTTAAACCGCCATAATCCCAATCTCGCAGCCACCCGCCGCATTCACTGTTTGCCGCGCAGAAATTCACTTCGTTCGTTTTAACTACGTCGAAGCTAGCGCTTTCAGGTAGCCTCCACGGCAACGCCGGAGGCTACCTGAAAACCTAAACCGTCCACACCAAGGATTCTCCATGAACATGCACACACTCCCCGTCCTCGCCGCCGTTGCCCTCCTTGCCGCCCTGCCATCCGCCGCATCCGCCCACGGCTCACACCGCCACGCCCAACACAGCCAGCCGGCACGCGCCGCCGCCCGCCAGCAGGCCGTGTGGATCGATGTGCGCAGCCCGGAAGAATACGCCCAAGGCCACATCCAAGGCGCGCACAACCTGCCGCACGACCAAATCGGCCGGCAAATTGCCGCCGTCGTGCCCGACAAACACACCCCCATCCAGCTCTACTGCCGCAGCGGCCGCCGCGCCGAATCGGCCAAGCAAGTGCTGGAAAGCATGGGCTACACCCGCGTGCAAAACCGCGGCGGCTACGAAGCGCTGAAGCAGGCCGGCGTGCAATAGCCGCCTGTTCCGCAGGCAAACAAAAACCGCATCCGGTTATGCCGATGCGGTTTTTGTTTGCCCTCACTATTCTTTCAGCTTCAGCCACTTATTACTCAGCGTGCCGGCCACCATCGCGCCGTTCACATTCAATGCGGTACGGCCCATGTCGATTAGCGGCTCGATGGAAATCAGCAAGCCCACCAGCTCCAACGGCAGATTGAGCGTGGAAAGCACCACGATGGCGGCAAAGGTTGCCCCGCCGCCCACGCCGGCAATACCGAAGGAAGACACGGCCACCACAAACACCAAAGTGGCAATGTAGCTCACGCTGAACGGATCCACGCCCACGGTGGGCGCAATCATCACCGCCAGCATGGCCGGATAGATACCGGCGCAGCCGTTTTGGCCGATGGTGGCGCCGAAGGTGGCCGAGAAATTGGCAATAGCGGAATGGTTGCCCAATTTGTCGGTTTGCGTTTCAATGTTCAGCGGGATGGAGGCGGCGCTGGAGCGGGAAGTGAAGGCAAAAGCCAAGGTGGGCATCACTTTTTTGAAGTAGCCCAGCGGGTTGATGCCGGAGAGAGCCAGCAGCGCGCCGTGCACGGCAAACATCAGGATAATCGCCAGATAGGAAGCCGCGATGAAGCTGCCCAAGTTTAAAATATCCGTCCATTTCGAGGTGGCGGCCATCTTCACCATCAGCGCAAACACGCCGTAGGGCGTGAGGCGGATCACGAAGCGCACCAGGCGGCCCACCAATTTGTTTAAGGTATCCACGCCCTGCGCGATGCGCTCGCCCAGCGCCTGATCTTCCTTACGCAGGCTCAACGCGGCCACACCCAAGAAAGCGGAGAAAATCACCGTGCTGATGATGGAAGTGGGATTGGCGCCGGTGAGCTCGGCAAACGGGTTTTTCGGAATGAAAGACAATAACATGGCCGGGATGGTGAGGTTGCTCACCTGATCCACGCGCCCCACCACATTGGCCTGCGCCGCTATTTCGCGCTCGCCCGCCACTAGGCCTTCCGCCGTGAGGCCGAACAGCTGCACCATCATGATGCCGATAAAGGCGGCAATCGCTGTGGTAATCAGCAGCACGGAAAGCACGCTGAAGCTGATTTTGCCCAGGGCGCTGGCCTGGTTCAGGCGCGTAATTGCCGACAAAATCGACACGAACACCAGCGGCATCACGATCATTTGCAGCAGGCGCACATAGCCGCCGCCCACCAGGTTGATCCAATCCAGCGCCGCCGCCATCGTTTCCGGCACGGCAGATGATTGCAGCAGCGCGCCGAAAGCCAAACCGGCCAGCATACCGGCAAACACCGTTTGCCCCAGTTTCTGCGTCTTCTTATATAAATAGCCCAGGCCGGCCAAGCCCAGCGCGAAAACAGCCAAAATCAAGAACAACATTGCTTGCTCTCTCGTGTGTGTCCATAACGGCCGGCACTATACCTGCCGTATAAAGAAAAGGCTACCTGAAAACGCAGCGCAGCGAAGTTTCTGCACAGCTAAATTTTTCAGGTAGCCTTTTTCAGCAACTAATCAAACCGGATTAAGCCAAGCCTTTGGCTTTCAACACTTCCAGCATGGTGCTGCCCAATTCGGCCGGGCTGCGGGTGTAGGCCACGCCGGCTTTTTCGAAGGCGTGGAATTTCTCTTCCGCTGTGCCTTTGCCGCCGGAGATGATGGCGCCGGCATGGCCCATGCGTTTGCCCTTGGGCGCGGTAACGCCGGCAATGTAGCCGATAACCGGTTTGGACACGTTGGATTGGATATATTCCGCCGCTTCCTCTTCGGCCGTGCCGCCGATTTCGCCGATCAGGATGATGGCTTCGGTTTGCGGGTCAGCTTCAAACAGCTTCAGCGCGTCGATCTGGTTCATGCCCGGAATCGGGTCGCCGCCGATGCCGATACAGGTGGATTGGCCGAGGCCGAGCTTGGTGGTTTGCGCCACGGCTTCGTAAGTCAGCGTGCCGGAACGGGAAATGATGCCGATTTTGCCGGGCTGGTGGATGTGGCCGGGCATAATGCCGATTTTGCACTCGCCGGGGGTAATCACGCCGGGGCAGTTCGGGCCCACCAGGCGGGTGCCGTTGCCGTTGGTTTCCAGATAACGCTTGGCCTTCAGCATGTCAAGCGTGGGCACGCCTTCGGTAATCACCACCACCAGCTTCACGCCGGAATCCACCGCTTCCACGATGGAATCCAACACGAAGGGCGCGGGCACGTAAATCACAGAGGCATCCGCGCCGGTTTCGCGCACAGCTTCGTTCATGGTGTTGAACACGGGCAGGCCCAGATGGGTTTGGCCGCCCTTGCCGGGGGTTACGCCGCCCACCACTTTGGTGCCGTAGGCAAGCGCCTGCTCGGAGTGGAAAGTACCGTTCTTGCCGGTGAAACCCTGTACCAATACTTTGGTGTCTTTATTTACTAATACGCTCATTCTGTTCTCCTTAGGCGTTTACCGCGGCAACAATTTTCTCGGCGGCGTCATTCAGGCCGTCGGCGGAAGTCAGTTTCAGGCCGGATTCGTTCAGAATCTTGGCGCCCAATTCGGCATTGTTGCCTTCCAGGCGCACCACCACCGGCACGTTCACATTGATTTCCTTCACGGCGGCCACAATGGCTTCGGCAATCATGTCGCAGCGCACAATGCCGCCGAAAATGTTGATCAGCACGCCTTTCACCGATTTGTCTTCCAAAATCAGCTTAAACGCTTCCACCACGCGCTCTTTGGTGGCGCCGCCGCCCACATCCAGGAAGTTGGCCGGCTGGCCGCCTTTGAGCTTGATGATGTCCATGGTGGCCATCGCCAGGCCGGCACCGTTTACCATACAGCCGATGTTGCCTTCCAAGGCCACGTAGTTCAGGTCGAATTCGGAAGCCTTCAGCTCGCGCTCGTTTTCCTGCGATTTGTCGCGCAGCTCGGCCACTTTCGGCAGGCGGTACAGGGCGTTGCCGTCGATGCCTACTTTGGCGTCCACGCAGGCCAGGCTGCCGTCTTGGCGCACGCTCAGCGGGTTGATTTCAAACAGGGCGAAGTCGTTTTCGATGAAGGCTTGGTAGGCGCCGGTCATCAGTTTCACAAACTGGCTCACCTGTTTGTCTTTCAAGCCCAGCTTGAAGGCCACTTCGCGCGCCTGGCAGGGCTGCAGGCCCACCAGCGGGTCCACCACCGTTTTGAAGATTTTTTCCGGGGTTTCGGCGGCCACTTTTTCAATTTCCACGCCGCCCTCGGTAGAGGCCATGAACACCACGCGGCGCGCGGCACGGTCCACCACCGCGCCCAGGTAGAGCTCGGTTTGCACCGGATACATATCCTCGCACACCAGCACGCTGTTTACCGGCTGGCCGTTGGCATCGGTTTGATAAGTGATCAGATGGGTGCCGATCAGGCTTTCGGCCACCTGCTTGGCTTCTTCGCGGCTTTTCACCACTTTCACCCCGCCCGCCTTACCGCGGCCGCCGGCGTGCACCTGAGCCTTAATCACGGCAAATTTGCCGCCCAGCTTGTCGAATGCGGCGGCGGCTTCCTCGCCGTTCACGGCCAAAATGCCGCCCTGCACGGGCAAGCCGTAGCCGGCAAGCAGCTCTTTTGCTTGATATTCATGTAGGTTCATCAAAGTTCCCTCAGTTTAGGTTAAACAAAGTTTGCGGCTCATGGCGAGCGCAACGCTTAAATTTCAATCCAGCTTTGATCATGCAGGCCGAAGTATAGACGAAAACCCGCAATCCTCCGCTGGGCGATTATGTTAGAACAAGTAAATACGCGGTGGATTTTTCGGCTTGAGCCTTTCTTTGCAAAAACGCTTCAACAAAGGGCGGTTTATGCCGCAGGCAGGGAAAAGGCTACCTGAAAATATAGCCGTGCAAAAAGCCAAGCAACGAGCCGCTGGCAGTAAGCAGCACGACAAGGAGAGCCGATGCCGCATTGCTTGTTGGCCGATCTTCACGACCGAATCGTTTGCCGGATTTTTCAGGTAGCCTGTTTGGCAAAAGGCTACCTGAAATTTTCAGGTAGCCTGCCCAAACGTTTTAAACGTTCGCCTTTAACGTTCGCTCAGGTTGAGGTAATGCCGGCTGCCGCGCAGGTTGGCGATGGCGTGCAACAGGAGCTCGAAGTGTTCGGGGTTGTCCACGAAATCGAGTTCGTCGGTGTTGGCGATGAGCAGCGGGGCGCGGTCGTAAAGGTAGAAATAGCGGTGGTATTCGTCGTGGATTTGCTGGAGGTAGCCGGGCGGGAAGAGGTTGATGTGGTTGTCGCCGCGCTGGCGCAGCTGCTGTTCGGCGGCGCCGGCGCTGGTTTGCAGGTAAATCACCAAATCGGGCACGGGGATTTCGGGCATCACTTTCTGCTTGAGCTGCCAATACAGCGCCTGTTCGTCTTCGCGCAGGATGGTGGGCACGAATATCTGGTCTTTTTCCAGCAAGAAGTCGCTCACCACGCGCTGCATGCCGTGGTTGGCATTGCCGATTTCGTCGGCTTCGGCGATGAGCTTGGGCACTTCGGCGCGGCGCAGCAGGAAGTAGAGCTCGGTGGCGAGGCCGTGGTTGGCGGCGTTGAGGTAGAACTGCTCGAGGAAGGGGTTTTGCTCGGGCTGCTCGCTGAGGAGGGTGCAGCCGAAGTGCTCGGCCAGCTTGCGGCTGAGCGGGGATTTGCCGCTGCCGATGGGGCCTTCTACAACGATGTAGCGGTAGTCTGTTTGCATGCTTGGCTTTCTGTTTGGAGTTTTCAGGTAGCCTTTGCTGCCGCCATCTGAGGCTACCTGAAAGCATGAGCTTCAACGAAGTTAAAACGAACGAGGTGCGTTTCTGCGAAGCTAAAAATAAAGTTTAACCGCCCGCTCCGATACGCTGCACGCCTTCATTGCCCAATGCGGCGGCCAGCTCGGCGGCGGTGGCGGTTTGCCCGGGCAGGAGGTGCTGCGGGGCGATTTCGGCCAGGGGGATCATCACGAAGCCCCGCTGGTGGGCGCGTGGGTGCGGCAGCTGCAAATCGGGGGCGGCAAGCGTTTGGCCGGCGTAGTCGATGATATCCAAATCCAGAGTGCGCGGGGCATTGCGGAAGGTGCGCACGCGGCCGGCGGCGGCCTCGATGCTTTGCAGCAGCGCCAACAGCTCGCTTGCAAGCAAATCCGTTGCCAGCAGCGCCACGGCGTTCACAAAATCGGGCTGCTCGGCATAGCCCACCGGCGCGGTGCGGTAAAACGACGATACGGCGCGCACTTCTATTTGCGGCTGCGCGGCCAGCTTATCCAGCGCGGCTTGCAGCTGCCGCTCGGGCTGCTCCAGATTGCTGCCCAGCGCGATGATGGCCTGTTTCATATTTGCTTCCTGCTATTCAAATCCAACCATTAAATTTCAGGTAGCCCGCATCACTGCCCAAGGCTACCTGAAAACTTGCCCTATAGCCGCCGGTTGCGGTAATCCGCAAACGACACCGGCTCACGGCTGCTGAGCCAATACCAGGCCAAAAGCGAACCGCACACCGCCCCGCCCACATGCGCCAAATGCGCGATGTTGTCGCCGAACAGCGACACGCCGCCAAACTGCGCAAACAGCTCGTAGCCCACCGCCACCGGCACCAGATGCTTGGCCTTGATCCGCATCGGCAGAAACATAACCGTGAGCGGCGCATTCGGATAACACAGCGCAAACGCCGCCAGCACGCCGAACACCGCGCCAGAAGCCCCCAAAAGGTGCGTGTAAAACGCCCGCGCCAAGCCCTCCGGCACGTTCGGCAGCCCGCCCGAAACCAGCGCCGATCGCACCGTGGCCGCATCCAGCCCCAGCTGCTCGGCCACATTGCGCACCCCGCCGGCAATCAAGTATTCGTTCCAACCCGTGTAGAGCAGCGCCCCCGCCAGCCCGCTGGCCAGATACAGCAGCAGGAAACGGCACGCGCCGAAACGCTCCAACAGCGGCGGCGCAAACGACCACAACACAATCATGTTAAACAGCAAATGCGTCAAACTCGCGTGCAGAAACAAATGGCTCAGCCACTGCCAAGGGCGGTAGTAGGGATGTGCCATCGGCCACAGCGAGCCAATCGTTTCCCAATCGGGCAAACCCGGCAACTGCATCAGCACAAAGGCCAACACATTCAGCCCCACCAAACCATACAGCACCGCTAAAGAAGAACGAAATTTCATAAAACCCATCAATATGCAAAAACAACAGCCCGCCAAGGGCTGCCGCGGATCATCCAATTGCGCCCGCCAGAGGCTACCTGAAACGCAGCCCGCGCAAGCAGCGCCGCATGATACCACAAGCCACCGCGCAGAATTTGCTAAAATCCCACCTGTCGCCAACCCGCCCTCATCCGGCCATTCCGTTTTAGCTTCAGCGAAACTCACTCCGCTCATTTTAACTTCGTTGCAGCTTAACGCTTTAGCTTCGCAGAAACTCAGCCTTGGCTACGCCGAGACATCGGTCCACTGCGTTGAAGCTTGCGCTTTCAGGTAGCCTGTTATGACTGATTCCACCGCCCCCGACCTCTTCTCCCGCGCCCCCGCCGCCCCGCTGGCCGAACGCCTGCGCCCCCATTCGCTCGACGACGTCGTCGGCCAGCAGCACCTCATCGGCGCAGGCAAACCCCTGCGCGTGGCCGTGGAAGGCGGCCAGCCCCACTCCATGCTGTTATGGGGGCCGCCCGGCGTGGGCAAAACCACCCTCGCCCGCATTCTGGCGCAAAGCTTCAACGCCCAATTCCTGCCCGTATCCGCCGTGTTCGCCGGCATCAAAGACATCCGCGAAGCCGTCAACAAAGCCGAGCTCGCCCTCCAGCGCGGCCAGGCCACCATTTTGTTTGTAGACGAAGTACACCGCTTCAACAAATCCCAGCAAGACGCCTTCCTGCCCTATGTGGAAAACGGCCTCTTCACCTTCATCGGCGCCACCACCGAAAACCCCTCTTTCGAAGTCAATCCCGCCCTGCTCAGCCGTTCCCAGGTGTACACCCTCCAGCCCCTCTCCACCGAAGACCTGCGCCGGCTCAGCCGCAAAGTGTTCGCCCTGCCCGAATACAGCGGCTTCACCATCGAAGAAAACGCCGAAACCCTGCTGCTGCACACCGCCGACGGCGACGCCCGCCGCCTGCTCAACCTGCTCGAACAGCTCCTGCGCGCCGCCCAAACCCGCCACATCCGCACCCTAACCGCCGACTTCCTCGCCGACAGCCTCGGCAGCCAAATCCGCCGTTTCGACAAAGGCGGCGAAAGCTTCTACAACCAAATCTCCGCCCTGCACAAATCCGTGCGCGGCTCCCACCCCAACGCCGCCCTCTACTGGCTCTGCCGCATGCTCGACGGCGGCGCCGACCCCCGCTACCTCGCCCGCCGCATCATCCGCATGGCCTGGGAAGACATCGGCCTAGCCGACCCACGCGCCCTGCAAATCGCCAACGACGCCGCCCAAACCTACGAACGCCTCGGCTCCCCAGAAGGCGAGCTCGCCCTCGCCCAAGCCGTGCTCTACCTCGCCGCCGCCGCCAAATCCAACGCCGGCTACAGCGCCTACAACCAAATGCGCCAGTTCGTGAAGCAAAACGGCAGCGCCGAAGTGCCCATCCACCTGCGCAACGCCCCCACCAAGCTCATGAAAGAGCTCGGCTACGGCCGCGCCTACCGCTACGCCCACGACGAACCGAACGCCTACGCCGCCGGCGAAACCTATATGCCCGAAGGCCTGCCCGAGCCTGATTTCTACCAGCCCGCCCCACGCGGCCTCGAAGCCAAAATCGCCGACAAACTCGCCTGGCTCAAAAGCCTCGACGAAGCCGCCGAAAACAACGGAAGCAGTGAATAACACCAAAGGCACCTGAAAGCGCAAGCTTCAACGCAGTGGACCGATGTATTGGCGTAGCCAAGGCTGAATTTCTGCAAAGCTAAAAACAAGCCGAAGTATTTTTCAGGTAGCCCTTATCTTTTGCTACAATCCCCTCCCATTCCAACCCCACACAAGGAACCCACCATGCGCCTCCTCCACACCATGTTGCGCGTCGGCAACCTCGACACCTCCCTCGCCTTCTATCAAGACGTGCTCGGCATGCGCCTTTTGCGCCGCAAAGACTACCCCGAAGGCCGCTTCACCCTCGCCTTCGTCGGCTACGGCGAAGAAGACGACACCGCCGTGATCGAGCTCACCCACAACTGGGGCACCGATTCCTACGACCTCGGCAACGCCTTCGGCCACATCGCCATCGAAGTGGAAGACGCCTATGCCGCCTGCGACGCCGTGCGCGCCAAAGGAGGCAAAGTCGTGCGCGAAGCCGGCCCCATGAGACACGGCAACACCGTAATCGCCTTCGTGGAAGACCCCGACGGCTACAAAATCGAATTCATCCAAAAACACGGCCGCCAAGATTAAACCCTTACCGTCGGCAAAAAAAGGCTACCTGAAAACCAATCAACAGTTTTCAGGTAGCCTTTTTGCCTAAACAAACCCCGCTAATCCTCCCCCTCCCTCGGCGGCACCGGCGCAAACCAGCCCACCAGCAGCAACAGCAAGCCCACGCCGATAAACGACACAATCCGCGCAATGCCCCCGCTGCCGCCCAATTCCACCGTAAACAGCTTCAGCACCACCAAGCCCATCAGCCCCGCGCCCGCCATCCAGCGGATGCGCCGCCCCGAGCGGTGGCCCGACACCATCAGCCCGATCGCCGTCGAAGCCCACACAATCGACAGCGCCGCCTGCAAACCAAACGAAGCCATGATGCCCGGCAGCGTCCATTCCACCCCCATATAGAAATACCACAGCCGCAACACCGCCCCGCTCACCAGCGTTAAGCCCGCCAGCACCGAGCCCGCCAAATGCAGGCGCAGCCCCTCGCCCTCCAACTCAAACTCCTCCTGCCACATTTCCGCGCTCTTCAGCCACAGCGCCCCCACCGCAATCCCCGCCAAATCCATCGGATTGAGCAGCGGCCAATAGCCCAGCGGCGCCACCGCGCGCGGCTCCAGCACATTATTGCCCACCAGCCACAGCAGCGCATACATCCCGCACAGCAGCGAGCACACCGCCACATAAGGCCGCAGCGTATCCCGCTCCCGCGCCAAGTAAAACAGCAGCCACAAAGCCAGCGGCAGCCCCAGCCAAGCCAACTGCGCCCACACGCCCGGCAGCGTTTCGCCACCCAACATGCCCGCAAAACCTGTGGCCTGCACCGCCCACAGTGCAAACGCCGGCACGCCCCAAATCGGCGCCGCTTCCCGCACGCGGAAATCCTGCAAACGCAGCACCCAAATCAGCAAAAGCGCCAGCAGCACCAGCATCAGGCTACCTGAAAACGCATACGGCGCAAAACCCACGCGGTTCAGCCAGCCGCCCAGCCACACCGCCTGGCACGGCATCAGCGGTATCAGCAGCAACAGCGCCCGCCTGCCCTGCCGCCAATCCAGCCAAGACACCGCCGCCGCCCACAGCGCGAACGGCAGCGGCAGATACCACAGCCGCGCCGTATCCGCCCAAACATCCGGCAGGCGGTTCAGCAGGCTGGCCGAAGACAGCACCGTGCCGAACAGCGCCATGCCCAGCAGCAGCCAGCCCACGCTTTGGTGCAGCAGCAGGCTGCGCGGGCGGGCGGTATTGTGCTGCCTGCCGCGCCTGTTTTTGCTGCGCAGAGGCTGTTCGCTTTCAGGTAGCCATGCATCGCCCTGGCGGTGCAAAGCATAGGCCGCCGCACCCAGCAATATCGTGGCGGCAAAGCAGCAGATAGTGGACAGCCAGCCTTCCCCGTCGGACACAACCGCCAACAACAGCAGCGACAGCATCCCCCAGCTCACTGCTGCCACTGCAAACAAGCCGCTGCCGGGCAGCCAGGCAGATTCGTCTGCCTCATCCGCATCTTCATCTGCCCCGCCTTCATCGGAGGGGCTACCTGAAAGTGCGGCCAACGGTTTGGGCGCAAACGCATCCTGCAACACCGCCTGCACCCGCATCGCTGCCCAAGCCAATGCGGCCAAAGCCACCATTGCCCAATCATACGTCAGGCACATCAACGGCAACAGCCCCGCGAGCAGCAGTCCTGCACCCAAAGCGCCGCGCAGGGCACAGCTTTCCCAATAGGCTGAACCACGGAATCGCCACCGCAGCCAAGCAGCATACATTGCCAAACCGGCCGAACTCCCCACCAATGTTGGCACCAACGGGCCGATAAGCAGCGGCACATTTTCTTCACCCACAATCTGCCAGCCCAACTCATCGCCAAACAGCAATGCGCACAGCGACAGCACATACACCACCACCGCCAAAAAGCGCGTGTGCGGCCTTTGCTGGCGCAATGCAAAAATATACACCAGCGCCGCCTCCAGCGACCACAGCGATACCGTGGCTGCCTGCTCAAAGGCCAGCGGCACTGCCAGCGTGATAAAGACCAGAGAAAGCGCGCCCAGCGCCTGCCGCAGCAGCGGGAAATCGCGGCTGCCGGTAAACCAGGCCGCCAGCAGGGTATAAACCGCGGCAAAGCCGAGCGAGGCGCCCGCCGCCAAACTGTTCGCGCCCTCGGGCAGCATGTGGTATTGCAGGACAAACGCCGCAGCGGCCGTGCCGAACAAGAGCGTTCCGTCTATCGCGCCGATAATCATACCGTGGCTGAGCAGGCTGTCGGCCAGCTCGCCCAAATCCGCATTGTCGGGCACGGGGTGTTCTTCCGCGGCCTCGCGGCGGTGCAGCGCGTAGAGGCAGGCCACCAGCGTGTAGAGCAGCCAGTGGTAGAGCAGGAAGGGCTCGGTGCTGGCAAAGCGCTCCACCGTGTATTCCGAAGTGCCCCACATCAGCGCGATGACCAGCGTGCCGACAAAGCCGATCAGGTTCAGGCTGCGCCAGGTTTTAAAGCGGGCGATGGCAGCCACACCAGTGTTGAGCAGCGCCAGATAAGTGAACAGCACCACGTGGCTGCCGCTGCCGTCCGACACCAGCATCGGCGCGGCCAACCCGCCGATGAGCGCCACCTGCGCCATGATTTTGGCATCCTGCCGCACCGCCATCAGCGCCATCGCACACACCAGCGCCACCATCAGCACAAAGGCCGTGCCCGAAGGCAGCAGCGGATGCAGCTTCACCGCCGCCAGCACGGTGAGATACATCACCGCCATGCCGAAGCCCTGCAAAATCAGGCCGTATTCGCGGCGGCGGCGCTGCAACACCCAGCCCGCCACGGCCGCAGCCAAGCCGGAGCCCATCACGCCGAGATAACGCATTTCAATCGGCACATGAATCCGCTCCGAAGCAAAACGCAGCAGGAACACCAGCCCCAAAAACAGCACCACAATGCCGGTTTTCAGCAGCAGGTTGCCGTGCATCAGCCAATCGATCAGCGGAGCAAACGCACTTTCCTGCCGCGGTTCGGGGCGGCGTGCAGCACGGCGGGTTTGGCTTGCCGTTTGGCTTGTTTCGGCAGACGGCGCACGCGCCGCAGCCTGTTCGCGCGACTGGGCAGGCGTTGGCGCCGGATGCGGCTCGCCCTGCTGCGCCCGTTTGCGGATTCTCACCGTACCCGGTCGGCTGCCCGGCATCACGCTGCTGCCAGAAGCCACGGGGGCGCGTTGAGAGGCAGAAGCAGAAGCGGCTGGGGAAACGGCAGCTTGCGGATGGGATGGGGCGGCGGCCGCATCGGGCGTGAGGCTACCTGAAATGGTTTGCGGCTCGGCTGCGGAAGAAGCGGCAACCGGATGCACGGAAGGCTCTGCCGCGCGGATATCGGCGGGCAGGTGGACGGTGTGGGCAGGTTGGGCGGGATTTTCCGCAGCGGGCGGGATGCGTTCGAATGCGGCCGGATTGGGCTGCGCTGCGGAGATTGCGACGGAAGTGGGCACGTCCGGGTTGTACGGCCAGCCGCTGAAATCGGGCTGCGGCGCGGCGGGCGTATCGGAGCCGGGCCGGCCTTGCGCGCTCGAATAAAGCCCGGCTTGTTCGCTTTCAGGCGGCTTGTGCTCCGGCAGTGGCTGGCGGCGGCGCAGTTTTTCCACTTCCGTTTGCAGCCAAGATAATTTTTCGGCCAGCTCCTGCTGCTGCATGCGGTTTTGAAACACCATCACCAGCAGCGCGCCGAACCCCAACAGCAGCAACATCACGATGAAAGCCATATCACACCTCGTTTTGGCCAGGCCGCCGCAGGCTACCTGAAAATGATTGGGTTTGCCTAAAGCCTTTGCAAAGCCCCGGATTTGAGCACAATTCAAAGCGATAGCATCGCAAAACGCGCAGACATACCACGTGGGTAGGCAAGCGTTTGAGAAGCGCATCGCGAAGAAGTGTGCCAAAGACGGGGAGTTTGCAAAGGCTTCAGATTATTTGCTTCGGCAGGATTATAGCCGTATCCGTTGGCAGCGGGGAGGCGGCGGCAAAATGGCTGGCGCTGCCCTATTTTTCAGGTAGCCTCAAAACCAGATAAGGCTACCTGAAAAACAAGCAAAGCATGCCCGCATGGGAATGAAACCGATTGCCCCTTCTGTGCCGGCAAAAAACCGCCCGAGCCTGGCAGCTTCGGGCGGTTTCCAACACGCAAACCGGGTTGCTTAGAACCTCACGCGCACGCCGGCGGAAACTTCGTGGGAATCCAGCTTCGTGCCGTCGAACTTGCCCCAGTAGTTGTAGCGGTAGCCCGCATCCAGGGTGATGTTTTGGGTGATGTCGTAGCCCACCCCAATCAGGGCGCCCACGCCGGTTTTGGTTTTGCTGTAGTGGTAGTCGTCGTCATACCCGGGGGCGTAGTCATGATCGTCAAATGAAATATGGTTGACGCCGATGCGCGCGCCCACATAGGGTTTCACCGGGGCGTTCAGGTCGATATCGTAAATAGCAGATACGCCGAAGCTGCGGAATTTGTATTTCCAATCCTCCCCGCCAACTGGATAAGTTTCGTGGCCGCTCACGCTTTTATAGTGAGTGTAGTCGGCCGCCACGCGGAAATCGCCGAAATCGTAGCCCACTGACAGGCGCGGGCTGAAGCCTTTGGCGCTTTGCGCATCTTCGTCGTCATGAAGTTTCACCCTCGCATGGCCGAGGTCGCCTTGAACGTAGAAACCGCGGTTGTCGTCGGCCAGGGCAACGGCGGGAAGGGAAAGGGCAAGCAGCACAGCCAGAATTTTTTTCATGATGTTCCTCACAATGGGTAAAAAACTATTTGAATATAAGTGACGGCTTTGGAAACCGTCTGCTGCCCGAATTGTATGGCGTGGCAGCGGTGTGGACAATCTTAAACTATTTTAACGGAACGGATTGTTGGAATCTTGCAATGAAAAGGGGAAAAGCATGCCGGAAATGCTGTTTTCGGCGGTTATTTTTCAGGTAGCCTCCCGATCGGGAAGAGGCTACCTGAAAATATCCAAACAAACATTTACACCGCCCAATCCATCAATCCTGTTCCGCTTCGCCTGCAATGCGGCAGTTAATCACGCGTTTGCCTTGGATACTGAGGTGGCCGGCGGCGAAATCGGCCACGGCTTGGGGCAGCAGCTGATGTTCGACTTTCAAGACGCGCTCGGCAAGGGTGTCGGCGGTGTCGCTGTCGTACACGGGCACGGCACCTTGGGCGATGATGGGGCCGCAGTCAAGCTCGGCGGTGACGAAGTGCACGGTGCAGCCGGCGAGGCGGCAGCCTTCGTCGAGGGCGCGCTGATGGGTGTGCAGGCCGGGGAAGGCGGGCAGCAGGGAGGGGTGGATGTTGATGGTTTGATTGGCGAAGCGGCTGCAAAACTCGGGCGGCAGGATGCGCATGTAGCCGGCGAGGAGGACGAGGTCGGGCGCGTGGCCGGCCACGAGCTCAAGCATGGCTTGGTTGAAGGCGGTGCGGCTGGGGTAGTCTTTGGGGTTGAGCGCGGCGGTGGGTATGCCCTGCCCGGCCGCCCAGGCAAGGCCGGGGGCTTGGGGGTTGTCGGAAAGGACGGCGGCGATGTGCAGGTTGGGAATCTTGGCTTGCACCACGGCCTGCATATTGCTGCCGCGGCCGGAGATGAGGATAACGGTTTTGGTCATGATGTGATTGTTTGATTTGAAAAGTGGTGGGAATATTTTTCAGGTAGCCTTTTGCCTGATGCGAATTTCGTAAGACACCTAATAAACAAAAATAAACTCTTTAAAAACCAAGAGTGGAACATTTGGCGCAATCGGTTGGGCCGTACCCTTCTCTGCTGGCGCAGCCGAACGGAGCGCGGTTTTTCGGGGAACAAAGGCTTGCATGTTCGAAGCGGCGCAGCCGCAAGTTCGAGCCCGCCCGAAAAACCGTGCGGAGTGAGGGAAGTTTGGCGAAGCCAAACCTGTGCCCGCGCCGGCATGAGGCGCAAAGGTGAACAGGGTACGCATAAAAAAGGCTACCTGAAATCCAAATCAGTTACCTGGAACCCAATTGACACCGTATAAACAACAGTCTGCACTTTTTCAGGTAGCCTCATGCCGCCAAAGGCTACCTGAAAATTTCGGGCAACGGCCTCTTAGCCCAGCCGCATCATTTCTATCTGCTCCATGCTGCGACCGAGGAAGCGTTCGCCGATGGTGCGGAAGCGCAACGGGATGTCGCTCACGTAGAAGCGGTAGTCGGCGGGGGCTTGGCTGCTGTTGAGCAGGCCGGCAGCGGAGAGGGCTTCGGCGGCGGCTTCGGCGGTGGTGAGCGCGGAATCCACCAGGGCGAGGTGCGGGGCTTCGCTTTGCAGCAGCGGCTTGAGCAGGGGGTAGTGCGTGCAGCCGAGCACGAGGGTGTCGATGTCTTCGGCCAGGAGCGGCTTGAGGTATTCGCGCACGGTGAGGCGGGTGACTTCGTGCTCGAGCCAGCCTTCTTCCACCAGCGGCACGAGCAGGGGGCAGGCTTGGGAGGGCACGCGCGCCTGCGGGTTTTGCGCGTGGATGGCGCGGGCGTAGGCGTTGGAATTGACGGTGGTGGAGGTGGCGATGATGCCGATGTGGCCGTTGCGGCTGGTGCGCAGGGCGGCCTGGGCGCCGGCGCTGATCACGTCGAGCACGGGCATGCTGCCGGCCATCTGCCGCACTTTGGCGCCGGCCACGGCGGCGATGGTGTTGCAGGCAATCACGAGCGCTTTCACATCGTGCTGCATCAGGAATTCCACGATTTGCCCGGTGTAGGTTTCGATGGTACTGCGCGATTTCACACCGTAGGGCACGCGGGCGGTGTCGCCGAAATAGATGATGTTTTCATTGGGCAGCCGCTCCATCAGGGCACGCACGTTGGTGAGGCCGCCGACGCCGGAATCGAATACGCCGATGGGGCGCTGCGTGAGGCTGTTGGGTTTCATGTTGCCAAATTTGCCGTTGCGAAGAAAAGGCGTATTGTACACGCGCGGCGGATAAGAGGAAGGCTACCTAAAAAACAGCACGTGTATTTTTCAGGTAGCCTTTCGCGCGGGATGCCCCTTCAATCAGCCTTGGCGCGGCGGCTCGCCGTCGTGCTGCTCCAGCAGGCGGGTTTCCCCGCGCTCTTCCTGCGGGCGCACGGTTTCAAACTCGCCGTCGATGATGTCGCCGTCTGCACGATAGCCCGAAGCACGGCTGCTCTGCCCCGTTTGCCCGGGGCGCACCGCCGAGGGGCCGCCCTTAATCGGCAGCATCAGCACGCAGGCCAAAAGCGTGGACACAAAGCCCGGCGACATCAAAAGCAGCGCCGCCACAATATAGCGCAGCGGCCACAGCATTTGGTAAAACGACAGCTCGCCCTGATTGTGAAACAGCGAGCCGGCCAGCATCACCGAAGAAAAGCCCAAATTGCGCAGCATCGCCAGCCCGGCCATAAACGACAAAACCATCAGCAGCAGCGTGGGCAGCCCGCCGAGCCGTTCGGCCACCATCACAATCGAAGCCGCTTCCGCCCCCGCCAGCAGCAAGAGCCAAATCCCTAGGTAACGCATTGAGTTTCCTTTCAAACTAATTTTTCTGATATTGAGTTTCGCTGAAGCTGCGCTCTACCCCGTTTCAGGTAGCCTCGGCTCGGCCACAGCCCTGCGCCCTCCCCTATATCTGCCCGCCAAGCGCAAAATCAAGCACACATTCTGCAAAGTTTCCTCAGCTTTTGCGTCTCACTCGAAGGCTACCTGAAAACGGATGGTGCAAACGGGTCGTCCGCCGGATTGTCGTGCCAGATATATTCGCAATGCGCGGCAATCTCCTCCGCCCGAGAGCGGCCGTAGTGGTCGGCGATGAAACCCAGCGTCATGTCCATGCCCGCCGATACGCCGGAGGAGGTGTAAAACCGCCCTGCGGCCACCCAGCGCGCCGCCGGCTGCCAACCCGCCTGCCCGCCCACGCTGCATACCCAATCGAAAGCTTTTTTGTTTGACGTGGCCGGCAAGCCGTCCAACCTGCCGCTGGCTGCCAGCAACGCCGCGCCGGTGCACACCGACAAGCAGCAGGCGGCCTGATCCAGCCACGCGCCCAAATCGCGCAGAAACGCCGCATCCCGCACCAGCGGCCGCGTTCCCTGCCCGCCCGGCACCAGCAGCAAACTGTTTTCAGGTAGCCTTTCCAGCCGCTGCGTCTGCACGGCAAAACCCTGCCGGCTGGCCACCATGCCGCCGCCCCGCGACACATAATGCAGCCGGGATTGCGGCAGGCGGAACAAAAATTCCACCGGCCCCATCAAATCCAGGGTTTCGTATTGGTCGAACAGCAGGCAGTAGATATCGGTTGCAGCCTGCGGATTGAATGCTGAAGGCATGGTCGGCTCCTCGCGCGATGGTTGGCAAAATAGTTGGCAAACGAGCCTCATCATACCCCGTTTGCGCCGGCGCCGCCCGGCTGCCGGTTTGTTTCCCCGCCGTTTCCTATAGTATGATAGAAGCACCTTCTCGGCAGCAAACCCGAATAAACGGCAAATTTGCTTTGTTCGCCCCTGCTGTCTCTTTCACTTTTCAGGTAGCCCTGCTGCCGCTTCCAACGGAGTGCACACCTTGAAAATCCCTTCCGCCTGTACCCTCCTGCTGTGTACCACTCTTCTGGCTGCCTGCGCCGGCACCGGCTCCGGCGACCAATACTACCGCGTGCAGCGCGGCGACACGCTCTACCGCATCAGCCGCCGTTTCAACCAGCCCGTCTCCCGCCTGATGGCCTGGAACAACCTGAAAAACCCCTCCCAGCTCGAAGTCGGCCAGCGCCTGCGCGTGGGCCACGCCCGCAACAGCGGCGCCAACACCCGCAGCACACCCGCCCAACAGGTGAGCCGCGCTCCCGCCGAGCGCACCACCGCTCCGCCCAGCAGCCTGCAATGGCCCGTGCGCGGCGAAATCCTCACCCAGTTCAACGGCGCCTCCAGCAAGGGCATCGACATTGCCGGCAGCGCCGGCACGCCCGTTAAGGCCGCCGCTCCCGGCCGTGTGAGCTACGTGGGCGAAGGCATCCGCGGCTACGGCAAGCTCATCCTCATCAACCACACCGGCGGCATGCTCACCGCCTACGCCCACAACAGCCAAATCAACGTGCGCGAAGGCCAGCAGGTATCCGCCGGGCAAACCATCGGCAGCATGGGCAGCAGCGGCACCGACCGCGTGAAGCTGCACTTCGAAGTGCGCGTAAACAACCGCGCCGTCAATCCGCTGGACTACCTGCCGAAATAAAACAGTAAAGGCTACCTGAAAATCGGTTGCCGGATTTTCAGGTAGCCCCTTTAACACACCGCCATACCACCAAAGGCTGCCGGAAAACAAAGTTAAAACGGCAGCCGCCTCCCTCATACGCAAACCACTCCCGACAGCACACCGTTTCCGCCCTCGGCGCCCAAGCCGCTTTCAGGCGGCCCGCACCCATCCGCCATCATTCGGGAGCCATCATGAACCCAACCGTTTCCTCCAGCACCATCAGCCAGCTTTCCACCACCATGCTGATTCCGCTCTGGGCCAAGGCCGTGGAATACGACCGCCCCGACGCGCTCATCCAAGATGCCGCCGCCGTGGGCATGCTTCAGCAAATCGATTACGATTTCAGCGTGTTCGCCAAATCAAAACTGTCTCAGCCGGGCTGCTGCGCCCGCGCCGCCCTCATCGACGAAGAGGCGCAACGCTTTATCGCACAACACACCGACTGCGTGGTCGTGCAGCTCGGCGCTGGGCTGGACGCACGCTTCGAACGCCTCGGCCGCCCGCCCGTTACCGCCTGGTACGACTTAGACTTGCCCAATGTGATCGACATCCGGCGCCAACTGCTGCCCGAATCGGGCAACCATTACCTGGCCGGCTCCATGTTTGAAGAAGGCTGGGCAGACACCGCAGCCGCCCACGGCAAACCGGTGCTGCTGCTTGCCGAAGGGGTGCTGATGTATTTCGACGAAGCCCAGGTCAAAGCCCTGCTGGTCATGATTGCCCGCCAGCTGCCGCGCGCCGTGCTGGTGTTCGACATGCTGCCGCCAGTGGCCGTCGGCCGCGCCAAACAGCACGATGCCTTGGGCAAGATGGCGCAGTCGCCCGAATTCAAATGGTCGCTGCCCGACGCCCGGGTGATGGAGGCATGGCTGCCCGGCAGCAAAGTGCGCGTGGTGGGCAGATTGAGCGAGCGCTGCGGCCACCGCTATCCCTGGCTGTTCCGCCAAATCTACCGCACCGGCTGGGGCAAACGGCTGTTTGACCAGAAGATTATCAAAATCGAGCTGCCCTAGCCCGCTCTGCGCAGCACCAAAGGCTACCTGAAAAAGTGCAAACCACTTTTCAGGTAGCCTCTTCAGTATTCAAGCGCACAACAAAAAGGCTACCTGAAAACTTTAGCTTCGCACAAACTGCGCTGCGCTCCGTTTTCAGGTAGCCTTTTTTCCGTTTGCGCCATCAACGGATGGAATTGCCGATGCGCGATCTGTCGCCCACGTTCATCCACACGAAAAACGCCTTGCCCACCAGCAGCTTGTCATCCACAAAGCCCCAGTAGCGCGAATCGGCGCTGCTGTCGCGGTTGTCGCCCATGGCGAAATATTTGCCCGCCGGCACAGTGCATTTGAAGCCGCTGCCGTCTGCCTCGTATTCGCAATTTTCGCGCAGGCCGCTTTGGTAGCCGCTCTTGGCGAAATCGTTGGCCGATTGGGCGAGGAAGGGGATGGACACCGTGGGCGCATCTTCGTTTTTCAGCACTTCAAACTGCCGGCCTTCCCAGTTGGCCGCAAAACGGGCGGCTTCCAACATTCGGTTTGCATTGAAATCATCGGGATAGCTGTAGGCGGCGGCGAAGGTATCCTGCTCGGTTTTACCGTTTACTGTCAGCACCTTATTGCGGTATTCCACCACATCGCCCGGCAGGCCGACAATGCGCTTGATGTAGTTGGTGTCCGGATCCACAGGATAGTTGAACACCACCACGTCGCCGCGCTGTACCTGCCCCACCGGAATCAGCACATTGTTCAACACCGGCACGCGGATGCCGTAGGTAAACTTGTTCACCAGCACGAAATCGCCCTTCACCAGCCCCGGCCGCATCGAGCTGGAAGGAATCTGGAAAGGCTCGGCCACGAAGGTGCGCAGCACGAACACCACCAAAATCAGCGGGAAGAAGCTGCCCATGTAGTCGCGGAAATGGTTGTCGTCGCGGTCGGTTTCCGCGATGTAACCGGGCTGTTTCTGCCGATGTTTGCGCGCCATCCGCGCCCACAGCCACACCGCGCCGGTAAGCAGCACCAAGAGCAGCAGCACTGCCGTGAGGCTCATCACTTTGGCCAGCAGGCCGAAGGCGCCCACCATCATCAAAAGGTAGCCCCATTGCAGGCCGCCGCTCCATTCGCCATTGTCCTGCCGCGTTTTCCCGCTCACGGCAAACAGCACGATGCCGGCAGCCAAAGCGGCGATGGCGGCATAGAGGATTGTGTTGGATTGTTCCACTTTGATTTTGTTCCTATGTTGTGGTTTTCTTAACTGAAAGAGAGGCTACTTGAAAATAAGTAATCTCAATAAATCAATGCATTACTATTACCTACCTAGGCCCACGCCGAAGCCGTAGGCCATTTCGCCGTTTGCCTTGCGGCAGGCTACCTGAAAATACTGAAAGCGCGGATCGTGTTCGTACAAATACAGCACCGGCGTGCCGTCCGGGCAAAACTGGCGGAATTGCGCCAATGTTTCCGGCGTGGCAACCATGCTCAAGCGTTCGGACTCTGCCGCCGCTTTTCCCGTTGGCGGATTCGGCGCGGCACAGGCAGCGGAAACCACGCAAGCCGCCAGTATCAAAAAAACGTTTTTCATTATCGGGCTTCCTTTTCTTCGGGCTCTCGTTTTTCAGGTAGCCCGAATGCGGCTACTTATCCCCCACCTGCAAAATCGCCAAAAACGCGCTCTGCGGGATTTCCACATTGCCCACCTGCTTCATGCGTTTTTTGCCGGCCTTTTGTTTTTCCAGCAATTTTTTCTTGCGCGTGATGTCGCCGCCATAGCATTTGGCCAGCACGTTTTTGCGCAGCGCCTTCACGTTTTCGCGGGCGATGATCTGGCTGCCGATGGCGGCCTGCACGGCGATGTCGAACATCTGGCGCGGAATCAGCTCGCGCATTTTCGCCGCCAGCTCGCGGCCGCGGTGCACGGCGTTTTGGCGGTGCACAATCAGGCTGAGCGCATCTACCTTGTCGCCGTTTACCATAATGTCTAATTTCACCAGGTTGGCGGCGCGGAATTCTTTGAAATGGTAGTCGAGCGAGGCATAGCCGCGCGAAGTGGATTTGAGCTTGTCGAAAAAGTCCATCACCACTTCGTTCATCGGCAGATCGTAAGTGAGCATCACCTGGCGGCCGAGATACTGCATATTAAGCTGCACGCCGCGCTTCTGATTGCACAGGGTCATCACGTTGCCCACGTATTCCTGCGGCACGAGGATGGTGGCGGTGATAATCGGCTCCAGTATGGATTCCACCGTGGCCAAATCCGGCAGTTTGGACGGATTTTCCACTTCGATATGTTCGCCGGTTTTCAAAATCACTTCATACACCACCGTGGGCGCGGTGGTGATCAAATCCATGTCGAACTCGCGCTCCAAGCGTTCCTGCACGATTTCCAAGTGCAAGAGGCCGAGGAAGCCGCAGCGGAAGCCGAAGCCGAGCGCCTGGGATACTTCCGGCTCGAATTTCAACGAAGCATCATTCAGTTGCAGCTTTTCTAGCGCATCGCGCAGGGCTTCGTAGTCGTGGCTTTCCACCGGATACAGCCCGGCAAACACCTGGCTTTGCACTTCTTTGAAGCCGGGCAGCGGCTCGGCGGCGGGGTTGGCGGCGAGCGTAACCGTATCGCCCACTTTGGCCGAGCCCAGCTCCTTGATGCCGGTAACCAAAAAGCCCACTTCGCCGGCGGAAAGCTGCTGTTTCGGCAGCGATTTCGGCGTAAACACGCCAAGCTGTTCCACCAAGGTTTCGGCTTTGGTGCTCATGAAGCGCACTTTGTCTTTCAGCTTGATGGTGCCGTTTTTCACGCGGATCAGCATCACCACGCCCACATAATTGTCGAACCACGAATCGATAATCATGGCCTGCAAAGGCTCATCCGGGCTGCCCGAAGGCGCGGGTACCTTGGCCACAATTTCTTCCAGCACGTCTTCCACGCCCAAGCCGCTTTTGGCCGAACACTGCACCGCGTCCACCGCATCGATGCCGATGATGTCTTCGATTTCCTGCGCCACTCGGTCGGGGTCGGCAGCGGGCAGGTCGATTTTGTTCAACACGGGCACCACTTCCACGCCCAAATCGATCGCCGTGTAGCAGTTGGCCACGGTTTGCGCTTCCACACCCTGTGAAGCATCCACCACCAAGAGCGCGCCTTCGCAGGCGGAAAGCGAACGGGATACTTCGTAAGAAAAATCCACATGCCCCGGGGTGTCGATCAGGTTGAGCAGATAAGTTTCGCCGTTTTTGGCTTTGTATTGCAGCGCGGCGGTTTGCGCTTTAATCGTGATGCCGCGCTCTTTTTCGATGTCCATGCTGTCTAAAACCTGCGAACTCATTTCGCGGTTTTCCAGGCCGCCGCAGTATTGGATGAAGCGGTCGGCCAGCGTGGATTTGCCGTGGTCGATGTGGGCGATGATGGAGAAATTGCGGATATTGTTCATAATGGCCGGGCAGTTAAGTGTGCAGTCGTTATGCGGATAAGGCGAAATCGGCAAAGGCGGCTACCTGAAAAATGCAAATGCCAGCGCAGTGAAAACATCGGGCGCGCCGCCGCAACCGAACTGCGCATTTTAGCCGAAAATGCTTGAAGCTGCCCGACAATTTGCAGCAAGCCGCCCGCTGCGCCACGCCCAACCGCGCCACCCGCCCCCGCTGCGGAACAATCAGCCCGCCCCGCCCTATCAGCCGGCCTGAAAATTGCTATACAATAGCGCACCTGTGCCCGTCTATCCCAAGGAGAAACCACAATGAACAATCTGCCGCTCATCACCCAACTTCTACTGGCCGGCCTCGGCGGCTTCCTCATCGGCATCCTCATCACCCTGCTGTTCAAACGAGGCAACCGCAAGCAGCAGGCCGAGCTGGAAGAAGCCAAAAAAGCCCTGCAAGACTACCGCGAAGCCGTAAACCACCACTTCATCGACACCGCCGACGCCGTAGACGAGCTCACCCGCAGCTACCAAAACGTGTTCGCCCAGCTCAGCCGCGGCGCCGAAGAGCTGATGACACCCGAAGCCTACCGCAGCCAAATCGAGCAACGCAGCGGCCAAACCATCACCCTCTCCTATCTGGCCGATGCCGAAGCCGACACCGCCGCAGACTCAGCCGAACAGCGCATCCAACTGGTGCCGCACGATGCGCCCGTGCCGCCGCAAAACGATTTGGACGAAGCCGACTCCGCTGCCGATGCCGCCGTGTTCAATCCCGCCGCAGCCACCGCTGAGCCGGCTGCCGCCGCGCCCGCCGCATCGGTTGCCGAAGCCCCAGCTGCCGGCAACGCCCCGACAGCAGCCGAAGCGGTTGCAGAAAACACCGCCGAAGTCGTGCCCGCTCCCGAATCCGCACCCAACGAAGAATCCGCACCTCAAGCCTGACCGCTTCGCTTCCGACACCATAAAAGGCTGCCTGAAAAAGCCCGGCTACTTTTCAGGTAGCCTTCTCTTTGCCGCTCAGCTTAAGGCGGCAATCAAGCCAAACAAACAAGGAAGCCAGTAAGATTGGCGGCAGCCCAAGCCGAGATACAGGCTACCTGAAAACCGAATGACTTTTTCAGGTAGCCTTTACTCTGCCCGATTGATTAGCAAGGGCAATCATCAAAGCACACCGCCAATCCGGCCAGCCGGCAAAATTGGGGAAACCGAGCCCAGCTGCAACAAAAAGGCTACCTGAAATTTTTCAGGTAGCCTCCACGCCTATTGCTGCCGTTCAAGCAGGCACTTATTGATCCACAAACGCGCGCTCGATCAGGTAATCGCCGCGCTGCCCCATTTTGGGCGACACGGTGAGGCCGAAGCCGTTGAGCACGTCGCTGGTGTCTTTGAGCATGGCCGGGCTGCCGCACAGCATGGCGCGGTCGTCTTGCGGGTTGATGGGTGGCAGGCCGATGTCGGCAAACAGTTTGCCGCTCTTCATCAGGTCGGTGAGGCGGCCTTCGTGTTGGAAGGGCTCGCGCGATACGATGGGGTAGTAGATGAGCTTTTCCCGGATCATTTCGCCCAGGTATTCGTGGTTGGGCAACTCTTGGGTAAAGCGATCGTAGTAGGCGAGGTCTTTTTTGTAGCGCACGCCGTGCACGAGGATGACTTTTTCAAACTGATCATACACCTCCGGATCTTTGGTGATGCTCAAAAACGGGGCGATGCCGGTGCCGGTGGAGAGCAGGTAGAGGTGTTTGCCGGGGTTGAGGTCGCCGCAGATCAGGGTGCCGGTGGGCTTTTTGCTGATGAGCACTTCGTCGCCCACTTTGAGGTGTTGCAGGCGGCTGGTGAGCGGGCCGTCGGGCACTTTGATGCTGAAAAATTCGAGGTGTTCTTCCCAATTGGCGGAGGCGACGCTGTAGGCGCGCATCAGGGGTTTGCCGTCCACCATCAGGCCGACCATCACGAATTGGCCGTTCTCAAAGCGCAGGCTGTCGTCGCGGGTGCAAGTGAAGGTGAAGTAGGCATCGGTCCAGTGGTGTACGGACAAGACGGTTTGTGTGTTGAAGGCTGCCATGTTGTCTTTCTAAAGGGGATAAGGCCGCGCGGCGGCGGAAAAATTTGCGAATTATAGCATTGTGTTGGAGTGCGGAGAACTGGCTTGCAAAACTGCAATATTTTTAGCTTCGCAGAAACTCAACCTTGGCTTCGCCAAGACATTGTTTTAACTCCGTTGAAGCTTGCGCTTTCAGGTAGCCCCTTGCCTACGCGGCGGCCAAGGCTCAATGCGGCCTACGCTGCCGCTGCCGAAACTGCCACGGTGCCTGCGGTGCATTCTGCTGCCACACGCCGGCGCGGCGGCTTTTGGCACCTTCTTCCGCTGCGGCATAGGCGGCGTATTCGGCCGGGCTTTGGCGGCGGCGGGCAAAACGGCGGTAGTGCCAGGCGCAGCCGTCAGCCAGCTGTTGCCGGTTGATGTCGGCGCCGTTGAGCCGGATATAGGCCACTTGTCGGCCGTGCGGATCGGTGTCCACGATTTCGGCCTGCACACGCCGGTGCAGCACTTGTTCGGCCAGACGATTGCGGCAGGCGCGGCCTTGCGGCTGCTCCAGCTCGGGTGCGTCGATGTCGGCAAGGCGGATTTTATGCCGCTGCCCGGCGGCGTCCAGCAGGTGCAGGCTGTCGCCGTCCCACACGCGCACCACTTCGCCGCTCACGGTTTCGGCCTGCGCCGACAAGGCAAACAGCAGAGCAGGCAGCAGCGCGACGGTTTTAGCTTTGCGGAAACTCGCTTGGCTCATTTTAACTGCGTTGAAGCTTAACGCTTTCAGGTAGCCTTTGCAGCACCAGGATAGAAACCAGCTCATTTTGCTCATCCCTACCAATCGGCTCGGATTTTCGCCATTAGCCGCTGTACGGCCTGCGCGCGGTGGCTGAGGCGGTTTTTGGTGTCCGGCGGCAGCTGGGCGGCGGTTTGCCCCAGCTCGGGCAGGAAGAAATGCGGGTCATAGCCGAAGCCGTGGCTGCCGGCTGCTTCATGCTGCCATTGCCCGTGCCACACGCCTTCGGCAATCAGCGGCTGCGGGTCGTTTGCATGGCGCACCAGCACCAGCAGGCACACGTAATACACGGCCGAACCGCCCCGCGCGGCCAAATCCGCGCCCAGTTTGGCATTGTTGGCGGCATCGGAGCGCGGCTCGCCGGCATAGCGTGCAGAGAGCACGCCCGGCGCGCCGCCCAGCGCGGGGGCACAAATGCCGCTGTCGTCGGCCAGTGCGGGCAGGCCGCTGTGCCGGCTGGCGTGCCGTGCCTTGGCCAGCGCGTTTTCCACAAAGGTGCAGTGCGGCTCGGGGCATTCTGGCACGGCAAAATCCGACTGCGCGCGCACCCGCCAGCCCAAATCGGCAAACAGAGCACTAAATTCGCGCAACTTGCCTGCGTTGCCACTGGCCAATACCAACTCTTTCATGGTGCATCCTTTGTTTCTGCTGCGTTTTCCGTTGCTGTTGCTGTATTTGCACTTTGCGCGGCCTGCGCCTGCAAAACGGCCAGCTGCTTCTGGCGCAGATACTTGCCCAGCGCCATCATCTGCCCGGCCACGCACAGGAAAGCAGCCACGAACGAAGCAACAGCGGCAGGAATATAACGCAGGATAATCAGGCAGTTGCCCAGCAACAGCAAGAGAATAAAGAGAATAGTGAACAGCGCGGTGAGTTTGAGATAGCGGCGGGGATTATTCATGACGGAACTGGAAAACGGGGGAGCTGGTTGCGGCGTTCCCCCGAAGATTTGAAATGTTTGTGAACGGGTTGCAACCCTATTTTGATTTTCAGGTAGCCTTCCGGCTGCCCAAAACAAAGTCGGGAAAAGCTTATTTCGGAGCCCTGCAAGCGACGTATTGTAGCAGTTCTTTGCCGCTTTTTGTTTGGCGCAGCGGCTTGCCGGGCATGACGGCTACCTGAAAACCGCAGAGGCTACCTGAAAACGATGTCTTGGCGAAGCCAAGGCGGCGTTTCTGCGAAGCTAAAGCGCAAGCTTCAACGTAGTTAAAACAGTCGGAGCAAAATTTCAGGTAGCCTCTATGCGGCAAATACAAAAACAGCCTTTAACGGGCATTAAAGGCTGTTTCTCAATCACGCTTAGCGCAACTCGTTATACAGGCGGGTCAGCCAGGATTGCGCATCGCCGCCTTGGTAGGGCGAGCCGTCTTTGTTGGCCAAAAGCAGCTGGCTGGCATTGTTACCCTGCGGCTGCACCACCACCACGAATTCGGGCTGCGCCTGCGGCTCGGCAGGCTTGCTGCTGCGGCCGAACAGGCGGCCGAAGAAGCCCGGTTTCTCGGTGCGCACGGCTTCGCCCTCGGCCGGGGCAACCTGCACCAGATAGGCCTGGCGCTGGGTGTTTTCGCCGGTTACGTTCAGGCCGATGCGGTCGAGCGCGAGGCCGACGCGGCGCCAGTTGCGCGCCTGGTCGCCGCGCAGGGTGAGCTGGCCGTTTTGCAGGGTGGCCAAATCGCCGCTGCGGGCAGAGGTGGCCTGCTGTTGTTTCAGCGCCTGTTCGATTTGCTGCTCATCGGCGCCCAGATACTGCATAAAGCGGCCGAGCAGAGCGGCTTCCAAATCGGTGTCGCGGGCGGATGGCTGCCACATGGTGGTGTCTTTGTTGCGGTCGGCGTAGGTTTCCTTCATGCCGCGGTGGGTGAAGAATACGTCGGTGCCGCCTTTGCTGTTGCGTTCGAGGCGGATGGTGAATTTGTCGCGCTCGCCGGTGGAATACACGCCACCGAGGCCGACGCGCTCAAACAAGCGGCGCAGGCCGTCTTGCGGCAGCTTGGCGCGGTTTTCCGCCCAATCGGTTTCCATCAGGCCGATGCCCGGCTCTTCGCGAGCGATCACAAAACCCTGCTCTTGCCAGAAGGCATGCAACAGCGGCCACACTTCAGAGGGGTTTTTGTTGGCGATGTTCAGCCAGCGGTCGCTGCCCTCGCGCTGGATGGTTACGTTTTTCACTTCGGCCAGCACCGGAGTGCCGGGGCGGTTGGCGGCGGCCTGTCGGCTGCGGGCCACGTCGGAAGCGCGCACCGCGCCTCCGGCCGGCAGGCTGTAGGCGTTGCCTTGGCCGGGGTTGTCCAAATCGGGCGGCACTTCCAGATTGACTACCTTGCGGTTTTCGGTTTGGTAATCCAGCTTGGGCGCTTCGCTGCTTTTGGAGGCGCAGGCAGCCAAGAAGCCGGCCATCAGCAAAGCGGCGGGCAGTTTGTATACATTCATACAGCAATCCTTTGATGTGGAACTTGGGTTAAATCAGTTGCAGATCCTGCAGGGTGGCGGCCACGCGCGCCTGTCCGGCTTCGCTCAGCGGCATCATCGGCAGGCGCACAGAGCGGCCGCACAGGCCGAGTTTTTCTAGCGCCCATTTCGGCGCAGCGGGGCTGGGCTCGCAGAACATTTCGCGGTACAGCGGCACCAGCTTGGCGTTCAGCGCGCGGGCTTCTGCCAGATTGCCGGCCAGCGCGGCACGGCACATATCGGCAAACAGTTTGGGCGCCACGTTGCCAGCCACGGTGATCACGCCGTGGGCGCCGCACAGCATGGCGGCCATGCCGGTGGGGTCGTCGCCGGAATACACGGCAAAGCCTTCGGGCACGCGGTTGATCAAATCGATTTGGCTGCCGATGTTGCCGCTGGCTTCTTTAATGCCGATGATATTCGGGATTTCAGCCAGCCGCAGCACGATATCGTTGCCCATGCTCACCACTGTGCGACCGGGCACGTTGTATACGATCATGGGGATGTCGGCGGCTTCGGCGATGGCGGCAAAATGGCGGTAGATGCCTTCCTGCGGCGGCTTGTTGTAATACGGCACCACCGACAGCGTGGCATAAGCGCCGCTACCGGCCACGGCGCGGGAGAGCGCGATGGCATCGGCGGTGCTGTTGGTGCCAGTGCCGGCGATTACGGGAATGCGGCCGTCGGCAAAACGGATGGCCGCTTCAATCACTTCAATCTTCTCCGGCACGCTCAAGGTGGCGCTCTCGCCGGTGGTGCCCACGGCCACGATGCCGTCGGTACCGTTGGCAACGTGCCAATCAATCAGGCGCCGGAATTGTTCGTAATGGACGCTGCCATCTTCACGCATCGGGGTGATGATGGCGACGATACTGCCTGTTAGCATGGCGTAAACCTTTACTTCTGGATGGTCTGAAACGGGGCGATTGTAGCCTATTTTCCCGGCTTGTGCGAAATATTGCACAGTTTAAAACTCGGCCAAAGGCAGCTTCTGCCAGGCTGTACCGCGCCACGGCTATCCCTATGGCCGGGCAAGTGATTCCGGGCGGCGGTTCGGATTGGAAATATTTTCAGATAGCCTCCCCTTTCTTCAACAGGCTACCTGAAAATAAGCCAAATAATTGCTGCTTGATTAAAGCCGATGTTTTTTAGGTAGCCAGAAGCGGCCGGAAGGCTACCTGAAAACGTTAAGCTTCAACGAAGTTAAAACAAACGCAGTGCGTTTCTGCGAAACTAAAACCCTCAGCCTTCCCCCGCCGCTGCAAACCGCGCCAAATCCGCCTTCCGCCCGAACATTTCCTGAATCACCGCCTGATGGCTGATGCCCACGCACAGCGCATCGGGCAATTCGCGGCGCAGCGTGCGCATGACTTCGGCGGCGGATGTGTCGTCCAACTGGTTGGTGGCTTCGTCAAGGAACAATACATCGGGGCGGTGCAGCAGGGCGCGGGCGAGGCTGAGCCGCTGTTGTTCGCCACCAGAGAGTGTTTTGTGCCACTCGTGTTCGGCATCGGGGTCGAGCGCGAGCAGGCGCGACAGGCCGACTTGGGTCAGCACGGCGGCAACGGAGGCGTTATCGGGCGCGGCGGCGTATGGGTAGGCGAGCACGTTGCGCAGGCTGTCGTGCGGCAGGTAGGGGCGTTGCGGCAGGAACAGGCTGCGGCCTTGAATGGCGAAGCGGCCTTGGTAATACGGCCACAGCCCGGCCAGCGTGCGCAGCAGGGTGGATTTGCCGATGCCGCTGCGGCCTTCGAGCAGCAGCCATTCGGGCGCGCGGGCGGCGAGCGACAAACCGTGCAGCAGGGTGCGGCCGTCGGCGGTGTGCAGGGTAAGGTCGTCCACTTCGAGCCGGGCGGCATGGCCGTGTTCCGCGTGTCCGCCGTGTTCAGGATGTGCAGGCTGCTTTTGCGGCGCGTTATCCGGTGCGTTGTCCGGCGTGTTGTCCAGCGCGTTTAAGGCTACCTGAAAACCCGCCAAACGTTCCACCACCGATGCCCATTCGATGATGCGTTTGTAGTAATCCATAAACCAGCCGAAGCCGTCCTGCACGTTGGAAAACGCGCTGCGTGCCTTCATCATGTCGCCGAAAGTGAGCGTGTGCGCCAGATACATGGGCAGCGTGGCGATGATGGGGATGAACATGGACAGGCGCAGGTAGGCGGCGGAAAAGGTTTCCAGCCGCAGCTCGCGGCCGATGAGTTCGCGCCAGTTTTGCCGCACGGCTTCAAAGCGGCGGTTCAGGCGGCCTTGCTCGGCATTTTCGCCGCGATACAGCGCGATTTGCTCGGCGTGGTCGCGCACGCGCAACAGGGTGGCGCGGTAGTCGGCTTCGCGGTGCTGGCGTTCCACGTTGAGCGGTTGGAGTTTGCGGCCAATGAGGTGGGTAACCAGGGTGCAGGCTGCCGAGTAGGCCAGCGCCACCCACACCAAATAACCATGTATCGTGATGCTTTGCCCGAAGATTCGGAAGGTTTGCACGCCGGAGAGCTGCCACAGGATGACCACGAACGCGCCGAGTTTGGCAGCGTTCATGATGAAATATTTGAACAAATCAATACTTTTTTCCGACAGCAGGAAGATGTCTTCGGCAATGCGCTGGTCGGGGTTGTCCGGTTCACCGCCGGCTTGCAGTTGCAATCGGTAGTGGCGGCTGCGGCCGAGCCATTGCCGCTGGAACTGCTGCGTGAGGTGGCTGCGCCAGCGGAACAGCAGGATTTTACGCAGCCAGTTGCCGAACGCCACAAACGCTGTAACCAGCGTGATATACAGCAAAAATTCGCCCACCAGCGCGGGCATGGCGGCACCGTCGAAGGCGGCCAGCGCATCGTAAAACGTTTTGTTCCACTCGGTAATCAGCACACCCACGCGCACGATGGCGAGCGAGCAGCCGACCACGGCGGCCAACAGCAGCCATTCGCGCCACTGGCAGCGGGCAAACCAAAACGGGGCGGCAAGGCGGAGGAAACGGCGGAGGGTGTTCACGACAGAGGCTACCTGAAAACGTAAGCTTCAATGAGGTTGAAATAGTGCGGATATGATTAGTAGGGATGTAATATAAAGATTATTTGGATAGCGCGCTTAAGATCAAACAAATAAACAAAAAGCTTAATTCCGTGTTCCAGAATTAAGCTTTAATCAAAAATTTATCTTTTTTATTTTTCCAAAGCCCAGAATCAACTGAACCTTCGAATCTTGGCACGCCCAGGGGGAATCGAACCCCCGTTACCGCCGTGAAAGGGCGATGTCCTAACCGCTAGACGATGGGCGCATAATTGGCGCACCCGGAGCGATTCGAACGCCCGACCCTCTGGTTCGTAGCCAGATACTCTATCCAACTGAGCTACGGGTGCGCTGTGAAGTTTTGAATTATAGATAGCCTTGCAATTTGAGTCAAGCCATTTCTACAAAAATATTGCTGTTTTCGTGCAAATATCATCTATCTGATTTATTCATAAGCACAAATAGGCTACCTGAAAACACAGGCCCCGGCAAAATCAAAATAATATTTTGAAGCAGCCAAAGCCGCCTTTCTGCCAAACCACATGATCAACCGACACAGAACCCTCTACCCTGCATCTGCCTCATTACCATTGACCACCAGGGTCAATTTGCCGGTGGTCGGGTGGATGACCATGCCGTGCACGGCAACGTGATCCGGCATCAAGGGATGCTGGCGAATCATCTGCACCGTATGCCGCACGCTGTCGTCGGCATTATCGAAACCGGTGAGCCAGCCGTCCAAATCGATACCGGCGTGGCGCAAGGTGTTGATGCTTTCATCCGAGATGCCGGCGGCACGGGCTTTATCCAGCAGGTGTTTGGACGAGAAGCCGCACATGCCACAATCGTGGTGCGCCACCACCATAATCTCTTCCACATTCAAATCAAATACCGCCACCAGCAGGCTGCGCATTACCGAGCCCCACGGATGCAACACCACCGCGCCGGCATTGCGTATCACCTTGGCATCGCCGTTTTTCAGCCCCATGGCCGCATACAGCAGCTCCATGATGCGGGTGTCCATGCAAGATAGAATCGCCAGTTTTTTCTCGGGGTATTTGTCGCTGAAAAATTGGATGTATTCGCCGCTTTCCACAAAGTGCTTGTTAAATTGCAGAATATCGTCGAGCAGATTCATGAGCTTTCCTTCCATGTGTGAGCGCGTTTGCGCGGGCGGTGGCGGGATTATATATCCTTTCCGGCTTTCGTTTGCGGATAAACAAAAGGCTACCTGAAAATATTTTCAGGTAGCCTTTAACGGCCAATATCCGTGTTTAAGAGCGGATGCCCGATGCTTTCACGCTTTCGATGTAGCCGTGGTCGTTGATACGGATGTGGCGGAACAGCCAGCCTTCGCACAGATTGATTACTTCGTCCAACGCGGCGGCATCGCCGTTGTGGTAGCGGGCTTGCAGGGTGCTCATTTTGTTCACGAAGTTTTCATGCACTTTCCTGTGCGGCTCCAGCAGGCGGTATTGTGCTTCAGCCAGCATCATTTCTTCGTAGCTGAAGTGTTCGATGGTGTAGTCGATCAAATGCTGGAACTCCCGCTCAATCGCTTCTTGGTCGCCGCTTTGTTTGGCTTCATACAGCTGATTGATGTAATCCACCAATTTGCGGTGTTGTTCATCAATGTCTTCAAAACCTGTATCCAAATCAGATGTCCAATATACGAAAGCCATTTTCATCCCTCATCAAGTAAACATAAATTAATCACCGCCGGCAATCACACTCCCTTTGCCGGCCGGCAACGCTTCAAACCGAAATTTGCCCATGGCGGCAAATATACGGTAATCCGGTATCAAAATCTTACCGATTTACCTAGCAAGTATTATGCCAGCTTGTGCGCCGAACGTAAATAAACCCTTCTTACTCAACAAGAAGGGTTCTCATTTGCCAGCTTCCTGGCACTTATTTCAACTGAAACAGCAACAATCAGCGCCGGGTGCCGTAGCCGTCCACTTGGATTTCCACGCGGCGGTTCGGTTGCAGGCAGGCAATCAGCTCGTTGCGGCTGCCGCGGTTGTCGCACTGTTTCACCGGCTGGGACTCACCCATGCCCACGGCACGGATTTTCTCTGCCGGCAAACCTTCGCCTGCCAAATAGCGGCGCACGGTTTCGGCACGCTGTTGCGACAGGGTTTGATTGTAGGCATCGGAGCCCAAATAATCGGTGTGGCCGACAACGGTGATGCTGTTGAGCTGCTCGAAGCTTCTCAGTTTGGCGGCCAGTTCGCTCAGTTCTTCTCGGCCGCGCGGCTGCAAATCGCGCTCGCTGCTGCGGTCGAAAGCAAACAATACGTCTGCACTCAAGGTGTAGTGTTGCTGCATTGCTGCGGCAGCCTGAGGCTGCGGCGGGCAGGTGGCATCAGCCGGATCGACGGCTTTCCAATAAGTGCTGCCGCTGAATCTGTTCTTGTCGAACAATACCTTAAATTGGCAGGTGGTCACGCCGTTGGTGCCTTGGCCGGGAGTGTGGAAGTGGAACAGGTAGTTCCACTCGCGCGGACGCCACACTTCGTTGTAGTGCGGGCGGCCGAGCAGGTAGTAGAGCTCGTCTTTGGTCAAGCCCGGCTTCACTTGTGACAGGCTGCCCAAATCGGGGAAGGTGCCGCGTTTGTTGTTAAACGAAACGCTGTCCCACTTCGGCCATACCGGCTCGTCGGTGGTGCCGTCTGCTTTCACTTTCGACAAAGAAGAACAGGCTGACAAGGCGAGCGTCGCTGCCGCCACCGCTGCCATACGGCCGGCTAATTGAACAAATTTCATCATCTTTCCTTTTATCTTGTTTTACAGAAATCCGATTAGGCTACCTGAAAACCGTTTGCTGCATTTTCAGGTAGCCTCTTTCAGCTTACCACTGGTATCCGGCGCCGATGGAACCGCCGAAGTTGCCGCGCGAATTGCCGCTGCCGGTGGCTTTGATGATCCAGTTGCCGTTATCGGAAATCGTGGAGAATCCGATGGCGTAACCGGTTTCGCCTTTATAGTAGCCGCCGCCCACGGCCACCATGTTTTTGCCCGGCAGATAAGCCTGCGGCAAACCGGCGGTGGCGATGGCTTGGGCAACGCCGGCATTGGCGGTGTTGGCCACGTCGTTTACTTTGGCGTCTAGGGCAACAATATTGGCATTGTTGTTACCCGAGATCGCACCCAAGGCCTGGTTCAGCTGACCCACGTTCACCGCATCGGTGTTATCCGTACCGTTGGCCACATTGGTGATCTTATTACCGCCGTTATCCAAACCGCCGGTCGTCAGGCTCACCGGGCTGCCGCCGCCTGCCGGGGTGATGGTCACACCGCTGCC
>NZ_JACSGR010000004.1:0-213735 GCF_016025525.2 Eikenella glucosivorans | reverse complement strand
GTAATGCCGTTGCCGGCCTCAACCTTGCTGGTGGCCGCGGCTTGCGCAGCTTTCAGCTGACTCACGTTCACCGCGTCGCTGGCATTGGTGCCCGCACCCACATTGGTGATCTTGTTGCCGCCGTTATCCAAACCGCCGGTCGTCAGGCTCACCGGGCTGCCGCCGCCTGCCGGGGTGATGGTCACACCGCTGCCGTTGGTCACGGTTTGGTTGCCGGCCGCATCCTTGGTGGTCACGCTGGTCACGTTCAGGTTCGGGTTCAACGCCAACTGGGCGCCACCGGCTACGGTGGTGCTGGTGATGTTGCTGTCGCCTTTCACGTTGATCGTCTGTCCCAGCTGGTATTGGTTGCTGCCGGTAGTGCCGCCGAAGTTGATGCCTTTGGCAATGTTGGCGGCATTGGTGGCAACGTTCTGGTTGGTGGTGTACAGCTGGCCGCCGTTGACGGCTTCTTTGCTGCCGGCGGCAATCGTGCCGTCGGCGACGTTGCCCAAGGTGACCGGGGCACCTGCATTACCGCCTACCAGGTTCACGTTGTTGCTCGGCGTATTGCTGGCTTGGCCTGCCGGGTCAACATAGGTCAGCGGGGTGTCAAACTTCACGGTGGTGACACCGTTGGTGCTGGTCACGTTGGCTACGGTGCCCTGGCCGTTGGCGAAGTTGATGGTGTCGCCGTGGGTCACGAAGTCTTTATTCTGACCGTTGCCCTGTACGGTGAAGCCGGCATTCAGTACGTCGTTGACGGTGGCGGCGTTGTTGCCTTTGCCGTTGGCGGTCAAAGTCGTACGGTCGTTGCCTCCCGGGTTGGTCGTGGCATTGCTGGTATCGGCCAGGTTGCTCTTCACGTTAGCCAAGGTAGTGGGGGCGGTGGTGGAGCCGGTGGCATCCTGCATGCTGGCGATGACGTTACCTGCTGTCACTTCGGTACCGGCACCATTCGGCTGGGTGTAGAACTTGCCATCGGTGTGTTTGTACACCTTGTTGCCGTTGCTGTCGGTGTACACCACCGGGGTTTGGGCGTTCTGCACCACGGCCTGGGCGTTCAGGGCGTAGGTGTAGGTTTGGTTGCCGGTGGCGCCGTCCACATCCTGTTTCACAGTCAAACCGTCGCCGGCGGCAAAGGTGACTTTCTGCCCAGCCTTCACGGTGGTGGGGGTAGCGGTGCTGCCGCTGGCCAAATTGCCGCCGGCAGTGGCCTGGAAGCCGCTGTTGTTGATGGCGTTGGCAATGTCTCCGGCGGTCACCAGTTTGTTGGCATCCGCTGCTGCCGGTGCGGTCACTTTGCCATCGCTACCCGTGGTCAGGCCTACTGTATTGGCCGCTACCTTGTAAGTGGTGCTGCCAGTGGTGTTATCCACGGTCGGGGTCACGGTAATGCCGTTGCCGGCCTCAACCTTGCTGGTGGCCGCGGCTTGCGCAGCTTTCAGCTGACTCACGTTCACCGCGTCGGTGTCGGCCGCGCCCGCCGCAACGTTGGTGACGCGGCGGTAGAGTTTTTGCCCCATCCCGGCCGTGTTATCGCCGCCAACCGATACTTCGCCCAGCTGCACACCAGTTCCTGCAACGCCGGCAACAACGGCATTTGTCGTCGGTTTGTAAGGCGCGGCAGTAAGGTCTGATTCGCCGGCAATGGAGAAGGAACCGAGCGCAACATTGAAGTTGGTGTCATCTTTAACTTTTGCGCTGTCACCCAAGGCGACGTTGTTGTTCAGACGCACCGGCAAGCCGGGAATCATGGCGGTGCCGTTGCCGGCATTAGCGCCGCTACCGACAGCCATGCCACCGTTGTTTGATGTAGCAGCCGCACCGATAGCAATGCCACCGGCCGCATTTTCGCCGCTTACCGTAGCACCCGCGCCGAGGGCTACTGCCAAATCACCCTGTGCTTTAGCTTTATCACCGATAGCAATCGAGCCGCTGGACGGATTAACATTCGAGTCAACGACTTCTGCTTCATTACCAATAGCAATGGAATTACGTTGTTCAGCTTTAGCTTTGACACCAGCGGCCAATGCATCCGTTCCCGTGGCGCCGTCGTTATTGTAATTGCTGCCTGCTGTTTGCTGGGTACTGTTAACACTGTAGTAGTGTGTTTTAGTGGCATTGCCCATCGCCTGCAACTGGCTGAGATTGACCGCATCGTTCGGTGCCGTACCATTAGCCACATTAGTGATCTTGTTACCACCGTTGTTCAAACCATCCTTAGTCAAGCTAACCGGGCTACCTGTAACCGGAGTAATGGTCACCCCACCAGCATTGGTTACTGTTTTGTTGCCCATTGCATCTTGGGTAGTAACACTGGTAAAGGTCGGCGCTTCCTTCATGCTGACAGTAACCGTAGTTTTACCTGTACCTGCATCCTGAGTAACATTGGTTTTCAGGTTACCAGTAGAAGTGGTTTCTACAGTATTACCTGCAACAATAGCCAACTCCTTGCCTAATTGATGGGTTTGTAGGCTGTTATTATCCGCATTTACACCGAAGCCCAAGTTATTCACAATGGAATAAAGCTGACTACCGTTGATGGCATCCGTGCTGGTGCTGGTAATGCGGCCGGCTGCAACATTAGTTAGCGTACGCTCACCGCCAGCTTTACCGATGCTTACTGTTGAAGTAGGAGCAGTACCTGCAAAATTACCGTAAGTAACTCCATTAATAACAGCACTGGTTGTTGCTACAGCAACAGCTGTTTCAGAATCAGAGCCTAATGCAACTGCATTTATATTTTTTGCTTGTGCGCCAACACCCAAAGCAATAGATTTAGTGGCACTAGCAGTACCTTGTGCACCGATAGCAATTGCTTGGGAGCCAGTGGCAGCAGCACCTTTACCGGCATTGGCAGAACCACCAATAGCTACTGCACCTGAACTGCTGGCTGCTGTATTTTGACCAGCAGCAAAAGCTTGAGCGCCAGCAGCACTTGAAGCTACACCTAAGGAAATCGCTGCCGATCCTTCAGAAGTTGCTCCATTACCGACAGCAATAGAATTACCAGCAGAAGCACGGGAACGTTGACCAATTGCAATATTATTAGCTGTGGTTACAGCTGCTTTGCCTGAACCTGTACCATTTGCATAAGCGCCAATAGCAATATTATGGCTTTCTTGGATACCTTCTGCCGCACCAGTGCCAATACCAACCACATTGGTTACAGGCTGAGTTGCACTACCTGCACTCCTAACAGCACCCTCACCAATACCAACGTTATCAAAGTTGTTAGCATTATCTGTATTCAAGCCTGCTTGTTTACCAATATAAACATCAGCGCGACCTGCTGCATTGGCATTCCAACCAAGCGCAGTTGAATTCAAGCCTGTCGCTTTAGAGCCATCACCTAATGCCGTTGAAGCATTAGTAGCTTGAGTATTCGGGCCAACCGCAGTTGCACCATCGTTGGATGCATTAGCTTTAATACCTACAGCAACAGCATTTCGGCCTGCAGCGGTAGCCTCTTCACCAATAGCAACAGTAGATGCTCCAGATGCCTTAGCCTCACGACCAACCGCAACAGCTGCCCAACCGCTGGCATTGGCATCATTACCAAATGCTGAGCTGGAACCACCAGCAGCTTGTGAGCCAGTACCTACGGCCGTTGCATAAGTGCTGGTAGCCTTAGCGTTTGTGCCCACGGCGGTTGCTCTCTCTTTAGTTGCATGAGCAGTATTACCAACTGCCGTTGCGTCCTGCTCATCAGCCGAACTAGCTTTACCTATAGCCATCGCATCCTGACCTTGTGCTTTAGCCGTGTTGCCAACAGCAATTGCACCTTTCCCTGAAGCAGTCGTATCAGACCCTACTGCAACAGTATGCTCAGCAGTAGCTTGCGCACCGACACCTGCGGCCAGTGCATGTGTTCCGGTTGCACCATCATTATTGTAATTACCGTCAGTAGAAGCGCTACCTTTAACACTATAATAATGTGTAGCAGAGGATGCGCCAATCTTGCTGGCTACCGCTTTTAATTGAGCAACGTTTACCGCATCGGTATCAGCCGCACCGGCAGCCACACCGGTAATTTGTCGAGTAACGTTATTAGCAACATCACCTACAGACAATGCCGCAGCTGTAGAAGTCCAAGTAGCATTATTTTTTGCTGTAACAGCATTGAGAGGATCTGCCCCTACCACGCCAGCAGCAGTAGATGCAACAGAGTTTTTACCTAGGGCAACAGCACCATTCACAGTCGCTTTAGTATCTGTACCCAAGGCTACTGTACCAGTAACAGTACGTGGAGAAGCAGCCGTGGCATCATTGGCACGCGTACCAATAGCAATATTGTCATCGCCATCCAAATAGCGGCCGGCAGTCCAGCCAACCACGGTATTGTGCTGGCCTTTGGAGCCCAATGCAGCCTGTTCACCAATGCCGATACTGGCATTACCCGCATAGTTGCTCATAGCCTGAGTACCCACGGCCACGTTATTATTGCCATTGCTATTAATTGCAGCAGAATCACCAATTGCCACGGTGCGGGTATTATTGCTTGCCCCCTTGCCAGCATTCAGACCGACAGAGACACTATTTACAGCACCTGCTTCAGCACCATGTCCTGCAGCAAAAGAGCTGGCTCCGGCTGCCTTGCTGCTATTGCCTATCGCAACAGCATTATGACCAGCAGCATTAGTATCTGCGCCAACCGCTGTAGCGGAAGGACCCGTTGCATTCGCCGCACGACCAATGGCGGTAGTACTGCTATTACCAGTTGCTTTAGCATTCAAACCCAAAGCTGTCGAACCCCAACTATCGGCTTCCGCACTCGAACCAATCGCAGTAGCGCCGCTACCGGTTGCTTTAGTGTATACACCAACAGCTGTTGCAGAGTCTTTACTACCTTTTGCACCATCACCCAAAGCAACGGAAGACTTACCAGTTGCATGGGAATCCTGACCAGCAGCTAAAGAATTCTGACCCAAAGCTTCGGATTTTTGACCAAATGCAGCAGCATTGGTACCTTTAGCAGAACTGTCTGCACCTACAGCCACAGAACCAACACCGGTAGTTGTGCCAGAGTCCGTTGTGGCCGTACCCGCATCAACAGAGGCATTTGTACCTATTGCAATGGCGTTACTGGTTTTGGCGGAGGCGTTTACGCCGGCCGCCATGGCTTTATCGCCGGTAGCACCGTCGTTGTTGTAGTTGCCGTCGGTAGCACCGCTACCTTTTACGCTATAGTAGTGTGTAGCCGCAGCACTAATCTGATTTTGCAATCCTTGTGCAATAGAAAACAGCTGGCTGCCATTGATGGCATCCGTGCTGGCGGCGGTAATTGCACCCGGGGCAACGTATTTGATTTGGCGTTCAAACCCTTCTTTACCCACAGAAACCTGGTCGCCCCCCACAATACTGTCGGCGCCCTTAAAACCGCCATAAGTGATCGTACCTACCGTGGCGCTCTTAACAGCTACTGCATCATCAGCAGTAGTTGAACCCGCACCCAAAGCCACGGCATTTTCTTTGCTGGCATTCGCACCAACGCCCAACGCCGTGGAAGCCACGGCAGACGCTTGGGTTTTCGTACCAAAAGCAGTAGCAAGCCCGCCCAGAGCCTTAGCCTGAACGCCAACAGCTATGGCGGCATCACCTGCTTCCGAAGGGACATATAGAGTGGCACCCACCAAGTTATCACCGGTTAATGTTTTATAAGTGGTTGCTACAGCAGAAGTATTCAAAGCAGCAGTGGCCGATGATTTAGAAACTGTATTTAAATCATCGCCGCCCAAAACAATAGATGAATTACCGGTGGCCACAGAATTATTACCGATAGCGGTAGATTGCTCGCCTACTGCCTTGGTTACCGCACCAATCGCAATGCCCTGCGCTTTTTGAGCCTCCACTTGCCAACCGATTGCTATGGTTTCACTAGAGAGGGATTTAGTTTGATCGCCAACTGCAATGGAGTTACGCCCTGATGCTGTGCTTGAATGGCCAACGGCCGTAGCAACATCACCGGTTGCTTTTGCGTTATAGCCGAGCGCAGTCGCGCCGGCATTACCGCTTGCACCTGAATAGGCACCGATTGCGGTATTCTCTTGCTTGGTCGCCTTAGCCATATAGCCGACAGCAGTTACCTTGCCCTTCCCATTAGGATCGGAAGCCTCTGCCTCAGCACCGATTGCCACCGCATCCATAACGGTTGCCTTGGTATCGACACCAACAGCGATTGAATTGGCCTGCTTGTTGGCATCCAACAGAGTTGATCCAGTCCCAATACGAATGCTGTTCGTTGCATTTGTACCATTGACACCGCGATCACCCAAGCCGATGATGCCGCTGTTCACATCTAAGCGGCCGCCAAGGGTCAGGTTTTTCGCACCATTATCAGTCTCACTGGCTGTTACATTTTTATCACCGTAGAACAAAGTACGATTAGTCTGTGTATCGCGTGCTTCGCTGCCTACAGTTGTGCGCGAATTACAAGGATTATATGAAGACGTCAGGCCAACATCGCCAGCGTTATACAACCCCACATTCCCCACCCCCTGTAAAGGGGTTGAAACTTGTGGAGAATTACCCGGCTGTATCGCATAAGGAACAGCAGTAGAGCCATCAGGAAGAACAGTACAGTTAACATCCTGCCCATCATTGACGTAAATCCCTGGGCCGGCATGGGCGTAACCTGCGGCGGCAGTTAGGGCCAGTAGCACGGCAGACGACACAAATCGGGGCATTCTGATGCCCACCCGGCTCAAAATGCCTGTCCCATTGCCATTTACTCCGGCAGACGCAGATTTGCCGTGCGCCTTAGCCGTTTCCTGTACCGCCACCCAAGTGTTGGTATGGTCGTTCCACACAACGCGGTAAATCTTATTCATTTACTCTCTCCCTAACTTTTTCCAAGCCAATCAAAAATCAAAATAAAATCCGACAAAGCCGCCCAGGCAGCTGATTTACATCAACATAAGTTCAATCCCGCTGAAAAACTTGCTAAATCACACAAAACTTAAACCATTTTTGCAAGCAGAAAGAATTTTCTCTCAATATATTCAGTGGGCTATCTACTCTATAAATGCCGGGCAAATTAGGATGGTATGATACCTTTCTTTACCCTCCCCTCCTAGTGCCTTAGCGATCCAAGGTTGATTTTTACAGTATTTTTACAACAAGCCTGCTGCCCGGCCACAACCCATCCGCCCATATCCGACTCCTTCAGGGTTTTGCCAAACTTTTACTCAGTTCACTTTTCAAACGTCATCCTTGATGCAAAGCATCCCCAATATTTCAGGCTACCTGAAAATTCCTCATGGCTTTTCAGGTAGCCTCCAGCTGGCTGCGCGCAGTTTGGGCAGCCCTGTCGGCAACCGCACATCATCCAAACAACCTGCCAGCCATTACCCAAACAACAACAGCCCCTCTATCCGAAAACACAAAAAGGCTACCTGAAAACGGGTCGAACCGATTTTCAGGTAGCCTTTGCTGCATTAACGGATGAACGCGGGCTTATTCGGCCAGTTTCACCGTGCCGTTCATCACGCCGGCATGGCCGGGGAAGGTGCAGAAAAATTTGTAGTTTGAGCCGGCGGCCAGTTTGCTCACCGGGAAGGTAACCGCTGATTCTTCGCCGCCGCCGATCAGCTTGGTGTGGGCGATGACGCGGGTGTCGCCGGGTTCCACGTAGTCGTTATCCGGACCGGCGCCGATGCCGTCGTTGTTCACGCCGTTTACGTCGCCCTCGGCGGTGATGACGATGTTATGCCCCATCGAGGTTTTGGGCATGCTGCCGGTGTGCTTGAGGGTGACGGTGAAGTGGGTGCAGCCTTTGGGTATGCTGATTTCGGCGGTGTTGTATTGCATGCTGTCGCCAGTTTCCACCACTTGCACGCAGCCTTCGGCGGCGGCTGCTGGAACGGCGGCTGCTTCGGAGGCAGGCGCGGCTTCGGAAGCGGCGGAGGCGGTTTGCTCATGTGCGGCTTCGGAGGCGGCGGAAGCGGCAGGCGGCTGGGCGGTTTCGCCGCCGCAGGCAGCCAGCGCCAATGCGGCGGCGGCAATCAGGGGGAGATACAGTTTCATAACATGGTTTCCTTAATTAAAACATGGGGGAAATACTGCGGGCTGATTATAGCGCAGCGGTGGCGGCTTGTCTGATTCGGGATAAGGCAATCCGGCTTTCAGGTAGCCTGAGAGCCGGATGCTGGGCGGCCGGTTTTATTTCGGCGGCATTGAAGCTAATGTTTTCAGGTAGCCTATGGGGTGCCGTGCTCGCTGCCCACCGCGCCGCTGTTTTGATAGAGGGTGAACAGGGATACGCCTTCGTTGCGGATGCGGTCGCCGCCGGGCAGGTCGGTGAATTCGAGGATGGCGGCGGCTTCCACCACGTGCCCACCGAGCTTGCGGATGAGCTTGATGCCGGCAAGCATGGTGCCGCCGGTGGCCACGAGGTCGTCCACCAACAGCACGCGAGCGTTGTTTTTGATGGCATCGGTGTGGATTTCCACGGTGGCTTCGCCGTATTCGAGCGCGTAGCTTTCGGATACGGTGCTGAAGGGCAGCTTGCCTTTTTTGCGGATGGGCACGAAGCCGACGTTGAGCTGGTAGGCCAGCGCGGCGCCGATGATGAAGCCGCGCGCATCGAGCCCGGCCACCACGTCGATTTCCTGCGTCATATAGCGGTAGGTGAGCAGATCCACCAGCAGGCGGAAGTATTCCGGGCTTTGCAGCACGGGCGTGATGTCGTGAAACAGCACGCCTTCCTGCGGCCAGTGCGGGATTTTGCGGATTTTCTGCGCCAGCATTTCAACCGTCATCACTTCGGGGTGGAACAGCATGATTTATCTTTCAGGTAGCCTGTGAACGATATGGATATTACCATTTCCCGCGTTGCTTGGCATGGGATTTGCATGCTTTCGGCCAAGGCCGCATCCGCTTGGCCGGCCGAAAACCGCACCTGCGTCAAATCACCGCCGCCGGCAAAACACAGGCGGCGGATTTTTGGTTACAATCAGCGCGAGAACCCGACATTAAGGCACCCCCATGGAAACCGGCTATTCAGACACCCACATCACCGACCTGCAAGCCTGCCGCAGCTGGCTGGCCGGATATGCCGCCCAGCAAAACGAGGCCGACCGCCGCCTCCTGCAGCAAGCCTTCGCACTGGCCGAGGCACGCTATCCTGCCGACGCGCAAACCTATGCCGGCGAGGCGCTGCTGCCGCACACCTTGGGCGCCGCGCAGATGGTGGCGCAGCTCGATTTGCTGCCCGAAGCCGTGGCCGCCACCATTTTGTCGGGCATGCCCAAGCAGGGCGGCGATTGGCAGATTCAGGTAGCCGAACAGTGCGGGCAAACCGTGTGCGGCCTGGTGCAGGGCATCGACCAGGTGCAGAAGCTCACCCACTTCGCCCGCGTAGACGGCCTCGCCACACCCGAAGAGCGCGCCGCACAGGCCGAAACCATGCGCAAAATGCTGCTGGCCATGGTGTCCGACATCCGCGTGGTGCTGATCAAACTCGCCCTGCGCACCCGCACCATGCAATACCTCGGCAGCTGCCCCGACAGCGCCGAAAAACGCGCCATCGCCAAAGAAACACTGGATATTTTCGCCCCGCTGGCCAACCGCTTGGGCGTGTGGCAACTCAAATGGCAGCTCGAAGACCTCGGCTTCCGCCACCAAAACCCCGAAGAATACCGCCGCATTGCCCACCTGCTCGACGAAAAACGCCCCGAGCGGCAGCATTATATCGACCACTTCCTCGGCATCCTCAAAGCCGAACTGGCCAAATACGGCATCCGCGACTACGACGTGGCCGGCCGGCCCAAACACATCTATTCCATCTACCGCAAGATGGTGAAGAAAAAGCTTGATTTCGAAGGGCTCTACGACATCCGCGCCGTGCGCGTGCTGGTAAACAGCGTGCCCGAGTGCTACACCGTGCTCGGCATCGTGCACAGCCTGTGGCAGCCCATCCCCGGCGAATTCGACGACTACATCGCCAACCCCAAAGGCAACGGCTACAAAAGCCTGCACACCGTGATCGTCGGCCCCGAAGACAAAGGCATCGAAGTGCAAATCCGCACCAAAGAAATGCACCAGTTCAACGAATTCGGCGTGGCCGCACACTGGCGCTACAAAGAAGGCGGCAAAGGCGATTCGGCGTATGAACAAAAAATCGCCTGGCTGCGCCAACTGCTCGACTGGCGCGAAAACATGGCTGAAAGCGGCAAAGCCGACCTTGCCGCCGCCTTCCAAACCGAGCTGTTCAACGACACCATCTACGTGCTCACCCCGCACGGCAAAGTACTCTCCCTGCCGGTGGGCGCCACGCCGATTGATTTCGCCTACGCCCTGCACAGCAATCTGGGCGACCGCTGCCGCGGTGCCAAGGTAGACGGCCAAATCGTGCCCCTCTCCACCCCGCTGGAAAACGGCCAGCGCGTGGAAATCATCGCCGCCAAAGAAGGCGAGCCCTCGGTAAACTGGCTGTATGAAGGCTGGGTGAAGAGCAACAAGGCCGTTTCCAAAATCCGTGCCTACATCCGCCGCCAAAACGCGGAAAGTATCCGCGAACAGGGTAAGCTGCAACTGGAGCGCACCCTGCTCAAAATCCAAGCCAAACCCAATCTGCAGGCACTGGCCGAAAAACTCGGCTTCAAGAAAATCGACGACCTCTACAGCGCCATCGCGCACGGCGAGATCATGCCGCGCGCCGTGCAGAAGGCCTGCGGCCTCTTAGCCGAACCCGCACCCGAGCCAGTAAGCACGCAGAGCATCGTGAAAGAATCGCGCATCAAGGCCGACGGCGGCAAAGGCGGCATCCTGGTGGACGGCGAATCCGGCCTGCTCACCACCCTGGCCAAATGCTGCAAACCCGCCCCGCCCGACGAAATCGCCGGCTTCGTTACCCGCGGGCGCGGCATTTCCATCCACCGCCTCGGCTGCCCCGCCTTCCAGAAGCTGGCCGAACAGGCTGCCGAAAAAGTGGTGCCCGCTTCTTGGGCAGGCGTGCCGGCCGGGCAGGTGTTTGCCGTAGACATTGAAGTGTCCGCCCAAGACCGCAACGGCCTCTTGCGCGACCTCTCCGAAGCGCTGGCACGGCACAAACTGAACGTGACCGCCGTGCAAACCCAATCGCGCAACCTCGAAGCCAGCCTGCGCTTCACGCTGGAAGTACACCAGGTGGGCGACCTGCCGCACGTGCTGGCCAGCCTCGCCAACGTGAAAGGCGTAACCGGCGTGAGCAGGCTGTAGCGGCCGCGCTTGCAGCAAAAGGCTACCTGAAAACCGCCCAATCATTTTTCAGGTAGCCTTTCGCGTATACGAACCGACTTCCGTTTATTGAGGCTACCTGAAAACTGCCACACTACTTTTCAGATAGCCCAAGCCAGCCAAACAAAGGCTACCCGAACCTTCGGCTTTGCAGTAGCACTGTTTCGCAATCAAACCCGCGCCAAGCCCGCATAATTTCAAACAGCCCATCCCACGCATCAAAGGCTACCTGAAAACAAAACCTCCCGCCGCCCGTTAGGCAGCAGGAGGTTTCGTCTGTTTGGCAACAATCAGCGCTGCTGGTTTTGCAGCAAGGCCGCACGCTGTTTAAACGCCTCGTTTTCCTGCGGCGTGAGAATCCACATTTCCACCACATTGCCCGCACCGTTGCGGCGCAGCGCCACCACTTTGCCGGCATAGTTCGGCAGCTGACCGTGGGTGATGAAGCGGTTGTTTTCATCTTTGATGCGCACGCCCTGCACCATATCGAAGGTTTTCGCGCCGTCACCCAGCCAGCCCAAGGTCAGCACGCGCAGCCAGGAAAAGCCTTCCGAAGTGAACGTAACCTGCGGGAAAGAGGCCGATTTCAACACCGCCACTTCCATGCTGTCGACGGGGAAGCGGTAGGCCCAAACCGTGCTGCTGAACGCCAGCAACAATACCAAGAAATATTTTTTCATGCTTTATCTGCCTGTGTGGGTTAAAACGCGTTCATTATAATGCGGTTAGTACGCGCTCGGCTACTTACACGCCGCGGGTACGGCACGCCAGGCGCGCGAAAGCGTGGTGCCGTTGGCATACAGCTTGATGGTTGAGCTTTTCACCCCGCGCTGCTGCACGTTCATCAGCACACCGTCGCGCTTGGTGAACGGATTATGCAGCGCCACCGTGTAGCCCGAATTGGTGTAGGAGCGCACCTGGATAAAGTTTTCCGGCAGGCGCAGGCGGGTTTGCAGCTGTTTTTGCAGGCATTGCGCCGCCTCGCCCGGCGCCTTGTCGCTCTGCACCTCCACTTCCGCCCTGCCCCGCTCCGGCAGGCTGCGGAAACCGTATGCCGTGCGCGAACCGCCGATTTTCACATCATCGTCATAGTTGATATTGGATTGCTGCCGGCGGATACCCGCCGCCTCCGGCGACACACAACCGGCCAACACCAACACTGGCATCAGGCACAACAACAGTTTGGAACATTTCAGCATTTTTCATCCTTTTCTTGCTTCCGCCGGGCAGGCAGCGAATCGGCACAGCCGCAAAGCGCAGCATCATAGCAGCCACACAAGCAATTTCGAAACCGTTTAACCCGCCTTTACCCCAACATACTGTTCCCAGTATTCTTTTTACATTTAAAGGCTACCTGAAAATACCAGCTCCTCCCAAGCCAAACCATCGCGCCGCAACGTTTCCGCCAAGCCCAAGCCTCATGCCAACCATTCTTAGAACAAATACCCTTGACACGGCCTCCCCACCTGCCTTAGACTGCGCCCCATGAATACGCAAAACTTCTCCTTCACCCCCTTTTATTGGTACCGCCAAACCGCGCGGTATCTTTTCGCGTCTGCATAAACCGCAGCCGCAAGCAGAAAGAGAAGCTACCGCCCGGAACAACCCGAGCGGTTTTTTTATTGCCCACGGCAGGCCGCTCGCACACGGATTTCCCCATGAACAGACCAGCCGAACAGGAACACAAAATGACCGCCCTAGCCCACCAAATCAGCCAAATACCCACACCCCAGCCGCGCACCGAGCTGCAACGCTGGTATTTGGCCGTAGACGGCAACCAACACCGCGCCGATTTGCAGTCCAACGCCCCGCAAGGCAAAAACTTCATGCTGTGCGAAGCCCTGCTGCCGCAAATCCGCACCCTCGCCTGCCTGATTGCCGCCGAACGGCACGATTTCGGCCGACCCAGTCCCGACGTATTCACCGAGGAAGCCGACTGGTTTGCCGCCCGCATCCTGGTATTGGGCGTGCGCGTGTTCCACCTCGACATCACCCTGATCCCGATGCTGCAAACCGCCAACCGCCGCGCCGCCGCCTACGCCCGCAAACACAACCTGCCTTTCACCCCCGCGCAAATGCGCATGAGCCTGCACGCCACCCGGGCGCACGGCGGCCTGATTTTGGAAAACGCCCGCTTCGCCGACGCGGATTTGGGTATAATCGGCAACTCGCTGCAACTGAGCCACACCCTGCCCGACATCGTCAGCAAGTAAACGCGCAGGGAACCCTCGGCAGGCAGCTTTCGATACACACAACCCAAGCCGCCCATACCAAGATAAAGGCTACCTGAAAGCGTGAGCTTCAACGAAGTTGAACCGATATTTTGCGCAGCCAAGGTGGCGTTTTTGCAAAGCCAACACCCATGCTCGCCCTCACCCCCGAATACATCAACCATCCGCCCGAACGCCTGCCGCGTTTGGGCGTTCTGCTGCTTTTGCTGTGGATTGTTTTGCCGCTGGCCTTTGCTCTGCCCGTGCCCGTTATCCTTATCTTCGGCGTATTGTGGCTCATCCAGCTCGGTTTCACCTTAGCCGGCATCCGCGGCCTCAGCCCGTGGCTGAACGCCGTGGGAGGCATTATTTTGTTTGCCTTGGTGTTTTCCCAGCTTGGCACCGTATTCGGCAGCGAAGGCGGCAGCGCCCTCTTGCTGCTGATGGTGCTGATGAAAACCTTCGAAAGCCGCCAACTGCGCGACTGGCACATCCTGCTCGCCGCCATGATATTCCTCATCGGCGCCACCGTGCTGCTCAACCAAAACATGTTCATCGGCCTGTGGCTCCTGGCTGCCCTGTTCGGCACCGCCACCTGCGTGGCACTGCTCAATATGCCGCCGCGCCTCGCCTTCCGCCACGCCGCCACCGCCCTGCTGCTCACCCTGCCGCTGGCCGCCGTGCTGTTTGTGGCCGTGCTGCGCATGAGCGAGCCTTTGTGGCGCATCCCCCAGCCCAACCAAAACCAAGCCAAAACTGGCCTTTCCGACACCATGCAGCCCGGCAGCATCAGCAATCTGGTGCAGAGCAACGAATTGGCCTTCAACGCCACCTTCGACAACGGCTACACCCCCAAGCCCGCCGATCTCTATTGGCGCGCCATCACCATGAGCCAGTTCGACGGCCGGCAATGGAGCGCCGACGACGACTTCACTGAAAGCCAGGCCGACACCGCCCTCACCCCCGCCGTCGTCTCCTACAGCATGATCATGCGCGACGAGCAGGGCCGTATCCCCGCGCTCGACTATCCCTACATCAATTCCACCGCCGCCAATTCGCGCAGCCAGATGCACTTTGTCGAAGGCCACACCGTGCGCGTACGCAGCCACGACGGCCTGCGCCGTTTCAGCCTGCAGGCCGCCGTGGGCAACAGGCTACCTGAAAACCTGCCCGGCTTGCAGCAGCGCCGCCTCAGTGCCCTGCCCCGCACCGGCAACCCGCGCACCCGCGAGCTCGCCGCCCAGCTGCGCAGCCAATCCGCCAACGCCGCCGACCTGGTCAACCGCACCCTCGCCTACTACCGCAGCCAGCCCTTCGCCTACACCCTCAACCCCCCGCTCGACGACAGCGCCAACCGCGTCGACAATTTCCTCTTCACCAGCCGGCGCGGCTTCTGCGAACACTACGCCGAAAGCTTCGTCGTCCTCATGCGCGCCGCCGGCCTGCCCGCCCGCGTGGTGACCGGCTATCAAGGCGGCGAATACAACCCCGACGGCGGCTTCTGGCAGGTGCGCGGCAAAGACGCCCACGCCTGGGCCGAAGTGTGGCTGCCCGAAACACAGGCCTGGCTACGCGTCGATCCCACCGCCACCGTGAGCAGCAACCGCATCGAGCAAGGCCTCTCCTCCGCGCTCGAAGGCGGCGAACAAGAGCTGGTGGCCGGCAGCAACAGCTGGCAGTGGTGGAGCAAGCTCACCGCCGAGAGCCAGTTCTACTGGCAGCAATGGGTGGTGAACTACGACAGCAGCGCCCAGCAAAACCTGTTCCGCCGCCTCGGCTTCAGCGGCTTCAACCTGCTCAGCCTGCTCACCTTCCTGCTCATCGGCGGCGCCATCGCCCTGATTCCGCTGTGGCTGTGGTGGCGGCGCAGCAGCCGGCGTTTTGCCAACCTCTTGGAAGAAGGGTTCGCCCGCGTGAAAGAGCGCCTGCTCGATGTGGAAGACGTCTCCCTCGCCGCCCTCGGTCCCATCGAAACCGCCGACATCCTTCGCGAGCAAGAACGCCTCAGCCCCGAGCTGGAAGAACTGCTGCAGCAATATGCCCGCTGGAACTACGCCGACGGCCTGCCCGCCGCCGCCGCGCAAAAGCGCTGGTACCGGCAATGCTGCCGCGCCATACGCAAAATCCGGCTGTGAGCCCGCGGCTTTACTTCCAAAAACCCAAATTAACGCCCAAGCCGCCGTTTATCTGTTAGTTTTCAGGTAGCCTTTTATGGAGCGCCCCTGTTCCATAAAAGGCTACCTGAAAATTTTGTTACACCAGAAAGGACAACCTATGAAACGCTTCCTCCCCCTGATGGCCATCGCCGCCCTCGCCGCCTGCGCCGGCAACCAGGCCGCCACTTCCGCTTCCGCCCCCGCCGCCTCCGAGCCCGCCGTGGGCATGGCCAACCCCGCCAGCGTGTATTGCGTGCAGCAGGGCGGCAAGTCCGAAATCCGTAAAAACCAAGACGGCAGCGAATACGGCATGTGCATCCTGCCCGACGGCAAAGAAGTGGAAGAGTGGGCCTACTACCGCGCCAACAACGGCGGCAACGGCAAATAAGCCATCTCCCCCCGCCTAACAGGCTACCTGAAAATCCCGCCGCAGCAGCCGCACCGGATTTTCAGGTAGCCTGTTCGCACAGCATCCCGCACACCGGAAACACAGCGATAATGTTAAAATAGCGCCCGCGCCGCCCGCCCGCGCCGCCAACCGTTTCAGTCAAGCACTCCAGCAAAGCACCCACATGGCCTACCAAGTTCTCGCCCGCAAGTGGCGCCCCAAAACCTTCGCCGACCTCGTCGGGCAGGAACACGTCGTCAAAGCCCTGCAAAACGCCCTGGGCAAAGGCCGCCTGCACCACGCCTACCTGCTCACCGGCACCCGCGGCGTGGGCAAAACCACCATCGCCCGCATCCTGGCCAAAAGCCTCAACTGCGAAAACCCGCAAGCCGGCGAGCCCTGCGGCCAATGCCAATCCTGCCGCGACATCGATGCCGGCCGCTTTGTGGATTTGCTCGAAATCGACGCCGCCTCCAACACCGGCATCGACAATATCCGCGAAGTGCTGGAAAACGCCCAATACGCGCCCACCGCCGGCAAATACAAAGTCTATATCATCGACGAAGTGCACATGCTCTCCAAATCGGCCTTCAACGCCATGCTCAAAACGCTGGAAGAGCCGCCCGAACACGTCAAATTCATCCTCGCCACCACCGACCCGCACAAAGTCCCCGTTACCGTATTGAGCCGCTGCCTGCAATTCGTGCTGCGCAACATGACCGCCCAGCAAGTATCGCAGCATTTGGCGCACGTGCTCGCCAGCGAACACATCGCCTACGAGCCCCCCGCCCTCGCCCTCATCGGCCGCGCCGCCGCCGGCTCCATGCGCGACGCCCTCAGCCTGCTCGACCAAGCCATCGCCATGGGTTCCGGCAGCGTGAACGAAGCCGACGTGCGCCAGATGATCGGCGCCGTCGATCAGCGCTACCTTTATGCCCTGCTGCAAGCCGCCGCCGCCCAAGACGGCGCCGCCCTGCTCGCCACCGCGCAGGAAATGGCCGGCCGCGCCATCGGCTTCGACAGCGCCTTAAGCGAGCTTGCCCTGCTGCTGCAAAAGCTCGCCCTGTTCAAAACCGTGCCCGCCGCCATCCCCGCCGACGACCCCGAGCACCCCACACTGCAGCAGCTCGCCGGCCAGCTGGGCGACGAACAAATCCAGCTCTACTACCAATGCCTCATTCACGGCAAGCAAGACCTCCCGCTTGCCCCCGACGAATACGCCGGCTTCGTCATGACCCTGCTGCGCCTGCTCGCCTTCGCCCCCCTCGCCGCCGAACACATCCCCGCCGGCAGCCACATCGCCGGCACCGAGCTGCACGACCCCGTTCCCCCAAAGCCCCATCCGGCTGCCCCGCCGCAGCCGGATAACGCCCCGAGGCCACCTGAAAACCACGCAGCAGAAGCCCCTCCCGCCCCAGCCGAACAAATGCTGCCCGAAAGCGGGTTTTCTCAACGCCAAAACGGCAACAGCACCCTTCCGCCAAACGAAAGTACGCCGCCAAAATCCGCTGCCAGCCATACAGAAAGGCTACCTGAAAAATTTTCAGGTAGCCCAATCGGCCCGTACAATCCTTCGTCAACCCCAAACGAATCCGGCAACCCAGTACCCGATTCAGCCGAACCCGGCCGCCCATATCCTACTGAGCCACAATCCAACCCGGCCGAAACCGTTCCCCCCGCTTTCGAGAGCAGCCCGCCGTGGGAAGACACCCCGCCGCCCGCCGGCTTTGAAGCCCCACAGCCCGACAGCCAGCCAAGCCAAAGGCTACCTGAAAGCCCGCCAACCAAGTTTCCGCACGGCCGAAACCAAGATGACAACCCGCCCCAACATGGGCATGATGCCACACCCCAAAACGAAACCGTATTAAACAGCCAAAGGCTACCTGAAACCGGGCAAAGCGGGCAAAACGAACCAGCCTCCGCCCCAACAGCCGATGCCGAAGCCGCCGAAATCGCCGGCACAGCCGCCCTCCCCCTGCCCAATGCCGACACCTGGCCCGGCATCGTGGCCGCCCTCGCCCCCAAAATCGGCGCCGCCCAAATGAGCGCCCAGCACACCGCCTGCCTCGGCTACGACCCGCAACAGCAGCAGCTCACCCTCGCCGTGGCCGATGCCGGGCAGGTCAGCATCAGCCGCGAACACATCCAGCGCATCGAACAGCACCTCGCCGCCGCCTACGGCCACCCGGTCGCCATCCGCACCACCGACTGGCCCGCCGACGGCAGCGCCCCCGAAACCCCCGCCATGCGCCAGCAGCGCCTGCGCCAGGCCGCCCGCGAGCAAGCACAGCACCTGCTCGAAAGCGATCCTGCCGCCCAAGACATCCTCAATCTCTTCGGCGCCCGCTGGCTGCCAGAAAGCCTTGTATTGCAGGAAGACGGCCGCACCTAAGGCCGAAACCTTTACCAAACACCCTTTCCCCACCCACTTTATTACAGGAGCACACCCATGTTCAACAAAGCCGGCCTCGGCAACCTGATGCAGCAAGCACAGAAAATGCAGGAAAAAATGAAACAGGCGCAAGCCGAGTTGGCCAACATCACCGTAGAAGGCGAGGCAGGCGGCGGCCTGGTGAAAATCACCCTCAGCTGCCACCACGCCGTCAAACGCGTCCAAATCGACGACAGCCTTGCCGCCGATGCCGCCAGCGACAAAGAAATGCTCGAAGACCTGATTGCCGCCGCCTTCAACGATGCCGCGCGCAAAGTCGAAGCCGCCGCCCAAGAGCACATGGCACAATTCACCCAAGGTCTCGGCCTGCCGCCCGGCATGGATAACTTCTTCAAATAACCCGCCGCATACAAAGCAGCCGGCTGTCCGAATCAAAGCGGGCAGTCGGCTGCTTTATATGCCGCATCATTTTTCAGGTAGCCTCAGCCCCTTTCCAAGCCAGCTGAAAGCCGGGCAACACGGGCTTTGTCAAAACCCGCCAACCACAAACGCAAGCCTCTGTTTCCTGCGATCTAGCCTTGCGGAAATAACGACTTCGCTGTGTGATGATTTTATTCCGGCTTCGCTGAAACTTATATAGTGGATTAACAAAAATCAGGACAAGGCGACGAAGCCGTAGACAGTACAGATAGTACGGCAAGGCGAGGCAACGCTGTACTGGTTTAAATTTAATTCACTATATTTTCAAGCAGCCGCCAATCCAACACCTGCCAAACAAAGGCTACCTGAAAGCGTTAAGCTTCAACGAAGTTTCTGTGAAGCCAAAATTTCAGGTAGCCTTTTGTGTACTGAAACACGCCGTTAATACGCGCCGATTTGCTCCGCCGCCTGCGCCACACCCTGCGACAGGGAATCCACCATGGCGGCGTAGCCGTCGCCCTGCTGCGAGGTTTGGATGCGGAAGGGAGCGGTGCGGCCATTTGGCCATTGGGCGTAACCGCTTACCAGCGTGTGGCCGCGGAAGCTGCCTTGGAACTGCTCGATATAAATCTTCAGCACAGGCAGGCCGTTGCCGCGGCCGTAGGGCACGAAGCGGGCGCCGCCGTGCCGGTTCAGCCGGTTGCTGAAGGCGGCGGCGAGGCTCTGATCCAGCGGCGCGGCCCATAGGTGATGGCGGGCGAAATTCAGGCGCTGCTCATCGGTTTGGTACACCAGCCCGCCCTGCCCCAGCGGCTCGGCCAGAATCACCTGCACGGCGGTTTGGCGCGCGGCCTGGCCGGCGGGCGGCACGAAGGCGCTGTCGGGCAGGCTGAAATACTGGGTGGCGGGGGCGGAGGCGCAGGCGGCGAGCAGCAGGGCGGCGGCCGGCGCGGCCAGCTTGGCAAGAAGGTTCATCAGCGGCTTCCTTTCGGGGTGGGATCGGTGGCGGAAGAATTGAAAATCAGGGCGTTGGGCTGCTCTTTCAGGGTGTTGAGCACGGGCGCGGCCTGCTGCAGGGTGCGGTCGATGCTGCGCAGGGTTTTCTGCACGTCGCCATACACGGGCGATTGCGGCGACACGCCTTGCAGCGTGTTGCGCAGTTCGGCCAGGGTGCGGTTCAGCTCGCCGGGCAGCTGCTGGGTTTGCGGCTGGCCGAGCAGGCGGTTGGCCTGCGCCAGCGTGCCTTTGAGCTCGGCCAGGCTGCCGTTGAGCTCGCGCACGGTTTTATCCAACGGCAGGCGGTTGAATTTGTCCAGCAAATCGGACACCTGCTGCTGCAAATCGCCCAGGCCGGCGCCGTTGCGGGTGGCGATCACGGTGTTGCCCTGATAGCTGGCCACGGGCTTGAGCATGCTTTGGCCGGGCGCTTCGGAAAGCTCCACAAACAGCGAGCCGGTGAGCAGGTTGTTGCTGGCGAGGGTGGCGCTTAAGCCGCGGTTGAGGGCGCGGCCGATCTGGTCGGCCCAGGCTTCTTTGCTTTGCGCGTCGGCGTTCATTTCCAGCCGCGAGGGGTCGATGCGGATGCGCACCGGAATCCAGCCGTTGTCGAACAGGCGCAGGCTGTCGTTGCGGTCGAAATAGGGTACGTCGGTAACCGTTCCCACGGGGATGCCTTTGTATTCCACCGGCGCATCCACCGCCAGCCCGCGCACGCTCTGCTTGAAGAACACCACGTAATACAGCGAGCGCTCATCGGCCTGATTATCTACTTCGGCGCGGTTGGCGTAGAGCTTAAACAGGGCGTTGTTGCCCACTTGGCCGCCTCTGTCGCCGTTGGGCGGGTCGTCGAAGGCGATGGCGCCGGAAATCAGCGCGGGTAGCGAGGGGCTGTCCACTTTCAGCCCGCCGTTGGCCAGCTCCACTTTCAGGCCGCTTTGCAGCCAGAAGCGTGCCTTGCTACCCACCAGTTTATCGTTCGGACTGGCAATAAAAATTTGATAAGACACTGTTTTGCTCACCGGATCAAACTCGGCGCTCTCCACGATGCCCACGTTGATGTCGCGATACATCACCGGGCTGCCGTTGCTCAAAATCTTGCTGCCGCCGCCTTTGAGGCGCAGGCGCAGGCCGCCTTGGGCGAAAGCGGCCACCGGCGGGAAATCGGCCACGGTGAATTCGTTTTCCTCTTCCGGGCTTTTGCCGGGCATCAGCGCGATATACGAGCCGGACACCAGCGTGCTCAAGCCGGTGATGCCGCTTTGGTCCACGCGCGGCTTCACGATCCAAAACTGGCTGTCTTTGCGCACCATGTCGCGGGCTTCGCCGGTGAGCTGGGCGGTGAGCGCCACGCCTTCATGCCCGGGGCGCAGGTGGATGGCGGTTACGCGGCCCACTTCCACGTCCAGCACCTTGATCACGGTGTTGTTCACTTCGATGCCTTCGGCATTGGCCATATACAGCGTGATTTCCGGGCCGGTGTTGCGGATGTGGTCGAACAGCAGCCAGGCGCCGGTGAGCAAGGCGATGAGCGGAATCAGCCACACCATAAAGGAGAAGCTGCGGTTGCGGCGGATTTCCGCCCGCGGTTCGTGTTCGGAGGAATGTGTTGTCATGGTTGGGATGCTTGGTTTTTAAAAAGGTTTTGGCTCGGGTGTTTTCAGGTAGCCTTTGTTCGGCTTGAGGCTACCTGAAAATCGGTTTGGCGTTTTTAACTTTGCAGAAACCCGGCCTCCTGCGGAAACCTCGCTTTAACTGCGTTGAAGCTCGCGCTTTCAGGTAGCCTTTGCCGTGTCCGCGCATGGTTTCCTATTTTTCAGGTAGCCTTTTCTTGGCCGGAGGCTACCTGAAAAACGCAACGCGCCAGAGCTTCTGCAAAGCGAAATGTCAGCCCGATTGTTTGCGCCGTTGGGCGGCTTTGTCCCACATCAGGCGCGGGTCGAAAAAGTGCGCCGAGAGCATGGTGAGCAGCACCACCAGGCAGAAATACAGCGCCGCCGGCCCGGGCACCACGCGCGCCAAATGCGTGCGGAAGGTGGACATCAGCATGATGATGACGAAAATATCAATCATCGACCAGCGCCCGATGGATTCGGTAATCAGATACAGCTTGGAAAGCTTCTGCGGCGCCATATCCGTGCCGAACTTGGCCGCATACAGCAACACGCCCATGGCGATGATCTTCAACCACGGCACCATGATGCTGGCGCTGAAAATAATCATCGCGATGTAGTGGTCGCCGTCGCGCCACATAAACCGGATGCCGCTGAAAATCGTGCTGCGCTCAATCACCGTGGGGTTGGACGACACCATAATCGTCATCAGGTTTGCCGGCAGCAGCAGCAGCAGCGCCGTCATCAGCAGCGCCAGGCTCCAACCCAGGCTGTTCGGCCGCCGCCTGTGCAGCCCCGAGCCGCAGATGCCGCATTCCGTTTCGCCCGCCGGCCGCTCAAACAAACACTTGCCGCAAAACACCGCGCCGCCTTCCGGCCGCAGCAAATCCCTGTCCCCGCGCAGCCGCCGGATTTGGTAATACACCCAATGCTCCGGCACCGACTGCGCCGTGCGGATCAGCAGCACCGCGAGTACAAACATCAGGTAAAACGCCGCACCAAACTGCACCTGCGCCACCTTGCCCAGCTTAATATACGCCACCAACGTGGAAATAAAAAACACGTCCACCATCATCCAGCCGCGCAGCCGCACCAGCCACCTCGTCGCCCGCAGCACCCCCGGCGGCGGCCGGCCCCACAGCAGCCCGCCATACACATACAGGCACAGCAGGCAAAACAGCAGCGGCGCGCCGAAAGTGAGCACAAACATCACCTCCGCCAAAAAGCCCGATTCCTGCAAAATCAGCACCTTCATCATTTCCGGCAGCGTGAGCGGCACATTCTGCCCCAGCACCGTCACCTGCATATACAGCCCGGAAAATACCACCGCCAGCATGATCAGCGAAGCCAAAGCCAGCGCCGGCGGCAGCATAAAAGGATTGGCCTCCACCCGCGCCAGCGGATGCCGGCAGCGCGGGCAAAACGCCGCCTTCCCCGGTTTGAGCGGCGGCAGGCGCAGCTCAAGCCCGCAGGAGTGGCAGGAAATATGGTGCGCCGGCATCACCGCCTGCGGCAAATGCAGGCGGTAGCGGCTGGCGCGGCGAAGCTGGGCAACTAAGTTCAAAAGGGAAACCGGCAGAAAAAAGAAAGGGCGATTATAGCCCAAAGCGGATTGGCAGCAAGGGCTTAAGCGGAGAGAAAGGCTGAATAGCTTTCAGGTAGCCTCTTGCGCGAAACCGGAGGCTACCTGAAAAACATCGGCAACAAACAACCCTGCCGCACGAGCCACATTGCCCTACTCACACCGATTCGTGCGGACAATCTGCTGGTAAACCCTCCGCACATTGCCCACATCGTTGATTTGGCAACGTCCGTTATGGCAACTAACGTTAAAGTGAGTGGTAACGGTTTTTCTAGGCTCGCCCGGATTGGCAAAATCTTTAAACGTTGCCTGAACCCTGTCTCCCTGCAATGGCGTCACCCTCAGCGTCCGCATCAAATCATCGGGCGCACCGCCATTCCCAATGCCCATATCGAAATGCCTAGCATATTCGCACTCAATCCCCTGGGCCCGGGTATTGACCCTATCGATAATCCGATAAGCCTGGTTCACAACCCGCTTAAATTCCGGCGAAGCATACGGCAGATAATCCTCTTTGGCATACGCCTGCCGCACAACCTGTATTTTCGCCTGCTCATCCAAGGTTTGCGCCTGTACAGCCGAAGCCATGAGCAACGCCGCCTGCGCCGCAATTATCATCCATTTTCCCATGTCTTTTCCTTTCAATATCCAATCGCAAATCATCTCGCGTATGAGCAAACTCATACCCTTCCCGCTTGAGCCGCACTATTTTTCAGGTAGCCCCAATCTTCACCCAAGGCTACCTGAAAATACCGCAGCAACAAAGCCAACCCCAGCCTACCCCAAACCCCGCACGCAGGCAAGCCGCCGCCCTACTCCTCAAAGCAATACGCCAGCGCCGCATAATCCGCCATCCTGTCTAGCGGCCACACCGTTTGCAGCCGCAGCAGGTGTTCGCGCGCCAAAAACAGGCGGATTTGCCCGATGCCGCTGGGCGGAACGCCATCCGTGGTTTCCGGCGGCAGCCAAATATCCGCGCACAGCCGCCCGCTGTCGATATACAGCGATTCAAACGCCGGTGCGAAGCAGGCCAGGCGCGAACCATCGTCATACCACAGTCGCAGTTCGCTGCATCCTTCCGCCGTGCCGATTTCCACGCAGTCGCAGTTTTGCTCCAAAGGAAACGGGTCGGCCGCCAGCATCAAAGAGAAAGGCCGGCGCAACAGCTCGATGCCGGCGCAATGGATTTCGTATATTTTCATGGTTCGCTCTAACCGTTAAACCAAGCCGATAAATTTTCAGGTAGCCTCCGCGCATGGCAAAGGCTACCTGAAAAGCACAAACTTCAACGGCACGGCTGCAAAACAGAAATATTTACTGCTTTGCGGCCTGCATATTGGCAATAAACCTGTCAAACAGATACCCCACATCCTGCGGGCCGGGGCTGGCTTCGGGGTGGCCTTGGAAGCAGAACACGGGTTTGTCGGTCAGCTCGATGCCCTGCAAAGTGTTGTCGAACAGGGAATGGTGGGTAATGCGCGCGTTGGCGGGCAGGGTATCAGCATCGACGGCGAAGCCGTGGTTTTGGCTGGTGATGACGACTTTGCCGCTGTCCAAATCCTGCACGGGATGGTTCGCGCCGTGGTGGCTGAAACGCATTTTCAGGGTTTTCGCGCCGATGGCAAGGCTGATGAGCTGGTGTCCCAAGCAGATGCCGAAGATGGGTTTGCCGCTGTCCATCAGTTTTTTCACGGCTTCGATGGCGTAGTCGCAAGGCTCGGGGTCGCCCGGGCCGTTAGACAGGAACACGCCGTCGGGGTTGAGTGCCAACACGTCTTCCGCACTGGTTTGGGCGGGGACAACGGTCAGGCGGCAGCCGCGCGAAGCGAGCATACGCAGGATATTGGTTTTCACGCCGAAATCGTAGGCGACGACATGATAGGGCTGCTCGGCAGGGGTAACAAACCCTTTGCCCAAAGCCCATTCGCCTTCCGTCCATTCGTAGGCTTGTTTGCAGGAAACTTCTTTTGCCAAATCTTTGCCCACCATGCTGCCGAATGCGGCGATGAGTTCCTGCGCTTTTTCAACCGTGGCGTCTGCGCCGGTGAGGATGGCGCCGCCCTGCGCGCCTTTTTCGCGCAAGAGCGTGGTCAGACGACGGGTGTCGATGTCGGCGATGGCGACGGTTTGGTGGCGCACCAGATAGTCGTGCAGGCTTTCCGATGCACGGAAATTGCTGTGCAAAAGCGGCAGATCGCGAATGATCAGGCCGGCGGCATAAACGCGGTCGCTTTCTTGATCTTCGGCGTTGGTGCCGGTGTTGCCGATATGCGGATAGGTGAGGGTAACGATTTGTTTGCCGTAGGAGGGGTCGGTGAGGATTTCCTGATAGCCGGTCATGGAGGTGTTGAACACGACTTCGCCGGAAGTCGATCCTTCATAACCGATTGATGTGCCGTGGAATACGCTGCCGTCGGCAAGAACGAGGAGTGCGGGAGTGGTCATGGTGCGGTGTCCGATAAGAGGGGTTCAATCCGAGAAAAAGCACGTTCCACAACCAGGCTCCGGTGTGCAAACGTGCTTCTGGGGCGGGTGCGCCGCCTGTCGGAAGCACACTATTTTACTGGACAACGCAACTTCGCGGCAAGGCGGGCCGCTCCGCCACACTATCAGGGAGGCTACCTGAAAAGCAAAATCAGTTTTGGTGTTGCAGAAATTCGGGGCGATGATTTTCAGGTAGCCCCAGCCCGAGATCATCAGGCTACCTGAAAACCAACCCGTTTGGCTGTTTTTATCTTTGCCTCCACGTTATACAAACAACCAAAAGCAATAATCTTAATGATTGACAGAACCCGCACCCAACCTTATTCTTCCGCCATGAGTACACACATGCTCATGGCTTAAACGATAAAAAACGTGAAGATAAAGATTAACCAAGCTTTATGGAGACGGAAAAATGAATTTCAGAGAGAACCCAAGCCAAACCAACCTGCCAGAAAACTTTGAGCTGCAAAGCGCGCAGATACCGGTTACCAGCTTTCGCGGGCTGATCATCGCCATTATTGCCGCCGTGGTGTCCGCCATCGCCTACCAGCTTTTGCCCTACGAGCACAACGTTAAGGCCGGGCTGACCATTTTGCTGTTTGTGGCGATTTTGTGGTTTACCGAAGCGGTGCACATCACCGTAACCGCGCTCACGGTACCGCTGCTGGCGATTTTCTTCAAAATCCCGGATATGGGCACCAAAGCGGCCTTTGCCGGCTTTTCTGATCCGATTATCTATGTGTTTTTCGGCGGTTTCGCGCTGGCGGCAGCCATGCACGTGCAGCGGCTGGACAGGAAAATCGCCATGTTGGTGATTGCGCTTTCGCGCGGTAATATGCTGGCAGCCGTGATGATGGTGTTTCTGGTCACTACGGGGCTTTCCATGTGGATCAGCAACACCGCCACCGCCGCCATGATGCTGCCGCTGGCCATGGGACTGATGGGGCACGTTGACAAGGAAAAAGACCGCAAAACCTTTGTATTCGTGCTGCTGGGCATCGCCTATTGCGCCAGCATCGGCGGCTTGGGCACGCTGGTGGGCTCGCCTCCCAATGCCATTGCCGCCAAAGCGCTTGATCTCGACTTTGCCGGCTGGATGAAATACGGCCTACCGATGATGCTAGTGCTGTTACCCTTGATGCTGTTTTCCCTGTTTGTGGTGCTGAAACCGAACTTTGCCGAAAAGGTGGATTTCCAACAGAAAGAAGACATCCCTTGGACGCTGCACCGCGTGATTACCGTCATCATTTTCGTGCTCACCGCGCTGTGCTGGATTTTCGGCTCGGAGCTGGGCAAAGCCACCGGCATCAAATCCATCGACAGTTTCATCGCCATGGTGGCCGCGGTGGCGGTGGTGATGTTCGGCGTGGTGAGCTGGCGCGAAGTGGCGCGCAACACCGACTGGGGCACGCTGATGCTGTTCGGCGGCGGCATCACCCTCTCCGTAATGATGGAAAAATCGGGCGCTTCCGCCGCGCTGGGCAATGAAGTGGCGGCCACGTTCGGGCAGGCGCACCCCTTGGTAATCATCCTGGTGGTGGCCGCCTTCATCATCTTCCTCACCGAGTTCACCAGCAACACCGCCTCCGCCGCGCTGCTGGTGCCCGTGTTCGGCACGATTGCCGCCCAAATGGGCATGAACCAGGAAGTGTTGGTGCTGATTATCGGCATCGGTGCCTCTTGCGCCTTTATGCTGCCGGTGGCCACGCCGCCCAATGCGATCGTATTCGGCACGGGCTTGATCAAGCAGAAGGAAATGATGCAGGTTGGGCTGCTGCTGAATATCCTCTCCATCATCGTGGTATCGGCTTGGGCGTATTTCTTCCTGATTTAGCCAGCCACACGCAAGCGTGCCCGGGCGATAGCGGGCGATACGCTTCGGCCGGATGAAAAGGCTACCTGAAAACGAGCTTCAAGGCAGTTTCTGCGAAGCCAAAATTTTCAGGTAGCCTTTTTCCGTTTTCAGTTTGTTTTGTGATTGGGGCTCGGTAGCCGTTTCAGACATCTGAAAAGTGCTGCCTTGCCCGGCCATTGTCTGTTTACGGCTGCAGATAGCGCCGCGCCATTTCATCCAACTGCTTATCGTATGCCCGGCAAAATGCAGTTCCGCCCACATCCGCCGGTTTGCCGGCCAATGCCGCCCCCACCGTTTCCCGCGTTACGGCTTCATTGACGAATTCATCGTGCAGGGCAAGCTGCCGCATCCTGATTTCCTCATTCAATTCACCATCTGCTGATATGGCGGAACATTCCCGCTCCCTTGCCCGCAAGCGGACAACTTCGGGCTGTTCGATATTTTTCTGGCAGATACCGGCGCGGAAACCCAACGTGCTCATATCCAGCAGAAAAACACGGCAATCCCGGATAGGCGGCTCGGCGGCGGCCAAAGCAGGCAGCAACGCCACGAAAGCAAAGATTTTCCTCAACATGGTTCGCTCCTTGGTTTTACCTATTTAAGGCTACCTGAAAGCGTGAGCTTCAACGCAGTTAAAACGAACGGAGTGAGTTTCTGCGAAGCTAAAACGCAAACTTCAGCGAAGTGAAAACTTGGGGCGGGTATTTTTCAGGTAGCCTCTGCGCAGGAAAGGGCTAGCTGAAATAAAGCCTCAATGAGGCTAAAACCATCCCCCTCCCCTGCTGCTCGTTTCACTGGCGCAGATAGCGCCGCGCCATCTCTCGCAAATAATTGTCATATCCGCTACACAACTCGGTTTTGCTCATATCAATCGATTTACCAGCCAGCACTGCATCCACTGTCTCCGGAGTTATCGCATCATTGATGAGCTCATCGCTCAAAGTGCGATACACCTCCCTAGCCTCCGCACGCACTACAGGATCTGCCCACGTGACAGCACATTCGGATTGTCGTTTTTCCAATTGAATCACATAGGGATGCTCGGCATTTTTACGGCATGCTCCAATACGGAAACCCAACGCGCTCATATCCAACAAGAAGGTGCGGCAATCTCGGATAGGCGGTTCGGCGGCAGCCAAAGCAGGTAGCAGCGCCGTTAAAGCAAAAACTTTTCTCAACATGATTCGTTCCTTGGTTTTGCATATTTAAGGCTACCTGAAAATTTAAGGCAAATATTTTCAGGTAGCCCCATAACATGACAACAAGGCTACCTGAAAACCAATACACAGTTTTCAAGCAGCCTTTAACAGCCCAACGGCCTCACACCACAATATTCACCAGCCGTTTCGGCACAACGATGATTTTCTTCGCCGCCTTGCCGTCCATAAACTTCTGCGCGCCGGCGGTGGCGAGCGCGGCGGCTTCGATGGCGGCTTTGTCGGCCTCGGCGGGCACGGTGATTTTGTCACGCAGCTTGCCGTTCACCTGCACCATCATTTCGATTTCTGTCTGCACCAGCGCGGCGGAATCGGCTTTCGGCCACACGGTTTCCCACACCTTGCCGCCCTCGCGCAGCTCGCCCCACAGGCTTTCGCAGATGTGCGGCACGATGGGCCACAGCAACAGCAGCACGGCTTCCAGCGTTTCCTGCGCCACTTCGCGGCCGTGCGCCTCGGCCAACGCGCCGCTCTTGGCGGTGGCATCGTATTGGTTCAGCAGCTCCATCACGGCGGCCACGGCGGTGTTGAACTGCTGGCGGCGGTCGTAGTCGTCGGTTACTTTGGCGATGGTGCTGTGCAGCTTGAAGCGCAACTCTTGCAGGCTGCCTGCCAGCGCGTTGTGGCTACCTGAAAACGCCGGCGCCGTGCCGCCCTGCTTAAATTCGTACACGGTGCGCCACAGGCGGCGCAGGAAGCGGTGCGCGCCCTCCACGGCGGCATCGTTCCATTCCAGCGACTGTTCGGGCGGCGCGGCGAACATCATGAACAGGCGGGCGGTGTCCGCGCCGTAGGTGTCAATCAGGGTTTGCGGATCAACGCCGTTGTTTTTGGATTTGGACATTTTTTCCATGCCGCCAATCTGCACGGGCTGGCCGTCGGCGCGCAGCACGGCGGAGGCGGGGCGGCCTTTGTCGTCCAGTTGCAAATCCACGTCGGCAGGATTGAACCATTCCTTGCCGCCGTCGGCGCGGTCGCGGTAATAGGTTTGCGCCAGCACCATGCCCTGCGTGAGCAACTGCTTGAACGGCTCGCGCACGGGCACAATCCCTTCTTCGTTCATCAACTTGGTGAAGAAGCGGGCGTAGAGCAGGTGCAAAATGGCGTGTTCGATGCCGCCGATGTATTGGTCGGCCTGCCCCCAATATTCCGCCGCTGCGGGCGCGACCATGTGCGCGTCGTCGCGTGGCGACATATAGCGGAACTGGTACCAGCTCGATTCCATGAAGGTGTCCATGGTGTCGGTTTCGCGCTTGGCCGCGCCGCCGCATTTCGGACATTTCGTCTCGTAAAATTCGGGCATTTTGGCCAGCGGCGAACCCGCGCCGTCGGGCACCACGTTTTCCGGCAGCACTACAGGCAAATCCTGTGCCGGCACGGGCACTTCGCCGCAGCTTTCGCAGTGGATGATGGGAATCGGGCAGCCCCAGTAGCGCTGGCGGGAAATGCCCCAGTCGCGCAGGCGGTATTGCGTTTTCGGCTCGCCCGCAGCAGCAGCCTGCAACTTGGCGGCAATCGCATCGAAGGCAGTCTGAAAATCCAAACCGTTGAATTCTCCTGAATTTATCAGCCGCGTGTTTTCCTTCGCACCATACCAGTCGTGCCACACGGCGGGGTTGTAGGGCTGCGGTTCGTCCAATTCGATAACCTGTTTAATCGGCAGGCCGAATTTATTGGCAAATTCAAAATCGCGCTCGTCGTGCGCGGGCACGGCCATCACCGCGCCGTCGCCGTAGCCCCACAGCACATAGTTCGCCACCCACACTTCCAGCCGCTCGCCGTTGAGCGGGTTGATGACGAAGCGGCCGGTGGGCATACCCTTTTTCTCCATCGTCGCCATATCGGCTTCGGCCACGCTGCCGGCCTTGCATTCGGCAATGAACGCTTGAAGTGCAGGCTGCTTTTCGGCAGCGGCGGCGGCCAGCGGGTGTTCGGCGGCCACGGCCACATAGGTCGCGCCCATCAGCGTGTCAGGGCGGGTGGTATACACTTGAATATAATCGGCATAATTTTCAGGTAGCCCTTCGCGGCTATCAGAGGCTACCTGAAAACGCACGTTCATGCCGCGCGATTTGCCGATCCAGTTGCGCTGCATGGTTTTCACCTGCTCCGGCCAGTCCAAGCCGTCCAAATCGGCCAGAAGCTGCTCGGCATAATCGGTGATTTTGAAGTAGTACATCGGGATTTCGCGCTTTTCCACCAGCGCGCCGCTGCGCCAGCCGCGCCCGTCAATCACCTGCTCGTTGGCCAGCACGGTGTGGTCCACCGGGTCCCAGTTCACCGTGCCTAGTTTCTTGTACACGATGCCTTTTTCAAACAATTTAGTGAACAGGAGCTGCTCCCAGCGGTAGTATTCCGGGCGGCAGGTGGCGATTTCGCGTTCCCAATCCAGCGCGAAACCCAAGCTTTGCAACTGGCCGCGCATATAGGCGATGTTTTCATACGTCCACTTGGCGGGCGCGGTGCCGTTTTTCAGCGCGGCGTTTTCGGCGGGCATGCCGAACGCGTCCCAACCCATCGGCTGCAACACGTTGAACCCGTTCAGCAGTTTGAAGCGGCTGCGCACGTCGCCGATGGTGTAGTTGCGCACGTGCCCCATGTGCAGCCTGCCGCTGGGATAGGGGAACATGGAGAGGCAATAGAATTTGGGTTTGGCGCTGTTTTCTTTGGCGTTGAAAACGCGGTGCGCCGCCCATTTTTCGCGGGCGGCGGGCTCGGTGAGGGAGGGTTGGTAGTGTTCTTGCATGATGGTTCTGCCGGCAGATTGAGCTAGTTTGGAAAACTGCGGATTATAAGCCAGCAGCGGCTCATCGCCAAACAGAGGAGGAAACGGAACAGAAAACAATAGAAGCATCAGCCTGCGGGGCGGGCAGACTTTGCTGGGAAAAGCGCCCCATCCAATAGAAACAAACCGTGCCCGCCGGCTGCGCCATCAGGCTACCTGAAAAATACAAATGGCAATCCGGCTCAAATTGAACATTCATTTTTGACGCCCTAGCACAGACAAAAAAAGCCATCAATACCAAGGGAGGAAGTATTGATGGCCAACTTGCGGGAAAACGTCTACTTACTATCCATGCCGCCTACCAAGAAGCAGCACAGGCGGGGCGCATTGTATAGAATGCTTTGATTATTGTCACTACTAATTGTTACTTTTTACCCAAATACGGCAGTTCGCTGCCATAAACTTGCACTAAGTATAGAAAGAAGAAGAATTGTTCATTTATTTAAGTAAAGATTAAGCTCGGTATTTTAACAATAATTTTTAACAATTCTTCACTTCCCAATCGAAACGTTATGCTGTTTCAACTGTTGTATTTTTGTCATCATCCAGCGCATTCATTTTCTTAACGGCCTGCCGAACCTTTTCCGGGTCGCCCATGCGCAGCAGTTTGCGCACCTGATCCGCCAGTTCTCCCGCGTTGCTTTGAATGATCACATTCTTCACCGCCAGCAGATTGCTGGCATTCATGGAAAACCGGCGCAAGCCCAAGCCCAGCAGCAGGCGGGTGAAATGCAGGTCACCCGCCATTTCGCCGCACACCGACACCGGCTTGCCCATGCGCTTGGCGGTGCTAAACACATGGTGCAGCAGCTTCAACACCGCCGGATGGCTGGGCTGATAGAGATAACTCACGCTGTCGTCGCCGCGATCCACCGATAAAGTGTATTGAATCAAATCGTTGGTGCCGACTGAGATAAAATCCAGATATTTCAGGATACTGCCCACCGTGAGCGCGGCAGAAGGGATTTCGATCATCGCCCCCACCTGCACTTCGCCGTATTCTTCACCGCGTTCGTCCAGCTGGCGGCGTGCAGTGGCCAAATGGTTGATGCACTGGCGCACTTCGTCCACCGAGCTGATCATCGGCCACATGATTTTCACCGGCCCCAGCGCCGCTGCGCGCAAAGCCGCCCGCATCTGGGTGCGGAACATCACCGGCTCGGCCAGGCAGAGACGGATGCCGGTCATACCCAAGGCAGGATTGAGCGAGTGGCCTTCGCCAAACCAGCGCGGGTTTTTATCCACGCCCAAATCCACGGTGCGCAGGGTGAGCGGCTTGCCTTTGAGCTTTTTCACGATACCGGCATACACGCGGTATTGTTCGTCTTCATCAGGCAGGTTGTCACGGTTGAGAAACAGGAATTCGCTGCGGAACAAGCCCACGCCGTCGGCGGAAAGGCGGTTCATCAAGCGCACATCTTGGCCGGATTCGATGTTGGCCAAAAGCTCGATATCGATGCCGTCTTTGGTGGTGGCGGTAATGTCTTTGAGTTTGTTGAGCAGGCGGCGCTGGCTGCGGTACACGCGGTCGCGCTTGCGGTATTCGCTCAGGATCAAATCATCTGGATTGATGATCAGCACGCCGCTGAGGCCGTCCACGATGATCCATTCGTCTTGGCTGATCAGCTCGCGCGCGTTGTATAGGCCGATCACTGAGGGCACATCCAGGCTGCGCCCCAAAATGGCGGTGTGGCTGGTGGGGCCGCCGGCATCGGTGGCGAAACCGGCAATGCGGTGTTCTTTGAAATACACGGCATCAGCCGGAGAAAAATCGTGAGAAATCAGGATAATATCATCTTCTGTTTCGGTGTCGGGCAGGAAATCGTCATTCTGCCCCATTAAGTTTTGATAAATCCGTTCGGCCACCTGAAGCATGTCCTGCTTGCGCTCGCGCAGGTATTCGTCGTCGATGGCGTCAAACTGTTCGGCCAGCTTGTCGGTTTGCAGCTTCAGCGCCCATTCGGCATTGATGCCCTGCGCGCGCAAGATGTCGATCGGCTCGCGCGAGAGGGTAACGTCGGCCAGCAGCATCAGGTGCAGCGAAATAAACGCGCCCAGCTCGGTGGGGGCATTTTCGGGGATGGCGCTGCGCAGCTGTTCCAGCTGGCGGCGGGTGGCCTTTACCGCTGCTTCAAAACGTTCGGCCTCGGCATCGATTTCTTCCGGAGCCATGTCCAGCTGCGGCACTTCCTCCATGCCGCGCACCACCAAATGCGCCCGCCCGATGGCAATCCCGCTGCCCGCCGCAAATCCGTGCAACACCACGCTCATGTTTATTCGCCTTCGTCGAAATAATTGTTTACCAAAGCCACCAGCGCCTGCATCGCCGCCTGCTCGTCTGCGCCCTCGGTTTCGATTTCGATCACCGAGCCCTTGGCCGCCGCCAGCATCATCAAGCCCATGATGCTCTTGCCGTTTACGCACTTGCCGTTGCGGCACACCCGCGTTTCCGCCTGGAATGCGCCCGCCGTTTGCGTAAACTTGCTCGACGCGCGCGCATGCAGCCCCAATTTATTGATAATCTCCACCTGCTGCTTCAGCATACGCCCTGCTCCTCTTCCGGCCGGATCAGCATAATCCCCGCCAAAGCCGACTGGCGCACCATCTCGGCCAGCGCCAGCAAATCATCGGCCTTTTTCGCCTCCTGCACCGCCTTCACCATCATCGGCGCATTCAGCCCGGTGAGCAGCACCATCCGGTATTGCTGCAACAGCTGCCGCCCCACATTGCACGGCGTGGCGCCGAACACATCCGCCAACAGCAGGATGCCGTCGGTAAACGCCAGCCGCTCGGCCTCGCGCCGCGCCCGCTCCATCACCCGCTCCGGCTCGTCGTCCGGCCGCACGCCGATAATCGACAGATACTCCGGCATCTGCCCGAAAAAGTGCTGCGCCAGCTTGCTGTAAGACTCGCCCAGCGTTTCATGCGTCATAATCATCAAACCAATCATCTGCTTCTCATTCCATTACCATTTATTTTTCAGGTAGCCATCATATCAGAGAAAGGCTACCTGAAAACGTCAGCTTCAACCAAGTTAAAACACAGCGCGACAGCGTTGCCGCACCGCTAAAAATCATCCCGCCGTTTTTCAGGTAGCCTCATTTCAATCACAGGCTACCTGAAACCCAATCCCTCAGCTCACCCAATAATACACATACAGCCCCAAAATACTAAACAACACCACCAGCGCACAGCCCAGCTTCGCCACCACCCCCGCCACCATGCCCAGCAGCGTGCCCAACCCCACCTTGCCCGCCGCCCACAAACTGCGCCGCGCCGCAAACTCCCCCACCGCCGCGCCCACCAGCGGGCCCAACACCATCCCCGGCAGCGCGAAAAACAGCCCCACCACGCCGCCCGCCAGCGAGCCCCACAGCGCCTGTTTGCTCGCCCCCGTAAACTTCGCCCCCAAAAGCCCCGCCACATAATCCAGCGTCCAAGCCAGCGCCAAAATCAGCCCCAATACCACCAGCGCCGTCGGGCCGATCACCTCATAATCCTGGCTGTAAGCCAACAGCCACGTGCCCGCAAACATCAGCGGCATCCCCGGCAGCAGCGGATGCACCGCCCCCGCCAAACCCGCCAGCAGCAACGCCAGCGCCAGCACAACCAACAAAACAGTCATTTCATCCTCACACAAAATCAAGCATCCGATCCCCAGCCAAATAAGGCCGCCCCCGCCGATTTAAAGCCCGCCCGCTTTTGCCCGCCTGCCGCCCAAGGTATAATGCCGCCCCATCAATCGGCTGCCTCCCCTAAGCGCAGCCCCTTTCCAATTTTCAGGTAGCCTGCCTGCCCCACAGCCCGAATCGGAGAAACATGAACCCCGTCCTCAACACCGCCATCAAAGCCGCCCGCCGCGCCGGCGACATGATGCTGCGCGCCGCCAACAACCTCGGCGCCGTCAAAATCGACAGCAAAGCCTTCAACGACTTCGTATCCGACGTAGACCGCACCGCCGAAGAAATCATCCGAGAAATCCTGCAGGAAGCCTACCCCCAGCACAAAATCACCGCCGAAGAAAGCGGCAGCAGCGGCCCCGAGAAAGCCGAATACGAATGGATCATCGACCCGCTCGACGGCACCACCAACTATCTGCACGGCCACCCCCAATACGCCGTCAGCATGGCTCTGCTGCACAAAGGCATGCTGCAAGAAGCCCTCGTTTACGCCCCCGAGCGCAACGACCTCTACCTCGCCTCCCGCGGCCAGGGCGCCCTGCTCAACGACCGCCGCATCCGCGTATCCAGCCGCATCGAGCTCAACCGCTGCCTCATCGGCACCGGTTTCCCCGTGGTCGATCAAAGCATGATGGAAAGCTACCTGAACATCCTGCAAAGCTTCCTCGCCAAAACCGCCGGCGCCCGCCGCGAAGGCGCCGCCTCGCTCGACCTCTGCGCCGTGGCCTGCGGCCGCTTCGACGGCTTCTTCGAATTCAACCTCAAACCCTGGGACATCGCCGCCGGCGCCCTCATCGTGCAGGAAGCGGGCGGCATCGTAACCGACATGAAAGGCAACGAAGGCTGGCTCGAAAGCGGCGACATCGTAGCCGCCAACCCCAAAGTGCTGGCGCAAATGCTGCAAACCATCGCCCCCCATCTGGCCGCCTAATCCTCCCCTCGCACAGCATAAAGGCTACCTGAAAACGCAAGGTTTTCAGGTAGCCTTTTTCACATTCACGCCCTACTCCGCCACCACATAATACCCCAGCCCATTCTCCCGCACCCTCACCCGCACCGTCTGCCCCGCCAAGTCCTCCGGCGCACGCCGCAGCAAACCATCGTCCAATTCAAAGCGCGTGCCGTCTTCCAGCTCCAACACCCACGATTTAAAACCGCCCTTCTGCGTATCCAGCAAACGCGCCTTCACCGACACCGGCTCAACCGGCAGCAGCGACACCAGCAACACCGCATTCACCAGCACACGCGTCAGCACAACCGCCATCAGCACCCCCCACATCACGCGCGACATATCCCGCTTAAACCGATCCCCCGCCGCCAAACCTGCGCCGCCCTTGCGCAAGCGGAACAGCCAGCGCACACAACCCGCCGCCAGCACGGCAAACACCGCCCCCGCCAGCCAAGACGCCCCCTTCTTCCACACCAGCGGCTGCATCATCACCAACACCGCACCCAACACCAGAGCCGCCGCCAGCGCCAGCTTGTTCCACCATTCCCACTCGCTCATTTTGAACCAAGCCATTCGTTTCCCCATCCTGTTTATCGGTTACAGGCTACCTGAAAATGCGAGCTTTAACGCCATTAAAACAAGACCGTCGAAATTTTCAGGTAGCCTCTTCTTCATCAACAGCCAGCCTGGATTGCAACCCAGCCTAGCCGTCCCATTACCGCTCCCAGCTTGCCGGAAACGGCCTTTTCTGCGACACGGGCGCAAACTCAAACACCTTCCTGCGCGCGTTCCATTGCAGCGGGCGGATGCAGTTGTCGTATTGGGCGCGCACCCTGCCGCGCGTATTTTGCCCGCAGTATGCCCCGCCCACGCCCAAATACAGCCGGCCGTTTATCATCCGCGCACCGATTGCCCCGTTGCTAAACGCCTCTTTAGCCGTCCCGTCCGGCTGCCCCGCAAACACAGTAACCAGCCAACCGCCCGAGCCGCCCAAATCAGCGCCGCCGGCACACATCGTTTCGCCCGAATCGTAAACATAATCGGGGTGGCCGTCGCCATTCAAATCCACAGCCTGCACCGCCTTGCTGTAAGAAAAGCGCCCGCCCGAATCACGGCAAAGCCGCGCATCTTCATTCACTGCCCGTTGCACTGCGGCAGGCAGCTTGGCCGCGGCGGATGAAGCCGCCAGCGCCAACATAGCACTCAAAACCAATCTTTTCGTTTTCATTATGACCTCCAAAATAATTAGAAATTAGAAACACCAGAAAAGGCAGCTTGCCTATCCACACCCAGGCTGCCTGAAACCAAGGCTACCTGAAAATCTTTTTTCAGGTAGCCTCTTTAAGTCAGCTTAGCTTCGCCGCGTGCTCGCGCGTTTCATGGAACACAATATCCGGCCAGCGTTCCTGCGTCAGGTTCAGGTTCACACGGTTGGGGGCGAGGTAGGCCAGGTTGCCGCCCGCGTCGATGGCCAGGTTTACCGCGTTGGCCTTTTCAAATTCCGCCAGCTTTTTCCTGTCGCCGCACGACACCCAGCGCGCCGACCACACGGACACGTTGTCGAACACCGCTTCTACGCCATATTCCGCCGCCAGCCGCGAGGTAACCACTTCAAACTGCAATACGCCCACCGCGCCCAAAATCAAATCCGCACCGCTCATCGGCTTGAACACCTGCACCGCGCCTTCTTCGCCAAGCTGCTGCAAACCTTTTTGCAGTTGCTTGATTTTCAGCGGGTTTTTTATGCGGACGCTGCGGAACAGTTCGGGTGCGAAGAAGGGGATGCCGGTAAATGCCAGCGGTTCGCCTTCGGAGAAGCTATCGCCGATTTGGATGTTGCCGTGGTTGGGGATGCCGATGATGTCGCCCGCGTAGGCCTCTTCCACCAGCTCGCGGTCATGCGACATGAAGGTAACCACGCTGCTGGCGGCGATGTCGCGGTTAATCCGCAGGTGCTTCATTTTCATGCCGCGCTCGAATTTGCCCGAGCAGACGCGCAAAAAGGCGATGCGGTCGCGGTGTTTCGGGTCCATATTGGCTTGGATTTTAAAGATAAAACCGGAAAACTTCGGCTCGTCGGGCTCAACCATGCGCACGGTCGCGTCGCGCGGTTTCGGCGCGGGCGCCCAGTCAATCAGTGAATTTAAGATTTCCTGAATGCCGAAGTTGTTAATCGCCGAGCCGAAGAACACGGGCGTGAGGCTACCTGAAAGGAATTCGTCCAAATCAAACTCGTTGGAAGCCGCCTGAACCAGTTCGATTTCGTCGCGAAGCTGCTGGATTTCCAGCGGAAAGCGTTGTTCCAGCTCGGGATTGTCGATGCCTTTGATGATGTCGAACTCGTGCGGCAGGCGTTCGCCGCCGGCTTCAAACAGGTAGATTTCGTCGTTCAGGATGTGGTACACGCCTTTGAAGTTTTTGCCCATGCCGATAGGCCAGGTTACCGGCGCGCAGCGGATTTTCAAAATATTTTCCACTTCGTCCAAGAGTTCCAGCGAATCGCGCACTTCGCGGTCGTATTTGTTCATGAAGGTAACAATCGGCGTATTCCGCAGGCGGCAGACGTTGAGCAATTTGATGGTTTGCGCTTCCACGCCTTTGGCTGCGTCGATAACCATCAATGCGCTGTCCACGGCGGTGAGTACGCGGTAGGTGTCTTCGGAGAAGTCTTGGTGGCCGGGCGTGTCCAGCAGGTTCACCGTGTGGTCTTGGTAGTCGAACTGCATCACGGAAGATGCCACGGAAATGCCGCGCTGCTTCTCGATTTCCATCCAGTCGGAGGTGGCGAATTTGCCGCTTTTCTTGCCTTTCACCGTGCCCGCGCTCTGAATCGCGCCGGAAAACAGCAACAGCTTTTCGGTGAGCGTGGTTTTGCCCGCGTCGGGGTGGGAGATGATGGCGAAGGTGCGGCGGCGGCGCACTTGGTCTGGGATATTGGACATGGCATGAACCCGAATTGAAAACGGCGCATTTTAGCATATCGCCGCGCGGGATATGCTCGGCACAGCCATTGGCGCCGCAGCCGCCCGTCCCGGCATCCAAACAAAAATCCCACACCGAAACAGCGTGGGAAAAGTGGAGCGGGTAACGGGAATCGAACCCGCATAGTCGGCTTGGGAAGCCGGTGCCTTACCATTAGACGATACCCGCCAAACAGGAGTGCGCGCAGTATAGCGGATTAAGCCGACTTCCGCCACCGCCCGCCGCCAGCCTAATCGCGGAAAGACAGCCCGCCCAGCAGCCCTTCCCGCGCCGCCGCATCGCCCCCGGCCGCGCATACCCAATAATCCCCATCCGGGCGGAAATGCTCGCCACCCGTGCACACATTATCCGTGTTGCACACCTGCAAACTGCGGCGGATCGCCTCCACATCCGGCCGCATACAGCGCCCTTCCAGCCTTCCGCCCTCCTCATTCCGGCCCGCCGCCGCCAAAGCTTGCCCATCCGACTGCGCCTGCGCGGCGTTCACCGCATACAGCAGCAGCCCCGCGCGGCGGTCGTATTGCAACAGGCCGATGCTTGCCGCCGGCACACCCGGCAGGAAGGCGCCCGCCTCCGTCATCCGGTTTTCAAATTCAAAATGCGCAGGCACGCCCACCCTCATTCCGCTGCCCGCGATATCCAGCAAAAAGCCGCCCGGGTAAGCCGCCTGCGCCTCGGCCGAAGCCGCCGGAGCGGAAACGGCAGAAGCGGCAACCGCCGGCGCAGAAGCCGAAACCGCCGCCTGCCCGCCGCAAGCCCCCAGCAGCAGGCCGCACGCCATACCGATTGCCAAACAAGCCATCTTATTCATTTGCCCATCCTTTCTGTGATTTCAAACTGCCCAAGCCGAACAGCCGGCCGGAAAACGCGGGATTCTACTGTTCCCACCCCCGCTCGGCAATGTGCGCCGCCCTGCCGCCAGCATGGACCGCACAAATACGCGCTTTCCGGCGGAACCCGAGCCCGCCCCCGCGCGGCACGCGCCCCAGCAAGGACTGCTGCTTTTGTTTGGATTGAAGGGAAAGGCTACCTGAAAAACGATTTTCCATTTTTCAGGTAGCCTTTTGAACGGTTGCTGCCTCATTGCCGGGCTTCCGGTTTGAATGATGGTGAAATCAAAACTTTTTTTACAAAATTAATAGTTTGTTGTTTAAACTCACTCTCTCTAGGACATCGCTCACCTCTACCCCAAGGGTTCGGATTTTGCTCAAGTTTAGAATAACCTAGCGCTGGCACAAAAACATACATCGTTTTTTCAGCCATTAATTCGTTCGTTTTTGTATCAATTATCTTAATCGTTGTTCCCGCTATCCAATGCTTGCGGTTTTCCCAAGAAACATCGTTCTCATAGGTAACTGCATAGCGAGCCGGATATCGAGGATTGGTTTCTTGATCAAACGGTTTAGCATATCTGGACCAATTACCGCTGTAACGAATAATCGAGCCGTCTTTCTGTAAAACATCAACATTGTCATAGTGAACAGAAGAATAATATGGCAAAAAACTGGCAACATATTCTTCCCGCTTTGATTCGCTTTCTATTGCCGCATCCTCCCACATCTGATCCTTCCGCGGGTTGTAGAAGCTGTCTTGGTATTTCTCGTCATCCCCTCGCACTTTCAGCAGCAGGATGCCGTCCACATTCTCGGCGGTGCGGTAGATCTTCTCGCCGGCGTTTTGGCACAGTTGGTCGAAGCGCTCTTTGGCGGGTTCGTAGCGTTTTTGCCATTCGGCTTCTTCCGCTGCGGCTTTCTGTTGCGCCCTTTGATGGTCGCGCACCAGGGGCGAAATGCACGAATAGGGCACGGCAATCAACACCAGCAGCCCTGCCCAAAAGCGGTTTTTGCGGGGCGTTTTCTTGAGCACGCCGCGCATGGCGAGGAGGGTGAGCAGGGCGATGCCCAGCAGCCCGCCCCACACGATCAGTTTGCCTAAATCGCTGGGTGTGAACAACATGGTTTGGTCTCCTTGGGGTGTTTGGTGGTATTGGTGGGGTTCTTGGCGGGCTTGGGTTTGGCGGCGTTGCGCCTTTATTTTTCAGGTAGCCTTTGGCTTACCGCTTGAAGGCTACCTGAAAAAGTCCCTTATTTTTTCCCAGTGCCGCTGTTCCGCCATTCTGCTTTTACCGGCCACTTCGTTTCCACTTGGCAGAAACGGCGTTTTCAGGCCACCCTATTCTGCCAGCCAAGCGGCCAAATCGGGGAGGCCGTTAAACATGGCCAGGTGCGGCACGGTTTGCAGCTGCTCGGGGGTGTGGGCGCCGGTGGTAACGGATACGGCGGGGCTGCGGGCGTTGGCCGCCATCTGCAAATCGTGGGTGGTGTCGCCGATAACGAGGGCTTCGCGGGGGTGCACGCCGAGCTCGTTGCAAATGGAGAGCACCATTTCGGGCTGGGGCTTGGAGGCGCATTCGTCGGCGGTGCGGGTGGCGAGGAAGAGGGGGCGGGTGCCGGTGTCTGCCAGCCCGGCGTCGAGCTTGCGCCGGCCTCTGCCGGTGGCGACGGCGAGCCAGTAGTGCTGTTGCAGCTGACGCAAAATATCGTGGGCACGCTCGAACAGGGTGTCGGGCTGGCTGTGGTGGAAGCGGTCGGTTTGGTACATCCGGCCGATTTCGGTGATTTGCCTATCGTTTAAATCGGGGCAGAGGCGGCGCAGGGCGTCGTGCAGGCCAAGGCCGATGATGTCGCGGATGGCGGTTTCGCTTGGCGGCGTGCGGCCAAATTCGCTGAAGGAGGTTTGTACGCGGCTCACGATTTGGGCGGTGGAGTCGGCCAGCGTGCCGTCCCAGTCGAAAATCAATACGCGGTAGGGTTTCATGGGTAGGATCGCTTTCTATTGTGTTTGCTTGAGGCTACCTGAAAAAGCATTCCGATATTTTTCAGGTAGCCTGAAGCGGTTTGCCCGTCGGGCGGGTTATTCGCCATACAGCACCATCTCGCCCGATTTGTCCACGCCCTCGGGCGCGTTTTCCAGCAAGAGGTGCAGCAGGTGGTCGATGACCAAATCGTTGGGCGTGCTGCAATAGGGGCGGCTGGCGAAATAGCGGCTGTGGTGCCGGTATTGCCGTTGGATGACGGCGGCATCCTGCACCAGCAGGCATTCGATAAAGGGGCGGAACAGCAGGGTTTTCACGGCGAGCGGCAGGCGGCTTTTGGGAAAGTGCACGCGTACGCTCAGGCCGATTTGGCCTTTATCTTGCGGGATAAAGAAGGCGGAGATGCGGTATTCGTGGCTGTTTGGCGTGAGGTAGTCGATGCGGGCGAGGCCGGGAAAGGTGAAGGCGGCGTCGTTTATGGTGATGCCCTTGTCGAACAGCCTGTTGATGAGGCCGTTTTGCCGCTCGCCGAGCCGATAGCGGGTGGAGAAGCCGTGCGCGTGGTGGCTTTGGCTCACGGCCATGCTCTGCCGCCCCGCGCCGCGCAGCAGGCCGCGGTGGACATAGGGCGTGTGGGTGGGGTCGAGGAAGTTTTCGATGGCGTGGATGAAGTCGCCTTCCATCTGTTTGGCGGCGTTTACGGTTTCAAAGCCGGGCGGCGCGTCGAAATCGGCAGGGGGCGCAAACGGCACGTCGGGCGCAAGGCACACCCACACCCAGCCGCCGTGTTCGCGGCAGGCATGGGCGGGCACGGCGGCGGCTTCGCAGGCGCACATGCCGCCCGGCACGGCGCACACTTTGCCCGATGCGTCGAACTGCCAGCCGTGGTAGCCGCATTGCAGCCGCCCCGACACGATTTTGCCCGCGCTCAGCGGCACATGGCGGTGCGGGCAGCAGTCGTCGAAACACACGGCCTGCCCGCCAAGCCGCGCCAGCACCAGCGGCTGCCCCAGCAGCTTGCGGGCAAGGGGTTTGTTTTTGAGTTTGGCGGAGGGCATCAGCGGATACCAGGCGCGTTTCATTTTTGGGATGTTCATGTGGTGTTCCTGTTGTATTAAAAGCTGCTTGAAAACGGAGTTTCGGCGGGGTTAAAACGGCGTTTCTGGTTTTCAGGTAGCCTGATTGCGGTTTGTGTATATTCGGGCAGTTTGCCGCAGGTCGGGCATGGATGCCCGGCCTACCCGTCTGCAGGCTTGGAGGCTACCTGAAAAACGATACCGTATTTTTCAGGCTGCCCCATTGCGTCCTGCCGCCTTACAGCCTGTGTTTCACCTTATCGAATTCGATTTCAAAATCGCCAAGGCAAAACAGATATTCCCGCTCGAAATCGGGCGTATCCCAGCCTTCGATATATTGCAGGAAGGAGAAAACGGCGGGGTCGGTTTCCGCGTTGGCGGACTCTATCCGCCCAAGCAGGGCGGACGCGCTTCGGGAAGCGGCCTCTCTGGATATGCTGCCGTTCAATACTGCTTCGGCCAATTGCCTGATTGCCTGGCCGGTTTCTCGGTTGGTGTCTGTCATACGCATTCCTTTTTTTGGGGTATTCCACGCCGCTTCCGTTTTGCCCTCCCGTGGGAGGGAATCAGATTTCAGGCTGCCCCATGTTTCCGCAAAGCCAAACGGGTTTGCGGTTTTTCGGCAAGAAGGCAGCCTGAAAACGGGAAACCGCGTGCGTGCCTTGCGGCACACACCCTGCCGATGCGGGCTGCACCTGCTTGGGTTTGGGGAGGGTTTTAGGCTGCCTTTCGGAGGGCTGCCTGAAAAACGGTTCGGGCGGCAGGGTGTGTGCGGAACGCACGCACGCGGTATTTTCATTGCAGTTTGCCGCAGGTCGGGTATGAATGCCCGACATTTTTGCGCTTGGGAAACCGTCTGGCATCCATGCCTGACCTACCCTTGCTGCGGATTTGGAGGCAGTATGTGTAGGTTGGGTTGCAAAACCCAACAAAACCTTTGAACTGTCTGAAAATGTTGGGTCTTGACCCAACCTACCCTTGCTGCGGGATTAGAAGGCTACCTGAAAAACGATGCCGTCTTTTTTAGAGGGGACAAGGTTTCAGGCTGCCTTTCGTTTCACAGGCCGTATTTCAGCAGCGTTTTTTTGTAGAACGCATGGCTGATTTTGTGCAGCAGCGCCCAAATCGGGCGGCGCGGTGGCGGCAGGTGGCGGGTATAGACCGCCATGTATTCGATGGCGGGCACGGCTCCGCGCACTTTTTTGAAATCGGGCGCGCCGGAGCTGAAATTCAGTGTCAGGCCCGCTTCGTGTGCGGCCTGCATCGACTGCGCCATACAGCGGCGGTACAGCCCCTCGCTCTGCGGCACGGTGTCGTCGTAGCCCACGATGGGGGCGGTGGCGGTGTCGCTGTCCTTCACGATGCCGGACACGCCCGCGCCCTTGCCGGTTTCCGCGTCGCGCAGCAGATAAAGCTCCAATATCCCGCGTGCGGCGGCTTCGCGCAGGAAGCGGGTGGTGAACTGCACGTTCTGTTTGGAATATTTGTGTAGATACAGCCGGTTGTAGCAATATAAGGCTACCTGAAAATCCGCATCGGGGCTGCCCACGCCCAAGCGTTCAAACACATAACGCCCGTCGTGCAGCAGCTTGCGGTCGCGCTTGGTGTTGGCTTTGGCGAAGGCGTGCGGCCAGTCGTCGATGATATACACTTGGCGCGACACCACCATCTGCCAACCGAGCCGCTCTAAACGGGCAATCAAATCCGCGTGCTGGCGCACGTTGAGCGAGCGGATAGACAGGGCGTGCTGCGGCCATTTCTGCACGGCGGCATCGGTTAAATCCGCCATAGAGGCTGCCTGAAAACCGTGCGAGAAGCTGTTGGTGGAAAGGCAGTAATTGTTGAGCGTGGCCATGCGGTCGATTTGGTTGGCGCGCAAAATGCCGCCCAAGCCTGCCAGCAGCCCCGCCGCCGCCATGCGCCGCAGCGGCGGCAGTTTCACCAGTTCGTCTTTGGCGTAATCGACAATGGCGGCGTGCGGCGAGGCGGTGTAGCAGTTGGGCTGCACACGGTCGATGACGGTGCAGGGGATGTTCAGGCTGCCCGTGTCCAGTTCTTCGGCGCGGGCGTTCATGTTGGCAAACAGCGCGGGCAGCGGCACATCGCAAAACAGCGCGGCAAAGGCGCGGGACAAATCAGTTTCCATCGCCGTCAAACTCGATATCGAAAGTGCTGGCGTTGGTGAGCGGCTTGCGGTATCGCGCGCTGCGCCACAGCATTTCGCCCAATGCCAGCCATTGCGCGCGGGCAGGCAAATCGGCAATCACGTCTTCCGCGCGGCGGTAATCCTGCCAGAGTTCCGCCCATCTGCCGCGCTTCCACGCCTGCCAGCCGAACAGCAGCGGCAGGCTCGCGCCCACGCGCAGGGGGCGGGGCGGATTGGGATTTTCCTGCGGCACGAGGCTGCCCGCCGCATCAAACGCCAAACGGCCGCGCAGCAGGTGCAGCCCGCTGGTGGCGCGGGGGTTGCATTCGATGAGCCACAGGTCGCGCCCGTCGTCGATAAAGTCGAACGCCGCCTGCCCGTGGTAGGCGTTTTGCGCGGCAAAGCGGGCAACAAACTCGTCCAAGCGCGGGTCGTGCAGCGGCTCGAAATAGGTGGATGCCGCGCCGTTGAGCAGGTAGCGCGGGCGGTAGGCGGCGTGCGCCAGCACCTTGCCGCGTTCGCACACCGCATAGTTGCACACGCCCTGCCCCGCGATAAATTCCTGCTGCACCCAGGGATAATCCGCGCTGATGCGGAGGTTTTTCAGGTAGCCTTCGCGCACACCGCGCACCACCGCACGCCCGAAGCGGGAATACACGGGTTTCAGCACCGTTTTGCGCGTATCGTCATCGAACCGCACTTCGGCCGGCGATGCCACGCGCCGCGTTTCGGGAAAGCGCACCGCCGTGTCTTGCGGCATTCGTTCGAAAAAGCGGAATTTGTCGTGCAGGGTGAACAGGGTTTCGTTGTCGGGCATCCGGCATTTCGCCCGTTCGGCGGCGGGCAAATCCAGTTGGGCGAGATAGAAAATGTCTTCGCAGGTGGGGATGACGCAGTCGGCCTGCGCCACCAGTTCCGTCATGGCCTGCGCGTAGCCGGCAAAATCCAGGCGCGGCGGCGGGATGCGGCGGTATTCGCCCAAGCCGGCAAACGCGCCCACGGGAAAGCGCAGGCTGTCGCAAAACACGACACGGTGGCCGCCGCTGCGGGCAAAACGTGCCCATTCGAGTGCCACGGGGGCGCGGGGGGAGGTGATGAGGAGGTTCATTGGGTTTTCCTAATTTCAGGTAGCCTGATAAGCCGCATCAGCATGACTTCATTTTTCAGGTAGCCTTTAACGTATTCCATTTTATTCGGCAGGGCTTAGTTTTTCAGGTAGCCCAATTCCCACAGCCAAAGCAGCAGGGGCACAGCGAAAAACATACCGCGTTGCAGCAATATTACGCCATACAGTATCAGCACATATGGCCGCAGCGCCGCATAAGCCGCCGGCCGGATATATGGGTTTTCCGCCACCTCGGCATGCCGCCACACCAGCCGCTCCACCGGCCGCGTACTAAAATCCATCCCGCGCCACATCATCGAGTTCGGCAGGAAATAATCCTCCTTCACCTCGCTGCCCGGCGGCGCGGTGTGCCGATACCAAGCCAGCAGCGGCGCGGCGTATTTGTCCACATGCAGGCGCAAGCCCAGCTCGATAATCAGCAGCAGCACGATACTGCCGAAGTAGACGAAAAACCAGCTCATCGCGTTTCCTTGTTTGGGTTCTGCCGCAACCGGTATTTTTCAGGTAGCCTTCAATGCCCTTATTCCGGCGCGGCTTACTTTTTCAGGTAGCCTCTTTGAAAGGCTACATTCTAGCTTATTTCCCTGCCGCAGCCGCCCGCCCCTTTCAGCCCGCACGCTCTTGCCTTACAATGCCGCCCATTTCCCACACACATCACCGCCATGATTGCCAGCCTGATTGACTTCGTCCTGCACATCGACCAACACCTCATCGAGCTTACCCAAACATACGGCCTCTGGATTTATGCCATCCTGTTCCTCATCGTATTCTGCGAAACCGGGCTGGTGGTTACGCCCTTCCTGCCGGGCGATTCGCTTTTGTTTGCCGCCGGCGCTGTGGCCGCGCTGGGCGGCATGAATGTGCACTTGGCGGCGGCGCTGCTGCTCTCGGCGGCGGTGATCGGCGACGCGGTAAACTTTGCCATCGGCAAGTATTTCGGCGAAAGGCTGTTTGCCAAACCCGATTCGCGCATCTTCAAACGCGAGTATCTGGATAAAACCCACGCCTTCTACGAAAAATACGGCGGCAAAACCATCATCCTGGCCCGCTTCGTGCCGATTGTGCGCACCTTTGCGCCATTCGTGGCCGGTATGGGCGACATGCACTACGGCCGCTTTATCCGCTACAATATCATCGGCGCCGTGCTGTGGGTGGGCCTGCTCACTTATGCCGGCTATTTCTTCGGCGAGCTGCCGGTGGTGAAAAACAATTTCGGCCTGGTGGTGATCGGCATCATCGTGATTTCCGTGCTGCCGATGGCGGTGGAAATCGCCAGGGCCAAGTGGGGCAAAAAAGGCTAGTTTGCCCGCCCCGGCTACTGATTCGTGCCGCGCGCATTTTTCAGGTAGCCTTCCCGCCCGCTTCCCTGCACCGAAGCTTTGTTTCTTAAAGAGAAAATTTTCAGGTAGCCTCATCTTTTCCGGCAGCCTCATCCCGCTATGATTTACCCTTGGCAACAATCCGCCTGGCATCAGCTGGCCGCGCAGTGGGCCAACCGCCCCAACGCCTGGCTGTTCACCGGCCGCCGCAACACCGGCAAAACCGCCTTCGCCCGCCATCTGGCGCAGGCGCTGCTGTGCGAGCAGCCGCAAGCCGGGCACCAGCCCTGCGGCAGCTGCCCCTCCTGCCACCTGTTCGCCCAAGGCAGCCACCCGGACTACTACGAGCTGGCGCCCGAGCTGCCGGCCGAAGGCGAAAGCGGCCGCAAACTGCTGCAAATCAAAATCGACGCCGTGCGCGCCGTGCTCTCGCCCCTGCTGCAAAGCTCCGTGCGCGGCGGGCTGCGCGTGGTGCTGGTTCAGCCGGCGGAAACCATGAACACCCAAGCCGCCAACGCGCTGCTGAAAATGCTGGAAGAGCCGCCCGCCGCCGTGGTGTTCCTCTTGGTTACCCACAACAAAGACCGCCTGCTGCCCACCATCAAAAGCCGCTGCCGCCCCTTCCTGCTGCCCGCTCCGAGTGCCGAAGAAGCCCTAGGCTACCTGAAAACGCACGGCTCACACGATGCCGCCCAAGCCGAAGCCCTGCTTGCCTTTCACAGCGGCGCCCCCCTGTTTGCCGCCGAGCCCGAGCAAGACGCCCTGCGCGAAGAATTGTGCCAACTGCTGGCCCGGCCCCGCCTGCTCGCCATGCTGGATTACGCCGCCGCCTTCGACAAGCAAAAATGGCCGCTCGCTGTGTTCCTGGATTGGCTGCACAAATGGCTGGCCGACACCGCGCTCGCCCAGCAAAAGCTGCCCCCGCTATATTACCCGCAACACCAAGCCGCCCTTTTTCAGGTAGCCTCCCGCACAGCAGGGCAACCCCTGTTCGGCCTAGTGCAGCGCCTCAACCGCCTCAGCCCTTACGGCCGGCACACCTTAAGTGTTAGAATGCAGATTGAAAATTTGTTAATCGACTATCTCGCCTTCTGGCAAAACAAACCCTCTACTTACTAAACAACAAGGAAACACCATGAGCACACCCGCCGAGCAAGCACCCGGCCGCATGATGAGCGTCAGCCTCAAAGACAAAGCCACCGCCTACTACAGCTACATGCCCTTTTTAGAGCATGGCGGCATCTTCGTGCCCACCAACGACCAATTCACCATGGGCGAAGAAGTGCTGCTGATTCTCGAACTGCTCGACCAGCCGGAAAAACACTTCCTGCGCACCCGCGTGGTGTGGATCAACCTCAGCCGCACCACCAACGGCCAGCCGCAAGGCGTCGGCCTCGCATTCGGCGACGACGAAACCGCCATCAAATGCAAAAACTACATCGAAGACCAACTGCCCGGCCTGCTACACACCGACCGCGCCACCTACACCATGTAGCCATCCATGCTCATCGATTCGCACTGCCACCTCAACTTCCCCGAGCTCACCCAAAGGCTACCTGAAATCCTCGGCAACATGGCCGAAGCCGGCGTGGGCAAAGCCATCGCCATCAGCGTGAGCCGCCAGAGCTTCGAAGAAGTACACGCCATCGCCCAAGCCCACCCCCTCATCTACGCCACCGTCGGCATCCATCCCGACGACCCCGCAGCCGAAGAATTCAGCCTGGAAGAACTACTGGCGCGTGCCGCCCTGCCCAAAGTGGTCGGCATCGGCGAAACCGGCCTGGACTACCACTGGTGCCAAGGCGATTTGGCCTGGCAGCACCAACGCTTCGCCCTGCACATCGAAGCCGCCAACCGCAGCGGCCTGCCCCTCGTGGTGCACACCCGCGATGCCGCCGACGATACCATGCGCCTGCTGCGCGAACACCAAGCCCATGCCGGCGTGATCCACTGCTTCACCGAAGACGTGCGCATTGCCAAGCTGGCCTTGGATTTGGGCTTCTACATTTCCTTCTCCGGCATCGTTACCTTCAAAAACGCCACCGCCATCCAAGAAGCCGCCCGCTACGTGCCGCTTGACCGGCTGCTGGTGGAAACCGATTCGCCCTACCTCGCCCCCGTGCCCAAACGCGGCAAAACCAACGAGCCCGCCTATGTGCGGCACACCGCCGCCTTCGTGGCCCAACTGCGCGGCGACAGCCTGGAAAACATCGCCCGTGCCACCACTGCCAACTGCCTGCGCCTGTTTCACAAAATCCCAGCGGCTTGATTAGCCCGATTCAATCGGCTTATCGGCTCAAAGGTATGGACACAATAAAAGGCTACCTGAAAATTTTCAGGTAGCCTTTTACTATAAACCAAACCGGCTTAATCAGCCTGGCGACGGATAACCGCCGGAATCTCGAAATCGTCCAGTACAGACTGGTTGGCAAAATCGGAAGCGGCCAGATTCATGGTGCGTGCAGTGCGACCGGAACGGATCACGCTGTCGATTTCCGGGAAGCCGCCGTCGGTGCCAGTGGCCTGGGCGGCTTTCACCATGCGCAGGTTGCTGCTCTGGCTGTTGTCGCCCTGCTCTTTCAGGCCGGTGGCAATGATGGTGACGCGGATTTCGCCGTCCTGCATGTCGGCATCTTCCGCCGTGCCGTATTTCAGCTCGGCATCCGGATGGGCGTATTCGCTCACCACCGACATGATTTCTTTGTATTCTTTCATGGTCAGGCCGTCGGGGGCAGTAGTGATGTTCACCAGCACGCCGCGCGCGCCTTCCAGCGTTACATTATCCAACAGCGGGCTGGCAATCGCCTGCTCGGTGGCCAAGCGGGCGCGGTCGATGCCCTGTGCGAAGCCGGAACCCATCATGGCCATGCCCATGATGCCCATCACGTTGCGCACGTCGGCAAAGTCTAAGTTGATCATACCCGGGCAGGTAATCACTTCGGCAATACCGGCCACGGCGTTGCGCAACACATTATCCGCCGCACGGAATGCCTGGCGCACGGTCACGTCTTCGCCCAATGCGGTCATCAGTTTGTCGTTCGGGATAATGATGAGGGAATCCACTTGGTTTTTCAGGGTTTCCAAGCCTTCTTTGGCAATCTGGATGCGTTTGCCTTCATGCTCGAACGGGCGGGTAACCACGGCCACGGTAAGGATGCCCATCTCGCGGGCGATTTCGGCCACCACCGGAGCGGCGCCGGTGCCGGTGCCACCGCCCATGCCGGTGGTGATGAACAGCATATTGGCGCCCTGAATGGCATCGGCAATGGTTTCGCGGTCTTCCAAGGCGGCATTGCGGCCGGTTTCGGGGTTGGCGCCTGCACCCAAGCCTTTGGTCAGGTTGGTGCCCAACTGGATGCGTTTGGGCGCTTTGTTGCTCTGCAATGATTGGGCATCCGTGTTGGCACTGATGAATTCGACACCCTGTACCGTGTTGTCAATCATATTGTTAATGGCATTGCAGCCGCCGCCGCCAATACCGATAACCTTAATGACCGCAGGACTGGCTGCGGATTCGACAACATCATAAACCAATTGCATTTAACACTCCTTTTGTGCCCCGGAAGGCTACCTGAAAACTGAAATCGCCCGTATTATAAAGGTTTGAACGGATTTTGTGTGCAAGAATAAGCAAAAAGGCTAGAAATTGTTTTTCAGCCATTCTTTCAGGCGGTAAAAGACAGAATCTCCCTCGCCGCCCTGCCGGCCGGCGGGATGGGCGGCATGCTGGCTGCTGCTGTGTTCCGCCGCAGTCTGCAGCAGGCCGATGGCGGTGGCGTAGCGCGGGTTGCGGATGCGTTCGGAGAGGCCGCCCATTTCCTTCGGCACGCCGATGCGCGCGGGCAGGTTGAACACGTCTTCGGCCAACTCCACCACGCCGGAGAGCAGCGATGCGCCGCCGGTGAGCACCACGCCAGAAGTGAGCACTTCTTCCGGGAAGCCGGAGCGGTGCAGCTCATTGCGGGTCAGCTCCAAAATTTCTTCCACACGCGGGCCGATCACGCTGGCCAACACGCGGCGCGAAATCTGGCGCGGGCTGCGGTCGCCCACGCTGGGCACTTCGATCATTTCGTCTAAGCCGTCGCCGGTGGCTAGGGCCACGCCGTGGTTGATTTTGATGTATTCGGCCGCGCTGTAGGGCGTGCGCAGGGCTTGTGCCAAGTCTTTGGTAATCAAATCGCCGGCCACCGGGATCACGGCGGTGTGGCGGATGGCGCCGTTGGTGTAAACCGCGATATCGGTGGTGCCGCCGCCGATGTCGATCACGCACACGCCCAATTCTTTTTCGTCTTCCGTCAGCACGGCGCGGCCGCTGGCCAGTGGCTGCAAAATCATGTTGTCGATGTGCAGGCCGCAGCGTTCGATGCATTTCTGGATGTTCTGCATGGCAGTAACGGCACCGGTAACGATGTGGATGCGCGTGTCCAGCCGCACGCCGCTCATGCCGATAGGCTCGCGCACGCCGGGCTGGTTGTCGATGATGTATTCCTGCACCACGGTATGCAGAATCTGGTGATCCGGCGGGATGTTCACGGCTTTGGCGGTTTCGATGGCACGGTCGATATCGGCCTGCATCACTTCGCCTTCTTTGATTTTCACCACGCCCTGCGAATTCATGCTGCGGATATGGTTGCCGGCAATGCCGGTTACCACGCTGCCGATCTGGCAATCGGCCATCAGCTGCGCCTCTTCCATTGCCTGGGTGATGGCTTGGGCAGTGGCATCGATATTGGTGACCATGCCGGCTTTCAGGCCGTGTGAGGGTGCTTGGCCGAAGCCGATGATGTGGATTTCGTCGTCGTCCTGCACTTCGCCGATCAAAACGATGGTTTTGGAAGTGCCGATGTCCAGCGCGCCTACCAGTTGTTTGTTGTTTGCCATGATATTTGTCTCGCTTGTTGCTTAATGGTGGAATGGTTAGTCGGCCGCCTGATTGCGGGGTGTGGTTTCGTTGTCGTTGTCGTTGCCTTCGTTATCTGCGCCTTGCCGGTAGCGTACGGCAAAGCCGTCGCGGTAGCGTAAATCCACGTAGCGGATGTCGGCGGCACGTTCTTTCAGGATTTCGTGCCAGGCCTGCACAAATCGGCGCAGGCGCATGGGTGCGTTATTGCGCCCCAGATGCAGCCGGATGCCGTTACTCAGGGTCAGCACCCGCGATGAGCGCGAGCTGTAATCCATCCGGGCAATGCTTTGGCTGGCCGGTGCCAAAATGGCCTGAAATTCGGCAAATTCGTCTACCATAATTTTACGCATTCCCGGCGTGCCTGCAAATACGGGGAAATTTTCGTCGCTTGGCGCATCGAAGCCCCTGCCTTCGCTGTCCACCAGGCCGCCGCCTTCCCAACGCGCCACCGGCTTGCGCTCCACCACATGAATCTGCACCGTGTCCGGCCACAGGCGGCGCACTTCAGCTTTGGCCACCCACGGCAACGCTTCAAACGCTTGTCGCGCTTCATTTAAATCGGCTTTAAAAATATTGCCGCGGATGTGCTGGTGCGCGGTTTGCTGCAGCTGGGCGGCGCTCAGGCGCTGGAGTTGGCCATCGATTTTCACCAGTTTAACAGGGAAATACGGCGAATTCATCATCCACATCACCGCCGCCGCCACCAAGCCGATGCCGGCCAGGAGGTAGAGGCTGCTGTTGATGCGTTTTAACGCGCCGGCATTATCCCAAAGTCGCATGGCTCAACACTTCAACGCATAAGTCGGCAAAATCCAAACCGGTTTGCGCGGCAGCTTTTGGCACCAGGCTGTGGCTGGTCATGCCGGGTACGGTGTTGATTTCCAACAGATACAGCTGGCCTTCCTTGCTGCGCAGGAAATCTACCCTGCCCCAGCCGCGCCCGCCGATGGCTTCGAAACCGGCTTTGGCCAAGCGGCGGATTTCGGCTTCGCCCGCCTCGTCCAAATCGCTCGGGCATTGGTATACCGTGTCGTCGCGGAAATATTTGGCGTCGTAGTCGTAGAACTCGGTGGCGGGGATGATGCGGATGCTGGGCAGCGCCTGTTTGCCGAGCACGGCGCAGGTGTATTCGCCGCCGTCGATAAAGCGCTCGGCAATGATTTCGCCGTGCAAGTGGCGTTCGCGCAGCTCGCGGTACACTTTGGGCAGCTCGCCGGGCTGCTTCACTTTCACCACGCCCACGCTGCTGCCTTCGGCGGCGGGCTTCACAAACATCGGCAGGCCGAGCCCGGCCTCCACGGCGGCAAAATCGCTGTCGTCGTGCAGCACGGCGAAATCGGGCACGGGCAGGCCGAGCGAGCGCCAAATCAGTTTGCAGCGGTATTTGTCCATGCCCAGCGCGGAGGCGGCCATGCCGCAGCCGGTGTAGGGGATGCCGATGGAATCGAGCAGCGCCTGCACGGTGCCGTCTTCGCCGTAGGTGCCGTGCAGCACGTTGAAGGCTACCTGAAAACCCTGCGCCTTCAGTTGCAGGATGTCTTGCTCTTTCGGATCGAACCGGTGGGCGTCGATACCCCGGCCCTGCAAGGCGGCCAACACGGCGGCGCCGCTATCGAGCGACACTTCTCGCTCAGTGGAAAACCCGCCGTTCAACACGGCCACTTTGCCAAACTGCTTATTCATTTGCTTTGCTTCTTTCTTACTGACACTTTTTCAGGTAGCCGCTTAGCCGAGCGCCCGCCCGGCAGGCTACCTGAAAACTTAAAACCGATAATGCCGCCAGTTCGGATCGTATTCGCAATCCGCCTGCGGGCCGAGCTGCGCGAAACGTTCGCACAACTCCTGCGCCTTGGGCATCAGCCGCTCCGGCTCGCCGGTGGCGGCAAACACGGTGCGCTCGCCGCGCGTGAGATTGGTAACGGACAGGGTAACGATGCCCTGCTGCCGGTGGGCGGCTTCGGCATCGAGCTCGTCTTGCAGCTGATAGGCGGCGGTAAGCGCCTCTTCGCCGTTGATGCTGCACCGTATCGACACCACCCAGCCCATGTCCGCGCGGCCGAGCAGCCCGTTGGCCGATTCGTTGCGCAGCAGCACCAGCGCGTCGCGGCCGGCTGCTTCGTCTTCGTCGCACTGATAGGCGGCAAACTCCCATTCCGGCTCGGGGTAGAGCGCGTCGCGCCCCAAGGCCTTCCACAACTCGTCCAACTTTTCAGGTAGCCTGTTGAGCGGCACCGTATCCGGCGGCACGTTATCCGCAAAATCCAGCACGCCCACTTTCACCACCGCGTCCCATTCGCCCAGCACATGGTCGAGCATGATCAGCGCCAGGCGCTGCGCGGTTTCCCGATCTTCCTCTTTCGGCGGGGCGGCCAAGGCCATTTCCAGCGCCGGCAGGCCGTGCCATTCTTCGCAGCGCACCAAAATATCCTGCGCCCGCAAATCCACGCCGCCCATGCGGACGGCAAACTGGTCGGGCGAGCCCACCCGCTGCCGGAAACACACCACCGAGCGCTGCGTACCCTCCGCTGCTTCAGCCACCAGCGCCAATACCTGCGGGAAGTGCTCGATGATGCCGTTGGCGCTGAACACCAGCGCGCCATTGGCCGGCTCTCCATCCAGCTCCACCACCACATCGGGGCAGTGACGGTGCAGCAAGCCGTTGGCCTCGGTCACAAAGGCCACGGCATCGGTGAGCGCAGCCAGCCGCGCTTCCTCCTGCCGCCAATCCGCCCAAAAGCGGCGGGCCTTGTCGTTTAACTCATCCAAACGCACGCTGCGGGAGCGGGCGTTGCCGCTAGGCTCTGATGAACTCATGTTTTGTCCTTGCAAAGGCTACCTGAAAATAATGTGTTAACGACTCCGAAACTACGTTTCGACGGAACTAAAATTCAGGGCTACCTGAAAAATATCCATGCCGTTTTACCGCCGCCACGGGGCAACTAAGCCGCGCCCGCCAAATCGCGCAATGCCTGCGGCACTTTGTTGATGCTGCCCGCGCCCATGTTCAGCAGCAGGTCGCCGTCTTGCAGCAGGGCGAGCAGGGTGCTCGGCATATCGGCCACATCGGCGCAGTAAATCGGCTCCTGCCGGCCGCCCACGCGCAGGGCGCGGGTGAGCGCGCGGCTGTCGGCGGCCACAATCGGCTCTTCGCCGGCGGCATACACATCGGTGAGCACCACGGCGTCGGCGGTGTTCAGCACGCGCACGAAGTCTTCAAACAAATCGCGGGTGCGGGTGTAGCGGTGCGGCTGGAAGGCCAGCACCAAGCGGCGTTCGGGGTAGGCACCGCGCGCGGCGGCCAGCGTGGCGGCCATTTCGGCGGGATGGTGGCCGTAGTCGTCGATCACTAAGGCGCTGCCGCCCTGGGGCAGCTTGATTTCGCCGTAGCTCTGGAAACGCCGCCCCACGCCGCCGAAACCGGCCAGGCCGCGCTGGATGGCCTCCACGTTGGCGCCGCATTCCAGCGCCACACCGATGGCGGCCAGCGCATTGAGCACATTGTGCCGCCCCGGCGCGTTCAGCCGCACTTCAAACGGCGCGATATGGCGGTTTTTCAGGTGCACGGTGAAGCACATCTGCGCGCCTTCGTTGCGCACTTCGTCGGCATAAATATCCGCTTCGGGATTGAAGCCATAGGTGGCGAAAGGTTTTTGGATTTGTGGCAGGATGGCGCGCACATGCTCGCTCTCGATACACAAAAACGCCTTACCGTAGAACGGCATACGGTGCACAAACTCCACAAAGGCCTGGTGCAGCTTATCCACGCTGTGGCCGTAGGTATCCATGTGGTCGGTGTCGATATTGGTTACCACAGTGATCACGGGCGTGAGGTAGAGGAAGGAAGCATCGGATTCGTCGGCCTCGGCCACGATGTATTGCCCGCTGCCCAGCTTGGCGTTGGTGCCGGCCGCCATCAGGCGCCCGCCGATGACGAAAGTGGGGTCGAGGCCGGCGGCAGTGAGGATGGAGGCGGTGAGGCTGGTGGTGGTGGTTTTGCCGTGGGTGCCGGCGATGGCGATGCCTTGGCCGAAACGCATGATCTCGGCCAGCATCATGGCGCGCGGAATCACCGGAATCTTGGCCGCGCGCGCCGCCAGCACTTCGGGGTTGTCGGGCTTGATGGCGGTGGAGGTAACCACCACGTCCACGCCCTCGATGTGTTCCGCCGCGTGGCCGTTGAACACCTTGATGCCCATATCGGCGAGCTGGCGCGTTACCGGGCTTTGCGCCTGGTCGGAACCGGATACGTCGAATTCTTTATACAGCACCTCGGCCAGGCCGCACATACCGGCGCCGCCGATGCCGACGAAATGGATGCGTTTGACACGTTTTTTCATAATCTGCCAACTATTTTTGTCTCGCGGCCGCCGCGCGGCAGCCGGTTTGGGGAAAAGCGTTATTGTAAATGCCGCCGCCCAATCATGCCATGTTTTCCGGCAATGAACCTGCGGCCGGAGAGGCTACCTGAAAATACAGGCTTCAACACATTACCATATCCCGGGCCCAATCCGGCCATCCCGATTTTTCAGGTAGCCTGCTGCCCGTTATCACCCCGCGATAGCCAGAACGGGAGCCAACGGAATCAGCACAACCGGAATCAGCACCACGCCCGCCACGCCGCTGATAATCGGCCGTACGGTGCGCTGTTTGGCAACGGTGCTGTATTGCATATTCACCGCCAGAGGCCGCGCCAGCCGCCCCCGCTGCAGGATTTCCGGCCGGTTTTCAACGCGGACGGTTTGGCCGTAAAACCCGATTTCGGCGTAATACAGCCCGTCGGCGCTGATCTTCCGCCCGAGCACGGCCGAAAGCCGTTCGGCATCCTGCGCTTCCGCCAAAGCCAGGCCCACGTGCTGCTTCCTCAGCGCGTCCGCCTGCTCGCGGCTGAGCCGGCGGTAGGTGCGGAAACGGCCGCTGATTTTGTTTTTCGCCCCGCCCTCAACGTTCAATTCGGGAATTTCTACCGCCACGGCGGCTTGGCGCGTGTCGTCGGCCAGCATCCAGTTGAGGGTGCTCATGCATACTTCGTAAACCGAGAGCGACATCTCCCAGCCCGACCCGCCTTCAATGCCGCTGTTGCACGGCAGGGCGCGGTAATCGAAATGCTCGCCCAAGGCATAAACACTGTTGTCATCGCGGGAATAAAACAGGCCGCTGACCTGCTCCCCATATTCCACACGGGAAACGGTTTCATAGCTCACGCAGGCGGCCAGGCAACAAACGACAATCAACAACAGAAGGCGTTTCATCGAATCATCCCCAATCGGCTTGAAAACAGCTTACCCATCATATTCCCAATGCACCGCATCAGCAGCAAAAGGCTACCTGAAAATCCGACGCCGCTTCTATTTTTCAGGTAGCCTCATCCGGCAATCAGCCACGGCCGCCAGCGCCGCTTCCGCCACTTTGGCCGCGCTATCCGGCTTGGCCATCTGCCGCGCGTGTTCCGCCCATTGGCGGCAGGTGCTGCGGTTCAGGCCGGCCAGGGTGGAGGCCAGCTTCTGCGCCGTGAGCTCGCCCTGCGGCAGCAGCAGCCCCGCCCCGCCGGCGGCCACGAAGCGCGCATTGGCGGTTTGATGGTCGTCCACCGCATAGGGATAGGGCACCAGCAGCGCGCCCACGCCCGCCGCCGCCAGCTCGGCGATGGTGAGCGCGCCGGAGCGGCACACCACCAAATCCGCCGCGCCGTAGGCCGCCGCCATATCATCGATAAACTCGCTGCATTCGGCCTGCACGCCCGCCTCGGCATAGCGCTGCTGCAAACCTGCCAGCTTGCCACGCCCGCTCTGGTGGCGCACCTGCGGGCGTTGTTCTTCGGGCAGCAGCGCCAGCGCTTCGGGCAACAGGCGGTTCAGGATATCCGCACCCAGGCTGCCGCCGGTAACCAGCAGTTTCAACCTGCCCTCGCGCGCAGCAAAACGCTCCTGGAGCGCGGGCAAGGCGGCAATATCGGCACGCACCGGGTTGCCCACCAGCCCGTCTTCATCGGCAAAGGCCTTGGGGAAGGCATACAGCACACGGCTGGCCAGCTTGGCCAAAATGCGGTTCGACAATCCGGCCACCGCGTTTTGCTCGTGAATCACAATCGGCACACCGCAGAGCTTGGCCGCGATGCCGCCGGGCACGGTTACAAAACCGCCGAAGCCGATCACGCCGTCGATATGGTGCTGCCGGATAATCCGTTTGGCTGCGCAAACGGTGCGCCACAGCGTGAACGGCAGCGCGAGCTTGCGCTTGAGGCCGTTGCCGCGCACGCCTTTGATGGCCAGCGTTTCGATTTCAATGCCGTGCTGCGGTACGATGCGCGTTTCCATCGCGCCCTCGCTGCCCAGCCACAGCACGTTCTGCCCGCGCTCCTTCAGCGCGGCAGCCACTGCCAGCGCCGGAAAGATATGCCCGCCGGTGCCGCCGGCCATCAGCAAAAATGTTTTGCCGCCCATATTCGTCCTTTACACATTAAACCCGCGCATTTTGCGGCGGTTTTCATAATCCACCCGCAGCAGCAGCGCAAGCGCGATCAGCATCGCCCACAAGGCCGAGCCGCCGAAGGAAATCAGCGGCAGGGTGAGCCCCTTGGTGGGCAAAAGGCCGATGTTCACGCCGATGTTGAAAAAGCTTTGGATACCCAACCAGATACCCACGCCGCTGGCCACGAAGGCACCGAAAAACTGCTCCAGATCGCGCGCCATCTTGCCAATGGAAAACGCACGCCACACCAGCCACAAATAGCAGGCGGTGAGCACCATCATGCCGAGGAAGCCGAATTCCTCGCCGATGACCGCCGTGATGAAGTCGGTGTGTGCTTCGGGCAGGTAGAACCGTTTTTCCAGGCCCGCGCCCAAGCCCACGCCCGTCCAGCCGCCGCGGCCGATGGCCATCAGCGCGTGTGTGAGCTGGTAGCCGCTGCCCAGCGGGTCGGCCCACGGGTCGAGGAAGGCGGTTACGCGCGCCATGCGGTAGGGCGAAATCAGCACCAGCGCGCCCATGCCGCTCAAACCCGCCAGCACCACCACGATAAACCAGCGAAACGGCAGCCCCACCAAAAACAACAGCCCGATGCTGATCACCGACACCACCACAAACGAGCCGAAATCCGGCTGCAACATAATCAGCCCCAGCCCGCCGCCCACCGGCAGCGCCACCCAGCACACCTTCTTCAAATGCTGCAACACTTCCGAGCGGCGCATAAAAAAACCCGAAAGATAAAGGATTACCGCCAGCTTGAAAAACTCCGTGGGCTGCAAATTGATCGGCCCCACATGAATCCAGCGGCGCGCGCCGTTGATTTCGCGCCCCACCACCAGCACCACCATCAGCAGGATCAAGCTGCCCAAGAGCAGCGCCATCGAATATTTCTGCCACACCCGCATCGGCACCAGAAACGCACCCCAGGCCAGCAGGCCGCCGCCGGTGATATAAGACGCCTGTCGGATGAGGAAAAACCATTTGCTGCCGTTGGCCTGCCCGGCATAAGCCACCGAGGCAGAATACACCATCACCAGGCTGAAGCCCAGCATCAGCACCACCAGCCACAGCAGCGATTGATCGACAGTGTAGCCGTGGCGCAGGATTTTGCGGTCGAGGAGTTTGGATTCGGTAATCATTCGGGTGTTTCGGGTTACTTCATAAATCAATGGGAAAACTTTTTCAGGTAGCCTTTGCGGCTGCGGAGGAGGCTACCTGAAAAGTCCGCTGCACTTTGTCAGCCTGCGGCAGGCTAACTGCAAGGATACTGCTTCGGATTTTTAATCGCTTCCGCCAGTAGGACAGCCTGCCGAGCAACTTCCTTATCCTCGGAAGATGCGAAGCCTACTATCAAGGCTTGGTTTGCCGCAAACATTTCTAAAATAGACACATGCAAATAATGCCTGTCTAATGTTTTGGTTATTTTAAGAAATTCATCATCCATCGCGCCATCGAAGGCGGGGTCGAACAATTTTTCTTTAAATGCTTCATATTTCAGCGCTTTGCCCTTGGTTTCTTTAAATGCTTGGGTCTGCGGGGATTGAGTGCTATAGTTTGCCGCCTCAAACAGCGTGCGCATTCCTTTGAGCAGCAGGGCTTTATTCGGCTTATCTTCTGCCAGCAGCGCCAAACAGAGCTTCAGCCCCCAAGGCGACAACTTCACCAGCCAAGCTTGAGATTCCAAGCTGTCTATCAGCTGCTCATAATCCTTTTCTGCAGCCGAACCTGCCAATATATTCAAAATATTCTGCTTTACCCCTTTAGCATGGGATTCATAAGGCGTGGCAAACCGGCGCCATGGGAAGTTTTCTAAAAAGGTGTGTAATACCATTTGTGTTTTCCCAGATATTTAGTTCGTCTGAGAGCACATTATTTTTCAGATAGCCTGTTCAGGTTTCGGCAGAGGCTACCTGAAATTCAACCACCCGCCTACAGCGCCTCAAACGCCTCAATAAACACCTGCGAGCGGTGCGCGTAGCCTTTAAACATATCGAAGCTGGCGCAGGCGGGGCTGAGCAGCACGATGTCGCCGGGCGCGGCCTGGCGGTAGGCGGTTTGCACGGCTTCCTGCAAGCTGGCGCAGTCAATCATCTCCACGCCGCAGCCGGCAAGGTCGCGGCGGATTTGCGGCGCGTCCACGCCGATGAGCAGCACGGCGCGGGCCTTGCCGGGCAGCACGTTTTTCAGCGGGGTAAAGTCCTGCCCTTTGCCCTGCCCGCCGGCAATCAGGAAGAGCGGGCTTTGCAGGCCGGCGATGGCGGCTTCGGTGGCGCCCACGTTGGTGCCCTTGCTGTCGTCGATAAACACCACGCCGTTTTTCTCGCCGATTTTTTCCACGCGGTGCGGCAGGCCTTTGAAGGTGCGCACATGGCGCAGCAGTTCGGCGCGCGGCAGGCCGACGGCTTCGCACAGGGCGAGCGCGGCCAACACGTTGGCGGCATTGTGCAGGCCTTGCAGCGGGATGTCGGTGGCGGCAATCAGCGTTTCCGTGCCGTGTTTCAGGCAGCCCGAGGCGGCGTCAAACCAATAATCGGCCTGCCCTTGCAGCGAAAAACGGCGCACTTCGCGCCCGCTGCGCTTCATGGCGCGGCACAGGGGGTCGTCGGCGTTGAGCACTTGCACGCCGCTGCCGCGGAAGATTTTGTCTTTGGCGTGGGCGTAATCGAGCAGGTCGTCGTAGCGGTTGAGGTGGTCTTCGGAAATGTTGAGCACGGCGGCGGCGGCGGCGTTCAAGTGGTCGGTGTTTTCCAGCTGGAAGCTGGAGAGCTCGAGCACCCACACGTCGGCGCTTTGCTCTTGCCGGTCTTCGTAGGCTTCGAGCACGGGCGTGCCGATGTTGCCGGCCACCACGGTATCGAGCCCACATTCGCGGCATAGGTGGCCGACCAGGCTGGTAACGGTGGTTTTGCCGTTGCTGCCGGTGATGGCGATGATTTTGTCGCGCCTGCCTGCGAGCTCGCGGGCGAGGATTTCCACGTCGCCCAGCACGCGGCCTCCGGCTTGCTTGAAGGCTTCGATTTCGGGCGCGCGCTCGCTGATGCCGGGGCTGAGGGCGAGGATGCCGAAGCCTTCGGCCAGGGCGTTTTTCAGGTAGCCTGTGTGGCAGGCGAGGCCGGGGAAGCGCTGTTGCAGCGCGGCCTGCTTATCGGCGGGGAAATCGGCATCATAGGCGGCGACTTGCGCGCCTTTGCGGCGCAGGAAGTTGAGCATGGAAACGCCGCTGCCACCCATGCCGGCCACGAGGATTTTTTGGTTTTGCCATTCGCTTTGCATTTTGTTCTCCATGCCGCCCGTCTTGGCTGCGGGCGGCCGCGTTCTCACTTTAGTTTTGATTTAGCCTATTTTTAGCTTCGCTGAAACCCAGCCTCGGCTGCGCCGCAACAGAGTTTTGACTTCGCTGAAGCTGCGTTTTAGCTTCGCTGAAGCGGGCGCTTTCAGGTAGCCTTACTGCCCGCTCGCGGCGGCTATCAATTTCAATAGCAGCAGCCACGGCAGCATAATCCCGCCGATGCACACCATCAGCCACAAAATCAAACTGTCCGCCAGCCGCCGCAGCAAGGCGAAATAGCCCCATGAATACAGGCCCCAAATCACGGCGGAAAGAGCTGCCGCAATCAGGCTGCCGCCGAACAGGCTGAGTAGGAAGGTTACGCCCGCAAAAGCCAGTGCCCACTGCCAGGCATACGATTCTTCAACGAAATCCTGCAATTTGGCGAAAGCCAGCAAAATCAGCATTTGCAGCAGCATAACGGAACCCTCCTTTTATTTTTCAGGTAGCCTCTTAGCCTGTTGAGGCTACCTGAAAACCGTTTAGCGGATTTTCAGCGTGCTCAACCCCACCAGCACCAGCACGATGGTGATGATCCAAAAGCGCACCACCACCTGCGTTTCCTTCCAGCCCTTCTGCTCGAAATGATGGTGGATCGGCGCCATCAGGAAGATGCGCTTTTTCGTCCTCTTATACCAGCCCACCTGCAGCATCACGCTCAACGCCTCCGCCACAAACAGCCCGCCCATAATCACCAACACAAACTCCTGCCGCACAATCACCGCCACCGTGCCCAGCGCCGCGCCCAGCGCCAGCGCGCCCACGTCGCCCATAAACACCTGCGCCGGCGCCGCGTTAAACCACAAAAAACCCAAGCATGCCCCGCACATCGCCGCGCAAAACACCATCACCTCGTTCGCCCCCGGCACGAAAGGCAGCTGCAGGTAGCGCGCAAACTGCCAGTGCCCCGTAACATAGGCAAACACCGCCATCCCGCCCGCCACCAGCACCACCGGGAAGGCCGCCAGCCCGTCCAGGCCGTCGGTGAGGTTCACCGCATTAGAGGTGCCCACAATCGTGAAATACGACAGCACCACAAAGCCCGCCACGCCCAGCGGCAGCGCCACCTGCTTGAAGAAAGGCACAATCAAAATATTGTTGGCCGCATTGCTCGCCACATAAAACAGCAGCAGGCCCGCCGCCAGCGCCACGCTGCTCTGCCACACCATCTTAAACTTGGCCGACACGCCGTGCGGGTCTTTATACACCACCTTGCGCCAGTCGTCGTAGAAGCCCAGCGCGCCCGTGCCCAGCAGCACGCCCAGCAGAATCCAGATATACGGGTTCGACACATTGCTCCACAGCAGCGTGGACACCGTGATCGACACCAAAATCAGCACCCCGCCCATGGTGGGCGTGCCCGCCTTGGCCAAGTGGGTTTGCGGGCCGTCGCTGCGGATGGCCTGCCCTGCCTTCAATTCCGTGAGCTTGCGGATGGTCCACGGCCCCAGCATCAGGCTGAACAGCAGCGCCGTGAGCGCCGCCATCACCGCGCGGAAAGTGGTGTATTGGAAAACATTCAGCGCCGAAATCCAATTGCTGAGCTTGGCCAACCATAAAAACATAAAACTTCCTTAAAATCGTTTTGCGATCAGGCTGCCTGAAACCAAAGGCTACCTGAAAATTATCGTGTATCAGAGCGCGGCAAACAGCACAAACTGCCAAAAGGCGGCATTATAAACCAAGCCGCCGCCCGAAAGAGGCCACCTGAAACCTTTCCCGCCCTTTTCCCCGTCAAATTTCTTCCCACCAAAACCGCGTTTCCGTATCCACGCCAAACACCTGCCCCATCAGCGGCGTGAGCACCGGCAGGCCGCGCGACTGCGCCAGCGGCATGCTGCGGCGCACCGGCTCGTCCCAATCATGCAGCGCCAGGCTGAAGGCGCCCCAGTGGATGGGCATCAGGCGGCGCGCGCCCACGTCGATGGCGGCCTGCACAGTCTGCTCGGGAAACATGTGGTTATCCGGCCAGCGGCGGTCGTATTGCCCGTTTTCCACAAAGGCCAGGTCGAAGCCGTCGAAGCGCCGCCCAATTTCGGCAAAGTGGCTGCCGTAAGAAGAATCGCCGCTGAAATAGAAGCGCTGCCCACCACCTTCGATCGCCCAGCCCGCCCACAAAGCGCGGTTGCGGTCAGCCAGGTTACGCGAGCTGTCGTGGCGGGCGGGCACGGCGGTAAACCCTACCGCGCCAACATGATGGCGCTGATACCAATCCGCCGTGAGGATGTTGCCCGCCGGCACGCCCCAGCGCCGCAGCAGCACTTCCATGCCCAGCGGCACGATAAACCGCACCCCGCTGCGTGCCACACGCCGCACGAAGGCTTCTTCCAAGTGGTCGTAATGGCTGTGGCTGTAGAGGATGACATCCAGCGGCGGCAGCTCTTGCGGCGCGGCGGGCGGCGGCTGGAAACGGCGGAACATGCCGTTGTGCGGCGCGGCGCTCATGCCGAATACGGGGTCGGTGAGGATGTTCAGCCCGGCCACGCGCAGCAGCAGGGTGGAATGCCCGAACCACACGAAACGCGCCGCCTGCTCATCGGCCTGATGTGCGCCAAGCACGCCCTGCCCTTTTTGGAGAAACCCGCCGCGCTCGTTTTGGCGAAACTCGCTGCACTCGTTTTGGCGAAACTCGCTGCGCTCGTTTTCAGGTAGCCTGCCGCCCGCCTGGCTGAAGGCGGAAAAATCCGGCCGCATAAAGGGCAGCGGCCGCGCGGGAAAACGGCCTTGGCGGCGGAACATTTTAAACGCGCCGGCAAAATCCAGCGGCCGCAGCAGGCGTTGTGGCTCGGGGTTGAAAAACCGGCGGCGGACCGGGTCGTAGTGGTCGCTGGCCGGATAGGGCGGGTAGCCGCCCGCGCTCCTACGCTTCATCGCCCTGCAAGGCCTGCACCACGTCTTCCATCGCCATAAAACGCGAGCCTTTCACCAACACCGAAGCACGTTCCGGCAAATCGTGCGCGAGTACCTGAATCAGCGGGTCTTTGGCGGCAAACCACAAACCGGCCGCGCCGAAAGCCTCCGCCGCCTCCACGCTGAAATCGCCCACAAAATAGGCGGCTTCGATGCCCTTGTCCCGCGCATAGCGGCCGATTTCGGCGTGCATGGCCGGCGCTTCATCATCGCCCAGCTCGCCCATGTCGCCCATCACGAAAATGCGCGGCGCGGGCAGCGCGGCCAGCACGTCCAGCGCGGCCTTCATGCTGTCGGGGTTGGCATTGTAGGTGTCGTCGATCAGGGTGGTGCCGCGCAATCCGGCTTTGCGCTGCAAACGGCCTTTGATGTTGGCAAAATCGGCCAGCGCGGCGGCAATTTCAGGCAGGCTCACGCCCGCCTGCACAGCCAAAGCCGCGGCGGCCACGGCGTTGGCCACATTGTGTTTGCCCGGCACAGGCAACACCACCGCCGCGCGCTGTTGTTGATAAACCAAATCGAAGCGGCAACCCAAGGGCAGCAGTTGCACGTTGGCGGCGTGGATTTCGCCCTTTTCCACGCCGAACTCGATTTGCCGCACATTCAAGGCGCGGCAGGCGGCGCGGAACACTTCGGCGTATTCGTCTTCGGCCGGCACCAGTGCCGTGCCGTTTTCAGGTAGCCCGCGGTAGATTTCGCTTTTGGCGCGGGCAATATCGCCCACGCCGTCGAAGCCGCAGCCGATGTGCGCGCGCAGGGCGTTGTTCACCAGCGCGGCATCGGGGCGGGCAAGGCGGGTGAGCGCGTCGAGCTCGCCGAAGTGGCTCATGCCCATTTCGATTACGGCGTAACGGTGCTGCGGGCGCAACGAGAGCAGCGTGAGCGGCAGGCCGATGTGGTTGTTGAAATTGCCGGCGGTGGCTAACACGGCCTCTTCCCCGAAGCGGCGGCGCAGGATGGCGGCCAGCATTTCCTTCACCGTGGTTTTGCCAGAAGAGCCGGTGATGCCGAGCACCAGCGGGTTGACCGCTTCGCGCCAGGCGGCGGCCAGCGTTTGCAACGCGGCCAAGGTGTCGGCCACTTGCAGACTGCCTGAGAGTGCGGCGCAGTCGGTGCGCGACACCAGCGCTAAGGCACCCTGCTCCAGCACAGCGGGAACGAAATCGTGCCCGTCGTGCTTTTCGCCGGCCAAGGCAACAAACAAATCGGCACCGCGTTCGTCGGCAGCGGCGGCTTGGCGGCTGTCGGTGATTACGCGGCGGATGAGGGGGTTGCGTTGCGGCGCGGGCAGGTTTAGGGCGCGGCAGACGAAGGCTAAATCGAGTGTGGGCATGGGGATTTCCATTGAAAGTATTTGGGGCGGCGGGCTGGATCGGCAGGCTACCTGAAAATTTTTAACGGCTTCAGGCAGCCTGTATCATCATCAAAAGGCTACCTAAAAATCTGATGTGCCGGTTTTTCAGGTAGCCTTTGTCGTGTCAGCAAGCTCGGCCAATGCGGCTTCGGCGATTTCGAAATCGGAAAAGTGGTGCTTCTCGCCCTGCACATCCTGATAGGTTTCGTGGCCTTTGCCGGCAATCAGGATGATGTCGTGCGGCGCGGCGCGGCGGATGGCGGTTTCGATGGCGAGGCGGCGGTCGGCCTCCACCAGCGCGGGCTGCAGCACGGCGGGCAGGATGTCGGCAATGATGTCTTGCGGCTCTTCCATGCGCGGGTTGTCGCTGGTTACCACCACCTTGTCGGCGCCCTGCGCGGCAGCCGCACCCATCAGCGGGCGTTTGCCGCGGTCGCGGTTGCCGCCGCAGCCGAACACGCACCACAGCTCGGCGCCCTGAGGCTTGATTTCCTGCAGGGTGGCGAGCGCTTTTTCCAGCGCGTCGGGCGTGTGGGCATAATCCACCACCACCAGCGGGCGGCCGGGATGGCTGATGCAGTCCATGCGGCCGGTGGCGGGCCGGATTTGCGCCAAGGCGCGCAACACGTCGGCCAGCGCGTAGCCCTCGGCGCACAGCAGGCCCACGCAGGCGGCAAGGTTTTGCGCGTTGAAGCGGCCGAGCAGGCGGCTCGTCACTTCGCCGCTGCCCCACGGCGTATCGAAGGCCACCTGCATGCCTTGGGCGGAGGCGGCGAAACGGGTGATGCAGATATCGGCCTCGGAGTTGAAGCCGTAGCCGTACACCTTTAATTCAGGGCGCTCGGCACGTAGTTGGGCGGCCAGCTCGCGGCCAAAGGGGTCGTCGGTGTTGATGACGGCGTGTTTGAGGCTCTGCCAGTAGAACAGTTTGGCTTTGCTCGCGCCATAGGCGGCCATGCTGCCGTGGTAGTCGAGGTGGTCGCGGGTGAGGTTGGTGAAGATGGCGGAGGAGAAAGGGGTGCCGACCACGCGGTTTTGGTCGAGGCCGTGGCTGGACACTTCCATGGCTACGGCAGCGGCACCCTGCTGCTTGAATTGGTGCAGCAGGGTTTGCACGCGCACGGGGTCGGGCGTGGTGTGGGTGGTGGCTTCGAGCCGCCCCCAGAAGCCGTTGCCCACGGTGCCGATGATGGCGCAGGGCGTGCCGAGCAGGTCGGCGGCTTGGGCCAGCCATTGCGAAATCGAGGTTTTGCCGTTGGTGCCGGTTACGCCCCAGCAGGAGAGGCTACCTGAAAAATTGCCATACAGTTTGGCGGCAAGCAGGCCGGCATTCTGCTTCAGGTGCGGCACGCCGCAGTTGGCCACCTGCCACTCGGGGCGCCAGACAAAACCGTCGCCGCTGTCCCAAAACACCATCACCGCGCCATTGGCGATGGCGGCGGGGATATAGTTGCGCCCGTCGGCATATTCGCCCTGACAGGCCACAAAAATATCGCCGGGTCGCACCAGGCGGCTGTCCATACGCAAAATGCACCCCGCCGCCACAACGGGCGGCAGGGTGCAGTTGTCGGGCAGGGGAAACTGTTTGTCCTTCAAGCAATACATGGTCGGCTCCAGCAACCGATTTATTTGGCAGCCACACGCTGCACGGGTTTGGTGGGCGAAACGCCCAGGATGTTGAGCGAGCCGGCCATGATGTCTTTAAACACCGGCCCAGCCACAATGCCGCCGTAGTAGCCGTTTTGTGTGGGCTCGTCGATATTCACCGCCACAATCACGCGCGGATGCTCGGCCGGTGCGAAACCGATGAAGGTGGCCATGTGTTTGTTGTCGGCATAGCGGCCGTCCACCAGCTTGCGCGCGGTGCCGGTTTTGGCACCCACGTCAAACCCGGGTACGGCGCCGTGCGTGCCGGTGCCGCCCGGCTCGGTAACCGCCACCATCATGCGGCGGATGGCGCGCGCGGTTTCCGGCTTGATCACCTGTTCGCCCTGCGGCGCGGTGCTCTGGCGCAGGAAGCTTACCGGCAGCAGCTTGCCGTCGCTGGTGAAGATGGTGTAGCCGTGCGCCAGCTGCAGCAGGCTCATCTGCAGGCCATAGCCGAACGACATGGTGGCCTGCTCGATCGGCCGCCAGTTGCGCCAATCGCGCACCAGCCCGGGCGATTCGCCGGGGAAGCCGGAATGCATGCGGCGGCCGAAGCCCACTGATTGGTAGAAATCGTGCATTTCTTCCGGCTTAAACATGGCCGAGAGCTTGCTCACGCCCACGTTGGAAGATTTCTGCATGATGCCGCGCAGGGTGAGCGAAGGGTAGTTGTGCGTATCGCGCACGGTGGCCGCGCCGATATTATAAGTGTTGGTGTTGAACACCATGTTTTCGTTTACCTTACCCGAATCCAAGGCTTTGGCAATCGGGAAGGGCTTCATGGCGGAGCCGGGCTCCAGCATGTCGGTTACCGCGCGGTTGCGGCGCAAAGCACTATCGGCCTCGCCGGGCTGGTTCGGGTCGTAGTCGGGCAGGTTTACCAAGGCCAGAATCTCGCCGGTTTGCGCATCCAGCACCACGGCGGTGCCGGCTTTGGCCTGGTGGTAGGCCACGGCCTGCGCCAGCTTGTCGTGTGCCAGCGATTGGATGCGCTGATCCAGCGACAGCACCATATTGCGTCCGTCCACCGCCTCGCGGTTGCGCGGCGAATCTAGCGCGTCCACATAATTGCCCTTGTTGTCGCGCAGCACCACGCGTGCGCCGTCTTGGCCGCGCAGGTCGTCTTCGCGCGACAGCTCCAAGCCTTCCTGGCCTTTGCCATCGATATTGGTGAAGCCGATCACGTGTGAAAACAGGTTGCCCATCGGGTATTGGCGCTTGGGCTCGGTTTGGAAGGCCAGGCCATCGATTTTCAAAGCGCGCACTTTGGCCGCGGTTTCCGCCGTCATCTGCCGCTTGAGGAACACGAAATCGCTGTTGGTGCGCGCCAGGCGGTCGGCAATGGTTTCCACCGGCACGTCAATCAGCCCAGAGAGCTGTTCCAGCTGCTCCTGGCTCGGCATTTTCTCCATGGCGGAGGGCACAGCATACAGCGAATCGGTGGGCGCACTCAAAGCCAGCACGGCGCCGTTGCGGTCGGTGATGGTACCGCGGTTGGCCGGCTGCACCAGCGTGCGCACGAAACGCTTGTTGCCTTCTTCCTGCAGCCTGCTTTGTTCCACCGTGTGCAAATGCACGCTCCAGGCCACCGCCGTGCCGAATGCCAAGGCAAACACCATCAGCACAAAGGCAATCCGGCCGTTGGTGCTCACCGGCTTTTTCTGCCTGACCGGCTTCTGCCGCATCTGCGGCTTGTAGTCGCTTTTAATCAGCATAGTGTTTCCATTACTCTCTGTGCCGCTCTAAGGATGCGGCTGCTCGCAAGCATTATTTTTATGGTGTACTTCAATACGACAAACGGATGATTCTCGTATTCTGCATGGTGGGCGCCTGCAGCTGCTGCTTCTGCGCCGCTTCCTTAATAAAGTCGTGGTTGGCCAGCTTGGCCTGCTGCCATTGCAGGCGGCGGTATTCTTCTTCCAGATCCGCCTGCCGCTGGTTTTCCTTTTCCAGCGCGATAAACGATTCGCGCGAGCTGTCTTGCACCGACACCACCGCCAAGGCGGAAAGCACCACCAGCACAAACAACAAAATATTCAGCTTATTCATCGGCAAACTCTCCCGCCGTCCGTTCGGCCACGCGCAACACGGCGGAACGCGCACGCGGATTGGCAGCCACTTCTTCTGTCGAAGCCTTTTGCGCCTTGCCGATTTCCGACAAGGGCGGCATCTGCCGTTCGCTCTCGCGCACCATCACCCACTTGGGCAGCGGCGCCGGCCGGCTGTGGCGGCGGATAAACTGCTTCACTATCCTGTCTTCCAAAGAATGAAAGGCAATCACCGCCAAGCGCCCGCCGGTTTTCAGGTAGCCTGAAGCCTGCGGCAGCACGGCGGCTATTTCTTCAAGCTCACGGTTGATGAAGATCCGCACGGCCTGAAACGTCCGCGTCGCCGGATCTTGGCCGCGCTCACGAGTACGGACGACTTGCGCCACAAGCTGCGCCAGCTGGCCGGTTGTAGCGATGGGGCGCTCCCGCCGCTGCTGCACAATCGCACGCGCAATCTGGCTGTTAAACCGCTCTTCACCATAATCTCTGATTACCTCGCGAATCTCTTTTTCCTCGGCCTCGGCCAGCCACTGCGCGGCGGTTTGGCCGCGCGTGGTGTCCATCCGCATATCCAGCGGTGCATCGTAGCGGAAGCTGAAACCGCGTTCGGCATCGTCGATTTGCGGCGAAGACACGCCCAAATCAAACAGCGCGCCATCTATCTCTTCAATGCCCAGCTCTTTTAAGGCTACCTGAAAACCCGCAAAGCCACCGTGCACCACCTGCACGCGCTTATCGGTTTCCGCCAGCTGCCGCGCCACGGCCACCGCCTGCGGGTCTTTATCGAACACCACCAGCCGGCCGTGTTCGCCCAGCTTCGACAAAATCAGGCGGGAATGCCCGCCCCGGCCGAAAGTGCCGTCCACATAAATGCCGTTCGGCTTCACCGTCAAGGCATCCACCGCTTCATGCAGCAGCACGGTCACATGCGCCCATTCCTGCCGGCTCATAAGCGGAACCCGGCCTTATCCAACTGTGCGGCCAATTCGTCCGGATCCATATCCAGCACCGCGTTCATATTGGCCTCCCACTGCTCGCGGTTCCACAATTCCAGGCGGTCGGCGCGGCCCACCAGCGTTACTTCCTTATCAAACTGCACGCGGCGGCGCAGGCTCGGCGGCAGCAGGATGCGGCCGGAAGCATCCAAATCCAACGTTTCGGCGTGGTTCAGCATCAAATCGCGGAACATCCTGGCCGCCGGATTGCCCGACACATTCATCGCCTGCAGGTTTTCCGCCGTTTTCTGCCATTCCGCCTCCGGATACATCACCAGATGCGTGCGCGCCTCCACGGTTACCACCAAAGACGGCGTGTAGTGGCGCGCGAGCAGGTCGCGGAACTTGGCCGGAATCGCCAAGCGCCCCTTGCTGTCGATGCTCAATTCATGTACGCCGCCAAACACTTTGCCCCACCTTCAATCGATTTCTGGAATTACAAAGGCACTTTGCCCCACAATTCCCCACGAAACGACACTATACGCAAAGCAGCCGAAACGGTCAATTGCAAATCTCGTAAAAATGTAGGATTAACAAACTGTTTTTTAAAAAGATAGTCTGATTCAGCCGACCCGCCGCCGATTTTATTGGCATCCATCGTTTCGCCTCCTGCCGGCAAACCTTTATAATCCCGAATGTTTTCCGATTTTTCATGCAATTACTCTATGAACTGCCCTGCCCTGCCCGAACCCTCCGCCGAAGAAAGCGCCACCTCACAGGCACTGTGTGGCTTGATACAACAGCGCATCCAAGAAAATAACGGCTTCCTGCCCTTTGCCGACTTCATGCAGCTCGCCCTCTACCAGCCGCAATACGGCTACTACACCGGCGGCACGCACAAAATCGGCGCCGGCGGCGACTTCATCACCGCCCCCGCACTCACCCCCCTGTTTGGGCAAACCCTCACCGCCCAGCTGCTGCCCCTCTTGCCGCAAACCGCCGGCAACGTTTATGAATTTGGTGCCGGCACCGGCGCGCTGGCCGCCCAGCTGCTGCCCGAAATTTCAGGTAGCCTCAAGCATTACCACATCATCGAAGTCTCCCCTGATTTAGCCGAACGCCAGCGCCGCCACCTCGCCGATGCCGTGCCGCAATATCTGCATAAAATCAGCTGGCTGGCCGAATTGCCCGCCGAGCTCGACGGCATCATCCTCGGCAACGAAGTGCTCGATGCCATGCCCTGCGACATCGTGCGCCGCGAAAACGGGCAGTGGCTGCTGATGGGCGTGAGCTTGGATGAAGCCGGGCAATTCCAATGGCAAAGCGCCCCCCTGCCCGCCGAGCTCGCCGCCGAAGCCCAAGCCTGCCTACCCGCCATCGACGGCTACACCAGCGAGCTGCACCTGCGGCAGCAAGCCTTCGTGCGCACCCTCGCCGCCCGCCTCACGCGCGGCGCCCTGCTCTTCCTCGACTACGGCTTCGATGCCGCCCAGTATTACCACCCCCAGCGCAGCGGCGGTACCCTCATCGGCCACTACCGCCACCATACCGTGCACAACCCCTTCGAGCGCGTCGGCCTCACCGACCTCACCTGCCATGTGAACTTCACCGCCCTCACCGAAGCCGCCGTGCAATCCGGGCTCGATCTCATCGGCTACGCCACCCAGGCCGCCTTCCTGCTCAACCTCGGCCTCACCGAACGCCTCGCCGCGCAGGGCAGCCCCGAAAGCGAAGCCTACATCCGCGCCGCTGCCGCCTGCCAAACCCTGCTCGCCCCGCAGGAAATGGGCGAGCTGTTCAAAGCCATCGCCTTCGGCCGCCACATCGACCCCAACTGGCAAGGCTTTGCCATCGGCGATTTGTGCCACAAGCTTTAGCCGCCGCTTAAGCCGCTTTGCAGCAGCCGCTTTCAGACAGCCCGATCCCGCACTGCCGCACAAAAAACCGCTTGCAGAACATCATGCTGCAAGCGGTTGGTTTGGCTGGCCACAGTTAATCCAACCCGAAAGGCTACCTAAAATCCGCCAAAATTTTTCAGGTAGCCTGTTCGCACCTTCGGGCTACCTGAAAATGGCAAATCCAAACAGAAACATCCAACGGAGCGCAGGCTGCCCGCCCGCATTTTGCCAAACCCAAACGCAACGGCAGCCCATTTGCCCTTTGCAGGCAAGCGCCTGAGCCGCATTCGGTGAACCCCTTCGGCGTACCCGAATGTTTTTCAGGTAGCCTCTGAGCGCTTAGAGGCTACCTGAAAACCTATAATCCGGCGTATTTACACATCCAGCCGGTAGAAGTTGAAATCCTCAATCCGGTGGAAGCCGGTTTTCGGATAGAGCGCGTTGCCCGGGGCGTTGGTTTTGGCGGTGTCCAGAATCACGCCGGCAGCGCCGGTATCCTGCGCCAGGCGTTTGGCTTCGGCAATCAGCTTGGCGCCGCAGCCGTGGTTGCGGCATTCTGGGCGCACAAACAAATCGTTCAGCATCCACAAGGGCTTGAGCGCCAGCGAATCAAACAACGGGTAGAGCTGCATAAAGCCCACCGCCTGCCCGTTTTCTTCGCACAGGTAGAGCCGCGAATCGCCGTTTTCCAGCCGCTGCCTGAGGAAGGCGCGGGCTTTTTCGGGCTGCGATTCCACTTGGTAAAACACCAGGTAGGCGGCAAACAGTTCGGTTAAGGCATCCAGGTCTGTCAGGGTGGCGGCACGGATCATGTCTTTCTCCTTTCGTTTACGGGGGTTGGCCGACGGCCGGTCTTGAGATGATACGCCTGCTCCGCGCGCCGAACCAGCGGGTAAATCAAAATGGGTTCAATTTGGCCGGGGGTTGCGTTTGCAGCCAGCCCACCTATGCGCTGAGGCTACCTGAAAATAATCAATCGGCACAAACCGCCAACGGGGCGCAGGCTGCTTGCCCGCACTTTGCCGGCCGAAACCGCCCGCTTTTCATACGAAACCCATCTCCGCCGCGCCAGAAAGTTTTTCAGGTAGCCTTTTGCGCACCAAAGGCTACCTGAAAATAATCCGGCACAAGCTTTCAGGCAGCCCGGATGCCGTTCAAGGCTACCTGAAAACCTGAATTGCCGCGCAGTTAAAACCAAACGGCGGCCCTTAATCCTGCTCGGCCAGCCAATCCACATAGCGGCGCACGCCGGCGGCCACGTCATAAAATGCTTCGGCATAGCCGGCATCGCGCAGGGCGCTGATGTCGGCCTGGGTGAAGCTTTGGTATTTGCCTTTGAGCGCCTCGGGGAAGTCGCTATACACGATCAGCCCTTGCGCCACCAATTCTTCCAGCGGCAGCTCGGGCTGGCCTTCGCGGGCGCGGCAGGCGTTTACGGTGGCGGCGGCCAGCTCGTTGAAGGTTTGGCTGCGCCCGGTGCCGCAGTTGAAGATGCCGGAGATGTCGGGGTGGTCGTAGAAAAAGAGGTTGACTTTGGCCACGTCTTCCACGCTGATGAAGTCGCGGCTTTGCGCGCCGGCGGGGTAGCCGTCGTAGCTGCCGAAGAGGGTCACGCGGCCGTGCTCGCGGTATTCGTGGAAATGGTGGAAGGCCACGGAGGCCATGCGGCCTTTGTGCTGCTCCTGCCGGCCGTACACGTTGAAATAGCGCAGGGCGACCACCTGGCTGTGCAGCCCCTGCGCCAGGCGGCGGCGCAATACTTGGTCGAACAGGAATTTGGAATAGCCGTATATATTGAGCGGGGCTTCGAGCTCGCGCTGTTCGCGGAAGGTTTGGCCTTTGCCGTATACGGCGGCGGAGGAGGCGTGGATGAAGCGGATGCGTTCGTCTTGGCACCAGTCGAGCAGGTCGAGCGTGTATTGGTAGTTGTTGTCCATCATATACACCCCGTCGTGGCACATGGTGTCGGAGCAGGCGCCCTGGTGGAAGATGGCTTCGATGCTGTCGCCGTTGATTTGGTGGGCGCGCACTTGGCGGATGAATTCGTGTTTGTCGAGGTAATGGGCGATGTCGGCGTGCACCAGGTTGCGGAATTTGTCGGCGCGGCTGAGGTTGTCCACCGCGATGATGTCGGTGATGCCGCGCCGGTTGAGCGCGTGCACGATGTTGCTGCCGATGAAGCCGGCAGCGCCGGTAACGATGATGGTCATGCGTATCTCCTAATAAACGGTTGGCGCATATTCTAACCGATTTCAGGCTACCTGAAACTTGATATTCCACCGCCGGCAACCATATTGCAGCCCAAGCCGAATAATAAACAAGGAAACCTCATGAACACCCATCCCGCCGCCAACCTGCGCACCCGCTTTATTTTCGACGACCAGCCCATACGCGGCCTGCATGTCCACCTGCAAAGCGTATGGCAGCACATCGTGCAGCGCAAACACTACCCCGCCGTTATCCAAAGCGCGCTGGGCGAGCTGCTTGCCGCCGGCGCCCTACTTTCCAGCAACCTCAAGCTGCCCGGCAAGCTGATCTTGCAAATCCAAGGCCAAGGCGACCTCAAAATGCTGGTGGCCGAAACCGACTCCAACCACAGCTGCCGCGCCACCGCCCGCTGGAACGAACAGGCCAACCTGACCGACGGCCGCAGCCTCACCGAGCTGCTCGGCGAAAACGCCATCTTCGGCATCACTCTCCAGCCCTACGACGGCGAGCCCTGGCAAGGCATCGTCCCCCTCGAAGGCGGCAGCATCGCCGACATGCTCACCGCCTACATGCGCCGCTCCGAACAGCTCGACACCCACATCACCCTCGCCGCCTCCGAGCACGCCGTGGGCGGGCTGCTGCTGCAAAGGCTGCCTGAAAAACAAATCGATGCCGACGCTTGGGCACACTACACCACCCTCGCCGACACCCTCACCGCCCAAGAGCTGCTCGATCTGGATGCCCAGCACCTGCTCTACCGCCTCTTCCACGAAACCCCGCCGCGCGTATTCGAGCCCGAAGCCCTCGAATTCGCCTGCACCTGCTCGCGCGGCAAAGTGAGCGACATGCTCCTGCTCCTAGGCGGGCAGGAAGTGGGCGGCATCGTGGCCGAACAAGGCAGCATCGCCATCGACTGCGACTTCTGCGGCGAAAAATACGTGTTCGATGAAACCGACATCCAAAGCCTGTTCGGCATGGAAATCGAAGCCATGACCGGGCAGCAGCTGCAATAACGCCCGTGCCGTTTTCCCGCAATCAAGGCTACCTGAAAACGGAGCTTCCGAAGGAAGCGGAGTTTCTGCAAAGCTAAAACGATGTCTTGGCGCAGCCAAGGCTGAGTTTCTGCGAAGCTAAAACTAATTTTCAGGTAGCCTTTGCCATCCGCAAACTCCAAACAGAACTTTCACCACAAACGCGCAATCCTTCGCCACCCTGCTGGCGCAGCCGAACGGAGCGCGGTTTTTCGGGGAACAAGGGCACGCCCTGTCCGAAGCGGCGTAGCCGCAAGTTCGGGCCCGCCCGAAAAACCGCGCGGAGTGAGGGAAGTTTGGCGAAGCCAAACCTGTGCCCGCAGTCGCCTTTCTTTGCTTCCTTTCTTTGGCGAAGCAAAGAGAAAGGAAGTGCCCGCGCCGGCATAAGGCGCAAAGGTGAACGGAGTGCAAGCAGGAAAGGCTACCTGAAAAACATTTATCTCAACCCAAAAATACCATCGAAAGGCTACCTGAAAACGAGCAAAGCGAGTTTTGCTAAAACGATGTCTTGGTGCAGCCAAGGCTGAGTTTCTGCGAAGCTAAAATTTTCAGGTAGCCTTTCCCTTGCCCTGCCGCAAGCCAAGCCCCCGCCGTTCAGGTACAATACCGGGCGTCCCGCCACCAACCCAAGGAGCACCCATGCCCAGCACACAAACCCAAATCGCCGGCTTTCAGTTTAACAACTGCCTGATGAACGCCGCCGGCGTCGCCTGCATGACCATCGCCGAGCTCGAAGAAGTGAAAAACTCCGCCGCCGGCAGCTTCGTCACCAAAACCGCCACCCTCGAGCCCCGCGCCGGCAACCCCGAGCCGCGCTACCGCAACGTACCCCTGGGCAGCATCAACTCCATGGGCCTGCCCAACCACGGCCTCGCCTACTACCTCGACTACCTGCTCGACCTGCAAAACCGCGAGCCCGAGCGCACCTTCTTCCTCTCCCTCGTCGGCATGTCGCCCAACGAAACCCACACCCTCCTGCGCCAAGTGCAGGCAAGCGGCTTCACCGGCCTCACCGAGCTCAACCTCTCCTGCCCCAACGTGCCCGGCAAACCCCAAATCGCCTACGATTTCGACACCACGGAAAAACTCCTCAGCGAAGTGTTTGCCTATTTCAGCAAACCCCTCGGCCTCAAACTGCCCCCCTATTTCGACATCGTCCACTTCGACCAGGCCGCCGCCATCTTCAATAAATTCCCCATCAAATTCGTCAACTGCGTCAACTCCATCGGCAACGGCCTCTATATAGAAGACGAAACCGTCATCATCCGCCCCAAAAACGGCTTCGGCGGCATCGGCGGCGAATACATCAAGCCCACCGCGCTGGCCAACGTGCACGCCTTCTACCAGCGGCTCAACCCCGCCATCCAAATCATCGGCACCGGCGGCGTGCTCACCGGCCGCGATGCCTTCGAACACATCCTCTGCGGCGCCAGCATGGTGCAAATCGGCACCACCCTGCACAAAGAAGGCATCGCCGCCTTCGCCCGCATCACCGAAGAACTCCAAGCCATCATGGCCGAAAAAGGCTACGAAACCCTGGAAGACTTCCGCGGCAAATTGAAATACCTCGGCTAAACCCAAGCCGCCGTTGCAACGACAAAAGGCTACCTGAAAATTTCAGGTAGCCTTTTGTCGTTTCGCACCAAATGATTATGCAGATTAGCGCAATGCGCGGATGCCCACGGCGTCGCGCACTTGATCGAGCAGCTCGCGGGCTTGTTTGCGGGCTTTAGCGGCGCCGGCCTGCAGGATGTCTTCGATTTGCGCGGGGTGGGCAGTGAGCTCGTGGAAGCGTTCGCGTTTGGGTGCAAGCTCGGCGTTGAGCTTGGCGCCGAGCAGTTTTTTGGCTTCGCCCCAAGCTAGGCCGTCGGCGAGCATTTGGGTGAATTCGGCGGTTTCGGCGGGGGTGGCGAAGGCTTTGTAGATGTCGAACAAGGGGCTCTCATCGGGGCTTTTGGGCTCACCAGGTTCTTTGAGGTTGGTGATGATTTTGTTCACGGCTTTTTGCAGCTTTTTCTCGCCTTCAAACAGGGGGATGGTGTTGCCGTAGCTTTTGCTCATCTTGCGCCCGTCGAGGCCGACGAGGAGCTCGACGTTGTCGTCTACTTTGGCTTCGGGCAGCACAAACAGTTCTTTGAAGCGGTGATTGAAGCGCTGAGCGATGTCGCGGGTCATTTCCACGTGCTGGATTTGGTCGCGGCCCACGGGCACTTCGTGGGCGTTGAACATGAGGATGTCGGCGCTCATGAGGATGGGGTAGCTGTAGAGGCCCATTTCCACGCCGTGGTCTTGGTCGGTTTGGCCGGCGTCGAGGTTGGCCTGTACGGCGGCTTTGTAGGCGTGGGCGCGGTTCATCAGGCCTTTGGCGGTGATGCAGGTGAGTATCCAGTTGAGTTCGGGCACTTCGGGGATGTCGCTTTGGCGGTAGAAGGTGGTGCGCTCGGGGTCGAGGCCGCAGGCAAGCCAGGTGGCGGCTACGGCTTGGGTGGAAGCGTGGATAACTTCGGGGTCGTGGCATTTGATGATGCCGTGGTAGTCGGCGAGGAAGAGGAAGGATTCGGCGGCGGGGTCGGCGGCGGCGGCAATGGCGGGGCGGATGGCGCCGACGTAGTTGCCGAGGTGGGGGATGCCGGTGGTGGTCACGCCGGTGAGGACTCGTTTTTTCATGGTGGAGCTTTCTGTGGTTTGATGGGAATTAGGAGGGGCAGCGCATGCGGCCGGAAAGTGGGGGATTATAGTGCAAGGGCAGGTGGCGGTCATGCCTGCGGCGGGATGGTGAAGAAATTTTTTAGCTTCGCAGAAACTCGGCTTTGGCTGCGCCGAAACATCATTTTCCGTAAGTTCAATAGATGCGGTGCGATAGGTTTTAACTGTCCTCAAGCGAATATGCTTTTGATAGAAAAGGATATTTGCTATGGTAATTTTAACTGTAGTCTCTACCAAAGGTGGCATTGGTAAGACAACTGTAACCGCCAATTTGTCGGCTGTGCTGGCCGATATGGGGTTCAGAGTGTTGATGATCGACACTGATACCCAAGCATCGCTCAGCAAATTCTACCCAATACACTACCGTGCACCAAACGGTGTAGTAGAACTCTTGTTGGGTAAAAACGACGAATCCGTCATTCAATCGACCATCTCCAATACGGTTTATCCCAATCTGGACATTGTCCTGTCCAACAATATCCGTGACGACGTGCAAAACAAGGTGCAGAACCGCCCCGACCGAGCCTTCCTGCTGCGCAGCAAGCTGGTGCACCCCTGCATTGCCGAGAATTACGACGCAGTGTTAATTGACACCAAAGGCTCGGTCGGCGTGATTCAGGATGCAGCCTGCTTTGCTGCCAACCTGCTGCTCTCGCCGATCATGCCGGAAACACTGAGTGCGCGGGAATTCGTTTCAGGCACACAAGAAGCTTTAGATCGGCTGGCGCATGGCGCGGTGATGAACTTGCCGATTCCACCGCTGCGGGCGTTGATTTATGCCCGCGACCGCACTAAAGATGCGCGCATCATTACCGAGGGCATCAAGGCCTATTTCAACCAGAGCTTGGACGGTAAAAAACAGCTACTGCCTTTAGAAATCCCCTATGCCAAAGCCTACAAAGAAGCAGCCACGCTGCGAATTCCAGTGCATTGCCACGAATGGAAGCATTCGGGCAAATCGGAATCTGCCCGCCAACAGATGATTCGGTTGGTATACGAACTGTTCCCGCCGATTCAAGAACAGCAGGTGGAATGTCATCTGTTCGGCGAACATCTGGAAAATCTGTTGCCTGAAGAAACAGCAGCCGATACCGGTACGGATAATATGTCAGCAGAGGTGCGATCATGAGTAGCAGCAACCGTTCTGGCACAATAAAACGTACTGGGCCGAAATTGCAGCTGAATGCCGAAACTGCATTCGCCAGCCTGCTAGTCGCTCCTCCAGCACAAACTGGAATGGACATTGCGCCCAAGGACGATGTGTTTCCTGGGCTGTTTATGAATGTATCAATACACGAAATCGATTTCTTCGATAAAAACCCGCGTATCCACCATGACCCGGAGCAATACGGTCACATCAAACAGTCCATCCGCGAAACCGGCGTGCAGCAGCCGGTACATATTACCCGCCGCCCCGGCGACAGCCGCTTCGTGCTGGCTCAGGGCGGCAACACCCGTCTTAAAATTGTACAGGAACTATTTGCCGAAACCGGCGACGAGCGTTTCGCCGTCATCCCGGCAATCTTTGCCGAATACACCTCGGAAGCTGATATTCAGATTGCCCATCTGATCGAGAACGAACAACGTGCGGAGATGTGCTTTTGGGACAAGGCACAGGCCTATGTCGCGATACGGGGAATGTTTCAGGCTGAAAGTGAGAAACGGCTCAGTCTGCGTGAGTTGGAACAGCTCTTTCTAACACATGGATTGTCATTATCTTACAAAACATTAGGATTGATGTTCTTTGCTGCTGATCATCTCAATGACCTAGGAATACTGGCGCAGCATCTGTCCAATCCCAAGACCTTTGATATCCGCAAACTTTACAATCAATTCCAAGATGCCCTTAAAACTATTGGCTCACTTCCACAGTTAGATGGTTTCTGGAGCAGCAACCTGAGCGCATGGGCGATCGAGCAGAGTGGTACAGAGACGCGGGAACTGGATATAGCCTCCCTGAATCGTTATCTGCAACAGCGTTTTGCTGAAACATTTGGCGATATGGCACTGCAACAGATACAGGGGCAACAAGCTGCAAAAACCACTCCCAATTCGGGACTACCTGAAAGTGACAACCATACCATCAAATCTGCTGTCACAGCAGCAGATACCGTCAAACCGGCTGAGACGGTATCCAACGTGCCAACCACACCGGATACTACTACCACCGTTGTGCAGCCGCTCGATGCGGTGGCACAACGGCATGATGCCCGTTCGGCTATAGCAACTGCCGCCACTTCTCTCTATGCCAACCGTGAGACAGCACTTCAAGCCCTGCATCACGCCGTACGCGGCCTGCTATCAATGGTGGGATTGGAAGACTGCTTCCACGGACACCAAGCTTTCCCTTACAGCTTCTATCTCGAATACCCTGATTTTCAAAATATCCCTCAGACCAACCCGCAGGCAGTATTCGCCATCGACCACCTACACGAAGAGGCAGGTAACGTATTCGCCTTTTTGTGCCGTGTTTCCGGTCAAGATATGCTGATGGGCAGTGCCTTTATGGAAGCAAAAAATCCTATCCTTATGCTGCCTAAAACCTCAGCTGTGCGAGCGGCCTATCAGGATGCCGACATCTTGGACGAATACAGTACGATGGGTATCGGCGAACGGGTGTACCTACTAGACAGGGTCTTGGAGTGGCAGACTGCTGATACCCCCTACACCGCGCCGGTGGCAGCCATTTTAACGGCCATGCGTGCTGTTCGTGCTTTTGACATGGGAGGTAGCCATGCTTGAAGCAAAAGTCTACCGACTAAGTTTGGATAACCACTGTCCGCTACATGGCCAAATACTAGCATTGCTGATTTCCACACTAGTCCTGCCTAAAAGCAAAGCTGAACAGGCAACCAACGCCGATATCCTGAACAAATATACCGACACCTTTGACCTGTTGGCACACCTACCACCTGAGCAGCTGCATGCGGTGGCCGGGTTGCTGGATGGTGCAGCAGAAATCCATTTATCACCATCCGCATTGCACAAAGCAGTGCATGAAGTGGTTGGTAGTCAAAAACGACACCAATACTACATGCAACGCTGTGAATGGCTGATCCGCCACGGCGGCAGCAACCGCATGATCCTGCTGCTGTGCCCAGTGCTCTGTGCTGATGACGTTCGGCAAATGCGCCAGCGGTTGTGTATTCCAGTCAATAAGGGCAGATTACCGGCATTGCCATTGGAAACTCAGCTATCAGTGGCCGCCGATTGGAAGGCAATGGTTGATGAGCCTGATACCTTCCTACGTTATCAGCGCTTATCCGAACTCTATCCAGACTATACGCTTGGCCAGCTGTACAGCACAGTTGCCGCTATTGAAGGGGGCTGCCCGTGAAACCCGCAACCAGCGAACTAGTCGCCACTCTGCCGCCTGAGTCGTTTGGCAGCGGATACCCGTATTTGGACATCCGCAATACCGCCTACTTGGCTGCATTGTGGGAAGAACCAGTTACCTATGTGGTGCAATTCGCCCAAGCTTTAGATTCAGTGACAGCAGGCTACTTCCTTAGTTGTTATATTGAGCGTTACCGTCCGGATGAATGGGTTAGTCTGAACGAAGATATTGTTCGACAGGAAACCGGATTGGGAAGAGGACGTTGGTACAAGGTACGCGATACCCTACTGAATGCTGGAATCCTGACCAACGAACGTGATATCGGTGTGTCAATGTACCGGTTGAACGGAGATAGACTGGAAAGCTTGCTACGCCAACATGCAGATTTATCGCTGTGCGCTATTGCAGCCGCACCAGTATCGCTCAACCGCCTACATCTAAAAACGCTGTTGCACCATGGTCTATCTTTCAAAACCTGCCTGCTGCTCGCAGTAGTACAGGCAGATACACCCCACACCGCATTGGCCGATAGACAGGCTTACAGCCCATGGGTGCCGTTACCGGAGCAAGTGGTTACCGAACGTACTTTTCTGAGCCGTACCGAACAGCGGCGAGCCGCTGAAGACTTGCGCAATATCGGTGTATTGGAAACTAAATACGACGGTTTCCCACGTATACGCCACTGCCGTTACAGTTTGCAGCGGCTAGCGGAGCTAAGTGACAGCTATATGCAGACCATAACGATCTGATGGCACAAGGGATAACTGTGAAACTACCCGCCCCCGCCCAATTCAATCGCGATATCATGCGCTGCAAGCAGGCATTGCAGGGTGGGCGAACTATTGCTGTCTATAAATCTTTGGTTGACATAACTGGTTCGATTAAAGCAGCGGTGTTCCTGTCGCAATTAATTTATTGGACACGACACGGTGTGTCAGTGGTAGAGCGGGACGGTTGGTTGTTCAAATCCATTGCTCAAATGGAGGAAGAAACCGGCCTGAACAAGCGCGAACAGGGTACCTGCAAACAGAAACTGCTGGAGCGTAACCTAATCGAAACGCGCCGCTTTGGCTTCGGTGCCCGGCTTGAAATGCGGGTAAATTTACCAGCCTTAGCCACCGCTCTCTGCCATGCTAACAGCAGCACTTCTGACTCAACCATTGATTTGGCTACTTTCCGGCAACCATCCGATCTATTCTTTCTGCGTTATTTCAAAGAACGTATCGCCTACCATCGAGATTTAGTCACCCTGACTGGCTGTATCCACTCGGCCATTATGCTTTCCTTTATTATGCAACAGAGCGTGGCTAAGGGGGTGGGTTCGGAGGAACGCTGGTTTGTCAGTTTTGATATCCATGCTTGGCAGCGCCATTTATTGTTGCCCTATAAAACCCAGCTGACCGCCCGCAATAAGCTGAAGAACATGCAATTCATTATCGAAAAACATTTCTTCGCTTCACGCCGCATCTTTACTCTCCTCAATGGTAGAGCCATCTGGTCAGCATTAGAACAGAGTATCTGTGATGAGCGGAACACTACACTCGCCCTAGACTCACCTGAAATCCAATCAGACCCCTATCCCTTTGATTATCGCAGAAAGAACAAAAGGGAAAATACAGGAGTGCATTTTCAGGAGAATACTGACAATGCAGAGCCTAATCCAGTAGTCACAAAACAAGAGAACAGAAACGACAAAAGGGATAATACAGCTGTAACAAAACAGGAAAACGAGAAACAACAAAAAGGGAAATTAGGAAACTACAAAGAAGAAAATACGGAAGGTACAAAAGGGAAAATTATTATAGATTGTGATTACTCCCAGTTCCCTATCGGGAACAACTACAACATAACCTCCGACCCAAACAGGCAAGCGGTAGAGTGTGTGGCAGATGTAGGAGGAGTGTCTGCTTCGCAAGATGAAAACCCCGCCACCATTTCAACACAAAACCGCTTCGACGGCCTAGTTTACCCACAGAATTTTGGTAGCAGCTTAAAAACACAAAGCCGCAAGCTGTTCGATAAACTGCTACCCACCGCTACCAACGAAACCCTGCAGGAGATATTGGATGAGATCGCTGGCCAAACCAAACCCGTAACCAGCCCCCTCGGCCTACTGACCGTGCTCTGTCGCAAAGCTGCTGCTGGCGAATTACTCTGCATCTTGGCTCCGTTAGTACGCGAGAAACGAGAAAAACAACAAGCTTGGGAGCAATTCAGGTTGGAGCAGGAACAATCACTGCAAAAGCAGGGTACTGCGACAGCAGGTAATACAGCAGGTAATGATGTAAAACGTACCACAAACACGGAAGATTTACGTCGTTCGGTATTGCGTACGGTTGGAATACGATCTACAGAAAATAGCAGTTAGTGCAGGTGATGGGCTTTAATAGCTCGCCGTAAGGATATTTTGTGCGACAAAAGCCTTTTAAGGGTAAGGGGGAACTGGGCCAACGATAATCCAAGCGAACTGGCATTTGTGACCACTGGTCACAAACTAGAATTGGTGGGATGACAACGCCAATAAAGAAGAGGATCTTTCCCAAAGTCCCTGAGGCAGAAATCATGCTTGTATTAAACCAGGCCGCCCGACAGTTGTGACCACTGGTCACAAACCATTAGCTTAGAGCACAACTCACTTTTCCAAAACTTAGTAACCGGATCCGAAAATATTAATCTTTATTTTGCGGTCACCAACCGCACAACAGATAGGAGTATTCAGCATGTCCCGCAACAAACAGAAGTTGGTTATCAAACCAAAATCCATTCAAGTGGCCCAAACTTTCGATGCTCCCTTCCCAACATCTGAGCAATCGGTATTCTCAAACGGCTACGACTGGTTGCGGGAGCGCTCTCGCTTGGCGGCTACTGCCAATGGAGATGGCGACGGAACCGATGCTGCCGATTTGGCAATATTGGCAGAACACGAATTGTTGCTGAAGCAGCACATCATGCGTTTACGTATTCATTCAGGGCGGGCACGTTCCCGCTCTCCCTCTTCGATTAATTTGGACGATTACGAGGTTTATTTATCTGAAGACCAGGCTTTCGATGACATGGGTAAGCTGAGCGGCAGCGGTGACACTTTCGAATTGCAGACCAAACATGCAGTGCGAATGTGGGAGGGGCAGAATGACCGAAAAAGCCACCGCTGGCCTGGTATTCGATATGGTATGGCACTGTCTGGCGAACTAGTACGTGCGGCCAAACAGGATAATCCGTTCGCTCACGCTGAACTGCTGACTTTCGAGCAAGATTTGGCAGCAGTGGCAACTTACCTAGAAGAAGAAACCGGGAAGATGAGGCAGCAGATTGCTGATTACGCGGCCACCGGCATCCATATTGCTGTCATGGCTAATCGTGATCCACTGTTGATCAAGATAGATTCCATGCGTGGATATGGTTTCAGGTTACTGCAACTTTTGATGTCCTACGATATGTTGGTGCGTTTAGCTCTCACGATGGGCAGCAAAGGTTTGACCAGTAACACTGAAAGCAATCGGATTATTTACGAAGGTGGCCGTAGGATACGTTCCTTGTTACAAGGGCTGTATACTGCCGCCATGAAAATGCGGCAAATCCAGGGGGTAACGAGACAAACCCTACTGGATGATCCGAAAATGTCAGCCAAACTGTCTGCTGCCGTGGCTGCTAGAGCATTACCGCCATTACCAGAAGCAGTGCTGTTGTATCGTGTATCACCGGCCTATGCGTTTATTGAGCAAGTCATAACCGATGAGATAGCGTTGGCTGCATTGAAAACCGCTGCATTCGAATCAGGATTGACTGAAGCAGCTGCCGATGTTCCGGCTGCTGATAAATGATAACTTCGAGGCAGTTATGGGCGATTTGTTTTCTGATAGCAAGGATGTAGTGTGTGGCCAATTAAAGGTTAGGGCACCAACGGCTGTAGCAATGGAAATTGCTTCCATCGAAGGGAGAATATACAGACTGGTAAGTGAAGCCAAGCAGTTTGTGCAGTCGGCTCGGCAAATGGGTCTGGTGCGTCGTGTAGCCTACCGTGCCACACCGGTAAACCATGCCTCTCTGCCAGCATACCCCAGTAAAGACTTTCATGTCCCAAGTATTTGTTGGGCGGAATATATCGGCAAACAACGTAAGGACATTACAGATTGGGCCACGATTGCAGCACAGCTAGATGCCGCCAATGCCTCATATGACGAAAGGCTGCTGCATATGCGTGTGCACCTAGCCATGAGGCAGTACCATGATGAAGTAAAACGGATGCTGGAGCAGTTGAAATCAGATTACGCTTTTTTAAATGAGTTGGAGTTTATGTCGGCGTCACAAAATATTCCGGTGTCGGTGGTGGTTGGTACAAAGTGAAAGGAACATAAAGATACACAGGACATTGAGATGCAGATAGAAAGAATTGAATTAGGAAAAGATGGATAAAATATTTATTCTAAGTACGTTTTTTGGCAATTATGGGTTTGTGCAGTATAACAGCATTAACAGAGGTTAAGACTTATCATAATTTGGAGTACATCATGGAAGAAAAAGAAAATCTGAATGGATTATTATCTAAAACCTATGAACTAAGAGATGGTTTGAAGAAAGATTATAGATTTGCATTATTAATGGAGATTATATCGATATTGTCACTTATTTTAGGAATTATTAAGTTAAATAGTGATGAATGGGTATTGCCATTTGTTTTAGTGCTTCTTGGATTTAGTTTATTTTTTGGGTATATGGTTGTGAAAGGTTTCAGGTTATTAAGAAAAACAATGGCTGTTATCAGTGCATTAGAATATAAGATAAAATCAGAAGAAAAATGATGAGGATATAAACATAGGCTAACAAACCTTCCGATCCGTGGTTGGTTGCTGTTCAGTATGGTTGCTATCAGTTTTAAAAAATGATAGCATTTCAGCATTCCGTATTCCCGCAAAGGAGTCTGTCATGGCCGCCATTACCATCCGCAACCTGTCTGATGAAACTCACCGTGCCCTGAAAGCTCGGGCGGCTTTGTCCGGGCGCAGCACCGAGGCGGAAATCCGTCTGATTCTGGAGCAGGCTGCCCGTCCCGAGCGGCGGGTTAAATTGGGCTCGCTGCTGACCGGTTTGGGCCGGCAGGCCGGCGGGGTGGATTTGGAAACCGTCCGTGATCCTTCCGTCGCACAACCGGTGTCATTCGAATGATTTTAGTCGATACCAACGTCATTTCCGAGACCCTTCGGCAGCAGCCCGATCCTGCCGTTGTGCGCTGGATGGATGCCCAGTCGATCGAAACGCTTTATCTGTCGGCCGTGACGGTGGCCGAACTGCGCTACGGCATTGCCGTACTGCCGGAAGGCAGGAAGCGGCAAGTGCTGCATAACGGGCTGGAGCAGTCAGTACTACCCCTGTTCGAGGGGCGTATCCTGCCTTTTGATGGCGCAGCAGCGATATCGTATGCCGAATTGATGGCTGCTGCCCGCCGTCGGGGACGGGGGGTATCGGCAGCCGACGGTTATATTGCCGCTACCGCCCATGCCGCCGGTTTGATGGTGGCAACCCGGGATACCTCGCCGTTTGAAGCAGCCGGTTTGGCGGTAATTAACCCTTGGCTGTTTGATGCTGGGTAAATACCCCACTTGACAGACCTGTCATGCCAGACTACACTCCCCTTACCCCCATCTGCAACAAAACGGGTTGATTGCCAATCTGTTATTCACAATTCGGCCGTTTCCCACGTGGAGACAGGCCGTATGTCTATTTCTATCATTGTCCGAGGTAATCTCGGACAGTCTTTCGAACTCAAAGAAATCAATCGCAGCGACGGCGAAACCAGTACCGTCCTGAACTTTTCTATTGCTTCCAACCGGTTCAAACGGCAAAAAGTTGACGGTCAGGACCGCTATGTAGCGGCCGGACCGACTGAGTGGCTGGAGTGCGAGTATTGGAATCGTCGTGCCACACATCTGCACAACTTATTGGCTAAAGGTATGCCAGTGGTGGTGGAAGGCGAAGAGTTGTCCGAAACCTACGAAAAAGACGGACAAACAATCAAGACTCGCAAAATCCGAGTGGAAAACATATACCTCAATCTCAATTCCGAACGCATCGCATCCATTACCCTGAATCCGTCACGTACATCGGATCAGGCTGCAGCTGCGGACGATAATAACAACCCCCTCTGACCCATTCTGCGGCAGCTTGCAGAATGCGGCTGCCGCTTAGCGAGATGCACACAGCGGTATGAATATTTTCCAATCAAATGAACAGCGCGATGTTGGCTGGCAATATGTATCTTTAACCGCCGGCAATGACGAAGACGGCATTTTCTATTGTGAAGCGGATAATGCCATCGGTTCAGCTTGCATGTTTCCCCCTTTAGCTGGCTGGGATGATAAAACCCCGGATGCAGCATCGGTGCTGCTGAATGAGCCTTATCCCGGCGGTACCATCATGCAGTTCATTCATTTCGGTTCACCTTATATCCGTCCAGTTACCGAAGCTTATACTCAGGCACGTTTCGGCATATTCGGTGATGCAGCGGTACAAACCGCCCAATACGGAGTACGCGAGCGAGCTGCCTTTATCGAGCGCGGTAGCCGCCATCGGCTGGTACCAACCACGGAAACGCGTATTTTGGGAAGTTACTGCCTGTGGACTTTCAAAATTCCACTTAAAACGCAGAATCCGTTTTCAGGTAGTCCGAAAGAAACGGATGCCTTCCGCAAGGAGTGTGATGAGTTTTTGAAGTTGCGCAACCGCGTGCTATCGCAGCTGGCTGTGATGGGTATCGAGGTAAACGTATTATCTACCCCGGCACTGATGGGTGTGTTGCGCCGCTATTTCTCGGTGTATGAAGATTGGGATACCGGTGTGGAAGAGGAAACACCTTTGAACGAACAGTTGTTCCCAGTCGGTTCTCGCATGAACTGGGACAACCGCCGTCACGACTTACTTCATTGCTCTGGTTTTTCTTATTCGCATGAACGGCAATATATCGGTCTGCTGGCTATCGATCGCTATCCAGGCTCGGAGAAGCCTTTCCACTTTTCACGCATGATTGAACTGTTAGGCAATCCGCCAGGGAAAGGACCACAGATTGGTATGCCCTATGCGTTGTGCACTACCATCCATTTTCCGGAACAGCAGACCAAAGCAGCCAAAGTGCGTGCCATGCAGGGTCAAGTGGAGAAATCCGCCAACCAGCTGATGCTGAAATGGTCGCCGAAACTAAAGAAAAAACGCGAAGGCTATCAGCAGCTGGCTCAGTTGATGGTCGAGGGAGGCAACCTGGTGGAAGTCAGCACCAGTCTTTGCTTATTCAATGCGTCAGCCAACGCCATTCGCGGTGCTCAATCCACCTTATCCTCCTATTACAAACGGCTTGGTTTCGTGATGCGGCCGGAGCGCTATATGCCGGAAGTATCTTTCTTCAACCAGCTGCCGCTGAACGCTTCTCCTGAATCCATTAAGAATACCCACCGTTTTAAAACCATGGGCGGCAGCCATGCGGCTCACTTGTTGCCGGTTACCGACGAATGGCAGGGTTTCGGCAACGAGATGCTGCTGACCACCCGCATCGGCCGCCCGTTCCGCTATGCCCTGTTTGACCCGCGCAACCTCAACTACAACTGGGTTTGGACCGGCGGCTCCGGCACCGGTAAAACCTTTGCCGTGCAGCGCCTAATCCAAGACCAGCTGTCAATGGGCACTAAAATTTGGACGCTGGATACCGGTTCATCCTATTTAGCGGCCGCTCAGGCAGCCGGTGCACAAATCATCGACTTCGATTTCCATTCGGAAGTCAGCCTGAACCCGTTTACCAAAATTTCCGACATAGATCGCGAAATCGAACTGATCCTGCCGATTATCGGCAAGATGGCCAAACCGCTGGAAGGTTTGGACGACACCCAGCGCGCGCTGGCCGAGGAAGCGGTCAAGTCGGTGTATGCCAACAAAGGCAACCAGGCCGAGATTACCGACGTGATCCAGTTTTTGAACAACCAGACCGGCCGCATGGCCGACCAGCAGCACCAGTTGGCGATGCTGCTGTCGCCCTTCGGCTCGACCGGCTCGATGGGGCGCTGGTTCCGGGGCGAAAACAATTTCCGCACCGAGGCCGACTGGACCGTCATCGAACTGTCCGGCCTGACCACCAACAAGCACCTGTGCGACGTGGTGCTGATGATGCTGTCCACCACCATCGCCCAGGAAATGTTTACCAGCCGCGACGGCCGCCGCCGCATGCTGGTGGTGGAGGAAGGCGGCGACCGGGTGACCGACGAGCCGTTTGCCAAATTCATCGCCCAGCTGAACTCGAAAGTGCGCAAGGAAGACGGCTCGGTCGGCGTGGTGGTGCAGACCTTCGCCCAGATTTACAGCACGCCGCACGGCTCGGCCATCATGGCCTCGGCGCACACCAAATTCCATATGCAGCAGACGCCGGAGGCGATTGCCGAAGCGGTAACGAAAAAATGGATCCAGGTGGATGCCTACACCGAACAGTTGATGCGCGAAGTACAGACGGCCAAAGGTCAGTACAGCGAAATTTTGGTACGCAGCGGCAGCAGTGCCGGCATCGCCCGCCTGATCGAAACCCCGTTCAACCGCGTGCTGTTCAATACCGAAGGTGATCTGTTTAAAGAGTTGCAACGACGCGTGCGCGGTGGTGAACAAATCACTCATTTGGTCGAAGCCGAAGCCAATAGGCTGTACGGCGACGGCACTTCCTAAAGGTCATAAAAGGACGAATCATGACAGAACAACATCCCCAGGCCGACAGCCCGGTCGCTTCCACACACGCCCCTGCCATCAAAACAGAGGAGGCTTCTCCGTCGCGCCAAACCGGCGGCAATGGCAATACCCTACTGACTGTGTTGGTGGTGCTCGCAGTACTACTGGGCGGCTACAGCTTTTACCGCACCATTTTCCCCAGTCACGCTGCCGGCGGCATCGCCGTAGTCGACTCAGACCGCCTGGCTGCCGCCTACCTGCAGGAGGCATTGGCCAATATCCAATCTGACAGCCCGGAACAGGCACAGCAGAAACTAGCGGCACAGCTGGCCGGCATCCAAACCAAATTAGATGAATTGGCCGCTGACGGTCGGATTGTGGTTCGTAAATCGGCAGTGTTAACCTATCCACCGGAAGCCGACATGACTGAACAGGTGGCGGCTGAGTTAGGTATCAAACTGTCGCCCATACCTGCATCTGCCACCACACCTGCACCCGCACCGACACTTTCTTCTCCTGCCATTACCCCTGTCGGGCATGATGCTCTACCCGCAGCAGCTTCTGAAGGACGGCTGGGTAGCCAATTGGATTAAGGTGGCAGCGTATGCCGAAACAGGCTTTACCGCCACTCAAAATTCGTTTACTGGTTTCTGCTATTGGCATAGCAGTTTTTACTGCTGCTTGGGCGGCACGCCCATTATTGCAGCAACGTGGTGCTTTGTTATTTGAAGCCAAAGTGCAGGGCTGTCTACCTTGGCAACTGTACTGGTATGACAAACAACAGGAAAGACGACCTCTGCAGCGTGGTGACATCATCCTGTTTCCGGCACGCGGTATGGTACCGGTGATCGCCGACGGCCAGCCGATCGGCAAGATGGTGGCCGGACTGCCCGGCGACGAAGTGCGCATTGCCGGCGGCAATGTCTACATCAACGGTCGGCTGATTGCCGATGTACGCTACGGTGCGGCCAAACTGGGCAAACCGCCGACCTTTTGGGACAAGACTTACAGATTGGATCGAGATGAAGTTTTCGTATTCGGCTCCGAACAGCATTCTTGGGACTCGCGCTATTGGGGGCCTTATCCGCTCTCTATGGTGCGCGGCCGTCTGGTGCCTGTATTCTAGCCATGCCGCAGCTGGAGAAGGCAGTCTGCAAAATCTGTTAGAGGTGCAGCACCGGCGTGCGGCACAGTTTTCAGGCAGCCTGAACGGTCTGCCACTGCGCCCCAATGAGATGCTGATGCCGTCTGGACAGAACCCTGCCATGCGGCAGCTGGCTGAGGTAAAGACTGTGGTATTCGTTTCCCGCGCTATGCCGGAAACGGATTTGTTGAAGCTGCTGACGCAAGGGGCAGGTCGTAAAGATACGGTTTTTCTATACCGGGGCTGGGGTAGCGGCGGGGCAGACAAAGCTTTCGATTATGCCGAACACCTAGTGCGCAAACTGCCTGAAGCGGCCCGGCGCAATCCGCCCAATATCATGGTCATGCCACAGGCATTCCGACAATACCGCATCGGATACGTTCCTGCCATGCTGCACTTGGATGGTGGCAAATGGTATCTGGTGCAGGGTGTACCTGATTTAGCTACTGCCATACGGGCGGTAAAAAGAAAAGAATTCAACCGTCGGCTCGGTCGGCAATGGCGCGTGACTGAGCCGGATCAAGCCGAAGTGATGCGCTCGGCTGCCGCCCGCTTTAATTGGCGATCGCACGCCCGCCAAACCTCGCAGGCACTCAACCGGCAAATGGCAGGCACAATGGATTTACCAACAGCTACCACCATCAGTAACCGTCTGTTTACCCCCTATGTGGCCGCCGACCATGAGATCCGCCATCCTTCTACTGGGGCGGTAGTCTACCCGAAAGGCACACGGTTCAACGTACTGGCGCTAGACCCGGCCGGTCACCGCTCCATATTGGTTATAGATGGCCGTGATGCTCGTCAAGTACGTTATGCACAACGGATTATGCGCGAGCGGCCGCAAACCATCCTGTTTTATACCCGCCTGGGTGGCCTGGCCGATGCCGGCCTGCCAGCTTCGCCGTTGACTCCCCCTCTAGCCGGTCGACTTAACCTTCGTACTGTGCCGACCTATATGCAGCAACAAGGAACCGCTTGGCGGATGGTTTCTGTTCCGCCGTTTGATTAATTGAGGCCACATCATGCAGATCAGATACTTTGTTATAAGCCTGGCTGCCGTACTGTTGGGATTTTCAGGTAGCCTGAACGCCACCGGAACAACCGGATCAAGTGGAGGCACCCCCCAAAACAGTGGCAGTACCCAAAGCGACGATTCAGATAGCGGCAGCTGTTCGAATGCCGGTTATAACGCTTTGATGAATTTCAACTATGATTCAGGTTTCCCTTTGCGGATTATGGGCAATACCACCGTGGCTGGCAGCGATGTGCCACATCCCCCCGGCGCAACCAACCAGTCTACCTGCAAATGCGGGCAGGAACCTTATGCGGTGTACGGCTACACACGCGGTATGTGGCTGCCAACCCGTTTTGTTGAGGTGGTACGCCGCGCCGACTGCTCGCCGGTGTACGGCGCATCAGTCAAACCTATGCTGAGCCAAATGGCACGATTATCCGGCACGCTGAAACCGGTTACGTTACAAACGGCCGGCGAAGGATCGGCAGGCCGTTACGACACCTCATTCCGCCATTTCCACAGTTGGGAGTTCCCATTTAACCCCTATAACTGGAGTCCGCGCTGCTTCCATAAAGGCGGCAATTTGGAAACCTCAATCACACAACCCACTTGGTCGGCTAAAGATCCGGTATTTATGAACCTGCTGTATCCGGAATGGATGGCTATCGGCAACGTGGTCAACAACCCGCTGTTCGACATACCGGCACATACTGCTTCTTGCGTAGCCAATACCACCGGTATCGGCTGGGGGCCGGCCGATGATGCTGCCTACTGGCTGGGTGGTTGTATGGGCAACAATTTGCCGGCAGCCGGCTCGATGTCAGCTGAGAAAAACAGCATCATTGGCACGTCCACCATCCTCAATCGCTCAATCCTGTTGTCCAACCGCACTGGAGGTTTCGCCTCGGTATCCACCGTAGGGGATAAAGCATTGTGCACCCCGGTGCCCGTGCCGTTTCCATCCAAATCCGAATTCAAAGCTACCATGCTGTTCCCTTACCCTGAAGCACAGTCAGCCAACAGCAGTGCCGCAGGCAGTGGCATTGACAACGGTACGCTGTTTGGCCAGCTGAGCGGAGAAGTGGCCAATTTCTTCAATCTGAATAGTAAAGGTGCGCACCGACTCGGTGCCAGTGATTTTTCCTGGGCCATTGGGCGTAGCGATCAGGCTTTAAACAATAACGACTCCGATGCGGTTTACCTGCTGTGGCGCTGGGTGGACTGCTGTGAGTTCAATTAGGAGCAAACAGATGTCCACTAAGTACAGGATGGCAGTTACGGCGGCGATATTGTGCTGCCTGCCCTCCCTATCGTTCGGTACGCCGGCAACCAACCCCAACCAAGTATTCGGCAACAAGGGTTTGGCTGGACAGGCCAATACCAATACTGCCCCCCGTACCCAAGCGGCCCGGCCGGAAAGCCGGCAGCGGATGTGGCAGCGTGATCAGGAGTTCGCCCTTAGCATGTACCGTCGGGTCATCGGCGGCGACAGTGCGGCTGCAACCGATCTGAAAAATGCTGCTAACCAAGGTAACCGCTGGGCAGCATTGCAGTACGGCTACCTAGCACACACCGGCAAACTGCCTGGACTGGGTGGCCGTCCTGACTATGCCACTGCCGCTCGTGCCTACAATCTGGCCTCCAAGCGTATGGATGGCGGACGGCTGGCAGATATTAACGGTAATTATGCAGCCGCCTATAACATGGGGTTGATGTACTACTACGGTCAGGGCGTACCTGCCAACGGTGCGGAAGCATTGCGCTGGTTTCGAGCAGCTGAAAGTGCCTATAAAACTGGTGGTCAACACAAGGCTTTTTGGCCAGCTACTGTCTATATTGCGCAGATCTTGGAGCGGGGCTACGGCGTAGCAAAAAATGAACGTGAGGCATTGGAGTATTGGGAACGTTCAGCACGAGCCAACGAAGCTGAGGGGCTGTACGGCTACGGCATGGCTATCTTGAATGGTCGTGGCGGCGTTCAAAACCCCTACCGCGCTTATCCGTTGCTGGTACAGGCCGCCGACCGCTGGCATGTTGGTGCCATGTTGGCGCTGGCCGACTACCAGGGCAGGGGCGATCGGCTGCGTGAGGCTAACCCGGTGGATGCCGCCAAATGGCTGATGATTGCTGCCGTAGCCGACCGCCGGCATAACCGTCGAGCAGAACGGGCATTGGCAGCACTGCCGTCGCCAAAGCAGCAACAGGTACGTTCACAAGTGCGCAGCTGGCTTGGTACGCACGGTACTGTTCCTAAGGTTTTTGATTGGAGACAGCCGATTAATGACACCATTCCGCAACGTTAAATAGGGAAGGCAATGCGATACCGACTTAAAAATATCCTGATTGCTGTTACGGTGGCCACCTTGGTGACTGTGCCGAGCGTTTATGCTGACAATGCTTATCGGCGCGCCGCGCCACGCGGCTGGCTGTGGTATGAAGAAACACCGGCGCAGCCTAAACCGGTACCTCGACGGCCTCCTGCTCCGCAGCCAGCCGCTCCGGTCAGAGCCGCACAGCCGGAATCTACTGGTCCTGAGCTATTTTCGGCCGCTTGGGTGCGACAGCAACTACCAATTTTGCTGGATCGCGCCATGACCAACCCGACCGAAGAAAATGTGCGTGCCTATAAATATATGGAGCGAGTGGCATTGGATATGTCCACCAACTACGCCAATATGAGCGAACAGGTGGTACGCACCGATCCGATGTTGGACGAGTCGGTAAGGTTTCCGATTTCATCAATGGCCAGAGCGCAGGCCTTGTCGCAGATCAGCCGTGCCCGTGAGGGCATTATCCGCGATCTGAGAAGTAAAGCCGGCCTATGGCTGTTCTTCGATTCACAATGCCACTTTTGCCACAGCCAGTTTGCGGTTACCCGGATGTTGTCGCAGAAATACGGCCTACCGGTGCGCTATATCAGTACCGACGGCGGTGTGATCCAAGGTATGCCTGCCACACAGCTGTTATATGACCGTGGTGCGTCTCGCGCCCGTTCTTTGGGTATCAAACTGACCCCAGCCGTAGTCTTGGTTGCTCCTCCGGACAAAATGGCGATTGTGGCACACGGCGCGATGTCTCAAGCCGAGTTAGAAGAAAAAATCGTATTGGCGGCCATCGATATGCAGATTGCCAATCCCGAGTTGAGTAACATCGCCAAACTGCAAGACAGGGGTATCCTGACACCGGGTGACATGGCTGATGTACGGCGGCGGATACGTAACCCGAACAACACCGATGAACTGGTTAAGATGTTGAATGAAATGATACAGCGCAGAATGTAACGGGAGGAAATCATGAAAAATTATTTGGGTACTAGAAAATACGTCATACCGACCATGCTGGCCTTATCACTATGGCTTGGTACAAGTGTTACAGCACAAGCTGACGTTTCTGGTGGCATGGATGCTATGTGGAACCAAACAGCTCCCTCCGTGGGTGCAGTCAACGATAATTACGGCGGCACTTTGGGGGGGCTATCGGTCCGCACACCGGTACGCAGTTTCAATGTAATGGCCTTTGATCCGCCGCGCGTCGGAGCGGGTTGCGGCGGCATTGATGCCTATTTCGGCAGTTTTTCCATGATCTCGGAAAAAAACATGCAAAACTTAGTTCGTGCCATTGTGGCTAACGGTACAGGTTATGCCATCAAGATTGCCCTAGATAACCTCTGCCCACCTTGTCAGAACATCATGTCCGGCCTGCAAGATTGGACCACCAAAATCAACAGCCAAGCCAAAAATACCTGCCAACTCGGTACCATGGGAATCGACTACCTACGTGGTAACCGTAACCCATCTGCCTTCGGTGACGACAGCAAGGGGCAGGCCGAAGCCGCAATGGCTGCTTCTTCCGGGAAAGCGAAAGACTATGCTGCCGCGAACGATAGCCGCACCTACGATGGTCGCAATGCCAATCGGCCGACGGATGCGGCAGATCAGTCTACCGAATATGGCAACAATATGATGAATACCTTGGTTTCCGCCGGTGTATTCAAATCTTCCGGTGATGGTGCGATTGATACCCGTCCGTATGGTGGCGATCAGGCTTTTCTGCAAATGGCTATGAGCCTGTATGGTACGCAAATTATCTTAACCGGCGATAAGGCGACTTCCTCCTCAACTGGTGGTCAATTCGTCCAAGGATCCTCTGAGCGCGTAGACAAAGACCTGGCTCCAATTTGGTCGTTTAAAGACTTAGTCAATGGCGCACCAACCGGTGCAGCACTTAGCGAATACCAATGTAAGGATTTCGATATCCATAAAGCAGACAGCTGCCAAGAAGTAGTAACTAACGACTCAAAATATCCTGGGACCCACCGCTACATTCTCAATCTTCTGATTGGCAAACAGACCGCCTTCGGTGATGGCAATAAATTAGGCGATTCGATACCGTCCCAAATTCAAGAAGGTTCAATCATGGCTTATTTTATCGATAATAACCAACAGCTGACTGAACAACAAATCGCCTTCCTTAGACGGCTGCCTAAAGAGACTCTTGATGTGCTCAGTCAAGCAGCACGCAGTGGTACGCAGACAGCTATCCAAGCAGCCGATGCCGCCGCACACCTGTACGGCGAGCAGATGGCAGCAGAGATGGTGATGGCAATGAATAAAACCGTCTCTATTGCCTATTCAGCCAATATTACCTCCAGCGGAAAACGCATCGTCGGCTTGTCACCCAATCAACAGAAACAGCTGGCAGAGCTAACGGCCCAAGCTGAACGTTATGCCGACAGCAGTACCCGTGCCGCCGCACACCGGAATTTCGTAACTATGGTACGAGGGGCGGTCTTGCTGGCCGGCAATAGCTCTGGATTATCTCAATAACAAACACACCAAATATGCCAATAAAGGGAAACATCATGTCTAGCTGCCCCCACCTCATCCGCTCCATCCTGAATGTAGCCATCTCGCTACTCAAACTATCTAAAGGGACAATAAGCGGACTTCTCTGCAAGAACCGGTTTACCGGGTGGTTGCGGTATGGCCGTAATCGACTCGGGAAAGTCATGATGTTGATAACAATGCTGTTGATCCAGATACCAGCGGTGGCTGATGCATTACCGGCATCTATTGATGCGGGGGCGGATCAGGACATCACAACTTTATGGGTAGTAGGCGACATTGATGTACTGGCTAAGGGACTGAATGCAGTTGCCATGTTCTTCAACGGTGCAGGTACAGGATCGCCCCTAATCAGCCTGCTGCAACTGGGTGCAATGCTGGCACTAACTTCGATGTTGGTACAGTTTATTACCAAACGAACCATGCAGCCGTTCAATACCTTTCTGATGATTATCATCGTATCAGCATTGTTCATTCCCAAAACCTCGGTATGGGTTGCTTCCTATTACGATGCGAAAGGCGGAGCCACGGGGGGAGCGGTCGGATTCCGCAAAGTGGACAACGTACCAATTGGGGTAGCCTATCCATTGGGGCTGTTTTCCTACGTTTCCAAGCGGCTGACCGAACAATACGACACTGGAATGCAGGTTATGCCAGATAGCACCATGACTGGAGGTACTACCGCACCGGAGGGGGGCATACTGACTCACGGCGCAGAGGGTTATTTCAGCCCCCTGAAAACTGTATTGAGGCTTCGGAATCAATTTTCAGGCCCGGAAAATGCCTTGTTATTACACAATCTGTCTGAGGCATCCAAAGTGTGCAACTGGGGGAGCCGCTGGAGCGAGGCTGATAAAGGAGGTATTTTCAATGTATTAACACGCGGGAATCAATCCGGGATGGTTAGGATAGTTTTGCCTGGGGCTAAACCTGGGGAGCCAATGGTGGAAGGATTGGTCGGTTGCTCTGATGCAGGGAAAATTATTTCTCTGATGATGGTTCAGAACGTTGTTAATCTGCCCGGGAAAAACTACTCACCTACTGCCGTCAGTGTCACTAGCAACCGTAACTTATCTGCCATCAAAGGCAGCAGTATCAACAATAATCAACATTACGAACGTACGCAGGCCGAGTTGGATCAGCTGCCGGTAGCCATGGCGGCAGCAGCTTGTCGCGATGCTGAAGGACGCTCTGTCAGCAGTAATGCCAATTGCGTTACTGACCGCAGTGGTGCGGCGATGGGGATTAGCGACCCGGCTACTATTCTCAACACCGTACGTAGCCAGATTCAACAAGGTCAGGTACAGCCTGCCGCCTTGGCTCAGGTATTTACTGCTGGCAACTCGGTCAGTGCGGCCGAAATCGAAGCTAATATGATTTTTTCAAATATTGTGCACAGCTGTATCGGCGGCAATGATGGCGAGTGTGCACGACAAGCGTTTATGCTGTCCGAAGCACGCAATCGTGCCGCTATTGATGCGGCTGGCGAAGCTTCTGCATTCCAGACTTTCATGGGGCACAGCATGAATATACTGATGTTTATTTATATCGTGATGGCTCCGATCATGATTTTCATCATCTTGGTTATGGGTTGGAACGGTATCCGTGTTATGGGGAGCTACCTGATGTTCGCAGCTTGGATCAATTCCTGGCTGCCGCTGAATAGTGCCATTGCCTACTATATGCTCCAGAACTATAACAACCGAATGCACGATTTGATTTTGGCTATTGCCGCATCTGATGAACCGACCAGGATATATTCGCCTACTGTGATCAATGGTATTTTTAACAGCACGCAAGATATGTTGGCTTCAGCCTCCACGATGATGTCATCCGTACCACTGGTTATGCTGTCATTCATGGGCGCGTCTATCTATGGTTTGGTACAACTGGCGCAGCGTGCCAACATGGTTGGTAAGGACTTTATTGATGAGGATAAAGCTGCACCGAAGTTGGATCAGTCGGAAGTTATCGGTACTGCTCGAATGATTGCCAATAGTTCAGCCGGTGGAGTGTTGACTACTGATAATTTCAACCAAAACCTTGTTCATAATGCAGATGCCTCTAATCCTGGATCTATTAACTTACAGACTAGCCAAGACTCTATCGAAAGTGCTCGCCATGCGATCTCGTCTAAGATACAGATGATGGAAGGCGCAACAGAAAGCCGTACATTAGCGGAAATTGACAGTGATGGCGTAGTGAAAACCACCGGCATTGTGTATGCAAAAACTGAGAGTGGTGAAGATATTGCACGTATTGCCCGTCAGGGTGATCATGCTGTTCAGTCGGGAGAGTCGTTTGTAGTGGGTGCCTCAGGCGGGAAAATCATTACTGCCGGTGTTGGTGGTGAGGTTAAAGATACAGTTACCTATACCGACAGCAATGGTCAAAGCCATGATATGAAAGTTGGTACTAGATTAGATGATACTGAGGGTATTCAGACTGCATTCGGTAAGCTTGACTCTCATCAGATTAGTCACTCTGTTCAACAAGGCTTGTCTGATGCTAGGGAAGAAATGCGCAGTATCGAACATGCAACTAGTAGCACCACTAGTCATGGGTTCAGTAGTAGTATCAATCGCACTGCATTTGACTCGTTGCTTGAGCCCACTAGTGCAGCTGTTACACAAAATCGCTTGTCCGCAGGTGCGACCGAAGCAGCTAAATATGATAGGGCTGCTGGGGCTGCATTGCAAAATGCTATTGGTAATAATAGCGAATACTTCAACACATTAACCCGTCTGTACACTGGATCAAGCAACGAACAAGCAGCTGCTCTTGCTGCCATCCACGGTATGACATCTGCTAATCCATCAGCTCATGCCCAAGCCTACCATAATCTATCCGCAGGGGCATTGGCTGTACATACAAATGCAAATACGTTGCACAGTAGTAACCAAGAGGCCATTGATGCTCAAATATCTGCTGACCGAGCAGAAGGTATTGGCAAATTTGCTGCACCGCTGGGCAATAAGGAAGCACTGGAAGAAGCCAACCCTCATGGCCGTACCGAATCGGCATTTGCAACACGCCATAATAGTGATGGCAAGGAGCAAAATAATCTGTCATTGGAGGATAGACAGAAAATTTTGGCCTATAACCGTGCCAAAATGGCAGAGATGACTGAATTTAACAATAATGTTGCGAAGGAGCTCAGTGAACGAGGTCCTGTACGGAAGTTCTTGGATTACTCCCAGACAGGCGCATGGAGTGCATGGCATAGCGCAGGAGAACAGCTGGAACAAGGAGATTACGTTGGTGCCACGTTTGGCTATGCAGTCAGCGCATTAGATGCAGCATCATTAGGTGGTGGTAGGGTTTTGCGGGATATGTTCGGTAGCACCCAGGATAGTAAAGACGGGATGCCGGCAGCTACCCTTGATCCTGAGTTGAATGAAAAAATCAACCAAGTGGCTGCCAATAGAAGAATGATGGAAGGATTCAGTATGTCCGATGCAACGAAGACAATTGATGGTAAACCAATTGAGGAGGTTATCGGACATAAGCTAACGCCTCAAGCAGACTCTTCGCAGGCAACAACATCAAGATCACATGAGCCTACCGGGACAGAACATTCCCCCGCTAATCAGCATGCTTCAGCGCACGGTAGATTGCATAAGAACACTTCCGCATTAGACAATAGAGTGGAACCAGAAAAACATAACAGCCAATCCAATGCCACTTATGCCAAACTTGATGCCGCATTCCAAAACCGGCATGACCACGGATTTACCTTTAGAGAATATGCAAATGGCCATATGACAAAAGAGTGGCAGGGGCATAAGAGATTTGGTGATGGGGATTGTGCATTGAATGTACGCATGATACTGGATGATAGTGGTATGAACCCATTCGGCAAGGGCACAGGATTGGGGGATGGGAAAAATGTTGCAGCTAGATTGCTTTCTACCAGTCAATATGAACGTGTTCCTTTTGATCGGAATATGCAATTCCAACATGGCGATGTAATTTCCCTTGTTAACCCAAGGAACCCTAATGCTCCTGGTCACGTAGCCATTTATAATGCACATACTGGAAAATGGGTTTCTGATTTCGAACAGGAGCGTAAATGGGGAGCGCCAGGGAAAACATATGAGGATGCCATAGCGTCAGGCAGAATTACGCCTGTAGTAGCTCGATTTAAAGGTTTATCTAATACGACTGTACCGTTAGATCACCCAGCTAATCCAAGTTCACAACACTCATATGCAACCAATATCAGGGGATTTACACCTGAAAAAGCTGCAATAATTGAACGAGTGGCTAGGAATATAGGGGCAAACCCTAATGATTTGGCTGCTGTTATTTCTTTTGAAACAGTAGGAACATTCAGTCCGAGCATAAAGAACCCTCATTCATCTGCAACAGGCCTGATCCAGTTTATGGAATATACAGATGGAAGAAAAGATGGGCTATATTTTGGCATGACACGGGATCAGTTCGGCGCCCTATCATTTGAGAGACAGATGGGCTTTGTTGAAAACTATTTCAAAGATCGTGGATTTAGAGCAAATAAACCAACTAATATTGCCGATCTTTATACTGCCGTATCTGGATATGGGTATAGGAAAGGATCAGCAGCATACGAATTGAATTCTGTATGGGATACCAATAGAAATAACGTGATTGAAAAAGGCGAGATGGTTGAAGCGCCTGAATTCAAACAGCATCGCAGAAAATATTTCCTTTAAAGGAGGATCGATGAGCAAAAAAGTTTACTTTTTACTATTACTCACTCCGCTTAGTGCTTTCGCTGGTCCAAGCGTTGGCCCTAATGAACAACTGCGGCAATTAGAAAATGCTTACAATCAAACAAAAATACAGATGAACCGTATATACCAGCAAATGCGACAGAGTATGCCGGTTGCTGAGGTTCAAGGATTTGATGCTGTTCAGAGAAAGTGGATTGATTATAGAGATGCTAATTGCCGATATTATGGAAGAAATGTTACTGGGCAAATAGAATGCCTTACAAATATGAATGCACGTAGAGCTAAGGAAATGCAGGAAATTTTAAATAATTACAGATAAAATAAACCCGAATATCGAGAAAGATATTCGGGTTTAACTAAATAATCTATTCAACCCAAAACTTTGGGGTTGTTTTGCAGTGAATGCGGGAAATTATTCTATTTTTATTTCTATTTCTATTTCTGATAATAATATATCCTTTACTACGGTTCTCACGAAAGCTATCATAATCGAAGTGGATCTGGTATTTTAATCCGCCTTGCGTGAATAGATAGTCCATTTTGACATTGCCATCCTCTACATAATCATACGAACCCCTGCGCAGCTTAATCATAGATTCCCCTTGCCCAATATCTGCTTGCCAAGAATATCTTGAATAATTATTAGGGATAGGATGTACGAGTAAGTATCTTCCATCCTCCAGAGTGCAGGCAACGTGGTCGATGACCAAGTCTCCACGCTCAGATTGTTTTGTGCCATCCGAAATACTTTTGGCTACTACACACAACGGAACAACACATAATGCAATCACAATAGTGCTAGATAAATACTTAAATTTTCGCTTTAACATTTGGCACCCATTTTTTGAATCTATTAATATTATTAAATTTAGTTAGTTAAGCAATATTAAAAATATGATGATATCAACGCCAATGCAAGCGCTGATAATAGTGCATATCGCAACCATTTATTATTGCCTAGGGTATCTATAATCTCTTCCAGTCCTATTCTTTGTGGTTGGCCACCAAAGGACTTTATTATTCCCCGACGAGGTAGGTTGGAGTAGCTAGAGTTGGCAATATCGACGTTTCTAAATGGGTTGGCATTTGTATGGTACCAAATATTATGAGACTCGTGAGAAAAACTCTGACTGGTATGCCGATTCATATCTAACGAACTATGATTAAAAGATGAAGAATTATTCTGATCAAACATTTAAAAATCCTTTTTTGTTCACAAAGCCAAGCTACATTTGGCTCGCTCTACTATTACTTTTTATTAGCTATCCTGCCTTATCGGATGGAGTTTCAAATTGCCTGAAAGGTTTTTCAAACGCGCCAGACTGCCGACGTATGATTGCGAATTATTGGCAGCACGCTCCAGCCATTGAACGCATTGCCAGACAGGAAGGTGTAGAACCGGAGTTATTAAAAGCCCTGATCGCTTACGAAAGCAGGTATAACCATCAGGCGGTATCTCCTGCCCAAGCTAGTGGGCTAACCCAAGTCATGCCGACAACTGCTTTAGGGATGCACGTTCATCCATCGAGCCTGTTTATTCCGGAAGTCTCTATCCGCACCGGAGCGCGTTACCTGCGTCAAATGTATAATCAATTTGGTCGGTTAGACCTAGCTCTTGCTGCCTACAACGCCGGTCCTCGTAGGGTAAGTCGGGCAGGAAATCGCGTACCTAGGATTGCTGAGACACAGCACTATGTCCGTAATGTTACCGCGTTGTACGTGGAGTTCAAACGAAAGGCTGCTTCTTCAGCTGCAAATCATGTAATCCCCCATGCCTCAGCTAATCTCCATGTTGCACAGGTTGGAAAACCACGGTACAGCCAAACCAAGTCTGAGACAGGTAGCAGCGTATATCAGTCACATACCAGCAATATCTACTGAAACTACTTAGACTGCATATTGGTAAATATCTGCCACTTTCTTTAATTATTACAAGGAAGCCAATATGTTAAAGTCTGAAATATCTGCCCAACTGCATCAGCATCTTGAATCGTTCCTAGACTATTGCCAGACTAGGTGTATGGCAGATGGGACAATTGAAGGGTATCGAAATAACCTGAGGCAGTTTGCTGCATTATTAGAAGCATGGCCGGACAGCAAAACTTTCTCTAATTTTCCGGAAATCTGTACTGAGTCTGCTTTGTTGAAAACGGTCGTCATTAAACAAAGCAACAACCCTGACTTAAGTGCACACACCATCCGACGTTATATCTGCGCTTGGCGCAGTTGGATCCGATACCTGGTCAAGACCGATGTTTTGAATATTTCTTATGATCGGTTCAAGTTTGACTTACCGAAACTACCGGAAACGCTGCCTAAAGCAGTAGACATGCCAATACTGGACAAGATTCTCGACACCCCTCCTATACGTCGACAGTCTCAATGGATGTACTTGCGTAATATCTGTATGTTCGAATTAATGGCTTATTCCGGATTGCGGGTTTCTGAGGTAACTTCTCTAACTTTATCCGATCTTTATTTCAGCCAAAAACAAGTTAAAGTGACTGGTAAGGGTAATAAAACAAGACTGGTACCAATTACGGACTGTGTTATTCAACGAATCAAAGAGTATCTGCAATCGCGCAGTAATTCTCTGGTCAAGGTCAAAGTAAACTATTTATTTACAAATCGTTATGGCAATAAGATTACGAATAGTACCGTCCGACTGCATTTGCATAACTTGGCAAACGAGTTATTAGTAGATAAGCTTCGGCTAACTCCGCATATGCTCAGGCATTCTTGTGCCACTCATTTTATCCGGCAGACACATGATTTGCGTTTTGTGCAAATCCTGCTTGGCCATAGTAGTGTGGCCACCACGCAAATGTATACTCATTTGGATAATGATTTCGTTAAGGCAACGTTTTATCAACATTTAAACAGATAATCACTGCATTATTGTTTATCCGCACTTAAGGAGGCGCGCCCATGAAACTGAAGTACACGGCATCTATCTTTTTTTTGGCACTACTGACAGCCTGTTCTACCAATCCAGACGGCAGCATCAACTGGTCGGATAACCCGCTCAATGCGGTTGCCACTCGAGTTGATAAAGGTGTACAGAACCTCAACCGCCAAACAGATCGTGTTTTCCCCAATGCCGGCCCACATTGCAATACCTGTGATCCACACGGCGTAACCCATCAACAGATGTTAGAGTGGGGTTACATTCGACGTAACCCTGATTATCCGAGGTACTCCAGCCAGCGTTATGTCTTTACTTCAAAAAACTGTGATCGGACACGCCAGGCGTTATGTTTCCGTCCGAGCAAGGATGTTGCAGAGCGACCATAATCAACTCTACGTTCAAACAAGGCAGGCAGAGACCTTATTCTGTCTGCCTTTAATTTAGATTTGTGACAGGCTACCTGAAAATACCAGGCTGGTTTTCATCAAGCGTACCCATTCTTTTCTTGTGTTGCCGGCTGACCCGGTTTACTGTGGATACGCTGCAGCCAAGTGTCTGCGCAGTTTGAGTAATACTGAATCCCTGTAGGCGCAGTTTAATGATTTTCTCATGTAGCGACTTGTCAGGTTGTCGTCCCCGATAACCACCGCGCCGTTTGGCTAAGGCTATTCCCTCTTTCTGCCGCCGTTTGCGCACAGCCCAGTCCTGGTGCGACATATTTAATGCAATACGTAGGAACATCTTTTGCAGAGCGGCCAATAAGGGTTGTAACAAATAGCCAGGTAGTGAGCCATCTTGTTCAAAGAAAACACCCAGTTCTTCAAAATCGAAAATTTCCGGAACTTGGATTTTTGCCCCCTTGGCAGTGATCTCATCAATCAGCCGTTCTGCCTCTGCAGGTGGCAATCTGGTAATGCGGTCGATACTTTCAGCGATTACCCAGTCACCGGTTTGCAGATCGTTAATCAAGCGGCGCAATTCTGAGCGATCAGGATTAACGCCAGATGCTTTTTCTGAGTAAATACCGGCAATATAAAATCCTTGTACCTTTGCTCGCTCAATCAACTGATGCTGACGTTCTAAATTTTGCTCGTCAGTTGAAACCCGGAAATAGATCCGGGCCGTCTTGCTAATACCTGTATTTTTTAAGTCCATAATTTATGCTACTACTTTTTAAGTACGGATGCAATACAAAAAGAACTGTTTTTTTCAATATTCTTTTTGAGTATACCTAAAAAGTAGCAGAAATCAGACACGGGTAGGCTTCGTTGCTGGCGAGTATGCTAGAATGAAAAATATAGTTCTGAATACCGGCCTCTTTAAGAAGGTGCAGCATAGTCAAAGGACAACCCATGAATACCGCCATACTGGACTACCGCATTTCCGAGTTTGACACCCGACAGCAAGCCGACGATTACGGCGCTTGGTTTCGCAAAAAGGTTGAAGAAGGACTGAAATGTGAAACCTACCATACGCATGACGAGGTGCTGGGGAAGTTGCACCAACGCCGTGCGGAGCGTCAGAAATCATGCTGAACGTCATTTGGCGGGATACGGAGTAGAAAGAAAGACTGGAGATTCGGCAGCCTGAGAATGGCTGCCGAATCTGTTTAAGTGTGCCAAATAAAGTGGCTGCCCTCAAGGCAGCTGTCTTCCACCGGCCAGTATGCACCGGCATCAAGAATAGAGACTGCTCCCGTCCAGCCATTTGAGCAATCGCGGCAGCAACTAGCGGGTAGCGCCATAGCCTTAGCTTTTATTGAAAATAATTCTTACTTCTATTATTATCCATACACCGTATCACTTCGGCTATATCCCTATAAACAATAGGGAATTTAATCTTTCTTCTGTTTCTCTTCCCTCATATGACAACCCAATCTTTTTGCCCCAAGCTATTGGTCGTGCTGCTGACCGGTGCCTTTGCCCACATGCAGGCCGCCGCCGACACCCCCGCCGCCAACGGCAGGGAGCCTGCCTCCGCCGAACTGGAAACCATCGAAATCAAAGGCCGACGACCCGATCAGCGCGGCGCCGACGACGTATACCGCAAAAACGTCTCCAACGCCTATATCGGCAAGGAATACCTCGAACGTTATCGGATCAATGCCGCCGGCGACGTGCTCAAAGGCCTCAACGGCGTGTACAACATGAACACCCGCACCGCCGGCGGCGCCATCACGCCCAACATCCGCGGCATCACCGGCAAGGGCCGCATCCCCGTTACCGTAGACGGCACCGAACAAACCGTCGACGTGTGGATGAACAACTACGGCGTGGGCGACCGCAACTATCTCGACCCCGCCCTGTTCCGCAGCATCGCGGTGGAAAAAAGCCCCGCCCTCACGCGCGGGGTGAAATCGGGCGTCGGCGGCGCGGTCACCATCCGCACCATCGAAGCCGACGACATCGTGCCGGAAGGGCAGAAATTCGGCTTCCAGCTGAAAACCGAGTTTGCCAACAACAGCACCCGCCCGGCCAACAACCTCAACCAATGGCTGGGCTGGGAAGACTACAGAACCCTGCCCTTCGGCGCGACGGCGGACGGCGCGGGCGGCGGTTTCGACCCGCTGACCGGCCAGCAAAGCCCGCAGGCACTGGTGGCCGACGGCCTCACCCCGCCCGCACACAAAAGCGGCCGCGACAATTGGCGCTTCGGCGGTGACCGCAGTTATATGGCTGCCGCCGCCTTCAAAACCGAACTTTCAGACGGCCTTGCCGCCTACAGCTACCGCAACAAAGGCAACTACTTTGCCGGCACCAAGGGGGCGGAAGGCTACCTGCACAATCCGGTATACGACCTGCAACGCTGCTACGACCAAGGCGGCAGCGATTTCAACTGCAAAAACTCTGCCACCTTCGTGCCCAATATGGCCAAGGTCTACCACCCCGGGGTGGAAGTGCTCAACAGCAACACCGAAACCAAAACCCTACTGTTGAAAAACAACTGGCACCTGCCCGGCAGCCACAACCTCGGTTGGCAGTATATGCGCACCGACGTGCGCTTCGGCGAAATCAACCCCTTCCACACCACCTATGTGATGAATATGGAAGAGCATAATCCCAGCAGCCGCCCCAAAGAACTGTCGCCGCAGATGCAGAGCATCGATTCCACCATCCGCACCGATACCTACAAACTCGGCTGGGCCTGGAAGCCGGAAGGCAGCCGCTGGATCGACCTGCAGGCCAACCTGTGGCGCATCAAAACCAACTCTACCCGCCACCAGAGTGGCGGCATGGATTTGTCTTCCGCCCGCCCCGATCCCTTCTACGACGTTTGGTATTGGTGTACCCAACGCGGCCGGATACCGCCCGAGCACGTCGACAACTACAGCAGCTGCAACGACCTGATGAATGATTTCGGCGTCAACGGCCTGACCAAAGAACAGGTGTTGGCCATGACCCCGAACGACAACGGCCAATTCCGCGTGCTTTCCGGCGCCGAGCAGAAAACCCGCGTCAGCCGCACCGGTTTCGATATCAGCAACCGCTTCCGCCTCAGCGACCGCCTGAGCATGACCTTGGCCGCCGATTATCAGAAAGAGAAACTGGCGGAGGAAGTGGAAATCGTCAATTCAAAAGACCTGTTCAATCTGGCCGGTATGGCCACCGGCCTGACCAAGCTGGCCGGGCCCAGGGGCGGCGAGCGGCGCGAATGGGGCACCAATTTGGTGTTCGACTGGCAGGCCACCGACCGCCTGAAAATCTCCGCCGGCATCCGCTACCACAATTTCAAAGGCTTCGACCGTGCCTTGGCCGAAGGGCGGGCGCGGCATGATCCGCGCTATCGGGCGGGCGGGCCAGGAGGGAACAGCATATATAGGGCGGGGGCCTATCTACCTTATATGGAATTGGTAAGCGATCAGGAACAGCGCGACTGGGATGCGGTGGCCGAACAGCGCCGTCAGGCTTACCAATCGGGCAATACCGCCGCCATTGCCGCCGCCGAGCAGGCCATACAGGCACATGGTGCCAGGTATAACTTGCCCAAATACCAAAATTCAGACGAATACTACACGGACGCGTATCGCCGGATTGATAGGAATGGGTTTGTAAATCACTCCTACCATTTATCAGGACCTCCTCTTACTCATCCTGATGTCCCTTTGTATCGGGTTCATCCGGTGTTCGTCCCCTATGTCAATGGCAAACTGGACAGCAGGGTATGGGATCAACACCACCGCTTCGGTATGTTTGAAGAAAAAGTAGACAACCCGCAGGGATTAAACGGCAGCTACAACCGTTATTGGCTGCACGGAAACCGCTTTCCCCATGCCTCAGGTTATTACGGTTGCGAGAAAGACATCCCGGGCTGTGCCATGCTTCGGCGTAAATTAAGCGATAGCAGTGAAGGCACACTAGTCCCGGGCTTGGATCAAGGCATAGTGACCCGCAGATACACCGAAGAGCAATACTGGGCAATGCCCAAACCGATACGGGCGCATGCCTGGGCGCCGACCATTGCCGTCAGCTACGATTTAACCGACAACAGCCGCTTGTTCGCACGCTACGCACAGATGACCCGCTTCCCCAGTGTGTATGAGGTTGGCAGTTTTTATAATGATGTGGCTTATGTCGGCAAGCCGACAGCGCCGACTTTCCGCTTCAAACCCGAACGCAGCCGCAGCTGGGAAATCGGCTACAGCTTTAATTTCGCCCCCTATTGGAGCAAGTTGCGCGCCGGCGATGTGCGCCTGACCTACTACCGCAACCGGATTGAAAACGTAATCGAAACCACCGATTATTTCCGCACCACCCAATACGACCGCAAAGACACCGCCGGGCTGGAATGGCAGAGCCGCATCGATACCGGCCGTTTCTTCGCCTCCCTCGGTGCTACCTACCGCCTGAAACAGCAGATGTGCGACCGCGATATGGCTTTCGATTTCGACCCCTACGGCTATAAAGGCGTGCCGGTCTGCATCGAGGGCGGCTACGGCAGCACGCGCGGCTATCAGGCCTTGCAGCCCAAATATTCGATTAATCTGGATGCCGGTGTGCGCCTGCTGGGCGAACGGCTTGAACTCGGCCTGCGCGGCATCTACCATAGCAGCGTCAATACCAAGCAATACGACGCCCTGTTACAAAAAGAATTGGGCTATATTTTCAACACCAGCGGCAAGCCTTACCATTGGCGCCCTTCCCTGACTTGGGACGTGTACGGCCGTTACCAGCTGCACAAAAACCTCAACGTCAATCTCGGCATTACCAACCTGACCAACCGCTACTATCTCGACCCGATGTCCAACGTGCCCGCCCCCGGGCCCGGCCGGACGGTTACTTTCGGCCTCACCGCCAAATTCTAGCCATTAAGGCTACCTGAAAAACACCGTTTGCTATACAGCCGGAATTTTCAGGTAGCCTGACCGGCACACCGGCCGAAAACAGGTCGGCAGAACGATAACGATACAGACGCATCACGGAACCACACAAACCCGACCACCCCCGCCTTTCGGGGCAATGGTTTTTACCGTTTTTTCCGCCTTCGGGCGGCAACAAAACGGGGTTTCTCGTTTAATCTTTTTATAAGGAGACAATTATGTCTATGCGTAATCAAACCTTGTTGGCCGTATTGTTGTGCGGCGTTTTCGGTGTGGCTGTGGCAGCACCCGGTATCCGAGAATACGGCGGTTCTTCCGAGCTGGATAATGTAGACCCTGGTATGTCGGAGGCACTGCCTTTCGGAGCCGGCGAGGCCGGTTTGCGCTTCACCAGCGGCAACCACTGGTCAACCAGTATCAATCTGGAAAAAGGTCCGGTACAACATATCCGCGCCAAATATAATGACCGCAATAAGACACCGATACCAATTAACGGTACTGATCCGTATGCCAACGTCAATGGCACACGTAATCCGCAATATCTGACGTTGCGCGATGTCGCCCCGGTTATCGGCTGGTTCTACAATCCGAAACTAGGTCAGGTGTGGTATGAAAACCGCCACAACAACACCGAAGTGTACAGCGTGCGCCAGATAGCTAACCCGGCAATCCCCGCTGCGCCCAAGTTCGGTGGCCTGGTGATTGCCAAAGTGCCGGGTATGAGTGAAGGCAACAACGTGTTCTTTGGTGAATGGGCGCCGCGCGCCGGCAACCCGCCGCAAAACAGCACCGACCTGAATATGGCGGATGGTAAACGCACCGTTTGGTATGTGGGCGACAATCCGACCCAAAATATGCCGGTACTGTCCGGAGCCACTTATAACGTGCTGGGTGTGAATAAGCATACCCCGGGTCAGAACGACTTCTATACCGGCGTGCTCACCGCCAGCTATGGCGCAGGTAAAAACGAACTTTCCGGCAGCATTTCCCGCCCCGGCGACAGCGTGAAATTTGACGGTACCAATATTCGGAGCAACGGTACGTTTGACAACGGTAAGGCTGACGAACGCATTACCGGCCGCTTCTACGGCAGCGGTGCGGAGGCTCTGGCCGGTATTGTGGATCGTACGGGTGTCGATAGGGACATTGCCTTCGGTGGTAAGCAAATCCCGCCGCAATAATCCCGTGTGTTAGACCCGTAAGATGGGAAGGGCGGTCTCTGAAGTACTTCGGACCGCCTATCGCCAATCGAATAAACAATCAATCAAACCAATGTTCAAACCGTTTTCAGGTAGCCTTTTCCGGAAGAGGTTACCTGAAACAAAATGCCGAAAGCCACGTCCATGAACAAGCCGCTCCTCCTCGCCTTGTGCCTGCTGCTGCCCGCCCTTGCCCATGCCGACGATCCGGCCGACGAACGCCGCCGCCTGCTTGACGAGGGCACTCGCGAAACCCGGCAATACCGCGAAAGCGGCTGGCTTGGCGGGCAGGATGCCACCGTGGAAAACGACAGCGGCTACATCAAGATAGGCGGACAGGTTTATGCCGTCGGCGATACGGCCGAAGAACTGGAAAGCGCCCTGTATTACGCCGTCAACCAGCAGCAATGGCACAAGGTGGAACAATTCGCCGCCCGCTACGCGATGTTGCCGCAGCACAAACCGGCGTTACTTGACTTGGCCGCCGGCCTGCAGGCGCGCGCCCGGGGCGATTACCGCCTGGCTGCCGCGCGGCTCAAACGTGCCGCCGCTGCCGAACCCGGTAACGCCCGCATCAGCCTCGAACTCGCCCGCGTCTATACCGAAGACAACCAAAACCGCGAAGCCGCCGCCGAGTTCCACCGTGCCGTAGACATTGGGCTGCCCGAAGAAACCCGCGCCTTAGTCGGGCAATATCAGAACGAATTGGCCAAACGCCGCGCCTGGCACGGCCAAATCAGCATTGGCTACGGCCACAACGACAACATCAACCAGGCCGACGGCGGCCGGCAGTGCGTATGGCAAATCGCCGGCATGTGCCTGCTCGAACGCCTGTTGCCCGAACCTGTCGGTTCAGCCATGTGGCAATACAGCGCCACCGCCTTGCGCACCATCCCGCTCGCCGGCCACCACGGCCTCCACCTGCGCGGCTTGGCCTACGGCACCCGCTACCGGCGCGAAGATCCCCAACAGTCAATCGCGCCCGACTACAGCTACCACACCACCGCCCTGTATGCCGGCTACGATTATGCCGACATCCGCAACCACTTCGCCCTGCTGCCTTATTTCGAACACGACTTCCGCAACCGGCACACCCATTACCGTGCCTGGGGCATCGATGCCGAATGGACGCATACCCTTTCCCCGCGCTGGCGGACCAGCCTGCGCGGCGGTGCCAAACGCCATCATTACAGCGGGCAAAACCGCCGCTATTTCGATGACTACAGCCAATACGAAGCCGGCCTCGGCGCCGAATGGGCCGCCGGATCAAGCTGGGGGCTGTTCGCCAATCTGGACGCCGTCCGCAAGGCTTATGCCGAAGAAGCAGCTTCCAGCCGCGAATACGCCGTCCGCCTCGGGTTCTACAAAATGTTCGGCCAAACCGCCTATGCCAATCTGTTGCTGATGCACCGCCGCAGCCGCTATGATGCGGCCAGCTTCATCAGCAACGGCGAGCGGCGCCAAGACAAACAATACACCGCCGTTGCCGCGCTGGGCTTCCCACGCTGGCAGTGGCACGGCATTTACCCCGAGCTGCGCTTCAAGCACACCGTAAACCGCAGCAATGCCGACTACTACCGCTATCGGCAAAACGAGGTGCTCGTGAACCTGCGTTATCGGTTTTAATGGTTCTTTGTATTACTAAAATCCGTTATTGGGAAACCCATTGATGGTAATACAGACGGCTGCCTTAAAGGCAGCCGTCTGCTTTATTGCCCGGGTTGCGGCCGGTTTTCAGGCTGCAATCCCAGTCGTTCCTTCAAATACTGGTACAGGTCGCGACCGTCCTCCACCGGCCAGTATGCGCTGGCATCGAAGGTATAGTCCGTTCCCGTCCAATCATTGACGAACCGCACATAGAAAATCAGGCAGCCGTTTTGACCGTACGAGGTAATTTCCAAACGGCTCTGACGCAGTTTTCCTTCATAACCGTCCGAATAGACGGCGATGCCGATGGCGACGTGCTCGAACAGCCACGGGTGTGCGCGGACAACGGCCAAAGCCTGATGCAGTTTTCCCATATCGATTTCGATACAGGCATCGGGTAACTCGAAGTCGTGCTCGTCGCTGCGCCAAAAGTCGTCCAATTGCGGGCTGCCCGGAGGCAGGTGCAGGACCAGCTTTTTGCGGCCGTCGTACGAATCGGTTTCCGCCGTGAAGCGGGGTTGCTTATCGGTTGTCATAGGGTTTCTCCTAAAACAGGCAGGAGAAACCCCGGCGGGGCTTCCCCGCCAAGGGTTGAAAAAAAGAAAAGGGCTGTCGTCAGACGTACCTGGTTTTTGCTTTGCAGAAGCTCGCGCTGTCTGCTTTCAGGCGGCCTTTCCGGCCTTACTCCTCATCGTCGTCTTCCGAATAATCCCAGCCGAAATGTTCTTCGGCGAACATGCGGAATTCTTCATCGGAACAGGGATAGTCGTGCAATATGCCGTCTTTGATTTCGTAAGTGCCGGCAAAACCGCCGCCTTCGTCGATGTAGCGGATTTCCAGCTGCAAATCGGGAAAGCGCTCGGCAATGGCTTCGTACACCGGCTCCGGCGGCGACCAGGCGGTATCGAACTCGAGATACAGTTCTCCCTCGTCCAGATAGCCGATATGCTGATGGTAGGCATTCCACTTGGTGCCCCAGTTGCGGTTACACCATTCGTACCAGGTCGGGCTGCCGTACAGTTCGATATTGCGTTTGATCTGTTCGGCGTAGTGCAAGTCGAGCCCGCATTGTTCCGCCAATCCCGGATGCTGCCCGAACACTTCTTTCAGGCGGCCTACGGTGGCGGTTTCCCAGTCCAGATGGCCGGCCGTCAGTTCCCGGATACGGTCGATGCAATACAGCTTGGCCGCCTCTTCGCCGGCAACCGGCAGAACGTCGGCCAAGGCATTCCATATCTCCGCCCGGTAGGTGGCAGAACCGAATTCGAGATGCAGGGACGCCGGCATCGGGAGGATGCCGTTGAAATCGACGATTACCTGAGGCAGGTCATCGCGGCCGTAACTGTCGGCCTCACCTGGAACCAGCAGGGCTGCCCGGAAGGCGGCCAGTGATTCGGCCGGACCGGTGACGGTGATTTGGTTGGTAACATGGTTAGGCATGATAAAGCTCCTATAAAAACGGAGCCGGTCCGCCCCGAAGGGCGGAAACGGCCCCTCGGGGTGGAAAAAAGTTACCGCCGGACAACCGGCGCACATTTCAGGTAACAAGTGCTTTCAGAAAAATCCAGACAGCCTATTTCAGCTTGTCCAAGTAGGTTTTGACGGTATCGCAGGCCCAGCGGTAAACCAGTTCCCAACGGACTTTTTCAGGTTGTTCCAGCACCACGTCGGCGTTATAGCCGAAGTCGTGCAGGGCCAGTCCCCGGTTCATCATCCAGTTGAATACGGTTTCGCGGTTGCGCGCGTACAGCCATTGCGCATCCGCTACCGACAGGGTCTGCGCCAGCACGGTGGCATAGTTGCCCTCGGCGTATTCCACGTCTTTGAGCAGGTAGGCCAAATCGTCGTAGCCGGGCAAAGCGGCTGCCGGAACCAGCAGGAAGGGATCGTTTTCGTCGGGCATGGCGGATTCGACGGCGCAGACGGCCAGGCAGTAGCCGAGCGTCCGGCCTTCCATCACGCCGACGAACACTTTCGCCGCCTCTTCGTCCGACAATTGCCGGGCGAAGTCCGGCCGGCAGAAAGCATCCAGCCAGGCCCGGGTATCCGCCTGCGGCGGGATGAACACCGCTGCGGTATAGCTGTTATAGCAGCGGCTCGGCCCGGAGCCGTGACGGTTTTCATTGGCCACGTACTCGGCCACGGGCTCGAGTACGGACAGCAGGTTTTCGGCATAGCCGAGCGTACGCAGCCTTTGGCGGACAAGGTCCTCAGGGGATTGTCCGGGCTGTAAGGGCGGCAGGGATGTACCGTTTAAAGCCTCGGCGGCAGCTTCGGCGGTTTCATACTGACTGTCGAACCAGACGATATAGCTGCCGGGTTCGTAGGTTGCAGACGGTTGCATGGCAGGTCTCCGATGGAATAAAAGCGGGAAACCTGCCCGTTGCGGGGCAGGCTGTGCCCCGCAGGGTTGATAAAAAAACCGTGGCCGCACGGATGCGGGCGGTACTGTTTAACGGTTGTACCGAAGCAGTTGCGGACTGCCGGCCGGATTGCCGAAGCAATTCATGCAGACGGCCTGGGTGTCAAGCAAGCAGCCTGCATGAAGTCCCTCGCAGGGTTGATGAAATTTTCAGGCAGCCTCAAAAGAGGCTACCTGAAAATACGGGTTGGAAATATCAGACCTGTCCAGGCCTATTTGATGGTCAGCACATCGCCGAAACCGTCGCTGCCGATGGTCAGGTCGATAGCGCGGATACTGGGGACGAAACGATCGAGCGCGGTGGTGGTCACGGTAATGTTGCCGTCGTCGCCATGCTGCTCCTCTGCGGTCGTTACCTTGGTCTTGTAGGTGCTGCCTTTGACCAACAGGCGGCGGCCGTCGGCGGCGGTCACGATACCGCTTACCTGGCCGGCGGCCAGCGCCAGGGCGGCGTGCCATTGGCCGAGCGCGCACAGCGGCCGGCGTTTGTCCGGCGACAGGGCTTCGGCAAACCATTGCCCGAAATGCGGCCACAAGGTCTGCGAACCCAAGGCGGCCAGTTCTCCGGCCAGGCCTGCCGCTTCCACCTTGAAGCTGATGGGGCGGAACGGCTTTTCCGGCGAAGGCGGCACTTCGTAACAGCAGTCGGCTGCGGCTTCGCGTATCGGCAAGGCGTTTTCAGGCTGCATCAGCACTGCCTGCTGCCGTTTGGCCAAAGACCGGCCGATGTCGGCGCGCAGGCGCGGTTTGATGCCGAAGATGACTACCTGTTTGTAGGTGTCCACGGCCGCGTGGTACATCCGCAGTTCCGTAAAGCGTGAGGCGATTTCCCGGGTAAAGGATTCGCTCAGCGACTGCACCGGCACGATCAGCACCAATATACCGCCTTCCTGCAACACGTGCATGGTTCGGTCGAGAAACACCTGTTCCAGCCGCCGCCCGCTTTCGGATGACAATTGGTCGCGATTGGCATAACCGTAAGGCGGATTGAGGAACAACAGGCCGACGGTCTTGGGCTGCAACAGGCAGTTTTCGATATCGGCACGGACAACGTGACCGAGTACGGCCGAAGCATCGGCCGCACGTTCCGCATCCAGTTCCACGCCGAAACTGCGGCACAACGAACCGCAGGCCGACAGATGCTCGGACAGCTTGGCCAAAGCCGCACCGGTACCGCAGCAGGGATCGAAAATGCGGATATCGCCGCCGCCGATATCGAGCCGTGCGGCAATGCCGGCCAAGGTTGCGTCATCGGTCGGGAAATAGCCGTTGTCGGCATGGTTGTTGGCAACGCGAGGGTGCATCAGATGGTTTTGAGACATGGGGAAGGCTCCTGTAAAAAAACGGGAGCCGCACGGGAGCGGGCTCCCGTGGTTGGGGGAAGAAAACCGTAACCGCACGGATGCGGGCGATACTGTTTAACGGCTGTATCGAGGCAGTAGCAGACTGCCGACTGTGGAAACAGGCTTTTTCAGGCAGCCTTATTCAAAAAACTGCCTGAAAAAGCCCGCTTGCGCGGGTAAAAGGATCGGCGTGTTGTATCAGTTTGGGCGTTCCACCAGCCGTTTGGCCAGCTGCACCTCAACCGAATCTTCGGCTTGGTTCAGGATGTCCAACCCTGTATCGGGCATGTCGCCGGAAGTGGATTGCGCTACAGCGATTTTCTGCCCCATCAGTTCCAAGCAGATTTGCTGAGCAGTATCCATGTAACCGGCAAAATACACCTCTACAGGTTCACGCTGACCGATACGCCAGGAACGTCTTGATGCTTGCATCAATGAATAGACGTTGTAGCCTGTCTGCATGAAGTAGATAGTTGGAAAGGCTAACAGATCAAGGCCGGTTTTAACCAGTTCTGGATTGCAGATGACAACCTGACAACCTTCATCCAACCGGTCATTTACCCAGTCCTCTCGGGCATCAGCTTTAACTGAGGCTCGCATCACGGCGGCGTGGATACCGTGCCGTTTCAGAATGGCTTGTAGGCGGGATGTGGTATCACGGCTGTCAGTATATGTGGAATAGACTAGGCAGCGCCGACCTTTGGCCAACTGCTCCTGTACCAATTCCAGCATATCTGCCTCTTTGGGAGATAGCTCGTCTTCACCGAATACTGCACCGGTTTCAAACAAAACCTGATTGTTGCTTCGCCAGTACACCTGTTCGGCTTGAAAACAGCAATCCGGCCAGGCCAGGAGAGCGTTGGTTACGACCCCTGTCAGTGTGTTATTGCCTTTGGCCAATGCTGCTTTCAGGTAGCTTCTCAGCGTAGACGACATTTGCCGGTATACAGCTTCCTGCTCGTCGCTCATCGCCACTGGGCGGAAGGTTTCGGTGTAGGAAGGCAATACGCCGGCATCAATGTCCCTCAGCTTCAGGAACACCGTAATCGGCAGCACATAACGCATGATGCCTAGCGGCGAGAAACCCGGTGCTTTAGCAGTGCGTACTTGGCTGCGCTTAGCTCGCGCGCTGACAAACGAACCCTGGCTGTATTCGCTACCTGAACCGTATGTCTTGACGATGTCTTTTAACACGCCATGTTGGCGCATGAATGACATCGAAGCAGCGGCCAGCGAACCGGATTTGTTGTAGCCGAAGCCGTCTTCCAACATAGCCTGCGGATAGAGCCGCCACAGCAGGTAGAACAGGTCTTCCGCGTAGCCGCCCATCAGGGTACCGGTCAGGCACAGCACTTTGCGGGTGCAGCGTGCCAGCACGCCCATGGCCTGCCCTTGCGCGGTGCCGTAGTTTTTATACTCGTGCCCTTCGTCCACCACCATCAGGCCGAAATAGTTTTTCGGCAGGTAGCGTTTGATGAACTCGGTCGGCTGGTAGCCGCCTTGGCCGAGCGAGAACTCGGTTTTGCCCAAGGCACGTTCCAACCGGGCGGCATGGCGGTCGTCGAAGACGAGCTCGCCTTCGCCGTCCAACAGGTTGGAAAAGGCCTGCACGTTGTTTTCCAAAATACCGGCCAACATTTCTTCCCCGAACTGCTCGAGCAGCTTCTGCGCACCTTTGCGGCCGATACCCGGCAGGCCAGAGACGGTTTTCAGCACCTTGTCGTACACGGTCGATGCCGTAGCGGTATCGGGTCGGCACAAGGTCCACAGCGGCTCGCCGCACGGTTTGCCGTGCAACTTGTTGCGGCAGTAGCGGCGCTCTTTGGCCAAATCCGCTTGGATGGAAGCGTCGAAGCCGTAAGGCTCGCCTTCATCATCCAGGATTTCGCCGCCGCATTTCGGGCAGCAGAACACCGGCACGGTGCCGTAATCGGCCTCCAAGCGTTTGCCGGTGCGGTAGGCCGGCCGCCAATGGAAGCCCATCCGCATCCGCACGCGGCCGAGGATGAAGAATTCCGGCACATCCGGCTTCTGCTGCATGGCGCGGATGCGCAGCAGCTTGGCCAGCGTGTCGGTACCGTTCAATATCCAGACCCGCGCACTGGGCACGGTTTGCAGGATTTCCCGGCGCCATTTGTACACCAGGTGCGGCGGGCTCAGTACCAGCGTGCGGCACAGGCCTTCGGCATGGGCGACCGCTGCGGCCGCGATGGCCATCATGGTCTTGCCGGTGCCCATTTCCGCATTGATAACGGCGGCCGGCTTGCCTTCGACCAGCAGCTGCTGATTGACGGCACGCACCACTTCGCGTTGCGCGGCAAACAGTTTGCGCGACAGGCCGTCCAGCACACGCTCGTGCAGCGAGTACTGCTGACCGTGGTACACCGGGCGGTTCTGCTCGGTTACGGCGGCAAACAGGCTGCCGCCGAAGTCGGCCAAAAAGTCGGATAAGGACAGTTCGTTGGCGGGTGTTTCCGCAGGAAGGCTGTCTGAAAGAACAGCCGTATCTTGAGACAGCGTTTCGCCGTAAGAAGAAATTTCGGGGTTTTGCATGGTGGTTCTCCATAAAAAATGGGCGCAAAACCCCGCGAACGGGGCATTGCGCCCCGTTGGGGTGGAGGATCCAGGAGGATCGGATAAAAAAACGGATCAGCCCAGCACATTATCCGCCCACAGGCGGTATTGCTCGGGCAGAGGTTCGGTGCAATGGTGGATGGCTACGGCCAGGCAGTAGTCATCAGTTTCCTGTGCTGCCTGACCGAATGTCATCCCGCTGCCGACATAATCGTCGAACGCACAAACCTGATAAACAGAAGGCTCGCTGTAGCTGGCTTGTGCCTTCAGGGTGGCCACGGTGTCTTCCGTAACCAAAGCATCGGCATCAAGCTCGGCAAATTCGAAGCAAGCGGCCATATCATTAGATAGGCAGATGACATCGCTGCGGTGGTAGTCGGGATAATGCTGCTCGACAAATTCCCAGTTCAAACCAAGTTGGTTCATGACTCATCCTCCTCTTCATTGTCAGTCAGTTGAAAGAACTGCCAATAGTCGCGGATGTCGATACCATTTACAGAAAAATGGCTATCGGTGGCATTGACGAAATAATCCACCTGCCAATCCGGCCAACGCTGATTAACGGCCTCTTTCAGACGACCTAATACTGTGTGTTGGCAGAGATTACCGAAATGGGGAATTTCGTCGCAAAGACGAGCTCGTTCCCACACATCGTGCAGCAGCGAGTCTTCCGCTTCCGGCTGGAGCCTGTAGAGGATTCGCTGCCACTGATCCAGCGCAGGGCTGGTTCCGTCGTAAATAAATCGGGCATACATGGTGTACTCCTGAAAAAAGCGGCAACACCGTGCCCGACGGGGCGCGATGCCCCGCAGGGTTGAAAGAAAACCGTAACCGCACGGATGCGGCTGATACTGTTTAACGGCTGTATCGGGGCAGAAGGCAGTCTGCCGGCTGTTGGAACAGGTTTTTTCAGGTAGCCTTTTCCCAAATAAGGCTGCCTGAAAAAACCTGCTTGGAAGCAGGTTCGGAAACAACCGCAGGGCGGCGGGTTCAAACAGGCGGCAATTGCCCGCTTTTCAGCCAACCGCCGAGCATCATATCGAAGTCATGCGGCAAGCTAATGCGGCAGGCTTTGATGCCAACCAGGGAAGCTTCGCTGCCCATACCGGGCCGGAAGTATTGCAGGCTGCCCGCTTCCTCCAGTCGTGTGGCTACAAAACCTGCCCAGGCATCATCCAACGGAATGTCGGAGAGGCGGTTGAGACAGGCCCAGACCAATGGCTGCATATCAGCCGACACATCGTCTGCCACCACCCATGCGCTGCGGCTGTCGCGGTCGGGTTCGACCAGCTCGCCGCAATACAGGAAGGTGTGCAGCAGCACGCCGTACTGCCGGGTGTGCAGCTTGGTGGTGCGCCTGTGTAGGTTGGAGAAATGGCGGGCGGTGCGGTGTGCCGGATAGTATGGCCGGTCTTCAGGTAGCCTGAAACTGATCGGTTCCTGGTCGCCCTTATTGAGCCGCGCCAACAGCGACAGCATATTGGCATCGCGGCCGTACAGCGAAGCAAACATCAGCCGTTCGTGCAAAATGAAGAAGGCATCGGCAAACAGGTCGCCACCGGAAGTCTGATACAGCTGCATCATTCCTCCTTACGCCGCCTGGGGCAGAAACCAGGATTGGTTGTTACCGTCGAAACGGTAGCCCGCCTCCTTTAAAGCGTCGCGCAGTTGACGGAACAGGGTTCTGTCCTCAATCGATGCGTCGAGCTTGATGTAGGCAGCATGGTCGGCCAACAAGCGTTGCAGCGTAGCCATATCGGCCACCGCCTCATCGTCGTCCATCGGCGGTGCGGCTTTGGCAGCAGGCTCTGCCGGAGTGGCAGCCGCTGCGGCCGGCGGGTGGGTTTCTTCGTCTTCGCCAACGATTTCGGCCACCGCCATCGAGGTGCTGACCTGCACCTGCTCACTCTGCGCCATAATCTGCAAAGCATCCCAGTCCAAATCGGCACACAGGCTGACCCAAATCTGTCCTTTGGAAAAGTTAGACTGGTTGTAGATGCGGGTAACGATAAACACCCCCGAATACGCACCCTGGTCGAACTGTTCCAGCACGCGGTGCTTGATTTTGAACACGCCGACATCGGTATTCAGTTCGGCCACGGTAAACGGTCCGTTGCGGCCGTTGCGCTCGATGACGTTGAGGGTTCCGGGTAAAGAAAAAGACATATGCGCCTCCTAGGCAAGATAAAAACGGGGACGCATACCCGCAGGTATGTTCCCCACGGGGTTGGAAGAAAACCGTGGCCGCACGGATGCGGCTGATACTGTTTAACGGCTGTATCGGGGCAGAAGGCAGTCTGCCGGCTGTTGGAACAGGTTTTTTCAGGTAGCCTTATTTGGGAAAAGGCTACCTGAAAAAACCTGCTCGGAAGCAGGTTCGGAAAATCAGGGCTGCGGCCAGTTTCCGGCATCCAGCCAGGCCTGCGCCTCCTGATGGGTTTCCCAGTATATACTCTCGCGGGAGTAGGGTTGTGGCCAATCGGGCATTTCGAGGTCGAAACATTCGCGGCCGATATAGAAACCGGCGGTAGAATGCAGCACGCACGGCCGACGGGCAATATAGACTTGGCCGTTGTTGTCGAAAACGAAATCCGAGGCGGGGAAAAGATGGGTATTCATGATGCAATCTCCAAAAGAACAGGGGTACACCCTCCCTTTTGGGATGTGCATCCCCAAAGGGTTGAAAGAAAACCGTGGCCGCACGGATGCGGCTGATACTGTTTAACGGCTGTATCGGGGCAGAAGGCAGTCTGCCGGCTGTTGGAACAGGTTTTTTCAGGCAGCCTGCAATCAGATAAGGCCGTCTGAAAAAACCTGCTCGAAAGCAGGTTGGTTGGAACAGAAACCGTCCAGTTAAGCGTAGTATCCAGCCTCTTTGCGTAAGGCTAACTCGGTTCGCGCCTGACGCATGGCATCGGAAAGCTCGACCAGACCAGGGAAGTTTTGGTACACCCACCTTCCCGCCTGACGCAACTCCTCAGTTTCGCCGCGTTCGGCATATTCGGCCAGCATCGCCAGCACCGTATCGGTGTATTCGCGATCCAGGCTCCATAGCACTTCGCCGGCGGAAAAAGCGTGGCAGGGGTCGTACAGGGACAAGATGCACTTGGCCAAGGCGATCTGACCGCTGGTTCCGGGATGTTTGCGCACCAGCTCGAAACCTCGTGTATAAGGGCTCATCGGGGATTTCTCCTTGTCGGTTTTCAGGCTGCCTAGGCAGCGGGTTGGTAATAGCAGGAAGTCCAGGCGGAACTGCGGAACGACATCCGCGCGGCAAAACCGGCGGTATTGGCCAAGATGCTTTTCAGCCTGCGGAATACCGCCTGCATTTCGCGGTGCAGCCCACCACCCTCAATCGAACGGATGGCCGAAGCCCAACGTGCGCGCTCGGCAGCCGTACAGGCCTGCCAGTCGATTAAGCCGTATTTCCGTTCCGGAAATAGCGGGTTGTCGGACAACACAACATGGATTTTCTCCTGCCATTCGGCATTGGGGGTGACTACCAATGCAATGCGGTCGCCGTAATAAGTCGGTGCAGCAATTACGGCCATACGGCCGCATTCGCCCAGCAATTCCTCATGGCTGTTGAAGCTGCTCCTGCAGACATCGTGTTGATAGCGGTAGCATGGTTCGGTAAAACCGTTCAGGTATTCCAGCAGCAGGCTGCGGATATCCTCGCGGATGCTGTCCTGAAAATCCGGATCGAAATCCGACAAGTCTTCATCGCGTGCATATCCCCACTCGTCCACATAAACCATCAGGTTGTATTGGTCGGAATGGTCGTCGCGCAAAATAGGGGAAGAGTAAGAGTAGTTTCCGGCACCCATGGTGCACCTCCGGTATGAAAACGGGGAGACGCCGGCACCCTTGCGGGGACAGCGTATCCCCGGCGGGTTGGAAAAAGACGATTAGGCTTCGTTAGTGTCGCAGGTGGCAAAAGCCAGCAGCAACACGGCAGACAAAACCATCATCGAGAGAGAGGCGGTACGGTCGGATTCAGGCCCCCACAGGGCAAACGACATACCGAAAAACAACGATAAGCCCATAAACAGGCCGATCAGCATGGGGCAATACCGCACGATGGCGGCGGTCAGTACAGATTTGCGGAACATATCCGTCTCCTTGAAAAAAAGGGGATGTGCCCCGCATGGGGACGTAATCCCCATAGGGTTAAGAAAAAACCGTGGCCGCACGGATGCGGCTGATACTGTTTAACGGCTGTATCGAGGCAGAAGGCAGTCTGCTGGCTGTTGAAACAGGTTTTTCAGGTAACCTTAATTGGGAAAAGGCTACCTGAAAAACCTGCTTGAACACCGTTAGGCGATGAGGAAGCCCACCCTCAGAAGAGGGTGGGAAAAGGTTTACGGTACACAGCGTGAGCAGTGTAGGGAGAAGGCAGTCTGCCGACTGTCGAACAACTTACCATGCGGCTCTTGCGTGCAAAACCGCATGGTAAGTTGCCCGTAAAACGGGCAACCCTTGTGAACAAAGGCGTTTAAGCCAAAATATCAAGTTGTACCAATCCACAGTTCCTGTGGAAAAGTACAGGTAAAATGTATTGAAGTACCGATTGTTAAAGAACAAAAGCATCAAGCCTAAAATTTAGGCAACTGCTATTTAACTGCTTAGCAGTACCCGCCCGAGAAGACGGGCACGAATAAACAGTCAAATTTATGGTTGTAAGCCTGCGGTTGTGAAGGGAGCCGCCACCCTGTTTCGGAAAAATGGCTGAATGCCGATGATGCTGACCACAGTACCGTCGCCGACCGTACTGTGGTCAGCATCATCAGGCAGCTAGAGAGGAGGAGGGATTTTTCCGGCGGGGCCGGATAAAAAGGGGAATTTAAAGAATTTGGTTTGAGGAAAGCCTGCGCCGCCGGGGCAGCGGTACGGATTCAGGCAGCCGTACGGTGCGATAGGTTTGCCAAGCGTTACTGTATCAATACGGCTTGGCAAACCCACCGGAGTGGGTTTGAAAAGGGTTATCGGTTAATCCAGTTTGTCTAAATGATGTCTGGCACGAAAAGCTGCCTTTTCTTCTTCGCTCATGCTATCAGAGATTTTTTTACCCTCAATAAGCATATAAGCTACAAAAGACAAGCCTATGCAAGCCACCATCAGGGTCAGAAATAGCTGAATCATCATTTCCATCCTTTCAGGATAAAAGCAGTCGTCCACAATATAGCACAAAGAACTAGGCTGAGTAAAAGAACTATTATTGCCAAGCCAAAATGCCAATCGTATTTGGTTAAACCAAACCAAGCTTGTGTAACAAGAAAAACACCGAGAATATCGAGTTTTGCTGCAACTGCATCGGTTTGTTTCCCAGTCCACTGATTTCTTTCCAGAAACAGAAAAATGCGATCTTTGGATTTCCGATGGGATTCACGGAAAAGGTTCAGGTTCATAATACTACGCTCCAAAAATACAAGATAAAAGCCGGAGCAAACGAACCCGAAAACCGGGGATGTTTGCCCCGGCGGGGTGAAGGAGAGGAAGTTTTCACTTCCCCTCAGGCAGACGGACTGCAGGTTGAAACGTTACTTAGGCGGCAGCATTTTCAGATACTGGGGCTTGGGTATCGTTTTTTTCAGTGTACCAAACTTGGCGATTGACCTTGATGAACTTGAATTTCAACAACCGGGCGTCAATAGACGGGGTGTTTACTTTTACAGGCTCGTTTTTGTCATTTTTCGAGTTGGTCTCAAAAACAACAGGGCGAAGGTCACCAACACGGAACCCAACAAATACGGTGGGGCGGCGTTTGTAGTCGCTACTGAGCAAATCCGGAAATTCTTCCAGCAGCTTGGCAAACAACTCTTTAGCTTTCCCGCCGACGATACGCACGTCAAAACGTGATTTTTCGTCAGCATCTCCGTGAAGGGCTTGGATGGTACAGGAAAAGTACTCGGAACCTCGTTTGCCTTGAACCACGCGAGGGCGGTTCATAAAACCGACACCGTCGGCGGTCAAATCGAAGTAGGCGGGTACGTTCTGAACTTGGTTAGACATGATGTAATCTCCAAATAAACAGGGGATACACCACGCCCGTTTGGGGAATGAGTATCCCCAAAGGGTTAAGAAAAGAATGCCTGCTTGAGGCAGATTGAAAAAACCGCAAAACCGACGAATCGGTTTGTGTGCTTGAGCGGCTGCACACCTTTGCTTTTTGAATGAAAGCAACAAAACATTGAAATACGGTTTAATCATGCTACTGCTCGCTGGTTTTGTCAAGCACTATCATGATGTTTTATGTTCCTATCTTCATTACCCTCGCCAATTGCGTACCCTGCCTGTATCCAGGTGGATAAAGCTGCTGTAAATGCCAATACCTCCAGCATTGAAGTGCGCTGCCATGGAAGTTAGTTGATTCAAGCTAATACCACGCATGGTCAAATCAACGGCTCTGCCATAAATATGCATAGAATTTTGTGCAGCCCCTTCAATGGTGGCATTGCGCCGTCGGGTGCGGTATGCGCTGTTGATCTGCAGTAATGGATTGGACTTGCCCGCAATTCGAGCCCATTCCTGCAAGCCATATAGCAGGTTAAGTAAACCAATATCGATATTGGTTATAGCATTGCCGTCTTTGGCATCACGTAGCAGCCAACGGGCGGCCATGTAGCCGTTTTGCAGGTAGCCTTGGCCAGCCGCGTAGAAGCGTACGCTTCTACGCTCGCCGGTGTCGGTACGCCGGATATCGATCAGGCGGTCGCGCCGCCAAAAGTCACCGTTATCTACGGCCAATGCCTCGTCGGAGAACAAGACTGTGCCCGAGCAGAGCGCTAGAGCAGGGGCAGTTCTGATAACTGTACCGAGAAACTGCCGACGGTTGAGGACGTTCATGATTATTTCTTTCTATCAGTCGGCATTTCCGCCGGAGCAGACTTCTTTTTGCTTGCTATATCAGCCTTGGCTTGTGCCACCTGGCGGCTGATCCAGGCAGACTGATGGTGCATAAATTCCGCCAAACCGAGCTTCCCGGACTCAATGCCGCCGAGAGCCAGTTCCCATTTGGCGGTGGTAACCGGATCGGCCAATGCTTCGGGTATGAGGGAAATCAGCCGTTTCCCTTTGTCAGTGGCCGAAACCTTGCGCCCCTTTTTCTCCAAATATCCCATTTCATACAACCGCTTCAAAATATTGGCCCGGGTGGCTTCCGTGCCCAATCCTTCCGTGGCGCGCAGCACTTTTTTGATTTGTGCGTTGTCCACCGTTTTCAAAAAATCGGACAAGGTCTGCATTTCGTCCAGCAGCGAGGGTTCAGTAAAGCGTGGCGGCGGGACGGTCTTTTTGTGGGCGGCATCGGCGGAACGGCAGCGGACGGCTTCGTTTTCGTCGACCGGCGGCAGGGCAGCACTGTCTCCTTCTTCATCCCCTCCCGCCACTTCGTCTTCCGCCTCTTCCCCCAGCAGGCTTTTCCAGCCCGGTTTGACCGGTTGCCGGCCGACGGTACGGAAGCGGTGGCCGCAACATTCGACTTCTATCGTGCTGGAGTCGTATTCGCAATCCGGATAGAACTGGGCGATATAGCGGTTGCGGATCATCAGGTAGATATCGCGCTCCGCTTTGCTGAGTTTAGATAAATCGATCCCGGCCTGGGTGGTCGGAATGATGGCATGGTGCGAGTGTTTGTTGACCTGGCCGTCGTTCCAGACCCGAGAAGCCCGAGCCGGATCGGCCTGCTTCAGCACATTGCCCAAAGAAGGATCCAATGACAGCATGGCGGCAAATACGGCCGGCACTTCGGCCTGCTGCGATTTGGGCAGGTAGCGGCAGGGAGAACGCGGATAGGAAGTGATTTTGTGCTTTTCGTACAGTGCCTGAGCGATGTCCAACACCTTATCGGGGCTGAGACCGAAACGGTTGCCGGCGGCCTTTTGCAGGGCAGACAGGCTGTAGGGCAGTGGTGGCGGGCTGTGTTTGCGTTCGGTTTTGGCGGCGGCGATGCGGCCGCTGCTGTCCGGCAGTGTGGCCGCCAACTTGTCCACAGCCTGCTGGTCGGTACACAGGCCGTCTTGGTTTCTCAGGGCATCAGGTATCTGCCACAGCGCCTCAAAGCTGCCGGAGGCTACCTGAAAAACCGCACGCAGGGTGTAGTAGGGATAAGGTTTGAAGGTATCGATGGCCGCATCACGGCGTACCACTAAAGCTAAGGTCGGCGTTTGAATGCGTCCGACCGACAAGGTATGTGCTTTGCCCCGGCCTTCGGCATAGGCAGCGGTATAGGCGCGGGAGAGGTTCATGCCCACCAGCCAGTCGGCACGCGAGCGTGCCAGGCCTGCCTGATACAGGGTTTCGGTTTTGCCGCCGGGCATGATTTTGCCCAATGCCTTTTTTACCGAAGCCGCATCCAACCCACTGGTCCAGAAGCGGGACACTTTACCGCGATAGCCACAATACTCCAGAATCTCGCGCCCGATGACCTCACCTTCGCGATCAGCATCGGTAGCAATAACAACTTCATCCGCTTCGGCCAGTAGGGTACGAATGACCTTAAATTGTTTGGCTGCAGAATCGGAGACCTCCATCAGCCATTTGTCAGGCAGTAATGGTAGAGCATCTGTGTTGCCGAAATCGGCATAAATCTCCCCATAGGCGGCAGGCATGGCATTGGCCAACATGTGGCCGAAACACCAGGTAACAGCCGTGTTCCCTTTGCGGAAGAAACCGTTATCCCGACCGCCCAATACACCGAGTACTTTGCCGATGTCTTTAGCCTGAGAAGGTTTTTCACACAAAAACAGCTTCATCATTATGCCGTTTGCACAATGCAGGTTAGGCTACCTGAACACTGTATCCATCTGAATCAAAAGGTTGCCGTGAAGAAACCGATAACAATGGCACCACCCAAAGTTGCGCCTACCACTACAACCAATACCGTCAAAAAGGCCGAGAATTTGCCCATCATGGATGAAATAATGGCGATAACTAAGGCGATGATGGCGATCAATGCCCCCATGGAACCGGTCAATTTGTCATTTACCCAATCGACCATAGTAGAAAAAGTGGTATCTGAACCAGCAAAAGCTGGAGCGGCCATCAGACCGGTCAGCAAGAATAGAAATACCTGCCGGGCTTTGTTCTGCCAATGGCCAACGAAGTTGCACAAATTGCGAAATAGTTTGAGATTTTGCATGATGTTTCCTTTATGAAAGTGTGGCCTCAATTGCACTGAGAGGAAGAGTTATTGCAAAGGGGGTGGTAGAGTGCCAGGTGGAAGCGTATCCGGCTGGGTAGTCGGAGCGGGAGCGGTAACAGGTTCTGCCCCTTCTCCTTCCGCTGCGGTTGCTCGCGCATCGCTGCCTTCCACTCCGGTTGCAGTAGCAGGTGTTGCCTCCTCCGTCGGCGCAGTGACCGGGTTGGCAGCAACCAACGGAGTAACAGTACGAGACGACTGAATCATCTGTGCAGCGGAATAACCAACATTCCAGCGACGCGGGGTGACTTCAGAGAACACCCGGGTTGGGTAAACCAAATTGCCGTTACTGTCCTCATAGGCATTAACCCACACTCGGAGCACTTGGGCTGGCATCAGTAGCGGCTTTGGCTCATCGATAGCTGCCATATTAGGTACGGGATCGGGTAAAAATGGGGTAATCCCGCCGCTTTTGCTGCCAGATGGTGCAGCATGATCCTGCGGCCGATAATCGCTACTGGCTTCCCAGGCTTGGCTCATGCTCATGCAGCGCCCCCTATTAGCCGTTCCGCAGGATAATTCGGTAGAACCGGTATTCATCATGGAGGAACAGCCGCCCAGCAACAACAGGAGTGGTAACAAACGGGTTGTCGATCTCATCTTCTATCCTTTACATATTCCAATGAAATGCCCTCCTGCAACAGAATGTCGCCGGTACGCATTGGCTGGATTTCCACTACTGGGAAAGATTGCTGGGCATATTTTTCATAAATGCCGGCCACTCGCCCGAAAATATCGTTGATTCCTTGAGCTGCACTGTTCAAGGCCACCTGACCAGGCGTGCCGGTGCCAATATTAATGCTGTTACCGCTACCATCCCGATGACCGATACGAGCCGTACCAGCCAATGCCACCGAGCCTTGTCCAAATGTGTTGAGCATACCGATTTTAATCATTTGCGAAATGGCTCTACCGTCGCGCGATACTAGACGGCCGCGCCAGCCTGGTTTGCCATCCTCGCCGATGACGGTTCCCTTCATCGTTGCCTCAACTGCCACACCATCGGAACGGATGCAGGTAATCGACTTAGTACGTACATAGGCGCGTTCATCGGCTAGCTGCCCATAGGCGTTGGCAATGATGACGCAGTCTGATAAATCCGAACGAAAACCGTTAGCCATCGTTGCCAACCCTTTCACACGCAGCAGGATAGGCATGGCATTCTCGGTACCTCCACCTACTGCTTCACCGGTGGGGGCATTAATGCCAGAAACTGCAATAATCGACAGTTGCGAGCCTGCCGGCAGGTAGGTTTTGGTATCGTGAGCGCCATTTTTCCGATTACCGGCGGTACGATTTGTTCCAGCCGGCTTATTATCGGCTGGAGCAGCTTCGGAAGCGGCACGGCTTGATGGGGCATTACCACTATTACTGGTATGTGACTGGTAGGGGTTGCTGTCGACCTCTTCTGCAGGAGTGTCGTTGCTGCTACCAAAATTGCCCCCGCCTCCCAACGGAGGGGCGCCGCTGTCACCCGGCAAGGTTCCCGGAGGAATGAACCCTGGTTCTGACGCAGACAAAGGCCCGGTGCCCGAACCTATCCGGGAGGCTTCATGCTCTGCAATCATTTGTCGCACTTGCTCGGCAGTCAGGGCTGACGGATTGGCAGTCTGATTGGCCTGCTGCTGCTGCATTTGCTGACGCAGGGCGTAGATTTCGGCAGCTAGACTCTCTACCGTCAGGTTGCGCTGATTCGGGGTAACCACCTGGGTAACTTCGGTCTTGGTGCGACCAAATTTAGTGCCCCTGATGCTATCGGTAATCATGGCTGCAATAACCAGCACGATGAGCCCGCCACATACGCCGATCAGTACAGTATTGCGTTTCTGTTTGCCGGTTTTCTGATTCCAGTTTTCACGGATACCCATTTCTTCACTGCTCCCGTCCAACCATAATCAATACATCGGTACTCTCGCCCGGGCCAACTTGGATTTTTGGATAGAAGGCCACGGCGACCACACGCGGATTGGCACCAAACATTTCTTCAGAAAGGATCTGCCGTTGACGGCTGTTATTTTTCAGGCGGTAACGGTAGATATCGAACTCATTGCCGCTGTAGCGTTCAACTGGGACGACTTGCATGCCGTTCCCCATGGCAAAGGTATTCTGCAGCGGACGTACACTGTACCCCGCTGGGATTTTCAACATCACGATATCCCGAATAACCGCCGCCAACTGTTGCGAGAACCCGCCGTCGTTGTCGCGGGCTCCAGCGCCCTGTCGACCGCCCAGTGACACAGTAATGGTTTGCGAATCCAAACTGGCAGAAGGAACCAAGGTCAGGGAAATGGGTATCCCGGTTGGGTTATCCGCATCGGTAATAGATACAAAAAACGGTTTGCTAGTTTTTGGGGTAACCAGTAAGGCTGAGCCGTTTGAGCCTAGATCGTAGTTGGCCTTTAGCCCGACCGCATGAGCTCGGGCAAACGGGGTGTTGATGATGTTGGGATGATTGCGGGAAACCCGAATGCGGTGGTTTTCTCCATAGGAAGACACTACTGTCTGTACGCCGCGTATTCGACCTTCCTGGATGTTGCTGTTGATCCGTTCCAATCCGACAGGCGAGGTAACCTGTACCACACGGCGACGGGCATAGTTACTTCTATTCGGAATGTTCTCGGCTATTGCCGGCCACATAATCGTAACCAACAACAGGGATAAAGAGGCTAACGCTATCTTTTTCATGATTGTTTTATCCTTTACAGCAAATCACTCTGGCTCTGTCCGGCCGGTGGAGCGGTCTCTGTTTCTGCTGGTTGGGTGGTTTCGGTTGCCGATGGAGGCATCACGACACCCGGAATATTTCCCTGTCCAGGCGTAATGGGTATACCTGAAGCCGGTATCGGTGCGGCCGCTGCGGAAGCGGTACCCGGTTGCGGCACAGGCTGAGCATCCTGCGGGAAACTGATTTCACTTTCGGGAACAGTCGGTAAGATCTGTATCTGTGCCTGCCGATCCTTAGCCTCCTGTTCGGCTTTATCGGGATAGCGATCAGCCCATTTGAGTGTGTGCGGCTCGCCGGGGTAGACATACCAAGATTTGACCCTAGGCATACCGTCCACCATCTGGATAATCACTTCGTAAGTTACGTCTACTGCACCTAACTGGGTCATCGCCCCCTTACTGTAGGCGGAGGAGACAATTCTCCCAGGGATAAAAATTTTCCCAGTTTTAGGTTCGTAAATCAGGTTGGCAGTTGGCGTAAAGTTGCTGACAGGGTTAATGCCAATATAGTTTGGATTGTTTTTGACTGCCAATAACTGCGGCTTGATTACCTGCCACAGTTGTGGGTCAAACAGGGGCTCCATTACCTTGGCGGTGTAATCCACTGTATTGGGGGTGGCGGAAGACATAGAGCCAACAATATAGAGGGCAAAGGAATTAAGATATTCCTGCGAAGCATGATCCCAGCCAATAATGACTTCTTCGGATAAGGCACCTGGCGGCTTCAATGCAATACGTTCATGTTGACTATTAATTTTAATCTGCTGCAATACCGCTACAAACAGCAGGCCTAAGCATACAAGGCCTAGGATGGTGTTACTTTCCAAAGCCTTACGCAGTTTGGTTTTGAATGTTGGCCACTGCATCAGTTATCCACCCTTTTGGTTAAACCGTTCGGATAACGGTCGTTAAGCGGGAATAGGCCGGTTAAAGCGTACACCATGTGTACCAGCGTACCGGGCAAGGTGTTGCGCTTGAATTTGACGTACTGGTAAGACAGCCATACCCCCAGAACAATACCGGCCATCATGCCGACCGGGCTGCGGGAGGCATATTGCAGGATAACCCCGACAATCATGCCGAAAATAAAGATGGAGATATCGTCGGATTCCAGAAATAGGAATTGGGGCAACGTATCGACATATTCAGGAAAAATTACCGCTTTGCTCATTCAGTCCTCCATTCGCATAATTCGCTATTCGGCAGACGGGTTTCGCCAAATACACACTCTCGGTTGACCGTGACACCTAAATGCCCTAGATAGGCTGCCACACTGTCTATACGGCGTTTGGCCAATCGGTTGTTGTAAGCCGTGCTGGCACGCGGATCAGCATAGCCAGACAAGGTTACTCCCTGTGTGCGCAATACTGGCACCATCCGTGTCAACCGCCGTTTCTCAGCAGTACTCAGTACAGCTGAATCAGTTTTAAAGTAAACCGTGTGTAGTAGTTTGTGCTGTCCATCAGCATCGTTAAAGCTCAGATTTATGCCAAAGGGGCTGATAGCCTGAGGCAGCCAGATATACGTCCCTTCTTCCTCATCAATCCAAGCAGCATCACTGTAAGTACTCTGCCGAAGCACGACTAATTCTGTGCGCTGTGCCAACGGTGGCTCAGGCGGCTCCTGTTGTGAGGTACAGGCAACCAGTAGGCCGACTGAAAACAATAAGGATAAACTTGTCTTTTTCATGCGCTATCCTGTTTGGTGTCGGCAATGCTATGCCGACGGTTGCGGTAATGCCGGAATAATCTCCGCAGCAGCGACAGTATGCCGCTGAGTAACAATAGTGTGCCGACAGTAAAACGTTGCCTATCAAAAATATGGTAGGAGTGCTCCTGCAACGCCGTTGCCGTGCTGGGTGTCCAGCCAAAACCAGATGCGGTTTCAAACCTGCCAAAGCAGGTAGGCTGCCATCCGGCGGAAATGACAAACTGTAACGTGGCTATAATCGGTTGATGGATTTCCTTGCCGGTATAACGCATCGTTTCCGTCTCGTCCGGTAATGGGCATTTCGGTGGCAGAGGAATATTCAGCAGCAGTAATGCGTACAAGCACAAGGCTGCTGCCGGCTTACCTGTTTTGGACCACATTGGATACCAAGCCGTTGAGAAGCTGAGTTAGCATCTGATAATTGCCGCCGGTAAAACCTGCGTGTGTGGTATATCGTCCGCCAACAGCAAAAAATGGGGTAGCCGTTACCCGATAACGGCGCACTAGGGTCATTGCCCGTGCCATGCGTTCCTGTGTCAGCTGTTTTCTCACAGAAGCATTAATTGCCTCTCGGCTGAAGCCCATGCGATAAAGCACAGCTATAAAATCCCGTTCGTTCTTTGCCGTCCGAGCCGCCTCAAAGGTCAGTCGCTGATAGTCAGCAATCCTGGTCGGAGCCAGGTCTCGCACGATGTAAAAACCGGTGGCTGCCGCATCAAGACGTTTGTTGCCGGTATAAATGGGTACATAGACAAAGCGGAATGGATCAGGCAGCGTACGACCCCATTCACCCATGCCATACCATGTTTGTTCACAATATGGGCATTCGTAGCTAAGGAACATATAAACACGATACAAGTCTTCACGGTACGGGCCGACAGTAAGGTAAGGTTTAACTGTATCGGCAAGATTATTCCGCTGCCCATCCTGTCCAGGTAGGCTGAAATCATCTGCTGCTGCACGAAGAGATAATCCTGCAGCTGCACAGGCTAGTAAGAAATCCCGACGGTCGAGATGCTGCATTATTCAGCCTCCTTAGATAGACGGTCGATGGCCAAACTGCCGATATGGCATGCCTCGTCAAAATCCACCAGCCCGGCTGCCGACATTTCTAATGCGGCTTCGCTCAGTGTTCGATAGGAAGGCTGCTGCAACAATGCGTTTTCCATGGCTTGGCTATCGCCATTAATCAAGGCCAGCCGTACTTCCGGTGAATTCAGGGCAAATTCCATTACTGGAATACGTGATATGTTGCCTTCATGGTTGCATTCATCGCAGCCTGCGCTATTGCGCCGAAAATATTTCTCTGCCGGAAACCGAGTCGGCAGTTTCTGTGCGGCATCAGGCGTTACCTCTATCCGACAGTGTGGACACAAACGATTCATCAGCCGCTGTGAAAAAAAGGCCAGCATCACATCGGCCAACAGGTATGCCTCCACACCTAAGCCAACCAATCGAGATAAGGCCAGTGCGGCATCATTGGCATGCAAAGTAGATAAAATTAGATGACCGGTATTGGCGGCAGTTACAGCGGTTTGTGCTGTTTCTAAATCACGAATCTCTCCAACTAGGATGACATCAGGGTCATGCCGCAAGAAGCTGCGCAGTACACGTGCAAACGGACGGTGCACTGGATGGATGCTGACTTGGTTTGCACCTTCCACTGGATATTCAATCGGGTCTTCCGCTGTACATAAATGGATGTCTTCCCTATTGATGTGGTTGAGGCAGGCATTGAGGGTAAATGACTTGCCCGATCCGGTCGGACCACAAACCAAAATCATGCCCTCATTACTCTCTAAGGCCTGTTCCAGCGCGTGTCGCACATAGTCCGGCATATAAACTGCATCCAGACCGAAACCAGCATTTTCCTGATTTAGGATGCGGCAAACTGTACTTTGCCCATAGCGAGTTGGCAGGATGCTGACCCTAACATCGACCATGCTGTTGCGTTCTTGGTCCAGCAACCAAAACGAACCATCCTGCGGCGATTCGCGGTCGCTACTACTGATATTGCATTTGGCACGAATCTTTTCGTCAATGGTTTGAGCCGCCATCCTACTGAATAGCCAGCTATTCACCATTTGCATTTTGCGGTTGCGCAAGCGTACTTGGCAGCCGTTTTTCTGATCACGAAAATGGATATCGGAAGCCTTAATAGAGGCTGCATAGGGAAACACCCAATTCAAAAAAGCTACTGCCGCCTCATCTCCCATTGAAGTGGAAATGAAGCGGGCAGCTACGTTTAAGTCGTAAGATTTACCCTTGTCTTGCAACAAGCAATCCATAGCAGCTGGCAAGGCAGAGTTTGGGACGTTTTCCATTATGCTGTTTGGACAATATGGTTAAAGATATACCGCATACTCTCCGGATCGGATAGTCTCGGCGCGGTGCGATATGCGCCGTGCTTTTGGTGGTGGCAAAGCATTGACTACCCGATCCGGAAAATACGCGGCTCCGTGATTGAAGCCGTGTGCGGCGGATGCCCCCATCTGCCCACAATCCGGCTGTTTCAGTTAATCATGCCGGAACAACCTAATGGCTATTCCGACCCGCGCGATATTGTTAGGCAAAAAAGCTGTTAGGTCACGTAACAATATGAAAAATAATAAGTTATATTGTTTCTTGACATTTGGTGCATGAATGTGAAAAACTGTGAAATTCACCATTACAAGCGAATTTTGCATAAATATATGTTTTATAAACAAATAACGGTAATGGCGCTTATCAGAAAAGCCAAAAAGCGATATGCTTAAATTACGCATATCGCTTTTTTTTAACAGCCCAAATGGAAAGGGCAACAGCCTAAATGGGAAAAGGAAAGGCAAAATGGCCAACGGAGAAACGCCTAAAGGGAAGAATATTTGTTATTTATTTTAAATAACAAATATTTAAAAAAGGAAAAGCAGCATCTTGCTGCTAGCACAAGATGCTCAGGAAGGCAAGCATCAAAAGGAATCCGCTTTTTTCCAATTGTTACTTGCCGCAAAGGGAGGCTTTACGAATACTGCCCGCATTTCAACTAGGATTCCGTATGCCGATGTTCCCTTTCTGTTTCTGGCAACTGCAACAGTGCCTGACACGCTTCGGCAGCCTTTCCAACCATTGGCCGGCAGTCTTGGCACACCGTATCGTTCAGTGCAATGGATTTTTGGAGCAGCTGACTCTGTCCGAAGAGTGCACTGCTAATTGGCTGTGTGATAAGACTATCTCGTTGTTTGAGACTTTACCGGATGACTCGAACGATGCCGCAGTCATTCAACTGCTAGCCACTGAATTTGAGGGGTTTCATTGTCACGCAGTGGTCTATGATGGCAGCCTCGGTAGTGTGGTGGATAATGCTTCAGAGAATACCTGGGTTGAATACTGGAACAGCCTGCATGAGCCTTTTAGCACCTTTATCGGTCGCCATCCTGAGGCAGATCTCTTTATCGGGGAGCAGGCACATACGTCGTCTGCTGATGCAGCATCTTGGTTTGCAGCGGCACTGGGTATGCACACATGTCATTAATTTGGTATGCGGCAGCCGCAATGGCAGCCGCACTTGTTCTGCTGTTTTTATTTTATCGTCCCCAAGCTCCGTCAAAGTCTTCCGGTAAGGCTGTATCGACTATATCGGAAACTGTCACATCCCCGAATATTGTCGGCGACAAACTTCGGGTTCTTTCTGCTGAAGAACTTATCCATGTTCTTAGCTTATCCCCCCAACTGGCCAACATCCGAGCTAACCTCGGTCTATCCGACGAAAACTGGCATAAAGACGCACTCCCCATGCTGCACGAGTACATTACATTCGTGCAGCGGCTGCCTGCCTCCGAATCGCACCACCACGCAGGAGACGGCGGATTGGTTCGGCACACATTGGATGTGGCTGCTCTGTCATTAACGGCAGCAGCAGCATACAGCTGGCCGCCTGATGCCGAAACAGAAGATATCGCCCGATTGGGAGTGGTTTGGCGGTTCGGCATTATGGTGGCTGCTCTACTACACGATATTGGAAAAACCCTGACTGGGTTTAATGTGGAACTGTTCGAACACCCAAATCAAAATCATGGCAGCCGGTGGATGCCGGATGCCGGAAGTATGACACTGAGTGGTCGAAATTATTACCGTGTTTCATTTCCGGACAAGAAAGCCGCTTATACCGAACATACCGAAATTGCTTGGGTATTTTTTCAAACCATTGTACCCGCCCATGTCCGACGCTGGATGGGCGACAGTGATCCAAAGTTGATTTTGGCATTGAGGCAATATCTGACCGGTCACACTGATCACAGTCCATTCGGCAAAATCGTCCGTGAGGCAGATATGGCTTCCACCGCGCGCGACCTCAAATCTGGCACTCGCCAACGTTTTTCTACTGCCAAACGTACTCCGCTAATTGAAACTGTAATGGAAACATTACGCGAAATGCTGGCCGATCGTGGCCGCTGGTTCAGCATCGCTACTCGTGCAGGTGGAGATTTGTTCCGGCAGGGGAATACGGTTTACATGGTCTCCAAAAACGTGCCCGATTTCATCCGTGAATTTCTACGCAGTAATAATCATCCCGCTGCCCCCTCTTTCCCGAATGACAATCAGCGCATTTTCGACACTTTGCTGGAATATGGTGCGGTACTCCCCAATCCGCAGGACGAACACCGTGCCGTAACCTCCGTTGATATCTGTTTTATGCGCCAAGACGGTGAGGTTAAAGCACAACGCTTTACTGTACTGGCCTTTAAGTTGGAAACCTTGTATCCGGACGGAGTATATCCAGCAGAATTTTCAGGTAGCCTGAAAGTTTCTGCGGATCAAAGCAACCGACCGCGTAAGACGGCAGGGGAAGAAGAGATTGAAACTGGAGCAGCAACAGACGACCTAGTTGATACCGATACAAAAAATACCCAAGAACTCATTGCACCGGAAGTGGCCGCAGCTATTCCGCCACCGCCACGCAGACGTGAAACTGAGGCAGTAACCGAGCCCCCTTCTAATTCCGAGGTAATACCACAAAAAACAGAATCAGCCGTTCCGGCAAGCGATTTGGTAACTGAGGCAGGGGATATTGATGCTTTATTAGAAAAACATGGGTTATTGGATATTCTGGATGAAACCGCGACAGAAACTGAAGTAACTGTTAATACGACTACTGAAGCACTGCAACCGCAAGCCCAAGATGCTGCGGTTAGTAGTGAACCCATAACAGAATCGCCAGATGTTGCCAGAACCGATGATCAAGTCACTTCACCAGTCAAAAATAAAAAAACTGGCAAAAAAACAAGTGGTAATAATCCAGCCGGATTGAATATCCTGAAAGAGATATTTGCTGATAACGATGCTGTAGCCAAACCGGCTGATGCCGAACTACCACAACAGGAAACAGCTGATGCTGGCTTGGCAGAAATCCAAAGGCAGCGGCAAGCTGGTAAGGCTGAATCACCGCGACCTGTTGCCGTGCATCATGTTGCTGATACAGCGAACGTAGACGCTTTGGTCGCAGAGTCTATTTTGACTGAAGATTTGACCGAAGACATCACAGCGGAGGAAAGTGCACAACCGGAGATCGAACCCGTGGCGAATAGCGAAGTAGCCTCCGGTGCTTTGTCTGATATTCGCCAGCGACAGCAGCAGGATGGTCGTCATTTCTGGCGCTGGCTGGCCGATGGTTTAACCGACGGCAGCATCGCCGTCAACCAACGAGGTGCACCAGTACATTTCGTACCTCAAGGAATGCTGCTGGTTTCTCCCGCTATCTTTCGGGATTATGCCGGCGGTGTGTTCAACAAGAATGACGAAAACTGCCCAGGACTGAGGGCGCAGCGGGGTTTTGTCAGCCTGAAGCTACATCAACGCGGCAAAAAAACCGCCCTGTTTAATGTCGAAACCAATAAAGGCTCTAACAAAGGTGTCCGGCGGCGGCTGTTTTGCTGCTATCTGATTCCAGAGAGCAACCTACGGCATATTGTTCGTGCCGATGGTCGCCCGCCCAATAATACCGATATCAGCATTGCCGAATATGATTTGCTGGCCGCTGGCCTGCCGTCTGAAAACCGACAGGAGACATAAATGGGTGTAACCATCCAACCACCAGAAAACGTCTACCGCAAACCCTACGAGTTCGTCAGTAGCAGTGCCTACCTAGTCGGTGCATTAAGCTTGGTTTTCCTGCCAATCCCCTCTATGACAGCATATGCCGGCATACCGCTGCTGACAGCATTGGCCAGCTATCGTTGCAAACAAGGGCTACGCATTCGTCGCTATCGGCGTAATTTAAGCCGCCTGAGCTTCTATGCGCTGACTCCACAGCAAATCCCTGTATCCGACAAGGCATTATTCCTAGGACGTGGTTTCAAATGGACGCAGACACACACACAACGCCTGCTGATGGCTAGGCTACCTGAAAACGAATCCTTACGTGAACCTGGCCGTCTGTATCGCTGGGCGCGGCAGCAGGAAATCCGTACCGCTGGACAGTCCTTGCTAACCCGGCTGACCGCTAGGCAGGCATGGTGGAACCCTGTTGCTCCGCTGCCACCGGTAGGCGGCGCACCTGAATTGCACGGTGTGGAACCTTACGAGCGGGATATTTACTCCGCCCTATCGGAACGGGTTGGGCACACCATCGTGCTGGGTACCACCCGTGTCGGTAAAACCCGACTGGCGGAAATCTTGATCAACCAGGATATCGCGCGCGGCGATACGGTTATCACTTTCGACCCAAAGGGCGATGCCGAACTGATGCTGACGCATTATCTGGCCGCCAAGAAGGCGGGCCGACCGTTTTATATGTTCCACCTCGGCTTCCCCGACTTGTCCTGCCGCTACAATCCGGTCGGTGACTTTACCCGTATTACCGAAGTGGCGACCCGTATCGCCAACCAGCTGCCGGATGAGGGGCAGTCGGCAGCATTCCGCGATTTCGTTTGGCGCTTCGTCAATGTATTGGGCAAGATGATGGCGGCCCTATCAATCAAACCGAGCTATCTGTTGATTTACCGATGTGCCGTCAATGTTGATGATCTAGCAGCACAATACTTTGCCTCTATCCTGAACCAGAAGTGCCCGGGTTGGGAAAATGATTTTGATGATTTCGATTTATCGGATGCCGAGAAGAAGCAAGTTAGCAAAACTGGGCGCAGCATCGATGCAGTACGCTTATCTGCTTTCCTGAAGCAAAAAAACCTAAATGATGCAGTAAGTGATGCAGTAACCGGTATTTTGGGCAATGAACGCAGCTATTTTGAAAAACTGGTTAGTTCGCTTTACCCTTTGTTGGAAAAGTTAACCAGCGGCCGTGTAGCTGAGTTGATCAGCCCGAATTTTGAAGACTTGACTGATACGCGCCCGATTATGGACTGGCGCAAAGTGATGGAACAGAACGCAGTGGTTTATGTCGGATTGGACGCACTGACCGATGCCGAAGTAGCCGCTGCTGTTGGTAATGCCATGTTCGCTGACCTGACTTCACTGGCCGGACAAATTTATAAGCATGGCCACGGCTATGGTCAGTCTGGTCCGACAAAAAAACGTATGGTTGCCATTCATGCCGATGAGTTTAACGAGCTAATCGGCAATGAGTTCATCCCTATGCTCAACAAGGCCGGCGGCGCGGGTTACCAGGTTACCGCCTACACCCAGACCTGGTCGGATGTAGAAGCTAAAATCGGTTCCAAAGCCAAGGCCGAACAGATGGGCGGCAACTTCAATACCATGATTATGCTGAGGGTCAAATTGGAATCGACCGCCAAAATGCTCACTTCCCAACTACCCGACGTGCGGGTGGTAACCGGTACGCTGGTATCCGGAGCGGGCGATGTTGCGTTTCCCGAAGGTTACGAAGACTTTACCAGTCACAACGAAGACCGCCTCAGCAGCGAAACCGTCCCCATGCTGATGCCGTCAGATCTGACCAACCTGCCAAAAGGGCAGGCTTTCGCCTTGCTGGAGGGCGGCAACTTGTACAAGTTAAGGCTGCCTTTACCTCTGCCCGATCCTACTGCCGACATCCCGCAGAGCCTGGCCGACATGGCTGAGCGGATGCGTGAAACCGTGCGCTTGAGCCGAAACACGGAGGAAGAGGAAACAGTTTTCATAGAAGGGCGAAGCTATGGCTAAAAACAACCGCCAAGACTTGATTGCTGAATCACTGGTACTGCGCTTTCTAACTGCACCGGTCAAGTTATTAAAAATAATCCTGCTGGTTATCGCCATTTTATTTGGCAGTTCCATCTTGCTACAAAGCTATTTCTACCGCCCCGATTTGCTACAGCAGGAAGTGGAAAATACCATGCAGCTGGGCAATCAAAGCCTATGGCAAAAATGGACAACAAACGATGGCAGGCTACCTGAAAACAAGAATCCGGATACTGGTATTAATCTTACTCTGACCCGTTATACCTATACCGCACTGAGCACTGTGTTGTATGAATGGATACCGTTGAATTATCTATTGGAAAGCAACCCTGGTGATACCGGCTACGGTATAAAAGAGCAATTCCTCGAGCCTAACCGTGACTATCTTGAGCGTTTCGATCAGGTAATCCGTGTTATTTCATTACGACTGGGCAACATTGCCTTTCTTAGTATCTTTGCCATTTACCTGTCACTGTTGGCCGTTATTGACGGTTTCGTGCAACGCCGCATCCGTCAGGAAAACGCCTCACGCGAGAGCGCAGGTATTTACCACCGAGCCAAATACTGGCGTACCGGCATTGTTTCTACCAGTTCAGTACTCTATCTTTCTACTCCATGGCCGTTATCGCCATTATGGCTATTGCTTCCAATCTGTATCGGCGCGGCTATGGTGTATCTCCAAGCGAAATATCTTAAAAAATATCTGTAAGCACTTGCCATTATTCATATGTTGGAGTAATCTTCAGCTACCGTGTATTTTTTTCTTACGGTATTCTTAAAAATTCTCTCAGCTGTTCCTTGTGGACAAGCGTCTAGTTGAACTTACATAAACATCATTTTAACTTCGTTGAAGCTGCACTTTCAGGCAGCCTTATCTATCTTTTGCCAATCTGTTCTCCCTACTCCTTCAAACACGCCACCAAGGCGGCAAACAGGGGCGAGTCTGCTCTCCTGTCGGAATAATATAAGTGGTAGCCAGGATAGCTGATGCGCCAATCGGTCAAAACTTCGGTTAGGCTGCCGCTTTCAAGTTCTGCCGACACCATATCCCTAGGTGACCACACCACGCCCAATCCAGCTTTGGCAGCGGAAACCAACACGGGGGAAGAATTGGCGGAAAAGCGCCCGTGCGAGCGGATTTTGACAGTTTTGCCCGTGAGCGGATCGAGAAATTCCCAAGTCAGCACGCCGCCTGCGGGCAAGGCGAGGTTGACACATTGATGCTCGGTCAGTTCGAACGGCGTTTTGGGTGTGCCGTGTATTTTCAGGTAGCCCGGCGAGGCGGCAGCACACATCTGCATATCAGGCGACACGCGCACGGCAATCATGTCTTTTTGCACATCGTCACCCAAGCGTATACCCGCATCGAATCGTTCGGCAACAATATCGGCAAAACGCGTTTCGCCGATTAATTCCAGCGACACCATCGGATATTGCTGCAAAAATCGGGTGAGTTTTTCGCGCAATACAACGTTGAACGCGTGTTCTGTGCCGTTAATCCGCAGCCTGCCGCGCACTTCGCCGCTGGTTTCGCCGAGAGCATCTATCGCACTGTCAATGCCCTCAAACAACGGCAAAAGCTTCTGATACAGCTGCTCGCCTGCTTCCGTGGTGGATACGCTGCGGGTGGTGCGCTGGAGCAGCTTGACTTTCAAACGGCTTTCCATGCCGCGTATGGTGTGGCTTAAGGCCGATTGCGACACGCCCACTTGTTGCGCGGCCTTGGTAAAACTGCCGGCCTGTGCCACGGTAACAAATGCACGCAGCTCGTTGAGGTTTTCTTTCATGGCTTGCTCCAATGATGAATTTCGTTCATAAGCCTAATCAAAAACCACCGTCTAATCAAGCACGCAAGCACAATTTATAATGCACGCATTCTCATCAACTCAGGAGCCATACCATGCAAAACATCCTTATCCTCGGCGCAAACGGCGGTTTGGCACAAAGCGTGATTCCCGTGCTTTTAAACGAAACCGATGCCAAACTGACCCTATTTTTACGCAACGCAACCCGTTTGAAACACCTGGCAGGCAGCCGTGTGGACATCGTTGAAGGCGACGTGATGGATTTAAGCGCGCTAACCGCCGCGATGCAGGACAAAACCATGGTTTATGCCAATCTGTCGGGCAACTTGAAAGCCATGGCGGAAAACACCGTCCGCGCGATGGATGCGGCCGGCGTGAAGCGGCTGGTGTGGATCAGCTCGATGGGCATCTACGGCGAAACGGGCGAAAACCACGGCGCGATTTTGGAGCCCTACCGTCAAAGTGCGGCGGTGGTCGAAGCCTCTGATTTGGATTACACCGTCATCCGCCCCGCCTGGTTTACCAATGCCAAAGAAGTCAGCTACCGCCTAACCATGAAAGGCGAGCCCTTCCAAGGCAGCCAGGTTTCCAAACGCAGCATCGCCGACTTCATCGCCAAACTGGTGCACGAACCTGAGCTTTATGTGCGGGAAAGCGTGGGGATTGCAAAGGTTTGAATATAGGGCCTGTTGGCGGCAACTGGTTTCCGCCTTGAACCTGCCGCTTTGGGAACAAAAATCCGATGGCAAAAGCAACACAACAAACTCTGATGGCTACCTGAAAAACAAGCCGTGAACAAAATGCTCACGGCTTGTTTTTCAGGTAGCCTCTTCCGGCAACACCTCCTGCAAAGCCTGAAACAGCTCCCGCTCTTCAAAACGCGCATGGCCGCGCAGGGTTTCGGCAAAGTTTTTCAACCAATCCGGATTATCCAGCTCGGGCGAGGCCAGCATTCCGCGCAGCAGCGCGTGGTCGCCCTCGAAACGCTCGCGCATGGCCGGCTGCGCCAGCTTGCCCCACCACGGCGCAAACAGCCGCTCTTCCTCGGCAAAGTGCGCCAGCAGATCAGCCCGGTGGCCGAGGAAATCGGCGCGGTGGTCGGCGGCGGGGTCGCGCAGAATGCGGGTGCACATGGCCAGCGAATGATGGTGGTCTTGCGACAGCGGAACCAGCAGCGGGTGGCGTTTCATGGGATGCAGCCTTTCAGGTAGCCTTCAAATCATGAAAACATTATAGCCAGCGCCGAGCAAATCCGAAACCGCCGCCCGTTTCGTGATAGACTGCCCGCCGTTTGCAACCTCGTTTCCCCTCACCGAATGACCCCGAACCGACTCGTTATCGCCAGCCGCGAAAGCACCCTGGCCATGTGGCAGGCCGAACACATCCAATCCCGCCTGCGCGCCCTCTACCCCGGCTGCGAAGTTTCCATCCTCGGCATGACCACCCAGGGCGACCGCATCCTCGATAAAACCCTCTCCAAAATCGGCGGCAAAGGCCTGTTTGTGAAAGAGCTCGAACAAGCCCTGGCCGACGGCCGCGCCGACCTTGCCGTGCACTCCATCAAAGACGTGCCCATGACCCTGCCCGAAGGCTTCGCCCTGGCCGCCATCTGCGAGCGCGAAAGCCCCTTCGACACCTTCGTGTCCAACCGTTACGAGCAGCTGCAAGACCTGCCCGACGGCGCCATCGTCGGCACCTCCAGCCTGCGCCGCGAAGCCCAGCTGCGCGCCCGATTTCCCCGGCTTCAAGTCGCCCCCCTGCGCGGCAACGTGCAAACCCGCCTCGCCAAGCTCGACCGCGGCGACTACGCCGCCATCATCCTCGCCGAAGCCGGCCTCAAACGCCTCGGCCTGCAAAGCCGCATCCGCCACACCCTCTCCCCCGCCGACAGCCTGCCCGCCGCCGGCCAAGGCGCGCTCGGCATCGAAATCGCCGCCCACCGCCGCGAACTCATGCCCCTACTCGCCCCGCTGAACCACGCCCAAACCGCCGCCTGCGTACGCGCCGAACGCGCACTCGCCCGCGCGCTGGGCGGCAGCTGCCAAGTGCCGCTGGCCGCCTACTGCACCAACCAAGCCGGCCTGCTCACCCTGCACGGCCTGGTCGGCCACCCCGACGGCTCTGTCATCCTGCGCGCCCAAGCCCAAGCGCCGAGCGAATACGCCGACGCCCTCGGCCGCGCCGTGGCCAAAAAGCTGGCCGACGACGGCGCACAAGAACTCATCGCCGCCGTACTGGCCGGAGAGGCTACCTGAAAACTGCCACATCAAATGCAGACGGTTTCCCCCTAAGCTCAAAATTTTTCAGGTAGCCTCAAATAAAGGCTACCTGAAAATAAGCAAGCAGAGATTGGGTTACCAAGCACAACAAACTTTTGGATTATCTGAAATGTCGGACTATGACCCAACAACCTGTGTTTGCTGACAAGGCAAACATCCGCTAGACAATTAGCAGTGCAGTCATCATAATTACTGAGTACGCATGGAAGTCAATATTATCAAGGACTAATCATGGAAAATCTCAGCCAAATCTTACAAGCCGCATATAAAATCCTAGCAGATATGCCAGGGAAACAAGGTCATATATCTGATATTGCTATTGAAGCTGTCCGGATAAATCACAACATGGGAATGGATTCGGAAACATTCAGCAACAAGCTGTCATCAGCACTCGCCGCCCATGTGAAAAAGAAAGATGCCGTCTTTACCAAGGTTGCCAGTAAGAAAGACGCGAAAGGGAAAGTCGTTTCTTACAAGCGCGGCGTGTACCGATTGAAGAAATTGAGAGTGGCTAACCCTACGGAGCAAAACATTGCTCCACCTGTGGATTCTGCCTTTTTAGGCAAAGCTGGTGAGATGGCCGTGATGAGCGAACTATTGTTTTGGGGGTTTAATGCTTCATTAATGGTGGTGGACAAAGGGATTGATATTATTGCCTCAAAAGAAAACATCTATTACCACATCCAAGTGAAAACATCTCAACCGCGTACCAACGGCAGCTTCGGCTTCAGCATCAATCAAAAATCTTTTGAAACTAATCACGGCGGCAATACCTACTATGTTTTTGCCTTGCGTGAACTCACAAAAACTTCTTTTGCCGTTATTCCGAGCAGCCACATTACTACGCTTAAAAACCGAGGCATCATTAAAGGTCAAGATTCGCTATCTATCAGCATCTCAATTTTAGATAAAGGGAAGCGGTATCTACTGAATAACAAAGATGATATTTCTACATTTATCAATAACTTTGGACAAATTAAATAGAGTGTGCCATGAAGAAACTGATATTCTATTATTCATTCCTTGCTCTATCTGCTATATCCCAAGCCCAACCCACCCCAGATCCTGATAGATGGGAGTTGTTCACAGAATCATATGATGGGACTACAAATGTATTCATTGATAAACAAACAATTGGCAGAGATAGCGCATGGTTTCTTTTGACTAATGCCGTTGATACAGCAGGAAGCAAGACTAATATGGTAGGGCATGTCTTCTTCCGTTGCGGCCAACATAAGATAGCTTTTGGCAGGCAATCCGTAATAGATATTACGACGGGAAGGGTTATCAAGGTTGAATCTGGAGACCCTAGCTATTTTGTGGATGTTTTCCCATCCTCAGTACAGGAAAACATATATATTTATTTCTGCAATAATTATTATCAGTAATAAAAAGGTAGCCCACACAATCCTTTCTCCCGTCTAGTCTTAAACATAACCTCTGAATATCCCCATCATATTCGTATTAACCTACCGTTTAAGCCATAAAATAAACAGCTTCCACACAAAAAGGCTACCTGAAAAATATTTTCAGGTAGCCTTTAGTGCAATCGGGCAATCCGCTTACTTAATCGCCATCAGCCTTTGGTAAAGCTGGGTCATCAGGCGGCTAGTGTGGGCATCTTTGGGCAGGATGACGAAGCTGCGGGCCATGGCTTCTTCGCTGGGGAAGATGGATTCGTTGTGCCGGTATTCTGCGGGCATCAGCTCGCGTGCAGGCTTACTGGCGGGGGCATAGGTAACGAAGCTGCCGTTGGCGGCGGCCACTTTGGGATCGAGGGTGTGGTTGATGTATTTGAGGGCGTTGGCGGGGTGGTGCGCGTCTTTGGGTATCATCAGGGAATCAATCCACACGGCCAGCCCGGTTTTGGGCACGAGCACTTGGATGTCGATGCCGTTGCCGGCTTCGATGGCGCGGTTGCGGGCGATGTTGAGGTCGCCGCCGTAGCCGATGGCCACGCAGAGGTTGCCGGCGGCCAGGTCGTTAATGTAGGTGGAGCCGGTGAAGAGGCGGATGTCTTTGCGCACGGCGCGCATCATGTCGGTGGCGGCCTGCAGGTCTGCGGGATTGGTGCTGTTGGGGTCTTTGCCCAGGTAGCTGAGTGCCAGCGGGTATTGTTCTAGCGGGCTGTCGAAATAGGAAATACCGCAGGATTTGAGCTTGGCGGTGTATTGCGGGTTGAACACCAAATCCCAGGGATTTTCGGGCAGGGGGGTATCACCTAGGGCTTTATGCACCATTTGGGTGTTGATGGCGAGCGTGTTGATGCCCCAGAAATAGGGCACGGCGTATTTGTTGCCGGGATCCACCTGCTCCATCAGCTTGAGCAGATGCGGGTCGAGGTTGCCATAGTTGGGGATTTGGCTTTTGTCGATGGGCCGGTAGGCACCGGCCTGGATCTGGCGGCCGACGTTGGCGATGGAGGGCACCACCAGGTCGTAGCCGCTGTTGCCGCTGAGCATTTTGGCTTCGAGGGTTTCGTTATTGTCGTAGTAGGCGGAGCGCACGGCGATACCGGTTTGCTTGGTAAACTCGGTGAGCGTGGCGGGATCAACGTAGTCTGCCCAGTTGTAGAGGTTGAGGATGTTGGCACCGTCGGCACCGGGCGCGGAAGCATCATTGCCTGACGAACCGCCGCAGCCCGCCAGCAATCCGACACACAACGAAACCAGAAGCAGTTTTTTCATTATCTTTCCTTGGTTCTTAAAAACGGGGATGCGCCCCGCCAGATTGAATTTCGGCTATTAAACTTGGAAACATCCGCCTAGGCAAGTATTTTCTTTATCCGAACAGCAGATTGGCACTTCGTGGCGCGGCATCCGCCCTTTGGCGGCACGGTATACCCGAATTTTCAGGTAGCCTCAACGCATGTTATAGAGTATCATGCCGCCCGTTACAACATAACACGGCCTGCACGCTATGCATTCCTGGTTACTCGACAGCCTTCCGCGCCGCCTGCTTTTGGCCGCCGCGCTCATTGCCCTGATGCTGGGCGTATTCGCCTGGACGGGTGCCTCGCTATGAGCATCGTATTCGACAACCTCACGGTGAGCTACCGCCGTCACCCCGCCGTACACCACATTTGCGGCGAATTCGCGCCCGGCAGCATGTGGGCGGTGTTCGGCCCCAATGGTGCCGGCAAATCCACCCTGCTCAAAGCCATCATGGGCCTACTGAAAACCAGCACCGGCGCCGTGCACTGGCAAGGCCTCTCCCGCCGCGACATCGCCTACCTGCCCCAGCAGTCCGACATCGACCGCAGCCAGCCCATTTCCGTGTACGAGCTGGCCGCCATGGGCCTGTGGTATGAAATCGGCTTTTTCGGCGGCGTCAAGCCTGCGCAGCGCGAACGGGTGCACGCCGCGCTGGAGCGGGTGGGTATGGCCGACTTCGCCCGCCGCGGCATCGGCCAGCTTTCCAACGGCCAGTTCCAACGCGTATTGCTCGCCCGCATGCTGGTGCAGGATGCCAAATTCCTGCTGCTCGACGAGCCTTTCAACGCCGTGGATGCCCGCACTACCTTCGAGCTGCTCGACGTATTGCGCCAATGCCACCAAGAAGGCCGCGCCGTGATTGCCGTGCTGCACGACTATGAGCAAGTGCGCGCCTATTTCCCCAACACCTTTTTGATTGCGCGCGAAAAAATCGCCAGCGGCGCCACCTGCGACGTGCTCACCGAAGGCTACCTGAAACAGGCCGCCCACGCCATGCACCATCATCCCGGCAGCCGTGAATGGTGCGAAGCCTGACTTTTCAGGTAGCCCTATTTTCAGGTAGCCCCATGTTTGCCGCCCGAGTAGTGCTTTTCCAAAACCGCCGCGAAGATTTCCCCGCCGGAGCCTTCCCGCAGCGCATCCGCAGCCGCGCGCACTTTCCCGCCGCAGGCTACCGCCCGCATTTCGCGCCCAAAGGCAGCCGCGAAATGTTCGGCATCGTGTTTGCCGCCTTTGAACACAGCCGGCTCGGCGAGCCGCTGCAAGCCGGGCTGGATTATCTCTACCCCGGCCGCGTGGATTATTCTGCCCTGCGCCCCGGCACGGAATTTTGGATTATGGAAGGCGGCACCGCCGTGGGCGAAGGCGTAATCACTGCCAACGATAAGCCGCCCGCCAAACAGGCTACCTGAAAGCCGTAAACCCGTTCCACCCAACACCCCAAACCAACCACACGCCATGACCCTATCCCAGCTCCTCATCGAACCCTTTGCCGACGATTTCATGCGCTATGCGCTCGCCTCCGTGCTGTTTCTGGCCGTGGGTGCGGCGCCGGTGGGCGTGTTTTTGGTGATGCGGCGCATGAGCCTGGTGGGCGATGCGCTCGGCCACGCGGTGCTGCCCGGCGCGGCGGCTGGCTATATTGCCGCCGGTTCGCTCAGCCTGCCCGCCATGAGCCTAGGCGGTTTTGCCGCCGGGCTGGCGATGGCGCTGCTCGCCGGCCTGGTGAGCCGGCACACGAATTTGAAGGAAGATGCGAATTTTGCTGCGTTTTACCTCTCCAGCCTGGCGCTGGGTGTAGTGCTGGTGAGCAGCTACGGCAGCAATGTGGACCTGCTGCACCTCTTGTTCGGCTCGGTGCTGGCGGTGGACGCGCCTTCGCTGGTGCTGGTGCTGTGCGTGAGCGCGGTGTCGGTGCTGATGCTGGCGGTGATCTACCGCCCGTTGATGCTGGAGAGTATCGATCCGCTCTTCCTGCGCGCGGTAAACGGGCGCGGCGGGCTGTGGCATGTGCTGTTTCTGATGCTGGTGGTGCTGAACCTGGTGGCGGGCTTCCAGGCCATCGGCACGCTGATGTCGGTGGGGGTGATGATGCTGCCGGCGATTACGGCGCGGCTGTGGGCGCGCAGCATGGGCGGGCTGATCGGGCTCGCGGTGCTGATTGCGCTCTCGTGCAGCTTCTGCGGGCTGCTGTTTTCCTACCATGTGGACATCCCCTCCGGCCCGGCGATTATTTTGTGCCTGGGCGGCGTATATGCCGTGTCGCTGTTTATCGGGCGCGAGGGCGGGATGCTGCCGAAATGGTGGCGCGGGCGGCATTTGCGGGCGTGATGTTTGGTGTACCCAACTGCACCCCGCCAGCTTTGGAGGCTACCTGAAATTTTCAGGTAGCCTCACGGAAGAGCCTGAAGGCTCGTTGATACAAGCAAATCAAAAGGAGCAAAAAGATGAAATTGAAACATTGGAAGCTCGGCATCGTGGCCGCCCTCTTTTCCGGCAGCCTGTATGCCGCGCCGCTGGAGGTCGTATCCAGCTTCAGCATTTTGGGCGACGTGGCCAAGCAGGTGGGCGGCGAGCGCGTGAACGTGAGCAGCCTAGTGGGGCCCGACCAAGACGCCCATGCCTACAACCTCACCAGCCGCGACATGCGCCGCATCCGCAGCGCCAAGCTCGTGCTGGTAAACGGCTTGGGCTTCGAGCAGGCCGCCGTGATGCGCGGCATCCGCCAAAGCGGCACACCCTTTGCCGAAGCCACCAAAAACATCCAGCCGATGCAGGCCGCCGACCACGACGACGATGATCACGACCATCACGGTCATGACCACGGCCACCACCATCACGGCCAGTTCGACCCCCACGTGTGGAACGATCCCGTGCTGATGAAAACCTATGCCCAAAACGTGGCCGACGCCCTCATCCGGGTCGACCCCCAAGGCCGCGCCTATTATCAGCAGCGCCTCACCGGCTACCAAGCCCGCCTCGATGCCATGCACCAATGGGCGCAAACCCAATTCAACAGCGTGCCCGCCGCCCGCCGCAAAGTGCTCACCGGGCATGACGCCTTCAACTACTTGGGCAAACGCTACCGCGTGGAATTCATCGCCCCGCAAGGCGTAAGCACCGAAGCCGAGCCATCTGCCCGCCAGGTTTCCGCTCTGATCCGCCAAATCCGCAGCCAGGGCATCCGCGCCGCCTTTAGCGAAAACATCAAAGATTCGCGCATGGTGGACCGCATTTCCCGCGAAACCGGCATCCGCGTAAACGGCAAGCTCTACTCCGACGCCCTCAGCCGCGGCGCCCCCGCCGCCACCTACGAGCAGATGTTCCGCCACAACGTCAGCTCGCTGGTGAACGCGATGAAGCAGTAGTGCTGCTTTGAATCCGGTTTGAACCGGGCATAGCAAAGGCTACCTGAAAATTTTCAGGTAGCCTTTAGTGTGCCCGCAGTAGCTTGGCATTCATGCCCTACAATCCGGCATATTGTTTGGAAAACGTCGGGCATCCATGTTCAGCCTATCATTTTCAGGTAGCCTCTTCCTACCAGAATACTCGAAGGCTGTCTGAAACTTTCTCCACCATTTATTGCCCCGTTTCCGGTCTAATCTGGCTTTTGTGCACATAGCCGTAATAACTGGAAATGAATACGCTCCATCTTCCAATCACACCCACGAAATGCCAGTCGCCTTTACGCTTGGCGGGGAATTCGATCAATCTCGTGCCGTTGGCGAAACGCCCTACCATACCAGAACGGTTGCCGGCTTTCCGGCGTATATTGGCCGAGCCGTCGGCGCCGTGCACGATGTAAACACGGCGCAGGCTGGCCTGGCTTTGGTGCACATAGCCGCTGATTTCGTGCCGCTGCGCCTGCGGCGGGGGTGAATACCAGACCAGCCGCACGCGGTACCATGCGCCGCTTTTGCCGAGGATGGCAGCTTCGCCTTGGTTGTCACACACAGCAAGCACGGCAGCGCGGGTGTTGGGTTGGGCGCGGATGTTCACTACCTCATCGCCGTCGGTAACCAAATAGGTGGCGACCTCGTCGGGCTCCGGCAGATTGCAAACGCCAGGCTGAACACGGGCAGCGGCGGTAGCAGACAGCGCCAGCAGCACGGCGCTGAGGGCGGCGGTTCGGATGATTGTGGAGGAAATTATGGGTTGGCTCCTGCATTGGATTAAGGGGGTCCATAACAGCGTTTCTTGCCGCCATTATAGCCAACATTGCGGCGGATAAATTTCAAGTAGCCTGCTGGGTGAGTCAGGCTACCTGAATTTTCTTTAGCGTTTACCGACCGGCTTTCGGCCTTATCTGGCTTTTGTGCATATAGCCGAAATAGTTGCTGTCGCTGCCGGGCAGCTCCACATAAAGCCAATCGCCTTTGCGCCCGGCGGGGCGTTCGATCACCCTCGTGCCATTGGGGAAGCGCCCCTCGTTGTCGGAATATTTGTTCGGTTCCAGACGCAGAATGGCCGAGCCGTCGGCGCTGTGCACGGTATAAATGTGACGCAGGCTGACCTGGCTTTGGTGCACATAGCCGCTGATAATGCGCGTCGGATCCCAGTTCACAGCCAGCCGCACTCGGTACCACGCGCCGCTTTTGCCGAGGATGGCGGCCTCGCCGAAGTTGTCGCACACGGCGAGCACAGCGGCACGGGTATTGGGCTGGGCACGGATGTTTACCGTTTCGCTCTTGCTGTCCTGGTCGGTAACCAGATAGGTGGCTAGCTCTGGTTCAGGCAAGTTACAGCTGTCGGGGATGACAGGGGCGGCGACAGAAACGGAAGCCGCCAGCAACACGGAGCTGAGGGCGGCGATTCGGATGCTTGGGGAGGGAATCATGAGTTGGCTCCTGAGTAAGTTGGGAAATCCGTGGCGGTGTTGCCTGCCGCCATTATAGCTGGCATGTGCCGGATAAATTTCAGGTAGCCGGCATGGTATGGCAGGCTACCTGAAATTTCCTTTAGCGTTTACCGACCGGCTTTCGGCCTTATCTGGCTTTTGTGCACATAGCCGAACAGCTCGCTGTCGCTGCCGTCGAGCGAGACATAGTGCCAGTCGCCCTGGCGGCGGGCAGGATATTCGGTTACCACCGTGCCGTTGGGGAGGCGTTCCTGCACTTCGGCGCGGCTGTTGGCTTGCAGGCGCAGGTTGGCCGAGCCGTCGGCACTGCGCACGATGTAGGTGTGGCGCAGACTGGCCTGGCTTTGGTGCACATAGCCGCTGATGAGGCGCCGCTCTTGCGGCTGGTTCGGGCGCAAGGCCAGCTGCACGCGGTACCACGCGCCGCTTTTACCGAGGATGGCGGCTTCGCCCTGGTTGTCGCACACGGCGAGGATGGCGGCGCGGGCGTTGGGCTGGGCGCGGATGTTCACGCCTTCGCCGTCGTGGTCGGTGGCCAGATAGGTGGAGGGTTTCGTGCTGTCGGGCAGGCCGCAGCTGTCGGGGGCAACATGAGCTGCGGCGGCAGCAGAAAACGCCAGCAGCACGGCGGCGAAGGCGACGGTTTGGGTATGCGGGAAGGAAATCATAGGGTGCTCCTGAAAGGTTTGCTTGGGAAAATCCGTGGCGGCACGGCCTGCCGCCATTATAGCCAATATTGTGGCAGATAAAGTTTCAGGTAGCCTGCATAGCGATACAGGCTACCTGAAAATTCCTTGAGCATTTACCACTCCGCTCTTGGTCTCAATTGGCTTTTGTGCACATAGCCGAAGAGGCTGCCGTCGGTGCCGGGTACTTCCACATAGAGCCAGTTACCTTTGCGGTTGGCGGGGTATTCAATCACGAGCTTACAGTTGGGGATACGCTGCTCTTCTTCGGAATGGTTGTTTGGTTTACTGCGCTGGATAATCGTGCCGTCGTTGCTGTACGAAGTATAGATGCGGCGCAGGCTGACCTGGCTTTGGTGCACATAACCGCTCATCGGTCTACCCCGCACAACCAAGCGCACGCGATACCACGCGCCGCTTTTGCCGAGGATGTCGGTCTCGCCGAAGTTGTCGAATACGGCGAGCACGGCGGCGCGGGTGTTGGGCCGGGCACGGATGTTCACCCTCTCGTCGCCGTCGGTAACCAAATAGGTGGTGGGCTCGGCAGGTTCGGGCAGATTGCATACACCCGGTTTGGCACGGGCGGCAGCGGTGGCAGACAGCGCCAGCAGCATAACGGAAAATGCAGCGGCTCGGATGGCTGGAGAGGAAATCATAGGCTTGTTCCTGATTGGAATTGGGGAAATCTGGCAGCGTTGCCTGCCGCCATTATATCTGACATGTGCCGGATAAATTTCAGGTAGCCTGCACAGTGATACAGGCTACCTGAAACTTCGATATGCACGGGCTGCGTTTACACGGCTCTCAACAACGGTGCAACATAATCCCGCCATTGCAGGGCAAGGCCGGCATTGATTTTGGTGAGATTGTCGAGAAAATAGAAAAACGGCGGGTCTTGCACGCCTTCTCGGCCGGCCAATTCTTCATTCCATGCGGCTTCCCACAGAAAAAAGCCCATGGCCCCTTCTTGGCGGCGCAGATGAGGGATACCGTTGAATTTGTTTCTTTGATGCTGCCAATGCTGCCTGCATTTTTTCGCCAGTTCGGCAGAGGAAATCCGGCCTTGGAAAAAAGCTCGCGTAGCGGCGGGATAATCGAACAACATTTGATGGCTTCGGCTGTAGGGGCGGATGTATTCCTCTAAAAAGCCCAGTGATTGCAATACGATTGCTTGCATCGGCACGCGTTCGAACAGTTCTGCTTCATCGCACCAATCTTCTACCAGAATGGTCTCAAACCCTGGGTATGCCTGCAATTCGGCCAGCTGTTCGGGCGTAATCGGCCAGATTGCACCGATATCGTTTAAGCGCATTTGGCGGTATTGGGCAAATGCTTCCGGCAATCTGGCATCGTATTGTGCCAATGCATGAGAAAAGGCTGGTTCGTGCAGCTCTTTGGCATAATCCCCGGCATAAGGTGCAAGGAAATTGCGTGCTGCGAGTAGGGCAGGCAAACCGCTGCCGGGCGGATAATGCGGTGCGGTATGGGTTTGCGTCCATTCGCTTTTGGGGCAGCGGAGATAGCCCCAAGCGCGTTGGTGGGCTTCATAGAGTTCGCTTGAATGCCATTTGCTGCCGCTATTGAGCAATGCGGTTTCAATAAAATCGAGGCAGATGCGTAGGTGGAAGGCGGCGGTCATGGCAGATTGCTAAATAGGGTAAAGCAAAAGCAGGTATGAGCTGGCAAAGGCTACCTGAAAATATTGGTACAAGCAAAAATCGGATTATCTGCTGGAAATTATTCCACACTTAGCTGTGCCAGTTCATTTTCCGTGAAGGCGTCTAACAAGATATAGGCGGCATCAATAAAGCGGTATTTTTCTTTTGGCAAGCGGGCAATAAAGGTATCGTAAGGCAGTTCGGTAAATGAGCCTTTGGTGCTGTTGTGCAGGGAGATTTGCCAGCTGCCGATATCGTTGTCGGACAGATCAAAATCGGGGTTGTATTCTAGTGAAGGATGGTAGGGCAGAATGGTGGGTAGATTGGGGCTTAAGGTGTAAAAACCGATGTATTCGCCCGTATCGTTTTCCCGTGCGATAATTTGCTGCGCGGAATAGGCGTCCAGCCATTGGATTTCCCTCATAAATCGGCTGAAGGCAGCCACCGGGTCATTATCTGCTAGGATTTTTTCACGAAACTCTTTATTCAAGGCTACGGGGCGTATAACACCATATAGCTTGTAGCTGCGCATATCGTCTTCACCTTCGAAAGGTACCATTGATATGCCGGCCTGCATATCGGATTTGAAATCGAAGGTTTGGATAGTATCGGCAGTGAATGTTTCTCCTGTTTCACACACTATGGGCTGCTTGAGCTTGCGGGACAAATCAGCAAGATATTGCAGGGCGATTTGCCAGTCTTCTAGCGTACTGGGAGTAAATTCGCGCACGGCATATTCCTGTGTTTGCCCGTCAAAAGACAACTCAAAACCCCTGCCGCTTTTTTCGTTTACGCCGAGCAACAGGCATTCGAAGTCTGATAAGGGTCGTGAAAGAAATTGTTGAAAATCAAAATGTTCATCGTATTCATTAAATGAAAATTGTGCCAGCTGCTGTGATGAAAGTTGGAAACATTCCCGTACAGTCAAAACAGACGCGTGGCGAAACAGTTTCTTCGGATTCTTGATGTAGAAAGAAACGCTCATTGGGATACCTTTTCAAGTTGTTAGTGAGCTGAGTGGATATGGATACTACTTGAATTTTTCAGGTAGCCTGCATGCAATACGGGCTACCTGAAAATTGTTTATGCCTTTAAAACCAATCAACGCTCAATCTGGCTCACATCCCGTACCGCCCCCCGGTCTGCCGAAGTCGCCATTGCGCCATAAGCCCTTAATGCGGCGGAGACGTAGCGTTCGCGGTTTTCCGGTTTCCATGCCTTGCTGCCGCGCGCTTCCATTTCGGCGCGGCGTCCGGCGAGTTCTTCGTCGGAAATCAGCAGGTTGATGCTGCGGTTGGGGATGTCGATTTCGATGGTGTCAAACTCGCGTATCAAACCGATTGCGCCGCCTTCCGCCGCTTCGGGCGAAACGTGTCCGATAGACAGGCCCGATGTACCGCCGGAGAAGCGGCCGTCGGTCAGCAGCGCGCAGGCTTTGCCCAAGCCTTTGGATTTCAGGTAGCTGGTCGGATAGAGCATTTCCTGCATACCCGGGCCGCCTTTGGGGCCTTCGTAGCGGATGATGACGATGTCGCCTGCTTCGATTTGGTTCGCCAAAATGCCTTCGACAGCGGTATCTTGGCTTTCAAACACGCGCGCGCGGCCGGTGAATTTGAGAATGCTGTCGTCCACGCCGGCAGTTTTCACGACGCAGCCGCGTTCGGCGATGTTGCCGAACAAGACCGCTAAGCCGCCATCTTGCGAGTAGGCGTGTTCCACATCGCGGATACAGCCTTTTTCGCGGTCGAGGTCGAGGGTTTTCCACATGCGGTTTTGCGAGAAGGCCTGCGTGGTGCGCACGCCGCCCGGTGCGGCTTTGAAGCGTTCGATGGCGACGGTGTTTTCGGGATTGGTAACGTCCCATTTCTCAATGGCATCTTTCAGCGTCGGCGCATGGATGGTGTACACATCGGTGTGCAGTTTACCTGCTTTGTCCAATTCTTTCAGGATGGCGAAAATGCCGCCGGCGCGGTGTACGTCTTCCATGTAGTAGTCGTGGTTGTTCGGCGCGGTTTTGCAAATGCAAGGAACGACGCGGCTCAAGCGGTCGATGTCCGCCATTTTGAAATCGACACCGGCTTCGTTGGCAACGGCGAGCAAATGCAAAATGGTGTTGGTACTGCCGCCCATTGCAATGTCCATGGTCATGGCGTTTTCAAACGCTTTTTTGGTGGCGATACTGCGCGGCAGCACGGTTTCGTCGTCCTGCTCATAATAGCGGCGCGTGATGTCCACAATCATACGGCCTGCTTCGAGAAACAGCTCTTTGCGGCCTGCATGGGTGGCGAGATAAGAGCCGTTGCCGGGCAGGGACAGGCCGAGTGCTTCGGTCAGGCAGTTCATCGAGTTGGCGGTAAACATGCCGGAACACGAGCCGCAGGTCGGGCAGGCGTTTTGCTCGACTTCTTCGATTTGCTTGTCGCTGACATTGTCGTCTGCGGCTTCAATCATCGCGTCCACCAAATCCAGACGGCGTTCGGGCTGGATGTTGGCAATGCCGATGACTTTGCCCGCTTCCATCGGGCCGCCGGAAACGAAAATAGTCGGAATATTCAGGCGCATGGCGGCGATCAGCATGCCTGGGGTGATTTTGTCGCAGTTGGAAATGCACACCAGCGCGTCGGCGCAGTGTGCGTTCACCATGTACTCGATGGAGTCGGCAATCAGGTCGCGGCTGGGCAGGGAATACAGCATGCCGCTGTGTCCCATCGCAATGCCGTCATCCACGGCGATGGTATTGAATTCTTTGGCAATCGCGCCTGCTTTTTCAATTTCGCGGGCGACCAGTTGGCCCATATTGTGCAGATGCACATGGCCGGGAACGAATTGGGTGAAGGAATTGGCGACGGCGATGATGGGCTTGCCGAAGTCGGTTTCCATCACGCCGGTGGCGCGCCACAATGCGCGCGCGCCCGCCATGTTGCGGCCGTGTGTGGAGGTTTTGGAGCGGTAGTCTGGCATTTTGGTTCCTTAGCTGGGGTATTGGTTTATAGAATAGTTGAGGCTACCTGAAAGTGTGTGCTTTAACGTTAGTTAAAACGGATAAAGGCGGTTTGTTTTCAGGTAGCCTTTCGGTTGGGCGTATTTTAGCCGAATAGGGCGGGCTTGTTGCAAGTGTCGCCGCAAAACCTTATGCGCAATTTACTTTATATTCATTCACAATTTTAGCAATTTTATTTCATAAACTATGTTTTCAATATGATTCTAAACTGTTTTCAGGTAGCCTGAAACACAAATCGGGCGAATCTGATGCTTCTTTAAAAGGGATGCTGCCTGCTCCGAGATTGCCTTGGCAGGCGGAAAATGATAGTTTGGCGGCCTCTTTACAAAATTTGTGGCACAAACTGCCAATGCAAAATTAGAGGAAACGGAAGTGAACGAAACAAAAGAAGCATTATTGGAAATGCGCCCGGGCGAAGCGGCGGTGATTGCCGCGCTGGTGGTGGCCGTGATGGGCATCACCATGATTCAGTTCGGCTGGGTGCCGCATTTGTCGGTGATTTTGGTGTTATGCACGCTCTTGGTGTTCGGCAAAAGCAAGGGGTTGGATTTCGGCCGTATGCAGCTGAGCATGGCGCGCGGCGTGCTCTCCGGCATCGGCGCGATTTATCTCTTTTTCTTCATCGGCCTGCTGGTGTCCGCGTTGATGATGGCGGGCTCGATCCCCACGCTGATGTATTACGGCTTCGAGCTGATTTCGCCGCGCATTTTCTATCTTTCCGCCTTCGTGCTCACTTCGCTGGTGGGTGTGGCCATCGGCAGCAGCCTCACCACCTGCGCCACCTTGGGTGTGGCCTTTATCGGCATGGGTACGGCGCTGGGCGCCAATCCGGCCGTAGTAGCCGGGGCGGTGGTATCCGGTGCGTTTTTCGGCGATAAAATGTCGCCCTTTTCGGATACTACCAGCATTGCCGCCTCCATCGTGGGCATCGACCTGTTCGACCATATCCGCAACATGATGTACACCACCGTGCCGGCCTGGCTCATCAGTGCCGTTTTGCTGTGGTTGCTCTCCGGCCACACCGCCAACGCCGATCTCGGCATGGTGGCCGCCTTCAAAACCCAGCTTCAGGCCAGCGGCCTGGTGCACGGCTATACCCTGCTGCCCTTCGCCGTGCTCATCATCCTCGCCCTGCGCCGTGTGAACGCGATCTACACCATCATCATCACCATCCTCGTGGCGCTCGCCCTCACCTACCTGCACAGCAGCCCCAGCATCGAGCAGCTCGGCGGCTACTTCTTCAACGGCTACCAAGCCCCCGAAGGCAGCGATTTGGGCGACGTGGGCAAACTGATTTCGCGCGGCGGCATCAGCAGCATGTTTTTCACGCAAACCATCGTTATCCTCGCCCTCAGCCTCGGCGGCCTGCTCAACGCCCTGGGCATCCTGCCCGCCCTGCTCTCCGGCATCAGCCACATGCTGGTGAACGCCGGCCGCGCCACCTTCACCGTGGCCGCCACCTCGCTGGGCGTGAACGTGCTCATCGGCGAGCAATACCTCAGCCTGCTTTTGGCCGGTAACACCTTCAAACCGGTTTACCAGCGGCTCGGCCTGCACCCGCGCAATCTCTCCCGCACCGTGGAAGATGCAGGCACGGTGACCAACCCGCTGGTGCCCTGGAGCGTGTGCGGCGTGTTTATCCACCACGCGCTGGGCGTGGCCGTGATCGACTACCTGCCCTACGCCTTCTTCTGCTACCTCAGCCTGCTGCTCACCCTGCTGTTCGGCTTCACCGGCCTCACCCTGAGCAAAAGCGAGACCGCGGCATAAGGCGCACAGCGGTATAAATGCATAAAGCAAAAGGCTACCTGAAAATCTTTAGCTTCGCAGAAACTCACGTTGCTCGTTTTAACTGCGTTGAAGCTTCGTTTTCAGGTAGCCTTCTCGCCCACGGGTCAAGCGGCTAATCCATCCAGTTTTCCAACCGCAAGCCTTCCACTCTGGCAAATTCTTTGGTGTTATTCGTCACCAGCGTTACATCCAAAGTCAGCGCGTGTGCCGCAATCAGCAAAGCCTGGTTTCAGGCTACCTGAAAATACGCCCGCCGTTTTTCAGGTAGCCTCTTCCGCACCAAAATCAAACCGCCCGGGCCGAAGCTCGGGCGGTTTCTCAAACGGACGAACCGTTCAACCCAAAAACATTTTGGCAAACATCAAGCCCAACACCAGGCTAAAGCCCATGCTCAAAAGCCCGGGCAGCATAAAGCTGTGGTTGAAAATATACCGCCCGATTTTCGTTGTGCCCGTGCTGTCGAAATCGATGGCCGCAATAATCGGGCCGTAGTTCGGGATAAAGAAATAGCCGTTCACCGCCACAAACGTGCCGATGATAATCGGTGCGGGCACGCCCAGCGCAATCGCCACCGGAAACAACGTGGCCACCGTCGCCCCCTGGCTGTTCACCAGCACAGAAAGCACAAACAGCGCAAAGGCAAACGCCCAAGGCGCACTGGCCACCAGGCCCGATACCGCCATTTTCACCTCCTCCAAATGCCCGTGCATCAGCGTATCGCCCATCCAAGCCACGCCAAACACCGCAATCACCGCGCGCATCCCGGCATGGAACACAGAACCTTGGGTAATCGCATTGCCGTCCGGCTTGCAGGTAACGATAATCAGCGCAGCAGCGGAAAGCATCACGATTTCAATCGTGTGCGCCATGCCCATCGGTTTGTCGCCAAACACCGGGCGCAGTGAAGGCAGCGCGCCCAGCAACACCACCAAAATGGCGGCAAACAGGAAAATCCCCACCGAAATCTTGGCCTTGGCGCCCACTTCCGTTTCTTCGGTGGAAGTTTCGCTTTCATACAGCTTGCGATAGGCCGGATCTTGCAGGCGACGCTGATATTCCGGATCGTCTTTCAGCTCCTTGCCCATTTTGTTTACCAGCACGCAGGCAATGCCGATGCCGATCACCGTGGAAGGAATGCTCACTTTCAGCACGTCCGCCATCGTGATGTGCTGCGGCTCCAAATAGCTCACGCAGGCCACCACCGCAGCCGCAATCGGGCTGGCGATAATCGCAAACTGCGAAGCAATCACCGCCATCGAAAGCGGCCGCTCCGGGCGGATGCCGTTTTTGCGGCTCACTTCCGCAATCACCGGCAGCACCGAATAAGCCACATGCCCCGTGCCGGCCAGCACGGTGAAGCTATAAGTCACCATCGGCGCGATAAAGGTGATGTATTTCGGATTTTTGCGCAGCACGCGGGTGGCAATTTTGATCATATAGTCCAAACCGCCCGCTGCCTGCATGGCCGCCGCCGCCGACACCACCGCCATAATCATCAGCATCACATCAATCGGCGGGCTCGTGGGCTCCAGGCCGAAGCCGAACGACAACACCGCCAAGCCGATGCCGCCGAACACGCCCAGGCCGATGCCGCCCACGCGCGCCCCGGCCAGGATGCACAACAGCACCACGGCAAACTGGATAAAGAACTGCATATGTTGGGCAAAGAAGTTCATGCTGCCTCCAAAGTAAATTTATGTATGCAAAACGAAGGCCGCAGTTTAGCAAACTTTAACCAGCAAATAAAACAGATTTTGTCGCCAACCCATCTTTCTGCGCGGAATATGATGTTTTATCATAAAAAATCAACATGCAAAATCATTCACCGGCAGATTGATTGCAGCTCCCATATTGCCCGGCCTCATGCAAAACGCCTCTGTCGCACCCAGTTCAGTAAAGTTTTATTAACTCATCTTGGCGGCTAGCTGAAATTGCATGCCGGCAAGAAAATAGGTTGCACACCGCGAAAAATAACGGCGCCTTTTTTTCAGGTAGCCTGCTGCTCCGCACAGTGGCTACCTGAAAAACCGCCTTTATTGCTCGTTTGCAAATTCCGGCGGCGCATTCAGCTTGCGGTTTATGCCGTCGATTTGATTTTGCAGATCGCGGCGGCGTTCGCGGTAGAGCACGGCTTGGTCGGGGTGTTGGCGGCCTTCTTCGTTGAGCTCTTGCAGGCGGCGGTGCAGTTTTTGCCGCTCGTCTCGCCAGCGGGTGGCTTGGGCGCGACGCGGGGCGGCGGCTTCGTCGGCCTGTTGGTAGATGCGGGCGAGCTCGGCAGCGTTGGGGCAAACTTGGGCGTTAATGGGGCGGTCGCCGTCTTCGCCGCGTTGGCGGAAACGTGCTGGAGTGCAGTATTGCGCCAACCCGGCGCGGTAGCCGGCCTGCCATTGCTCGGCATCGGGCGGGAAGTTTGTGCCTTGGCAGAGGTTGCGGTAGCGGTTTTCTTCAAATGTGCCGTTGGCTCCGGCCGCGCCTTGGCGTTTGCCCAGGGCGTACCAATCGTAGTCAGCGCGGCAGATGAGCCGTTTTTCATCGGCGCGGCTGGAGTGGTCGAGCACGGCCACCAGCGCAGAGGCGGGCAGGGTAACGGGCAGCATGATGATTTCGCCCAAGGTTTCGCAGGCGCTCAGGAACGGGATGAGGGATAGGGCGAGCAGGGAGTTTTTGCGCATCATTTTTGAGGAAATGGTTTTCAGGTAGCCTGATTCGGGATTTTAGCGGATTTAGACAAACTGCGTGCTGAAGCGGAAGCCGCTCTTTTTAAGCAGCCTCTGCGGCGCATAAAGGCTACCTGAAAATCCGCCCGCCCGATTTTTCAGGTAGCCTTCCGGCTGTATAATGCCGCCTTCCTTCATTCCCCTGCCCGATGCCATGTCCGACCTGTTTGCCCCTGCCGCGCTTTCCGTTTCCGAGCTGAACCATCTGGCCAAAACCCTGCTGGAAGACCAGCTTTCCGGGCTGTGGGTGGGCGGCGAGGTGTCAAACTTGGTAAAGGCGGCCAGCGGGCACTACTACTTTGTTTTAAAAGACCAACGTGCCCAAGTGCGCTGCACCCTGTTTAAGCACGCCGCCCGCTCGTTGGCCGCACTGCTGCGCGAGGGGGAGGAAGTGGAGGTGCAGGGCAGGATCACGCTGTATGAGGCGCGCGGCGAGTTTCAGATTAATGTGCAGGAGGTGCGGCGTAAAGGGCTGGGGCAGTTGTTTGAGGCCTATGAGCGGCTGAAACAGCGTTTGCAGGCGGAAGGCTTGTTCGATCCGGCGCGCAAACGGCCGCTGCCCGAGGCGCCGCAGTGCATCGGCGTGGTCACCAGCCTGGCGGCGGCGGCGCTGCGCGATGTGGTCACCACTTTGCGGCGGCGCGCGCCGGATGTGCGCGTGATCGTATATCCCACGGCGGTGCAGGGTGCGGGCAGCGAATTTCAGGTAGCCTCCGCCATTGCGGCGGCGGCGGAACACGGACGGGCGGACGTGCTGATTGTGTGCCGCGGCGGGGGCAGCATCGAAGATTTGTGGGCGTTCAACGAAGAGGCGGCGGTGCGCGCGGTGGCAGCTTCTCCGATTCCCGTGGTGAGCGGCGTGGGCCACGAAACCGATTTCACGCTCACCGATTTTGCCGCCGACCTGCGCGCGCCCACGCCCACCGCCGCCGCCGAGCTGGCCAGCCCCAACCGCACGGAGCAGCTGGGCAAAATGCAGCAGCTACTCGGCCATCTGCGCCACACCCTGCAACGCCGCTGCACCGATGCCGCCCAGCGCCTCGACTGGCAGGCCGCCCGGCTGCGCCACCCACGCCAGAAATGGCAGGAGCAGCTAGGCGCCCTCGCTCGCAGCCGCCAAATCCTCGCCGACAGCATGCAGCGCCACCTATTGCGAAAACAGGAGCAGCTGGCCTATCTGGCGCAATTGTGCCGCCGCAGCCGTCCCGCGCCGGAAGCCGCCGCTCGGCAGCTGCACACCCAGGCCGTGCAGCTCAACCGCCACCTGGCCACCCTGCTCGCACACAAACAGGCTCAGTGCCAAAGGCAGGCAGGCATCTTGGCAGCCCTTTCCCCGCAACACACCCTCTCGCGCGGCTACAGCATCATCACCGACCGCGCCGGAAAAGTGGTGCGCGATGCCGGAAAACTGCACAGCGGACAAGTGTTACAACTGCGTTTCGAAACCGGCACGGCCAAGGCGCAGGTGCTGCCGCAGCGCACCGGGCAGCAGGACTTGTTTGACTAGGCAGGCTTGCCGTTTGCCGCTTTTGGGCAAACAAATATTTTCAGGTAGCCTCATTTGTGCAACGGCGGGCAAATGAGGCTACCTGAAAAAGGAAAATGGCTTCCGAAGCAGGAAGCCATTGGTTATTGTTGCGATTGCGTGTTGCCGAGAAAGCGGCATCATCTATTCGGCGGTGAAACCTTCTTCTGCCAACGCCGCTTTGAATGCGGCGATGTCGAAACCGTCGCCGTGCGTAATCACCACGCGACCGTCATCATGATTGGCATTCACCATCCTCACCCCGGCAACTGTCTCGCCTTTGGCAACCAGCCGGTCTCCGTCCGTTTTGCTCTGCATACCGGATACTTGAATCAACATTTGTGGCATATTAACCTCTAAATAATGTAGTCGATCAAAAAATCTATATATAAGCTTACTGCATTGTTTTTGTGAAAATATGCAGTAGACGTCGCAAGTATTGCCCGCGTTTATGAATCCGTTATCCAAACTTCGTTACAACATTTAACAGGCAATAATGCGCATTTTGCCTAGATAACGCCCGATTGTCCAGCCTTGCAAAGAGAATAAATGCCACAACCGGCATCCGCGCCACGCCACCCTCCTAGGCCGCCGCTGCCGGATTTGGTAAAATATTGAAAAAATCGACAGAAAGGCGGCAATAGAATGATCAGCATTTTTGACATGTTCAAAATCGGTATCGGGCCTTCCAGTTCGCACACTGTCGGGCCGATGCGCGCCGGGGCGCTGTTCCGGCAACAATTAATCAATCAAGGCTTGTTAAACAAAATCACCCGTTTCCGGGCGCATGTTTACGGCTCGCTCTCCTTCACCGGCCGCGGTCACGGCACCGACTCCGCCATCATCGGCGGCCTAGCCGGCTACGAGCCGGACACGGTGGACACCACCACCTTTCCAGAATTCATCCGGCAGGTCATGGCCAACAAAATCCTTCCCGACATCAATGGCCACCAAACTCCCTTCGACTACATGCACGATTTCCGCTTCCATTCCTCCTTCCTGCCGCTGCACGAAAACGGCATGCGCCTGGAAGCCTTTATCGGCAATGATATTGTGGCGCAGGAAGTGTACTACTCCATCGGCGGCGGCTTCGTGGTAACCGAAAAGCAGTTTGCCGAAGCCGAGCAAGAGCAGGCGCCGCTCAACGTGCCCTACCCCTACCGCAGCGCTGCCGATCTTATCCGCCAATGCAAGGAGCACAACCTAAGCCTGTCGGAAGTCATCTTCCGCAACGAATGCGCGCTGCGCCCCGAAGAAGAAGTACGCGCGTACGCCCACGCCATCTGGCAAACCATGAGAGACTGCATCCAGCGCGGCCTCAACACCGAAGGCACGCTGCCCGGCCCGCTGCACATCCAACGCCGCGCCCCGCTGGTGAAAAAACAATTGGAAAGCAGCGCCGGCATCAACAGCGACCCGATGGGCATCGTGGATTGGATCAACATGACCGCCTTCGCCGTGAATGAAGAAAACGCCGCCGGCGGCCGTGTGGTTACCGCGCCCACCAACGGCGCCTGCGGCATCGTGCCCACCGTGCTCGCCTACTACGACCACTTCGTGAGCACACTCACCGACGAACAAGTGCTGCGCTACCTGCTCACCTGCAGCGCCATCGGCAGCCTCTACAAAATGAACGCCTCCATTTCCGGTGCCGAAGTGGGCTGCCAAGGCGAAGTGGGCGTGGCCTGCTCCATGGCCGCCGCCGGACTCACCGAGCTGCAGGGCGGCAGCCCGGATCAAGTGTGTATTGCCGCCGAAATCGCCATGGAACACCACCTCGGCCTCACCTGCGACCCGGTAAACGGCCAAGTGCAGGTGCCCTGCATCGAGCGCAACGCCATGTCTTCCGTGAAGGCCATCAACGCCTCACGCATGGCGCTGCGCCGCACCACCGAGCCGGCGGTTACGCTCGACGAAGTCATCGCCACCATGTATGAAACCGGCCGCGATATGCACCAAAAATACCGCGAAACCTCCATCGGTGGCCTGGCTAAACATGTGCTGTGTTAGCCTGCTGCCAGCTTGCTGATTCCAAACTCAAAGGGCATGGGATGGTTTATTCCACATGCCCTTTCCGTTTTTCAGGTAGCCTTATCGGCTGCCGGAAGAGCAAGAGGCTACCTGAAAAACCGTTTTCAGGCAGCCTCGTTTGCGAAGGCGGCAAACATCTCCGGTGTGCCGCCCGTTTCATACGCCATCCATACCCTCTCACCTGCCCAATCTATCAGACTACCTGAAAATCCGCCGCCTTGTTTTCCGCTTCGCCAAAACCGTTTTTCAGGTAGCCTCTGCCTTCATCACATTCTCTTTACGCTTGAAAAGTTTTGTTTTAATGTTTGCCCGAACGCCAAATAGCCCAGATAATCCACAAGCTGTTGGCGAAGGCCAAAAGGTAACCGAAAAAACCGAGAAACGAGAGGCCGAACAGCTTGGGGCCGATGTTGCTGCTCAGCAGGATGGAGGAGCCGATAATCAGCGCCGCCGTTACCATGCCCATGGTGAGCCGGTTGGCGCTGTGTTCCAAATGCTGGTTGAGGCTGTCGAGGCGCTTCAAATCGAGGTTGACGTTTACACGGCCGCTTTGCAGCCGGTGGTTGAGGCGCAGCAGATTTTTCGGCAAATCGCCGAGCATGCGCCCCAGCATCCTGCCCTGCGCGCGGGTGCGCCGCCACACGTGCTCGGGCGAAAAGCCTTGCCGGATCACGCTTTGCACAATCGGCTTGGCGTGTTCCAGCAGCTGGAAATCGCCGTCAAGGCGCTTAACCACGCCTTCTAAGGTGAGCAGGGCTTTGAACAGCATCACCAAATCGCCGGGCAGTGCCAATTCATGCTCGCGCATGATGCGGGTGAGGTCGTTGATGACTTGGCTGATGCGCAAATCGCGCACGGCGGTGTGCTCGTAGTCGAGCAGCATTTCCATCACATCGGCACCTAGCAGGTCTTCATCGGGCACTTCGCCCTGTGCCCAGTTGGCGAGGATGTATTGCACGGCGAAGGGGTCGCGGTGGATTAGGGCTTCAATTAATGCGTTGATTTCCTGTCGCCGCACGGTATTCAGGTAGCCCACCATGCCGAAATCGATCAGCCCGATGCTTAAATCGGGATAGATAAAGATGTTGCCCGGATGCGGGTCGGCGTGAAACAAGCCTTGGCCGAGAATCATATTGAGTAGGGCGTCGGTGATGCGGCAGGCCAGGATGTGCCGCTCCTCTGAGCCAAATGCGGCCAAATCGGCATCTTTCAGCAGTTCGGCGGCCATGTATTCCTGCACCAGGATCTGCCGGTTGCTGTATTCGGGATAAACTTTGGGGATGTGAATGCCGGAGTGGCTTTCATACCAGGCGGCAAAACGCTGCATATGGCGCAGCTCAGCAGACAAATCGGTTTCCTTGGCTAGGCTTTTGGCAAAATATTGCACCATCTGCACTGGATGATAGCGGCGCGTTTCGGCGATTTCCGATTCTATCAATTGCGCCAAATAGGTTAGAATGCGCAAATCTGCCTGAATCAGCGGTTCGATATCCGGCCGGCGCACCTTCACCGCCACCTCACTGCCATCGAGCAGCACCGCACGATGCACCTGCGCGATGGAGGCACTGCCCACCGGCTCGTTGTCGATATGCCGAAACACTTCTTCCGGCGGCCGCCCCAGCTGCTCGGTGAGCAGCAAACGGATCTCCTCAAATGGCAAGGGATTGGCACGGCTTTGCAGCCGTTCGAACTCCTCTATCCATTCGGCGCTGAAAATATCCACACGGGTGGCCAGGATCTGCCCCAGCTTGATAAACGTGGGCCCCAGCTCTTCAAACGCCTGCCGGAAACGGCGGGCAGTGCCGATATTGGCTTGGCCGGCCGGCTGCTCCTGCCCGGCAGCACCACCCAGCCAGGAAGAGCGGTTCAGCTTAAGCCGGCCAAGGAAACTGCCCAACCCGTGCCGAGCCAGAACAGACACGATTTGGCGCAACCGGTTGAGGTCGCCCCAAGCCAAAACGGCAGATTTAGCCATACGCATACCCCCTGCAAAATCTGTATCCATAACGGATGCACAGCATAACATACCCGCCCCTTATAGCGCATACGCCGCCCGCCGCGCCGAGCTTCCGCCACACCCCGAATACGCTATAACACGGCAAGAAACAGAAAGCTCCAAATTGATGAAGTGGATCAAGCAAGCAAGTATTTTCGCCCTCACGGCGCTCTCCCTCGCCCTCCCGCTCAGCGCCCAAGCCGCGCCCGAAGGCTTGGATAACGACGCGCTCGAACGCCTCATCCGCGAACGCACCGGCCACGGCAGCAATGCCTCGTCTTCATCATCATCCAGCCGGTCATCATCCAGCCGCCAATCCTCAAGTAGCCGCTCCTCCGGCAGTCAAGACGAAGCCGGTGACCTCATCATGAATGCCATGAGCCTCATCGGCCTCTCCTACCGCTTCGGCGGCAACTCCCCCACCCAAGGCCTCGATTGCAGCGGCTTCATGCAATACATCTTCAAACGCAGCATGGGCATCACCCTGCCCCGCACCTCTGCCGAAATGGCCACCGTGGGTCAGCAAGTCGACCGTGCCAACCTCAAGCCGGGCGACATGGTCTTCTTCGGCGGCGGCGGCCGTGTATCCCACGTCGGCATGTACATCGGCAACGACCGCTTCATCCACGCCCCCCGCACCGGCCGCGACATCGAAATCACCAGCATGAACGGCAACTACTGGAAAAACCGCTACATCACCGCCCGCCGCGTAGACCGTTCCACCCGCTTCACCCGCTAAAGGCACACACCATGAACATGCCGGAAATGCCCAAATGGTATAGCGACAACGGCGAAATCGTTTCCTGCACCGAAAAAGTGAAAGTGATGCAGGAAAACATGCAGGAACTCTACCAGCTCGCACAAGACACCTTCGAAGACGCCCTGCTCATGGGCTGCGGCGAACAACAAGTGCGCGACTTCCTCATCGACCTCATGCGCCACGTGCACAACCCCTACCGCCAGCCCTAAGCGCCGAGCCACAATACAGGCTACCTGAAAATGCCACCCCATTTTTCAGGTAGCCTCTTTGCTATCCCACATCAACGTTGTCAGAATCCTTGGCAAATCCCGCCAAACCCGCTATAACTGAAGCCGCGCGCGATAAATATCCCCACTTCGGCGCGATAAATCAGTCCTGATATTATTGCACCCTATGCAACAACGTTACAAATCCCACCTTGCTTGGTGGGATTTTTCACGTCAAGCCTGCTCTGCCTGCTCCATGTTGATGGGGTAGTTGGCAATCAACAGCTCGTCAGCTTCGGTGGTGGCCTCCTTATTGATGCTGTAGCGCAGGCTGACCTCTTTAAACTGGAAGCCGGTGAAGATCTCCCTAATGGCCGGCACGTCGTTAATCGACAGCAGAAAGCGCCCTTTGATGTGGCGTAGCTGCTCGGCCAGCCGTTCGAAGTCGGCTTTGGCGAAGATGCCTTTGCCGTACATCGTCTCACAATCCCAATACGGCGGGTCGATGTAGAAGAAGGTGCCGGGCTTGTCGTAGCGGGCGATGAAGTCGTCGTAGTTGAGCCGCTCCAGCATCACCCCTTGCAGGCGTCGGTGGCTGTGTTGCAGCTCCTCGGCCAACCTGTCGGCGCGGAACTTGGGCGGGCGGGTGCTGGTGGCGGCGCAGCAGAACTCGGCCACCTTGCCGCCGAAACCCATGCGGTGCAGATAGAGGAAGCGCACCGCGCGCTGGATGTCGGTCAGGGTGGTGGGGTTGCAGTGCTGCAGCCGGCAATACTCATCGCGGCTGGGCAGCAGGTATTCCGCCTGCCGCAGCAGCTCGGGCAGGTGGTTTTGAACACACCTATATAGATTGATGACATCGGCGTTGATGTCGTTGATGGCCTCCACTTTGGATGGCGGCTTTTTGAACAGCACCCATGCCGCACCGCCGAACACTTCGGCGTAGCAGGTATGGTCTGACGGGATTAGCGGAATGATGGTACCGGCCAGGCGGTATTTGCCGCCCAGCCAGCCCCTAAGCGGACTGACGGGATGGGTGTTGCCCATGATGCTTGCTCCTTGAAGTTTGGCGCTCACAGGCACTCCGGGTTGTTAAAGAACCAAATTGGTTGACCGCTTTGCAGCGCGGGCATTTGATTTCCAGCTCACCCTCGCCTTTGGCCAACAGCTTATTGCAGTTTTTGCAACGATATTGCATTTTTGCAGCTCCCACATTACCGGTATGTTAGAATCCGCCCGCCTCTAGAGGTGGCGGCCTTGGGTCATGCAGGCTGTCTCTGCGTGGCTGGCGCGGTTTGGTGGGCAAACACCGGCCGCGCCGCCGTCCTACTTATTGCGTATACCCGCCCCTGTGGCGGGTATTTTCATGCCTCCTCCTTATATAGGGCGGGTACGATAACAGCGAGGTCGTTGGGCGACCAGCGCCAGCTTTCAGGCAGCCTCAACGCGGTGGCGCACCACTCGGAGCAGAACCAGCGGCGGCGGTTTTGCGGCAGTCCGAAGGCGATACCCAATGCGCCCATCAGGTCGTAGCCCTGCCCATCGGTGGACGTCCACACCCTCTGCAGCTGCTCGTGTACCTCAGGGACGGAGGGCAGCGGGATCAAGTCCCATTTAGCCGCCGGCAGCGGCATCACTTTGCAGCGCACGCCTTTATCGCGGATGGAAGCGGAGTAGCAGGTATAAACCGATGCCTGCGGATGCTCGCGCACCGCAATCTCGGCATGGCTGTACTGGCCGCGGGTCAGTTTGCGCGTGAGCCAGTCGGTAAACCGGGCACTCCATACCCGCCAGCCGGAGCCATCACGACGACCTTTGTACAAGGCTAGATAAATTGGGCGCTGGCTCATTTGTCGGCCTCCTCAAACTCGGCGGCGGGCTGCTCATCAAAGTTTGCCGTCCAGCCATCGCTGTAGTCGTATTCTAGCGGGTGTTCGGCTTGGAGCATGGCGGCACGGTGTCGTTTGGCATTGTGATAGTCCGCCATCTCGTCGGCTACCATTTGCATGACAATCTCTTCAAATAACGCTTTGGTGCACTTTTCCGGCGGCAGGTCGGTGTTGTCCATTGTCCGCCACGGTTCTTTGAGCGGAAACGCCTCATTCGGCAGGGTGCGCAAAGTCAAATATTGCAGCCGCGTGGCATCATCAGTCTGAAACCACTTGCCCACGCTTTTGACAAACACCCCATGCCGCAGGTTGTCATAGCGCTTGGCCTTGATGCGCTCCCACATCTCATCCTGCTGTTCGGCTTTGAGCCGGGCGGCACACTCGGGGTTGATGTGCCACTGCTCGCCGTCCCAAGTGCTGGATGGGCAGGGCGGCTGCTCGGCCAATACAGGCTTGCCGTCTTTGTTTGGCATAATCACTTGTCCGTTGGACTGCCCCGCCAGCAGTGCGGCGTGCTGCTCGGGGCTAATTGCTACCGCATCATCCGGCACGGTGCTGTGGATTTGGTCGTCATAAAAACCGCCGGTGGATTGTGAGTAATACAGTGTCATGGTTGTCTCCCGTTATTTGCCGATGGCGCGCCAAGCGAAGCCTTCAAAATCATTGGCTGCCGCACCTTGAGCCCATGTGTTAAGCATGGCGCTAAAGCCGGTGGCCGTTATCTCTCCCGCGCCGATGGTTAAGTCCGTGCCCACCGCGCCCGACCGGCCGCTGCTTTTGACGGTGATTTGCACGTTGTAACACTCGGAGGTAAACGCAATCGGAAACACTACTTTCACCGGCCCTTCTCCCTGCCAGCCCGTCAACACCTCGCCCCATTGGTCAATGAGGTCGTTGGGTAGTTTGGTGTAGCCGTTGGTGCCGGCTTGGTGCTGCATGGCGGCGGCCATCTGCTGCTTAATCGCCTCGCCCAAGTCGCTGATGTCGGCGGCGCGGTGGGTATGGTTTCTGTCAGCCTTGTCCTGCAACTGTGCGGCCAGCGTGGAGGCATCCAGTGCTCCGGCATTGGTTACTTGGCCGTAAGCCTTAATCCAAAACACGATGTCATCCAGGCTGTCTTTGGCCTTAATGCACAGCACCATGCCGATGTATTTCGGGGTGTTGTCCTGATAATAGGGTTTGGGCGTGTATTGGTCGGTGTAGGCGTGGTCGTAAGTGATGGGGACGGCGTGTTTTTGCGAGTATTTCCCGATAGCCGCTTGCTCATGTGCCGCCGAAAACATATCCGTACCGTTGTTTTTGCCCTCATTGCCGCCCAGTTGTCCGTAGATGACAAACATCGGGTCGCCTGCCTTGATTTGGCCGGGGTAATACTTATCCACCGGCAGGCGTTTGAGCAGCAGGTCGTCGTTGCCGTAGGCCACAAGCCCAAAAACATGATGGTGGTCGCCTACCGTCCACGGGTATTGTTGTCCGATTTGGCCGCTGCCGCCCACGTTGCGCACAAAGTAATCATCTACCGGCTTGACGTTGGCAATGCTGCCGTATTGCGCCACCAGCTTGCGATAGAGCTCGGGATAGGCGGACTGAGTAACCCTAGTGGCAATCTCGTCGTACTTAATCCAGCCATCCGGGATGTCGCCAAACGGGAAATAGGCGGTCATACCGATGTCGGAGCGCGTAAGGTTGGGCAGTTTGTTGCTGCCCAGTACGCGATACAGGTCGGGATAGGTAGCCTGCGTGAATGTGCTGCCGTCGGCCTTTAAAAAGCCTTCTTGGCTGGTAACGGCGCGCGGAAAGCCGATTACTGCGCCAACTGGCAGGCCTTTGCCGGCAGATTCAACAGCCTTGTCGTAAGCCGCCTTCACCGACTTCGGCGTGGCTGCCAGCTCTTCGCTGTTGCTGTCAGTGGCAGACGAGAGCTGTACGATGCCGGCCTTAGTAGTGCTGGCCGCACCCGGTTTGTCCTCCTCCTGCTTCTTCTTCAAATACTGCGTCCGCGCCGCCAGTTCCTTGGCCTGCCGGTTGGCTATGCCGTTCGGCCCGCCTAATACCGGGTCGGTGGTTTCCAGCTGGTAGATACCTTCCGACCATTGCGGGTTGTTCAGTTCTTCCGTGATATTCGCCATTTAAGCTGCTCCAAAGTTAAAGTTGCCGTCGTAGGCCGCCCGCCCGTTGTAACGCAGGGGGACGGCCTGATAATCCAAGGCTGCCAACAGGCAGCGTGCCGGTGCGAAGGCGGCCAGCGTTTTGCGCAACAGCGCGGCCTGGTCGTTGGTAATCACGCTATTCATGATGATGCGGTAGTGCGCCCAGTAGCTGCCTGCACCGTAAACATGGCTGCCGTTGTAGTTGATGCTGCCGTCGTAGGTTTGGCCGGTGAGCCCTTCAATAATCCGTACCTCACCGAACCCGAGCCGCCGCACGATTTCGCGGATTGCCCACGGCGTGCCTTTGTAGCGGTGCAGCTCGTACGCACCTTTAATCAGTTTGCGCCGTGCATCGTCGGATTCGGCCAGCCAGTAGCCGTCGGCACCCAGGATGCTGCGGCTCTCGGCCAACAGCGGCAGGTGTTCCGGGGCGACCAAATCGACCAGGCGCGGCATCAGCTGCGGCAGCTCGGCCAAATCCAAACGCAGACCCAATTCGGCCAGGGCGCGGGCGCGTTGGTCGCGTTCGATGATGGCGGCGTAGGAGAGTTTGGCCATCGCCTAGCCCTCCGCCGTTTGTGCGGCAATGCGGATGTTGACGCGGGTGCAGCGTGCCCACTGATCGGGCTTGACCACGGTCAGCGGCAGGTTGTGCAGCACCACGTTATAGACACCGGCCACTTTCAGCGCACTCATGATGTCCAGCGGCACGATGTCCAAACCGAGCCGACTGCGGCGGGCGGCTTCATACACTGCCCATGCCTGTTCGGCCGCCGCTTTGGCGGTGCGGGCATCGGTGCCGGTAAACAGGGTCAGCTCGGCGTCCAGCGTGTAATCGACGGCGGTCGGGGCTTTGACCACCACCGTATCGCACAGCGGGCGGCGTTTCTCGGCCGATAAGGCAGCCTGAATCTTGCCAATCAGCTCGGCATTGGGCAGGCCGTCTTTGGCCAGCACGGTTACCGCCACCCGCCCGCCTATAGGCTGGCCGCCGCCATCGGTATCGTTGGCCACGTGCACGTCCACCACCGCCGGGCTGGCCTGCCGCGCCCAATATTGGTAGGCACCCACTGGCCCGGCTACGCTAAAGCTCTCCGGTGCCAGCAACACGCGCTCGCGGTAGGCTTCGTCGCCTTCAATCTCTACGCCGCCAGCGGAAACGGTGGCGTTGCTGACGGCCACATCAATTGTCGGATGCAGCCGCTCGGCCAGGCTGTTGATTTGTCCGACCGACCAGCCGTTGCCGACTGTGCCGGTTTCGGTGCATTCGGCGGCCACTTCGGCGCTGCTTTGGGCGGCAGTCAGCAGGGCAGCTTCAGTGGTGACAAAGCTGGTCTGTCCGGCATTGACCCGCGTGCCCTTGGGTACGGCAATTTGTTCCGAACCGCTCAATACCGCAGTAAAGCGCAGGGTGGTCAAGGCAGGCTGCGCCTGCAGGCGCGGGGTGGACACATCATCGCCGCACAAGTCCAGCATCAGGCCGGTGGCAAAGCGCGGGTGCTGCTGTCGGTAGGCTTCATTCACCTGCTGGCGCAGCAGGTGCTCGCGGTAGGCAAAGGTGTTGATCAGCAGCCGTTCGATGTGCGCCGGCTGCAATACCTTGCCCGCGCGCTGCTCGTAGTCGGCAATCATGGCGGCCAGGCTCTGTGCCAAGTCGTCATCGACAATCTTGACCTCTTCGCGTTTCAGTTTGCTCAAATCCATTTTCAGGTAGCCTTTATTGCAATATCGGTGCGGTAGATTTCGCCCGCCACTTCATCTGCCACCCGCCAATGCACGGTCATGGTGATATGCGGGGCATGGCCGGCAAACGTGACCTGCTCGACCAGCGCGCGCTTTTCCCACGTCTGGATGGCCAACACCACTTCGCGCACGGTGTTGGGGATAAATTCGTCTTCCGGGTAATCGATGTAGTCGAACCAATTGCTGCCGAAATCCGGCCGCAACACGTCGCTACCCTTGCGGGTGGCGAGGATGTTTTCGATGCACTGGTTGATGTCGTCAAGGTCTTGCACGATGTCCTGCCCGCTCGCGAGAGGGGCGGGCTGCCAGTGGCGGCTGCGCGGGGTGGTCTGGGTAGTCATGGGTTTATTCTGCCTGCGCGGTGGCGGCGGGTCTTTTAAACGGGTTTAAAAAACAATCCCCGTATCGGGCGGGATACGGGGATTGTGCTGCGGGGATTGTCCGCGGTCTTGTAAAACGTTTTCAAAAATCAATCAGCCGGCCTGCATGCTGCCGGTGGTGCCGCCGGAGTCGCCGGGGTGGACGTGGCCGGACACGCTGATGCCGTTGAGGATGATATCGCCGTTGATGCGCACGGTGCCTTCGATGCTGGCGGTATCACCCCCGCCGCCGTTGGAAGCGGTCAGGCCGGCGGTGTAGGTCAGCATGCCCTTGACTGTGGTATTGCCGGTAATCTCCGTTTCCGGCGACTGAACCTCTACCTTGGCGGCGGCCTTAACCACCACCTTGCCCGGGGTGTCGACGGTTACCTGGCCGTCGGCTCTGTTATGGCTGATGACGGTGCCGTTGCTGAATTTCCGTAGCCACATATTCGCATCGGCAGCGGGCGTGCCGTCCTGCTCGTTGTAGATGACACCGAGGCACACACCGCCCTCGCCACGTGCGTCCAGCAGGCAGACGGCCAGTGCGCCGGGGTCGGGCAGCGCGTAGAACTGGTTGCCGCCCGCGCCCAGGCTGACCACCGGCAGCCAGTCGGTTTGGATGTCGTCCAAAGTCGGCACGGTGACGCGCACCGCGTGTTTGGCCGCGTCCACGGCCGAAACCGTGCCGAATTGCAGGGTGGCGGTAAAGTCATGGGTTCGCATTTTTGGCTGCCTGTTTTTTGGGTTGGGTTGCGGCGGCCGGCTGCGGCGGCTCGTCCGGCACGTATTCGACCATTTTGACCTCCAAATCGCTGGTAAAGCCGCCGCCGCGGCGGATTCCGTGCCGCGCCTGCTTCACGAGGTATTTGCCGCTGAACTTACCGAAGCCTTTGAGCTGCACGGTCTGCCCGGCCACCAGCTTGGCGTTGCCCACCAGCGAAATATTGCCGGCCACCTGAGATTGCTGCGCGTCGTTCAAGGCGGCATCGGCACGGGCATTGACCTGCGCCTGGCTCTCGCCGCGGTTGGCCACGATTTTGAGCGTGTCGCCGCTGCTGGCGCGCTTGCCGCCCGGGCGCAATGCGCGGCTTTGTCGGCGGGTGCGGCGCGTGGTCTTGCGTTTGGCATCGTAGCCGCTCACCACCGCTTCCTGCGGTACGCCCTTAATCAGGTCACGCAGCCTGAAGTTTTTGATGTCTTCCGGCAGCAAGACCGCCACCGGCTTTTGCTCGGCTAGCGCGTCGTTGGCTTGGAAGACCAATTGGCGGCCAACGATTTTGAAGGTGTGGCCGTACTCTTTGGCCAAACGGGTCAGAAACTCCACATCGCGCTCCTGATACTGGGTCACGCGCTCGATTGGGATGTGCCGGATGGTGCCGGTTACCTTCAGGTGCAACCGTCGGGCAATGCGGTGCACGATGTCGGCCAGCGTGGTGTGCTCGTAGGCACGGCCGCGCTGGGTGCGGTTGGATTTGGTGATGCCGGTGGACAGCGCTTTCAGGGTAATCACGGACGGCGGGTGCTGGTACTCAATCTCGGCCAGCTCCATGCTGCCCAGCTTGAGCATGCCGTTAATCTGGTCGCCGATTTCCAGGCTGATTTTGTCGCCCTGCTCGGGATACCACTTTTGCCGCCAGCGGCCGTCCACGTCTTCCAGCTCCACCTGCACTTCGTCCGATTGGCCTTCCAAGTAATCGGTGTAGCTCACCGATAACAAATAGGGCTGGATGTCGCTGGTAATGTCCTTTTGCTCGTATTTGATGATGACCTTGGGCAGGGTCACCGGATGGCTGGCCGTGCTGTTCAGGCTACCTGAAAGCAAGGCACCCAGATGGAGGTTAGGCATCTGCATCGTCGTCTCCGTTATCGCCGCGCAGCCACGGCGGCATGTCGGCTTGGGTTTGGGGTTTGGCCGGGATAACCGGCACGAACACGGTCAGGTTGGCGGCGAACTGCTCGGCCGCCGGCAGGTGCGGATTGGCGGCAATCAGGCGGGAGATTTCCAAGGGGTTGCCGTAGTATCGCCAGGCAATCAAATCCCAGCGGTCACCCTCGCGTGTCAGGTGTCTTAATACCGATTCGCTCATTTCGTCCCGTCCTTTCTGCCGGCCAGCCACGCGGTCAGGCTTTGCGCACCGCGGGCGCCGTTGTTCAGGCTGTCGGCGGCAGCGGAAACGGCGGCCATGCCGCCTTCCAGCCAGCCGCCCACCGTGCCGCTTTGTGCACCGTTGCGCAGCGCGGCCAAACCGCCGGAGAGTTCGCGCGCCGCCTGCCCGCCGTAGGCCAGCATCTCGGCCGCACCGGACAGGTTGCCGATGTATTTGCCGACTTCAGGCAGCCTGTTCAATTTACCCAACGCCGTGCCGCCGAGATTGACCGCATCGCCCACCACGCCGAACAAGGCCAGCGGGTCGTGTTTCAGCTCGCGGGCATGGGCAATCAGGGTTTGCAGCTGGCCGACCTCTTGTTCCACACTGCGGTAGATGCGCACGCCGGTCTGCACCGCATCGGCCAATTTGGACAAAGGGGCACGCACCGACTCGGGCAACATGGCGAGCAGCGGGTTTTGGCCGTTGGCCACGCCCGGGGTCGGCAGCGGGTTGTTCGGGTCGCCGACAAACTCGGTCAGGCTCACGTCCAGCTCGCGCGCGGCGGTGCGGCCGCGGCCATCCTGCAACAGGGTGCGGGCGGTCAGCGACTCAATCACAAACCAGCCGACAAAACGGCCGGAGCCGAACACCAAGGACACCGCCTGCTGTGCCTCTTTGGCCGCAATCAAGCCCTTGTAGGCCGCGTCCACATCGCCCAGCTTCCAATGCAGCTTGATGCCGAAGCGTATCTGCGTCAGCTCGTTGCCCATCGCCTGCAACCTCGGCCGCCCGGCCAGCACCTCATGCTTGGCATAGCTGGCACCGTGGGCCTCTTCAAGGTCGGTAAAGCTGCCCAGCAGCTCGAAGCGTACCTCGCCCAACATGGCAAACATCAGTAAGCCCTCCTAGCCTTATCGGCCATCAGCCGTTCAAACAATTGCTCAAACTCGCGCAAGCCCATCTGCATGGCTGCCTGAATCTGCCCCGCATCGCCGCCGGGTGCATTGATGGTCGGGTTGAAATGCACCGTAATGCCGCCTGCCGCAGCCGTGCCCTGCCGTGCAGCAGAGAGTTCGGCGCTGTTGGCGGCCATTGAAGCGGCCAAGGATGAGGTGTTGTTGGTGAAACGCTGTTGCAAATCCGAAGCCACAGAGCCGATGGCGTTAAGCGGGCGGGAAGCGCCGCCGTCGATACCCAGCTGCAAGCCCTGCATCATCCAGCCGCCGAAGCGCCTGAACAGGCGGCTCGGGGAGTGGATTTCGTTGCGGATGGCAAACTTGGACGAGAACCAGCCGGCCACGCCTGAGAACCATGCCTTAACCTCTTCAAACTTGGCTTTTAAGCCGTTCCACAGACCGCTGATGATGTTTGAACCGAACTCCGTGAACTTGCCCGGCAGCTCAATGCCGAACCACGAGAGGACGGCGGCAAAGGCCGAATAGAAGGCACCAATGGGTGACCAGTTGAGGATCAGGCCGAGGATGCCGAGCAGGCCGCCGTCGAAGGCGGTTTTGATTTGTTCCCAAGCCGAGCCGACCAGCGAGAAAATGCCGTCGAAAATCATGCGCCAGCCGTCTAGAATCATTGGGCCGATATTCAGAATGCTGCCCAATATATAGCCGATGATATAGCCGAAGCCCTGCGCACTTTCCGAAGCCTCGTCATTGGACGAAAAGAAATCCGAAAAGAAACCTTTAACCACATCCCAAATCTGTTGCCAGCCGAAAGCAATCATTTCCAACAGTGGCAACACCGGCCGAATTCCGTCTTGAATACCGTCCCACAAGCCGATAAAGAACGACTTCACCGCACCCCAGTTTTTATAAATCAGGAATGCTGCGATGGCGATGGCGGCAATGGCCGCACCGATCGGATTGGACATGGCCGCCATACCGACTGATGTCCAAATACGCTGCAACCACATCATGGCGCCGCCCAAACCGCGCACCCTGCCGGCCATCGATAAAAAGCGGGAACCGGCCACGCTGACCCGGCCGATACCGCGTTCCAACAAAGACATGGCACCGCGCGCCTGGCGGGCGGAAAAACCCATGATGCGTAAGGCCGTTGCCCCGCGCCCCATCCTCAGCAGGCGGAACACACCGTTAAAGCGCAACAACGTACCGTGCAGCCCTAAAAGACGCTGCACCACCCCCAAACCGGCACCGGCCACACCGTTAAACAGCAGACGTACGCCGAGCGAGGCCGCCTTAACGCTGACCAGTGCCACGGCAATCTTAATCAGGGTATGAATCAGCTTTGGATTGGCCTGTGCCCATTCGGTCATTCTGTAAACCACCGGCATCAGGCTTTTGAGGAAATCATTGATGCCCGGCAGCATCACGCTGCCCACCGTAATCCCTAATTCCATCAGACTGTTTTTAAACAGCCGCAGTTGGTTGGCAGTTGTTGCCGAGCGGTTTTGGAACTCGCGCTGCATAGAGCCCATGTATTTCAACTGCCCGCCGGCATCGGTTTCGCTCAATAGGTTCAGCTGCCGGTTGTACTCTTCCATCGAACCGGTCAGCAGCAGCACGTCGTCGGCGTAGTTGCGGCCGAACATCTTCAAAAGCAGCGGCATCTGCTGCTCTTTCGGCAACTGGCGCACACGCTGCAAGAAGTCGGAAATCGCGCCCTGTGCGTCTTTATCCATGGCGGCAGCAAAGTCTTTGGTAGTCAGCCCCAGCTGTTTGAGTTCGTCATCAAACTTGCCGACCCGCGCTAAAGAAAAGGCCGTTACCATGCCCTTGGTGGCTTGTGCCGCCAACTCCGGCGCCTTACCCATACTGAGGAAGGTACTGCCCAAGGCTGCCCCCTGATTGTCGGTCAGCCCCAGTTGTTTGATGTCACTACCGACCCGGGTCATCACATTGACGATATCGGCAGCCTTGGAGTTGGTATTGTCCGACAGATAGTTGATGGCATCGCCGAACTCCGACATGGTTTCAATCGGCCGCCGCAACACATTGGACATAGTGGCCATGGCCTCGCCGGCAGTACCGGCCGACATATCAAAAGCCACCCCCATCTTGGCCGCATCTTCGGCAAAGCCAATCAGTTTTTCACGTGCCACACCGGATTGGCCGCCGGCAGCCACGATAGCGGCCAACTCATCGCCGGCCATCGGGATGGAACGGGTTAGGTGCAGAATATCCCGCTCCATCGCTTTAGCTTGCTCGGGCGTGTCGAAATTGACCACTTTGCGCACATCAGCCATGGCTGATTCAAATTCAATCGCCAGCTTGATTGGTACGGAAACCACACCGACGGCGGCCACCGTACTGAGGATTTCCGACTTCAAACTGTCGCGTACCGAGCGGTTGCGTTGGATAGCGGCATCAATCCTGCCGCGCTGATTTTGATTGCGCCGAATCCGGCTCATGGTTTCGCCCAAACCATCATACTGCCGCTGCAGGCGGCGCAGTTCTGACGAACCTTGGCGGCTGCTGTCGCGGATTGCCCGACCCAGCAGCAACTGTTCGCGGCGCAACAGGGTAGTGCTGCGCCGCACAAAATCCACCCCGCCGCCGACCGAGCGGATAGCGGCAATCGTGCTTCCTATAGCAGCACCGATCTTGACAACTATTGATAACTCGGCAGACATGTTTTACTATCCTATAAACCTAGACAGGGAAAGGAGAAAGAAATGGCAGTCATCGTTGCTTTGGTTGTATTGCTCGCCTTCGGCACCCTGCTGCTCGAAGCCGTTGGCATCGTGCTTGGCATGGTTTGGCTGGCCGTATCTTTCTGTTTGGATATTTCCGCCGCCCGCCGACTGCGCCGGCGCTGGCAGCAGCGCGAAGAGGAGGAGGAACAGGCTCGCTTTAGCGAACACCGCCGCCCGTATGACGAACAGCGCAGCCGGGAAAACCTCGCCTATTGGCAGCAGCGTTTGTCTGAGCAATAATCACAACCCTTTCCGGTAGCCCGCCTTGATTTGGCGGGCTGCTTCTTTTTGGAAGTCAATGAAGTCTTCCATGGTCAAATCGTCGATGGCCTGTATCGGCCAGCCATACCACCACGCCACATCCGCACAGGCCGCCAGCAACTGTGCCGCCAGTTCGGCATGGTCAGTCGGCTCGGATGGCTGAGGCCGGTTTTTCCTGACAGTAGCGAAACCAGTCTTGAATCTGCTTGTAATCGCTCAAATCCAGCGCATCCATGTCTTCCGGCACCAAACCGGCCAATCGGGCGGCCAAGGCAATCTCCTGCGCGGCATCGCCTTCCAAACGGCTGACTGCCCGCAGATCGGCTACTTTGGCGCGCCTCAGGGTCAGGCTGTCCAGTTGGCGACCGTCGGCCAAAACAACCGGCACATTCAATGTAATCGTGATGTTCATCCCCAAGTCTTCCTGTAATTTCTGTGCTTCGTTCTGAGCCATTTTTGCAATCCTTTTTCAAAATCGGCCGGGCGGCGCGGCCGGAATCAAACCGCCGGTGGTAAATAAAAATCCCTACATCTGGATTGATGTAGGGATTTTGCCTGTGGGGCTGTCCACGGTCTTTTAAAACGTTTTCTAAATTAAGCCCCGATATTGCGCCGGTAGGTCTCTTCCACGTCCACGCCGTCTACGCGGTATTCGTTGGTAAATGTATTGATATACAAAGTCTCTCGACCATCTAGCACTTGGCGGATTTCTGTGGTCTGGTAGGTGCTGGAAAACTCCGCCTTCTCCTTCGGTTTGAATCCGCCCAAGGCGTTTTTACTGAAGGTTGCGGTTACCATTGTCACCAACGGCACCTCTTTCACGCGTCCGGTAGTATCGTAGGTTTCCACATCGGCGCGCACCATTAATTGTGCAGCACGGTATGGATTGGCAGCACGGCGTCCAACTTCCGGGAAAAAACTATTCCATGTGATTTCCCCTTCTAATGCTGCCATACCCATCGGTAACTTAATCGTGCCTTTGATGCCTAAACCCTTGAATTCATCCTGCTCGAATTCTACTTCCGGCAATTTAAACTCAGACGCTTTACCTAACAAATTATTGCCGTCAATATAAACATTGGCATTATAAATAGCGGTAACTGCAGTCATTACTTACTCCTTACTTTTATCGTTGGCTGACCAAGTTGGCCAGATATTTGCGGGTCATCACGCTGGCATTGCTGATGCGCTCGGCCGGCAGCTTGGGCGTGTATTCGTACTTAATCGGCACTTGGCCTTTACTGAAAGCATCCACCAAGTCGTAGTCGTAATCCAAGTCTACGCTGTAACCGACGATGGATTGCAGGGTGCCCAGATAGGTGCGGATGGAGCCGAGCAGGCTGTCAATCAGGGCATCGTCAATCGGGCGGTCGATATACTGCAATTCGAAGCGGCGGATGGATTCGTCGATCACGTCGCCGGTGCGTTGCGCCACCTCGAAGTTTTTGATGTGGCTGACGGTCGGGAAGCAGGCCAGGCGGTTGCCCCAGAGGCGGTAGCCGGTGCCGTAGCTGTTGAACACCGTGGTAATGCCTTTTTCGTTGAGGCGGTTGGTGTCGCTCTGCGGGTCGTCGGCGCGGGCGGTCAGCGGCATTTCGATGCCGGTCACGCCCAGCAGGTCGCGGTTGGACGAGCTGTACCAGTAGCCTTGTTCTACGTCGGTCTTCATACGCAGGCCGGCAGCGTGGGTAGCCAGGCTCTCCACGCCGAGCAAACCCAACACATAGGGATAGAACAGCATCATACGGTCGCTGGAGGTTTGGAAGTTGATACTGCCCAACGGGCCACGGCCTTCGATGGCCTTGCTCAGGGTGGTCTGCTGCGGTGCTGCCGCATAGCCGATGGCCTTAATCTGCTCGGCCAGCACTTCGATGGCGGCGCGGCATTTGGCGGTCTTGTCGTACTCCGGCACGATGATGATTTTGGCATCGGCGCCGAAGCGGTTGAAGCCTTCAATCACCGCCTGCAGTCCGGTGCGTTTGCCGGTGGCGGCCACATAGGCGCCAATGATCTCTTCTTCGGTTACCTTGGACGGGTCGGTGTAGGTATAACTGATGGTCGGCGCGGTGGGTTTGGTTTTGAACACAATCTCGCCGAGCAGGGCATCGGTAACGGTGTAGTCGCTGCCCTCGTTCAGGGTATTGCCTCCGTCTTTCACGGTATAGCCTGCCTGCAAGGCCGGATGGGCGGTGCGGGCGGTCAGGGTGTCAGCATCGACCGTCAATGCCTCGTCGGCCACGCTGCTCTTATGCTTGGCCGGGTCGCACACATTGACCACATAGGCGGTGCCGGCCTTGTAGCGGGTAAAGATATTGGCGGCGTCGGGCAGGGTAAAGCCTTTGCCGGTCAAGCTGCTGCCGAATGGCAAGAAATCACGGGCGGCGGCGCATACGGTCAGCGTATTGACCGCACCGGCTGGAGCCGTGCCGACAATAGCGGTAATCGCGCCGTCGGCGGTGTAGATCGGGCTGGTACCGCCGTCGATACGTTTGGTTTCCGTACCGTGGTGGAAAGCTGCGGACATAATAATCTCCTAGGGTTTGGGTTTGATATCTGGGTTGAGCGGCTGGCCTTGCTGCCGCAGGTACAGGCTGCTGACTTTGGGTCGGGTATCCGCCGGGCGGCGTTCGACCTGCTGGGTTTCGGTTTGGGCAATCAGCTGGTATTGCCATGCCCCGCCTTCTTCAGCCAAAAACTGCTCGCTGATTAAATGGCACGGCTCGCAGTCGGGCGGGCGGTAGCCGGTGATGGCCAGCCGCAATGCGTCGAGCAGATCCAAGGCTGCACCGTCATGGTTCAGGCCGCGCCCGAACACGGTCAGCGCCAGTGTGACGTCGCGCTGCTGGCCGATTAGGCCGAGGCCGTCCGGGCGGGCAAACTTGCTGCCTTGATAACCGACCAGCACCGCGCCCAGCGGTGCCATAAAGCGGTAGCCGGCCGGGTCGTCCGGAAACAGCTCCACCGTGTAGGCGGGCAGCTCGGCGGCCAAGTAATCGCGCACGGCAATCAGAATCGGGCGGGTGGCAGACATCAGTAGCCTCCCCAGTTTTGCTTGGCATTGCCGCGCACCCGGTAGGCACCGCGCTCGGCCTGCGGCCGCTCGGTATCGCTGGCCAGCTCGTCGGCACGCACGCCCAAATGCAGCTTGCCGTCGCGTACCTGCACCAAGAGCTTGAGCGCGTTGTCGTAGGCTGCCTGCAAAGGTTTGGGGAAATCGGCAGTGTTGATGCGGCGGGTATGCAGCCAGTAGCGCGCGATGTCGCTGCACACCGGCCGCAGGATGCTGGGTACCGGCTCCAGCGGCAGGGTGTAACGACCCATCAGGTAGCCGTCGGCAATTTCGCAAGCATAAGCGATGGCTCTATCCACCACCGCCCAGTCCGGCTCGGTGCTGCCGCCGATATCGTTGGTCAGTTGGGTCAGCTCGGCCAGGCTGACGGCAGCCTTGATGTCTTCGCGCGTGATGTACATGGCCTAGTCCTTTTTGCCTCTGCCGCGTGCTTTGGACTGTTCTTCAGGCTGCTCGGCAGATTCTGCCGGCTGTTCGGTTTCAGCTTGTGCCGGCTGCTCTGTCTCGGCAGGCGCGGTTTCGGCCTCAGCCGGTTGTTCGGGCTGGGTCGGTTCGGCAGGCGGCTGTTCCGGCACCGGTGTTGTGCCGTCCGGCTGGTAGCCGGATGCGTCCAAGTCTGCGTCCGAGATGCTGCCTGCGGTCACATGTGCGGCCACCAGCTCGTACTGCTCGGGGGTCAGGTCTACAGCTTCACCAGCTTCGACACGGAACTCCTTGCCATCGGCATCAGTCAGAATCAGCGGGGTGTTGGCGATATAGGTTTTAATCATGGTCAGGCTCCCAGTTTGATGCGGATGACTTCGTTGGCGCCGACGGCGGCGTCCAAAGCGCGGCCGAGAGTGACAGCCGAGGCGGCCTGTTTTACCGCACAGCCCTGCGCGTCCGAAGCCACGGCATCGCCTGCGGCCAATGCGCCGCCGGATTCCACCAGCACAATGCCCAGTGCATCTACGGCCAAACTGTCGCCCTGGTCGGCGTCGTATACCGACACGCCTACGGCGGGCTGTCCGGCGGTAGCCTGTTTGCCTTCAAAGTTCACGAAACGTTTCTGTACGATGGCGGCTGCCGCGATGATGGTTTCGGTCAGCACAGCCTTTTTGGTTTTTGCCATTTGTCTTGCTCCTGTATTTGGCGGGCTACCTGAATTTTCAGGTAGCCTTTCGGTTGATTTAAGCCACCACGTCTTTCAGCAGGTAGCCGCATTTGCCGCCGGTTACCACAGCTTTTTTGATGTCGGTGTAACGTACATATTCGACCTTGCCGCCCACGCCTTCGTAAGTGTCGATGAAGGGCAGGCCGCTGCGGCGGAAGGTATAGCCGAAGCTGGGGTTGCCTTCGTCTGCCGGCTGTCCGGCGCTGTTGGCACCGCGGATCTGCAGGCTGACATGGTTGCCCCACACGTTGGCAAATTGGCCGTTGGCGGTCAGGCGGCTCTCGCCGATGATGATGTCTTCCAGTTCGAACAGGTCTTTGAGGATGTCGAGCGTAATGCGTTTTTTATCGTTGGCACCCAGCTGTGCCTGCAGCTTCGGGTGGTAGCGCAGGTGTTTCAGCACGCCCGCACCAATAACCATGATGTTCGGACGCAGACCGACCGCTTCAGCGATTTTGTCCTTGGCGGTATCTACGTCGGCGAGCGGGTTGCTGTTGGCTTGATCGCTCCATTGACTGGTGCCGCTTAAGGTTCTGACGTGGCCGGAGGCGTAGCTGGAAGCGTTCTGCACCAAACCGGCCACGATGACTTCGTTTTTCAGCAGCACGCCGTCTTTCACTCGGCGGGCGGCTTTGGCCTTCTGGCTGAAATAGGCTTCCTTCTCGGCGCGGTAGTCCACGCCGGCAGCCAAGTCGTGCTCTTCCAGCGTAACGGTTTCCCAGCCGTTGCCGTCCAACACGATTACATTGCTGTCGGCACCGATGGCGCGGCGGGTTTCGTATTCCTCAAACGCGGCTTTGCCGTGGGTGGGGAATTTGACGATTTCGGCTTCCACCGATACCACCGGAAACACCGTTTCGGCGATAAAGCGGTTGGGGGCGTAGCCCTGCGCCACAGTGGTCAGAATGGGGGAAACGCCCTGCAGTTTTTTCAAATAGTTTTGACTCATGGTGTCAGTCCTTATTTCATGCAGCGGAATACTGCTTGTTCATAGGAAATGCCTTCTTTGGCCGCTAGTGCCTTGGCGCGTTGGTGTAATTCCAGCTCGGACGGGTCGGCATACTCGGCAAAGTCTAGACTGCCTGCCGTTTGCGGTTCGCTGCCGGCGGCTACATGTCCGATCGGCAGCTGCTGCGGCAGCACCGCCGCCAAAAACTCGCGCAGCGCAGCGCCCAGCGGCTTCGCCGCCTCGCCCTCGCCGAAGTCGGCGGTGGTGTGCTCGGGGTGCTCGGCAAAATCCAGCACCTGCACCACCAAGGCTTTGTCGGCAGGTTTCAGGCGGCCTTCTTTCACTAAGCCCTCGGCAAAGTCGGTGTTTTGCTGGTGGGCGGCATCGCGCAAATCTTTTGCCTGCTCATCCTGCAGCTTCTGCAATTCGGCCTTGGCCTGGGCGGCATCGGCCTCCGCCTTCTCACGTGCGGCCTTTTCGGCAGCCAGTGCGGCGGCTTGGTCTTGTTCAGACATGGGAGACTCCTTATGGTCGGTTGGGTTGGGGGTGGGAGGGGGATCGGCAAACAACACCGGGTCGGGAGGCAGGTCGGGCCGGGCGGCCATTTCCTTGATGCCTTCGATTTCCCAGTCCGGCACTACCTTGTCGGCGGCGTCTTGGCCAAACTGGGCAATCAGCCATTCGCGCATATTGCGCCACAGCCGGGCGGCGATACCGTGCGCCGCCTCGGAAAACTCCACATACACCTCGCCTTCGGCAAAGTTGATGGCGGCAAGGCCTTTGACCGCGGGCGGCTGAGCACCCAAAAAACCGACATGGCGCAGTGACCAAACGCCGGGTTTCGGGTTGTTCGGGCTGTCCGGCGGGTAAAAACTGGCCGACACCTTCTTGTAGCGTCCGGCCTTCACTAATCCGGCAAAGTCGTCATCCACCTGTGCGAAATCGGCAAACAGCACGCCGTTCTCGGTTTTCAGGCCACTGATCCAGCCGAAGGCCGGGTCGTCGGTTTTGGGATGGCCGACCACAATCGGTGCTTCGTGCAGCTTCGGGTCGTAGGCCGCCACAGCCTCAGCCAAATCGGCCGCGCTGATATTGACCTGTCGGCCGTTGTTGTCGGTATGCGTACCGGCTCGAAAAATCTCAAACATAAAAATCCCCGCATCGGTTGATACGGGGATTCTGCTCGCGGATTTGTCCGCGGTCTTTTAAAACGTTTTCAAAAATGCGTTGAGCCTAAAAATCTGAAACCGCCAAATTTGCGTTTTTAGCGCGTTTGGCGGTCAGGATAGGCAAACATACCAACTTTCAAAAAGACATCGGTCAGGCGATTTCCTGACCGACTTAGTGCGCGATTCAGACTTATTGTTCCGGCGTACCAAACAAGTCGGCCTGTTTCTCGGCGAGTATCTGCCCGCGCACTTGGCGAATAATGCCGTACAGCCGCTGTCTCGTTATTTGGTATTTTCGTGCCAGTTCATCGTGATTATAGCCGGTAAACTCATCGTAGATTTTACGGTTACGGGCTGCAGCGCGGGCGGAGATGTTACGTGGTATGTAGATATTCTCCCCGCTGAAGGTATCCAAGATGCAGTCAACCGCCTCTTCCGACAATTTTTCTGCCTCTTCCTCAGACAGTCCTTTGTCCACCAACAACCTGACCCACGCATCAAATATGGCGGAAGCCAGCTCGTTATATTTGTCTACCATTATTCCCTCCCTTTATCTGCCACCCGTTTTTTCCATTGTTTCAGGTGCTCAATCACCCGCGAAGCATCGTCCACGCTCAGCCAGCCCTGATAGTCCACGCCGGTCATGCGGCTGACGAAACGAGCCAGGCTCAATTCGCTCGGGCTGCGTACCGCGCCCAAGCGGTGCAGCTCCAACCACAGGGCACGGATTTTTTTGATTTGCGCATCTACCCCGGCGGTGGCCTCGCGCACAGGAATGTCCGGCTTGCCACTCTCGGCCTGCGCCTTGGTGGTGACCACGAAGCCCTGCGCCTTCATGCCGCGCAGCGCCAGTTCCAGCTCCTCCAACGACAGTTTGGTGCTGCTGGTCTTGCCGCCCGATACGTTGGCCAGCAGCCTGCGGTAGGCAGCATCGTCCAGCATCAGCTGGTTCTTGGCCACGTGCAATAGCTTAATCAGCCGGGCTTTCTTGTGGGCTTTGGGTTCACGCATTTGGACTCTCCTAATATTCCACTGATGCCGCCGCACTGTGGCAGCGGCATGGGTTGAACATCACGCTTTAACCAAGTCTTTGAGCTTCTCGTTCGGTGTGAACTTCACTTTGCGTTTGGCCGGGATGTCGACCGGTTCGCCGGTTTGCGGATTGCGGCCGGTACGCGCGGCCGTCTCGACCACCTTGAACGTCCCGAAGCCGGGCAGGGTTATCCGGTCGCCTTTGGCCAAAGCCTCCGTGATACTGTGTTGCACGGCCATCAGCGCGATTTCGGCATCGGCCCGGCTCAATTCGCCGTGTTCGGCAATGGCTTTGATTAACTCTGATTTAGTCATGGTTTAACTCCTGTTTAAATTGCGGCAGGCCGTGCCGCTCGGTATTACTTACTGGACGGTACACGCCCGGAACTCCTTGCCGGTTACCGCCTTAAACTCCTGCTTAATCAGCTCCATCGCAATCAGGCCGAGATTTTGCGCGATGCTGCCGCTGTCTTCTCCCGGGTCGGGCAGCCGTTCGTCTGACGTTATTTTCAGCATGACCCCGCGCGGGGTGTCGGCAATCATGATGGTTACGGTGGCCATATCGTTACTCCTGCCAACCGCCCATCAACTCAACCAGCTCGCCGATTAAGGCGCTCAGATTGGCGGACACGATGAGCTGCGAAGCAGCGGCCAAGTCGGCGGCATTGTCGCCGTGGTTTTCCGCCGCTTCCTGCAGCACGTCCAAATACTGGATACGTTTGAGCGTGAACTCGCTGGTTAGCACAAAGGCAACCCGCTCGTCCCAAACCAAGCCCAGCTCGCTCACTATCTTGCCGCAGCACACATGGCCGGCCACTTCCTCGGCTGTCAGGTCTTGCCGTTTTATGCGTATCTCCGGCGGCACATCACCCGCGCCTCGCAATGAGGCAATGTCGTCCAGCTCAAAGCGTCCGGCGGCATGGCCGCGCAACAGCCATTCAGTCATCAGTGCCGATGGCGTTTGGCGGGTATGTACCAGCTGGGCTTTCAAGCCGCCCAAGGTTTCGCGCAGTTTAGCGAGCAGGTTTTCCGCTTTGGAGGCGGCGGCGGTGTCCACCAGCAACATGCCGTCGGCAAAGAGTGCACGGGTATGGGTGGCGCGGACAAAGGCTCGCGGCAGCAACTCATCGGTTACCTGCTCCTTCAATTCCTGCCGTTCTTTGCGACCGATCGAACGACCTTCCTGCTGCTCGATACGTGCCACCCGTTCGCCTACCGCCCGCTGGATGACACTACCCGGCAATACCTTCTCCTCCCGCCTTAACGCAATCCCCATCGTTTGTTCAACCTTAAAGACCAATTCGGGGGTGAAGCTCTGCGGTGCGGCAAAACCCTCGGTAAACCAATCTAACCCACCGCACGGGGCAAAGGGTGCGTCGGCCAATTTATCGGCCAGCAGGGCGGCATTCGGGGTTTCAGGTAGCCTGAACACGGTACATTGACTAAACCACATAATTACACCTTCGCGATATCCAAATTCATCAAGCGATACTCGCCGTTGGCATCGCGCTCGTGTACCCGCACAAAGGCCTTGCTGGTATGCACCTGCAGGCTGTCGCTCAATGCATCCATCGCGCGTTGCCATTTCTCGTCGCTGATGTCCAGACGGCGCAGCCCCAGCACGCGGGCGGTGCTGATATTGCCGTCGCGGTCGGTGGCGAAGGCGGCGTTGATGATGGCCAGCAGCTCTGGGCGGCTGCCTTCCGAGTATTCGCGGATACATTCGTCAATCAGCACTTTGGCAGCGGCCAGCCCTTCATCGAATACCAGGGCATCTTGCATTGCCAGCTGCACGCGGTATTGGCCGTCGAAACTGTGCAGGCGGATATTGCCCTTCTTGCCGCCCAGCGAGGTGCCGTACTGGTTGGCGGAGAGTTCGGCAAAGGCCGCAATCTCATCCATCGCCCAGCGGCGGTATTCCTGCAATTCTTCCTGTACCGCGCGGGCGCGGGCGGTAATCTTCTGCACCAGCTCGTCGCGCAGCAGGTCAATCGGGCGGATGTTGGCAATCGGCACCAGATTGCCGCGTGCGTCCTTCTTGTATTGGCTCATATCAATTTGGCTCATCTTCATTCCTTCCATCGTCTAAAAATCGGTTTCGTTCAATCATCTTGTCGGCCAGCATGCCTAACATTTCGGCCAAACGCTTTTTGTTTCTGGCTATTTCCTCTTCCGTCCACACCTTTTTCGGGGCTTCCAGCTGCGGCGGGGGCGGCACAGGCGGGATGCAGGCAATCAGCATTTTCGGGGTCGGCCAGCGGTCTACGGTTGCCCATAACGCGCCGAAGGCCTGTCGGATGCGCGGTACGTCGCGCTCGTCGTCCCAGGCGATCGGCAGCGAATCGAAAGCGGCAATCCATGCCTGATACGTCCCGTCGGCCGCATCGAGCGGCGGATGCCCAGGCAACCGCATGGCGAACATGTGCTGGATGCCGGACACCAAGGCATTGTTTACTTCTTTGGTCATCATTTCGGATCATCATCGCTTAAACTTCTCACCGGCTGCGGCCGCTTGTAGGGTGCTGCTGGCCGTGGTCTGTTGTTGCGGGTTAAGGCTGCCTGAAAGGGCGGTATCCGCTGCCGGAGCCAAGGATGCGCCGGCGGTTTTGTCCGGCGTCCAGAAGGTCAGGTTTTCCAGCAGGAAGCCGTGGCTGGTCAGGGGCGGGGTCAGCTTGCCGCTGTCGCGGGCTTCGATAACGCGGTTAAACGCCCAAACCCAAGCCTCGCGCGGCGCGGGGTAACTCTGCCGCTTGCGGGTAATCTCGCCCGCCTGAATCAGCGGTACCAGCTCGCCCAGCAGTTTGGCCGCCCGCGCCCAGCTCAGGTCGCGCTCGCCCGGGCGGAACAGGCCGAGATAGCGCAGCGCGGCTTTGGCCAGCTCGTCGGAGATACCGGCCAGCGCCACCATCAGGCTGCGGGCGTCATCGTGGGTCAGCAGCACTTCGAGGCTGGCCACCGCACCGCAGGCGGGACAACGGGTTTTCATGGCTGCTCCCGGTCGATAAAGATGTCGTCGTATCGGTTGACGACAGCCATGACCCAAACGCAGGTTAAAGCCAGCGCACCAATCAGCACCAACAGGCTGGATATGATGCCGGCCAAATACCACAGGAATTTGGCTATCGCTGCCATTGCTTCAATCATTTTCTTGCTCCCTATTTTCCCAATCGTTTTAACTCTGCAGTTTTGCCAAGCGGCGTATCCAGTCGAACACCCTCTCCGGCATCCCTACCACGCCAATAATCGTCCGCTAGTTTTCTGGCCATCTTCACATCCCGCAGTTTTGCGGTAGAGAATTTGCCATACTTAGTCGCTTTATATTGTTGGATAAGTCCTTTTTCTTCTCCGCTCATAGCAAAAGCCCGAACAGCACTTCGCACTTCAGATACCCAACCCCTGCAAAACTCATTGGCGCGGGCGGTTTTGTTTTTGGCGATACGAACCCGAGACAAGGTGGTTTTCATGTACTCCCGGCGGGCAGCCTTCAATTGGCGTAGCAGCACTTCATACGCATAAGCCGCCAACTCCGGTCGGCCGTGGGTACCACAAAATACAACCTGCCCGCCGGAAAAATCGTGATGCACCCAGCGGTCGCAGCCAAAGGCATTGCCGCACAGGTGGATCAAATCCCAGTGCCAGCTCGGCAGGGTTTGGGCGGATTTGACTCGCTGCTCACCCACATCGGCCAATGCGATATCTGCATCCTCCAAACCGAACTGCGCCATCAGCTTCTGCGCATGTTTCAAAGCTTGTGCTGCCTCGTGTTCGTTGGCAGACTTACTAAGTGCCAAGCATTTTTTAATTTTCTCCAACGCTGTTGCTTTATCCATCTCATTCCCCTACGGGTTCTAAAACCACGCCGCGCATCCGCTCTTGATCGCTCATGCGCTCGTACACTGCTACCGCTTCGACGGCCTCGCTCTCGGCCTGCCGCTCTTTGGCTGCCAGCCGTGCCGCTGCCGTATCCGGTTGTCCCACCAGCTGCCGATGGGCGGCAGGCTGCGGGGTACAGCTGCCGGCCATGGCGGCATAGGCCACTGCCACGATGGCGGCAATCAACCAGTTCCGAGCTTCGCGGCGGGCAACGTTTTTTAATTCCGACCACATGGTTGTTATCCTTTCCAACTGATGCGGATATAACGCACCGCTTCGCCGATACCGATACCGATGATGACCAGCGCCAGCGCCAAGGTCAGCGCGTTGCCGAGCACCTGCCAGCAGCTTGCCTGTACAAACCAGTTCCAAAATGCACTCATCTCACACCCCCCTTACCATGTCGCCGTCCACCGGCATCTGCAGCTCGGCCGCCTGATTCATTGCGGCACTGACTAGGTTATTGACCGCCAGCGGGTAGAGCAGGCTGTGCTCTTCCATCCCGCGCCCGCTGCGGCCGCGCACCGTCAGCCGTTCGGCCACCGCGTCAATCGCGCTCTCGTCCATAATTTTGGCGATGTCACCGCCGGCGCGTTCGATTTTGTGTTTCAGGTAGCCTGCCAGCCGTCCGTCGGTCAGCGGCAAGAGCGTCACCACCTCGCAGCGCTGCACCACTTCGCGCACCGCCGGGTTGTTTTCGCTGAGCTTCTGCGCCAGTTCGGTCTGGCCGATCAGTACGATGCCGAGCAGGCGGTCAAAACCGTTTTTGAGCTCGAAGAAGCGTTTCAGGTGCTTCAGGGTGGGAATCGGCAGGCCGTGCGCCTCCTCAATCATCAATACATGCTTGTTGCCCGCTTTGGCACTTTCCTGTAATGCCCTGTGAATTTGGCGGAAACGTGCCTCCGAATCGCGGTAGGGTCGGGTGCCGGGCGATACGGCTTCCAAGATGGCGGCGGCAATGTGCGCGGCTTTCAGGGTTTTGCCCTTCACATCGTTGTCTTCCATCGCCAGCACATACGGTTCGATGGTGATAACCTGCCTGCCTTCGCGGTTGATGCGGTCTTGCAGGTCTTCGCGCAGGGTGGACTTGCCCGCGCCGCTTTCGCCGACCACCGCCACAAAGCCGCCGTGGCAGGCCGTCTGAAACATTGCCTCGCGCACATAGCGCACATCAGGGGTCATATACACGTCTTCCGCGCTGCGGATTTCGTCGTTGAACGGGTCGCGTACCAGGCCGAAATAACGGCGGGTGGCTTGGGTCAAAGTGGCTTTTCGTAGTAACATAGCGTCGTCCTCGCTTTCATTAGGGTGGGCAGGTGCGGTTTCCGGTTCGTTTTCCAGACATTGCGGAATGTCCGCACCATTCGTTTCAAAATACTGCTTCAAACTCTCGCGCAGCTCGGCTGCGCCTTTTTTCGGCCATTCGCCGTGGTTGATTACCGCCACCAACCTGGGCTTGCTGCAGCCGATTTCGGCGGCGGCCACGGCGTACGATTTGCCGATTTTTCTAAATGCTTCCTTCATCTCATGCCCCTTTCACAATCCGCAGGCTGCCTGCGGTTTTCAGGCGGCCGAATACTTCTTCGATCTGGCTGGCGGCCACCCCGTCCGGGTACAGCCGTTGCAGGGTTTTTACCGCCTCGCCCCAGTTGCCGCCGGCCGCTTCGATGCGCGGTTTTAACAGCTTGGCCAGCTCGACCTTGCTCAACACCTGCTCGCGCACTTCCATCGTGTTGTAGGCCATCTGTTGCCCTTGCTTGGGCATATACAGGGTGTTGGCGGCGGCCAGCGTGTCTTCCTGATGTTTGAACGGGTCGATTTCGCCGCCGAAGGGCACCGCCTTGCCTTTGCGTTTGGCCGCTGCCGCTTCCAGCGTGTCGGTCTGCATCGCCAGCTTGTCCAGTTCCTTGGCGTGGCTTTGTGCGATGGTGTCGGCCTGCCCTTTGTATTCCGCACCGATGACGGCGGCATCGGCTCTGAAGCCCATCTCGTCGAACACCACCTCCGGCACCGCCTGCCAGATTTCGTTGCCTTCGCTGTCGTAAGTGGCGATACGTGCGCCGGTCGGCTCCCACGGGTTTTTGGCCACCAGCAGTTTCTGCCCCACCAGCACGCCCTTGATGTCTTTCACGCTGTACACCCGGCCGCCGAAGCGGATTTCCAGATCGGGCGACACCTTGGCTTCTTTCGGTGCGGAAACGGCCAGCTCGCGGCAGTAGTCGGCAGGCGGCGGTAGAATCAGCTGCTCGGCCTTGATTTTGTTCCATGCCTGATAGCGGGTCAGGCCGTGCCGGCTGTGAATCTGCGTGCCGTTGTAGTAACGCATCCAGCGTTCGGCCAGTCGGTTCAGCTGCCCGATGTCGTGCACCTCGGTAAAGCGCAGGCTGCTTTCAAACGCCGTTTCCACAATGTCGTTGCCTTTTTCCACCTGTCCTTTGGCGCGCGGGTTGCCCGGCTTGTTGATCTGCACATGCACGTCCAGCGACTTGCACAGGTTTTTAAACGCTACTGAGGTATTCGCACTGCCCGGGTCGAGCATCACCATGCGCGGCACGCCGCGGAACGGGTCTTTCAGAATGTCCGCCTTCTCCTGCATCATGAAGATAAAGAAGTCGCACAGGTTGGCGCTGGTCTCGCCACCGAAGTAGTAGCGGGCGAGAATAGTGCCGCTGGCGTGGTCGGTGCCGGTGTAGCGCCACACACGGTCGTTTTCGATTTTGACCACGTTTTTCGGTTTGTTTTTGTAGAACTCTTCCTGCTTCATTACCCGCAGGCCGCTGTCCTCGCCGCTGCGCGGCAGGTAGTAGAGCACGCACAGGCTGGGGTCGATTTGCCAGCAGTGGTTCGGGTGCTCCGATTTCATGCGGTTCACCGGCGCGGGCTGCAGCAGTTGGTCGGGATGCAGCTTGTATTCGCGCAGGGCGCGGGTAACCGTGCTCTCGGACAAGGGCAGCACCTCGCCCGTCTCCTCATCCACGCGGGCGGCATCGATTTTGCCGTTGGCGCGCAGCATCTCCACCGCACGGGCGACCGACATCAGCCGTTTGCCGTTGCGCCGCATCGCCTCCATCAGCACGGCCGAAATCAGCTGTGCCTCGTGCAGGCTTAATTCCGAGCGGCCGGCATCGCTGCGCCGTTTGCGGCTGGGCTTCACACTGACCGCTTCCAGTTTGCGGTACAGCGTGGCCACGCTGATGCCCAGCTCGGCCGCCTGACTTTTCAGGTAGCCTGCCTTCTCGCCGTGGCCGAGGGTGGCTGCATGAGCGGCCACGGCAGCCAGTTTCTCGGTCAATGCAGGGTTCATGGTTTACTCCCCGTCCAGCCATTCCGGCTTGGCGTTGGTCGGTGCTTCCTGCGGCAGGGTAAAGCGTTCGCGCAGGGTTTCGGCATCGCGGATGATTTGGTTGATGGCCGCCACCATCTGCGGGCGGTGGTCGTAGCCGTTGGCTTCGCCGTGTGCCAGCATCTGTTCGAAGACCTCGGCAAAGCGGCTCAAGTCGCTGCGGGCGGCCACTTCCAAACTGGAGAGCTGCATGGTCAGCTCGCTGCCCACGTCTTCGGGGCTCGGCTCTTTGCCCGTCTGCTTCTTGGCCAGTTTCTCGGCCAGCTCGTCCACCTTCTTGTTTTTGTCGGCGATGATTTTGTCTTTGGCCTCGGCGGTTTCGCGGCTCTCGCGCAGGGCGGCGCGGAGTTCGTTGCGGGTCATGCGGTCAATGTCATCTAGGGTCATACCGTTTATCGAACCGCCGTCGGCCAGCTCCTGCAAGTCCTCGTCATCCTCCGTCATCAATTCAAACAATTTGGATTTCCCCAGCGTGAGCAGTTTCGGTTGGGCTTTTAGCAGTTGCGGCGAGCAGAATTTCACGGTTGCCTGAATCATCTTGCGGGCGGATTCGGGGGAAATACCAAACTCACTCTTTACTGTTGCCTGGAATTTACCGTGCGGCATATGCTCTTTCAGCACCACCAGCACCCTGCCGAATTCAAAAAATGCCTCTTGTGCCTCCCTGAATTTCAGCCGCCCGCGTTCGATAAAGACCTTTTCGTCATAGACTTCGCCGTCCGCCCACAGCCGCATGATTTCGCTGCTGTGTATCATCGCGGCCTGTTCCGGTTTCGACGGCTCGGCATCCAAAAATTCAACTTCCGGTGTCATTTTTCATCCTTCCCAAAATGCTCGCTGGCGAGCGTTTTCAAATTTCAACTTTTTGCCAAAACGGTCGCCAGCGACCGTTTTCAACCCTTAAAATCGGCTGCCGGCTTCCAACCGATAGCTTATTTCTTTCAGCCGTTCCTGCAGCTGATCATGCTGCTGTCTGAACCGCTCTGCGATTTGCAGAGTGCGCATGCTGTAGGCGAAATTGCCGTTGTCCAGCTTCATCACCAGTCCTTCCTCAATCAAATCATTCAGATCTCGACTCACATACACCGGCGAAATACCAAGGCTGTCAGCAATCTCCTTATTGCTGATGCCGATAATCGGATGGGCTTTTAGTGCCTTAAATACTTTTAAAATCCGCGTGCCTTTACCACTTGCCATATCAATCCTCCGGTTGCTCTTTCAGTCCCAATTTAATCGCCGCCTCGTGCGCCATGCCGCGCCGGCCTTTCAGTTGGCCGCGCAGCAGGTGCTCCACTACCGTACGCTCGAAGCCGAAATATCTTGCCCATGCGCTGCGGTTGATGCCGTGCCGCACGAAGTACCGCTGTGCCGACTGTGTTGTCTGCGGATAGGGCAGCGGCAGAAATTTGTCATGTTGCTTACTCATTTAGTGCCTACCTGTGTTAATCTGTGCTAATCGTTTATTCCAAGGAGTCCCGCGCCATGCATATCGACAATGCCCCTGGGTTTTCTACTGCCGAAGAACATATTGCCGAGCTGTACCGCCGGATAGATGGGTTAAATGACCGTATTGGGAGTCTCGACTTGGTGTTCTATCCCATTTGCCTCGCCATCCGTTTGCAGTCTCCCCTTTTCTTTGATGAAATCACGTCCGGAATGGAAACCGTCCATCAACAGAAAATAAAAGAGGCGGCGGAGGCGGATTCTCCGATTGATTCTAATAAGGTCTACGCTTTGGAACGCCTCTTAGCGACAGCCAAGCTTGTTCGAGAGAGTGCCGGAAATGTTCAATCCGAAGTTGCCGCTGCCGGGAAGCCAGCCGGATAAAAGCCTTTCTTTTCCGGCTCAAGGCCGCTTGGATTTCCTGACGTATGATTCGACGCAATTCTTGTTCGGTCATTTTTCGTCCTTTTCTGTGTCGGATTGGTTTTAACTGTGGTGTTGCGTGTATATTATACACACTTGCGTATAAAGTAAAGAGGTTTTTGATGCAATCGCGTATAAAATCTAGACTGCTGCTTGCTTGCAAACAATTAGGAATAGATAAACCAAAGGATTTTCAAGCTGCTACAGGCTTTCCTTATCGGACTGCACAAAGTTACCTAAATGGGACGAGAACACCGAATGCGGAGGGCTTGGCGGAAATTTGTACGCGATTGCGTATAAATCTAAACTGGCTGCTGACAGGGATAGGCGAACCCTTTGTGAGCACTACGCCGCCGGCATCGGTAAAATTAGCCCCGGCGGCTGCCGTGCTGCGCGAGCCTCAAGGGGCTTATCATGTGGAAGCGCCGTTAAACGAGCGCGAAAGGCAGTTGTTGGAAGATTTCCGTTCGGCCAACGAGCAGGGGCAGAATGCGATTGAGGATGCAGCCAAAGCGATGGCGGCAATCGCGGCACTTGCGAAAAATAAAGTAGGATGAAGAGATGAGAGCTTTGCTGATAGCTGTTTTGCTGCTGCCGTTAATGGCGGCCGCCCAAACCGTTTCCTGCCGGGTGGTCGGAGTGTCCGACGGGGATACGCTGACTTGCCTGGCTGCGGGCAATCAGCAGATTAAAGTGCGCCTGAACCAAATCGACGCCCCTGAAAAAGGCCAGGCCTTCGGGCAGGCAGCCAAACGGAAGCTGTCGTCTTTGGTGCACGGCAGGCAGGTGCAGCTCCGAACCGAGGGTTTGGATAAATACGGGCGCACTATTGCAGAGGTATTTTCAGGTAGCCTGAATGTCAATAAAGAGATGGTGCGGAGCGGCTATGCTTGGGCATACCGCGAATATGTGCGGGATAACGAATATCTGCGCTTGGAAGAGCAGGCGCGCCGCGCCAGCCGTGGGTTATGGTCGGAGCCCAACCCCATTTACCCCAGCGAGTTTCGGCATGGTCGCCGTGCCGGCACGGTATCACGGCAAATCCTGCCACCGCATGAACCGCGCCGCAATAATCAGGGCGGCTTCGCTTGCAACGGCAAACGCTTCTGCCGCGAAATGACCAGCTGCGCTGAAGCCCGCTTCTATCTCAGGCAATGCGGCGTAGGCCGCCTTGACCGCGACGGCGACGGCGTCCCTTGTGAAAGCCTGTGCCGTTGATTTCCCGCATTTTCGGAAAATGAATTAAAAGACATTGGACGAATTTTTCTGATACCATCCTAGAAGCGGCGGCGAACGTATTTTTGAAAACGTTTTAAAAGACCGTGGACAGCTTCCAGCGCAGAATCCCTGCATCATTTGATGCAGGGATTTTCTTATGTATATCACCATTACCGCAGGACACAGTAACACCGACCCCGGCGCCGTCAACGGCAGCGACCGCGAGGCCGACATCGCGCAAGACATGCGCAACATCGTCGCTTCTATCCTCCGCACCGACCACGGATTGGAGGTTAAAACCGACGGTGAGGGCAAGGGCAATCTGCCTTTGCGAGAGGCAGTCAAACTCATCAAAGGCAGCCGCCTGGCCGTCGAGTTCCACACCAACGCGGCACTCAATAAAACCGCGACAGGCATTGAAGCCTTATCCACCCCAAAAAACAAAGCCGCCTGCCAGCGGCTCTGTCAAGCCGTGGCCGACATCAGCGGCTGGAAACTGCGCGGCGAGGGCGGTTATAAGCCCGACAACGCCGGCCAGCACAGCCGCTTAGCCTACGCCCAAGCCGGCGGCATCATCTTCGAGCCGTTTTTTATTTCCAACGACGCGGACTTAGCCCAATGGAAGCAAACCAAATGGAGCATCTGCCGCGCCATCGCTAACGCCATTGCCGAAGAGGTTCAATCATGAAAATCACTTCTAAAGACGGGAAATTCTTTGTGTTCGATGCAACCGAGAGCCTGTTGGTTAATATTCTGCGCAACTTGTTTACCCTTTCTATTCTGGCCTTCTGCATCTACATCAGCCGGGGCTCGACATGGTGGACATTTGTCAGCGGCTTAATGTTCATCGTTGGAATATTCAGCTGGCTGTTCGGTCAACTTAAGCGGGTGCTTACCTTTAATTCATGGGATGAATTCCGCGCTTGGGTCGAGCAGCAGGAGAAAAGCCGCCATGAATAGCCTTAAAAACTGGCTTGCCGGCGCCTTTACCAACCCGTCTACCGGCCAAGCCAGCCACACCAAGGTGTGGGCGAATGTGGCCTATACCGTGATGACCTACAAATTTGTCATGGCACCCGAACCGGTGGAGTGGATGTGGTGGAGCTACGGCTGCATTGTGGGTGGTTATGCCCTCATCAAGCGCGGCCTATCCATCATCCCGCAGCTGGAACAGATCAAACAACAGGGAGATCAAAATGTGGATGCTACCGACGAATAAATCTTTGCTGTACGCACTCGGCATCGGCCTGACATTGGCCAGCGTATACGGTGCGGGCTACACCCACGCACGCCGTATCTATCGCGGCGAAATCGCACAGCTGCAGCAGCGCCATACCGAGCAGGCGCTGGCCGCCGAACAAGCCTACAGCGCCAAGCTGGCCGAAGTCAGCGCGGAAAAACAGAAGTGGCACGACTTCGCACAGCAGCAATCGGCCAAGCTGGCTGAAACCACCCGTCAATTGGACACCCAAACCACACGCATCAAACAGGAGATAGCGAATGCAGTCAAAAACGATCAAAGCAGCGGCCGTTGTTATAGCGGCCTTGGCACTGGCAGCCTGCAGCTCTACAAACAAGCCCTTGGCTACACCGATTAAGGTGGTGGAGCGCCCGGTGCTGCCGCCCGCCGCTGCCGAACTGCTGGCCGAGCATCCGCGCCCGGCGCCGCCGGTATCGGGCAGCCCCACCGATTTGCTCAATCACGCCGCCGACTACGGCGCATGGTGCGGCAAACGCGACACCCAAGTGCGCGGGTGGCAGGAATGGTATCGGAGCAAGCAGTAATGGATATTTCAGACAGAGCCACCCAGCAGGAGGAGCTGGCGCGAGAGGAGGCACTACGCCAAATCAGGCTACCTGAAAATCCGGCCGCCACCTCGCTCTTGTACTGCGTGGATTGCGGCGCCCGCATCCCCAAACGTCGCCGCCTGGCCGTCCCCGGCTGTACCCGCTGCGTGGGCTGCCAGGCATACCAAGAAATCGGATACCCCTAATGATGGAAAACAAAACCTTTATCAGCATTGAGTTCTGGCAGCTGGTCGGTTTCCTGCTCTCTTTCCTCGGCGTGTGCTGGGGCTTCGGCAAGATGCTGTTGGCGCAGTTTCAAAACCAGCAGGCCGAGCGGCAGCGGCAGTTTGAGACCATGCGGCAAAAGCTGGAGAGCATGGACAACCAGTTCGCCGAGCAAAAGGCCATCCTGCCGGAAAAGTATGTTCTGCGCGAAGACTATATCCGCAACCAAGCCGTGCTGGAAGCCAAGATGGACAGCATCCAGCACACACTAACCGACCTGTACAAAATAGAAAGCCAAAAGAAATGAACGATAAAGCCCGCAGGGAAGGGATGCGCTGGCATCTGATCAACACCCTGAACAAAGCCCGGCCGTACACCTCCAGCGAAGTGTTTCTGTTGGACGTGATGCGCGGCATTTATCCCGATGCCACCGCATTGGAGCTGCGCCAGCAGCTCGAATATCTGAGCGACCGCCGCCTGATCGATCTGACCAAGCAGCCCGCCGGCATGTGGTTTGCCGACCTGACCCGGCTCGGTGTGGACTTGGCCGAATACACCATCGACTGCCAGCCCGGCATCGCCCGTCCGGACAAATACTGGGAGGGCTGATCATGGCACGCCGCAGTACCATTGCCCTATTGCCGGACGATGTCCGCCACGAGTTCGAACGCCGGCTGGCGGCCAATGCGTTCGGCAACTATACCGAGCTGACCGAATGGCTGAACGCACAGGGTTACGAAATCAGCCGTGCGGCCGTACACCGCTACGGCCAAAAGGTCGAGCGCCGATTTGCCAGCATCAAGGCCAGCACCGAAGCCGCCCGTCTGATTGCCGAGGGCGCATCCGATGAAGGCGACACCCGTTCCGAAGCCCTGATGGCGATGTTGCAGACTGAGCTGTTCGATGCATTGGTCGCCATTGGCGAGATACCGGATACCGAACTGAATGTGGTTGACCGCTTCGGCATGATGTCGGAGGCAGCCAAAAAGATTTCGGCACTCACTTCGGCCAGCACCCGCCTGAAGCAATGGCAGAGCAACCTGAAAGAGAAGATGGATGCTAAGTTTGCTGCGCTCGAAGCCGAATCGGCCAAGCAGGACAGCGGCCTCGACCCGGAAACGCTTAAGCGCATCAGGCAGGAAGTATACGGGGTGTTTTCATGACACAGCCGGCCTTAACCCTCTATCCCTACCAGCAGCGCTGGCTGGCCGACCACAGCCGCTTCAAAGTCGGTATGTTTGCCCGCCAGACGGGCAAAACCTTTACCACCACGCTGGAAATTGTATTGGACTGCTTAGATGCGGAATCGCAAGGCAAACGCACGCGCTGGGTTATCCTGTCACGTGGTGAACGGCAGGCTAAAGAAGCAATGAACGAAGGCGTGAAACGCCATCTGGAAGCGGCCGGCGTGGCCTGCGAAGTGATGCAGGTGCCGTTCGACGCCACCACCAATGCCTTAGAAGTGGTGCTGCCCGGCGGCAGCAAGATTACCGCGCTGCCCGCCAATCCCGACACCGCCCGCGGCTTCTCGGCCAATGTGTTTCTCGACGAGTTCGCCTTCCATAAAGACAGCCGCGAAATCTGGAAGGCGCTGTTCCCGGTCATCTCTGCCGGCTGGAAGCTGCGCGTGGTTTCCACGCCGAACGGCAAGGGCAACAAATTCTACGAGCTGGTTACCGACGAAAAGAATAAGGAATGGAGCCGCCACATCGTCGATATCCATCAGGCAGTGGCCGACGGTTTGCCACGCGATATCGAACAGCTGAAGGCCGGCCTGAACGATGACGATGCCTGGGCGCAGGAGTTTGAGCTGCAATGGCTGGACGAGGCCAGTGCCTGGCTGTCCTACGATCTGATTCACGGGGTGGAAGATGAGCAGGCCGGGTTACCTGAAAACTACACCGGTAATCCTTGTTATGTCGGCGTCGATATCGGCATCCGCAACGACCTATTTGTGATTTGGGTGTTGGAGCAGGTGGGCGACGTGATGTGGACGCGCGAACTGATTACCCGCCGCCGTGCCAGCTTCGCCGAGCAGGACGCCCTGCTGGACGAAGTGTTCGAACGTTACCGCGTCTTGCGCTGCTGCATGGATAAAACCGGCATGGGCGAAAAGCCGGTGGAAGACGCGCAACGCCGCCACGGCGAGAGCCGGGTGGAAGGCGTGCTGTTCAATACCGCTTCCAAACTGGCGCTGGCCACCATCGGCAAAGAGGCCTTCGAAGATAAGAAAATCCGTATCCCTATCGACCAACACCTGCGCAGCGACCTGCACAAGCTGCAAAAAACCACCTCCGCCACCGGTGCACCGCGCTTTGTGGCCGAATCCGACGCCAACGGTCACGCCGACCGAACTTGGGCGTGCTTTCTTGCCCTCAATGCAGCCGACGGTGAGACCGGCCCGGTACGTGTGGCCAGCCGTAAAATCCGCCGCCGCAGCCCCTTAACCCGAGGATACTGATATGGCCAAACCCCACTTCAAACTCAAAACCGCCAACGGCGCGGTTACCCTCCAACCCGCCGACCTGACCGCCCACCTCGCCGTTGCCCAACGCTTTTGGGGCATCGGCGGCTTCGGCGGCTATCTGCCCAATCCCGACCCCGTGTTGAAAAAGCTCGGGCGCGACATCTCGGTTTACCGCGAGCTGCTGTCCGACCCGATTGTCGCCGGCCATGTGCGCCGCCGAAAGTCGGCGGTGGCCGGTATGGAATGGCGCATCGAAGCCAACGGTGTGCCTGACACGGTCTGCGACACCATCGCCGAGCTGTTCTCCGGTTTTGACCTGTACCGCCTGATCAACCAAATCCTAGATGCCACCCTGTACGGCTATCAGCCCTTGGAAATCATCTGGCAGCGGGGCAGCCTGTGGCTGCCGGCCGAAATCGTGGCCAAACCGCAGGAGTGGTTTCAGTTCGACCAAGACGGGCAGCTGCGCTTCCGCCTTTCAGGCAGCCTGAATGACGAACCGGTACCGGCCTTCAAATTCCTGTGCCCGACCCACAATGCCAGCTACATCAACCCATACGGTATCGGCGATTTGTCCTGCATCTACTGGCCGACCATCTTCAAACGCGGCGGGCTGAAATTCTGGGCGGAGTTCTCGGAGAAGTTCGGCGCGCCGTGGATCATCGGTCGCGAGCCGCGCAGCAATACCGACCAAGACACCGACCGCCTGCTGGATGCGCTGGAACAGCTAATCGGCAACTCGGTGGCCACCATTCCCGATGACAGCAGCGTCGAAATCAAAGAGGCGGCGGGCAAGCAGGGCAGTGCCGATGTGTACGATCGATTTATCCGCTACTGCCGCTCCGAAATCGCCATTGCGCTGCTCGGCCAAGACCAGACCACCGAGAAAGACAGCACCCACGCCAGCGCCACCGCCGGTTTGGAGGTAACCAAGGATATTCGGGACAACGACTGCCGCATCGTCGAAGGCTGCCTGAACCAGCTCATCGACTGGATCTGCGGTTTCAACTTCGCCGCCGACACCCCGCGCCCGCAATTTGTCTTGTATACCGAAGAAGCAGGCGACAAGACCTTGGCCGAACGCGACCAAATCCTGACCGGCTGCGGTGTCAGATTATCCGAAAGCTACTGGAAACGCGCCTACAACCTGAGCGATGACGATATTGTTCAGGTAGCCTCTCCGACAAATGCGACGCCGGCGTCACCTTTGGCCGACTTCGCCGAACACCGGCCGGCTGCCGATGCCGGCTTGGTCATCGACGCCCTCGCCCCTCTTTCAGGCAGCCTTGACGCACAGGGGCAGGCATTAACCGATATCTTGATTGGCAGCCTGAAACAGGGGGCGGCCACGCCCGAAGCGGTACTGGACAGGCTGACCGCCGCTTATCCGAATATGGATGATGCCGCGCTTCAAGAGGAATTGGCACGCTTAATCTTCCTGGCCGAACTGGTCGGCAGAGTGGAAGCTGCTGAGGAGCTGGCCGAATGAATCCTGAAGACATTAAAACTATCTTCGACATGCAGCCCGAAGCCGCCGTGGCCTATCTGCAGCAGAAAGGCATCAACGTATCGTGGGACTGGCAGGATATGCTGGATGATGCGCACGCCACCGCCTTCACCGTGGCCAAAACCGCCGGCATGGATGTGGTTTCGGACATCTATGCTGCCGTGGTTAAAGCCGCCGAAAGCGGGCAGACCTTGGAGCAGTTCGGCGAGCAGCTGACGCCGGTATTGCAGGCCAAAGGCTGGTGGGGCAGGCAGGACGTGCCGCACCCGGACACGGGCGAAATCCAGACCGTGCGCCTGGGCAGCCCGCACCGCCTGAAAACCATCTACCTGACCAATATGCAGTCGGCCTATATGGCCGGACGCTATGCCGAGATGATGGGTGCGGCCGACACCCATCCCTATTGGGAGTATGTGGCGGTCAACGACGAGCGCACCCGCGAAACCCACCGCCTGCTGAACGGCAGCGTTTATGCCGCCGATGACCCGGTGTGGGACAGCCTGTATCCGCCCTTGGACTACCGCTGCCGCTGCCGGGTTCGACCCTTGTCGCGCAGCCGTGGGGCAGACCGGGTAAAACCCAGCCCGCAGCTGGAAACCCAAACCGTGGACATCGGTGTCAACCAATATACCGGCGAAGAACGACATGCCCGGCGCACCGGCATCCGCATCAACGGACAGTTCGTCGCCCCCAATGCCGGCTTCAATGCCAACCAAGGCAAAGCCATGCTCTCGCGCATGGCTTCGGTGGCAGTGGACAAAGCGCAGGCCGCCCATCCTGATATTGCCCGTGTGGCGCTGCGGCAGATGATGGGCAACGAGCGTTTCAAATCCTCGCTCAATGTCGCCCAATTGGCTTGGGTGCTGCAATTATTGAGGGGGTGATGGCTATGGTGTATCTAGACTGGAATCCCGATGACGAGCATAGCGGCGATGTACAAGTCGACCGTGCATACGATTTGAGTTCCATTTTATTGAGCTATAACGGCCTGACCGTCCGTCTGGACGGACATCAGGCATTCGTCATCATGCAGGGGCTGGCCGAGGTGTTGAACTACGAACTGTTAGAACGCGCACTCGGGGAGGAAGACGATGCTTGAAATCAGCCTGGACGACAGCGACCTGAAACGCGGCCTCGGGCAGCTGCTGCACAATGCCCGCCACCCGCACCCGATGATGCGAGCCATTGCCGCCGAACTGCTCAGCATCACCGAAGACAACTTCGCCCACGAAAGCTGGGGCGGCAAAAAATGGCCGGACAATGCGCGCGGCGGCAAAATCCTGCAAAAGAGCGGGCAGCTGGCCGCCAGCATCCACACTGCCTCTGGCAGCAACTTCGCCCGCATCGGCACCAACAAACCCTACGCCGCCATCCACCAGTTCGGCGGCACCATCAAAGCCAAAAACAAACCCTATCTTGTATTCAAAGTCGGCGACGGCTTCCGCAGGGTCAAACAAGTCAAAATCCCGGCACGCCCCTACCTGCCGATGAGCAAAGGCGGTACACTTCAGGCCGGCGCCGAATCACGCCTTCTGGATGTCGCCCTCGATGCTTTGGCACAGGGTGTCCGAAAATAAAAAAGCGGGCAAATCCGCCCGCTCCATTTTGTTGCACCCAGTGCAACGTTGTTACAAATTTCCTATCCCCCTTCATCCATCCTCATCCAACTTAATCCCATTTATCTCACAGACCCCTTATATTTATCTCACTGGGTTTCATATAACCCAGCCTTCCCCAATCCAACCACACCCTTCCGCCATGACCGACACCGCCACCCTCCAGCTCGCCAAACAACTCATTGCCCAGCCCTCCATCACCCCACACGACCACGGCTGCCAAGACATCATCGCCGAGCGCCTGCGCGCCATCGGCTTCACCATCGAAGCGCTCCCCTTCGGCCACACCCGCAATCTCTGGGCACGGCTCGGCAGCGGTACCCCCCTGCTCTGCTTCGCCGGCCACACCGACGTCGTCCCACCCGGCCCCCTCGAAGAATGGACCTCCCCTCCCTTCCAACCCGCCGAACGCCACGGCAAACTCTACGGCCGTGGCACCGCCGACATGAAAACCAGCATCGCCTGTTTCATCACCGCCTGCGAACGCTTTACCGCCGCCCACCCCCATTTTTCAGGTAGCCTCGCCCTCCTCATCACCTCCGACGAAGAAGGCGACGGCCGCGACGGCACCACCCGCGTCGTCGACACCCTGCGCGCCCGCGGCGAACACATCGACTACTGCATCGTCGGCGAACCCACCGCCGAACACACCCTAGGCGATACCATCAAAAACGGCCGCCGCGGCTCCCTCTCCGGCAACCTCACCATCCACGGCAAACAAGGCCACATCGCCTACCCCCACCTCGCCGCCAACCCCGTCCACCTCGCCGCCCCCGCCCTCGCCCAGCTCACCGCCGAACACTGGGACAGCGGCAACGCCTATTTCCCCCCCACCGGATTCCAAATCTCCAACATCCACGCCGGCACCGGCGCCACCAACGTCATCCCCGGCAGCCTGTCCGTCCAATTCAACTTCCGCTTCTCCACCGAATCCAGCGCTCAAAGCCTGCAACAGCGCGTAGAAGCCATTTTGCAGCAACACCGCCTGAATTACGACATCCAATGGCAGCTCTCCGGCAAGCCCTTCCTCACCCCCGCCGGCCGCCTCACCCAAGCCGCCCAAGCCGCCATTGCCGAAGAATGCCGCATCCAAGCTGCCCTCTCCACCGGCGGCGGCACCTCCGACGGCCGCTTCATCAAAGCCATCGCCCGCGAACTCATCGAGCTCGGCCCCGTCAACCAAAGCATCCACCAAATCGACGAACACATCGAGCTCGCCGCCATCCCCCGCCTCTCCGCCATCTACGAAAACATCCTCCGCCGCCTGCTATTAGATTGACACAGCAAGCAAAAATTTTCAGGTAGCCTGCATCCGCCACAGGCTACCTGAAAACATAGTGGATTCAATTTAAACCGCTACCGCGTTGGCTCACCCCGTCCCGATTTTTGTGAATCCGCTATATACCCCATCACAACAAAACACTTTTCAGGTAGCCTCTCCCGCATCCAAGAGGCTACCTGAAAAACAAACGGAGCAAGTTTCACCAAACACAACGCCTTGCCACAAAGGCAGTATTCTCATCCCGCCCAAAATACCAAAGGCCGCCCCGCCCTCCGGCGAAACAGCCTTTCCACATCACAACACCCTAAGCCGTGTGCTCAAACACCGCCCCCTTCTCCGCCACCACACTCTCCGGAGGCACCCCGCGCAACTCCGCCAGCTTGGCCGCAATCTGCGCCTGCGCCGCCGCACACAATTCCTGCCGCGTTTTACCCTGCGGCGCAATCGGCTCCAGGAAATACAGCACCGCCTCACTGCGCCGCTGCGGCAAAATCCGGCAAAACGACTGCCACAGGCTCATCTCGCCATAATAAGCCATATCGATATTCGGGCTGCCGTCCGCATTCGGATAATACGACAACACCGGCCACACCGCCTGATTGCCCACCACCGCCGTATCAAACAGCCCGCTCTTAAACGGCTTGATGCCCGTACCGTCCGTGCTCGTCCCCTCCGGGAACACCACCGCATAATCCTTTTCCGCCAAAATCTGCAGCAACACCTCCATCACCTGCTGCGAAGACTGCCGGCTGCCGCGCTTGATAAACACCGTGTCCACCCGCTCCACCAGCCAGCCGATCACCGGCCAGTCGCGCACCTCCTGTTTGGCCACAAAGCGCACGGCCTGCACCGAATTAATCAGGAAAATATCCAGCCACGACACATGGTTGCCCACCATAAACTGGCCGCCCTCGGCAAAAAACCGCTCCGCGCCGTGCACCGTCAGGTTCACGCCGAACACCTTCATACACTGCCGCGACCAGCGCCGAATACGCCATTGGCGCTTCGCCTTATCTTCACGGCCGAAAAACAAGGCTACCTGAAAGCAGCCCCACAGCAAAATGGCGGCCACCCCAAATAGCCTGGCAATCAGTCTGAGCCTACGCATCAGCTAACCTTGTTTCCTGATTTATTTCACAAAATGCTTGGCATAACGCGGATCGATGTTTTTCATCGGCATCATCACCAGCATATCGGCGCTGCCGAAATCCTTGTCCCAATGCGGTTCGCCGCAAATCCACACGCCCGCACGCAGATAGCCCTTCATCAGCGGGGGTGCCTCCACGTCCAAATCCTGCCGCAGCTGATCCAGCGGCAGCGGCACTTTCGGGAACACGCGGTATTCCTCCGGCGAATAATGCGTCTGCTTCAGCTTGTGGAACAGGCTGGCGGCATAATCCCCGCCGTCGTCCATGTGCACACTGCCGCAGCCGATCATGTATTCCAGGCCATGCGCCTGCATAAAGCCGATCAAACCCATCCACAACAGCGAAATGGTGCCGCCGGTGCGGTAATCCTTATGCACACAGGCACGGCCCAGCTCCACCGTTTTCGGCAAGATATGCCGGATGCGCGACAAATCGAATTCGGAATCGGAATACCAGCCGCCCGCCGCCTTGGCCGCTTCTTCGGTAATCAGCCGGTAGGTGCCGATGATGCGGCCGCTGGTTTTGTCGCGCACGATCAGGTGGCGGCAGAATTCATCGTAGCGGTCGATGTCGCGGCCGTCTTCGCCGTGGATGCCGGCGCCCATTTCCAGGCCGAATATCTCGTAGCGCAGGCGTTGCGCTTCCGCCACGGCATCCGCTTCGCGGGTAACGGACACTTCAAGGCTGCCGCCGTCTACGAGAAGCCATTCTTGGTCTTTTGTCTGTTGCATGGGTTGCTCCGGAAAACGTGCTACATTCGCACAGGCCGAACTGTAAAGCCACACGGCGCAAGAGGCAAGCAAATTGTGCTCACCTGCCGCAAGAAACAAAGTCCACACCAAACATAAGCCGCGAATTCGGCTGGCTGTTTTGCAACATACTCAAGACAACAGCCAGCCAACCGTTTCCCTTTTGCTCACCATTTTTCAGGTAGCCTCCAAGCAAGCCGCGCAACCCGCCGCAATCATCACACACCGCATTCAACCCAGCCGCCCCAATAAGGCTACCTGAAAAAGCAGCAGCCATGCCGCGCACATACCCTCCTGCCGACCACACGGCAAATCTGTCCCATTGTGTGGCTTCCCGCGTTTCTCACACCATCCCTATCGCGATAAAACTTGAACCAAGCATCTTTTCTATGGTATAAAGCAAGTTTCGTTTCTATCTAATATTTTTGAAGTTTGGAGAATAACCATGGCACGAGTTTGCAAAGTAACCGGAAAGCGGCCGATGTCCGGTAACAACGTATCGCACGCCAACAACAAAACCAAGCGCCGTTTTTTGCCGAACCTGCAATCGCGCCGTTTCTGGGTTGAAAGCGAAAACCGCTGGGTGCGTATCCGTGTTTCCAACGCAGCTTTGCGTTTGATCGACAAAGTCGGCATTGACGCCGTTTTGGCCGATTTGCGCGCACGCGGCGAAGCCTAACCATCATTTAAGGAATCAGAGTCATGCGCGATAAAATCAAGCTGGAATCTAGCGCCGGTACCGGCCATTTCTACACCACCACCAAAAACAAGCGGACCATGGCCGGCAAATTCGAAATCAAAAAATTCGATCCGGTTGCCCGCAAACACGTGGTTTACAAAGAAGCCAAGCTGAAATAAGTATTTCGGCCGAGCTTCACACCGAGACACTGCATTCTCTGCCCAGCAAGAGGATGCAGTTTTCTACATCTGCGTCCGGTAAAACCGTCGTTAAATCGGGCAAATTCAAGGCACAGCGTGCAATCTGCCCTACCCCGCTATCCGATAAACGGTATACTGTGCGCCGCATTGTGGCTACCTGAAAAATAATATCTGTCCCGATGCCGCCGCTTTTGCAGCAGTTTCCGCACAATCCAAACCTTGCAGGCTGCCGCGTGCAGCCTGCGGAGCAAATCCCACCATGCTTTCCCTAGAAACCTGGATCGGCCTGCGCTATATGCGCGCCAAAAAACGTAACGGCCTGATGTCCATCATCAGCATTATTTCGATCCTCGGCATCGCCACCGGCGTGACCGCGCTGATTGTGGTGCTTTCCGTGATGAACGGCTTTCAAAAAGAAATCCGCGGCCAGCTACTGCAAGTTACCCCGCATATGCAGCTGAACTATCTGCAGGCCGAGCCTGGCGACGACTGGCACAGCTTGGCTAAAATCGCTCAGGCCAATCCGCGCGTGCTGGGTGTGGCACCGTATGTGAGCGGGCAGGCGCTGCTGGCCAATTCCGGCGAAGTGCAGGGCGTGCAGGTGAAAGGCATCGACCCGGCCGAAGAGCCGAAAGTGTCCGAATACGGCAGCAAACTGCCCAACGAGCTCTATCAGCAGCTTCATCCCGGCCAGTTTGAAATGATTTTGGGCAAAGACATTGCCGACCGCCTGGGCGTGCAGCCGGGAGAAAAGGTTACCCTGATTTCGCCCGAAGGCAACGTAACGCCCATCGGCATGGTGCCGCGCATGAAGCAGTTTACTGTGGTGGCCACCGTGTCTACCGGCATTTTCGCGGTGGACAACAGCCTCTCCGTCATCCACATCGATGACGCGAAAACCCTCTACCGCGCGGGCGACGGCGATGTGGGCGTGCAGCTGCGCCTGTCGCAGCCGGAAACCGTGCCGGACGTTACCGCCATGATCGTGCCTGCCGAAGAACGTGACAAAATCGCCGCCTACGACTGGACCTACCAAAACCGCGACTATTTCCAAGCCGTGGAAGTGGAGAAAAAAATGATGTTCGTGATCATGTTCTTCATCAGCCTGGTGGCCTCCATCAACCTGATTTCCACGCTGATTATGACTGTAACCGAAAAACAGGCCGCCATCGCCATCCTGCGCACGCTCGGCCTGCCGCCGCGCGGCATCATGAAAATCTTCCTGGTGCAGGGCACGCTGCTGGGCGTGGTCGGTACCGCCATCGGCGTGGCGCTGGGCATCACTGTGGCGCTAAACGTGGGCGGCATCGTGGCCGGTATTGAGCAGCTGGCCGGGCGCAAGCTGGTTACCTCCGCCATCTATTTCATCGACTACATGCCCTCGCAAGTAAAACTTTCCGACGTACTGGCCATCGTGAGCATTTCCCTCGGCCTCTCCTTCGTGGCCACCCTGCTGCCGAGCTGGCGCGCATCCAAAACCCAACCCGCGGAGGCCCTGCGCTATGAATAAAGAATGGGTAATCGAATGCCGCAACGTGGGTAAAACCTACGACGACGGCAGCCTCAAAGTGGAAGTATTGCACGATGTGGATTTTCAGGTAGCCTCAGGCGAAGGCATCGGCATCATCGGCGCCTCCGGCAGCGGCAAATCCACCCTGCTGCACATCCTCGGTGGGCTAGACAAACCCACCAGCGGCGAAGTCAGCATCAAAGGCCAGGGCCTGAACAGCCTCTCGCAGCTCGCCATCGGCCGGCTGCGCAATCGCCACTTAGGCTTCGTGTATCAGTTCCACCACCTGCTGCCCGAATTTTCCGCGCTGGAAAACGTGATGATGCCGCTCTTGGTGGCGCGCCGCAGCAAGGCCGAAGCCCAGGCCGCCGCCGCCGAAATCCTAGAAAAAGTCGGCCTCGGCAGCCGCATGACGCACCGCCCCGGCGAACTTTCCGGCGGAGAACGCCAACGTGCCGCCATCGCCCGCGCATTGGTCACCAAGCCCGACTGCCTGCTGGCCGACGAGCCCACCGGCAACCTCGACCGCAAAAACACCAGCCACGCGCTCGACATGATGCTCGAACTCAAACGCGAGCTGGGCACCGCCCTCATCGTAGTCACCCACGACGAGCAGCTCGCCAAACGCTTCGACCGCGTGCTCACCATGGACGACGGCAGCCTGCGCGGCTGAGCCCGCCCGCCGCATCAAACCAAGCCGCCGAACGGAATCATCCTTCGGCGGCTTGGTTTTGGGCACAATTCAGGTCAGGCTACCTGAAAGCGCAGCTTCAACGCAGTTAAAACGATGTTTCCGAAGGAAGCTGAGTTTCTGCGAAGCTAAAAACAGAAAATAAACTTTTTCAGGTAGCCTCTAGCTTGAAGTGTAGAAATCAGTAGCGTTGTTTACAGTATTTCTAGGAGAATACTGAAACATGAACATGCACAAAAATACCCGACTCACCCCGCACCACCGCCAAGCCATCTGGCTGGCTT